>CABHOV010000001.1 GCA_902168185.1 uncultured Bacteroides sp.
TAAAGAGCCAACAAACACAAATTTGTTCATAACAGGAATATTTATTGGACTCCTCGTAACATTAAAGGCATACTTCGTAATTCTTTTCATTCCAATTGGTATTCAATTCTTACAGGAAATAAAAGATATACAATGGATTACTCTGCGCAGGATTATAGCAAAAACACTTATAATTTCGACTCCGCTCATTATACTCCTTAGCCCCTGGACAATCCGAAACTATACCCTCTATAAAAGATTGATTCCGCTGCAAATTAATTCAACCGCAGGGTATAATTACACGAATGCAGAGCTGGCCTTCCGAAGGTTTGTAACAGCCTGGGGAGGCGATTTCATTCACTGGGAAAAGACCAGTGCAGGATGTTACTTCATTCCGAATCCGGGGATACCTTGCGAATTCAAGATGCCCGCATACGCATATACAAGCAAATACAGTCAGACAGATATTGACTCACTCCGCGCTAAATTTATACGCTTACAAAAACACTATACAGAACCGCTAGACAAAGAAGTGACTGCAACCTTTGATCGATTTACACGGGAGTATAAAAATGAAAAACCGTTTCAATCCCATATCATTGCACCAACCAGACTTATCTCTGAATTTCTCGTCCATAGTGGATCTTATTACCTGCCCATTCATTCTGCAAATCCTTGCTTTCATCCATTACAGCTTTCAATCAAATTAAGTCAAAGTCTCCTCTACTGGATGAGTTTAATAATCGGTATTCCCGGAATAATTCTATTATCCGCCAGAAACAAAAACTATCTTTTTGCCTTCACACCCATATCCCTGATCATACTATTTCCCATCATTTTTCACTTTACAGAAGCACGATATTTCCGAACTGTAGAACCTGTTCTATATACAGGAGCATCTTATCTTTTGCTTGAAGTTTACAAGCGCTTTTTTAAAGTGACTGCATGACCAAATGGCTACTGTATCAGTATATTTGTTACTTTAACATAGCAATGGATGTTTCCTGGAAAGGCAAATTACATTATCATATATACTTGATTAGTAGAATGCGAAAAGCAATAAATTCTGTAGAGCAGTTCCTCATCGCTAAACACTTACTTTACTGGACGGTAATCATTGTGCCGGTATCCGTAATTATTGGGTTGCTGGTGGCGTTGTTTCTCTGGCTTTTGGAGTTGGCTACTGAAACACGTTGGGCAAATATGTGGCTTATCTTTCTGCTTCCACTCGCGGGTATACTGATCACTTTCCTTTATAAAGCTCTCGGAAAAAATTCAGACGCAGGTAACAATCTTGTGATGGACGAAATTCACAAGCCCGGTGGTGGCATCCCGGCACGCATGACTCCACTGATACTTTTCACAACGGTGATCACGCATCTTTTTGGAGGATCAGCCGGACGCGAAGGAACCGCAGTACAGATGGGGGGAAGTATATCTTCGCTATTCGCAAAATGGTATAAATTAAAACAAGAAGACAGGCGTATACTACTCATGGGCGGTATGGCCGCAGGCTTTGGTGCTGTATTCGGAACACCGGTCACCGGTGCTATATTTGCGTTAGAGGTTTTAGCGATTGGCAGAATAAAATACGATGCACTCATCCCATGTCTCATTGCCAGTGTTGTTGCAGATGTTACATGTTCAGCATGCGGTATAGTACATACGCAATATAGCATCAGTTTTATTAGTTCAAATGCACACCTTATACCCTTCATCCCAATAGATGTTCTACTTCTTCTGAAAGTAATTATAGCCGGGGTTGTGTTTGGTTTTACAGGATTTTTGTTTGCAGAACTTACGCGCCTTATCAAAGATAAAAGCAATCTATACTTTACGCATAAATGGCTGATCCCGGTAACAGGCGCTATACTGGTGGTAGGCATCAGTTACCTGATCGGATCGTTCGATTATCTCGGACTTGGCGTTACCAATCCACACAAAGATGGTGTAAGTATAGTCTCTGCATTTTCACCGGGAGGCGCAACGTATTTCAGCTGGTTCTTTAAATTGGTACTTACGGCTATTACCCTGGGCATGGGCTTTAAAGGTGGTGAAGTCACTCCTTTATTTTTTATTGGCGCGACCCTAGGCAATACGTTGGCTGTGCTCACAGGTTCACCTGTTGATTTGTTTGCAGGGTTAGGTTTCATAGCGGTGTTCGCTGCTGCTACCAATACACCACTCGCCTGCACCATGATGGGGATAGAACTATTCGGAACAGAACATACGCTATACTTTGCCATCGCGTGCTTCACTGCGTATTACTTCAGCGGAAATTCAGGCATCTATGGATCACAACGTATCGCTGTCAATAAATTCCACATCACCGACACTGAAGAATTAACGATTAAACAAACAAAGGAAAAGCGAAAGCAGCAAGATTCGTGAATCAGCATTATATACCGAACGATGTGGAATATAGTATATAGCGTGATTTATAGCTCTAAAATCTGAATCCGGCATTTACTCCGGTTACCACCTGAAACGAACGGATAGCATCCTGATTCAGGTATCCTTTTACAGACGTCTCCACATATACACCGCCCAGAAAAACATCAATGGTAATTCTCTCGGCTATTACCCATTGTATGCCTCCATGTATACCGCCACCAAGCTGATTGATGCGAGCACCATATCCCTGACTAGTGTCGTATACTTTATAGTCGGAGTATATCATAAAAAGCTCCGCATAGTATCCCGCAGGTGGCTCACGTTTTTTTGTCAGGTAATATCGTAAAGCGGGTTGAATGGATGTACCCTTGAACTCAAACTCCTCATAAGAGAAAACAGCATACTCCGCAGTAACAACCAAGCTTCGCGGTGCAACTCGTGCAAGTCTTTCGAACGTGACATTATAATACCCCACTAAAACGCCAAGCACATCACTCTTTATTACATTCCGTCTGCGGTTCAGAAGCAGGCTATCCGCACGCAAGCGCTCTTTATATTTATCATACCGGTCGTCTCTACTCTGTGCGTAAACCGGGTTTGAATAATATCCGACAAACAGCAGCATTGCAAAACATGCCGTTCGCAATACTATAGCAACGGTATTCCTTCTAAAAAAAGGTACAGTGAGGCGGGTAGTCATGATGCAATATAGCGGTTAATTTATACATGAATAAGCAGTGAGACGAAGGGTTTAACTGACGAGACAACGAGCTCTAAAATGCACAACAGATTATTGCAGTCAGTGTGCATGTAGTGGCACCCCGAGAAAGCGCAGAGGCCTGTTGATTCCAGTGAAAGTCGCATTAAACGCAATCGTTGTCAATATTTAAATATGAATACCTGTCATTTCAAAATGTTTAATAATCTAATATATCTCTTAGCTTAGACGATTAATATTAATTTAAATAACTCAAAACATAACGAACTTAACCGCTAATACCTATGGGTTCTCTGGAAAAATTTGTCTCGGTAGCGAATGCTATTATATGGAGTGATGTGCTGATCTATCTACTGCTTGCGGTAGGTATATATTTCTCTATACGCATGCGTTTCTTCCAAGTAAGAATGATAAAAGAAATGGTCCGATTAATGATAAAGGGCGAAAAATCCAGCGCAGGCATATCTTCATTTCAGGCATTAGCCGTTTCACTTTCCGGACGGGTAGGCACTGGTAATATTGCGGGAGTGGCTACTGCTATATTTATAGGAGGACCGGGTGCAGTTTTCTGGATGTGGCTTGTTGCATTTCTTGGCGCTAGCTCAGCATTCGTGGAATCAACGCTTGCACAGATTTATAAGCGCACTGAAAAAGGACAGTACCGTGGTGGCCCCGCATTCTACATTGAAAAAGGAATCAAAAATAAAGCCGTTGGCAAAGCATACGCAATCACTTTTGCTGTAGCAACGGTGCTGGCTACCGGTTTGTTATTACCGGGTGTACAGGCTAATAGTATCGCATCGGCAGTGAACAACGCATTCAGCTTAAGTCACATGTGGACGGGTGTAATTCTGGTGGTTCTGTTAGGACTGATCATCTTCGGAGGCATAAAGACCATTGCGCGTGTAGCCGAGTACGTTGTGCCCTTCATGGCTGGTGCCTATATATTGGTAGCTGTCGTTGTCGTGGCCATCAATTTCCAAAAAATACCAGAAGTTTTTTCACTGATTTTCTCCAGTGCATTTGGCGCACATGCCGCGTTTGGCGGAATCATCGGTGCCATGATTTCCATTGGGGTAAAGCGGGGCGTCTATTCCAATGAAGCGGGACAAGGAACAGGGCCACATCCGGCCGCTGCTGCTGAGGTGACACATCCCGTTAATCAAGGTCTCGTACAAGCCTTTTCCGTATATATCGATACACTTTTCGTCTGTTCAGCTACAGCTTTTATTATTTTAAGTACCGGTATGTATAATGTAAAGGGGGCTGGTGATGAACTGATTATCAACAACGGAGTATACTATATACAGGACGGTGTTAAGCATGTGGATGGAAGTGCCATGTATACCCAGGCTGCTGTCGACAAAGCATTTAGCGGCCAGGAGGAATTTGATATCAACTATCATGGCCTGGGGAGTTATATAGTAGCCGTAACGTTGTTCTTTTTTGCTTTCACTACATTAATGGCTTACTACTATATTGCGGAAACCAATATAGCCTACCTCACGCATAAACGAGGAGGCCCCCTACTGATGTTCCTGCTCAAAGTATGTATACTGGCAGCTACCTTTATGGGTTGTATTAAAACAGCACAACTTGCATGGGACCTGGGTGATCTTGGCGTTGGTATTATGGCTTGGTTGAATATTATCGCAATACTAATTCTTCAGAAACCGGCCCTCACCGCGCTCAAGGATTATGAAGCACAAAAGAAGGAAAGACTTGAACCGGTATTTGATCCAACCTTACTTGGTATTAAAGACGCTGACTTCTGGGAGTTTGAATATAACAAAGCAGTAGACGAAAAGAAAGAGAACGCAGTACACCAAAACATATAGTCTGCCCCGCGACTCTAAAAAAGGTGAGTAGTTTCAGTCCGAAACTGCTCACCTTTTTTTTTGCAAATCAGCTATACTTCGAAGTCTCCAAGCCACAATTTCCTATTGACTATGAACTCCGTAATATTTCAGGAAGCGGAAAATCAAAGCCTGACAAAAATCATGTTTTCAGGTGACCTATCTCAAAAGATAAGGCTATTAATAAAAATACATTTGATCTATCATTCTAACATAAGGCTCGGAATTACTGATATACTATATACCGATCCCTGATAAATTAAACGCACCCTAAAAAGATACCTCTATGAAAAAGATTCTTGTTCCATGCGACTTTTCAGTGACAGCCGTTAATGCATTTCGCTTTGCGCTCGATACTGCTGCCCGATCAAAAGGCAGTGTTCATTTACTTCACGTAATAGAACTCCCGGTACTGCATGATAGCCTCATTATGCCGGTATTAAATTTCGAACAACAACTGCTGACTGAACTGAAAGAGAAAGCAGAAGCACGACTCGAAAAAGTCATCACAAAATATAATAAAGAAGGTCTGGATGTCGTCACCAAAATAGAGTTCGGTGCACCTTCGAAGGTCATTCAAAATTATGTACGTGAGCTGTCTGTCGACATCATCATTATGGGCTCGCACGGTGCGAGCGGTATAAAAGAATTCTTTATCGGATCAAACGCAGAAAAAGTAGTCCGTCATGCAAGCGTACCCGTTCTTGTCTTAAAAGATTACTTCAAAGGACCGATCACCAACATCGTATTCCCGCATACGCTGGATCTTGAAAACCAGGATGACCTCGTTACAAAAGTAAAAGCCTTGCAGAGCTTCTTCAAAGCGAAACTTCATGTAGTGTGGATAAATACTCCGCTAAACTTTGCACCGGACTCATTGAATATGGATCGCCTGATTGCATTCGTCAAAACCTATACTCTAAAAGACTATACACTGAACATCTATAATCACACAAACCTAGAGCAAGGGATTATCGAGTTCAGTAATACGGTGAAGGGAAACCTGATTGCCATGGGTACACACGGACGTACCGGTATAGATCACCTGATACTTGGAAGTTTAACAGAGACGGTAGTAAACCATACAAAAAAACTGGTATGGTCATATGTAATGAACGAAGAACTTGTTGAAGCATAATAATGGTTGCCGAAGTAAACCGTGAAGTAAGTATAGACGTTACCTGTTTTCATTGTGGACAGGCATGTGAAGAAACACTATATCTTGACGAAAAAGCATTTTGCTGCTATGGATGCAAAACGGTATATGAAATTCTGAACAGCAATAACCTATGCCAGTATTATGACCTGGACAAAAACCCAGGCGTACAACTTAACATTAAAAGTGATGAGACGTATGCCTATCTGAATGAGAAAGACATCCGGAAGAAATTACTGGCTTTTGATTCAGATGCTTTCGCCAAGGTAACATTTTTTGTTCCTGCTATACACTGTGTTTCCTGTATCTGGCTATTGGAAAACTTGCATAAGATCAATGCTGGTATACTTCGATCGGAAGTTCACTTCACAAAAAAAACAGTTACAGCAGAATTCAACCCGCAACTGGTTAATCTTGGGACTATAGCGCAGCTGCTTGCATCCGTTGGTTATATACCCAAGATCACGCTTGAAGATCACGCCGATGCAAAGCCCAAGAATGATCGATCATTAGTGCTCAAGTTATCCATTGCCGGTTTTTGTTTTGGTAACGTCATGCTCTTCAGTTTTCCTGAATACCTCGGCATCAATCATTCTGAAAAAGAGCTTATGAGAATTTTCTCATGGCTTAATCTCGCTTTAGCTATTCCGGTATTTTTCTATAGTGGCTTTGATTATCTGCGTTCGGCATTCAAAAGTTTTCAGCAAAAGCAAATCAATATAGATGTACCGATCGCTGCCGGACTAATTGCTTTATTCGTAAGAAGCAGCTACGATATTATATCAGCAACGGGGGCTGGCTATCTTGATTCTTTTACAGGCCTTGTCTTCTTTTTACTGATCGGCCGGTGGTTTCAAAACAAAACGTATGAAAGCCTAGCGTTCGATCGCGACTTCACCGCTTACTTTCCATTGGCGGTAAACCGGATGGAAGATGGTGAATGGAAACCTGTTGTAATCTATAAATTAAGAAGAGGAGATCAGATTAAAATCCGGAATATGGAAATTATACCGGCAGATAGTATACTGCTGGAAGAATCAGCCTATATAGATTATAGTTTTGTTACAGGTGAATCGCGGCCGGTAAAAGCTATACAAGGTGAACTGGTATATGCCGGTGGACGTTTGATCGGGACACCGGTTACGCTTATAGTCGAAAAGCAAACATCACAAAGCCACCTCACCAGCTTATGGAATCACGATGCGTTTAAAAAGACAGAAGAAAGTAAATATCAAAAAATCATTGATCGTGCTGCACGCAAGTTCACATGGATTGTTTTAGGGATTGCACTTCTCACCGCTATATATTGGCAAATTACAAATCCATCGGCTATGTGGCTTGTGCTGACTTCGGTGTTGATGGTGGCTTGTCCATGCGCGTTGGCATTGGCCGCTCCCTTTACATTGGGCAGCATGCTGCGGGTACTCGGAAGAAAACAACTCTACTTAAAAAACGCAGACGTCATTGAACGTATGGCAACCATTGATGCTGTTGTGTTTGACAAAACAGGAACCGTAACGCATGGTAATGATCCGGATGTTTCGTTTATGGGAGAATTACCGCAAGAAGATTTCAGCAGGATAAAATTACTAACCAGCTTTTCCACACACCCGCTGAGTATAATTATCACAAAGTATATAAAAGGTATATCAAACGAGTCCGTTGAGAATTTTAAAGAGATTCCCGGGAAAGGTATTCAAGGCATTATCGCTGGTCGTGAATTCAGAATCGGCTCAGCGCTCTTTACAGGATTTCACTATGCAGTCGAGCAGGAGGCATCGCGTGTGTTTGTTTCCATAGATGACGAAGTAAAAGGATACTTCACACTAAAAACATCCGTACGAAAAAACATGAAGGGAATGCTGCAGCGGCTGGGGCGCAAGTGTGTAGCCGTTTTATCGGGTGATCATGATACCGACAAAAACCAGATGAGACAATTATTTCCGCCATCAACACAACTTCTTTTTAATCAAAGTCCACAAGACAAGCTAAACTATATACTTGATCTGCAGCGCCAGGGGAAAAAGGTAATGATGATTGGCGATGGTCTGAATGATGCCGGTGCACTTAAACAAAGTGACGTTGGTATAGCGGTTACCGATGACACGGGTGTATTTACGCCTGCCTGCGATGGTATTCTATACGGCGATCAAATTATACTTCTCACACGGATCCTGCGTTTCGCCAAGTCATCTTCTGTTATATTGAAAAGCGGGTTTGCTATATCATTTTTTTACAACGCCATCGCACTTACGTTTGCTGTTACCGGACATTTAACTCCGCTTGTTGCCGCGATCATTATGCCGATCAGTAGCATCAGTGTGGTAGGATTCAGTACACTGGCCGTAAAGTTCACTGCGGCCCGTATTAAACTTTAAAGCTATGGGCATCATCACACTTTTAATTACCATCAGCGTTACCATCGCGATATTATTTCTTGGTGTTTTTTATTGGAATATGAAAAGCGGCCAATATGATGACACTTATACACCTTCCGTGAGAATGCTGTTCGATGACAAGCCGGGATCAGCCGAGACTAAAAAATCAGAATCAAAAAAGTCTGACAAAAATCAGGTTTCGGTTTGATGGCAATCATACCAGATGCTTTCCGGTTTCTGGTACTTTGAAACATGACTTCGCAACCATCACAAGCAGCACTATTAAGAAAGTATGACGTTCCTACGCCACGCTATACCAGCTATCCTACCGTTCCATATTGGAATATTGACAGTTTTACGAACGAGAAATGGATCAGAGTGGTTAGGAAAACGTTCGAAGAAACGAATGACACGAACGGAATCAGTATATATATACATTTGCCGTTCTGTGAAAGCTTATGCACGTATTGTGCGTGCTCTACACGGATCACAAAAAACCACAACATTGAAGTTCCCTATATACAGGCCTTATTAAAGGAATGGAGTTTTTACAGAAATATTTTCAAGAAGCGTCCCCTGGTGCGTGAATTACATTTAGGAGGTGGCACACCTACTTTTTTTAGTCCACAAAATTTACGTTGGCTCATTACCTATATACTGGAAGAAGTCGATTTGCATCATGATTTCGAACTAAGCTTTGAAGGTCATCCTAACAACACTACACGTGAGCATCTTCAAACGTTGTTTGATCTGGGGGCTACGCGTGTAAGCTTTGGCGTACAAGACCTCGATGAAAAAGTACAGCAGACTATACATCGCATTCAGCCTTTTGAAAACTTGCAGCAAGTAACGATGCAGGCACGAGAAATAGGATATGAATCCGTTAGCTTTGATTTGATCTATGGCCTTCCGTTTCAAACACCGTTTACAGTTTCCGATACTATTGAAAAAGTACTCACGTTGAAACCCGATCGTGTTTCATTCTATAGCTATGCGCATGTACCGTGGCTCAAGCCAGGACAACGTGGTTATGAAACTGCAGACTTGCCTTCAAGTTCACTCAAACGACATCTCTATGAAATCGGCAGACACTTGCTTCGGAAAGCAAATTATGCAGATATAGGTATGGATCATTTTGCACTCCGTCACGATGCATTATTTAAAGCACATATAGCAGGAAAACTGCATCGTAACTTTATGGGATATACCGTAACCAACACCGACTTGTTGATTGGGTTAGGGGCTTCCGCGATCAGTGATGCAAAATACGCTTACGCACAAAACGAGAAAAAAACTGAAGAGTATCTCGGTGCAATTCATCATAGCGGCTCCGCGATTCTCAAAGGACATATTCATTCAGACGAAGATCTGCTGCTAAAGCAATGTATTCTTCAAATCAGCTGCCAGGGCGAGCTTAGTCCGGAACTTCTTATGCAAGTGATCAACGCCCGTATGCTGGATGCACTCATGGAAATGGAGAAAGAAGGTATACTATATTTATACGAAGCAGGTGGCTTGAAAGTAACAACCGCTGGCGAACCATTCATCCGGAATATCTGCAGAGTGTTCGATTCCTATATGCACGAACCGCAAAGTAACCGTGAGATTTTTAGCAAAGCTATTTAGGATAACCATCACAACGCATCTTTAAGAGGCAAATCACAAAGAAAGGCCTTCACCATGTGAAGGCCTTTCGATTTTTACATCTGGTAAAGAAGTTTTGCATAGCCGTTACGTTGTTTGTGCCTACTCACAACAAATGCATCCTGACAAAAATCAGGTTATCCAATAACAACCGTCATCAGCACGATGATCTTCTCCCTCTACTTTTATTGCCAGAATATTTGTGATAAACTCTGAGCAACGTATGGAAGTAGAAAAATTCAGTTACGATAACAAGATCGTAAAAGCCTTCATGATCGCTACGGTCGTGTTCGGATTAGTAGGGATGCTGGTTGGTCTTACTGCGGCCATTCAGCTGGTATATCCAATTTTTAATTTTGATACGCAGTATACTACCTTCGGACGAATTCGTCCGCTGCATACCAACGCCATCATATTTGCCTTTGTAGGCAACGCGATGTTTGCAGGTATATATTATTCTCTACAACGTCTGCTCAAGTCGCGGATGTTCAGCGACAAGCTTAGCTGGATTCACTTCTGGGGCTGGCAACTTATCATTCTTGCAGCTGCGATTACGTTACCGTTAGGGTTTACAACTTCCAAAGAATATGCGGAGCTCGAATGGCCAATTGATATAGCCATCACCATCATCTGGGTTGTATTCGGCTGGAATATGATCGGTACAATTATCAAGCGAAGAGAGCGACACATGTATGTAGCCGTTTGGTTCTACATCGCCACATTCGTAACGGTGGCGGTACTCCACGTTGTCAACTCATTTGAAATGCCAGTAACATTTTTCAAAAGCTATTCCTGGTATGCCGGAGTGCAGGATGCCCTTGTACAATGGTGGTACGGTCATAATGCGGTTGCATTCTTTTTGACAACACCATTTCTGGGTTTGATGTACTACTTTCTGCCGAAGGCTGCTAATCGCCCGGTATATTCCTATCGCTTGTCGATCATTCACTTTTGGTCGTTGATCTTTATCTATATATGGGCAGGACCACACCATTTACTATATACATCGCTTCCGGATTGGGCACAGTCGCTGGGTACTGTTTTCTCGATCATGCTAATTGCTCCGTCCTGGGGTGGTATGTTGAATGGTTTGATGACGCTTCGTGGCGCGTGGGACCGTGTTCGTGAAGACGCTGTATTGAAATTTATGGTTGTTGCCGTAACTGCATACGGCATGGCTACGCTGGAAGGTCCGCTGCTTTCCCTCAAGAATGTAAATGCTATAGCACACTTCACCGATTGGATTGTAGCGCACGTTCACGTGGGTGGCCTTGGATGGAACGGCTTCATGACGTTTGCTATACTATATTGGATCACACCACGCATGTGGAACACAAAGCTATATTCCGCCAAGCTTGCCAATCTTCACTTCTGGCTTGGAACACTGGGAATTATATTCTATGCATTGCCCATGTATGTATCCGGTGTTGTGCAGAGCTTAATGTGGAAAGAATTCAATGCCGAAGGATTCCTGGTATATAAAAATTTCCTGGAGACAACGGTTCAGATCTTGCCGCTGCATGGCCTGCGTGCTATAGGCGGTGGCCTATACCTGATCGGCGCGATCATCATGACGTATAACCTGATCAAGACTGCATATGCCGGAAGCTTCATCGCGAATGAAGAAGCAGAAGCAGCACCACTTGCAAAAGTATATATTCAAAAAACAGGAGGCTGGCATCATCGCGTATTGGAACACAAACCTGTTCTATTTACAGTCCTTACAGTAATAGCAATTCTACTCGGTGGTGTTATCGAAATGGTGCCAACGTTCCTGATCAAATCAAATATACCTACCATCAGCAGCGTGAAACCATATAGTCCGTTGGAGTTACACGGCCGTGATATATATATCCGTGAAGGATGTGTAAACTGCCACACACAAATGGTACGTCCTTTCCGTTCGGAAACAGAACGCTATGGCGAATACTCGAAGGCTGGTGAATTTGTATATGACCATCCATTCCTCTGGGGATCAAAACGTACCGGTCCGGATCTTCACCGCATCAGCGGTAAATACTCCAACAGCTGGCACTACAATCACATGCTTGCTCCGGATGCTGTATCAACGGGTTCGATTATGCCGGCATACCCATGGTTGTTTGAGCAGACGATTGATAAAGGTGAAACACGTGGCAAAATAAATGCACTCCGAAAAATCGGAGTTCCATACGAAGAAGGATATGAGCAAGAGGCGAACAACGACCTTGAGAAGCAGGCTGGAGAAATAACCGCCACATTAAAAGCTGACGGTATAGAAGTGGCAGACGATGCCGAGATCATTGCATTGATCGCATACTTGCAACGACTCGGAAAAGATATTAAAGCAGAGAAAACTGCACAGACCGAAAATCAGTAAGATGTATACTTATTCGTGAAGACGCAGTATCACCTTGATGCTGCCTCCTTCACGAAAGTATATATCCAACCAATAATAAACCTTAATGTCATGTATAAAAACGTTCTTCAAAGTATAGAGAACATCGCGATCTGGCCGATAATCTCTTTCGTTATATTCTTCGTATTCTTCCTCTGCCTGTTGCTATGGGTATTTACTACTGATAAGAAATTTATTGATAAGATGAAGTCCATGCCCATGGATGATTCAACCCTGAAAGAAGAAAATTCTAACATTAAACTATAAGACCATGAGAAGAGCTGTATTATTAATTCTATCCATGATCTATACCCTGAGTGCCTTTGCACAGGACACAGCGCAGGCGCAAAGAACTTTCTGGGATGATCCTGTAAATCATCCGATGCTTCCAGTATATCTGCTTGTCTTCTTCATCCTGGTGGTAATCACTTTGGTGGGCATCGTGGCGCTATACCTGATACAAGTTATCAACGTGCTTGTCGTTGAGTCGGATAAGGCAAGGGCTTTAAAACTTGGAGTACCTTATATACCGAAGCCGTCCTTGTGGAGCAAACTGGTGCAACGGCTAAATGCGTCTGTGCCGGTAGAAGAAGAAAAAGATATAGAACTCGAACACAATTATGATGGCATAAAAGAATTGGACAATCATTTACCACCCTGGTGGAAATGGCTTTTCTATGGTACGGTCGTATACGCCATTATATATATAGTAGTGTTCCACTTTTCGGATACCCTTCCGCTACAAGAGAAAGAGTATCAACAGGAACTCGCGATTGCTGAGGAGCAAGCCCGGAAACTAAAAGCATCTCAGCCGCAGGAAGAAATAGATGAAAGTACACTAGCTTTCAGCAATGACCAGGCGCTTATTGAAAAAGGTAAAGCGGTTTTCAATGGCAACAACTGTGGCGCTTGTCACCGAAATGATGGCGGTGGAAATACCATAGGACCAAACCTCACCGATCTATACTGGTTGCATGGTGGTGATGTGAAACAAGTCTTTCACACCATTAAAAACGGAGTGGTTGAAAAAGGAATGCCTGCCTGGGGTAAATCTATGAGTCCGCAGGATGTACGCAACGTTACTTTCTTTGTAATGAGTTTACAAGGCACTAACCCTGCAAATGAAAAAGGTCCGCAAGGAGATCTGTTCAAACCAGCTGCTGTGGAATTGGACAGTACAACTGCAATTATAGCAGACAGCGTAAAAGTTCAGGCTTCATTGTGAAATAGCTTTAAGCAGAAAGCTTAAGCCAAACACCAGGCCGACATACATATATAGGAAAGTATAGAGTGAAGACAATGGAAGGCGGGATTAAAATGGATATCCGGAAAGAGCGGTTGGCTAAAAGTGCAGCCGCTTCTCTTCCCACTGAAACGGAAGAAGAATTCCGGGACAGTATTGCTACGGTGGATGAGAAGGGAAAAAGAATATGGATATACCCTAAAAGGCCTTCCGGTCAATATCATAACTGGCGTATAGCCGTTACCGTTGTACTCTTGTCCGTTTTGTTTGGCGGACCATTTTTAAAAATCAACGGACAGCCCTTTCTTCTGTTGAATGTCTTCGAGCGGAAATTCGTTATTCTGGGACAAGCATTCTGGCCGCAGGATTTTTTTCTCTTGGCCATTGTGCTTCTAACGTTCTTCGTCTTTATCATTCTGTTCACCGTTGTGTTCGGTCGTGTGTGGTGTGGATGGATGTGTCCGCAGACATTATTCATGGAAATGGTTTTTCGGAAGATCGAATACTTGATTGAAGGTGACGCTGCTGCGCAACGAAGATTAGCAAAGGAGCCCTGGAGTGCGGGCAAAATCTTCAAGAAGACCGCAAAGCATAGTATATTTCTTGCTATATCGTTATTGATAGCGCATACCCTTATGGCATACCTCATCGGGGTGGATGATACCATTGCCATAGCAAGTCATGCGCCTTCCGAAAATATAGCAGGGTTTATAGGGCTGGCTGTTTTCACAGGAATCTTCTATGGTATATATGCGAAGTTCCGGGAGCAGGCGTGTATTGCAGTTTGTCCTTATGGGAGATTACAGGGAGTTCTCCTCACAAAGGAATCCATCGTTGTTGCTTATGACTGGCTACGAGGCGAGCCACGCGGGCATATAAAAAAGAATACGGAAGCAAAAGTAAACACCGGTGATTGCATCGACTGTAAACTTTGTGTTCATGTATGTCCTACTGGTATAGATATACGCAACGGCACACAAATGGAATGTGTCAACTGTACAGCCTGTATAGATGCGTGCGATGACGTTATGATCAAAATAGGAAAACCAAAAGGACTTATCCGCTATGCTTCCTATAATTCCATTAAAGATGGTATATCCAGGATCATCACCGGAAAAGTTATCGGATATTCTTTTGTATTGCTGGCTTTGATGGGCATTCTGAGTTTCGCACTGATCACACGCTCGGATGTAGAGACCACCGTACTGAAAGTCCCCGGAACACTATACCAACGTGAACCCGGCTATATTACGAACTTGTACAATGTTGAATTTGTGAATAAGACATTCGATGAAATGTCTCTTGAAATTAAAATTGAATCTCCTGCTACAGCACAAATCCATAAAGTGGATGGCAAGGCAATTACCATTCCGGCAGAAGGTTTTGTTAAGAGTATATATTTCGTACGGATTCCCGAAAAGGATGTAACCAATGCTCGTACGGTTATAAGACTGGGCATTTATCACGATGGGAAAAAAGTAGAAACGGTGAAGGCCAAATTTATAGGGCCTGTCAGTAAAGCATCAGACGCTAAAAGAAATTAATATTATGAACTTCGGAAAATGGATTGTAGTAGCCTTCGTATTGTTTGCGGCATTTATAGCCACGCTGGTTACTGTGTGTGTTCGTCAGGACATCAGTCTTGTATCGAAAGATTACTATGCAGAAGAACTCAATTACCAGGGTCAAATCCAACGGCTCAACAACACCGCACAACTACAGGAGCGGCCAATCATCAAAGTAGTAGACCACACGTTGCATATTGAATTCGATCAGTTAGACAAAATGGAAAATGGCACGTTGAAATTATTCTGTCCATCGAATGCAAAAATGGATCGTGATTTTAAAGTATCACCTTCCCATCCGCAGGTACAGTCATTCAATCTCGATGCGCTTCAAAAGGGAATGTATCGCGCCAAGCTATCGTGGAAAATGAACGGCAAAGAATTTTACCAGGAAGAAGTAATCTATATCTGATATGTTCATTACTGCATTGCTCATGGGATTTGCCGGAAGCCTGCACTGTGTAGGAATGTGTAGTCCATTGGCCATGGCTGTTAGTAATCTAAATCCTGCTGCAACGCTGAATCGCCTGGTATATAACCTCGGAAGAATATTAACCTATAGCATCTTAGGATTACTCATCGGAAGCGCTGGCTGGGCTTTACCGTTAACTGAATTCCAGAACCCACTCTCTATAGTATTGGGAGTATGCCTGCTTGTTTTTTCGGTGATGGGCGTGGTCAATATACATATACCGGTGCTCACCAAACTTATTCAAAAATTAACGTCTTTCTTAAAAACGGTCTTCGCGAGATTTCTACAACACAATAATCACCTCTCCATTTTTATACTAGGGGCACTGAATGGTCTCCTCCCCTGCGGATTAACCTTTCTCGCCCTCACGTATTGCTTAACATTGGGAAGTCCTATAGCAAGCGTTTACTTTATGTTACTCTTTGGCGTGGGTACATTACCTGCGATGCTTGGCCTTACAGCCTTGTTCCAATATTTCGTAAAGCGTTTCAATCTAAGCTTTAGAAAAGTAACAACAGCGATGCTTTTTCTCTCCGGATGTTTGTTGATTGCACGGGTATTCTTTGTCCACGAAGGGCACACAGCACTGCCCGCGCAACACGCAACCGAGATCACGATCTGTCGCTAATATAGCATCGTGCTTCAGCATGCTATATATACATTAGCGCGCTACATTCCAGCGAACAACTTTCTCCAGCTTGGTGGGGTGTATAATTTTGATTTTGCCGCTTTCAATTTCAATAATGCCTTCTTCTTTAAAATCGGATAGCACACGGATTACAGATTCTGAAGCAGTGCCTACCATTTTAGCCAGGTCTTCGCGGGATATAGCGATAACCGACTTGGCATCTTGCAGCGAAGTGGATTTCAATAAAGCCTCAGCAGTGCGTTGCCGTACAGAATTATAGGCGAGGTTCAGAAGTTGTCTTTCGCGCTCGGCAACTTTCTTGCAGAGCAAATTTATAAAGCTCGCGGAGACATCCGGGTGACTTTGCATCATGAGTATAAAATCGTGTCGTGGTATAGCAACGAGCTCCGAATCCAATAGTGCTACCGCAGATTCTTTATAGTTATCATTTTCAAGCACCGGCTCAAATCCAAAAAAGTCGTTTGCTTCATACAGGTTGGTAATAAATTCCTTTCCATCAGGATGCGACTTAAATGTTTTAACATTACCTGACTTAATGAAATATACCTGCAGCGGCATATCGCCTTCCGAAAATATTTCAGCCTTCTTTTTAAAAAGCTTTACTTTTCTGTCTTTACCAAGATCCTTTATGTTAAGAACTTTTTGTGCGTCTTTAATAAAGTTATCCAATCCTTCAGGCGTTGCTTCATAATACTTCTGTTGCATGGCGCTCTTGCGCAGCCTGGTTTCAATGGCGTTGAGAAGATCGGTATCGTCAAATGGTTTTGTGAGGTAATCATCTGCTCCCAGGTTCATCCCTTTGCGGATGTCTGTCTTCTCGGTTTTCGCAGTGAGAAATATAAAAGGTATACTCGCTGTGTCTTCCTTCTTGCTTAATATATGAAGAACACCGTAGCCATCCAGCTCCGGCATCATAATATCACAAATGATCAGATCGGGTTTTTCATGTTGCGCTAACTCTACTCCAATTTTTCCATTCTCAGCTGTAACCACATCATAATTAGCAAGCGCCAATATTTCACTGGTGTTTTCCCTGATCTCAGGATTATCTTCAATTAAAAGAATCTTCTTCATAGTAATTTCTTAAAATATTAAATTGGAATAGTTACTGTAAATATACTCCCCTTACCATGTTCGCTGGCAAAAGATATAGTGCCTTCCAGTAACTCTATATACCGTCTTACGATGTTTAGTCCAAGACCAGTGCCCTGCACATTACCGGCATTGCTTGCACGAAAAAACCGATCAAACAAATGCTTCTGATCCTCTTCCGGAATCCCGATACCTTTATCGTGAATACTAAAAATAAAATTATTATCAACATCCTCGAACTTCAATACGATTTCCTTATCTATATCTGAATATTTACTTGCATTGGAGATCAGGTTAAAAAGTATATTTCGCAAGATGCGTGGATCAGAATAAATTTCGTTCAAAGAAGTTTCATACGCGATATCCAGTGTCTGACCCGGCTTTAACACCGGACTTAACTCTTCATGGACACCGTCCACAAATTCTTTCAAGGGTATAGATTCCTTGTTTATATCAATGACACCTTCCTCGAGCTTACCCAATGATAAAAAGTCATTCAGAATAGAAGTAAGATGATTCACCGAAGACTTTATTCGCTGCACATGCTTATCAACTTTTTCTTTTTCACCACGGTCGTTGTATTGATTAATCAATGAAGCAGAACTTAGCACAGTACTCAACGGTGTACGAAATTCATGCGATGCTATGGAGACGAACTTGGTTTTCAATTCATTCAACTCCCGCTCTTTCTCCAAAGATTTACGCGCCTCTTCTTCGGCTTTCTTCCGCTCTATTACTTCGTTCTCAAGTTCCTGTATAGTTTTGTGCAAGGCTTCTGTTCGCGACTGCACTTTCTTTTCGAGCTCCGCGGCATATACTATCAATTGCTCTTCACTTCGTTTGAGTGCGTCCTCGGCTTTCTTCCGTTGTGATATATCACTGATGAAAGCCATTACCAAAATCTTGCCTTGAACTTTGGTATAGCTCAAGCTGATTTCGATAGGCACTTCCTGTCCGTCTTTCTTCAAGCCGGTAAGATCTCTGCCGAAGCCCATTCTTCTGGGTTCGGGATGAGCGTTGAATCCTTTTCGAAAATTAATGTGTCTGCCACGGTATCGCTCAGGCAAAAGCTCTTCGAGCATCACATCCGTCAATTCATTTTTGTCGTAGCCAAAGATGTGTTCAGCAACCGGATTGGCAATTACAATTTTCCCTCCTTCGTCTACCATCAAAATCCCTTCCGACATACTCTGGAAGATCTCCCGGAAGGCATCATTCGTCACAAGCGATATAGGTACATTCACGTCCATAAAGTAGCAAATTTACTTCCTTAAATATCCTGATAAAAATCATACTTCCGGTTGATCAAAATTCCGATTTTGCCTTTTAAATACATTTATGTTTGTATGGTGAAAGAGACTTCAAAGCCCAATGCTATGGCCAATACCATCTTATGTACCATCAATTTACCTGAATCTTCCAAGGAAGCGGTTCAGTGGGCAGTGACCATGGCGCAACAGCTCAAGGTTCACCTTACGATTTTATATACTTACCGGTTGATCCAATCACAAGCCGGAGAAGTAGTGCAGTTGAAAAAAAGAATTGAAGAAGATGCCTACAAACAATTTCTTGACATTGAAAAAGAATTATTGATCGGTCGCGGCATCTCGTATGATTTCAGAACAGAGATCGGATTTATAGCCGATCGGATTGAAGACCATGCAAAGAAAAATAATCTTAACTTCCTGGTCATCGACAAAAATGTAAGTAGTCGCAGCAAAGAAACCTTCGAGGAATTAATGGAACATATACAGGTTCCAACGCTCGTTGTACCGTAAGGTTTTCGTCATCAATCACTAATCTTCCATACTTACAAAGTAAAACGTATAGATCAGAAGTTCATGCTTCCAATCTATACTATACTTGACACTGTAAAGTGCTATACTTCAGCAGGAACAAGTAATCCCAGCACTTCCAGTTGCCGATGGTATAGCTTTTGTGCAAAAGCATCATCTTTAATATGATAGCGGGCGCCTATATATTTTGTAATCTTTCCATTATCGATCACCGGTACAATGGTTGCATCCACCCAATAATGTGTACCATCCTTCTTTTTATTTTTAACAATGCCCCGAAACGTTTGTCCTTTTTTAAGCACAGTCCACATTCGATGAAAGATCTCTTTGGGCATATCGGGATGACGAACGAAGTTATGCGGTTTACCCAGCAACTCCTCAGCACTATATTGTGACACTTCACAGAATTTAGAATTCACAAACGTAATGGTTCCATGCAAGTCTGACTCTGAAAGTATCGTAGTGATTCCAAGTACTTTCTCGCGAGTTTCCAACTGGCCTTTTATCATTGCATTTTCCTGTAGTTGTCGCGCCATCTGCTCTTGTACCGACTGGAGTTCTTCGAAATTCTGGCGTAACTCTTCTTCCTGCGACCGGAGCTCTTCCATGTGTTGCTGCGATTCATGCAACAGCTGTTGCACATTTTGATTGGTTCGCGCAGATTGGACAACGGCGCCAAATGCCTCTGCCGATTTTTCGAGAAACTTAATTTGATGTTCTTCGAGCTTATTAAAGGAAGCCACTTCAATAACACCACTCACAACGTTATTATACTTCATGGGAACAATCACAACACAGGTAGGATTTGCATTTCCTAAACCAGATGTAATGCGAATATAGTCTTGCGGAACATCGTACAGTATCATCGTTTCCTTTTCCAGGAAACATTGTCCCGTAAGGCCTTGTCCTATACCAATGGAATGCGAAACGAATTTCTTCCGATCGAATGCATACAATGCTTTCAGATTCAACGTCTCTTCGTCACTTTCACTCAATATATATACTGACCCCTGGTTACATCCCAGGTATTTCACGAGATACCGAAGCACTTCATCCGATACCTGATCAACATTATTTACAGTACGGAGTAAATCTCCGAATGCCGCCAATCCCTGATTTTCCCAAGCCCTCTTCTCTTCTGTATTCTTCCCAGTGAAAAGCTTATCACGAAAATGCTCGAGCTGCCCGGCTACTGCTTTATTCTCAAAAGCTTCTGATACTGACGCTTCAAAGTTTTCATTCTCAAGTTCATTGATAAATTTCTCCAGAAACGTAAACTGATCCTTTTCACGCTGCAGCTGATCTTCAATCTTCAGTTCTCGTTCGCCTATCATTCTTCCCATACTGTAAAAGAGTGTAGTCAGGAAAAAAGGTGACGTCAGAATGATCCAGTGCGTAGGGTTTGAATCATACAGAAGTTGAATACTGGCAGGTGTAAAACTGAGATCTTTGGCCAGTATATCTGTAACTATAGCAATGACAATGAGCGCTATACCCAGAAAAAATCCAAGGTACGCCATTCTGTATTTAAAGGTGTGACTATTCAGCGCAAAAAGATTAAAGGTATAACTTGCGTTAGACGCATTTGTATAGGATTGCATAATACTTAAAAATGTAATGAGTATTGATATATAGTTTCAATTGCAGATCAAAAGAACCAATTAACCTGGTTGCGCTTCACAGTATCCTTCCCTATACCTATGGCTCTTGAGGGATTCGGCCATAACGGGGAGCAATTTTTACTTTTTGGATTTAAGAAAACATGATAAAAATCAGAGAACGTAAATTTCCCTGATGACTTTCACCATGACTATTACGACAGAATGTATGAAGCGATGTGTAGCAGTCTAATCCGGCAAAGCAAAAGCTATATAGGAGTCTCCGGATTTTGTTTTCAGTTTTCCACCGCCACACGCTATCACGACATATTGTTTTCCGCCTATGGCGTATACCGATGGCGTTGCGTATCCTGGTGCTGGTAGTGTTGTTTCCCACAGTAAGGCTCCCGTTCGTTTGCTGAACGCTCTGAACTTACCATCCTGCGTGGCTGCTATAAATAAAAGTCCACTTGCCGTTACAACGGGTCCTCCATAATTTTCAGTACCGGTCATTGGTTTTACATTCTTGAATGCCGGGTGCTCACCCAAAGGAATGCGCCATACAATTTCTCCGGAGTTAAGATCCACTGCATTCAATGTTCCCCACGGTGGCTTAATGGCAGGATAGCCTTCTTTGCTTACAAACTTATTATAGCCTGTAATCCTATATGGAATCTCGGTGGGATCTTTTGCAGTAGCAGAATCCGTTGCTATAAATGATTTATCCTTTAATGATTTTATATTCAGTACAAAAGCAGCAATAGCGGTGCGTTGCTCTTCCGATAAATGCTGAAAGGAAGGCATCATTCTTCTGCCGGCTGCTACGAAGCGTATAAATGTATCGGCAGTATATTTGTTTTCAAGGTTTGTTAATGCCGGGTAGTTGCCACCACCTTCTCGATTCACACCATGACAACTACTACAATTGTTCAAATATAGTCTCTCGCCTGCAAGGGCATACGATTCTTTACCAGTCTCACTTGCCTTTACATCGGTGAGCGTAATGACCCATGGCACCTCATTTGCATTTATATACATGATACCCGTTGCCGGATCAAAGGCTGGCCCACCCCATTCGGCACCACCGTCAAGCCCCGGGAAAAATATACTTCCTTCCCGCGAAGGCGGAGTAAACATGTGACCTTTCTGATAGCGGTCAAATTGTTTCTTCAGATCGTTATACGAGTCTTCAGGTACCAGATCATTTAAATCCGCAGCTGTAAAAGTTTGTCGCATAAACGGAGCCGGCTTTACCGGCAGAGGCTGCGTTGGAGAAATCTTTTCACCGACTATAGCACCGGCAGGCACGGGCACTTCATTGATATCGAACAAAGGCTTACCCGTCTGGCGATCGAACATATATATAAACCCGGTCTTCGTGGGCTGTGCCACGGCATCCACCATTTTCCCTTCGTGCTGAACAGTTACAAGTGCAGGCGGTGTGGGTATATCACGATCCCATATATCATGATGTAAATATTGAAAGTGCCAGATCCGTTTACCGGTAGCAGCATCGAGCGCCAGTATACAATTTGCAAACAAGTTATTTCCTTTGCGATTGCCTCCATAAAAGTCGAATGCAGCAGAACCCGTGGGGGCAAAGAGTATACCCCGCTTCTCATCCAATGTAAAACCCGGCCACGAATTAGCGCCTCCTATGAATTTCCATGCATCCGGATTTTCCCAGGTATCATAACCATATTCACCAGGATGTGGAATGGTGTGGAAGATCCATTGCAACGCCCCTGTTTTCGTATTGTATGCACGAATGTGACCAGGCGCTGCATCTATACCTTCCGATACGCGCGTGCCTATAATAATCAGATCTTTATAAATTATACCGGGCGATGTAGCGGTAACGAACAAGTCTTTCACATCACGTCCGAGTCCTTCATGCAGATCAACTCTTCCCTCTACACCAAAAGCTTTTTGTAGTATACCTGTCGAGGCATCGACAGCATACAAGTGCGAGCCCGCTACATAGAAAATACGCTTATCCGTACCGTTGGTCCAGTAGGTGACGCCACGATTATTATTCAGTATAAAATCAAGTTCTTTATTTGCAGCAGTACGCTGCCGCGGATCGAACACCCATTTCTCTTCTCCGGTTGCAGCATCCAACGCAATGAGTTTCAATTGTGGAGAGGTTGCATACAGTATATCATCTACGATAACTGGATTACACTGGATCTGTGAGTGATTGACCGTGTCAGCATCTTTCGTATGATACGTCCATGCAACTTTCAACTGATGGACATTCGCAGAATCAATTTGCGTAAGCGATGAATATCGGATACCTTCCTTTGTTCCACCTGCAACCTTCCAGCCAGTATATTTATCCTCACGGGAACAAGCAACCAATAGAAAAATAACGAACACCAAGATAGAACGGCTGAGCAGGTACATATATACTAATTAGAGTTTAGCGCAAACTCCTAATGTAGTAAATCCCGCCGAAGAATGCATCCTGCCAACTTCGGACTTTCCGACTTCCGACTTTCGGTCTTCTTTAAATGTCTACGAACAATATAGCCCTATAAATCAAACTGCCCTACCGCTTCCATGAGTACATTGTAAGGCCTATAGCCCACCATCATGATAGCCTTGCCTTGCGGATCAGCCATTGTCAAAGTAGGGTAGCGCCCAATCTTATGAAAGGATGCTTGCTTGAGGTCGTCACGGAAAGCGTTCTTTCCTTTCCCTGCTTTAAGGTCAAGCTCAAATTGTATTGCATCAAAATGATCCGGTTCATCTGTTGCCAGTTCGCGCGCTAGCGTCAACAACACTTCTTCCTTTGCAATATTCATTTCGCGCACCATCACAGCTTCTCTTACTTTAAAGAGATATAGTCTTTCAGCTTTCGCAGATTGAAGGGCCGCACACTTTACCGCGATGCACGATGGATAAGATGATGCAGGAGGGTCTTTGTGCCAGATGCTATAATTCATTTCCGTACCACTCACCTGACTGGCATGCATCCATACAGGCCCCATTTGCAACGGTCGGGATACACTATTGATGGGATCGTTATATGTTTTCCAATCGGGAAGCATGCCACACATTATATAGCGCACATCGATCTTCGAACTATATTCTTCCAGGAACCGACTCCATTGTTTTTCAAATGCCCAGCTCCAGCAACAAAGCGGATCGGTATAATAGTGAACTATTAACCGATCCGTATTATGCATAGCCCTACTTGGATTTTTTTGTTCTGGGTGTTTTTGTTTTTGCTGATATAGGTTCATCTTCACCGTCTCCGCTTAATACATATTGACTCCATTGATTTTCGCCTTCCGTAGTAGCTGCCTTTATTTCTTCACTGCGCTCTCTACTCAGATCTTTGTTAATCTTTTGGATCAATGCATCGGTGCGATCAGTGCCTTCTATATTTTGATCTATCAAACCATTGGTTGATTCCACATGGGCAATCGGATCTTCTATATAGCGCCAGGTTTCTCCTAACTGTGGACTTGTTCCTTCATTCCATGGTCCGCGTGCTTCCTGTCCACTCGACATATTGAAGTAAGTATTGCTGTGACGTGGATCAGCCTGCAGAATTCCAGGAGGGAAATTAGGCTGAATTGTTTCAAGTGCTGCCTGGAACATTTGGAAGTGAGCCACTTCACGTGTCATCAAAAATGTAAGTGTATCTTTTACGTATGGATCATCTGTAAATTTCATCAGATACTCATATACAATTTTTGCGCGCGACTCGGCTGCTATATTGGAACGAAGGTCTACCGTAAGATCTCCATTGGCATTTACATAGGTACCATTCCAAGGTATACCATGGCTATCAGTAAGCACAGGACCTCCTGCACTCTCTACCAGGAAATGCGGATTAACCATAGCTTCATGGATCACATTTTCTTTTGCAGCCTTACCTCTCAACAGTTCCATGATCTCTGCTTCATCGGCTGCATCTTTCAATTTTCCATTTACTCCGGAGAGCAACATTTGAATCGTTGCACCTACAATTTCCAAATGGCTGAATTCTTCGGTGGCTATATCCATTAACAGATCATATTTATCCGGATACGGCTCTTTGGCAGAAAACGCCTGAACAAAATATTGCATTGCTGCCTTGAGCTCTCCGTTAGGGCCACCAAATTGCTGTAGTAATAAATTCGCGAAGCGAGGGTCCGGACCTGATACCCGCGCATTAAATTGCAAGTCTTTTACGTGATAAAACATAAGTCTCTCTTTTAGGTGATTAAAGAATTACAAGTGACTACTATTAGGATATAGTTATATTCTATACTACATAGTAATTAGATTTTATTTAGTTGGGTGTAAATACTACCCGCAAGCATTTATCTTTTTTCTTCTTGAACATATCATATCCTTCAGCGCCTCTGCTAAGTGGCCACAGGTGTGTTAACAGAAAAGAAGGATCAAGTTCATTTTGAGCCAGGTGCGTTAACAACTTTGGTATATATTTCTGCGCATGCATCTGCCCCGTACGAATGGTGAGCGCCTTGTTCATTACCGCTCCCATCGGGAATTTGTCAATGAATCCGCCATATACTCCTACTACTGAAAGTGTACCACCTTTACGGCAGGCAACGGCTGCTTCGCGCAGTACAATCGGGCGATCATTCTCCAGGCGCAGCGTTTGCTTCACGCGGTCGTACATATAGTCTATACCCGGACTGTGCGCCTCCATGCCTACAGCATCAATGCAACGGTCGGGGCCGCGACCTCCAGTCATTTCTTTGAGTGCTTCCTGTATATCTACCTGTTCATAGTTTAATACTTCGGCATGTGCTATTTCATTTGCCATGCGTAACCTTTCCGGAATTCTGTCGATCGCGATAACACGCTCCGCTCCGAGTAGATACGCGCATTGTATAGCCATCAGCCCTACACCACCACAACCCCACACCGCTACTATATCTCCCGATTGTATACCGGCCATATCAGCCGCCATATACCCGGTGGGTAAAGCATCGGATGCAAACACTACCTTTTCATTTGTAAGTCCTTCCGGAATTTTGAAAGCACCCTTGTCAGCGAAGGGTACACGAATCAAATCGGCATGGCTTCCTGCATATCCGCCAAAGGCATGGGAATATCCAAATATACCTGCCGATGTCGCCCCATATACCTTCTCAAGCAGTGCAGCATTCGGATTGGAGTTATCGCACAGCGACCAGGCACCCGTGCTGCAGTATGAACATTCACCGCACCCGATGATAGAGCCTACTACGACACGATCGCCTTTCGCGAGCTTCTTTACTTCTTTCCCTATATCTACTACTTCGCCTATAAATTCATGACCGATGATATCTCCCGCTTTCATGGTAGGTATATATCCACCTAACAAATGCAGATCAGAGCCACACACCGATGACATGATCACGCGTATGATAGCGTCTTGGGGATTCAGTATAACCGGATCCGGGACTGTTTCGACCCGTAGGTCGTTAATGCCGTTCCAACATAGGGCCTTCATAATTATGGTGTTGATATGACTGTTTGAATTTCTTTAGTTTCGATCTCACTTTATCCTGCAAACGCCCCGAAGGTCCTTCTGCAGTCGGGATCTCTCCTGTCTCCAGTATATTTTTAAATCTCCGCAGGTCTTCCTGAATCAACAATTCCACCACGGGATTAATCAGCTTTGCTGCTAGGGCTCCAACATCTCCTGCCGGTAGCCGGTACGATATAATGGCATGTACTTCAGTACCTCGCTGGCCTGGTGCATCTTTGAACGTAACTTCACCTGCATTGTCGATTGTAGATCCGGGCAGTGATTGCCAGAATATATACTCATCGGCTCTGTCCTCCACAATTTCTGCTTCCCACGAAACGGTTCCGAGTCCACGCGGGATCACGGCAGTCCAATGAGAATGCGTAGCATCCGTCTCCTTCACTTCCGATAAGTGCTTCATGAAACGTGGAAGATTTTCAAGCTTGCGCCAATAAGCATATACTTCTGCACGCGGCTTGTTGATCGTAAAGGCGCGCGACACTTGTATAGCGGATGCGTTCTTGCTAACCGTGTTCCGATGGAGTGCGTGGTTTACAGCGCAGTATCCTACAAGCCCGCGTGTGAGTAAATATCCACCGCCCAGCAGCAATGCTATACCTTTTCCTTTTTTCATGTTCCGTACGCCCAGTGATGCCAGCGCGAGCCCACCCAGTACAGATGCTATACGTTCGCCAGTGCCTATATTGATAATACTCGAACCCGTTGCAGGCGGAATATGTATAGCACTTGAATCTCCCGATTTATTTTCCAGCATATAGGTATATATTATTAATACTGAGATATATTAATCGCCTTGCAATGCATCCAGTACTGTAGAGATACTATCTGCTTTTTGCAAATGCATGCGAATATGCGGTAAGAGATTATTCGCGTAATTTTTAAGGCGCTGTTCCTTTCCATTGCTTGCTTCTGTCTCAAACAACGCTTCTGTTTTTTCATGGTCCTTTATCTGGCTATGGATATAGGCTGTATCGAAGGAATATCCAGACAACGCAGAGAGCATCTGCTTTTTCTGCTGGTGCTCTGCATCCAGTCCTTCCGGAAAATCTGCATCAAAATCATCGGCTATATCTTCGAGATCTTCCAGAGCTTTGCTGTGTTCGTTTACCATCATTGTACCATACATCTTTACAGCATCATGACTTCCCTTGGATGCAGCTAAAGAACCAAGCTCCACTTCCGCGCGATTTCCATAGGCGGCTTGCGTAATAAAGTTCTTATCCTGTTGGCTAAGATCTTTGTTATCATCATCGTCATCATCACATGCACTCGCCACAACCATGGTTGCCAGCAGTGCTACACTTGCTAACTTTGTCCACATAAGCATTCACTTTTTGATTGCTATAGCGTAAAAACTGTTCCTCTGACGATTTGCTATATTCTGATTTGCTGATGGGTAACCGCTTCCCTACACGACACCACAAGTACTGGGGCCGTTCCACATTACGTCTTTATTGTTCATCACAACGGGGATGTAGCATCCGAGACGAAGGCCGTTTACGAATGAAGCATTGCAGGCTACACAATACCGCTCAAGCTCAACAAGATGAGTGCTCTGTTATAATAGAATAGAAGGAAGAGGAATATACAAAGATATAGCAGCCAGGAGTAACCCGCTTATGTTACAACATTTTCATTCTGCCGGTAATATAATCTTGAAGACTGCACCTTCGCCTTCGGTTGATGATGCCGAAATCTGACCTCCATGATTGCTTACGATTTTTTTACAGATGGCGAGTCCTATACCGGTGCCGGGGTATACCGCCTTTTCGTTCAGACGCTGGAAAATCACAAATATTCTTTCGGCAAACTCTTCACTAAAGCCTATACCGTTGTCTTCAACTTTAATCTCCACATATTTTAATTTATTGGACAACTCGGTGGATTGCGCAACTTCTGATGATGTCAAGTAACGACATGATACTTTTATAACACACGGTGCATCCTCTTTTGAAAACTTAAAGGCGTTACTCAAAAGGTTGTGGAATAATTGTTCCATCTGTAAACCGATGGCGTTGATGATGGGAAGGTTCTCGATAACTACCTCTGCTTTTTTCTGTTGAATGGCCAATTCAAAATCCACCAGTACATTATTGAGAACATCATTCAAATTTACCTTTTGGAATTTATCATCGGTCTTGGAAAGACGCGACAGGTTCAGCAGATCATCAATGAGGCGCGTCATTCGCTGCGAGGAATCTACAATCTTACTCAGATATAGTGCTCCGGCTTCCGGAAGGTTTTCCTTAAAGCGTTCGATGCGATCCGCGAAGGTCATGATTTTTCGCAAGGGCTCTTGCAAGTCATGACTCGCCACATAGGCAAACTGTTGCAATTCACCATTCGAGCGCTGAAGCTCCATATTTATAGCTTGCAAGTCTTTGGTGCGTTGCCTTACTTTTTTCTCCAGCTCCTGGTTATACATTTTTTTATCATGTACTTCCGTACAGGAGCCTATATATCCTGCAAAGGTACCATCAGAAGAATAGGTTGGCTTCACGGAGTCGGAGATCCAGCGATACTCGCCATCATGTCGTTTCAACCTGAACTCTATTTGAAAAGTCTCATGCTTATCAAATTTCTTTTGATATAGCGACATGAACATCTGCTGATCGTTGGGATGTATACCACGCTCCCACCCTCTGCCAATTTCCTGCTCAAGTGTATTGCCGGTAAAATTCAACCAGGTATTATTAAAGAAGTTCCGTTGATTTATAGTGTCTCCTACCCAGATCATTACCGGTGCATTATCAGCCATGTTCCGGAACCACAACTCACGGTCTGCTAAAATCTTTTGTGCTTGCTTGTGTTCGGTTATATCTTCCATCGCCAGCAGTATAAGCTGACTTTGATGTGTTTTCTGAATTACTCTTCTTGCATTCAGCAACATTACCTTTTCTCCTATACTCGGGAAAATATAAGCTATCTCATAACCATTAAACGTTGTTCCGTTCGAGGCAACGTCCTGCAACAATTGGCGAAGTTTAGGAACATCCCATTGACCATCGGCCAACTCATAAATAAAGATTCCTTCCGCATTTATTTCTTTTGTATTGAATATTTTATAGAAAGCTTTATTGGCAGTTCTTATACGCAGGTCCTTGTCCAATACAAGAACAGCTTCGCGAATGGTATCAAATACAGCTTCTGCATACTCATAGGATTCTGCCAGCTGTTCATTTCGCATTTGCAATTCGGAATTGATCGTCATCAACTCTTCATTGGTAGACTCTACTTCTTCCTTTGACGTTTCCAGTTCTTCATTTATACTTTGAAGTTCTTCGTTGCTGGATACAACTTCTTCATTGGCGGATTGCAACTCTTCAACAGTAGCTTCCTGGTCTTCCATTACCGAGCGCATATCACTCTTCAACCGGTTAAGTTCCTGCTGTAGCTGCTTTACGATTTTATCTTTTGTAACGGATGTCTTCGCTGCTGGCAATACATCTTCATGCGCTTCAAAAACCACCAGCAGAATTTTGCCATCAACTTCAAATCGTACCGGGGTCACTTCAATGGATGCTCGCGTAATATGATCTTTATTTTTGATCTCTATACCGGAAATCCTCACCGCTTTCGCGGTCTTCATACACTTATGTATAGCACTTCTCAACTCGAATGTGAGTCCGTTGCGTGCCATCTTGATAAGGTTCAGACTTGCCTTGCCGGGAGAAGGCTCCAGAAATAAACCTGTTGAACCACGGAACATCATGATCTCCATGTCCTGGTTTATCACTACACTGGCTGGAATATATTTCGAGAAGAGCATGTCATCTATACTCTTCTCCAAGTCCCGCTCTTGTCCCAGATTTATTTGTTTGTCCTTCGATTTTAACGTGCTTATCGAAGGTCTTTCCGATAAGCGATAATTTATTTCAAACCGAGTCTTGCTATCGGTTTCTTTCTTCACATATACCTTATACTTTCTTTCCACTTGCGAAAAGGACAGCATCGATGAGCCAATGGTTTCTGATTTGCCAAGTACCAGATAACCGTTGGTATTTAAAGCATAGTGAAACGTGTTTATGATTTTTCGCTGAAGTATAGCATCCAGGTATATCATCAGATTACAACAACTGATAAGGTCCATGCGCGAGAATGGCGGATCTTTTAAAACGTTGTGCGGAGCAAACACACACAAGTCGCGTATCTGTTTTGAGATGCGATAACCATTCTCCACTTTAGAAAAAAAGCGCTGAAGGCGCTTGGGCGAAACGTCTATCAGATCAACTTGCGAGTAAAGTCCTATGCGCGCCTTCGCGATCGCGATCTCGCTCAGATCAGTTGCAAAAATCTGGATGCTGCCGATTGCTTTTTCGCCCAGTAGTTCCACCAGCGTAATAGCCATGGTATAGGCCTCTTCACCTGTGGAGCAAGCCGGTATCCAGATGCGTATAGCCTCTTCAGGCCGCTTCCTTTTTATAAGGCGTGGAAGTATAACCTTCTTAAGATACTCTGTCAGATCAGGATCTCTGAAGAAGGTTGTAACATTAATCAACAGGTCATTATATAAAACGGTGACTTCGTTGGGATGTGACTTTAAATACCGCGCATAGTTAGGCAACGTATCCATTTTATAAAGCAACATTCTGCGAACAATCCGCCTGCGGATTGTAGTCATTTTATAGTGTGCAAAATCAACTCCTGTCGCTTGCTTTATTAAATCTATTATAATCTTGAGATGACGCTCATCTTTAACGTCCTCTGTATCTGCATTCAGAAGTGCCTCCTTAAAAAGATCAATGTTGCTACTGAGCCGTTCAAGTTCTTTGGCAATTTGTTTCGGAGACAACACCATATCAGCATAGCCCTCCGCTGCAGCCGATTGTGGCATACTCTGGAATTTTGCAGAGTCATTCTGCACGAATGTAATGCCGCCCGCTGCCTTAATTGATTTAAGACCAAGTGTTCCATCACTACCATTACCGGACAGAATTATACCTATAGATGCTTCCTTTTGTTTTTCAGCCATCGATACAAAGAACTTATCGATGGGTGTATGAATCGCGGGCTTGGGTTGACGTGGCGACACCTTTAGGACGCCATCAATAATGGAGAGGCTTTTATTGGGTGGTATTATATATACATGATCGGCTTTAATCGGAAGCAGGTTCTTCGCCTCCTGTACTTTCATATCTGTTTCTCTTCCTATGATGTTGGACAACGAACTGCTATGTGTAGGGTCCAGATGCTGGATATATACATAGGCCATTCCTGTTTTTGGAGAGAGGTCTTTAAAGAGTTCGCGTACTGCTTCTACACCTCCCGCGGATGCACCTATCGCTACAATGGGGAAAGATTTACTTCTTCTCTTCGATGTTTTTTTAAACCAGCTTTAACTTTTCCCATTACTACAATTGATTATCTAAAATTATGCCCGTGGATATTTGGGAATTATTTCTGAAAATAATAAACGCAAAACTAGCAAGTGTTGCTTAAAGCTCATAATTTTAAATAATTACCCAGCTATGCATCTACTTATACTCATAGTCGATGATGATCAGGACGATATAGAGATACTTCGCGAGGGTGTTCGGGAAGTAGAAACCAGTGCGCAATGTATTTATGCTCACAACGGAGAAGACGCTCTGCACTTACTCCAGTCGGTCGTTCATGGAATACCCGATGTAATTTTTCTGGATCTGAACATGCCACGTATGGATGGCAAGAAATTTCTGGAAGCTATTAAAAAAGACGAGAAGCTTTCACATATCCCCGTTGTAATCTATACCACCTCGAAACTTGAAAAGGACAAGGAGGAAACAAAAGCATTGGGTGCTGCACATTTCATTAGTAAACCGACTAAAATTTCTGAGCTGAATAAAGCGTTGGCCAAAGCGTTTGCTGTATGTTTCAAGAATGAAATCAAAAGGTGATTATTTTTCAACGACAGGCTATAGCAACAGCATACTACATTTCAAAGGTTTCGCGTCCGCTACACATACACTAAATTAAAGCAGTATTTTTTGATAGGCACCTAACCTGGATTCAAACTTTGCATTGAGGTCTTTGTTTTTCAAACACCTGTCCACAACATTAACTTTCATGTCTTCAAATAAATTACCCCGCTCCTGCACATAGAAGCGAATAGACTTTTGCTGAGAGTCTACATGATTATCTACCCTGGTATAGGGAGCACCCAGAGCATCTAACGTCAGTTCCACCAATGCTGCCTCCTCTGCCGTAAATGCCTCGTAAAAATCTTTTTCTGAAAATGCGCTTATGTTCATATAGTGATAATATAGATTTCAAAAATTATTAACTCAGGATTTATTGTTATGAAGTTTTCGGACTGCAGAATAACACCAATGCTATAATTCTGAAAGTACATACACTATATCATTGAATGGAGCGCCTGCAAAAGCGAAGTCGGCATTCACGGTTTAAATCATATTCAAAATTTATACCCGACTGCACACCACTTCAGAAAGCTACAGATATGGATACTTAAACTATTCTGATGCAACGAACTGAAACCGAATGTTATGGTCTTAAGAAATGAGGCACTCGTTAGAATGGGACCTCGTAAATAAAAAAACTGGTCAACCTCTATATGATAAGAGTTTGACCAGTTTTTCGATAGGTAATAACTACCTGCAATAGTATTATATATGACTGACTCAAAGTACCCGGAGAAATACGCTTACTATATCTCCTAAGGATTCGTATAAACCAATGAGGTCAGTCGACTGCCTTTACTCAGGCGTATCTATGTGGTGTTGGAACGTGAGTATCCGGATTTGACAACCGTGATCTCTGACTTCCGAACGGGAAATATTGTGAGCTATATTTCAATGCTGTATAGCGTTCTGTTTCCTCTATAGTTGCAGGACGGCAGAATTTAAGGTTATATGTTCTGTTTACGTTCGCGCCTGTTTTCAGGTAAACTTCATTGCACCCTGGTTTCGCCTCTACCATTAACGACATAGTATTGTAGTTGGGCTCAAATACTTCTGTGTGGCCTTGTTCTGGTTCAAATGTAAGCATGGTTGTGTTGTTTAGAATAAAAGTATATCTGTAAATTATTATGCCAACAAAATGTCAATAGCCATTTTTTGTTGGAAGTTGTACTCTCGTTTAAGCAAAAGCGGAAAAAAAAGAATGTATTGATTCCTGATCAGGGGCATTTTGTATTTGATCAGGCTAATTTCTGTATCAACTAAACTGCATAGGGGTTACAGATTGTTGAAACTATCCGCGTTCGTAAGTATAAACGTAGAAAGCGACTATATCGTGCATTATATATCAGATTATTCTGAAGTATTCTCAGAATTCTCCGAAAGACACGTTGAGCCAACCTCGTTTACCTTTCAAAAGACGTTTCGTCCGTCCATTTATTTTAGTCGAATGAAAATAGTTTAAAGGTTTTTGTCAAATAAAAATAGATGAGGTGTACCTGTATCAGTCACTACGGTTCGTCTATATGAATATTGGAATGTCTCATTAAAAATCTCGTACACCTTTTTATAGAAGTCAGTCACCTCACATCCTCCCGCGAAGTATAGTATATAGCAATACATCATTGAAGCACCTACAAAGTTTGCGCATCGGAACATCAGCTATATCTTATAACCTCCATGATTTTCTGAGTTGCTCTGTCATCTTAGGTTAAAAATTCGAAAACAGTTTCTTGTTACACCATCTATCATGCATAGAGTTTACTCTATTATTTATATATAACTACATTTTTTTCGGAGCACGAGTCGGGGAGCAAACGTGTGAATTACGTCTTGTAAGTACTGTCGAGACATCTCCACAGAGTTGTTCTAATAGCTACTCTTATTAGGCAGCGATTAATTAATTAACCCAAACTCAATTATTACTATGACTAAATTTTTACGGTACTGCCGAAGATTGTGGCTACTCGGACTCACAGTCTTTGCAATGATGGTGCCTGTGCACATGCACGCACAAGACGTTCAAATAACAGGGACGGTTACTTCTGGTGACAATGCTCCTTTACCCGGTGTAAATGTATTGGTAAAGGGAACCACGATGGGTACCGTTACAGATGTAGAAGGTAAATATGCACTCAGCGCTCCCGGGTCGGGGACTTTGATATTTACATTCATCGGTATGAAGACGATGGAAGTAGATATAGCAAGCCGCGCAGTGATCGATGTAGTAATGGACGCAGACATTTCTCAACTCGATGAAGTAGTGGTGGTAGGCTATGGAACACAAAAGAAAAGTGACCTTACAGGGTCTGTATCTTCGATATCCTCTAAAGATATACGGACTGTTCCGGTGGCGTCATTATCACAAGCCTTGCAAGGACGTGCTGCAGGCGTGCAGGTAACGCAAGTATCTAATGCTCCGGGCGGTGGAGTGTCCATTCGCATACGGGGTGGTAATTCTATACAGGGAGGTAACGAGCCGCTATATGTAGTAGATGGTTTTCCATTGACAAACGAAAATGGTCCGACCATCAGTCCCAATGATATTGAATCGATGGAGATTCTGAAGGATGCATCGGCCACCGCTATATATGGATCACGTGGTGCGAATGGTGTGGTGATCATTACAACCAAACGCGGCAAAGCCGGCAAGCCCAGCATCCTGTTCGAAAGTTACTATGGTGTGCAAGAGGTGCGAAAAAAACTCGACATGCTCGATGCCACACAACTCGCACAACTGATCAACGAAGGTATAGCGAATGTCAATGCAGACAATGTTGGCAAACCTGGTTTTCCAAAAGCACTCACCTATACCGATGAGCAAATTGCTGCGCTGGGAAAAGGAACCAACTGGCAGGATGAAATCTTCAGAGAGGCGCCTGTTCAAAATTACCAGCTTACTATATCTGGTGGAAATGATAAAACGCAGTACTCGGTTTCCGGAAACCTATATGACCAGGATGGTATCGTAATCAACTCGGGCTATAAGCGAACTTCCTTCCGGCTTAACCTGGATACAAAAGTTACCGACAAATTAAAGCTCAGCAACAGCCTGACTGTATCGAACGCAAGAACGAACACGATCAGCAGTGATACCGATGGCGGTGGAAGTGCAGGGGTGGTATATGCCGCATTAAATTTCTCACCTACGGTTCCTGTATACGCTGCCGACGGTTCCTATACCATTGACAATCGTCTCGGAGGGATCAAGATCAGTAATCCGGTAGCATTTGCCAATGAAACCAAGAATCGGACTACGATTACGCGGATGCTTGGAAATATATCGGGAGAATATCTGCTCGCAAAAGGACTAACTCTGAAAGTTTTATTGGGCGCAAACCTGGCCTATAATAAAACAAGTTACTATCAACCGAGAACAGTATATGCTTCTGTAGGTACAAACGGATCGGCCTATATCAACTCCTCACAAACTGTTGACTGGTTAAATGAAAACACGCTGAACTATCAAACCACGCTCAACGACCGTCATAAGTTTAATGTTCTGTTAGGGTATACATTGCAAGCTGTGGATTTTGAAGAGTATAGGGCAAGTGGTCAAAACTTTGCCAATGATATTCTTGAAAACAACAACCTTGGTTCTGCACAACAAACCAATACGAGTACATCGAATGTAACGCACTCGGCATTGCGCTCTTATATAGGTCGTATCAACTATGACCTCGATGGAAAATACCTGGTGACGCTGACAACACGGATTGACGGATCATCGAGATTCGGAACAGGTAATAAGAATTCATTGTTTCCTTCCGGTTCTGTCGCCTGGAGAATTGCCAATGAGCCGTTCATGGCAGATATACGACAAGTGAGTGATTTGAAAATTCGTGCGAGTTATGGAATAACCGGTAACCAGGAAATCGGTAACTACCAATCGCTAAGTTCGCTCACCACACAGAACTATAACTTCGGTGGTACATTCATCGTGGGCTATGCTCCCAACCGGATTGCCAATCCTAATTTGAAATGGGAAACCACTGCACAATTTGATGTAGGACTTGATTTCGGTTTGTTCAATGACCGGATTTCCATTACTGCGGACTGGTATATAAAGAAAACACGCGACCTCCTATATAGTGTATCCTTACCGATTACATCGGGTTTTGGTACATCGTTACAAAACATCGGCAAAGTTCAAAACAAAGGTATAGAGTTCAGTATATCTTCTGTAAATGTTGACAAAGCTCTACGCTGGACAACCAACTTCAACATTTCTGCAAACCGCAATAAGATACTTGACCTTGGTAATGTGAAAGGAGATATACCTGCCGGAAGCGCGAGTGGTCACCTTCAACTTGCCAACTCCGGAATTTTGCGTGTAGGGGAACCGATAGGTGTATTCTATGGTTTGGAAACCGATGGCATTTTTCAAAACCAGGCTGAGGTGGATGCTTCTGCTCAAAAGACTGCCAAGCCCGGAGACAGAAGGTATAAAGATCTGAATCCTGATGGTGCTATCAACTCGAGTGATCGCACGATACTGGGATATGCACAACCTAAATATATCTTCGGATTTACAAACAGTTTCAGCTATAAAGGCTTTAACCTGAGTATATTCTTTGTTGGCTCACAGGGCAACAGTGTATATAATATAAACCGGTATGAGCTTGAGTCGCTCACCGGCATCAGCAATCAATCTGCTGCAGTATTAAACCGCTGGACACCTGAAAATCCAAGCAATGAAATTCCGCGTGCTACTTCTACCGGAAATCCATACCAGGTTACCAGCCGGCAGGTTGAGGATGGATCCTATATCCGTATGCGGAACATCCAGCTCGGGTATACGTTCCCGTCAGACTGGATGGAACGTCTACGCATTGCCAGTGCCCGAATATATATCAGTGGGCAGAATTTATTAACCATTACCGATTACTCAGGGTATGATCCTGAAGTGAGCCGCTTCGGGCAGGATAACCTTAGCCAGGGTATAGACTATGGAAGTTACCCTACAGCGAAAATGTACCTCGTTGGACTTAACATAGGATTTTAACGAATACTAAAATCGATTACCGTATGAAGACAACAAACTA
>CABHOV010000002.1 GCA_902168185.1 uncultured Bacteroides sp.
GTACTGGTTCTCTCTCTTAATAAGTTCCGCAGTGCGGCCGTGAGATAATTTCTGAACATAGACGAAAATTAAGCGGTGGTCATCCGTCCTTTGCAATTATTGCGCCACCAGTAAGACGTGGTTGAAAACCCAGATTTCTTCCCTGAGTACGTTCGAATTCGTATAAATTTGTTCGCTATCGGAAACAAGCATTATATACTACCGTCCGATCCTGGTCTCTGGGTAGAGGCCGGTGACCTAATGGTTAGTCGGTGACAATAGTTAAACCTATATTTCGATAATCAGGTTTTTATTAAACCCGTTATAGGGCTCATCTATATACCCATGCGGATTGCAAAGCACGGTGGTGTCGCCCACGGTATATTTAGCCGGCTCATGAATGTGGCCGTGTATCCAATAGTCAGGTCTATATTTCAGAATGGTGGCTTCAAGGTTTGAGGCGTATGCGGATGATAATACATCGCTTCGCAGTTTCTCTGGCACAGATTGTATACTTGGCGCATGGTGTGTTACCACGATATTCCTCTGTGTGACAGAAGATGCAAGACTTTCCTCTAACCATTTCCTGGACGATTGGTGAATAACAAACGTATCGATCGACCGAAGTTTTGAATACGAAGGATCTCTTCGAATCATCTTGTAGTCGTTCATCTTCTCCTGGCATATACTGCCATTCGTACGCGAATCCCCAAGCAATTCAAAATTAGTCCAGAGCGTTGCACCGTGGAAAGTTATATCACCAATTACAACTGATTTGTTCTCCAGCACATGCACGTTGGTATCGCGTGATAGCTCGGTAATTTTATGCAGTGTTTTAGGATAGCTCCCTTTATAATATTCGTGGTTCCCTAAAATATAGATTACCGGAATATCCTTGACCGTTGCCAATATCCATTCAATTCCCTTTACACTCAGGTTTACATCACCCGCGAACACCACCACATCCGCATCGGCAAAAGTCAGATCAATATATCCAAACTCTTGATGTAAATCACTAATCACTTGTATCTTCATACACTATATACAAACTATATCGTTTCGCAATTCTAGTCTTTTTATTTTACTTTAGCGACACATCGATCCTGACCTATCGCTATGAACAAAGCATTTGTACTCATTCTGCTGGCGCTTATATCTTGCACCAAGTCTGCAAAAGACTCAGCGGACGTTGAAGCTATATCTGACCAAAATTCCACGGCCGATGATTTCAAAGAATATATTTCGCTCTTGCCTCAGATAAATCTTCCGTTTGAAACCAGCTGTGAAAAATGCTGTACCTATCCCACACTAGACGACAATAACGAACTCATCAGCAAGTTCAAACCTCCCGGAGAGTCTATCATAGGCCTTATTGAAAAACCGAACGAACGCATTATAATCCTCTCAACGCTTGCTGCCGACAATATAATTCCTACCGTCAGGGTATACAATGTGGAAGGAAAATTACTTGGAACGGAAACTTTCATGACGCACTACTGCGGTGGCGAACCAGGATTCTATGAAAAGCAATACTTCAGAATCAATCCAGACATCTCCCTCACTGAAATCGACACTTCCTATAACTTATCAATTGATTCCATTACATACGAGACGATTGACACCATTAAGATTGACATCAAAAGCAGTAGCTATAGTATAAATAATAAGGGCGAAATTATAGTGAATTCTATGAAGCCGTAACCCTTCCATATTACTTACAACCCGTTACCGCGCCATCAGAATCATTGCCTCCGCTGAGGCAGGGTAATTTTCCGTTGGGATTACCAGTTAGCCTAATATTTCGACAATCAGATTCATTACCGCAGCAATACTATTTTCATCGAATAGTCAGCCTATATCCTCTCTTTGACATCAGGTGGCCATTAATGAATTGTATATCATTAGAATCCGTATAATCATTGGTTTTGATTGTCTGCACCGTTTTCATCGATAGCGGTTCGGCTATTAAAAATTCAGTCTGAGATAAAGATACTCCCATATACCCTGTAAGTGGATCTATTATAGGAAGACTCGAGAATTGAGGATGTGAGAAAGAAGTACTCTGTAGAAAATCATGCAACGAATATACCTTGGTATCCAAAATATTAATAACATACAATTCTGTGTCAGTAAAAACAGGAGTCTCCATAAGGTTCCTACTAATCACTCCCTTTCTTACAACCTTACCCTCATCAGATATCTCAAAAATTTCGTTCAAACCATAGGTGTACGTATATATATATCTTCCATTGCTACTACCATGAATTGACGAGACATTGTAAGAATTATCAATTTTTTCTAAAGTCGAAAAAGTCTCACCATCTATTATGGCCACAAAGTCAGAAAAGTAAACGCTGTAATCATATAATGATTGCCGTTTAATATCAACAACAATCCGGTGATCATTATTCACAATTAGTGAAAATGGATATACGCCTATGTCATTTAATACACTTTCCATAGAGACGAAGGAAATCTCCTTTAAGGTAATGGGATCAAGTCGCACCAATTTACTATCAGAACAAACATATAAAAATTTACCGTCTGGTGACTGTGCTACGGCTGGCGTATTGAGTTGCGCAATATTTAATTTAATAGCTATACTATCATAAGGTTTGACGTCAGAATTTAACATAACGTACACATAACCATCTCTATAATAATAAATACGGTTAGCATTTTGAACAGGCATGACTGTTTGAAAATCAGGAATCTTATCTCCCAGATATACATCCTGAAAAGTACTATAAGTTCCACCTCCATCCATGTAAGCATCGTATCCTTTAGGTCGAGTGCGTAAATCGAGTCTTACAGATCTCCCAAAAGGAAAAGTCTTTATTGTACTTACCGTATCGTTTATATTCGATGATGTAAAATATCCATTACCATAATAATAGCCTGACTCCGGTGATAATTGATAGCTGTCAAATGCAAATGGAAACTGCGACTTCGTCCATTTAACTTCAATTGTGTTTACTCCCGTTGTTTTAAAACTTTTTATAGCACATCTATCCACTTGAAATTTGTAAATATCACTATAGGCCTCTTCATTCGCCAGCGTCACTGTATGGAGTCTATACTCAGCGCGTCCCCCCAGGTAAATACTATCCAGCAATGAAGTTTGATTTATATCAGTAATATGAAATTGGGAAAATTCAGAATAACCTCCATAGCCAGGGTATACTGCTTTATAAATTATATACTCTTTTAAGTTTGCTTTTGGGTACTTGGGCCAGGTAAGTAACAAACCATTATTCTGTTGAGTTACAGAAGTAATCTCCAAGCGCTGTACTGGTGACTTTTCTATATGAATAATTTTTCCTTTGTATTGAAAAAGAATCTTCTCAAGTTCAAGTCGATCTGCAAGACTATGGGTACCTGAGTTAGCAATCACTTCAAATTTTAAAGGATAAAAACCGTTCTCCCTATATATAGCATCAATATAAAAGCTTCCGGATTTCTGATTCCCCTCGTATATTTTATCATTACCTACAAACACATTTACATTAAACTTCACTTCTTCTGACAAGTCAAGTCTAAAAGTTATCTGGGTTTGACGAGCTACGACAAGAGTGTCCTCAATTTTATCTAATGAAATCTGAATGGTTTGTATACCAACTGAATCAACCTTTTTAAAGTTGACAGCCTCCGGCTCATATTCACATGACAATATCAACGAAGCCGAAAGAACTACTAAAAAAAATATTCCACGAATGTTCATAAAGACTTATCAAAACCTGTAACCAAAATTTAAACACAACCGAACACCATCCCAACCAGACTGAAATCTTCTTCCGTTGACTTCAACATACATTTCATCGTCTCCTTCTGCATGAAGATCACTTTTTACAAAATGCCATTCATAACGAGCCTCAGGATGTATAAAAAAATTATGATAAAAGATACGGCCTCCAAAGCCCGGACTGAGTATAGCATTAATTGATTTAAATGACTGCTCAGATTTATCTGTATCATTTAAAACCTGCACTTCAGTTTTATACTTGGTTGTATTGAAAGCAAATCCCTGACGGAGGCTAAAAAAAATTTCCCAGTTTTCCTTTTTTTCTAAATCGCCCTCCACTTGAACAGCGATGATCGTATTGTTAGCGACTAAATCGTGATTAATACTGCCAGAATAATCGGCATAGCTTGCACGCGATCCGGTAGATGCTTTTGATAAAAAGCCGCCTAGAGAAAATTTCCCAAATGAATATGCCAAACTTGCTTCAAACCCTGTCCTGGACGGAAAATCTTCTACTATCTTAAGAGGAATGTTGTCACCGGAAATCATAATCGCTTGCTGTAATTGTTCCAAGCTCTTCATGGAATACTTTCCATAATTGACACCAACAGATCCTGTCCAGTATCGCTGAGCTTTAAGTGAGGTTAGGGGTATTAGTATGGCTAATACAACGATAAAAAAAACACGCATGCACAAAGATATTACTAAAACTAGTTAACGTTATTCTCCTTTGGATACTTATTTTCTATCTGCCAAATCACCCGTAATACCCATTACACCAGGCATCCTTTACTAAACTCACGTTCCATCAGAGTCGCGACCTCCAGAGGCCGGTGACTCTGATGGGGGACTCATTAAAGATTGATATCAAAAGGAGCAGCTATAGTATAAATGATAAGGGCCAAATTATGGTGAATTCTATGAAGCCGTAACCCTTCCATATTACTTATACCCCTTTAACCGAGTTCGGAGATCATTATAGATCGGATTGGAATTCATCTCTAAAGCTTCTGATAACTTCTCCAAATGTTCGGACCGTATACTCTTATCTGCGATTTGAAATGGAAGCGACAGAAGATTGTGCGAGGCCTTGTTGTTATAGTTAGCGATAGCAAAATACAACGAGCGGCACGATATATCTGGTTTTACAAGTATAGCTTTTTTGATATACTGCTGAAGTAATGGAGAGAAAGCAACATGTGTAAATTCTGCAATAGCTAAAAAAGTACAACTAGCGTTTCGGTCACGATGAGGATGATCAGAACTTTTCCAATTCATAATCAAATCTATATCCTGCTCCTTGCGAAACTTAGCAAGGATAATAATACCTTGCCCCGATACCCCAGCTTCCATCACAATTTCCCTTACCTTATTGTAAAATTTCCCGGCATTTGCAGCACGGTACATAGCGGAATGTCGTGCGCTTAATTTATTTGGAGTAAATATAACAATGCTATCAAGCTTGTCCCTTTGTATAAAGTCACGCGCGAAAAAGCATTTCCTTCGATATACTTCTGCGAAATAATCACCTACATACGTTTTCATAGGCAAACAACTGCCAGGAGATGAATGGACCACCGCAGTATCCTGCAGATGTTTCTGAACAATAGAAAGAGCATCGCCTTCATATTCATCAACCAACACATGAAACGCACGACATCTTATTATAGGTTTGTCATGATGCGTTAACGCCAAAAGCTTTTGTATCGACATCCTCTCACTCAAAGAGCATAATTGCGAATCAATTTCCAGCCAGACTTGAGTAAGCCGGCCTGTTGTGTCAGTTTTCACAACATCATAAGCAGTGATACTTTTAAGGATCAAATTTTCTTCAGCCGATAGGTCCAAAAAGTCTTGATCAAACTGCGCCCAGGCAGGCAGCGATAGAAAATAAAGCAATATGATTCCGTATAGTCTCATCAGGTCTTACCAAATATAGCATTTCCCGATAGCAAAATATAAACTTTCATATCCACCAGGATGTAATCATTACTCAAATTGATTTGCGTCTGAACTATAGCAATCGCTTCTACAGGCGCAAGTTCATTACACGGAAGTAGTGAACAACGATCTGCTCACCAGTCAATCACCTCTGGAATACCGGCGGTCGTTTAATTGACCGCCGCACATTTTACGTGTTCCGATTTGTACAAGCCTTTGCCATTTGCCTGCGTTAATTTTGGCGTTATATTCTTATCTTTAAAACCGGC
>CABHOV010000003.1 GCA_902168185.1 uncultured Bacteroides sp.
TTTCTTAATTCGGTCACCACAGAAGTAAGAGTAAATAGCAAGTGGAACAAGGAGCACCAATGTTGTTTGTAAGTAAGGTTTTAGAATATAGGTTTGAATCATTTCAAATGTATTCATGGCGCCCTTTTCATTTACCCTCAATAGTCCTACTACAGTACCATAAGCTAAAACGATCCAAATAGTTAAAAGCCCATACTTAAATGGAGTTATGAAAAAGTTTCTTCTCAGAATCAATACTTCTTTTCCATTCTTTTGCCCAACCAGATTTGTCACGGTAAACAAAATGGCTACCATAATCAGGTAGTGAATATTCATATGTTGGCCGATGAAGAAAATAATTCCATTGGCAAAATCTCCTGATATTTCAAACAACATCGCGATCAACTTGCAAACTAAAAAGATGTATAGAGTCCACTTTAAAGTTTCTTTTTGACCTAAACTCTTTGCTTGTTCGATGCTCATTTTTGTTTTGAAATATTGCTATTACATGCCAAACACGATTTATTAAAAGTACACGTAGCAATAACATAGATATACATATATTTTGGCCGCCCAAAGAATCTACTGCTTCGGGCACTTTTGCCAAAGCATGCTAACCAGTTACGTGCAACACACCATGCGCTTTAGTATAGATATAGTAGAAAAGAACAGCAACAACGGATGTGAATGATTTATCCAATTTCAAACGAATGCTCTCAACGTAGATCAGAAGTACCAAGCAAAGCAAGCCTGAATCTCAGAAGTGAATGTGCCTTCTTAAAAAGCTTTATTTTTTTATATCACTATATATTTTGTATTCTTGCCCAATTATTTTTACCTCATAAGCATGTATAAGACATATTTACTCCCGTTGGTTATTATTATTTCTCTATTTGCCACAAGCTGCAGCGACAGCGATACAGAAGCGGAGGAGCCTGAGCTACCTATAGATTCCGTTGGAGTAACTATTAATTCGTCAGGTGGATCGTTGGAGTCTACGGATAAAAATATATCTGTTGTAATTCCTGCTGGAGCTGTGAATTCGAGTGTCTCCATTGAAATTGAAGAATTAGCAAATGATGCCGCTAATGGCATTGGCAAAATATATAGCCTCACAGAGCAACAGTTTTTGAAGCCAGTGACATTGACTTTAAAGTATACGGACGATGAACTTAGCACGAAGAAAACATACCCTGCTCTTCTGCGACTCGTAACGAGAAAATCAGCAGTCAGCAGTTGGGAAGTTGTTGACGACTTTGTAATTGACCAAACAACAAAGACCGTGAAAGCGGAGGTAGATCACTTTAGTGATTGGACCCTCGTAAGCACGGACGGTACACTTGACTTTTCAATGGATGGAGTTTCTTATAAAAACTTGTCTCTCTCAGTAACAATGGGTACGAAGCTAGGACGCCCCGCAAAATTTCGCGCCAGTAGTACAGAAAGATACTTCACGGCTACGATTGACTCAACGATCATGGGAACATCGTATGCTACACTAAGCGCATACCTTGGGAAGATTGCTGCCTTAACAGAACAGGCTCCCACAGATACATCCAATGTATTGTTCGTTGAACCTAATCCGAATTCGTGCTATAGAAGAAGTGATGGCAGTACCAGGTTTCGCTTCACAAATTATTCTACCACTACAAATGCACTCGTAACAGGAACCTTTACATTGGTTGGAACTTTACCAACAGATAACAGCACCTGCCAGGCCAGAAAGACTATAACAGGGACTTTCGCTTATAAGGTGAAATGATTGTTTGGTAGATTCATGTCTTATACCACGATGGTATAAGGCTACCAACGATATACTATATACTATATACTTACATTGTAAGACTTTCTGTCTATATATAGCTATGCATAAAAGTATTTGTTGCAGAGCATCAACCTTCCTTCAATTTTAAATAGGAAGAATATCCCCCAAGAAAAATTGCAATAAATGTCATCGTAACCATCAGTTGTTCGTAGTGATGATGAGCTATTACAGAGTTCAGAAATCCTACAAATCCCATGATCGAAAGGATCATCATTATCCAGGAAAAGATATTTAAAATCTTGTGTGCTGGTATCTTTGTTCCAGGATTCTCCCTCTCAATACGCTTATATATACCGTAGGGAAGTCTACTTAAGAATTGGAATGCGAAGTGAAATTGAAGGTTCACTAATAATGCCATCCAGAATTTTTCAACCAAAGTTCCTTCGATTAAAACTAATGGTCCTACAATACTTACTATGAAAGTTACAAGTGACGACCATTTATAATAATAGTAGGAAATACTGACGCTTGTCATTTCCGTCGGATTAAAATGTTTGCAGCATATATATATATAGTCAGTGCTAAACAAAAATAGCGATTTTTTAGGCCAGATACGATTCACTCTTTGTTAATGAGTGATGGTTCCATTGTAACAGATCTACTCACTACAAGTATTCTGGTATAGTGGTGGACTAACACCTGACCAAGGCGTGAATAAACCTACAATATTTCTAGCCGTATTATTTCTTTAGCCGGCTTCTAAAAAGCTCAATTCGTTTCTTATACTCTGCTTCACTTTGTTGCTTTGCATTGGAGTTCCAGTCTGTTCTTTTTTGATCCATCGAAATAGCGAGCATAGCAAAGTCAATCGCTTCCTTATATTTCTTTTGCAATTCCAAGATGTCAACTTTTTGTCTGTAGTACCAGGATTCATTTTTCATTGCAATTGCTTTGTCAACGAGTAACAACGCTCGATCTAAGTCCTTGTTTAGGAAGTAATAGTACTCTGCTGCCGCAGCATATTCGTCTGCATTGCTAGACTTATCTGTTAACAAATGTTGTTGAACAAAGTCATTGACTACTTTGTCTGATTCTGTTTTTACAAGGAATGAAACCTGAGTATTCTCCCACGAAATGTAAACCATGGCATTGTTGGGTACTACATCAATGTCTATGGTTAGTGATTCATAGTATCGATCAGTTGAGTGCGGCTTTACTTTAAATCGAACTATATCTTTTGTCGCGTCATACGAACTTGCTCCGTAAAGAGTTGTGTCCTTATTCAAGATTACAGTCCATTCGTTGGTATCTGGTATGGTAAAGATTGAGTAAGTCCCTTTGCTTATGTTTTTATTATCTATAGTGACAGGCTTGCTGAATCTAATCTTTGTACAGTTCCCTGCGCCTGTTCGCCATAGTTTATTGTACGCCACTAATTCGCCAAATACTTTGCGCCCTCGGGCTGCCGGTCTCTCGTAATCTGCTGAAATGTTTGTTAGTCCAATGGTTTGCTCAATTCTCCCTTTCGGACTTAGACCCGGAAAGATTGCTTGCGAAAAGGAAACGGTTGTCGCTGTTAGAAAGGATATTATTAAAATAATCTTCATTTATAGTCATTGATAGTACAAACTACTATAGCGAATTTTTCAGTATAAAGATACTTAATTCATCCTTCAATCAATATATCATTGATAGTCATTCTTGTTACAGATATACTTGTAGCTACTCGATTTAGATGGTATATGTATAGAGAATTTATTTATAGTTTCAGTCTTTACTTGCTAACTTATCTACAAGTTTGTCATATCTCTTATAGAACTTACCAACCCATAGTCTTATGTAGTACGGAGCAATCATAAAAACCATCACAATCAGTCGATTGTAGTTTTCTGTCAGCATTGCGTTTAAGACTACAAAAATCAGTTCGAAAAAGAAGACTGAATAGAATATGATTGTCAGGATACGTTTGGTTGTCCTTGCAGTTGTTGGATTAAGAAAGGATATCAACCAATTGACAATTACGTAAATGAGAATTATAATTCCGAAAGTTATCAGTAGACCCCAAAAGTCGAGATCAGATAATGGGAATTTAAAGTTCCTAACAAAATCTATTACGCTGTCCATTGTGAAAAAATTATGACCAACATACTAATATAAGAAGTATTTATACCTATAATCATTTCATCAATATATATACTGCTCATTTCACGCAGTTAAACGAAATCACTTTTGGTTCAAAGACCTCAGCACGTAATCAAATATATTGCGACTTCTTCTATGGCCATACCCTTGACCGTAAGCACTGGAGATCAGGCTTACAACCAGATTCTCACCGGGTACAACAAACAACAGATTGCCACCATTTCCCGAGGCGTAAATGCATTCGTATTTTTTGCCGTTAACTTCCTTTGTAGCAATGAACCAAAAATATCCATAGGAGTTTGCAAATGGGTCGTCCTTTGAGATGTCAAACCGTTTCCTGGATATTTCATTAATCCATGTAGCATTGATAATCTGTTTTCCTTGCCATTGACCTTTATTGATAACCAGTTGTCCAAGTTTAGCAAAGTCCAGTGCTGATATATATAAATTACCCATCGGTCCGGTTCTGCCATTGGGCGCGGTATACCAATAGAATTCTCTTATTCCTAAAGGAGTAAACAGGTTTTCTCTAGCGAAATCAGAAAGCTTTTTACCCGATGCTTCTTCTATAATGGCACCAACGAGCATGGGGCAAACATCATTGTATATATATTTCTCCCCGGGAGTAAAGAGCATTGGCAGAGCGATTGCAAAGTTTACCCAATTATCATTTGTCAGCCAGTTTCCAGTACCGCCAGGAGAGTTGTCATCGTTGTCATCTGCGCTGAGTCCGGATGACATGCTAAGCAGATGCTTGATCTTGATATCCTGGTGCCCGTCTTTCGCAGGACGAATAAACTTAGGACTCGGAAAAAAATCATATATACTTTGTTCTGTACTTTTTACTAAACCCTTGTCAATAGCTATACCCAACAGTAACGCAGTAATACCTTTACCAGCAGATCGGATGTCGTGAACCGTTTCCCTCCAATAGGTATTAAAGTATTCTTCAACAACTAATTTGTTATCCTTAATTACTACTATTCCCCTGAAGTCGTTTGGAGGAGTTGAATTGACTAATTGAATTAGCTTCGCGATAGTATCTTGATTCATTTTTACCGAAGCCAGATCTGCACGCGGTAAACCTGGAATAGGTTGTTTTAGTTTGTCCTGTCCAAAACAAGCGCTACTCACCAGCAGCCAGATTACTAAAAATCTAAATAGATCGTTCATCTTTTATTTCATTGGTATGATCTGTAGAAGTGCATAAGGCACAGTATTCCTCAACTAATATAGTTATATTTATTAGTATATATAGTGTCATTTTTTCGTGAGTGCTTCCGGTAGAGTCTGAGGTGGCAGTCTGTGGGGTGACTAGCACTTGGTAATCTTTGGCGTATTGTGTCGTAGACAAAACTACGTGAGCATCTTCACTTCTTTACAATGGGTATATTTGTGAAATGTATTTTAATTGGTGTGAGTTTGGGGTGCATGTTGGTGAAGTACCCATGGCATGAGGTGCTGCATGAAGATGAATGAGATAGTACAATTCTCAAAAAAAAAATGTATTGATTAAACTTTTTAAGAACTTGGAAGTCTAATAGACCTATGATGAAGTACCTAGAATTCCTTGTAATAGCTGCATTTGTATTTTCGGGTTGTTCGAAGGATGATGAACTCAATCCTGATGAATCCATGTATTTTCCTTCAAACACCGGCACTGACTGGGAAACAAAATCCATTTCCAGTTTGGGTTGGAATCAAAGTGCAGTACAGCCATTAAAAGATTATCTTCTTGAAAAGAACTCCAAATCATTTATGATTCTTGTAAATGGAAGGATCGTTATGGAGGAGTATTTTGATGGACATACATCAACTACTTCGTGGCCATGGAACAGTGCAGGTAAAACACTGGTAACCACCACAACCGGAATAGCGCAGCAGGAGACACTACTTGATATTAATAACAAGGTATCTCAATATCTGGGCACGGGCTGGACGAGCGAACCCATAGAAAAGGAAAACCTGATAACACCCAAACATTTGCTGACCATGACTTCGGGAATTAATGATGAAAGTGATTTGGTAATAAAAGCGAATTTAACGTACCTGGCGGATGCAGGTGCGCGGTGGTCTTACCATAATGTTTTTCAAAAATTAATGGATGTTGTTGCCGAGGCCAGTAGCCAGGATTTTGAGGCGTATTTCAATGCCAAACTAAAGAATAAAATAGGAATGGACGGCAGCTGGAACTATGGCGTTATTTT
>CABHOV010000004.1 GCA_902168185.1 uncultured Bacteroides sp.
GTGAGTTGATGTTTCTTATTAATATTGCAACCCCAATTTTTGGGTAGTTCGGGGTGTAGCGCAGCCCGGTTAGCGCACCACGTTAGGGACGTGGGGGTCGGATGTTCGAATCATCTCACCCCGACTTTGAGACAATCAATTGTCGGAAAAACCCTTTATATCGTATGATGTAAAGGGTTTTTTATTTTCTCTTATACCAATTTGTTTCGTTTTGTTCAATAGAAGTGTACCTATTCGGTGCCCTGTTTTACTATACTATATTTAGGGCAGTGAATGTTATATAGTTATCTGGGTATTAAATTAATGAATCATAACTTTTGATTCTTTTAGTGTAAACATGATAATGCTTCAACGTGCCGGAGACCGTAATTAAAAAAGGAGACTTTAAAACCTCCTTTTTTAATTACAAATCAATTAGCAACCTCAAAAAATCTCTTATAAAAAAGATCTCCCCATTGAATATAAAATGGGTAAGTCACGATATCCCATTTAACGACACCGTTATATGTGATTTTAGTTACATATATAGATTCACTATTGTCGGTATACTTTTTATCAACAAAAGTCTCAACGGTATCGATGTTATTAAAATCATTTTTATCCCATTGGATCAGCGTTTTTGTCGTTTGCGATTGACGTCCTTCACCCTCATCAGCATACACTTTTATCCCATATTCTTCTTTGCTATTTTTGAAAAATTCAAATTTTCTTGGAGCACTTAAATTCGGAAAATACACCTCGGTCTTCTCTCCATTTTTTAACCAAAACAGTCGTATACTATCTTTTATGTAATGACCTTCCGTTGTCGGATCAAGCAAATTTTTTCCCTCGGCATTTTTTACCGAAAAATAATAGTCAACATTAACATCAGTATTACCGGGATCATCCTTACAAGATGATAAAAAGGTGATTGCTACAATTGATAATATTACTAAGAATTTATTCATAACGTTTTAGTTTACGGTCTTCTGATGTTGATCACCTGATGTTGATCAATATTGTAGGTCCGTCCCGGAGGATTAAAATTGCTTGAGCTATACCACCCATTGTCCTGACCACCCCAACCCCAATTCATATTTAACCCGGCAGTATATCCAGTATATTGAGCTGTCCATTCTCCCGGAGTATTAGGATCAGATGCGCATGTATAATACATAATTTCATTCATTCCATCAGCTACCCACAAATGTCCATTTTTTGAACCAAAAATCCACCATTGGGTTGAACGTGATCCGCCTAATAGTACAGGCCTGTGACCTTGTATACAATCGCTTGCTGTCCAATAATTGTAGGTACCATCGCTTGCCATTGGATAACCGTAGCTTGCAAGCGTGCCTTTAACATTATGATAATTAGCTCCACTACCGTCACATCCATAAGACATCTCTACCCGATCACCTATATCTGCTAGTAATCGTGCAACCTCACCAGTAGGTGAATTACCTGCTGGCATTTGTGACCAATCAAAAGCCGTCGGAAATTGAAAAAACCTCATGATCTGGCCAGTAGCAGTTGCTACACATCCTGTTGGTGCTCTCCCATTTGAATATTCTGTACATCCTAACAGAGGACAGTTATTATTGTAACCAACTCCTTGATCCCAATTAGTCACAACTAAAGGATTAACACGGGTGATTTGCTGATAGCCACTATCACCATTATTGCAATCACCTTCATACCAAGTTTCTTGTGTTTTGGCATTTGCACCACGTCTTGTATTACCCGCTATTGGATGCAGTTTTTTAAAACCATTATCCCAAACACGATTTAGTATATCGTCTTGTTCTGGATTGTCTGTTCTAATTTGCTGTATAGTATTGTGCACAGCCTCCAACCAATTTAGCAATCCTTCGGGCAATACCTTCTCTTTAATTGAAAATGAATTGTTTTCCGAATATGCAAGTATAGGGTCGATCCGTCTGTCAGCAGCTAAAATAATGAAACCGCCACCATCATAGTTGATGATATACATCGATGGTAGATTACTGTCAGGCTGAACAACGAGATGTGCTTTTACTTCTCGCTGCTCCCTGATATCATTAACATGATCGGTTAAAGGTGCTTGGACAGTGGCAAATTTCAGAGCATCTTCTAAAGTCACAAAATTTTTGTCGACAGGGGTTGTGTCACTCTCTTGACATCCCTCAAATAGTAGTAACAAAACGAAGGTAAGTAGGTAAATTTTTCTCATAACATTTTAGAAATTAAAGTATAATTTCTAAAAGTATAAAAATATACATATGATAGATTATATACTATATATTAATATTTTGTTAAGTGCGTAAATGATTATATGCGTTTAATCTTCTATTCGTTGTATTCAATCTATCACGTATAGTATATAAGTTTTGTCGCTGAAAAGAAATGCTACGTCTCATACTTAGGATGAATTAAAAATAATTTTTTAATTTAGGTTAGCACGTTTCGGAAACTATATGATGAACTCTGCCATACCACGGAATTGCTGTGCAGTCCATATTGAACCTTCACCAGTTTAGAAACTGTGATCATCTCAGAAAATAATCCTAAACGATCCAAGGCAAAAACGTCCAATTCCCTTAGCACCAGTCTTTATCCTCCGTCAGTCTCATAGTTTAGGAGTTTATCACCCGTTTCTATTGGCATCCACCTTTGTTGGATAATAGCTTTAGTCATGCCGATTCCATTGTCAACAATATATAGTGACGGAGTACTAGAATGTTCATTGTGATTTAGGAAAATGATAAGACAATCCCGAGCATCATTATAAGAATTTTTGACAAGCTCTATTATAGCACCTTGAGCTGTAGCGAAGTTTTCCTGACCAATTAATTTCGCAGTTCGAGCCGTTACTGAAAAAGATACTTTTCCCTTTTTTTCCTCGTTGATGGAGTGGTAACATGTAGATGTTACTTTAATAAAATTCACAAAGCTTGATTGTAAGCATTTTGTGGAGAGAAGCTCAAAAGAAGCAACTTATCCTCAGTATAATTTTCCTTCGACATACTGAATAGCACCAACAATAGATTTTGCCAATGTATTAAAACTTTACTTTGTACGACAGACTTTTAAGCTTACCAGTATCGAGCCTTATTATATGACTGACTATCATAGTCTGGATATATGATAGGTTGAAGCAAACATTATATATTCGTGTAAGTTTAAGAGTTCATTGAATTACTTCACAATCCAGCCCAACCGCTGGGATACATTTGGCATTCAACAAGCACAATATACACGTGCCCTATTCGGTGCCCTAAAATTGAAGTAGGATATAAGCAAGTCGGGTTAGTATCATCTCACCCGACCTGTAATATTTCATTTTCAAAAAAGCTCACAGTCTTAAAATTGTGAGCTTTTTATCCAAATCGGAGCTATAGAGATAGTTCATTCACTTAAAGTCCAACGTAAAATTGGTGTATACATTTTGATGGAAAAGATCTTTCATTTTATTTAATACACGACCTATTTACATGCTCCCTTTTCCGTACAGAATTTTGGATCACTGACGCACTCTCCACATGCCAAACAAACTGTTCCGAGACATTTGCAACGCCCTTTCCAACATGTGAATCCATCAGTACATTGCTGTTTGCATGGCTTGGCTGGGTACATATTATTAATAGCGGCAACGTCTTTATCACTTAATGCTTCCCTATTTCCGATTTCAGTATCATGAGATGCAGGAGGAATAAGAATGTCAATTGTATTTTCACCATTTTTCGAGAAAGCTGTTTTTCCATAATGCATTATCGACCCGTAATCATACTGACCGAAATCTGAAGCAATGTCAGTACGTTTATCAAATTGTTCAACTTTTCCATCTTCGATATTACTTTGGTTGATTTTAATATAGCGATCTCGATCTGAACGACTTTGCTCATGGAGCAATCCTGCAGCGTGTAATATTTCGTGAGCAACTCCCCCTTTACCACATGCGCCTATTGTAACATCCTGTTTGCCACCGATCATTCCAAAATAGGATGAACAGCCTTCGCCTTCTATAAAATTCAAATAGTTATTTTGTGCTTTTCTCGCCACCAGTTCCAAATTTGTAACTTTATTGATATGACCAATGGCCAATTGGATGTCGTTAAAGGACGGATGGTTTTGAGGTAATACATAGTATATTTTATTATTCGGCCACAGCTTACCTATATCATCTACAACAAGTGCTCTTGTCGGTTTGACGTTACCTAAGATTATATCACCCTCCAGAATTAGTTTCCCATCTATTATTTGGAGCGTCACCGATTGGCTGGGTTTGTTTGGATCAAATTGAACTTCATATGTTTCGACCGCATACGCTCCTTTTTTAAAATGCTCCTGCGCGAGAGAGATATTGGCAGTGATTACAAGGATAATTGATACCGTAGCTGTAATTATTTTTGAAAGTTTCATGTGATTGGGGGTTGTAAGTCTTAATTCAAAACCGTGATTTTTTCTGGATGGCATACTTAAGTCCGAACTGCGGAACTACTCGGGTATCATCGTTACCTTGAAGAAATTTTTGCCCGCCTACCGCTAACTCAAGCCATAAGCCTTCGTTGATCTTCATTTCTCCACCTATAGTATAGCGTATATACTCGCTTTTGTCTGTAGTCTCCCCGTTGATGGTAGCCTGACTGTATAGAAATTCCGCGGATAATCTTTTATCAGCTTTACCAAGTAACAACCTTCCGCCAGTAGAAAACTCCCACTTCAGCGGCATGGATTTATCTTTGTAGTTAATATAGCTTGCCTGGTATATAACCTGTGAACTTTTGGCAAGTGTTGAGTTGCTATTAGCAAGGCCAGGAATGCGACCGGCAATACCACCGAAGATACGCCAGTTGCGAAGTGATAAATCTTTAATGGTATTTTCTGCAGAGTTATACTTGGATCCTGCCTTTAATTGAATCACCAGGCGATTCCAATTCTCTTCGATGAAAATTTTCTTTTGCCGCTTTAATTCTTCGCTGAAATTTTCAGCAAACTCCTCTTCTTCTTCCCGTTCTGTAAATGTGAGTTTGGCGTTTTGGACAATCAACATTGACAATGCATTGCTTTGAGCGCTATCAAGATTGATGTTGAAAGTCCCGAGCTTTTGCAATACGGTATCTTTCATAACGAAAGCATACAGTTGATTGTCCGTTGAATCATAGCGAAGGAGTCTGCTTCTATATCCACCGCCAAAGTATTGCAGTATTGCTACTTTTGTTTGTGATGATAATCTGGAGGTAGGAGTCAGTGAATTTAGAAATTGATTTACAACTTGCAGGTGTTTGTTTCGCTGGCCTGCAAATGACATCTGGTTAGCTATACTATCTTTGTTTGCGAGGTAGTCTGCAAAGAAATTTTGTAAAGCTATATTTGCTACCGGATCTGTTCTGTCAATCGGTGTCCAATTTATACCCCACGCTGCGAGTAAATTAGAGGAGTCTCCCTGTGCCGTTCCTATACTGATCTGTAAATTCTTTAGAGATTTATTCTTCTCCCAAAAGGAGCGTACTTTTAAAGCCTTTGCAAGGATACGATACGGTGCAATTTCCATTGCCAATCCTGGTTTCAGATTTCCATCCTGGTCAACATAATTTTGAATGCCAACCGCCAACTCCTTTACATTGCCCGGACGTACAACATCATTGGAATTTATATCCAGTATAGAAAATGCAGTTATATCGGGTACGGAGAAATCGACATAGTAATCGTCAATAGTGATAGAATCGGGATTCTGTGCGTATAGAGAGGCTCCTGCAAGTATACCTATACAGATGAGAATAATCTTTTTCATATATATAGGAGTTTAATTTGTGGCTTCTAAAAGTGCATCGTCAGAAATTTTTACTGCCGCTTCTGCCGGGACATCGATCTGTCGCGTCCATACATTCAGAACTTTATTGTCCTGCGTCCAGGTTATCGTAACAGTAGCGGTCAACGTGCTTGTCGAGATATTGCCAAGTCTTATATCCCAGGAGTTAATGTCGTCATCAAGATTGACAGGGAGCCCCAATATATGGTTAGAGTTACCACCGGCCGAACTTTTGGATTTAAAGGTGAGATCACCCACATATATATAGCTCCATACTGGTGCTTCTTCGACTTGTATATCAATTGATACAGGTTTGTCGGTTTTACTGAATCGAATGAGTTCCATAACGTTTTGATGAGTTTAGTGTATTTTATTTCTTTTCGTTTATAACTTTTGTTGCATATGGTACTATACCTATACCCAGCGATGCCAGTATAGGCCACAATTCTTCGAACTTAGGCACGGGTAGCCCTTTGATTGCGAAGTACATATAGTAAGAGGTGATGCAGATCGCAATGATCACCGCAGAGAGACCGGAGAAGAAAGCGATCAACCGACTGCTGCTTCTTTTTAATACGGGTTCCTCGGGTGTTTTTCCACCGGCTATAGCAACGGCTTGAAGCTGTTCTACCTGGTCATCCGACATGTCTACAGAAAGAGCATCCGCTATTTTGTACTTGTCCTCCTTCAGCCAGCGCAGGAAATACCAAAGTAAGAGTATAAATAGAATCACCGGCAACAGGATCATTATCCATTGGATGAAGTCGGGTTTTGCTATGCATTCTATGCAAGGCGGTACAGGAGGACGAGCAATGATTACACGCTTTATTGAATCGGATTTTTTCACCAAGGTCTCCAGGGATTTGTTTCCAGTGGTATTCAACTTAACAAGCTTACTTAAGCGATTCACGATCACTGTATCGGTTCCGGAAGATGACTGCGCGTGTGATGTATATACGCCTCCCAATAATAAAATCATGACGCAGATAATTGTTTTCATATTAGTGTTTATTTAGACAACAGTATATTTTGAGGTTGCGCATCAGGGTTTATGATCTCTGATAACAGTATCAAAGTTCACTCGACAGAAGTCGTTTATCAACGTGAAAAGAGACGTATTTATACCGTGAAAAATCCCGTTTCGAACGCAGAGAGAATGTTGGAATATAGCATTCAAATCAGGAGAGTATATCTCCTCTTAAAAGAAACTAACTCTAAAAACTAAGATGTATGCAAAGAAGATTTAAACTCGGTGACAAAATTGCTTCGATCGAGCAGACACCATCGTTGAGGTTCTCTAATGATGGAACCCAGATGATTTTTACCTTTCCGGTAATTTCCACTGAACCACCCGACTCAGAATCAGAAGAGCCGCAAAACAGTAAGCGTCACACCCATCGTGATCTTTTCGAGCTTGCTGGTGGAACGGTCTTCAGTAACAGCTTGAAGGTTTCCCTCTCCAGTGTGAACAGAGACGAATCAGTATTAACGATGAGCATGAAAGTAAATTCAAAAGTGCCAGGTACAGGAGCAGCCTTTGCCAAGATTGTAAATGGCAGCAACGGTAACAGCCATCATTCATAGATCCACTATTCTCTCTATAAATGAAAAAGCTATCTCATTCGAGGTAGCTTTCTTTTTGTTACTGACAACGGTGTTAAGAATATATATCAGAATATGCTTATGAAAGCGCAACGACTTCTTCTTCACCTGTCTCACTTTCTTCTTCTACAGGTTCCGTAAGTATATAGTGCCGAATAAACATGTCCCACCCAAAGCGTTTTGTGAATTCAGTGGGCGAGAGTGATGATTCAGTCATGAAGTTATCGAGGAATGATGTTTTGTAATCTTCCTGCAATCGCGGAAAGTAAATGGAAAATCCAGAAGGTTTTATAGCAGCGCTGGTGCCGTCATCATCAAAGTCTTTCCCAATAAAAGATTCAATGACAACGTTATCCAGCAATGTTTTGAATGTATTAAAGAGACTATCCGTGAATACGTCAGGCATTTCTTCGTAAAGATGTGTGATCAGATTTCGGAAATCAAGGAGACAGAACATTGGTATACCTGGAGATATATAGTCACATTTGTTTGCCGCTATGAGTATTTTTTCACGATGGGTTGGTAAAGCTTTTGTTAATATTTCTGCGAGCTTATCGATCATTCGCGCTAATGCAGCGTACCACGAAAGATCATTTGCAAATAAAGCTACTTCATCACGCGAAGCAGGTATAGCTGTATTCGTTTCAGACGCAAATAAGTTTACAATGTTTTTTGAAAGTGCTTCAGGCAATATATCCGGATCTTTTCCTATATCTTCAAGAATGACCTTGTAATTGAATGTGTCCTTAAAGAACATCACCGTCTCAAAAGTAACAAGGTAATCTACTGTGTCACTCAGCTCATATCCGGTATCAAAGAAATGCAAAAAGCAATTGGCCATAACAAGCACATCAATCTTCTGGCCATCAAATGCCCATTGAATAGCCTGCTTCAATTCGGTTATCGTCAATATTGGTAGTACGTCATCTTCCTCAGTAGGCACCGCCATTCGATGTGTTTGCCTTTCTAAGTTCAATTGTTTTTGCTGGCGGAAATGAAATGTTTTTAGATTGAGATTTTCTGTGGGAGTTCTCGCTGCTCTATTTATACCTGGAAAGATGCCAAAGGGCTGACCATGATCCCAGGTGAATAATATATACTTCTCTGCTATAAAAGATGAAAGAACTTTTTCTTTGAAGAAGCCCGTGATGTCTTGTTCTTTATCAATTCTAAAGTCGCGGCTTTCATGGATATACTGAAATATACATTCACCCTTCGGGTTACGTTCAAGGCTGCAGAATAATGTAGTCCATCCGGGTTCCTTCATAGAAACATCGCCTGGTCCAAGGACTCTCGTAATTGGAAGTATATCCGGGGCTATCTCTGCTTTTATATTGATACAGAGCACTACGGCTATATCTTCCGTTTTTTCGACAGAGGTCAGCTGGTCTAGTAGTTGGTTAAGCTCGCGGATGTTGTCGGCTGCACCTTTAATTAGAAAGATAGCAGTCCATTTGTGTTTTTTCTGTGACATAACTGTAGGGTTTTAGAGTATAAGTAAAGTTGCCGACAATCATTATACATCACAATGTGGAAACGTCCGGGGTAACTACGGGAAAAATCCCGTTATCTGTAAAATCTTAAAACCGGAATATTGTACAGTTGACGCGGATGGTGTATATTCCATACATATTCCGATAGTTACTGGTAACGTTTAGCACTACAACCTTTATGAGATATGATGAAAGTGATGATCGGAATCGCTGATGACCAACGGTTATTTTTGAAATCGCTGGTAACCCTTGTTAATACCTTCAGCCAGTTTACTGTTGTACTGGATGCGCAGAATGGTAGTGATCTTTTAAATAAGCTGGAACGGGCCGAACAGGAACCCAGTATAATTTTACTGGATGTAAACATGCCGGGTATGGATGGTATACATGCTGCGCAGGAAATTTCACAACGATATCCGGCTATCAAGCTGGTGGCATTATCGATGAAGGATGATGATACTACCATTATTAGCATGTTCAAAGCCGGATGCTGTGCATATCTGGTAAAAGATATACATCCTGATGAACTCGAGAAGGCATTGGCTGAAGTATACAGCAAAGGATTTTACAATGCCGATGCGATGAATATAAATTTCCGGAGATTGCTGGCGCATGGTAACAAGAAAAATGAGATCAGGATCACCGAGCGTGAGATGACATTTTTAAAATACGCATGTACGGACATGACCTATAAACAGATTGCCTCTGAGATGAACCTTGCCGAACGCACTATCGATGGATATCGTGAAGCACTGTTCGAAAAACTGAATGTGCAAAGCAGAGTGGGAATGGCGATGGAGGCGATTCGGAGAAAGTTGGTGGAGATATGATACTTATTTAACAACATAATGATATGGCAAAACCAGCAGTTCGAATACGTCTTACCGGGGAAACCATTGGTGAGAGAGTGATTAAACCACAAATCAAATTCAGTAGGAGTGATGACGGAGGGAAGGGAGTTTTGAGAATCACATTCGGTCTTGATGCTATAGGAGATATAGTGGAAGACAGTGAAGCTTCTGTTAACGATCCCGACATCAAAGACAATTGCCGCGATGCTTTGCTTACTAAAGATTTCTTTGTTCGTAGAAAATTATCTATTGCATTCTCGCCCGATGGTTCAGATGGTTCCATCATGACACTTACAGCAAAGTTACCGACAAAGGTGCCTGGTACAGGTACTGAAATTAAAACAAAGAAGAAAAAGGTTATGAAGAAGAGTAAAAGATAATTATATAGTTTTCTCTACAAGAGACAGCCATTTTGTTCTTTTCATAAATTCTGTTTGGAAGAATTCATCGAAGTTCGGTAAAGGCCTTTCCGGATCTTGAAGAGCATCCGGAAAATAAATCAATAGCCCCGTTGTAGGTACAGTTAATTTAGTGGCAACATGGCTTTCTATTACTAACAGTTCCTTAACCGAAATGAGGAGCGATGCTATTTGTATATCGGAGAAGAGTATCTCGTTTCTTAAGTTACAGATGAATGAATAGAAATCACAAAGATTAGTTGCCGGGTTTACCATGCTCTTTTCTCTTATCGCCTGAATGGCTTTTAAAGAATCTTCTGAATGTAGTCTTGGAAGAACAGAATAAACTAATCTGTCAATTTGCTTTCCAAGTGTTGTAAACTGACTTAGGTCTGTAGCAAAAACAGAGGTTTTACTTTTTATATTATCACCTAAACTAGTATTGATATAGGCCTTTGATGCAAAAGAGCGTACTGCAAGCTTCGCCAATTTGCGTGGCTTTATATTTGGATTATTAATCATTGCCTGGAATATGAAAGAGTAATTATACCCTCTGAAATCCATATCGGTTTGAGGCGCTACCAGGTACTTTGCATTTTTTCTAAGCGCGTAGCCAGTATCAACCATTTGCATCAGGCAATTCATCATAATTACCAAATCGACTTTTTTTGTTCCGAACGCGAGACTGATGGCGTTCCTCAACTCCTCCATCGTTAGTATCTTTACCTCCGGTTGGACAATAACTTCTATATCTTCTTTTTGGTTAGGGACACTACTATCTTCAAAAATTCCATATCCTTTTCCATGATCCCAGGTAAAAAGTAAGTAATGCTTCGCTTTATACCTTCTGAGAACATGATCTCTGAAGTATTCTTCAATATCATTTGGATCAGTAATATCAAATGTTGAACGTTCCAATATGATTCTCAAGTCGCTTTGAAACTTATCTGGATTGTTACCTGGTATAAGTTTAAAGAAGATCGTAGTGAGTGTTCCTTTTTCATGAGGATTAGGAGTAAATGATTCATCACCCTTTAGTAAGGGATCAAGATGTTCTCTTATGAAATTAAGGCATACAATTACTGAAATCTGGCTATTTAATTCCTGTACCCGGATCTCATTCATCATTTTGATAGTCTCACTAATGGATCCGGCAACAGCTTTAATAACAAAGAAAACAGTCCACTTTCGTTTCTTTTGCGACTTCATTTTTGTAGTTTGATATTTGTTGTGAAAAGCTTTACCTACTATATACTTCTAACGGTTATACTCTGTCCAACGATGACTTCCTTGGGACAGGAAACTAAATTTGTCACGCCTATTAAATATACCCAAAATGAAGGGCTTTCCAGTTACTATATAACAAAAATAATCAAGGACTCTTATGGCTTTCTCTGGATCGGCACACAGGAAGGTCTCAATTTGTTTGACGGAAATCGATTTCAGATATTCACAAAACGCTCGCCTGCCAAACAGAAACTGAACGGAAGTTTTATCTCTGATCTGCTGGAAGATAAAAAGCGAAATTGTATCTGGGTACTTTTGTCCTATGGGGAAGTTTGTGCCATCGACCTGCAAACTCGCATTGTAACCCGCAGGGTTTTACTCGATACCAGCAATCCTGATAACGTAAAGTGGAAGCGATGTCTCGCGTTGAAAGGTGATACGCTCTGGATAGCAGGACTTGACTTTGCATACGCTTACCAAATCTCCACGAACAAAATATTACCCATTGATATTCGGGCGAAATGCGCTGTCGGTAAGGCAGAACTCAATATCTCGATGATCCATTTTGATCAGCATCAACGCATGATCATCTGTGCTGACGGTTATGGTATAATTATACTCGATAAAAATCTTCGTCACCTCCATACGTTCCGGGCGGATGAATTGAATGCTCCGGGCACGTATACCAAACTTCGATTTTGGGACGTTGTTATGCTGGAACATATACTATATATTGCCAGCAGCACAGGATTAAAGATAATAGATACAGCTCCAGCACAAATGGCATTAGTGCCGGCTGACGATATTCCGCTGCTGCGTAAAGGTGAACTGTTGAGTATTGCAGCATCTTCTGATTCTTCTTTGATGTTCTCCACGTCAGCAGGTGTTTATGAATATAGTCTCCCGGCAGAAAGTATTGTTTCGTTACGGGATAACAATCCAGCAAATAATTTATTCACCACAACGTATGATATATACTACGATCAGCAATTACACCAGGCTTGGATCGGTACGTTGGCGGGTATTGCCTCTTTTCCTACACGCGTAGTACATTTCAAAACATTTTCTGAGTATGGTGCCAATGTAAAACTAAAGCACTTGTTTTCTGTGTTGCCAGTGTCGGAGAATATAATTTATGCAGGAGATGAAAATGGTATATACTATGTCGATACAAAGACAGGTGAGATTACGCAGATCGATGCGTCCGGGAGTAACCTGATGTTGTTTCAGGATCAGGCGCGTCATGTATTCGTTTCGAATAAAACCGGCTTTCATCTTATTGAAGGTAAAAGTCTGAAGCCTGCGCATTCCGTTTTTTCTTCTATGAAATTGCTGAACTCCGATCATCTTAGCTGTGGTATTCAGTATAATGATTCGTTGGTGTTGTTCGGTAGTATTATACAGAAAGGACTTACCATCTGGAATACACGTACGGGTAAATTACAGGTATACCATCAGCAATCGAGCGACCATACTATAGCAGGACTTACCATCATTAATTACCTCTATAAGACCCGCACGGGTGATGTGATGATCCTTACGGAAAAATCAATTATTGCTTTTAATCCGCTCACCGGTAAATATATCACGCACACCATTCGCGACAATCTGACGCAGGAGGTGATTAGTAATTTTATGGATATGTGTGAAACGGATGATCGCTTTTATATTGCTACGTATGGTGACGGACTGATTGAAACGGATAAGCAACTTCATGTAAAGAAAATTATTCGCTCGGAAGATGGGTTGAATAACACCTGTATATATCGTGTATTTCCCTTTCAGAATAAAGCTATACTGGCAACGACTAATGATGGGCTTTCGCTAATACACCTGAACCCGTTAAAGATCAAGAATTATTTTCAAACGGATGGACTCAATACAAATGCTTTTGAACAGCTCTGCGGCTATCAGGACGATCATCGTATTATTACCGGAGGTGTTGATGGGTTTACAATTATTGACCCTGCACAACTTCCGAGTAACGCGCGACCTCCCGAGCTATATCTTTGGAATCTGAAGGTAAATACAAAAACCGGTGTGATTGACACTTGTCACATTGGGATGAAAGCAATGCGTATACCGACTGATGTGCTGCAGACTACTGTATCCTTTTCGGCTTTAAACTATAGCAATCCAAAAGCTGTTCGGTATGCCTATAAGATCAATGAACTCAACAATGACTGGATAGATTTAGGGAAACAGAATTTTGTAGACTTGATTGGATTTTCCCCGGGAGACTATACGTTGCAGGTGCGTGCTGCAAATGAAGATGGTATATGGAGTGACGTGCCGCTGTCGCTTAGTCTCATCTATATACCGAAGTGGTATCAGACGAATATTTTTAAAATTGCTATTGCTTTGTCAGGGGCGATGTTTATTTATGGTTTGCTGCGTTATCGCATTGATCAGCTTAGAAAACAACAGGAGATACGCAAGCAAATAGGCAGCGACCTGCACGATGATATAGGCAGCGTACTGAATACGCTGAAGATCTTTACACACTTGGCCAAGCGCGAACCGGAAAACAAATCTCACCTCGATCAAATTGAAGAATCGATAACACAAGCCACTACCGGTCTTCGTGATATGATCTGGGTATTGGAGGAACCGGAAGACACGATCTTTGAATTGACAGAGCGTATCAAAAAGTTTGCACTGCCGGTATGTATCGCGAACAATATTAAATTCAATACGAATATTCAGTCCGACAACAAGACAAGGAATTTACTCAAAACTGAAAAAAGAAATCTCCTTCTCATTGCAAAGGAATCAATCAACAATAGTATCAAGTATTCACAATGCAAAAATATTTCTGTTTCTATAGTTCAATTCAACCAGGAACTTGGTATCACCATAAGCGATGATGGTATTGGATTCAAGATGGAAGATGTGATTTATGGAAAAGGCTTAAAGAATATTCAATACCGGGCCGGGCAGATAAATTTTTCCTGTCAAATGGACGCCACGTTAAATGGCGGTACAACCATTCATCTGCAAAAAGGAAAGAAAACATCCAGCCTGTTGGACACTTCCATTTGAAAAGGTAGTTCATCTAATTCATAATCACTCGCTTGAATTGGAGTCGTCAGTCATTAGTACATATCATTAATTTAATATTGAAGGAACTTTGTGTTAACCCGGGCAGTGGCAACTCATATTTATATATAGCGAATGTTAAGTCGATATCTCCTCGGGTTATACCGTTCAACATCATTCATTTGTATCCCAGCAACACAAACTATATATTACATAAATTAAATGTTATTACTATGAAAAGAACAGCAAGTGCACATTGGAGTGGTGACCTCAAAGCAGGTCAGGGAGACATAACAACCCAAAGCACAACCCTCAACAAAACACAATATTCATTCAACACCCGCTTTGCAGATGGTGTTGGTACTAATCCGGAAGAATTGATAGGAGCAGCCCATGCCGGTTGTTTTACAATGGCACTAAGTGCTGCTTTGATGCAGGCAGGCTTCACAGCCGGAGACCTGGACACAAAAGCCACGGTTGAATTTGATACAAACGCTTTAAAGATCACCGGTATAACACTTGACCTGGTGGCTACACCGATCGCGAATGTATCAGCGGAGCAATTTAAAACTATTGCTACTGCAGCAAAAGAGAACTGTCCTATATCCAAGGCACTCGCGAGTGTACCCATTACGCTTAATGTAAGCTATTAATGGCGTAAAAAAAACGAAACGGGGGTGGCTCAAAGCCACCCTTTTTTTATATCAGCATTTTCCCTCTTTTAGACTGTACCGATATATATCATATAAAGCACGGGAGAACGCTGATCAATTTAAAGATACCTTTCCTATACCGTCAGCTGCGGGTTGTCAATCTCATTTTGCACGGTCGTATGTCATCATTATTTTCCGTTGGTTAATATATGACGTCACGATTATGACTAAACCCCGATTTATTTTTCTTGCGGTTGTCTTCTTCTGCGCAACACAATCTTTCGCACAGACAAGTACAAAGGCTGATGATAAAACGATTGCTTATTTAACTCAATTCAGGTCTGACTATAGCAAACGTATACTTGAAGGAAAGCCTGAACAATTGTCTGCTTACTATGACGATAACATCCGACTGATGGTAGAGTTTCAGAAAACCATGTTCGGCAAAAGTAATGTCACTGCATATCACAAAGCAGTGCTCATACGATTTGATACCAAATCCTATAGTCGGGAGAACTTGGAGATTCTGGATCTTGGTTCAATGGTGGTTGAATACGGTATATTTAATTGGAAAGCTATATTTCGTAAATCCGGCAAAGAGCATGAGTTGAGTGGTAAATATCAACATGTTTGGAAAAAGCTTCCGAATGGCACGTTGCTCCTCATCACCGAAGGCTGGAATTATAACGAACGCCAGGATATAGCGGATCAGCTTCGATTTTCAGATATACCTATAGTAGATGTCGCGACACAGGCGCACGTGCCTATTAATACGAATATAAGTTTTGAACTGGCAGCATTAAACCGGTTACAGGAAGCTACCATATCGCAGCACGATGCCAGCATCTGGTCACAATTCTACGCCGAGGATGCAATTCTCTATACACAGTATCATCCGATACAAAAGGGAAGAAAGGCAATTGATGAATACTTTATGCAACACGTTAAAGAAACTCCGGTATTTGAAAAGCTGGATATTCGGAACGATCGCATTGATGAATCCGGAATTTATGTAATAGAATATGCCAGTCATATAGCGATCGTCAGAAATGGAACTTTCTCGGGTGTATTTACAGGAAAGGATCTTGCCATCTGGCGGAGAGAGCCTAATGGATCGTTGAAAATTTTCAGGCACATGGCGATGTATGATTAAGAGTAGACTATCATCATTCATTTCACTAAATTCATTTTATAAAAGACAATTTATATGCATAGATTTAAAACGATCTTGCTGTCGGCAGTGCTTCTTTCTTGCTGTCAGTTTTCGAAAGCACAGCTTTCTGAAAAGTATCCAAACTATACACAGCATTCTTATAAAACATTGCGCTATGGTTTATTCAAACCAGAGCATTATGATGCGAAAAAATCATATCCGTTGATTGTATATCTTCACGGTAGTCGCGATACAGTATCACGGGATATCACCTGGTATCAGCAGCCCATTCAGAAAGAGAACCCCGTTTTTGTGTTGACACCTAAATGTGACGAGCCTAATCTGGGTTGGGGCGATACCTGGCGCGCAGCACACACACCTGCTGCTATAAAAACATTGAGCCTTATAGACTCCCTCGTTAAAGTATATAACATCAATACCAATCGCCTATATCTATATGGTATATCGATGGGTGGCTTTGGTGTTTTTTCCATCGTCTCAAAGGAGCACGGTAAATTTGCAGCAGCGTACGCTATCTGCGGAGGAAGCAGCACAGATGCCGCGAGTAAATTAACGCAAACTCCACTGTGGATTTTTCATGGCGATAAAGATGATGTTGTCCCTGCAGCGCTCTCCAGAGATGTATATCATGAGATTGTCAGATTAGGTGGCAAGAATGTAAAGTATACCGAGTACCCGGGAGTAAAACATAATAGCTGGGAAAATGCTACGCAGGAGAAAGCTCTCCCCGGATGGCTGTTGTCACAAAGCAAAGCGCAGATGAAATGATACTGATCATTTCATCTATATACTGAATAAGTCATTGCGCTATAGCGGATCTACAGGCAACCTTTTATTTCTTTCCCCATAGGGCAGTGCCTTCGGCATTCAATCCCGTAAATACGAGACAAGCTTTTTTATTTTCCCAATCTCTGCCCCGTTCAAGATATACACTATCAATTGAAGCGTCATGCCAATGGAAGATCAGCCACGGTGCCTGGTAAGACCACGTATCGTTGGCGTTTCCATCTATAGTATTATCGTTGCCGAGAACCATGGTAACAGCAACCTGCATATCGGGTGAAGTCTGCTCTTCAGAATACCCTGGAACAACTTTATACCCGAGCGTGATCTTCTCCCAGGTACCTGCAATATTTTCTGCTGTGATTGATGTCTGCTCCGTTGCAGCGTAGCGTTCCGGTGAAGCAATCGGCCAGCCATCACCTGTCCAGTATAACTTACGAACATGTAAATCCATATAATAGAAATTAACGCCAGGCCTGCCTTGATGCGCTATATAGTATTGCTCACCATTTTGAAAAACCGCACAGTGCGATGTTCCCTGCCATCCGCCATGTCCTGCAAATTGATAGGGTGCAATGATCATGGGGCCGTGGTCTTGCTCTACATTAAGGTCAACGCCATTAAAGTCGTAGAACGGACCTTCGGGGGTATCAGCACGCCCTACACGAACATTATATTTTGTCGACAACCAATCGTAGGCTACGAATAGAAAATATTTCTTGAGTGTACTGTTGTAAATAATTTCAGGACCTTCCAGGTTTCCGTTAACCTTGCCGTTTGTAAATCCGCGTTGTGCGATACGTTTTCCTTTATCACCTCCGGAAGCCGCGAGTCCCGTGGCAGCATTCAGTTTAACGATATATATACCGTCCCAGGCAGAGCCATAGTACAACCAATGATCCCCGGCTGATGTCGCCAATACCGTAGGGTCTATCGCATTCGTCTGGATCGTATTGTTATCGAGTGATGTTACCACTATATCTTTCTCCGTCCAGGGACCAATCGGTGTTGATGCAGTCGCTAAACCAATTACGCTGAGGCGTGGTTTCGCGGATGAGAGTGAATAATATAATCTGTATTCACTGCCGACTTTTAATATATAGGGTGCCCATAATGCGTTAAAGGGAGTTCCTCCATTGGCTTTGATGAAATCAGATCCTTTCTTTGGCAGTCCATCGAATACCCATCCCACAAATTGCCATTCGACAAGATCTTTGGACCTGCGGATTTGTATTCCCGGAGGTACATCAGTTCCAAAGCCAACATCGGTGCTATAGCAATAATAATAGTCACCATCTTTCATGATTGACGGATCATGGACGTTGTAAGGACCCCACTTCGAGTAATTGCTGAACGGTGCTACATCGGCATAGGTATCATTAATGTTGTTGATGTCAAATGCTACCGGTGTGACAATGACGGTGTCTGTGCCATCGGTTTCTATGGAGTCATCCTTGGAGCAAGATGACATACAGACAGTAAAAAATAAAATACTCGCAGCGGGTATATACTTCAGATATAGCATAAGTCAGATTCTTTTATGTGGCCCGAGCAATCCGGATATCATGTCTGCAATATGTAGCAGCATAATAATTTTTGTAATTCGATGGCCTGGAGTTATTTGTTGCATCGTCAATAAAGTCTTTCCTGTCAATCGACAGGAAAGACTTTTATCAATCAATATTAATTAGCCGGGTTAGGCGATAATTTTTTGTTTACATCCAGTTCGCCTTGCGGGATTGGTAGATATTCATTTCCAGCACTCCATAAATTGAAGTCAGCATCGTGCGCTTTTAATGCAGCAAGTTTATCGGCATCATAGAACCATCCCCAGCGGATAATGTCATTGATCCGTTGGCCTTCAATGGCAAATTCCAATGCACGTTCATGTGCAAGCTGGTCACGCATCTCATCTTGGGTCATGTTAGGTTTGGTGGTAGCAAGATCCGGAAGGTTTGCGCGATCTCTCACCTGCTGTATATAGGGATAGGCAGCAGCAGTTTGTTTTAATTCGTTAAGTGCTTCCGCATACATAAGCAATATATCTGCGTACCGTAATACGCGATAGTTGATGCCGGAATTAAGATCGTACTCATTCACATAGCCGGCTTTCCCATCGTTGGTATATTTCCGAGGGTATATTTTGTCCAAAGCATACGGCCAAGCGTCTCCATATACTTCTGTTGAATTATCATCCGGTTCGTAGGAAGCGATCGTTGCCAGTAAACGTGGATCACTTTTGCCATCGTTGGTCTGTTCAAGTTTATACTCAGTATAGATCCATTGCGTAGGAAGAAAATCCGAGTATCCGCGACCATCCATAGAATACGTGCATGCTTGCGCAGATACTTGTTTCCAGTTGGCAGCGGGATCGCCACCCCAGTTCATAACCGTACCGCCAACCTGTGATGGATCAGCAAACTGCACCTCGAACAACGACTCCGAATTGTTTTCATTTCCGTCTGTGAAGTTGTCGCGATAGTCATCCACTAAGCTATATAGTCCGCCATCGATAAGTTCCTTGAATTGATCTGCGGCTTTCTGCCATTCTTTTCTATAGAGATACGATTTGCCTAGCATACCCGTTGCAGCACCCTTTGTAGCACGTCCGATTTGTCCTGCATCGGGCCCCGTTACATTCGCATAGGAATCAGGGAGTAAATCTTTTGCCTGTTGAAAGTCACTATATATTTGATTCCATAATTCCTCTTCAGTTGCTGTAGCCGGATAATAATCATCCGGTGTTTTAGGAGTCGCCAATACAAGCGGAACAACTTTATAGAAGTTTGCCAGTTTAAAGAATGCTAAACCTCTCAGGAAATACGCTTGTCCTATAATTCTGTTCTTGAGCGCTTCATCCATTTCGATGTCTACTGTATTTTCCAATACCTGGTTTGCTCTCCAGATCAATCTATAGTAATCTGCCCAGATCCATTGCACAGGGCCAGAAGTAGTAGGTATCGTAAAGTTTGAGACTTGAACAAGATCAGGCCATGGGCTATCCCCTGTAACATCGTCACCTCTTCCATCGCTTAATGCCGGAGTCATGCGTGTATAGGTTCCGTCAATGATCAGTGTAGCATATATAGCATTGCAGCCGGCCATTGCCTGGCTTTGAGTCTGCCAGAAATCAGATGTAGTCTGGCGGTTGGGATTTGATATATCCAGTTTATCGTCACACGCAATCAGCGCTACGGTTAATATCAGGTATATAAATTTTTTCATGTTTGAAATTTTTAGTGAGTGGACAGATGTTCGCCTGGGTTAGAAACCGATTTGAACGCCAACCATAATAGTTCTCGGCTTTGGATAAGACCCGGCATCAAAACCAGGATTCCATACACCCGTTGTAAAGTCAGGATTGTACCCTTTATACTTCTGGAACGTATATAAATTCTGACATGTGATGTATACTCTGGAATTCGTAAGTCCTTTCACAAGATTGTCTTTCAATTTATATCCTAACGAAAGCGTGTTGATCCGGAGATACGTTCCATCCTGTAGCCAGTCTTTGCGGTTATTATCACCACCGTTGTTATTCGGGTCACCCGTTACTAACCGGGGAACGTCTGTATTCGTGTTCGTGGGTGTCCAGCGATTCAAGGCGTCTTCATGATAGTTCATATAGTCCGTAGTGTGCATTAGCAACCGATACGTCCAATTGTTGATCACATTCCCGGTGCTCCCGGACATAAAGATTGTCAGATCAAAATTCTTATAGCCTGCAGAGAAATTGGCGCCATAGTAAAAATTAGGTAGAGCCCTTCCCAGATATACTCTGTCTTCAGCGTTAATTACATTGTCTGCAGCATCCGGAACGCCATCACCATTGGTGTCGACAGTAAGCTGATCTCTGAACTTTAAATCGCCAGGAGATGTGCCTGCGTTTTGAAAGGCATGCCCGGTGATTTCATCCTGTGTTTGAAATATACCTTCAACATCGTATCCGAAATGTTGCCCTATAGAACTTCCAACCTGAGTTTTTGATCCAACGCCATATACCGGTTCGTCAAAGCCTCCGAGGGAGAGCACTTTATTTTTAAGTGTATATGCATTAGCTGATATATCAAAAGTAAAGTCACCCGTCTTTTTGTGATACCCTACAGTGAATTCAAAACCTGTATTCTGCAAACTTCCCGCATTCACCACCGGGTTTCCATTCGAGCCAGTGGAAGCAGGGATCGGTACACCTACCAATACATCTTTAGTTTTGTTCCGATAATATTCAACGGTAAAATCAATTTTCCCATTGAAGAATGAAATGTCAAGTCCTGCGTTGCTGGTCACTTTTGATTCCCACTTGATATTCGGATCAACGAGTGCTGTTTGTGTGGAGCCTGTTACTTTTTGGCCGCTATAGTTATAGGATAAATTCGGGTTGATGGTAGCAGCATATAAATAATCGCCAATGCTTTGATTGCCGAGTTCACCATAACTTACTCTTGCTTTTAACTCGTAGATGAAGCTGGGCAACTGAAATATTTTTTCGTTGTGCAGCTTCCAGGCAACGGCTACAGATGGAAAATTTCCATAGCGGTTTGAAGGTGCGAAACGCGATGAACCATCCCTGCGAAGTGTAGCGGTTAATAAATAGCGATCATCGTAATTATAGTTTAATCTTCCCAGGAAGGACGACAACGTATTTTGATAAGAAGCTCCGCTTGCAGATTTATTACTTCCATTGTCGAGCACCGGGTAATACGGACTTGTTAAACTTTCGGTGTGACCACCTTGTATCTGCGTGCTGCCCGATTGGTACATCTGTCCTGCAAGAAGATCTATACCATGGCGTCCAAAATTCTTTTGATAGGTAATGGTGTTTTCAACAAGACCAGTGGTATACATGCGTGTTGCTTCATCCAGTCTGGGTATAGCCGATTGAAAAAAGAATCCCAGGTCTAATACAGGTTGAAAGAAGAAGTCGCGTGCAAATGTTTTATCGTAGCTCAGGTTTAATTTATAGTTGATGCGATGACCGTTTTTGTTAAGTAACTTGATCTCCGTATATACATTGGCGAAGATGCGGTCTACATCCGTATAATTTTTTACCAGGCTGTTTAAGCCCGGTATATTTATAACAATGGCGCGTTCAATGTTGGATGATGTGCCACCGTATCCGCCTTCACGATTAGGGTCGTATAGGGGCATGGTAGGAATCGCCATCAGCAAATCGTTGATAAGCGGAGGTCTGTTTCCATTCAGAAAAGCGGCTGAGTTAGTCAAAGCATTTTCATGCGAATGTGTATAGTATAGCGATTCACCTATTTTGAAAATGCCTTTCTCGGTAGTGGAATTGACGCGTATAGCATAACGGTCAAAAGAAGGACCATTGCCTACAAATGTTCCCTGGTTATTTAAATAATCAAGCGATAAATTATAGGTAGATGTTTTGCTTCCCCCGGAAAAATTCAAATTGTGATCTTGTCGCACGCCAGTTTCCAGACCTACTTTTTGCCAATCAGTATCAATATCGTCAATGAACAAGGGAGAGGTTGGATCATTTCCAGGTGCCATCGTTCCGCTTCCATTCAATTGTGATTCATTGTTTAACATCTGGTATTGAACACGGTTCGTAACCGGCATGTGCTGCCATACTTTATCTATACCATAGTATGCATTATACTCTACCCGTAACGGCTGATCTTTTTTACCTTGCTTGGTAGTGATAATCACCACACCATTTGCAGCTCTTGATCCATATACTGCGCCAGCCGATGCGTCTTTTAACACCTGTATAGATTCAACATCGTTAGGATTGAAATCACGAGGTGTTGTGCCGATGGGTACACCATCGATAACATAGAGTGGCTCTGCATCTCCGAAAGTTCCGATCCCGCGTATGCGAACACTTGGAAACGCTCCGGGTTGACCATCACTTGTTACAGCAACACCGGCAGCGCGACCTTGAAGTAATTGCGCTATATCATTTGTTGCGTATTTTCTGATCTCGTTGGAATTCACAATGGCAACTGCACCTGTCAGGTCAGATCTCTTCTGTGAGCCATAGCCGATCACAACAATTTCATCCAACGCTGTGATGTCCGCCTTGAGCGATATATTTAAAGTCGATTGTGTTCCAACGGTAGCCTCCAAAGTTTGGTAGCCGATAAAACTATATACCAGTATAGCATCATCATTGGGTATATCTATTGTATATGCGCCATCGGCATCTGTAACGGTACCAACCGTTGTTCCTTTTACAACTATATTTACACCGGGCATAGGTGATTGATCATCCGAGGAAGTTACTTGCCCGGTAATAGTGCGTTGTGTTACTTCTTCAACCGGAGGTGCTGCCTCTTTCGATTCTTCAACACGCGTTACATGTATATTGTCATTGATGCGCCTGAAGCGCAGATCGGTTTTGCCGGCAATTTCTCCGAGTAAAGTAGCCAGATCTTTTTTGTCTGCTGTAACCGAGAGACTATCGGTTGCTTTCAGATTTATAGTGTTGTAAGCGAAATGTAGACCGGTTGCCTTTTCAATTTCATGAAATACCTCTTTGATAGGGCGATGCTGCACATGCACGGTAACGTAAATGTTTTTCATGCTTTTACGCTGTGCCAGGGTGCCGTTATAAGACAATAAAACGGTCATCGTTGTGCACTGTAGAATAAGACCATAAAATGCGTACTTGGTCATGGTCAGTACTTTTTTAAGTAATGATGGTGTCATACCTTTGATATGTTTGTGTTATACAAATGTTTGCGGCATCTCCCTGCGACCTGCGAAATCTCGGGGGAGTTGCATTCTGAAGAGCTGGATCATATCCGGCTCTTCTATTTTATTATTAAGATGAGTCGTTCGTATTCATCATTTATAAGTTTGGTTCAGGTTGAGATATATATACAGTTTTGCCCTCTACGCGAAATGAAAAATGCGAAGAGTAGGAGATGCCCTTCAGCACCGTGATGAGTGCTTCTTTATCGAACAGGCCTGTGTACAGGCCTTTTACTTTGAATCCTTTTTCAACTATAAATTCAACGCCATACCACCGCGACAGATTCGCTGCCACTTCATTGAAATTGGCGTGATCAAATGCGATAATGCCGTTGCGCCATGCTAATAGAAAAGCAGGATCGAACGTTGACTTCTGTAGTACTTTTTTCTGCTCGTTATAGCGCGTCATATCCTTGGGTAATAACAATTGAGAATTTCCTTCTATCGTCATCACTTTTACTTTGCCGGAGAGTACAGCTACGTGATTGTTCTTTTCGTTTTCGTAGGAGCTAATGTCAAAAGCAGTTCCGAGTACACGCGTGGAGAAATTTCGTGTATGTACTATAAAAGGAGCACGTGCATTTTTAGTGACTTCGAAAAAGGCTTGTCCTGTAAGATATACTTCGCGTAACGTATCGGAGAAATGAGCAGGGTATTTGAGTTCACTTACCGAATTCAATGTAACCACCGAACCATCCGGAAGCGTGATGGTTTTCTTTACTCCTCCGGGAGCAGATTCCAGGTGATACTCTATCGCTTTTGCAACCGGTGCGTTATTTTCTTTTTTGTTCAGTATAAAATATCCGACGAGGGCAATGCTTGAAAAAATTATAACGGAAGCTGCAGCGAGCAACCATGAATGCGAATTGCCCGATGTATAGTTCTCTTTTTGTTTTGCATTTTCCTGCAACAGATTTTCCAGAATTTTATAGTATGCAGCATCGTCCATGCGATGCGTCTCTTTCATCTCAAAAGAAAGCAACAGGTCACGTGCGGCACCTAGCATTTCCACTTTATCAGGATGTTGGTTTAGCCAATGTTGCCAATATGCCGATGACTCTTTGGTGGGAGTGAGAACCCACTGCACAAAGTATTCATGCTTTAAAAAGTCGGTTTCGGTACGGGGGTTGAATGTCATTATAGCGGTATATTATAAAGTCTCTGAGATGTTCTTTTATATACAAGAGACACTCCGCGGCCAGACGACTACATCGTTTGCAAAGTTTTTTTGAAAAAAGATGAAAATATTGTTTCCGAGCCTTGAATAGGCTGATGGGCCACGATTTGATCGAAAATTGAACTGACTTAATATACCACCCGGACGGGTATCGTCTGGCAACCGGTTTTAAGGATATACTATATCCTATAACAATTAGATATAGTGTTGATGCTTAGGAGAAAAATGAAAGAAAACTGATGAATATAGTCAATTCTTTCTTCCAGGTGGAGAGAAGTTGTGATAATGAATCCAGTGCCCGGTATACCATGGTGCGCGCAGATTTACTTGTAGACAATTTCATGGTCTTGGCAATCTCGGCATAGTTAAGATCCTCAAAATAGTGCAGCACCAATGCTTCACGTTGCCGTGCGGGAAGCTTGTTGCAGAAATGCAGTACAATCTTTTTTTGATCGTTATTCAAATTCGGATTAACCGAAAGGTACTCGGCATTGATTGAAATCTGGAAGCTCTCGTCCTCCATATCTTCGGGTATAATAAACTTGCTGTTGTGTTTGAGTTGTCGCACGAGCGATCTTCTGAATGCAGCATACAGATAGAACTTCACCGAAGTGGCCACGCTCAGCTTTGAACGTGTTCTGATTAACGTTAAGAAAACATCTTGAATCGTATCTGCGATGAGCTCTTTATCGGGCGTGAATTGTCGCCCATAATTAAAAAGCTTGTTGGCGTATTGATGATATAATGAAGCGAGTGCTTTGTCGTCACCTTGCAGAAAATCAATCCAAACTTGGCTTTCTACAGGCGTTGTTTCAGGCTGAACGACCGGATTGGGATCCGTTTCGCGAAACGTTTTTTGAACATGTAAACTTTGCTCAGCCATAGGTTGGTTTAGGTAAAGTGTTCATGAAACACTTATAACTACTTACATAAGTAACATAGATTTCAAACGTTTGCAAGGAAAGGGAGTAAAATATTTATCGAGGCTTTAAATCTTGTTAAATAACAAGGTTTGGATCATAGAAAGACCTTACGACAGCAGAGTGAACACACCGATCCAAGACTAAGGAATTTGGTTCCTGTGATATACTGACCTCATAAAAACTTTGAGTATACCTGGACCACACGAAGTCATAGTATTACTATAGCAGCTGCTATATACTATATGTGTCTTCTCGAAAGTGAAATGCTGAAAGACTACTTCTTTTTATTCTTCTTTAACGAATTAAAGAACTTCACCCAGTTGAACGGATTCAGGAAAGGATTTGTAACAGGTTGAAATTTAGAGCTCGTAGAGCTGGCCCACTGGTTAAGATAGTAGCGCTGGTTTTGATAACCATCCATCGGAGTAGTTTTCACCATGAGTGCAAGCAACTCCTGGTTCATATTTTTTTGATCGATACGATCTTCTCCCAACGGCATGTTCAAGGCAAGTACAGCTTGTTTGAATACTTCTTCCGTAGGGAATGGCATGATGACAACTTCCGGAAGCATGGTAGTATCTTGGAGTAATGTTATGATGATCGTCTGATATTCCGGTGAGTCATCAGGCACTATAAAAGTTTGATGTTGATAGCCTACAGAACTGATTAAAATTTCATCGCCCGTTAATACCGGCATGGAGAAAAAACCAACGTTGTTGGTAGTGGTTCCGCGACCAGCTTTCGGAACGTATACGTGAACACCGCCAACAGGTCTGCCATGTACAGTGTCTTCTTCAATAACAACACCAGAGAGCTGTATAACTCTCTTTTTTTGCTGAGCATGTGTCGTCACTTGTGCTAAACAAATGATGGCAAGCAGCAATGTTCCAACGATGATGGATTTTGTAAAATACTGTTTCACGGTACGCGTCCTCACTTCTCAAATATAGGGATAAGCCTTACAACTGCCTAATTTCCCATACCTTTGGCAGTAAAGCAAGGATGTACCATGCGCCTGAAAAGTTTTAATCTTACCCTTGGATCGCAAATTTTCAAAGCTTGCGCTGATGAATCGCGGCTGCGGATTCTTCACCTCATTTTTATGAATGGCGAAATGTGCATTACCGATCTCGAAAAAATCCTGGATTTTACGCAAGCCAAAACCTCCCGGCACCTTATCTATCTGAAAAATGCAGGTATACTGAGTTACAGGCGGTATAATCACTGGGTGTTCTACCAGATCAAGGATGAGGTAGGCGATATCATTAAACAGATTTTTCAGTTTCTTCGGAAGGATTCGCAATTGCAGCATGATCAGCACATTTATCAAACTTTATTTACAAATCGTGAGTTAGCAGTTAATAACCGTCAGATTCAGGAATGGCGTGGAGGACGGATGGAGAAGGAAAGATTAAAAAGTGATTAGTACTTGAACACTGCAGAACGTGAAGTAAATTTTTGAATTGAGATTTAAATAAAACATGCAACCGGATTTTTCATCAACTAAAGAGTATACCTGTATATTTTTTGATCTTGATCACACATTGTGGGATTATGAAACCAATTCCCGCGAAACACTGCGTGAACTATACATTCAATATGATCTGAAAAATAAAGGCGTTCCTTCATTGGAAAGTTTTCAGGATCGGTTCAGAGAAGTAAATCTCGCGTTGTGGGATCTATACGACACCGGCAAAATTACAAGTGAGGTTATACGCAAGGAGCGCTTCAAGCAGATTCTCGAGCCGTTTAATGCCTATGAAGAAAAACTCAGTGAAGATATTTCCGCAGATTATTTAATGACGTGCCCCCGGAAAGGACACCTCATGCCGTATGCGATTGAGGTGCTTGAGTACCTGCATGGAAAATATAATCTCTCTGTGATTACAAACGGCTTTGAGGAAATTCAGCATACAAAACTCACTTCCGGAAACATGCATAAGTATTTCGATCACATCGTTACCTCACAAAAGGCAGGGCATAAAAAACCTTCGCGCGAAATCTTTGAGTATGCTCTGAAGAGCCATTCCATAACATGTAATCAGGCGGTGATGATCGGTGACAACCTGGTTACGGATATAGGAGGTTCTAGAAATGCTGCCATCGATAACGTTTTTTTCAATCCTGAAAAGAATGCACACGAAAGTATTGTAACCTATGAGATTGCATGTCTTTCTGAACTACGGCAGATTCTTTGAATTCAATTACATTTGCCGCAGAATAACAAAATACATTAACCCATAACTGATAATAATTTATGCCGAAAGGATTTTTCCAGGTTCCTGATCCGAGGAACGAACCCGTTCTGAATTATGCTCCCGGAAGTAAAGAGCGTGCTGCTTTAAAGAAGGCAATAGAAGAAGCCCGCGCACAAGAAACGGATATCCCCATGTATATCGGTGCAGAAGAGATTCGTACCGGAAATAAAAAACGATTGGCACCGCCACATGACCACAAGCATACACTTGGTTATTTTCATGAAGGTGATGCCGCGCACGTAGAACAAGCAATTGATGCAGCACTGGCGGCAAAAGAATTGTGGGCTAACCTGGATTGGGAGCATCGTGCTGCTATATTTCTGAAAGCGGCTGATTTACTTGCTGGTCCCTATAGATATAAGATTAACGCAGCAACCATGCTCGGGCAATCGAAGAGTCCTTTTCAGGCAGAGATCGATTCAGCCTGTGAGCTCATCGACTTCCTTCGCTTCAATGTATACTTCATGCAGCAGATATACCAGGAGCAACCTGCATCATCTCCTGGCGTCTGGAACCGAATGGAGTATCGTCCGCTGGAAGGATTTACATTTGCGTTAACACCTTTCAACTTTACAGCTATAGCGGGCAACCTGCCTGCGAGTATGGCACTGATGGGAAACACCGTTGTATGGAAACCAGCCTATACACAGGTATATGCTGCCAACGTAATTATGCAGGTATTTAAAGAAGCCGGTTTACCGGATGGTGTGATCAACCTGATTTATGTTGATGGACCAATAGCCGGTGAAGTGATTTTCAATCACAGAGATTTTGCCGGACTACATTTCACAGGAAGCACCGCAGTGTTCCAGAGTATGTGGAAGACTATCGGACAGAATATACATAAGTATAAATCATACCCGCGCCTGGTGGGAGAAACGGGTGGTAAAGATTTTGTAATGGTGCACAAGAGTGCAAATGCAAAAGAAGTATCAACAGCACTTACACGCGGAGCGTTCGAATATCAGGGACAGAAATGTTCTGCGGCTTCACGCGCCTATATACCATCCAACCTGTGGGAAGATGTAAAGAAGTATCTTCTGGAAGATTTGAAAACCTTCAAGATAGGAGGTACTGAAGATTTTGGAAACTTTTTCAATGCGGTAATCGATGAGCGTTCATTCGATAAGATAGCAAGCTATATTGAGCAAGCCCGTAAAAATCCGATGAATGAAATTATAGCGGGTGGTAAATACGATAAATCAAAAGGATACTTTGTAGAGCCAACGGTAATTGAATCGAAAGATCCTTCGTCAGTAACCATGTGCGAAGAAATTTTCGGACCGGTATTGACTATATATGTATACCACGAAGAGAACTTTGAAGATACGTTGGAGTTGGTTGATAAAACATCACCGTATGCTTTAACAGGTTCTATTATATCCAAAGATCGGTATGCAATTGAGCTTGCTACTAAAAAGCTTTCTAACGCTGCCGGTAACTTTTACATCAACGATAAGCCAACGGGTGCCGTAGTAGGGCAACAACCTTTTGGTGGCGCGAGAGGTTCTGGTACCAACGACAAGGCTGGAGCAAAAGTAAATCTTCTCCGCTGGACATCACTTCGCACAATCAAAGAAACATTCGTGCCTCCGGTAGATTATCGTTATCCTTTCCTTGATAAAGAGTAGTCGTTGATTAGTATCTGTTAATACCTAATAGATAAACGTATATATGTAAAAAGCCCATGAATTTACTCATGGGCTTTTTGTTTTGAAATGAATGCCAGGCTATACCTTTTCTATAACTACATCTTCTTCTTTATACCACTTTATATTTCTGGAGAAGTACATGATCAGCGCAAGCACAATAAACAAGCCTATGCTGCCGAGCAGTAACGAATAATCCTGCAATTGAATGATGACAAAAATAAATCCGTAGACAAATACCAACACAGCGCCAAAGAATGTAACGAGTGCTGTGCGTTGTAAAAAGGTAAATGCATATAGACTGATCAACGCCACGGTTGCAGAAGAAGCTATCGCGTACGCTATATTATAACCAAGGTGCTCTGATAATGATAACAGCAAGGTGTAGTATATGATCAACGCCACACCGATGAGTAAATATTGAAACGCGTGAATGCGAATCTTCTTTACAATTTCCACCAGAAATAATGATACGAACGTAAGTATAATAATTAACACACCATATTTAGCCGTGCGTATACTCTTCTGGTATTGATCTACCGGTATCAATAATTCTGTTCCAAAATATGAATCAGAAAAATCCTGTTCGTTACCCGTCCACTCCTGTGCGAAAGGCCTGTTATAGTGTAGCACTTTCCACTTTGCAGCAAATCCTTTGTCAGTTACCTCTCGCGTCTCTGGCAGAAATTTCCCGTTGAAGCTTGGGTTAGACCATGCACCTTGCAGTTTTACTTCAGTGGTTTTTCCGGTAGGTATAAAATTTAAGGACGTGCTTCCTTTTATATTAAGTTGCGTTGATACTTCGCCTGTAAAATCTTCAGCCTTCTGCCAGGGAAGCATAGCAATGATACCTGTTTTGTTTGTTGTGTTGGCCGTTGTGGCAGCATCCGGATAATATTGCCTATCGGAGCCTGTATAATTATTAGAAGCCTCCGCAGGCGTTGATACACCAAACCCGATTTGATTCGAGGGCTCGCTCGCCAACGCTACACTACCTAATTTTAATGAAGGATTCTCACGGATGCCGCGCAGATCGCTGATGCAAAGCACAAGGCGTGCTTCGTTCCAATGAACATCTTTCTCATTGATGTTTAATTTTTTAAAATTCGGCCGCTGAAATGTAGTCTTGATGTTGATGGTAGATTCATATACCGCAGCGTCATATATACCACGGTGAAGCTTCTGTGGATTTACGGTGCCATCGGCAGTTAATGTTTCCGGAAGAAAGTATGCATCCTGTGTCCACTCGCGTATCTCGATGCCATCTTTACCTTTATCAATCTTCTCGCGGTTGGTAAACGGTATAACGAGCACAGGGCCTGCAAGTGTTTGGTCGCCCGACCACTTGGAAGTGATTTCATCAACCACTTCGGTGGCTCGGTATTGCCTTTCGTGAATAATGCTTTCTATCCACACCTGTGGAATGAGCAATATCAATATTAAAAAACCAATCGCGAATAATTTGATGATAATTGATTCGCGAAACCAGGCGCCAATTTTTTCGAATAATGTTGTTCCTGCAGAAGGTAGTGTTTCCATATAGACTTTAAGTTTTATATACTTTAATTAGAGTTGATGTGAGCTTCTTCGGTAGACCACCACCATGCGGGCCACCGTTGTTGAAGTGCGGATGTGCTTGGTATAGTAATCCTTCATTTTTATAAATACATTCTTGAATAGCATATATACCAGGAGCAGCCCGCTGAGGTAGATGATGCCGCCTTCAACCCGCTGCATCCAAAAAGAATTTATCCAGGGCATGGAATCCTGAATGCGGAGGATGGGCAGTGCGCTGATGATGCGAACGGAACTGATGAGAATAGTAAGTATAAAAGAGGCGAGTAAAACGCCAATGTACATAGATATAGCCTGCCAGCTTTTAAAGATGTGGTACGGAACCGTAAAAGAGAGCAGACAGAAAATGATGATGAAGAAATTCTCTCCCGAAAATGAGCGGTCTAGCGTGATGTTGAGATCCGGAAAATAAAAACCACTTTGAGTAGAGAGCGCTTGTTGATCCAGGGCAACTTCCAGGAATGTACTTGTAGGGTTCAGCATCAGGATCATTTCACCCGAGGCGATTCCTTTCAGCAGAATTCGTAGAACGATGGCTGTGATAATGGTAATGCAAAACCATAAAGCTGTTTTATTAATCAGTTTTTTCATGGTGCTATGTTTATTTAAAAGTACTTTCATTTTCAAAGTATATATACAAAAAAAAATTATTTCTGCTGTTTTACAACAGCCTCCAATGCGTCCAGGTGTTTTTTGAAAGCATTGCGCCCGCGCTCGGTGATTTTATATTTCGTATTCGGTTTTCTATCCACAAAAGATTTTGAAATAGATATATATTTCTCGCGCTCCAGTGCTTTGATATGCGATGCCAGGTTTCCATCGGTAACGTTCAGCATCTCCTTCAGCGCACTGAATTCAAATCCATCGTTCGTAACCAAGACTGACATGATCTGCAACCTGATACGATGCTCCAATACTTTATCCAGATTGTCGAACGGATTCTTCACTTGTCGTATTTATTATACATGATGGCTCCATATATAATGTGAAGCACACCAAATCCTATCGTCCAGAAAATCAATCCAAATCCCGGAAGGCTAGCCGAGATCAATCCCAGTATAATTTCACAAAAGCCCAGGTATCTTATTTCATCAAATGTATTTATACTCCCTTGTATAAGGGCGAGTCCATAAAATATAAGACAAGCCGGGGCAGCTAATCCGAAGTGACCAGTATATAGCATGATCAGTATAAATATTCCACCTGCTACCAACGGAATTGCCATATTAAACAGCAGTCTTTTGCTGGTTGCAGTCCAAAGTTTTAATCCATGCTTTTTAGCTTTCTTGCTACTAAGCCATAGCCCTGTAGTGATAGACGCAATCAATACGAGGGTAGCAATAAGAACCAGTTTGGAAAGCGCTTCCGGAGTTTGCAGCGAATAGGTACGGTAGTTAATCGGCGAGATCGGATAATGAATAGTGAAGTATGCTATGGTAGCACCCGTCAATGCATAAATTCCGGCCAGCACTCCCGATAATCCACTCAGAGAAATGAATTTAGCGGAACGCTCCATGATGGTGCGGATGGAAGCAATGTCTTTTTCGTACTCCTGGATTTCTTTCATTTGAAAGTACTTTGTGGTGCAAAGTTAATCAACGAATTGAAACTTGCAAGTGAGCCCCTAAATCCAATTGCACGGAGAGCGCAAAGAAAGGCACAAAGGGACACAAAGGCTTTGGGAAACTCTGTGCCCTCTTTGTGAACTTTGTGTTTCTGTATTTCTACGTACGTAGAATTATAGTTGAGCACCCTATAAAAGTTGTTCCGCATTTCGCCTTACTCTTGTAGAATTTTTATAACTCAAACCAGACATGAAACTGAATTTTATTCTACTAACATTATTGGTGATGGTAAGCGCTCACCATGTATCTGCCCAAAAACAAAAAGATAAGAAGAGAGTCGCTACAGAAGGCAAGGCTGCCACGGCAGATTCTGCTAAATGGAAAAAAGAAAACTATATTATTAACAGAGATTCAGCCTATGCTAATCCGCGTGTAGGGTTGCAGAAATTAATATCCGGTAATCGCAGATTCACAGAAGGTAAATCTATACGGCCCCGCCAGGATAGCAGCATCATAAAAAAACTATCAACAGGACAAGAGCCGTTTGCTGTAGTTATGTCCTGTTCAGATTCACGAGTACCCAACGAAATGATTTTTGATCAAGGCTTTGGTGATCTGTTTATTATCCGCACAGCCGGTCAGGTGTCGGCCGAAGCATCTTTCGGAAGTATAGAATTTGCTGTGTTGAAATTAAAATCGAAACTGATTGTTGTGTTAGGACATACTGAATGTGGCGCTGTAGCAGCGGCCGTTGAAAAGCCACAAAATCCACCGGGACATATTGTAGCGCTGATCAATGCAATCAAACCAGCTGTAGCCAAATCAGCAAACATGCCGGGCGACCCTGTTGCCAATGCGGTACGACAAAATGTAATCGAGCAGGTAAATCAACTTCGCGAGCTGGAACCTGTGCTGAGTCGCAAATATACCGCCAGTGAAATATTGATTGTAGGTGCAGTATATGATATACATACTGGTAAAGTAGAGTTCTTGCCAGAAACTATATCAAATCTGCCATCACCAAAAAAGACAGCCGGTAAGCATTAACGCTTACCCGCTTTATAGCCTAGTCGTTCGAGCCACTTTATACTCAGCCATGGCCACGTATTCAATACAGCATCTTTTGGAGCCATACCGTAACCATGTCCGCCATGATCGTAGATGTGGAGGCTCGTAGGTATATTATACCTGCGAAGCGCCTGGTAGAAAAGTATACCATTCTCCGGAGGCACAACCGTATCGTCTGTTGAATATACCAGGAAGGTGGGCGGAGTATGTTTATCAACGCGGTTTTGTGTAGAGAGTGAATCTACCAGTTCGTTATCCGGATTTCTGCCGAGCAACATCTCGCGACTGCCATTGTGCGCAGGCGCACCGGCTAATGTAATTACAGGATAGATAAGTATAGAAAACGCAGGGCGTGTACTCCATTGCTCCAGCACATTTTTAGATTTCCGGTTGGCGGGTAGATGCATCGTTGTGCCCATAGAAGCCAGGTGCCCGCCGGCAGAGAAGCCAAGTATACCAATGCGCTCGGGGTTAATTTTCCATTCCTTCGCCCGCGATTTTATAATTCGAAGAGCCGTAGTAACATCACGATACTGATCGGGAAAACGATGCCCTGACTGATCGCCCACATTCAAACGGTAGTGTAAAACAAAAGCATCGAAGCCATACTGGTTATAATACTTCGCAACATCTCGTCCTTCGTGATCAATGGCAAGATGCGTATAGCCTCCCCCCGGACAAATCAGAATAGCCGCACCGTTGGCCGAGTCAGCATTCGCTTTGAAATATTCCAAGTACGGAGGCTCCTTGTCTCTGTCAAAACCATCGATGGTAACTTTTTCGCTGGCAGGGTATAGAAAGATTTTTTCTTGTGCGTGCAAGGTCATGGTGCTTATCAGGTATATCAGAAACAGCGCTCTCATAAAATTAACGGATTATTATGGGAGGGAATATAATACGATTCGCGATAATAAGAATCCTGTGGCACGGATGTGCGGACAATCTTTATCGCGAGCGGTAACTTCCAATGGCTTCTTCATAACTTTGTCGCTGAATTTATATATTGCAAATATGAACGTTCGCCTATCATCTGCACATAAGATCAAGGTTCTTAATTCGGCCGATATATTTACCATTATGCAAACCATTCTGCTGCGCGAAAATAAAATCCGCAGAAGTCAGGAACACTTTTGGGTAATAGGGTTGAACAACGCCAGCAAAATACTTTTATAGAGCTGGTGAGTCTCGGAGCTACCAATCGTGTGGAGATTGCCCCCGCAGAAGTATTTCGTATGGCCATCTATAAATCGGCTGTGAAGATGATACTCGTACACAACCACCCGAGCGGCAGCGTAAAGATATCGGAAGCCGACCGCGACCTTACCGACCGCATGATAAAATCCGGCAACATGCTGGCCATAGAAGTACTCGACCACCTGGTAATAACCGAAGAGAGCTATATAAGCTTTGCAGATAAAGGTATAATGGACGAACTAAAACAAAGCGGCCGTTATGAGTTAGTTGATAAAGAGAAAAGTTGGTTGCAAGACATGAAGCTAGAAGCAGAGCTGGCCAAGAAAATGAAAGAGGAGGGTATAGATATAGATACTATCCAGCGTGTAACGCAGCTGCGGAAGATTGATATTAAGAAGTTATAATCGTCTTTTATTATTTAGGCGTCAAAAGTGATGAAAGTTGAATTTCTAGGTGATATAAGTAGAGGAGGTCATTTTAATAATGTGGTGAGTGATCAATTGATCCGCTTTTATGATTTTGATAAAACGGAGGCTGGGCAATTTCAATTGGCGATTCAATCTATAATACAAAACGGAGATAGTATAGATATCCATGAGTTACCCTTTGTTATTGCATTAGACTGCTCTTTAAAATTTACATTAGCGAATGAAGATATAGGAGTCACGAAAATAGCTGAAAAGTATTTTGAATGTTTGCTGACGCAAAAATCATATGAAGATATGATACACTTAGTTCAGCCGTTTGTTGATCGTGAGTTGAGCGGCTATCAGTGGCTATATGATGGCGACACAGAAATTGATTTGTTGTTTTCTCCGGGAGGTACTTGGTAATGTTCTGACTAACCGGCTTCAGTAAAACTGAAATTAACAAGTTGAAAATTGATTAAGACAATGATCGAACGACAAGAAGTTCTGGGAAGAATGAAAAGTATAGAAGAGTACTTTTCAGCGGCTAGTCACCAACTCCTTCAACCCGAATTTGAATGCGCCCAAGCTATAAACGAGCTGTTAGAACAAAACGAAGAACTCACGGCTACAGTCGTGGAGGACATTTTAAGTATATATAACAAAACCAACGCAGGGCAGCATCACGGAGGTTGCGGCTGGTCCGATTATCAATTTCACCTGGTTCATATACTTAAATTACACGAGATCAAAACCGAAGTAGACGACCACACCAAACGAATAACCCTAAAATCTGTATAGTATATTTTATACTATAGCCAGATACCGCCAGCAGATACCGATAATATACTGGGCGTGCCCCTACGGGTCGGGCTATCCGCTGCAAGTCCTCGCGATCCGCCCGCAGAAAACCAACGCACGCTCCGGGCTTTCCGCTACTATCCCTCACGCAAATACGATTTGCACTATATTAACGATGTCAGTATAAATGAAACAGCTTTTAGATTTTACAACAACACAGGATAGAGAAACAATTATAAAAACGCTGCAAGAAAATACGTTTGCCACCGAGAATGATTTTCAAACGTTACTACTCGGCAAACACTACTTCTCCGGACAAGTTAATAACAAAAAGATAAGACTGAAGAACGCAACCCGAAGGCCCAGAAACCCTTCACCTATATTAGACATTCAAGTCTTCGAAAGAAACAATCTAACCCAGGTCTTAATTCTCGATGACACAGACGATGAAATAAAGCTCAATAGCCAAGTACTGCTTACAATCACAATTCCAATTGCAATAGTTATACTATTAGTAGGAGGCGTTTCATCATTATACTATTCCGATATCTATATATTCCTTTGGTCCTTAGTGCCAAGTTTAGTCGTCCTAAGTATAGGATTCTTGAATATTCACCACTACAAAAACGCAGTTAAAGTGAATACCTGTTATGATATTAATTTTTTAGTCCGGCTGTTGAAAAGGTAGTTGCGGAGCTTGCAATCTAATTTATAGTTATATATATTCACATCGAGCCCATCTTTTGGCTACTTGAAGAAGTAGGCAGAGGATGGGCTTTTATTGTATATAGTAACAGCAAAACGTTAAGTCAATCTGTTCTTTAGGAAACAAAAATGCACCGTTGGGAAGAAAAGTCATAGTGTTCGGAAATCTAGTAATGCGATGATGATGTTTGTTGAGTTAATTTACAAGGAAGGGCTTAGTATATCCTCAGATTTGTGATTTGAATTATAGCTAAATATAACAGATATGGCAATTGGACTTTTTATTGACGCCTCTTACGTGTACAAAGTATATCGTGACAAGATGGATTATATTAAGTTAAGGGAGCATGTGGAAAAATCACTTGGAGACAAAATTGACGAAGCGTATTATTTCAATGCTGACAATGACCCCCCGACAGCAGAAAAGCTCCATGGTTTCTTAACAATGCCATATCCTAAGGGGCCAGGATTCAGAGTTAAAATTTATTGGTTGAGTAAAAAAACACTATTCTGGCCTGAACAATTAGGGGGGCTTCCGGTTATGCATCCGACTGAGTCAGATGTTCAATACGAACTACGGAATCAAAAAGGCGTAGACGTTGGACTTGTATTTCATATGACCCGTTCTTACTACAGACGAAAGTGGACTAAACTTGCGTTAGCGGCAGGTGACGGTGACTTCCATGAACCAATACAAAATTTGGTAGAGTCTGACGGAGTTGATTTGCACTTAATCGGTTCGGTCACTTCAATATCTTCCGAGTTACGATCATACGCGAGGGGGATAATTGAGATTGATAGAGATCCATTGCACTCAAATCTTAAATTGGCAGGCAGAGTATAAAACTAAGCATATAAAGTCATGCTAATAGGTTTACAGATCAAATTATAAATTTGGAGTGCCCGTGTGCTCTATGGCCAAACGTGGGCGATTATCCATGCCTTGGTGTTCTTCACCAACAAACCGAACTCGCCCCCACACTAAATTTAAGGTTACCTTAAAATATACCCGTTGTGGAAAATAACAGTGCGCATATATATATGCGCAATCGAACCCATATTTTTGGATATAGGCTTAAACATTTTGGGATATAGACTTATACGATTATATCAGATTGCAAACGTTTATATAGAAACGATGTTCTTATATCTAAACATTGGTTTGCAACCTTTAATTGACAACTCGTTAACAATAAGAATATGAAAATACATTTGACAGGAGCGACAGTAAATAAATACAAGAGCATTCAAAAAACACAAACTGTAAAAATAGACCCCGCCATAACGACAATTGTTGGAATGAATGAGTCAGGAAAGACAAGTTTTCTTCAAGCAATAGCCAAGACAAATTATTTTAATGACGATGTTGATTTTAAGTTTGATACCACCCAAGACTATCCAAGAAATGAACTTGTTGACTTTGAAAACAGTAATGAAGTAGTTGAGATAATCAAATGTGATTATGAGATTTCTAATGAATTACTGAAACACATTGAAGATAAAATTGGCAAAGGTGTTTTTACAGTTAAGCAGTTTTCTTATTCGTGTCATTACAAGAAGGATTCCAATACTGTTTCAAATATTTCTTCTAATCAAAAGAAGTACTTGGAATTGCAGTCGCAAAGTATTGTACTATCAACTGAGACGAGAGATGCCATTTCCAAGTTGAAGAACTTGAAAGAAGTAGCAGCTGTACCTCAACTCGAGGGCGATACAGACTTAGCGACATTTAAAGCAAACGTTAAAAAGATAGTTGATGCTGGAAATAGTTGGGACGATACACTAGCCCATTATGTTTTCACTACGTTCATAAAGCCTTCAATGCCAAAGTTCTGGTATTTTGATGACTATTATCATTTAGGTGGGAAAGTTAATATAAATGAATTAAGCGCAGCAGCTAACGATGAGAAGTCAAAAACAGCCAAAGCATTATTTGAATTAGCCAGGATTAAGCCCGATGAGATTATTAGCTCATCAGATTATGAAAGATTTGTTGCTTTGCTTGAAGCGTCATCAAACAAAATCACTAAGGAGATATTCAATTATTGGTCGACCAACAAGAATCTTGATATAGAATTTAGAATTCAAGACAAGGCAAATCAGCATGGGCAACAGAACAAATACCTTGATATTAGGGTAAGGAGTCAGCGACATAAAATTTCACTACCGTTAGACAGGAGAAGTAAAGGTTTTAATTGGTTCTTTTCATTCATTATTTGGTTTAGTAAAATACAAGCAGACAAATTATCAGACTACGTCCTCCTGTTGGATGAGCCGGGTCTAAATCTCCATGCATCGGCACAAGCTGATTTACTAAGATTTATCGAAGATCTTTCTAAAAAGTATCAAATCATTTATACAACGCATTCACCTTTCATGGTAGAATCTAGTAATCTTAATAGAGTGAGAACTTGCTTGGAGACTGATGAAGGAACGGTAATTTCAGACTCAATTCAAGAGAAGGATCCTAATACGTTATTTCCTCTCCAAGCAGCGTTGGGTTATGACATAGCACAAAACCTCTTTATCTCAAAAAACAATTTATTGGTTGAAGGACCAGCAGATTTGATTTACCTAACCGTCCTTTCAAACATTCTGGAGACGGAGAAAAGAACATTCCTGAAAGATAATATCACAATTGTTCCTGTAGGCGGACTCGACAAGGTATCTACATTCATTTCCTTGCTTCGTGGACAAAAATTAAATATAGCTTGCTTACTTGACTCCTTTCCTGATCAAAAAGGAAAGCAGAAAGTTGATGACCTGATCCGCTATAAAATTATTAGGGAAAAGAATATAAGATTTTTTGATGAGTTTGTTACAAGTGGAGCAAAAACGGCAGACATTGAAGACTTATTTTCAAAAGACGAGTACTTGAAGTTATTCAATGAAGCCTTTGATAAAGAGTTTTCAAAAATTAAACTGACTGATCTTGACCCGGCAATTGAAACTATTCTTAAACAAATAAATAAGGTAATCGGGAAAGATAGGTTTAATCATTACAGACCAGCTAACAAACTAAATCAACTCGGTGTTGATAAGAGTTACTTTTCTTCAGGCACTTTAGACAAGTTTGAGAAAATGTTTACGGAGATAAACAAACTATTTTAGATGGGGAGGTAGCGTCTAAGTAACTGTGTAAAGGTACGATTGAACTCAGGTGATCCCACACCCACTCCCCACACTGAATTTAAAGTTGCCTTAAATATACCCTTTGTGGGAAATAACAGTGCGCAGCGATCATCGCATATTGCGCAGTACGCCCATGCCTTTGGTGTTCTTCAACAACAAACCACACCCGCGCTACCCGCACTAAATTTACCGTTACTTTAAAATATAGGAATGTCACGCAGCCCGGTAACAAGTGAAAAACAAATGTGACTATAGTTGAGCGTTGATGTTTAATTTCTTGTGAACATGGGACAGGAACATACTTTACATATGATTGTTGGCCGATGGAAAAGTCCCAACGATTCAAATAATAGAGAGACGAATGACTCTCATGATATAAAGAAGCAAATCTTAAAAGAAGTAAGAAGACTCTGTAAAGAGTTAGATAAAAAAGACTACTCAAAAGATATTGGGGACAATCCGGACATCGGAGTCGAGAACGGATTAATAATATTAAAAGGAAGAGGAAGATTTAAGAATAAGCCCTACTATAGGACTGTTATTCCAGCTGACAGTTTTTTCGGCCTACAGTTTATTTCCACAAATTCTCTTGGTCAATTTGATATTATGCTCTTGTCGTTTGAACAGGATCTCAATAGCAACGAATTACTGCTAGAAATTGATGAGGTATTTATAATTCCAAATGACGAGCAAATAATTGAATTGACGTTTGATAAAGTGTTTGGTGACTATAAAAAAACGGAGGGCATTAGGAAAAGTATAATCTTAGTGACAAAATGAAATATCACGCAGCCTCATGTTTTTGTTGGTGTTCTCACCAACAAAAACACACTCAAAACCCACATCAATTTTACCGTTGCTTCAAATATACCGTTGTGGAAAAGAGCACCACTGTCCTCACGCAGGAGTATAGCGACCGATTAGTTTCCTGATATAGTATTGCCGGTGTTGTAAACGAATTTATAGTTATATATATTGGCATCGAGCGCATTTTGAGCTACAGGTTAAATCGACTATATTCGTTTACAAACGTATATAGGGAGTGATGTTCTTGTACTCGAGCGTTGGTGGTAAATCTAAGATTATGAGACCAAGAGTTTTTTTATCGCATTCAAAAAAAGATAAAATATTCATTGAAAAATTGGCTAATGACTTGAGGAGTTGCGGTATAGACGTTTGGTATGACGAATGGGAAATCCCACCGGGTGAGTCAATAAGAAAAAAGATATTTGAAGATGGGTTAACCTCGTGCGATGTTTTTTTTGTGTATCTAACTCCAAATTCCATTCCTTCTCATTGGGTGCAAAAAGAGCTGGATTCTGCTTTTATACATGAGATCGATCAGAAGAATGACTTTTTGATACTCTTTGTTGACGAAGATGTGTCGCGTGACGGGTTATCAATCGACCTTAAAGCATTGAACATTCCAAAATTTAATGCGGACAATTACTCAGTACCGTTAGGTAAGTTAGTTTCTAAAACGTGGAAAACTTTTTTTAAAAAACTAGTGAACAACCAAGAGAAAGACAGTCGAATTCGAATTCTGGAACTCGAAAAGTTAAACTCTGAACTTCAGAAAAAATTGGTACAGATTCAACAATCTACTATTGTAGATGTCAACTTTCTGACTGAAAAATTAAAGGCGAAAGAATTTGAGTTTAACGAAATAAAAAAGACTCTTCTTGAGATATTTAAGGAGAATAGATATACTCTCGCTGATGGTTGCAATATCAACGGTTTCATGCATAATGTATATAAATTATTTAAAATTGAAAATGATAACGATTTGTGGGGGGACAAAAAGAGTGACTTAAAGAAAAAGTACCAGATTTGGGATTACACTGGTGAGTTAATTCTATTGGGATTGGTGGAAGTTAAAACCTCGACTGAAATGGATCAGTTTTATTTTTTAACGAAAGAGGGTATTGAATTGATGCGAGAGATTTGAAACCCCATGCCTTTGTAGGTGTTCTTCACCAACAAACCACACCCACTCCCCATACTAAATTTAATGTTAACTTAAAATATACCCGTTGTGGAAAATAACAGTGTGCAGTCATCGTTGCCCATCGCGCAATACGCTAAAGATCATCCGGATTTTTATAACTGTTACATGCCTCGAGTGGAAGCCAGTTTTACAAGAGGATCGTTTTAAAGAAATAATTATTTCCAGCTTGTCCTTTTTAAGTAAAGCGAATCGCGTTACGGTATATGCCTTTGTTATAATGGATAATCATTTTCATCTCATTTGGCAGATTATGAATGAGCATACCCGTGAAGCAGTTCAGCGCGACCTTCTAAGATATACCAGTCAGTAGATATTAAAAGTTTTACGCAACGAGCGGTCACCTATACAACATGATTTGGTTGTAAACGCCCGAGACAGAAAGCATCAGGTGTGGGAGCGCAATTCATTGAGTGTATCATTATGGTCCAATAAAGTTCTTTGGGAGAAGATAGACTATATACATCAGAACCCGGTTAAAGCCGGCCTTTGCAAATACTCTGAAGATTATTGTTACTCCAGTGCTTCCTTTTATTATAGCGGAAACAAACGCTGAGATTTCCTGGTGCATATTGACGGATAGTGTTAAGTGTGAGTGTGAATGTTTGTTGGTGAAGAACACCAACAAAGGCATGAGGAGAAGATAAACTATATACATCAGAACCGGTTAAAGCCGGGCTTTGCAAATACTCTGAAGATTATTGTTACTCCAGTGCTTGCTTTTATTATGGCGAAGACAAACGCTGGGATTTCCTGGTACATATTGAAGGTTAGTGTTAGGTGTGAGTGCGGGTGTTTATTGGTGAAGAACACCAACAAAGGCATGAGAAATGCGTTAATACGATGAACTGTAAAGCGTATTAATGTTTTACACGCAGTTGTAATCGAGTTTAAGTATATATACTTTATAATTCATTTTTGGACTATAAACTTAATCTACTATATTCGTTTGCTAACGTTTATATAGGTAACGATGTTCT
>CABHOV010000005.1 GCA_902168185.1 uncultured Bacteroides sp.
TGGGCGTTCGTATCGATTTTTAAAGTACACCTCAATTCACTTCTCAGTTCACGTCTTAATTATTACTTCTATGAACAGACTATATATCGTTATTATACTTCTGGCTATTCTATCCTGTAGGGAAGACTACCTGGAAAAGAAACCTGATAAGTCCCTGGTGGTGCCTACGACGTTATCGGACCTGGAGGCCTTGCTCAACAATACCACGGTGATGAACGAAGCTCCGGGACTTGCTATACTGGGCGTGGATGACTTTTTTATGAGCGATGAAGGCTACCAGGGATTTACGGACCCCATCGAGCAGTATGGCTATATCTGGGAAAGTGATCTATACCATGGTCAGCAATCTTTTTCAGAGTGGTCATCTCCCTATCGCCAGATATTTTATGCCAACACGGTGCTGGAAGCACTTGGAGAGATCGCCATCGAGGCCGGGAACAAAGTACAATGGGAAACTATAAAAGGGCGCGCCTTATTTCATCGGGCCTTCTGTCATTACCAGCTGGCCCAGCTTTTCTGTGCGCCCTATACGGGCGAAAACCTCAACGACCCGGGTATACCGCTCCGGCTGAATGCAGATATAGATGCAGCGGTTAGCCGTTCATCTATAGGGCAAACGTACGATCAGATTCTCAAAGACCTCAAGGAAGCTGAAGAGCTCTTGCCTCTGAGGGTACCTTCGCGTACGCAGCCTACGGCTGGCTCGGCAAAGGCCATGCTGGCGATCGTATATATGGCGACGGGCAGCTATGCAGAAGCCGAACAGTATGCATCAGCTGCGCTGGATCTTGATAGCACACTGCTAGACTATAATGAATTAAATTCTGCTGCACGGCTTCCCATCGGCCGCTACAACGAGGAAGTAATCTTTCATTCCATCTCTAACTATTACTCATTCCCTTACTCGGCCATGGCTTTTATCGACACTACGCTGTTGGCCTCTTACGATGAGAACGATTTACGCAAATCTGTTTTCTTTCGGATGCGCGATGTTAACCGCTATACCTTCAAAGGATATTACTCAGGAGCGTACTCGCTCTTTATAGGTATTGCCATTGATGAAATTTACCTGGTGCGCGCTGAAGCACGCGTTCGGAGTAATGATATACCCGGAGCCGTAGAAGATTTAAATGCACTGCTGGTAAAGCGATGGAAGTCGGATACGTATATACCCATAGGGGAGAAGAGTGCTGATGAACTGCTGGCGATGGTTCTTTTGGAAAAACAAAAGGAGCTCGTCTTTCGCCCTGCGCGCTGGACAGACTTAAGAAGACTAAACCAGGAAAGCAAACATCAGCGCACGCTGCAGCGTACACTAAACGGTATACTTTATACACTTCCTCCCAATGACAGGCGATATGTATATCCGATACCTGCCGATGAGATAACGCTCAGTGGTATAGAGCAAAATGAACGGTAACGGTGAGCTTATGAACAGTAAAAATATACTCATCGTCGATGACGAAGCTGTCAATCATCTGCTGTATCAGAAAATGCTGAATTCTTCCGGGTGGTCCAACACGGTATACTGCGCCTATAATGGGGTGCAGGCACTGGAGATTTTAGAGATTCGCTGTCGAGAGGATCTGGTGATACCGGATCTTATACTGTTGGATTTGCATATGCCACGCATGGATGGTATTGAATTTATGGTTGCCCTGCGAGGCATTGAATGCCTGGAAGGCAAGCATGACAAGATTGTGATTGCCGTGGTAACGGCTTCGATGGACCCTCTAGAATTTGAGAAGGCGCGATCGCTTGGCGTGCGTCATATATTCAGCAAGCCACTCAACAAAGTACAATTGGAATCCATCAGCAAGATGGAGTTTGATGAAGCATAAAAAAGGAAGGGCAACATAACGTTGCCCTTCTAAAAAAAAACTAAGTCCTAAGGCATGGGAGAATACGTGCCTGAGACTTGTGTTCCGGCTATCGGGTTGCCATTGGAATCAAACAACTGTGTACAGACAAGAGAACTTGCCGAACATCGATAGTCACTGCCCTGTACCTGGCCGGTGACATCTATCCAGGTGCCATTTTGATTGGCACGTTTGGTCTGGGGTAAATCTGCTTTGCTGGCAGCACCAAAAGCAAGTACCGTTCCCAGTACCAATGCAAAGACGGGAAAAACTCTTAGCAACTTGTTCATATTAATTGGATGCTTTTTTGACATCTCAAAAAGCATCAAAACGTCTGTGTATTAAAAATAATTGCTTACTCTTTTTCAGGTTTTCAGCTTTACCCTGTCTTCCGCTGATCAGGCGGAATGTTACCGCGGTATATTTTTAAGCGATGCCGATGAATTCATTTTTCCCTCTGCGTGCGATACCCTATATAGGCAAGCGCTGCCGCCAGGATATTTATTGTCAGGTGCGCGGTCCAGTTCAATTGCTTTGCTATACCGGCGCAGGCGCAGGGTATATATTCAAAAGCATCGGACAAGATGAGGGTGACATATACGGTATATACTGTCACCAGTAGAAAGGCAATCAGAAAACCGCACTTCCTGGACTTGTCAAACAAAAGCAAGGCAGCGATGAACAGTTCAATACAGGGTATCGTCCATGTTGCAAGGCTGGTTAACCACCTGGGAAGAGGCTGGTTGTGCATCTGCGAGGAGAACTCTGAAAAATCGATCAGTTTATATAGGCCGGTATAGATAAACAGGGATACCAATACGGCGGCTATCAAATGAACATACGCTCTTTGCTGTACCATGTGAATAGGGATGTATACAGTATATAAACAGTGAAAACATTATAAACCCTACCCTGTGATGTAAATTTATTTTGCTCTTGAATGATATCGTTATCCGGTATCGCATTGTGATCACTGGTATTATCTGGTATCACATTGTGATCACTGGTATTATCCGGTATCACATTGTCACTACCCATATATACTACAATACAAAATTGGTGGTATAGCATGCATGACATGTTGCAACACCTGCTATATATACTATCGTGAAGGAATGTTTTAGCCTTTTTTTGACTATTCTGGTATATACGAACAATCGCAATTCGATGTCAGAAGATGCTGATACGCTCGGAGAAAAAATAAATTTACATCACAGGGTAGGGTTTATCTAAATTTTGCTGTTTATACTATTGCAGATATCTCCATTCACATGTAACAAACTAGCGAGGGTTAATCCCGGTATATGTGATCCTGGTCTTATCGAATGATTTGTTGAATATATACCCCTTCCGGTGCCGGTGTGGCAAACCAGCATTTGTACTGGACGGGGAAGCTACTTCCGTGACGATTTGTAAACGTTAAAATAAAAGCGAAATCATATGACAAAGACCCGATATATAGTATATGCTACAGGTGAGTGCGAACATCTGTTCCGACGTGCCAGACGAAATGTATCACACCATTACAATCATTTCTGATGACACGCAGGAGAGTAGATATAGCAAAGCGCCTCGTTCGCCAGATCGGCGTGCGACTGCCCAAGTCATTCTATGAGAAAATGGAAGGATGGCTGGCCAACAGCAACTGCCGCTCGGTAAGCGAGCTGGCCCGCGCTATCCTTTGCAAAGAAGAAATTATCTGGTATCACAAAGATGCATCACGTGATGCTATAGCCATCGAGCTGGCAGCAATCCGCAAGGAGCTGCATGCGATCGAGGCTATCATCTACCAGGTGCGCTGCGACTTCAACCAAACACAATTTCCGGATCAAAAGGTATATGAAGCCCTGAAAATTTTGGATGAGTATAGGAAAGTCGGCGACAAGGTTCAACAACTGGAGACGGTACTTAAAACACTTCATGAAAAATGGTTGCAAAAGTGATGGGTGGAAAATCAGTACAGAATGCTCTTAAATACAATGAGCAGAAAGTAGCGAAAGGCAAAGCATGCTGCCTGCAGGCTAATTTGTTTAAAGTAGATATAGATGCGCTCAGCTTTGCAGATAAGCTCGGTCGCTTTGTGGCCTTACACGAACGTAACCGCAGGGCAAAGACCAATACTCTTCACGTGTCTCTGAATTTTGCCATCGGTGAGAAGCTGGACCAGGCAATGTTAAAACGGATTGCCTCAACCTATATGGAGCGGATCGGATTTGCCGATCAACCTTACCTGGTATATGAACACTTTGACGCAGCACATCCTCACCTGCACATTGTCAGCTCGCGCATTCGCAGTGACGGCAACCAGATCTCCATATATCGTCCGGGCAGGGGCATCTGTGAAACGGCTGCTCGCCAATTGGAAATCGAGTTAGGACTGGTACAGGCCGCGTGTAAAGGCAAACCCTTGATTGAAGGTATCGGTCCGGCGGCCATGCAAAAAGCTGTCTACGGCACGTGCGAAACCAAGCGAAGCATTGAAGATATAGTGCGTGCCGTCACGCAAGGCTATAAATACACTTCGCTTGCCGAGCTCAACGCAGTCTTAGGACATTTTCAGGTGATGGCGATCCGTGGCAGCGTAGGTTCTAAAATGTATGAGAACGGAGGCCTTATATATAGTCTCATCGATGAAAAGGGAAAGCGCATGGGGGTACCCATAAAAGCAAGTGCTATATATGGCAAACCGACCCTTAAGTTTTTGGAGAAACAGTTTAAACTCAACAAGATACTTGGTGAGTCTCACCAGCAGGTACTGCTGCATGCTATTGACCAGGTATTGAGGCCGGGTACTATAGTCTCTGTCGAGCAGTTTAAAAACGCACTCGCAAAATTCAATATTGCCGTATTGCCCCAAGCCGGCAGTGAAGGGAAAGCCTTCGAGATAACCTATATAGATAACCGCACCGGGTGTGTTTTCAGTAGCCATGATCTGGGCGAACGCTATAGAACCAGTGCTATTCTTGACCGGTTATCCGCTGCGCGGGACCGGGCAAAGTCTCTCAGCCCTATATATACGCTCGACCCCAGCGATCACAAACAGCCTACTGATAGCAGCCCGAGCGCAATGAATACTTTGGCTCGCACCCTACGTGATCTTGTCACGGCAGATGATACCCTGGCAGGTTCTATGGAAGGAACCTTGAAAATTCAGCGTAAGAGAAGAAGGAAGAGAGCACGCAGGCTATAACGATATGAAAGCTATAACTATATACTCTATGCAAACCGGGGAAAATGAGCAGGCACTTCGCCAGATAATAGACATGACGCGCTTATGCAGCATCGTGATACTGATGTTGCACTTTTATTACTATTGCTATGATGCTTTGTACGGCTGGGGATATACCCTTGCGTTTATAGACCGCATGATCGTAAACATCGCCCGCACCGGCCTGTTTACCTCCATCTGGCCATCGAAGTTTTTCTCACTTGCCTTGCTTTTGGTCTCCCTTGTTGGAGCAAGAGGAAGGAAAGATGAAAAAATCACCATGCGCTCCGCGATAATCCTGCTGGCAGGAGGGATCGTTGTATTTCTCACCGGTCACTGGCTGCTGCCTACAGGCGTAACGGTTCCGGTAAAAGAAAGTATATATATAGGGTTGGAAGTGAGCGGGTATATTTTAGTGCTCACCGGTGGCACCTGGCTGTCACGCCTGATTACTTTACGTTTGGATAATGATATCTTCAACACGCTAAATGAATCTTTTCCCCAGGAAGAAAGGTGCCTTGAAAATGAATACTCGATTAACCTTCCCGCGCAATATATACTCAAAGGACGCCGGCGCAAAAGCTGGATTAACTTCATCAATCCCTTTCGCGCACTGCTCGTGATCGGTACACCCGGTGCAGGGAAGTCATACTTTGTTATACGCCATATCATCACCCAGCACATCAGCAAGGGCTTTAGTATGTTCATTTATGATTTCAAGTACGATGACCTTTCCCGGATCGCCTATAACACGCTTTTGAAATATAGTCATCGCTACAAGGTCTCACCGAAATTCTATGTAATCGAGTTCGACAAGATCATGCACCGCTGCAATCCACTCGACCCGGTAACCATGGAAGATATCACCGACGCCAGTGAGTCCTCGCGCACCATCATGCTGGGACTTAACCGCGACTGGATAAAACGACAGGGAGACTTCTTTGTCGAATCGCCCATCAATTTCGTAACGGCCGTCATCTGGTTCCTGCGCAAATATAAGGATGGCAAGTACTGCACCTTGCCGCATGTGATCGAGCTTATGCAGACCGAGTATAAAACCATGTTTCCTTTACTGCGGACAGAACCCGAGATCGATGTGCTCATCAACCCTTTTGAATCCGCCTATAGTCACGAAGCATGGGAGCAACTCGAAGGCCAGATCGCCTCGGCCAAGATTGCCATGGCCAGGTTGTCTTCACCACCGCTATACTATATACTTTCCGGAAATGACTTCACCCTCGACATCAATAACCCGGAGGAGCCCAAAATTATATGCATGGGTAATAATCCGCAGAAGCAACAGATTTTTGGCGCCGTGTTATCCTTATATATATCGCGGGTAATCAAACTGGTAAATAAAAAAGGAAAGCTCAAGAGCAGCCTGATCTTCGATGAGTTTCCGACCGTATACTTTAACAACATCGATAGCCTCATTGCAACGGCCCGCTCAAACAAAGTGGCCACGACACTTGCCGTGCAGGATTACTCCCAGCTCAAGAAAGACTATGGCCGCGACCAGGCTGAAGTGATCATGAACATTGTCGGCAACGTGATCAGCGGACAGGTAGTAGGGGATACCGCTAAATTTTTATCCGAGCGTTTCGGAAGAATTGTCCAGGAGCGGACCAGTGTTTCGGTTAATAGTAACGATACATCCGTAAGCCGGTCGACACACCTGGATGCAGCCATTCCACCTTCCAGGATCGCGGCGCTTTCGTCGGGTGAATTTGTAGGCATCGTAGCCGATGACCCCGAGCAAAAAATAGTGCTGAAAGTTTTTCATGCCGAGGTCCTCAACGATCACGCTGCACTGGAAAGAGAAGAGAAATCGTATCAACCTATTCCACCGGTGCGCGCTGACCTTTCCGAAGAGATCCAGAGAATATATACCGCCATCAAGGATGACGTGCAGAGTATAATCGAAGATAAACTAAACATCACGCACAAATAAATATATATATCCATGAGAACCTATATGTTCACATTTGCTTTCACGCTTGCGGACAACCGTGAAGGCGACACCAGCTCCGGGCGGCACGATAATCTCAACTGTACCGCCGAAACACTTGCTCAAGCTACCGGCCATTCAGGCAAATCCATCACGGGCGATTTCGATTCTGTGTCCACGTTGCACTACAGAAAGACATGGTATACCACCAGCAGTAACGTGTGTATAACGCCAGGACAACGCAGTCTTCATCTCACAAACAAAACCAAAAGTATATGTTAACCTCCATTGCATGGCCAGAGTTCTTCACAGGAATGCTTGTAGCTGTGGTGCTTTACTACTGTGTAGTGACGTTGTTATTATACGCTGATGAAATCACCTGTCGGGTTAGATCGTGGTGGATGAAGCCTTTAGCGGAGTCACCGGGTCCCGTATCAAAAGGCTCTATACTGGGGGCTGCTGTCCCGGAGAACGCGCGGACTATCCGAACCTCAACGGAGAATGCAGAAGACCTGCGCTTCGACACGGATGAACCGGGTGAGCCTATCACACCGCCCAGGGTCAGAACCAATAGCCAGGCGCATGCTGTGGCCGAGCTCCTGGAGCACATCACCATTGTTTTTGAGCAAGCCTCTGGGAGCGCGGCAACGCCTGCCGAAATAGAGTCGCTGCTGGTCACGCTGCTCAGTCGTCACGGGACGCTGCGCGATACCTCTTACCAGGTAGCGGCAACGGCCTTCATCAGGGAGACCTCTCTCAAATTCCCAGGCCTGGCGATGTCGGAAGAACAGGCCGGAAGCCTATGGCTATCTATACCAACATAAACTCACACTTAACAAACTATATATATGAAAACAAAAACACAATCATCATTTCAGAAAGGACGGTCTTTTCTGGTGGCAGCAGGAGTATATATTCTGACCTATGCGTATGCATATGCCCAGGATGGTAACGCAGGAATCAACGAGGCCAATACGGCAGTACGGGGATACTTTGATACGGGAACAAACCTGATGTATGCGATCGGTGCTGTACTGGGTCTGATCGGTGCAGTAAAAGTATACCAGAAGTGGAACGGCGGAGATCCCGACACCAGCAGGGTAGCCGCCGCATGGTTTGGGAGCTGTATATTTCTGGTCGTGGTGGCAACGGTACTCAAATCATTCTTTGGGGTATAGGCTCAGTATATACTCAGCGCAACGCACTGGCTATACTACCATAAAACTTTATCGCAAAAAGTATGAACAGCGTATATACTATCAATAAAGGTATAAACCGACCCATTACCTTTAAGGGACTCAAGGCGCAATACATCGGGTACCTCGGTATCGGTATTGGCTGCGTACTGGTCCTCTTTGCCGTGCTCTACATCAGTGGAGTAAACATGTTCCTATGCCTGGGCCTTACGTTTTTGCTGGGCACGCTGCTCTTTGCAGGCGTGTATAAACTCAGCGATACATACGGACAGCATGGACTGCTCAAGAAGCTTGCCCTGCGAAATATACCGCCCGCCCTTCGCAGCAGCAGCCGACGATTATTTATCCAACTAAAAAAATAGTGCTATGGCACAGACTATTCCATTCCTGGAAGCTTTCCCTATATACAAGGTGGAGCACGACTGCATCCTCTCCAGGCGAGGGGATATAACACTGGCCTATGAGGCCATGCTGCCGGAAATCTTTACACTTTCCGATCATGACTATGAGGCGTTTCACCAGGTGCTGGTCAAGGCCATCAAAGTATTGCCCAGGCATTCCATTTTTCATAAGCAGGACTGGTTCTGCTCGCAAAAGTATACCGCTGACTTTAGTGGTGAAGACAGCTCGTTCCTCTCGCGGGCAAGCGAGCGCTTTTTTAATGAACGCCCGTTTCTTGAGCATCGGTGCTATATCATGCTCACGCGGCAGCCTGCAGACCACAAGGCGTCTGCCTCCGGGCCCTATAGCATGTTTCGCTCCAGCATCGTACCGCCAGATATACTCGATCCCGTGCGGACGCAGGAGTTCATGGACAGCTGTGGACAGTTTGAGAGGATACTCTCGGACAGTGGTTTTGTAACGCTCCGGCGGCTTGACAACACCGAGCTCGCCGGCTCATCGGAACAGGCCGGGCTGCTGGAGCGCTATAGCTTTTTACTCTCCGGCGCTGAGGCACCTTTGATCCGGGATATACATTTTAAAGATGGTCTTAAGATTGGTGATCAGTATACCCAGCTCTATACACTGGCCGACGTGGAAGACCTGCCTTCACTCTGTGGCTCACGCATCAACTACGACCGGTATTCAACTGACAAGACTAAGTTCAGCGTTGGCTTCGCCTCGGTGCTGGGACAGCTTCTTTCCTGCAATCATATCTATAACCAGTATATATTTATTCAGGACGTGCAAAAGACGATCAAGCGCCTGGAGGGAAAGCGTCTGCGCTTACAATCCCTGTCGGCATACTCCCGTGAGAATGCCATCAGCCGCGATGCCACCAGCGAATTCCTCAATGAAGCTATAGGAGCACAGCGGCAGCCGGTCAAAGCACATTTCAATGTGCTGCTGTGGACGGATTCCAAAAGTGAAGTGCAGGAGCTTAAAACGAAAGTGTCCTCGGCATTCGCGCAAATGGATGCCGTGGCAAAACAGGAAACCGATGGAGCGCCACAAATCTTCTGGGCAGGTATACCCGGTAACGCAGCGGCGTTTCCTGCTTACGACTGCTTTGATACTTTCGTTGAACAAGCAACCTGCTTTCTGAACCTGGAGACATCGTATCGTTCTTCCCTTAGCCCGGTAGGTATACGCCTGGGTGATCGGCAGACCGGAAAGCCTGTCCATGTAGATATATCCGATGAGCCCGTGCGCCGCGGTATATGTACTAACCGGAATAAATTTATACTCGGTCCATCGGGTAGCGGAAAGTCTTTCTTTACAAACCACATGGTGCGTTCCTATTACGAGCAAGGCACCCACATCGTGCTGGTAGATGTAGGCCATTCCTACAAGGGACTTTGCGACCTGGTAGAAGGATATTACTTCACCTATAGCGAGGCGAGTCCGATCCGCTTCAACCCGTTTTATATAGGGGAGGGCGACACGCTGGACACCGAAAAAAAGGAGAGCATCAAGACGCTGCTGCTGGCACTCTGGAAAAAAGACGATGAGACTTTCAACCGAAGCGAATATGTAGCCTTGTCGATTTCCCTGCAGATGTATTATGAAAGACTGCAAAAGGACACCACCATCTTTCCATGTTTTAATTCTTACTATGAATTCCTGCGCAATGAATTTGTATCGATCCTGAAAGCGGACCGCGTCAAGGAAAAGGATTTCGATGTGGAGAACTTTCTCTATGTGCTGCGGCCCTATTACCGGGGTGGCGAATTTGATTACCTGCTCAATGCAACTTCCAACCTCAACTTGCTGGGCGAGCGATTCATTGTATTTGAACTGGACAACATCAAGGATCACCCCATTCTTTTTCCCGTGGTCACCATCATCATCATGGAAGTGTTCATTTCTAAAATGCGCAAGCTCAAAGGCATCCGCAAAATGATACTCATCGAAGAGGCGTGGAAGGCTATAGCACGGGAAGGAATGGCCGAATATATCAAGTACCTGTTTAAAACGGTGCGCAAGTTTTATGGTGAGGCGATCGTAGTCACGCAGGAAGTGGAAGACATCATCAGCTCACCCATTGTCAAACAAGCCATCATCAATAACTCTGATTGCAAGATCCTGCTCGATCAGAGTAAATATCAGAACAAGTTTGACCAGATACAGGAGCTGCTCGGTCTTACCGACAAAGAGAAAGCACTCGTGCTGTCCATCAACAAGAGCAACGATCCATCCAGGCGCTATAAAGAAGTATTCATCAGCCTGGGAGGTGTGGTCTCCAAAGTATATGCCACGGAAGTTTCCCTGGAAGAATACCTGGCCTATACCACCGAGGAATCCGAAAAGATCAAAGTACAATCCTATACCCAGCGGTGGGGCGATATACGCAAAGGTATAGCGGCCCTGGCCCGGGATATACGGGAGGGTCAGAAAACATAAAGTATACTATACCATGAAATATACCCGCAGAATAATTATTGTCTTCCTTTTGACAACAGTATGCATTACGGTGACGCCTCCCACGCAGCAGGCGCACGGCGCTATCGCCATTGCCCAGATCATCAAGGAAGCGGTCAAGAAAGTGATCAAAGCTGTAGACCTGATGATCCAGCGCCTGCAGAATAAAACCATCTGGCTGCAGAACGCCCAAAAGGTGCTGGAGAATAAATTATCGGAGCTTAAGCTCAACGAGATCGCCGAGTGGACGGAGAAATATCGAAAGCTATACGAAGAGTATTACGATGAGCTTTGGAAAGTAAAGAATATACTCTCTACCTACCAGCGCATCCGCCAGGTTATGGATAAGCAGGTTCGCATTGTCGACGAGTACACCCAGGCCTGGAAACTCATACGCCACGATGATCATTTTACGCCTTCTGAAATTGAGTATATATATAAGATCTATAGTGGCATCCTGCAGGCCAGTGTCGACAATCTCAATAAAATGCTCCTGGTAACGAACTCCTACAAGACCCAGATGAGCGATGCCCAGCGGCTTGAGATCATCGCGGGCGTTGCCGCGGACATGGAAGAGAATCTGACCGACCTGCTTGCGCTCAACAGCGATGTATATAGGCTCAGCCTGAGCCGTGCCAAAGATCAGTCCGAGATTGATCGCATAAAAAAAATGTATGGTATATAATTATAATAGCACCGATATGAAACGTGTATATATCGTTATACTCCTGTGTTCAGCGAGCATGTTCTCGCAAGGGCAGACACCCAATTTCAACGAGTGGTTTTCGCAGAAGAAAACGCAGATTAAATACCTGACCGAGCAAATCGCGGCACTCAAAGTATACCTGAAATATTTAAAGAAAGGATACGATGTGGCTCAAAAAGGGCTTACCACGATCGCCGCGATCAAAGAGGGAAGCTTCAGCCAGCATAAGAATTACTTTGCCTCGCTCAAGGCCGTAAGTCCCGTGGTTAAGAATTCTGTAAAGATCACGATGATCCTGGAGTTACAGCCACGCATGCTGGATGACTTTAAAACCCTGCTAAACGATGTGCGCGGTGAAACCAGTCTTACCGACACTGAGAAGAAATATATAGCAGATGTATACCAGCAGCTGCTGCGCACCAGTGATGCCTCCATCGATGAACTTGATATCATCACCACAGCCGGCCAGGCCGAGATGAAAGATGATGAACGCCTTTTGCGGCTCGACAAAGTATATGAAGATATACTCGGGCAATACACCTTCACCCAAAGCTTTATTGCCACTGCACGCGGCCTTTCAATGAGCCGCACACAGGACAAGAGCCAGGTGAAGAGCTTAGAGAAACTATACAGTGATCTGTAAAAAAATTAAAATGTATACCCATGAAAAAACTTCTGGTACTATACTTCTTTCTTTTCAGCGGTATAGCGATGCCGCTCGCCCTGCAGGGCCAATCCCAGGAAGCCGTGCAGCTCGTACTCAACTATGAGAAACTTCTCCAGCTCGAGGAGATACTCGACAACATGTACAAGGGCTATAAGATTCTCTCCGATGGCTATAACACCATCAAGAACATTGCCGAAGGAAACTTCAACATCCACCAGGCATTTCTCAGTGGGCTATATGCCGTCAACCCATCGGTTAAGAACTATGTACGTGTAGCCAAAATTGTAGAATACCAGCAGCTGCTCGTCCAGCGGTATAAGAAAGCCTGGAAGACACTCTCGGGCAATCCCTACCTGACGGAGACAGAAATCAATCACATCGAAAAAGTCTATAGTGGTCTTGTGGAAGAGAGCCTGCGCAGCCTCGATGAACTCCTGATGGTAGTCACTGCCTCCAAGCTACGAATGAGTGATGAAGAGCGGCTCAAGGCCATCGACCGGATTTACTACCAGGTCGAAGACGAACTTATGTTCCTGACGGACTTTAACAACAGCACCCAGGTGCTGCTCCTGCAACGGCAGGCAGATGCATACGATGCAGACAACACCCGCAAGCTCTATTCGGTAACACCCTAACGTAAAACGCCATGCCCAGATATATTACATGGACCATTGCCACAATGGTCCCCGCAATCTTATTGCCTATAGCGTCCTATAGCCAGGACTTCACCGGAGAAATACAAAGCATGCAGGTAGTCCTCGACCAGGTCTATAGCGACATGCTGCCACTGTGCACCCAGCTCATCGCAGTAGGAAGAGGCATCGCAGCCTTTGCAGCACTCTGGTATATAGGCGCACGCGTATGGCGCAGTATAGCCCATGCCGAGCCCATCGAACTATACCCGCTGCTGCGGCCTTTCGCGATTGGACTTGCTATACTCTTTTTCCCCTCTGTGATAACGCTCATCAACGGCGTACTCAGACCCACGGTGACCGGTACGGCTGCCATGATGAATAACTCCAACAATGCTATTGAATACCTGCTCAAGAAAAAGGAAGAAGCCATCAAGAAGACAACGCCCTGGCAGCTCTATGGAGATGAGGCAACCCACGGCAAGTGGTATCGCTATAATCATCCCGACGGAGAGGATGAAGATCCGGACCTGCTCACCAACGGTATAAAATTCCTGATGGCAAAGACAGCCTACAGTATACGCAATGCCATCAAGCAATGGATGTCAGAAGTGCTGCAGATACTCTATGAGGCGGCAGCACTGTGTATAAATACCATCCGCACGTTTTACCTGATCGTGCTGGCGATCCTGGGGCCGCTGGTATTAGGCCTTTCCGTTTTTGATGGCCTGCAAAACACACTCACCGTCTGGATCGCCCGCTATATCAATGTATACCTGTGGCTTCCCGTAGCCAACATCTTTGGAAGCATCATCGCCAAAATACAGGAGAACATGCTGCGGGTAGACATCGAGCAGATCAACCTCTACGGTGATACTTTTTTCAGCGCCACCGACACTGCCTATATAATCTTTCTCATCATCGGCATCATCGGATATTTCACCGTTCCCTCCGTGGCCAATTACATTGTTCATGCGGGCGGAACAAATATACTCCTGCACAAAGCCACGAACGTATTTTCCGGCACCGTGCGCAGTACCGTCTCGGCGACTTCTTCCGGTGCCACGGCTGTGGTGAATGGCTTCAAGCCTTCTGCCCGTGCAGGCAGCGGGGCAGCAGCACAGCGCTCCGCAAATGCGCCTTCGGAAAATGCCCATGCATCCGGCGGCTTCATGCACGATAAACTGTCGGGTAAATAAACCAGTATATATATGTTTGAGCAACTCAGAAACATTGACTCTGCCTTTAAGTATATACGGTTGTTTTCGTTTATACTCATCGGGGCCTGTATATTCATCTGCTGCTTTACGGTGGTAAAAAGCTTTCAGCTTATACGCCAGACGCAGGAGCACATCTATATACTTTCCAACGGCAAGGCCCTGGAGGCGTATTCGGCCGAGCGCAAAGATAATATACCCGTCGAAGCCCGCGATCACGTGAAGATGTTTCATCATTACTTTTTCACGCTCGATCCAGATGATAAAATGATCATCAGCAACGTGACCAAGGCGCTGTACCTGGCCGATCTGTCGGCCAAACAGCAGTATGACAACTTAAAGGAAAACCGCTATTACTCCAACATCATCTCGGGAAACATCAGCCAGGCGATAGAAGTTGATAGTATATATATAGGCACGGATGACTATCCCTATTACTTCCGCTACTATGCCAAACAGCGCATTACCCGTCCCACCTCGGTTGTGATGCGCACCCTTGTCACGGAAGGATACTTGCGAAACGTGGCCCGCTCGGATAATAACTCACACGGGTTTCTGATCGAGCGCTGGAATACACTGGAAAACAAAGACATCAAAACACTCAACCGCTAATGTATTAAACCCATGAAATTACAAGAGAGAACAGCACGCTTCAGGCGGCAACTATCGGTATATCTATACTATACCATGAAGCGTATCGTGGAGCCAGCCTGTTGGCAACTGTTTGCTGCCCTGGCCGTCGCTGCCATCTGCATCGGCATCATGGCGATAAAAGAACCATTCTCTATGGCGTCAACCACCGGGGCGCTGGCAAAGCCCGAGTATAGTAAACACAGCATGGTGTCGCCCTTCATCGAAGAGCGCCTGCTCACACCGGCGGAGTACGCGATGCTTGTCAACTTTCTAGACACCATGGACAGCCTGCGGCAATATGACGCGGCAACGTATGAGTATATCCTCGAAGGCCATGAAGGGTTGGTAGACAGCGTCAGCTTCGTGATCACCCTTTATGAGCAGGGACAATAGCCAAGACAAAAGCTTATAGCAAAACAAATTTTTAAAACTTAAAAGCAATTTATTATGAAACCGCATTCACAAAAATTCTTACAGCAGCGAAAGTTCTACATGGTACTGCCGCTGTTCGTGCTCCCATTCCTGACCATTATATTCTGGGCCCTGGGTGGCGGACGTGCTGCCTCCAGGCCATTGCCACAGGCCACCTCCGGGCTGAACGTTTTGCTGCCCGGTGCTCATTTCGACAAGACCGATGAACACTGGAACAAACTAGTCTTATACGAGCAGGCGAAAAGAGATTCTGTCCGCTATGAACAAGCACGCCGCAATGATCCATACTATGCTATACCTACTCTCGGCAGGCATGCCGCCGACACCGTGTTGCCCGGTGCCAGTAAACTCAATGCTTCCCTGGGTAGCGCAAGCCACGAGCATACCCTGCGCCGGCAGGAAGCCCATATCACGGAGCGACTCGCCGAGCTCACCAGCAGGCTTGCAGCAACCGAAGATATACATGAAGATATACACCATGACCGTGACGCAGTGCCGCCAGCGATAGCGGGTGCTGAAGGCAGTGCCATGCCTGAAGATATAGCACGCCTGGAGAAAATGATGACCATCATGGCCAGCACTGAGGCTAATGATCCGGAGCTCAAACAAATCGATGGCATGCTCGACAAGATTCTTGCTATACAGCACCCCGATCGCCTGGCAGCAAAAACACAAAGCGATCGGCCCGTCCGGCGAGTGCAAGCCGTAGAGGCCGCCGGCTCCCCGGATAACATAACGCTGATCGGTGAGCCGGTACTGGACCCTGTGTCCGCCAGGGACAGCGTGTTTGCCGTGCCAGGTATACATGCACGGTATAGCCGTAGCAATGCTTTTTATGGGCTCGAGGACAGCGATACTTCCAGTGTTGCAGCCGAAAGTCAAACCTTCCCGGCAATCATCCATGATACGCAGCGCGTGGTCTCGGGGGCCACTATAAAAATGCGACTCCTCTCGGAAGTATATATCGGCGGGGAGCGCATCCCCAAGGATCATTTTATATATGGGCTGTGTACTATCAACGGAGAGCGGTTATCGGTGAACATCACGGCCATCCGGCTTGAGACAACACTGCTGCCGGTTTCCCTGGAGGTATATGACCTGGACGGCCAGCCCGGTATATATATACCCGATGCCATCACGCGGGAAGTAGCCAAGCAGGCATCCACGCAGTCCATACAGGATCTGCAGCTCCACTCACTGGATAACTCCCTGGAAGGCCAGGCAGCTACCGCAGGCATCGAGGCCGCGAAGGGACTACTGACAAAAAAAGGCAAGCTGGTGGAAGTCACTGTGAAAGCCGGCTACCAGCTTCTGCTGCGCGATGCGAGTTCATTGCCTTAAGCAGTGGCATTTATTAGGCAAGACGCCTCCTGCCTTGCCTACCCGTGATAATATATATACTCTTCATTGATCAAACTTTAAATTATCTCTTATGACATACATACTTCGTCCGGCTTTATACCGGTATATAACAGCTGCTATATTCGTGCTGCGGGTCTACGCTACCTTTGGACAGCACGCAGGTCAAACGCCGTACATCGAACTGGCATTCAACAAAACATCGAGTATTGTTTTTGCTTCGCCCATCACCGCGGTCGATCGTGGCAGCCGCGATGTGCTGGCACAAAAAGCAAAAGGGGTATCCAACGTTCTCCAACTGAAAGCTGCCCGCACAAACTTTAAGGAAACAAACCTTACGGTCATCACCGCCGATGGTATGCTTCATCACTTTTTTGTGCGCTATACCGAGACGCCTGCTATGATGACTTTGGATCGCAGAGCCGCTGCCCCCGAAAATTCTGACCCGGCCTCGCTCATCTTTGAGGGTGATGTCAATGAGACTTCTCTTCAACGGGACGCCGAATATATACTCACGCACCCGCCGCGCTCTTCCTTACGGGCCAGCGCACGAAACAAAATGAAACTCTCCCTGGAGCGCATCTATATTCATGACAACGTGATGTACTATCACGTAAGAATTTCAAATGCCTCTCATATTCCCTTTCACACCGATATGCTTCGCTTCTTTGTCCGCGACCGGCAGCAGATCAAGCGCACGGCTTCGCAGGAAGTAGGAGAGGCGCCGCTATATATTGCCGGTAGCAGTGACGTGGTCGGCGCTCACCAGGCGATAGACGTCGTCTATGCACTGCCCAAGTTTACCATCCCCGATGCCAAGCGCCTGGTCATTGAGCTGCTGGAGCGAAAGGGGGGTCGTCACCTTCGCCTGCAGATACACAACAAGACGATTATGAAAGCCGTGCCGCTGCCGTAACGACAAGCGCTGATATATACCTGTTCCGGTATATATCTTCTATACCTATCGAATGAACAAGCAGTAATCAAACACTTTAAAAATTATCAATTATGAATGAAAACAACGTAGAGTATCTCAAGGAACGTGTGTTCTTCCTGGGCTTTGGCGATAAACTTGATGCCGAGCTCCAAAAGAACATCCATGCAAACCAGGATCGCTTCCAGCTGCTCACACAAGGGGAGTTTGTAACCGGTGACAAAAGACAGCTCGTAAGCTTTGAACTCGACTTTGCCAAATCCAAACAAAGCGACTTGTACTTTTTCAATAACTACAAGGCAACCTTAAAGCATGAGGACCCGGCCCAGGAACGCTCGCAGACTTTCTACATCAACAAGGGCAATGGCGTAACGGCGAAGGAAGCCTATAATTTACTCGAAGGTCGCGCCGTGCACAAGAAGCTCACCAGTAAGGAAGGACAACCTTACCAGGCGTGGATACAGCTTGGCACCACCAAGGAGGAAAACGGAAACTATAAAGTACAGCAGTATCACAGTGCCTGGGGCTTTGACCTACAGAAGACACTGGACAAGCTTCCCATACGGGAAATGGGAGACCCGGGTGCTGCCGAGCACGTGGTGAAATCTCTGGAGAAGGGAAACCTGACGGCGGTACAGTATGAGCGCAGTGGCAAAGCTGAAAACATGTTTATCGAGGCTAACCCGCGGGAGCGCAACGTAATTGTCTATGACAGCAGTATGCGCCGGCAGTTCCAGGGTATAAAAGAATATACAGCAGAGAAGAATGATCTCCAGGAAGGTAAATCCGTGAGTCATTCTCAAAAGTATAAACCCAAAGATATACCCCCCGATGCCGACAAGGAGGAGCGGCAGGCGAAATCAAAAAAAGTATCCCATTAGCTTTTCTATTTCTGGACTCTTTGAGCTTCTTTTAGATCTATAGCCTGCCAGCTCAAGGACTGGTATATATAGTATTGCGCTTAACCTTTTGGTTAGGGGAGTGCCCCAGGTGCTGGAGCCTGCGGCCTCTTGGTATGGTTACAGCGCAATACGAATATATACTTGGTTATATTTTGCACGTGCCCAAAGGATCATGGCTATTAAAAACACAGTCGAAATGAACAGCGCATCTTCCGACCTTCATTTCTATATACTTTCCAAGGGATTCAATGCAGGTAAACCTGTAGAGCGTCCTGCGTCGAACTGCTTTGTCATTACGGCTATCGACGAAGAAGAAAAGAAGAAGCTATACTGGGTGTGCTATAGTCTTTGGATATCGGGTTCCTATATTCCCTATCTGAAGGGAGAGGCGATCCCCGCCCTTCACATCAGCGATGCCTCGGCGCTCGTTGAAAAAGTATATCGCGGCATCAACTTTAATCTTGATAATACCAAAGCGCTGATTGCGCAGCTAAGTCAAATTGTGCATGCTGAAAAACAACTTTCACTCCAGCAGAAGCTCACCGCGGAGTTAAAAAATTCCCTGGCCAGGCGACTTACCTTTCATAGACCGAGCGCAAGGTAAATGGTGCCCATGCTATTTAAATCCCTTTTAGTGTAAGTAAATGCAATATCGATGGTTGACAAAATAAATATTTTTTTGCGAAATGTCCACCAGATAGCTATCTGTTGCGTATATTTGTCTTAAGGAGGAATAGGCTTTTAGGTCTTTTGTTGGGGGATGCTTTACCATAGCGTATGACCAGACACAGAACTAAACCAATACTTGCATGAAGAATTTTTCTGAAAGACTTAAATCCGCAAGGGTAATGAAAGGTTATTCCCTTCAGGATTTAGCCGATGCACTGAATAAAGCGGTAAGTAAGCAGGCTCTTAATAAATATGAGCAAGGTTTAATGAAACCGGATCAAGAAGTGCTCATAAAACTTTGTAACGCACTCGATGTCCGGCCAGATTATTTTATGCGCGATATGAGTATTGACCTTGGAAATATAGAATTCAGGAAACTCAAAAAATTATCTGTAAAAGAATCAGCACGGATAAAGGAGAAAACCGTTGACTTTTTAGAGCGGTATTTTGAGTTAGAAGATCTTCTCGGAATCGACAAAACTTTTGTCAATCCAATTGAAAGCATTGAGGTAAATTCTTACGTGGATGTTGAGACAGCGGCCGAGAAAATAAGACAAGTATGGGAACTTGGAGAAGATCCATTAAATAACGTTATCGAATTACTAGAGGACAATAACATTAAGGTAATCGAAATCGACTCGACTTCTGATTTTGTAGGACTAGCTACTTGGGAGGGAATTAAGAATCCGGTTGTAGTAGTCAATTCATCTTTGGGAGCAGATAGAAAACGTTTTACGGTGTTACATGAGTTGGGTCATATCTTGATGAAGGTAAATCACCATCCTGAAAAAGAAAGGGAGTTCTTTTGCCACTCCTTTGCAGGCGCGATGCTTGTACCAAAAAAATTATTGATTAAGGAACTCGGTCCTGCCAGGTCTCAAATTTATTTGAACGAACTGGTTTACTTAAAAAAACAATTTGGTGCCTCAATACAGGCCATCATGTTTCGTGCAAAACATTTAGGAATAGTTACCGAAAGCTATTTTAAAAGTTTTATGGTGCATTTTAGCATGCAGGGTTATAAGAAAAACGAGCCAGGAGAGTATCAAGGGTACGAAAAATCAAACCGATTCAAGCAGTTAATCTATCGTGCAGTTGCCGAGGAAATTATTTCCAGTTCAAAAGCAGCAGCTTTAGATAATAAGAAGCTTGCAGAGTTTCGGGACGAGCTTGCACAATACAATCCATGAGGGTTGCTGTTACTGATGCCAATATTTTTATTGATGTAATTCATATTGAATTACAAGACGAGTTATTTGCAGCAGAGCTCGAGATTCACACTACTCTAAGTGTGCTTGATGAACTAAATGAACGACAGCAGGCCATTCTTGCAACGCATATTAAGCAAAAGCAGTTAACTGTTCATTCGAAGGAGCCAACCAATATTCCGAGGGAGGTCGAAGCAAATAAAAGACTAAGCCCCTCTGACAAATCTGTTTTTAGCCTAGCTATAGAATTGCACGCGTTAATATTGACAGGCGATGGCTTACTTAGAAAGGTGTCAGTGTCTCAAAAAATTGAGGTTCATGGAATAATCTGGCTTCTAGATAGATTTATTGAGAAGAATCTCATTGCAAAAAATAAGGCAACTGAGCAATTAAGGCGTTTAATGCTCTACAACAAAAGGCTGCCAGTAGAAGATTGCGAAAAGCGTTTTAAAGACTGGTCTTAGAAGTCTCCAAGTGTAACAGTTTCACAGTTGAAAAAGGTATGCTCAACATGTAAGCTTCCCGTATTAGGACGTCTACAAATTTGAAAAATTCATTTATAGTTATAGTTCATGAATATGGGGATTCGGTTGGGATATAGTTATCGAACACTATATATAATCTCGGCCAAGTCAAAAAAACTTAAACAATTCTATAAATGTAGCTTATGCTTAGCCACTACTCGAAGTTCTTTAATTTAAAATGGTTTTGTAGCGGAGATAGCAGTGTACGCCCGAGAGGGAAGTCTCGCCCTGCGATAAAGATTTACTAAGTTATAATATATAGCGTAGATCGATTGCAGCTCGCGACAGCAATACTTTATTGGTTCCAAAGATTATTTTCAGTATATCACTACATGAACTATCAAACATTCGAACCACACGCGGATTTAAAATCCATTGGTTAACGAGCAGTCGGAGAGCCTAACAGATATAGCATACGAAAATGATTACTTCTATCATGCCACTTCATCAAAGGTTTCAAAGGGTCAACGGCACATCAGAAAAGCATGGTATCACCGAAATCCATGCACGGTATCAGTGAAATATCTAAGAAAAAGTGAAAGTTTATCAACTGCGCAAAAAGATTGCGCAGTTGGGCTTATTCTTTGTACCGTTAACATAGCTTATGATGATATTGAAGGATTTGAAAGAGAATGTTTTTAAAGTACTGGAGGATCAAATGGCTTTAGAAGATTTTGAAAGATGGCTTTATAGTTCAGAAGAGCTACAAAGCCTGATGAATGAAAGTGTCGTGCTTGAGGCATATACTGTGAACTATAACCAGCGAGATGCAAAGTATAAACTCAAAAAAGCAATCTTTAAATATTTTGATGAAGACGAATTCTTGCTATGGAAAGTCAAGTCGAATCTCCGTGATCTAATTGTCAATGGAGGCAATAGGGATCGTATCTTAAATGATTTTTATTATATAGGATATGATGGATATACCTTTTTATACTGCATTGGCTACTACATATATAGGATTGAAGACACAGAATACTGTGGAAATAATCTGGAATCTTTATTAATGGAACTTAAACGGGACTGTAAGATTCTTCTTGACGAGATTGAAAAGCAGGAATTTGAGAATCCTGGATTTAGACTCAAGGATTATCGTCCGGGTGATAAACTGGAGTTCAATCCATTGGAGGTAGCAAAAAAATGGTGGAATTTCTGGAGATGACATTCAGATTACAAAAGGTACCTGTTGCTGTTATGATGATAGCGTTGATCACAAGCTAATTGTAGTTTTAAGGATGGCAAAAAAAATAAGTATAGTATTATGAGTTATATAGTTGTTGATGTAGAGGCGGATGGACCGATACCTCATAAATATTCGATGGTAAGTTTTGGAGCCGTTGTTCTTGATGGCACACTAAACAAAACCTTCTACGGACAAGTGAAACCTATATCTGAAGAGTGGATTCCGGAGGCTCTTGCAGTAAGTGGTCTTACCAGAGAACAGCATCTGTCCTTTAAAAAACCTGAAGCTGAAATGGCAAGGTTTCATGCCTGGCTTTCTGCGACCTCAAGCGGAAGACCGGTTTTCGTAAGTGATAACCTTGCATTTGACTGGCAATGGATCAATTACTATTTCCATTTCTATTTAAATGAAAATCCTTTTGGTTTTAGCGGAAGAAGAATAGGCGATCTATACTGTGGAATGAAGATGAACACGGGCCTCAATCATGAATGGAAAAAGTTATTCAGACAAACCAAACATGATCATAATCCTGTTAACGATGCAAAAGGAAATGCAGAGGCGCTTTTAAAAATGAATATGCTAGGATTGAAAATCCCTATAGGGTGATGAAGGAATAACAAGGTCTACTTTAAAACGTAGACGAAGCAACCCTTTGATGCCATTTTTAGCATATTACTAAATACAAAGCTGTTGTTAACTAAATATATACATGCAGCGATGATTCAACTATTAGTTTGTATATCGTACTGTCGTAAAGCCAAAGAGAAATGAAGCATTATATTTTAATCTTAATAATTGTATTCTGTCAGCTGTCCTGTAAACAAGAACGTGTCCCAAGCAATGATATTGACGGAGAAGTAGTCTCTCCGAGTTCAAGCGGACCTAGCCAGGAGGAGATCGATCAATTGCTAGAAAGAGCAATTAAAAATGGAGATGAGCGTGCCTACAATAGAGTCGCGGCTCACTATTTCCTCAACGAGCAGCGTGAGACCATCTTCTATTATGCATTTGTTATGGCTACAAAGTATAAAAGTGCCGAAGCATACTTTCATTTATACTTAATAATGGGAGACATAGATTCCGATAGCATTAGGTCAATTGATGAACTAGATGCAGCTACTCGAGATATTAGGTCATACTGCCTGCTTCGTTCATACGAGCTAAATAAGGATTTTGCAAAATCTCGTGTCGAAGATCTTTTTCCAAAAGGTATTCCGTCATCGAAATCCTATTGTCAAACAATTTGCGACAAATAAAATAGCTCGATTAGTATATATCTTGAAGACCGACATGGACGTAGATAGAGCAATTTTTAAGTTGGTCATTACTACCCAGCGAAAAAACATAATGATTGAAATAAAATATTTAGATGCGATAAGAGCAAGGTTAGCAAAGACCTCTAAATGTGCCTGGATTCCTTACATCGAAGGAAGAGATTTTACTAGCGGATCGAGTTTTATTATGACAATGACTACAGATTCACGAGGTGATGATATAGATTATTGGAGCGACAAATGCTTATATTGATTTTATTGGACACGCAAAGCAAGATATAGGAATGCTTCTTGATGAGGTGAATCGATTAAGGAAAAAAAATACCGACCTTGGTGGAGATGTGTAGATACGGCCTATCAGGTTGGTTCAAACCTATTTAGATTTATGAATGAATTTTTGCATAGAACATTTAAGTTATGGGCTTACACGGTAAGTCATAGTTTTTTGATACTTCGTAGCCCTATGTTGTTTAAAGATTTGGAAGGATATAGTAGCGAAACGGACTATAATATTGATATTGAATTTATGGCAGTTGAATACTTGGATGTCCCGTATAAATTCACTTCTCTTAAGATATGCGAATTGAACGGGGATGACATACCATTAAGGCTTCAGTTCTATAGTTTAAAACTTGGCTTTAAGATATTTCAACTTCAGACGGATGCGGGTTATTATTATATAGTTGCGGGAAGCTATAGAATAGGTAAGAATAGATGGGTATCAGAAAGTAGAATGGATAATCCCTCTTTGGAATATGAAGAAATTCTTGGTACATCTGGACTCTGAATACAAAATGCTTAATAAACTTGCTAGTGAAGGTTAATCCTATCCTAGCGTTACGGGTACTTTAAAAAGAGTATCAGAAAGTCCTTACTGTGCATCTTGTAAAGGAGTAATACAACAATTCAATCAAATGTATCCTAACGTTAAACTTATTTTAGTCGATGGAGCCCGGTAAAATTACATTCACTGTTATTTGTAACGATGATAAATATTTAAATCCAATCATTGATTGGTACAATAAGAATTACAAAACAGATTTTAAGATAGTCAAGATTATTTATGATGAAGTAAATTTCGCTGAGATAGAAGTTTCTAAATACAAATCCGCTGATCTCTTTGCTTTAGGTTATCGGTTTGGAGTCAAGGAACAAGGACTTCGAGAAAAAGGAGAAATTGATTGGTAGCTATATCTTCCAAACGATCAAGCACATTTTTATCCTTCACTTGTCTCGCCCTGCGATAAAGATTTACTAAGTTTATAATATATAGCGTAGATCGATTGTAGCGCGCGACAGCAATACTTTATTGGTTCCAAAGATTATTTTCAGTATATCACTACATGAACTATCAAACATTCGAACCACACGCGGATTTAAAATCCATTGTAAAATGCTATTGGACACTGGAAGTGTCGGCGCAAAAAGATGTTCAGCGGCAACTCATTATACCGGACGGATGTGTTGAGATGATCTTTATACTGGGAGAGGATGTAAAGCGATTTACTTCGGCCGATGATTTTCTCCTTCAGCCTCGTCAAATGGTTCTCGGACAAATTACGGAAGCCTTTTATGTCCAACCCCTGGGCTATGTCAGTTCCTTTGCCGTCCGCTTTTATCCCTATGGCTTTGCCGGCTTGGTCTCAGAGCCTATCATAAATTTGGCTAACAAAGAAACGCCGATCGCCCAGCTACTCGGTGAAGAGTCCGCGAGCGCACTAACGCGTGAGATCACAGAAGCACCCGATACGCAGACCAGAATCGAAGTTGTGGAAGCTTTCCTTTTGGAAAAACTTACCCGCCAGGCCACCATCGACAGCATCGTTAAAGAAACGATCGATACTATATTTTTAACAAAAGGAAACGCTGCCATCAACACCATCCTGAAAGATGATCTCTCGAAGAGAAGACAGCTTGAGCGGAAGTTCTCCCGGCAGATCGGCATTAGTCCCAAACAGCTGGGTAAAGTCATCCGCTTGCAATCCGTCTTAAAGATGTTGCTAGACGAGCAGTCGGAGAGCCTGACCGATATAGCATACGAAAATGATTACTTCGATCAGGCCCACTTCATTAAAGATTTCAAAGAGTTCACGGGCACTACACCAAGCGCTTTTTTAGAAGACGACAAAATGAAGCTGTCTTCACTTTTCTATAAAAAGAATTAGCCTGTCGCATTTTTACAATTTCTTCCCTGCAAGGCCCGCTACACTTGCAACAGTAAATTCATTCTATACCTATACTAAAAATGATGCGATCACTGATCAGTACACTGCTGGTGAGCGTGAGCCTGATGGCTTGTGCTCCCAAGGACAACGCGCCAGCGCGAATTGAAAATGATAGTACAACGGCAAAACAAAAAACGAGTGATATGAAAAAATTAGTTTCAATAGTTGAAATTCCAACTTCTGATTTTTCCAGAGCCATGAATTTTTATGAAAAAATCTTAGACATCCACATCGAAGTTGTAGAAATGGAGGGAATAAAAATGGGACTCTTTCCAAATGCAAACGAAGGTGTGGCGGTGCAGCTCGTCTATGGGGATGGCTATAAACCTTCTGCTGACGGGGCAGTCGTATACCTCAATGGAAACGAAGACTTGCAGAAAGTCGCTGAAAAGATAAAAGCTAATGGCGGAAAGATCGTAATACCCAGAACGGAAATCGCTCCTGACATGGGTTTCTATGCAACCTTCATGGACACCGAAGGAAATAAACTAGGCCTGCACGCCATGCATTGATGGCATGCTGCGTAGTATATATCTGTATAGTATATACAGATATATACTATACAGCTTCCTGAGGTGCATTTAAAGTATAGGGATGGGTTGCAAACTGTCAAACGTTATTGCGCTAGCGGCCGTATACCCGCTGACCAGTATAGCACAGACTTTTGCTTTTCATACTCTGCCATTGTTTTGATGAGCTTGGACTGCGCATTGAAAAGTTTCTCCTGCTGCACGTTGATCTTAAAGAGATCGCTCTCGCCATTTTGAAGGTTCAGGAGCTCGGCATTCATCAGGCGGTTATAGTTGTCCACCATCGCGCGTTGCTGCCCCAGGATTACCCCGTTGTTGACAAGCTGGTTATAGGCTGCCTGTATATCATTGACGATTTGCCTGCGCGTAAGATCACGATCGTAGGTGGTGTTGCTGATCTTCAGCCTGGTCTGGGCAATCTTGGCCCGCTCTTTACGAAGGAAGAGTGGTATAGAAAAGTCAATGCCCAGTTTATAGTTGTCATCCCAGGAAAATGAACTGGCTATACCCTCGGGATTAAACGGCTGGTTGAGCATATAGTATGATACATTCAGGCGTGGCTTCATATACTCTGCCGCCAGGCGCCTGTCAAGCTCCAGCTGCTGGAGTTTGATATTGAGCTTGCGCAGCTCGGGGTGATTGACTTTTGCTTCGCTCGTGAGTTCTTCCAGAATCGCCCCGGATAATACCCCGGAATCTGCAGGCACCACGGGAGCATGCTCCAGGGAAAGGTCTACCGGGTTCATCGTACTGTCCCATAAGTAGGTTGATACTTTTAGGGTACTGTTCTTTAAGGCTAGCAGCGCCTCCTGCATGTTTACCGCCCGCTCCAGGAAGGTAATGCTGGCCTGCACGGTGTCCATACCGGAGAGCTCGCCACCTTCAAAATTCATTTTTACTCTTCGGAATATTTCTTCAGCAACCCTGGTAGTACGCGCCGCCAGCCGGTAGTTATAGTAACTGTAATACCATTGCCAGTAATCCTTGGCAGCCTCCAGCAGCAACTTGTTGATCAGCTTCACCTGCTCGGCTTCCATCATGGCCCCGAAGAGCTCTGCCTGCCGGAGTGCAGTTCTTCGCTCATCCGTAAACAAACCTTGTCCCAGGGGCAAAGATATACCAGCATAGAGTTGCTGGTAGTTATAGTCACTAGATATATAGTGCTCGGGATTCAGGCGCTCTCCCGTGTTGCGTTCCATGCCGATGGTAGGAGTGAGGGGACTTGCCGTGGGAAATTTTACGCCCCCGTTAAACAAACGATAATACTCTGTGCCATCATAGTGCTTGAGCAGGAATTCACTTTCAATCTTGGGATCAAAGCTGCCACGTGCCAGACGTATTTCCTGTTTGGCAACCTGGGACAGTAAATCCGCTTGCTTTACAACGGGATGATACCGCGTGATGAGCTGGTAAAAATTTTCGAGCGTAACAGGCCGTGCCGTATCGGGCAGCACAAATATAGAGTCGTTCTGCTGCTGCGCCCACAGCCCCGTATAGTATATACTAAACAAGATGATCAGCAATGTATTCTTCATAGCGTGTAGTCCTGCCGTTGTCCTTAACTCTTCTTTTCCTGCGTGTTTTTGGTCTCCTCCTTCGAAGGCAAAGCATCCTGCAGCGGGGCCTTGTACAGGCTGGGAGGGAAGCCGTTGAGCTGGCGCCAGATCTCATACCACACCGGTACATTTTCCAGCATCACCCATCCGCGTGTTCCCGAGCCTACACGCAACTGCTGCGGCCATGCCTCATCGGTTTTATCCGGTATAACCAGCATGCGGAATTCTCCGGGCTGAGAGCTGATATAGTCAATCACTTCTACCGTTCCACCAAAGCTTCCCACCGATACACTGGGCCATCCCGAAAACTGCAATGCAGGCCAGCCGTCAAATTCAATACGCACCTTGCGTCCTTTGCTGATCAGGGGAACGTCCATAGCCTTTACATACATCTCTACCGCCAGGTCCGTTACCTCGGGCATCACGGTGCAGACTGCATCGCCTTCTTTGATAGTCTCACCGATACCGGCCCGCATGGCGCGCACCACATAGCCGCTCTGGGGCGCTGTGATCTGGTACTGGCCGCTGCGGATCTGCGTGTTGGTATATTCGTTGGTGAGCTTGGAGATCTCACCTTGCGCCTCAAATATATCGCCTTGTGTGGCGCTCAGGTCGGACTCGGATTTGCTGATCTTCTCCATATACTCGGCGCGCAGGCGGGCAATCTCCAGAGTGGCATTCCTATAGTCGGCTTCACTGCCCTGGTATTTATACTCAATCTCTTGGAACTTGGTCAGCGGTATATTTCCGGCTTCAAATAGTTTTTTGTTGCGCTGATACTGGTTCTCTGCATTCTGAAATTTTATACGCTCTGCCTGGAGCTTGGCAGTAGCCTGCTCGATCTTGCGTTGCATACCGGTCTTGAGTGCCTCGATCTGCCGGGAGAGTGCCTGGGCTTTCTCGGTCTTGGATGTAAGGCTGCTCTTCTTGGCAGTGAGTTGTTCCTGCAAGCGCTCCAGTAGCTGGGGATCGAAGTATTTTTCTTTTACCTCCCGTATCGTAACAATGGTATCACCGGCCTTGACAGCCTGCCCTTCGCGTACATGCCATTTTTGAATTTGCCCTGCGATGACGGCCTGCACCGTCTGCGGCCGGTTGGCGGGATTAAGCGCTGTAACTTTTCCTATACCGCGGATATTTTGTTGCCAGGGCAGAAAGAGGAAGACTATAAATATAGCACCCATTGCCATCAGCCATTTGGCCATCAGTATACCAGCAGCGGGCCGCTTGAGGGCACGCAAGGAGTATAGATTTTCCTCCTTCACCATTTTGTCGATCCTCTGTGTTGATAGTCGCAGCATACTTTAATCGATATAGTTATTAATGGTACCCTTCTTTAAAAGTTCCTCAAAGTGACCTTCTTCGGAAATCTGTCCGTTGTTAAGAAGTATGACCCTGTCGCAGGCAGCCATGATGAGCGGATCGTTGGAGACAGCAAGCAATGTATAGCGGTTGTCGGCATGGATAACCGACTGCAGCATATCGAGTTTCTCCTGCCGCTTGAGGCCCGCAAAGAAATCATTGAGGATGATCAGCGCCGGTTTTTTAGCCAGGCACCGCGCCAGTATAAGTTTATGAATAAACGAACTTGAAAATCCTTTACCACCACTCACAATATGGGTATTCAGTCCTTCGGGTAAACGGTTCACTTCATCTTCCAACTTTACCCTTCGTATCGCCTGGATGGCATCTTCCACGCTGCGCGTAGCGCTGCCCAGGGTGATGTTCTCCAGTATCGTACCATCGAATATATCTTCCGGTGAAATATTCTTGGCCATGCTGTCGCGCAGGTGGCGAATGTCCAGATCACGCAGTGAATAGTTGTTGATGGTGATGATGCCTTCATAGTCGGAATGTATACCTGCAATCAGGTTGGTGAGTGTAGTCTTCCCTGCGTTGCCGGGACCTGCAATGCAAACCCGCTCACCGGCATGGATACGAAGGTCAATTCCATTGAGCACATGCTCTGTTTTTTCCGGGTACCTATATTTAAGTTGTTTCAATTCAATGGCGTAGCCCGCAACGGCATGTCTCTGAAAATCCAGTCCGCCTACTTTCTCCAGCGGCAGGTCCGTGAGCTGGGCGATCTTGTCCACGGCCGTTAGCAGATCATAGATAACATCCATATAGGTGATCGTTTTCTCAACGGCATTTAGCATCAGGATGATGATCACTTCGGAGGCAACAAATTGTCCCAATGTGATTTCGCGGTTTACCACCAGTATTGTTCCCAGGATAAGCAAACTTGCTGTGACGGCCGTTTTGAAAACGACGATAAAAGAGAACTGTGTGATGAGCACCTGGAAGTGGGCCTTGCGATACTTCAGGTAATTGTTGACCATATTATCGGTGCGCCGGATGGGCAGGTCCGTATTGCCCGCCAGCTTAAATGAATTGATGGAACGGGCGAGCTCCTCGAGCCATTGCACCACTTTGTATTTATACTTTGACTCATTGATGGATGAGGTGAGTCCGTTGGCCCCGGTGAGCCAGAAAATCAGGAACAGGACAAAGACCAGTATTACACTAAAGAACACAAAGAAGGGGTGGTATAGTGAGAGCAGGATGAGCCCAAAGAAGATTTGTATCGCAGCAGACGACAGATCGATAAGCATCTTGGGTAACCCTTTCTGTAGTGTAATCACATCGAAGAAACGATTCACAAGCTCCGGAGCATAGTTGTTGAGAATAGATTCCATCCGAATGCGTGGTATACGGAATGCAAACTCGATAGCGGCCTTGGTAAATACACGCCGCTGCAAATGCTCAACCAAACCGATCTGTATGATCTGCAGAATCCCGGTGAAGAGTACACCCAGGATGACGGCAGCAATGAGCAGGTATACCGAGCTAAAGAACACGCCTCCGGAAATAAGCTCCACCGTGTTCTGGATACCAACCGGCAAGATCAGGCCGATGAGCCCCACGACGATGGAATAAAAAAGTATATATAGTATATCTTTTCTTTCTGTGGACAGGAGCCTGAAAAACCTCCTGACAGGACTCATCGGCTCGGGCACCACATCCCCCTCGTAGGCGTAGTCACTCACCAGGTTTTTGTAAGGATATAGTATATACGTCACCACTCCGTTTGCATGGCTATAGAGGGAGGTCAGCTGCGAGATGTCTGTTCCAAAAGAAAGCTGCGTATTTTCTTGCAGCGGGGTGATCGCTATTTTTTTCCGCTCACATGAAATAAGCAGCGGCACAAGCTCCTGCGGCGTTTCATGGAATACGAGCACAAGTATATTGTCGTCCTTTACTAAATCTGTCAGGGATGCAGCGGGTATATTTTGCTCCAGGAAAAGCATACGCATTTTACTGCCTGCCTCGATGAGATCATTTTTGAACTCACCAAATTCATTTTTTGCATAGTGGCGGTTGTTGATCTCCACAAAGCGCAGGTCCGCCGGATTGAATTCGTGCTTGAGTAAAAGTGCAGCCTCGCGCAGTATCCGTATGATGGAGTGATTGGTCATTTGATCTTTGCGTTAATTGTATTGAGTACCATGGTTTCCAGAAACTCGGCGAGCCGCTCATGCTTATGCCGGGAGTCTGTTTTTATATCGGTAAGCGAGGGCAGGTGCTGCGCATAGTATAGCTGGTGATTTGCACTGAGCATGATGGTACTCACCAGCGAATGCGGAAATCCATAGTGCGGACTGATCTCTTTAAGTATAGCGGCAATTTTTTTGCACAACGATTTATAGGGAAGGAACAGCCCTTCTTTGTTATCGGTATCCACCTGCCGGGTCAGGTACGTTTTTTCGAATTCAGTGTTGACGATGCGCTGCAGTCTCTGCTCATCGACAAAGGGAATCTCCGGGTCTATCTTCTTTTCTTCGGCCAGCATCCGGATACAGGTCCGCAGCCGCTCCACGGGGCTTGCTATATTCTGGGTGCGATAGTCTATTTTATATTCCAGCCAGGTCCAATACCAGTCGATCAAGTATAAAATCAGGCGATGCTTGTTTTCGAAATAGCGGTATATAGATGCTTCCGTGGAGCCGATCTCCACACCCAGCTTTTTGAATGTAAAATCCTCAGCACCGGTTTTGTCGATCATTTTAATACTGGATTGAATGATCTTCTGGCCCAGCGCACTGGACTGCGGGTCCCGCAGGTATAAGTTCGGATTCAGTTTAAAAGAGACGATAGTCATGTGCTCAAAAATGATAGTATTACTATCATAAACGGTAGTCGCACAATGTTTGTTCAATTTTTTTTCTGTTTTTATGTGGGAGCAGGCCGGTGATCGGTTCACCTTCAAACGGGATAAAAAATGGAGCGAGGATGTCGATCGTAAGTGAAATCGATAGGCCTAACAGGCGTAAAAACTATTTAGGAATTCCAGTTTAACGCTATGCCTTGAAAACTTCTCAAATGAAAGTAGCCGATCACCAGAACTGGGCTCAAACAGAATTCCGGTGTTTACGAAAAGATAAGTAACAGTTGAAAAAAGCAGGAACCTGCGGCATCTTCGTGTTGCTTTGGTCTGTTGCACTCCGGGCGAAAAAGTTGAAGATAACGAGGCGCGTGTTGTGCTCAGCCTTAAGGATATCGTGCTGCGATAAATAGCAAATCGTAGGGTACTAAAGAGTAAGCCTGATACAGTCAGCACTAAACATGCTGGCAAGTGTCAGGCTTATGCTTTGGCGAGGTCGTAGTTGCTATAAGTTTTCCGCTTGAGTAGCTAACAACTGAATCTCTTGTTTCAGGTTGGCAACCATCTGCTGTTTTGTCGAGTAGGGGGATGGGGTATAGTCCTTCAGGGAGGCCATCAGTTTTGTCGACTCTACTTTGTTCAAGAACTCGCTGCGGATTGATGCTGCAACTCTTGAAATATACAACAGACTTTCCTCGTCATTTGTACCTTCTTCGATTGTAGCCTCTTTTAACTGGCTGTCGAATGCCACGGATGATTTTGAGGCTTTTTCAATGACGGTCTGAAGATCACTTCTCATGGAACTAATCAAAGCGGCTTCTGCTGTTTTTGATCGCTCTTTTTCGCATACCTGCTGATCACAGGTTTTTGTGCAGCGCTCATTGCACGTTTTGGTACAAGGCTCAGCACAGGATGGCGTGCAGGACTTTGTACAGGATTGCGCATACGTGGCGTACGTGGATACCGCCAGGGTGATCAGGATAATGAACTTTCTCATATTCAAATAATTTTATTTTGTTATACCCAAATGTACAGGCACATGCTCTTGTTCATGCCCCAATGAAAAGTTAGAAGAACGTTAACGAAACGTTAAAATGTTGATGAGCTTATGTAATCCTATACTTCGGCCGGGATTTGTAGGTATCTTGCTTCTAAATACTCCTGGTATATGTCAAAGAATCGCGTTTGGGTATATGCCGTTGTCCTGTTCTTCCTCGTGGGTACTATTCTGGCAACGCAAGTCACCTGGTTGATGCAGTCCGCACGGATCGAAGAAAGCTTCCTGAACCAGCGTGTGAACATGGCGTTGTGCGATGCCATGGATGTCCTGTCAAAGGATTGCAGTTTACGGACCAATGTTGAAAGTTGTATTTCACGTGGGAAGGGAAATTTTGAAATGCCGTTAACCAAACAGGATAAGGTGAAAATTGACTCTGTTATCGAGCATCATTTGAGCTCCTATAACATCCATGTTCCCTTCCAATCTACGTTTTCGCCCTATCGAGTTGATACCACGAAGAATCCATTGCCGCTGAGTCAGGCACTGCTATTTCCTGCAAAAGCAGGAATACAAAATGTACTCGTCCACATTGACATTCCTTCGCAGGCTCAGTTGATACGCTCCCAGATCAATGGCACATTCGTTCTTTCAGTCGTTGTATTGATTGCATTAATCTGGATCTTTATCAGCACGGTAAGGGGGCTGATGCGTGAGCAGAAGATCAGAAAAGAAACGGTTGATTTTATCAACACGATGGCCCACGATCTGAAGACACCCATCTCGAATATTTCTTTTGCACTCACGCTGTTGAATCGTGAGCAAGAAAATTCCAATGCTCCCAAGAGTCAATTTGTTTCGATCATTGAAACTGAAACGGGACGTCTTAAAGACAGAGCAAGAAAGATTTTAGGGATGGCCTCTGTGGATGCAGTACTGGAAGACTCCAATGACCAGGTTGAGATTAATGTTCATGAACTCATTGAGCAAGCGGTTGATTCATACAAAGTGAAATTGCAGGAAACCAAAGGCAGCATCGAAAAACATTTGAATGCAGGCAAAGCAATTGTGAAGGGAAGCGAGCTTCAACTTTCAAGCGCGATCATGAATATTATTGACAATGCCGTGACATATTCCCAAGGCAGTTCATTGATCAGGATCAGAACCCGAAATGAAGGAAACGGTATTAGCATTGAAATCGAAGACAATGGTCCGGGGATACCATCCAATGAACAGGAGTTGGTATTTAAAAAAGCCTACCGTGTAAGGTCCGGTAACAAGCTCCCGGAAGGCTTTGGATTAGGACTTTACCTGGCCAGGACTTCCGTGGAGAAAAATGGAGGGAAACTTTCTCTTTCCAGTGATGGTATATCCGGAAGCTGTTTTGTTATTCAACTACCATTGTCATAGCAAGCATGGCCAGCAAGATATTAATTGTTGAAGATGACACCAATGCCGGGCTGTTGCTGCAGAGTTTTCTGACATCGGAAGGATATCAGGCCAAGTTGGCCTTGAACGTTAAAACAGGACTTCAATCATTTCTTGGTGATGTATTCAGCATGTGTATTCTGGATTGTTCTTTACCGGATGGTGATGGCTTTGGACTTGCCAAGGAGATCCGTTTGAGAAATGAGCATGTTCCCATTATATTCCTGACAGCAAGATCGTTGCTCGATGATAAGATCAGAGGTTTCCAATCTGGTGCCGATGACTATATCACCAAACCCTTTGAGACGTTCGAACTCCTGTATAAAATCAAAGCCATTCTTCGCCGGTCACAGGTTCAGGTAAGCGGAGTTACAGATTCATGTTTTAAGATTGGCTCATATCTGTTCGATCCCAAGAATCAAACCTTATCCAGTGGTGAGGTTGTGAGAAGGATCACTGCTAAAGAAAATGAAATATTGAAACTGCTTTGTCTTAAGAAAAACCAGATCACCAGGAAGGATGAGATTCTGATCGCTTTGTGGGGGGAGAGCGATTACTTCAAGGGCAGGAGCCTGGATGTATTCATTGCCAAGCTGCGGAAATATTTCGCGAATGATTCGACCATCGAGATTGAAAACGTTCACAGCGTTGGTTTCATCTTGTCGGATGGTGGTATATCCTAATCCTGTAAGGTCAGTCCCTGTATCTTGCAAAGTGCGCATAACAAAACAAGATCATTTTTATCACAACCTTCATTTTCGTCACGGCTGTTATGCTGTAGGAAAGGCGGCCCAATTTCCGATGCAAAACCTTCTCGTACTTAATTAATCGATGCGGATAATAACGGATACATTTCATAAGACTTATAACTGTCGTTCCTACGCTCACTTCGCCGTCAACGTAATACAAAAACAGCATGAGCGAGTGAAAACAAAAATACTTTATTCTGTTCAGGGTCTTCTTGCATGGCCTAAGGATTTCCTTTCACGTTAAGAGAAAATTCTTCATCAGAATGAACGCAATTGAGATTGCTCAAGACAAACTATATAGTCAATACCAACTATTGTAAAAATCCATCTTACTCAGTATTTCAATTTTCTGCTTGAATACTGCCGTCTTTTTAAAATAGAGAACTTCCATCTCTAGATAAGGGTTATACACTTTGCTTGGTATACCTTCTTGAGTATCTCACAAAAATTATAGGTATCCAAACTATCATATGCAAATTCCGTTCGAGGGTCCGTATCGGGGATGTGTTGAGAATATAAATGCCATCCCGAATCAAGCTTTGCTGTACTAACAAGTATAGCTTCACCAGTAGCACTTTGTTCAACTGTAAATGACCAGTGGCAGGGTTGCAATATCTGGTGCGGATGACGATGAGATTTCGAGTAAGTGAAAATCTTTCCAACTAAGACATTGTCAAAGATGAACATCAAGAAAATCGTGATGAAGAAATATATAGGTATAGCGAAAAAATACCTTCGAGCCTCGTATAATGATTTAATATGACAAGCTATACTACTTGCGAGAAGGTAACCAGCAGCGATATTAAATTTAGAAGGGTAAAATCTCCATAATTTATTTTTTGATATACATTGGGCTTCTTTTAAAAAGTATTCTATCTTTGATACTATATATCTGGTCCCCCTACAGATAAGCAACTAACCTAATACCTGTCTCATGTTAAGCGAAATTGTACCCCATTCCGATTCCATGTATTGTTTAAGAATCTCCTTTTTTGACCCAAATTCAAGGATAGTCAAACTCTGATCACTGTCTATTAATATTTTATCTATTAGTCCTTACCCCGATTTGGTGGTGTCGTATGACTATTAGGTATATGCTATATACCCCGATCTTTAATGATGTTAATAAATTGTTTCAAACGACGATTCCCCGTCTACAACTTGACTATGAGATATTCTGTTTTTTACAATAAGCTACTGTGGATATTGATATTTACCGGCGTCGGTATATATAAACCATTAGGCGCACAGACGCCACAGTTGCCTAAAGTAACACCACCGTCGCCGAATGCGGCAGCTCTGGCTAAATATGGGAATATTCCTGTGTCAACCTATACAGGGGTGCCCAGTATAAGTATTCCGTTATATGTAATCAGCGCACGCGACATTGTAGTGCCAATTTCTGTTAGCTATCATGCCTCGGGTATAAAAGTTTCGGAGGAGGCAAGCACAGTCGGTCTCGGGTGGGTTTTAAACTGTGGCGGTATGATCAGCCGTAACATTGTCAATAAGGACGATTTCATTGTTGATCCGGGTGGATATTTAAGCCCTTTGAATGGATCGCCCTTGATACCACAGGGACCTGGTTTTTCATTCCCATACGTGGCAACAGCGGGAACTACGCTCAGATACTATAACAATGGTGGTGATCCTGGGGGACCCACCGAGAAAACACTAAATCTTTTTGACTATATATATGGGGCAGACTATGACTTCGAGCCCGACCAGTTCAATTATAATTTTGGGAACTACTCAGGGAAATTTGTACTGACGCGTGATCGGCAGGCAGTGCTTGAGAAGAAAGAGAAAGTAAGTATTAAACCGCTTACACAAGATGGTTCTTCATGGGAGGCCAAAACACCTGATGGCTTTACTTACAAATTTGCCACTTCCGAATATTTCGTTGACTATAACAGCACACAAGGATATCAGCAAAAGTCAGCATGGTATGTTACAGAAATCATATCACCACTAGACGAACATGTATACTTTCACTATACCAGTAACGGGACGCAAATGATTAGTCCGGTGGGTTCCTATATGGAAACCATGGAAGCATTAACATTGAGTTGTTTGGGCTCCGCTTGCAGGCCACAGTTTCCTTCGCCGCAAGCTGGTGCGGTGCCTCGTAAGTCATATTCGAAGGTCACCTTAAATAGTATCACCTGGGAGCATGGAAGAGTTGAGTTGTCTATGGCTAATGACAGACTTGATGTTGAAGGAGACCAAAGACTGGAGTCAATTAAGGTTTTCAAAACAGGTTCTACTACTCCTGAACAAGTTTTTGTTTTTAATCAGGACTATTTTGTGAGCGGCAGCACGGGTGGCTTTCCTACATCTGTGTCATCAGATCTGTTACAAAAGCGATTGAAGCTGTTATCCGTTGTCAAGCAAAGCCCCGCTACTGCGCAAGAAGAAGTGTATTCATTCAGTTATTATGAAGATAAAAGACTGCCGGCTAAAAATTCTTATGCAAAGGATCATTGGGGATATTTTAATGCCCGTGGCGGTTCTTCTTTTATTCCGACCTTCGAAAGCACCGGTAGCGTCAACCCACTGTCCCTGGTTGGAATTATGGGCAAACAACGCGATGCTTCTGCCTCTGACATGTATGCTAACAGCTTAAAGTCTGTGACCTATCCCACGGGAGGCAAGTCAACGTTTTATTATGGCGCACATGACTATCAAGACAATCCCAACCATCATCACGTCACGCTTCCTGATGCATGGCAGGATTTTGTCAGCTTTTCATACGACATAAATCAGCGAGGAACTATTGAGGAAAGCACCTTTGATATAACAGATGAATTTGTAGATGCTTTCGGCCATGTTTCACCGACAACTATTAATGCTGCATTTAGGTTAAATATACCTTGCAAAAATCTGACCGCCAATCCAGACGTATACTTTGAGCTATATAATGAGAATGGTGGACGAATTAGCCGCGTTGACATGGGGCACGGTAGCTGTTCTGTCAACACTGATGAGAACTGTCTTTATTGTGATCGGGGTACGTCTTCACAAAGCCCGGTCTTTACATTCCTGAACACCTATACACTGTATCCCGGTAAATATACCTGGAAAGCATTCATCAACGGGGCGGAAACCCGGTTTGAAAGTATAATCGCCACCTATGCATATTGGGTTGATTCCGATAAACGCCCACCGTCCAGTGCAGGGCCTCCGGTTTATTATAAAACGGGTGGCGGTCTGCGTATTGAAAAGATTGAAGACTATGATGTGGAAACCAATAAAGTTGCTTCGGTACGGAAATACATATATAGGTATAAAACCGACCTCGATGAAAATGGCGTAGAAGAGGAGCGCTCCTATGGTAAACTGATGGTGTATCCTGAATACTCGTACTATGATGTCAGCCGGCAACAGAATTCGGACCCGGGACAGCCGCAACCAGTGACCTGCCTGGAGTGTGCTCATTTAATCCGTCAGGCTGACAGCAGCCTTCCTTTGATGAATTCAAAAGGGACTGTGGTGGGCTATGACAAAGTTATTGAGCTCTTTGGTGAGGCCGGTGAGTTTGGTAAAGTCGAATATGAATATAACAACGAGTTTGATTTTGTAAATCGCTATAAGTATCCCCATAACGTTGCCTATTTTGTGAAACCCTCTACGGTGTCCACCCTTACAAATGATCTTAACGGCAACCTGAAGAGACAAGTATATTTTGATGCGAGTGGGAAAAAGATCAAAGAGATCATAACCAATTACGAATCTAAATTCCCTGCCACAATCTATGGAATTGAGGAACGTGCGATGAAAGTTGATCCTGGATTGGCTATATCACCCAATGAAACGATTATGTTATGCGTCTATCCGGCACTGCGTTCTTCTTTTACTTTCCTGGAGTCATCTACCACTATAGATTTTGGTTCTTCCGAGGCTGAAAACTCTACAGTCAAAACGAGTTATAGCTATAGCAATTCAAATCACTTGCAACAGACGCAGGTAATCAAAGAAGACAAAAGTAACAAGCATAAGACTATCGTGAGCTATACATATCCTGGCGATTATACAGAGTCTGAAAGTAATTCTGTGATAGCGTCTATGAAGGGTGATAAGCACTTACATGATAAAGTAGTTGAAGCGACAATAATTGATCAGGCACCTAACGGTGAGCGCAAAGTCGTTGAAAGAAGTTTTACGGTGTATCAGGATTTTTCAGGAATAATTTTACCACAAGATCAGGTTATCCTGGTTAATAATGCACCCTTGCCGGAGGGACAAGTGCCAAAATACTCACCCGTAACCGCGTACGATCCATTGCTATACCGCAAGCACTATAGCCTGGAATATACTGCTAAGGGTAATATTGCAAGCGTTCAAAAATCCTTTGATCAAGCTGTTAATTATCGATGGGGTTATTCAAACACCTACCCCATAGTGGAAGTCCGAAACGCAGCGACTGGTGAAGTATATTATAATGGCTTCGAAGATGATGGTGCTATAGGCAATAGTAGTTTGGAGGCAGGCGCAGGCAGTCGATATCATGCGGGCGGTACATATACAGTTCCCTTTACACCACCAGTGGGACGCACATACCTGATGTCTTATAAATATTACAGCGATGGTAAATGGAGTACCAGGGTTAAACCTTTTGCTGCTAATATTTCAGAAGGTACTCAGTTGGATGAAGTGCGGGTTTACCCGACCAGTGCGCAGGTGACCACTTATACATATAATCCTTTGTACGGTATCACTTCTGTTACTGACTTTAACGGCATGACTGTCTATTATGAGTATGATGCTTTTGGCAGGCTGGCGTTAATACGCAACAACGATAAAAAGATTCTAAAAACCTTTCAATACAACTACCGAAACTAACGATATATGGCAAATGCAAGATTTAGTTTTGTTGTTTTGATAGGACTCGTGATGCCAATGTGCACCGCCCTGGCACAGATATCCGGTCCATCACCGGTAAACCTTGGTCAAATTGAAACATATCGATTTTACAATGGTACTATATATAGCAGCTATACCTGGGGGACAGGAGGTAAAGGATCTATAGTTTCAACAAGCAATGAAGGGGCTAACTTTTATGTAAGGATTCAATGGTATGAAGCGGGGTCGGCGACTATTACTTTTCGGGATAATAACTACGAGCAGAAAGGGAGCAGTTCGGTAACTATTAACAACAACGTCTCTACACCGACAGCGACGTTCTCCATTGTACAAAACTGTAATTCAACTACTGTAACCCGAAGTGTTAATAATTCGGGGGTGGGCTGGTATTGGCAAACTTCTCCTGCTGGAACGAGTACTAGCTTGGGCCCGGATGCTAGCATCGTACGGACTGCACCCGGTCTGTTGTATCTCCGCGCCCGGTATAGCGGGACAGGTACATGGAGTTCCGGCTACCAGACGGTGGGCGATATTGGTATAGTTACCTCTGTGGGATCACCAACTTCATCAACTGACGGCCATCGGATTTCAAACAATGCAGGTGTATCTGTCATGCTCCAGGTATCGCCTGTGTCAGGAACTGACTCATATAAGTGGTACACGGATGCCACCGGAGGTAATGCTGTCTCCAGTGGTATTTTTGCAACGTCTTACAATGCTCAATTATCCGGTACACAAACTTTTTATGTCGAGACAGTGAATGGTCCCTGCACAAGTACACCCAGGAAGAGTGTTACGGGATATATACATCCAGAGCCAATCGTAGCAGTATCAAATGATGGCAAGCTCTATAAAGGAAAGGCAACGCTTTCGGTAAGCAATTATACTTACGATAGCTATATATGGCAAAATGCGGCCAAGCAGACCATTGCCGGTGCTACAAGCAACACCCTAATCGTGGATGCCGCCGGCACCTATTATCTGCAAGTAAAAAAAGGCAATTCACCTTTATTTACTTCGGGCCCAATAACGGTAAACTCAATTAACTACATTGTCGCCACAGATGTTTTAGTAGATAATGTGTCGACTGCGGCGGATGCCCATGAATTACCGGTCGGTTCACGAAGTCAGACGACTCAATTTTTTGATGGTTTAGGCAGACCACTTCAAAGCGTTTCTTGGCAGGCGTCACCGGGTTATCAGGATATTATCCAGCCAACAGTTTATGATAATGCCGGGCGTGAAGCGAAACGATATTTACCTGTCACGGGTGGGGAAGACGGATGGTATAAGGGGACTAGTACGATGATTGATCCAGCAACAGGACGATACATCGGGATTGCTGAGTCGTTCTACACCCCGGGCAGTGATAATGCAATCGCTGATGATCCTCTTCCATATACTGAAACTGTTTTTGAACCTTCGCCACTTAACAGGCCAGCCAAGTCATATGGCGCAGGTGCCAATTGGGCTGCAGCAAGTCCTGACAACCCCAGTGGTTCAGATAAATATATAGGGGCAGCATATCTTGTTAATATACATGGAGAAGGAGGGACCTCGGAAGAGAAAATTACAGCATGGAAGGTTAATGCATCGGGTTTATTGGAACGCGAGATTCCGACAGGGGGCACAATTGAATCAGGTGGGTACTATAGTTCCGGACAGCTACAGATCAAGGTCACTATAGATGAAGAAGGTAATTCAACCCGGGAATATATCAATAAAGCTGGAAAGGTGATACTGAAAAAAGTGCAAGTAGTTACCGGAGCTACTGATTTAAATAGTGCTACTGATTGGGCGCTTACATACTATATCTATGACGACTTTGGGAATTTAGTGTTCGTCCTGCCGCCACAGGCGGTTGCGGTAATTAACAGTTCACAACAATAGTATTATATCTCATGAAAATTATAATATCTCTAATATTATCCTCTGTTGTTTTTACAGGTGCTCTGAGTGCCCAAAATATAGCAACGGAAACCTTGACTTGGCAGATCTCTCAGGTTCAGGATGTCAACACAGGGGAGAGCCAGTCATCAGAGAATGAAACCCTTGTTTCATATGGTTCTCAAAAGGTTGAATGGAAGGATGCGACCGGTATAAAACATACCTATATAGTAAATAAAACCAGCGGTACATGGAGCAATACAAGCCAGAGCGGCTCTATGATTTATCAGGTTGACAGCGGAGATAAGTCTGGTACGATCACATTCGAACGAGTGAAAAATGAGATCATGGTTCGTATACTATTGCTGAAGGGTGATGAGCTTCCGGAGATGTATGAAATTAAAATTGTAAAAGTTACCGCCCTATAATTAGCTGCCATAATGAGATCTACTTTACTTACTTTTCTATCGAGTATTCTGCTAACAGGGGCATTGCGTTTCACAGCACAGGCTACTACTACAGCGCCTGTGGATGTAGTTCCGGATGCTGTTGAATTTGCTGCTCTGAAAGCTATATATGATAACCTTGGCGGTGCCACCTGGACTAACAAAACCAATTGGCCCGTTAGCGGAAGCTGGCCTACTTCTGCTACGAGTGCACAGTTTGCTACGTGGTATGGAGTAACGGTGGCCAATGGAGATATTATTAAAATCGTTCTGGGTAACAATAATCTGAAAGGAACAATCCCATCTGAAATTGGATCACTGCAAGCGATGAATACACTCAACATGTATAACAATCGTGGTATTGCCGGATCTATACCAGCGTCTATAGGACAACTTACCGCGTTGCAGTATGTATATCTTTATACCTGTAGCCTGACGGGTTCAATTCCTTCTTCTTTATTTGATATAGCTGGATTGCAGTGGGTATCACTTGCCGATAATAAATTAAGTGGAAGCATTCCTTCCAACATCGGTAACGCCACAGCGCTTACCTATATAGGTTTCCACGCCAACGATCTTACAGGTACTATTCCTTCTAGTATTTGTAACCTGGTTAATTTGAACTCATTGTATCTGTATGAAAATGCATTCACTGGTAGCATTCCATTCAGTATCGGCAACCTTTCGAAGCTTGTTAACCTCTGGTTGTATACAAATCAGTTAACTGGAGACATCCCGTCTTCCCTTTGTAATATAACTACTTTGGTAGATTTAAGATTGAGCACCAATCAGTTAACCGGGTCAATTCCATCGTCAGTAGCAAATCTGGTTAATCTGCAAACTTTCTCTGTTCACACGAATAAGCTAAGTGGCTCCATTCCTTCAGAGATTGGTAATCTCAGCAAGCTGCTGAACCTATATCTGTACAACAATCAGTTGACAGGAGCTATACCGTCGTCGTTAGGTAACCTGGTAAACCTTGTTTACTTCCAGATCCACAACAATAAGTTAAGCGGCAGCTTGCCCTCGACTTTAGTGAACCTTACCAAGGTCAGATACTTTTACGTCAATGACAATCAGCTTACCGGTAACATTCCAGCAACGTTCTCGGCGCTGAACCAGGTGATCACCTTCTATGTATATAATAATAAATTCAGTGGTGAACTTCCTGCCACTGTTTTTAATGGATGGAATAAAGTAACAGCCATCAATATTTCGAACAACCAGTTTTCCGGAGCATTTCCTTCGTCTATATCTACGTGTGTAGCATTGGCTAGTATAAATGCGTTAAAAAATCAGTTTACCAGCCTTCCGTCGGGGTTGCTTTCGCTTCCCGTGTTTAACAGTACGAACTTCAGCTATAACGACCTTACTAGCTTACCGGACTTCACGGCTCATGTAAACAAGGCTAACCTATATCTGAATGTGTCTTACAACCGTCTTGACTTCGGAACCCTGCAACCACTTGTAGGAGCGGGATTGCGTTCCGTAGTGTTAGCACCCCAGAGGAACATACAGGACATTCTTTTTGTAACGCCTACCGTAGGAGCATCATTAACTATACCGGGCCGAGCGGCTGGCAGTAACGGTACGATTGTATGGGAGAAACAAAAGGGTGGTGGTGACTGGGAAAGTGTCAATGCACTGAATGAAAACAACACTCCACAGAATTATACTCGCAATGCATTCGCTGCTGGTGATGAAGCTATATACCGAATCCGAATGACGAATACCTCATTTGCTGGTATAACGATCATGAGTGAACCCATCAAGGTAAAGACAGCTATAAATCTGGCTATTGACAACTGGGGCTTTCAGTATAAGTATGATGGACGCAGACGCATGACGCATAAAAAAGTACCTGGTGCTGACTGGGTATATATGGTATACGATGAGCGTGATCGCCTGGTGATGACTCAGGATGGTGAACAGCGCAAGAGTAATCAATGGCTGGTAACGAAGTATGATGCGTTGAATCGACCCATTATAACCGGTATATATACCCATGCAGCAGCCGTTGATCAGGCCGGAATGGCGTCCCAGGTTAGCACTACAGCGCTCTATGACACCTTTGACGGTACCACGACATTTCATGGGTATAGCAATACGGTGTTCCCGAATGATCTGACAAAGTTGAACGTACTTACCGTAATGTATTACGATTCATATGATTATAAAAACGTGATCAATGACGGTCGCTATAATTATAAATCGGATGAGCTTACGGATCAATATAAATACGATCCAGCTGGCAACAGCTTCCTGGGCGTTATTGGACAAGTTACTGGAACAAAAAGTAAAGTACTTGGACAAAGTAACTATATAATTACAGCGTCCTACTACGATGATAGATACAGAGTGGTACAATCTGTTTCCAATGACATGCATGGCAGCATTGATCGCACCACAAATATATATGACTTTGTAGGAAAGGTTAAGGAATCAAAAACTACGCATACGGATTATGGTGTGACATGGGCAAATGTGGTTGGTTCTGCAACGGTTAATAAATTAAACAACACCTTGAGTACAACAGGGGTTGGCTGGACTTCAGGTGCATCTTCTCAGGAAGTTTTGCCTGCCGGTCAGGATGGCTGGATTGAAGTGACGGTTTCGGAACTTGGAAAGAGCCGTATGGTGGGACTTGCTTCGTCAGACCCTGACGGGGGATATACCAGTATCAATTATGCGTGGTATATGTATGGTGGTGTAAACCCGATGTGTATCTATGAGAGTAGTACGCTAAAGTATCAGGCTGCGGGCTTAGCTACCGGTGATGTTCTTCGCATTGAACGAAATGGTACAACGATTACATATCGTTGCAATGGTAGAAAGATTACGCCTGCGGTGGCTTCTGCACAATCAACCACAGACCTGCGTATAGATGCTGCGTTGAATACAACGGGCTCAACACTCCTGGATGTACGCGCATCCTTTGCTGCACGCTCTACTAGTGTCACCCGCACCTTTGATTACGACCATGCAGGAAGATTACGGAAGATATGGCACCAAGTAAATGATGGTGATAGGATTTTACTCGCCCAAAATGAATACAATGAGCTTGGTCAGATCATTACAAAGAAGCTTCATTCAGAAAATCAAGGGAGTACATTTAAACAGCATGTCGATATGCGCTATAATATACGCGGGTGGCTGACGCGTATCAACAATACAGATTTAGCAGCCGATGCAAGTGGTGATCCTCGGGATCACTTCGGGATGAATCTTGCCTACAATGAATCTGTATCGACACTGAACAATGCTCCTCAGTATAACGGCAACATATCGGCGATGACCTGGAGCAACAGCCAGGGCTATGATGATGTGAAGGCCAATGCCTATAAATATAGCTATGATGCGATGAACCGTATCAGTGGAGCAGACTTCCGGCAGAAACAATCCTCTGCGTGGGATCTGCCACAACACAAGGATACAAACGGCAACACGCTTACCAGCGATGCCTTCCGCGAAACCGGTTATGATTATGACCTGAATGGCAACTTGCAGAAGCTGACACGAAAAAGTAAAGAAGGTATATCGATGGATGTGCTAAGTTATGACTACGGCACAGGAGCAGCCAAGAGTAACAAACTATTGAGTGTAAGTGATGGAGGAGACATACGGCAAGGCTTTACAGACGGTAATATAGGCAGTGAAGACTATAGCTACGATGCTAACGGTGGTATGAATGTCGACAAGAATAAGGACATCACAGCCATTACCTATAACCATCTGAATTTACCTGTACAAGTAACCAAGGTAAGCGGAGAGTATATTAAATACTTCTATGATGCCACAGGCAGAAAGTTATGCCAACAAGTGTTTAACGGCAGCAGTGCATTAACCAAGCAGACAGACTATGCAGGTGAATACTTCTATGAGAACGATACCTTGAAGTTCATCAACCATGATGAGGGCCGCATTGTAATGACTGGCACTTCACCGGAATATCAGTATAATTTGAAAGATCATTTAGGCAACGTTCGGGTAACCTTTACTGCCAAAGATGAAAAAACAAGTGCTGTAGCTACATTAGAGACTGTCAATGAAAATGCAGAAAAAAGCAAATTCCTTTACTATGATGAAGCCGTAAAAGTTGACTTCGAATTATTTGATCACACTAACCAGGGTACTACATATTATTCCACTCGCCTCAACGGTACGGCTAGTGAACGGACAGGTTTAGCGAAATCGTTGAGTGTAATGCCGGGCGATGTTATCAAGGCAGAAGTATATGCCAAGTATCTGGATACAAACACCAGTAACTGGTCAGCAGCCGTAACTAACCTGATTACTTCAATAGCCCAGGGAACTGCCGCGACCGGTACATATATAGATGGAGGAGCTATAGGAAGCACAGGTGGTGGAGTTGATCCGTTTGCAAGCATCCTTAACAAAGGAAATGAAACGGGTACAGCTCCGAAAGCTTATCTGAACTACCTTGTCTTTGACAGGGATTACAACGTATTGGATGCTGGTTTTGTACGTGTAACAGAAGCTGCCAAGGAGAGTGGTACAGATGTACCACATGAGTTGCTATCGAAAGAACTGGTGATAAAGAAACCGGGATATGTTTATCTTTACCTGAGCAACGACAATGTGGCTTTAGGCGGAAGTCAAATTGAATGTTACTTCGATGATTTCATGGTGGAGCATGCGAAATCACCTGTGATACAGACTGATGATTATTATCCATTTGGGTTACGATTCAACTCTTTTTCAAGAGAGAATTCAATGCTCAATAAGATGAGGCTATTCCAGGGACAAGAACATATTGAAGACCTGGGGCTAAATTGGGATGCATTCAAATGGAGAAATCATCAGCCAGATATAGGTAGGTTTTTCAATGTAGATCCTCTTGCAGAAAAGTATGTTTACAATAGCCCTTATGCATTCAGTGAGAATAAAGTAGTAGCTCATCGTGAGCTTGAGGGACTTGAAGCTGAGCCTATAATAGAAGAGCTGATAGTAATACTGGAAGGATCAGCGCCAGCGTTGGAGGCTGGTGCTGCTGCAGCGACAGCGGCAGTTATTGTATTCAAAGATGAACTTGTAGAATTCGGGGGAGAAGTTTTTGATGCGATGGGGACAGGCAATCCTGAGGCGCTACGAAATCCTGCTGCCGGGTCTTATGGTAGATGGCAAGCTAATGGTAAAAGTAAATCCGATGGGCCACCTAATCCTAATGGTGCTAAAGGCAAACCAGACCATCAGGAAAAAGTTAAAGAGTTGGAAAAGAAAGCCCAAGGTGAGGCAAAGGAAGGTGAAACAGTTTTGACTGAAAAGAAAATAAAAAATGAAAACTCGAATAGGAATCCAGATGTTCAGATACTTGATGAAAACGGAAAGACGAGAAAAGTATTTGAAGCGGAGAGAAGGCCAAATAGTCAGAGAAATAAAAAGAGAGAAGAAGAGTATAAGAAATTAGAAATCGAACAGGAAACACATAAAGTAGGGGAAGCGCCTACAAATGTGCCACAATAAAGATTAGCGATGTCACAATTGGATTTTTATTTAGGAGAGGAAGATAAAATTGATTTGATGTCTTTTGTCTTTTCAGAGGGCGGGTATATAATACCTGCTCTTCAATATGATGAATTAAATTATACAGTAATTAAATCAACGGAGGATTATCTACCCTTTGTGAATCGGAGTATTTTACTTTTTATTGTTCACGAGTCGTATTTTAAGGAGCCTCTGACATGGGGAACAATTGAGAAAGAAGGCAAGGAATTATTTTATATACCTCAAAGGACAGGCGGGCCCACGATTGATTTTTATTCTCCTGGTATAATTAATAAGGATCAAATTCGATTCATTGGACAGGGGAGTATCAGTTACTATACGTCAT
>CABHOV010000006.1 GCA_902168185.1 uncultured Bacteroides sp.
TTCCGCAGCTATGGCAGCTGCTGTCCAAAGACTTTGTAATCCTTGTCATTATCTCCTGTATAATATCGGTTCCATTCTCATTCTACTTCATGCGTGACTGGCTTACGCAATACGACTATCGCATTGATATATCCTGGCAGGTATATGCAGTGGCATGGCTGGGGTGTATGATGGTCACCCTGCTCACCATCAGCTTTCAATCACTACGAACCGCCCTGCAAAATCCGGTGGGTGCGTTAAGGTCTGAATAAGACAGTGATAAAGTGGATAACTTTGATAGCTGCCAGATGGGTATATAACGTTATTCCAAAAAGCCTTTCATTTTTGCGAATGGCTACAATAAAACATTCGGGTTATGTACTGTTATGGAAATACGATTTTGAAGATTGAAGTCAATCTGAATGTAGATCAATTAGATTTGAACCGGACTGCCTGCATGTAGTGTAAAATAGCAGTATATATACTGTTCTTGTTTCGAAAAAAAAGAAAGCCTGAAATCAAGATTTCAGGCTTTCTTTAGGTCGAACCAATTCACGAGTTGTGCAACGACTTACTTAGCCACTCCTTGGCTGATTGAAGGTCTTCGAACATGGCGGTAGACATCTTTGCGGATGATTGATTTTCTTTATTCATTTCCAGGTAATTGGCTACTGGCATTTGCCCGAATACATCACCCGGCAATACAAATGCAACATGGCGTATACCTTCGGACAATGCTCTTGGATTCCAATCTTTAGCCGCCCACTCTTCACTTAAGAGCGCTACCAGTTTAGATGTATCTGCAAGCCAGCCAATTTTTCCATGGACTTTCTTTTTCTCGACCATGAATTGCAATCCGAGGTTCAGGAAATTTTTAAATTCTTCATCGGTCATAAAGCCTATTGGCGAGAAAATGATGCACGGTACTTTCTCATCATATTCGAGGGTTCCATTTTCCTTTGTGTACAATCTGATAACTTCCGACAAGTGGCTCATATTTATAGCATTGAATATTCGATTAACACAGCAGCGTTTTATTGAAGAACGCTGCTTTATGTTCACTCAAAACTATTCAAGCCGCCAATGGAATAAAATATAGAATATACTTAAAAGAGTGTCCGCATTTTTACACAGAGTGCGCTAAGTACTCTTTGATGCCGCTTTCGGCAAAGGAAACTATATGAGTTCCTTAAAATTCTATCCTTGATACTTCACCAGAATTATATTCATTCTTTAGCCGATTGTCGAGCTGCTTTTTCTTTGAATGACGAACGCTATCTGAATTATAGCTTACTATATCTATGCGAAAAAAGATATAGTCAATGTCAGGGTATCCTAACAACTTTTACATTTCGTTTACATTTTTTTACAAGTCTTTAACTAAACCGAGCGTAAAGACTTGTAGGTTTGGCAGATCCCTGTAATACAAAAAGGAAATGACGAGCCACGTACATGTATATATACTATTGATGTTTGTTTTTTGCGTCTCCTGTAGAAAACAAAACAAAACCGAGTTACCAAAAGATGAAGTTAAGTCTATGACTAAAGACGTAATCCCTTCCTATGGACCTAACAGTGTTACACGCAGTGTCAAGCAAGATCGAAAAGGTAATCTTTGGATTGCCTCCTGGGAGGGTGTTTTTCTCTATGATGGAAAATCGTTTACAAATCTCACGAGTGAGGTAAGTTCATCTCGCTTTTTTTCAATTTTAGAAGATCGGAAAGGCAACTTGTGGTTTGGCACTATTGGTTCAGGCGTTTATTACTACGATGGCGGATCTTTTCAAAATTTCACAACCAGAGATGGGCTAATCAACAATGAGATTGTTTGTATTTATGAAGACAGGATCGGGAATATTTGGTTCGGCGCCAATGGTGGGGTAAGCCGCTATGATGGAATGTCGTTTCGAAATTATACCATGACCGGAGATGTTATGAGTGAAGATAAAACAGGCAGATCCTTGCCGGACGTACGGCCCTCGAATGAAGTTAGTTCAATATGGGAAGACAAAACGGGAAAGCTTTGGTTTGGTACAAAGGGCAATACTTTTGTTTATGATGGAAAAGCATTTACCGTTTTCAAGTATAATGATAAATCTTTTATGAATGTGCGCTCGATAATCGGAGATAGGAAAGGTAATATTTGGCTCGGTGGCAATAATGGACTATGGCGTTATGATGGCAGTATATGTACCCGGGTCGCGCAGAAGTTTGGTGGTTTCATCTACGAAGACAGAAGTGGATACATTTGGACAAGTTTGGAAACTCCCGAAGGGTAGGCCGTTTGCCGTTATGACGAAAAGTCCTTATCTACAAACCAACCAACAGTAACGGAGATAAAATCAAAGGAAGTGATTTTTGGAATCCTGGAAGCGCGTGACGGAAGTATTTGGTTAGCCGGTGCGAGTGGCGTATATCGTTATGATGGAAATACAATTACTGATTTTAGACGTAAAGAGGATAAGAAGTAAGGTATAAATCTATTGGAGAGATATTAGAATATTGTAGCTATATACTATATATAACATTATCTTAGTCAGCGCCTTGCTGGTTTTCATTAGTTGGCCGCCTGGGGCGTAAGACGAATTAGGCCTACATCAGGTTATCACTGTTGCACCTGTGACTATATTTGTGATCATGATACTTACTATTAAAGATATATGTATCGAACCATTCTCCTTCTGATCATTACCTCCTTGTCCCTTTTTTGGTATTCATCTCTGCAGGCGCAGGCACCTGAGCCTAATTACGATGAGACAAAAGTCCCGGAGTATGTGCTGCCCGACGTTTTGAAGTCAGCTACAGGTAAACTTGTTCGTAGTCAGAGGGAGTGGGAGCGATCCAGACGAGGTGAAATCCTGACGCTACTGGAAAATAATATCTACGGTCAAATGCCAAAGGTATATGACAGCATCCGGTATATGATTGTAAGCGAGAACAAGATGAGTATGCAGGGGAGAGTGCATTTGAAAGAAGTCCTGATCGAGGTTTTCAATCAACGAAAGTCGGTGAAAATAAACCTTGTTCTGTTTGTTCCTAACAATGCTCCAAAGCCCGTGCCTGCATTCGTTTTAATCAACCATCGAAGTAAAGACAATATAGACCCGGCACGGGATACAAAAAGTAATTTCTGGCCTGCAGAAGTAGTGGTTGACGCTGGCTATGCCATCGCTGCCTTCCATGTTGATGATCTTGCTCCGGACCATAAGGACCTTTTTATAAACGGTGTGCTAGAGTTGTATCCGGAGCAACTGAAAGCTGACAATGGAATGAGAGCTATAGGAGCGTGGGCCTGGGGCGCTAGTCGGGTTATGGATTACTTCCAGAAGGACGCGTTGATCGATAAAGACAAAGTTGTGATAGTCGGTCATTCGCGCGGCGGTAAAGCCTCGCTATGGGCGGCTGCGCAAGACGAGCGATTTGCTATCTGCGTTACAAATTGTTCCGGAAATACAGGGGCGGCGTTGTCACGGCGACAATTTGGAGAAAGGATCGCTGTGATCAACACCGCTTTTCCGCATTGGTTTAACAACAACTATAAAACATTCAATAACAAGGAAGACTCATTGCCGGTTGATCAGCACATGCTCGTAGCGTTGATCGCCCCACGTCCCATATATGCAACCAGTGCGTCGGAGGATCTGTGGGCTGATCCAAAAGGAACATTCCTCTGCCTAAAAAACGCAGAGCCGGTTTTCTCACTATATGGGCTGAAATCGTCCCTTCCAAAAGAACAACCTCCCATAGATAAACCTGTCATTCAATCGCCAATCGCTTATCACAACCGAGCAGGTAAGCACGACCTTACGCTATATGATTGGAAGAATTTCATAAAATTTGCTGACTATCATTTTAAGTCAAGGTATAAATAGCTCGCATGCTATAACACCCAGGAATCAATTTACTACACTTGGTACAAAAAGAATTTAAACTTGGTGAATCAACTCATTCTCTGGTATGATATCATCTCATAGATAACGGTATGCTTAGGCCACATCAATGATCGACATACTTATCTTAAAATATAGCTTGAGACCCCGAGAATACTACATAACATGTATACTGCGTTAAAAGATTAGAGGGTCTGTTATTTTCTGAAATATACTTTGAAGGTTGTTCCTACGTTCACTTCACTGTCAACTTCAATTTTTCCGCCCAGAGATAAAATTTGGGTCTTTGCCAGGTATAGACCAATCCCTTTACCCTCGATGTGTAAATGAAATCTTCCATAAAGAGTAAAAAGTTTTCCTCCAATTTTTTGCAAATGCATGCCCAGGCCATTGTCGGAGAAAGCCAGGCATATATAATCTTCGGTATTCGTGGCAGTTATGCGTATTTCCGGAATTCTATCAGGATGCCGGAAATTTAAACCGTTGCTAAGTAATTGATATACTATATTTTTTAAATAAGCATGTGAAGTAGTGATGACTTCTACTTCTGAGATATTAATCGATACCGTTGCATTTGTATTGTTAATTTCTCTTTTGAAAGCAGAAATCACATCACTGATTTCTTCCTGCAGATTAAGTTCTTCCAGTTGGTTGGGCGTATTCTTTACCTGTAAAATCTGGTTGAGATCTTTAATTACAGAATCAATCTCTTCAGCGGTGGTCAGCAGCTTGTCGGTTAAAGATTTCGTTTCTTCGGGGTCGTCACCCGTCATCCGCATAACAACGCCAAGTCCCAGCATCCTGGCAACCGGTCCGCGTAAATTGTGGGCAGTAACGAACGTAAATTGTTCCAATTGCTGGTTATATTCAACAAGCTCCTTTGTTCTTTTGTGAACCTCTTCTTCAAGTGTTTCATTCCGGTTTTTTATTTCTTTGTTTTGGCCTTCAATGATCGTGTTGGCATTCTGAAGTTGATCGTTTTTATTTGACAGTAAGTTGTTGACATAAATCAGTTCTTTAGTTTTTTCATGAACAATCCCCTCGAGAATCATTTTTTGTTTTTTTTCCCTTCTCACGCTATACTGAATGAGCGAATGAACCAGAATATAAAGTGAACCTATATATATAAAGTAAGCAAGCCGAGTGCTATACCACGGTGGATTAATACGGAAGCGAAACGAAGCAGGTTCACTGATAACATCGTAAACGTTTTTTGCACGTACATAAAAAGTATAATCTCCTGCCGGTAAATTAGTATAATGTGCATCTCTCGCCGTGGTCCACTCAGACCATTTGTTTTCATACCCCTCAATCTTATATTGATACTGATTCATTTCAGCACTCTCCAGCGAAGAACAAACAAACTCAAACTTGAGATTATTAAAGGCAAAACGCAGTGTGGGAGTTGTTATCTTTGTAGAATTCTCATAAATCAAAGAATCACTGGCCCATACTTTTTGTACAGATATACATATCGGGTCATTATAAAATGTTTTTTGATTCGGGTTGTAACTATAGACCTTTTGGTCATTTCCGATCCATATTTCACCGGAATTTGTAACGAGTATCGGAGCATCAACGCCTACTCTTAAGTTGCGAAATGAAGTGGCAATTTTATTAAAAGGAGTGAGCAACAATTTAAAATTTCCTTTGGACTGCCGCTGCAGAACCCCCGCGGTCTCTTTGCCTTTCGGATGAGCGCCCCAGAAATATATATCACCTTCCGGACTTTCTGTAAGCGTGTAAATGCAAAAACCGCTTCCCAATGCTTTGTTATATACGCCCTCCTGTTCAAAAGAATTACGCCTCTTGTTATAACTATATATACCGTTGACGGTTGATGCGACAATTTTCCCCTTTAACTGATGAATTTTATTATAGATGCTGGAAGGAAGTCCATTGCTTTTGTCATAGAAGGCATTTGAAATTACAGAGTCCATGTCCTGATTCAACTTCAGTTTCCAGATGCCTTTGTTGAGATGGCTGACCCAGATATTGCCTTCTTCATCCTCGAGTATATTCCGGGTTTCTTCATCAAATCCTTTGATTCTCTTCTTGGACCATTTACCGTCTTTGTTTTGCAATAACCATATTCCGGTATTGTAAGTACCCATAATCATACGATCAGTTCGTTTTTCCAGCGCGCATAGCGACATCACCCACGGATGCTTAATAATCATTTTAGCTTTGTCGTGGTCTATTTGCTGCACGCTGGAATCGTGACATGCATAAATTGTATTGTGAAAGTTGTAGAGATTCCAGATACCACCTTCCACTCCGGCGAGCATGGTGAATGTGCCTCTTTCTTTCTGGTAAAAAATGCCCTTTGTTGTTCCTATATATTGGTGTTGGGTTGCACGGCCAAGCGACATGACAAATCCCTTTAACCCGTTTTTACTATCATAATAGGAGACCGGGGAGCTGGCTATAACCTGTAGGATATTTGAGTCGGCATTAAACCATAGGTTGTGCTGCTGGTCTTCCAGGACAAATGCTGCTCCTTCCAAAAGCTTTTCGTTGTCTATGCGATATACTGACTCGCCGTTGCTATTAAAAAAAAGTATTGCTCTTCCTATGTGAACCACAATATTGCCATTACTGGTGCGGGTTATATTCTGTATTTTCAGATTCTTCAGGTTTTTATTGAACTTTTCAGAGAGCATTCTCCAGTCCTTATCCGGACCCTTGTCATCTACTGACCAAACCTGGTTTTTATCGTCAAGCACCAACAGGTTGTCGTCAGAATTATTGGAAAACCATTTATAGTGTGTGTCCTTCGTGTTTGTAAAATAGGGTTTGTCCGCAAATCTGCCTTTATTATAGTTGTATAGGCTGGAGCCCTTCCTGAGGTATATATTATTTCGGCTTACGATAAAGCCTTCGCCTCCGGGTTGGAGAACGTTAAATTTACCATGGGCATATACGTATATATTATTTTCATTGCAGAAAAATACTTCATTGTTAAAGACTCTCACACCTGTACGTTCATCCAGTTTGTAGGAGTCTGGAATCTCATGCGTCAATGAGTGGTATTCATACTTACTGCCGAGTCCGATCTTAAAAACACCAACCTCGTATGTTGATGATGTATATATGTTTCCTTCATCATCGATGTCGGCATAATAAATAGCCTCTCTGTTGGGCAGTGAAATAAGATCCCAGCGAGTACCATCATATCGGAGAAGTCCCTCTGTATTGGCAACGTAAATAGCACCATGTTTATCCTGAAGGATCGCCCAGCTTTGACTGGCACCCTGGTAAACCTCAATGGGGTAATTCTGTTCAAATAACTGCTGCGCATGCGTAGAAAAACAAGTTATAAAAAACACACATGTCGTAGCGAAGTATCGCATCGGTTAAATGTTTAAAGATTGTATACCAAACTTCTTGATCAATTTGATCTCAAAGCTATAGCAAATGATCTTATCAATACACGGGATGAACACTGCCAGGGTCGTCGGTATTTTTACTGACTTTTTCAATAAAGGTATACTCACCTATTATGAAGCAATGAGGTTCATTCCTATATACTACGGATCGAGGTAGTAAAACAGTTTGGGAACATTGACCTCGATTCCGTTGGTTTAGAGAAGAAGCAGCGAGATGAGGCGAGAAAAAAAATAACGGCCAAGTCATTAACTGTAGTGACAAGTTCTGGCTTATCAGTTATATTTTCTGCGATTCCCAAAAAGCGAGTTACATAAAGAGAGAAGCAATATTTTTTCATTGACCGCTGATAGTCTATTAAGCTATGGGTATACCTTTGATGGTTCGTCTAAGACCAAAGTTTTTTTAATGCAGGCGGCGTAAGTCAAGCAACAGTACTAAATTCGAATGTACAAACGCCAGCAATCCCTTTTATATAGGCATCCGCACTTTTACCTAATTGGGTACGGTAACATGTAAATATTAAATTTGAAGGATTCCTAATTTACTCATATGAAAACAGTGACTATTGCGGACTAGATTGTTCTGGGAGCTGCTTTGAAAACGAGCTTGGATATAGGCAATTGTAAAGGAAGACTTGTGGTATACTATCAATGTGAATATGCAAAACGAAAAGATATCAGAACTTAAAGAAGAGTTGGTTCAAATCAATGCTTTTTTAAAAAACACCTTGACAGACCCAAGTACATTTGAAATTGTCGACATGGTAAGTAGGCGATCTTTCATTATTCGAAAATTAGCCGAATTGAAATGGGCTAGCAAGAACAAGCAAGAACGAATAGAGCAACGCAAAAGTGACCTTAAAAGTCTTGAGAAATATCATGAAAAGTACGGTGAAGCTGAAAGGGATGTTAGTGAAAAATTCATCTATAGAAGTATATATTTGAAGGTGATCGTATCTCTCAATGAAGTTAGTCTATCAATAGATGACAACTTTCAGGATCTGAAAGTTATTTTGACTGCCATGGATAAAATACTGGATAACGCTGATTTTGTTGATATACATGATCCTACGGTCAGTGTCAGCTTGAATGCTTTGTCCAGGTGTTTGGCCCTCAATCAAGAGAAAATGTCGGAAGGTCTGCGCAGTAAGATTGACGAGGTCAGAGAGACTCTCGCCAGCCTTATGAATAGTTAACGGGTATTTTAGTATCGCATGTTAATATATATGTATGGTCAGCAGTTTTTGTGCTTTATTCAATTCACCCTTGCTTCTATATATAGCCAATAGAGGAGGAGGGGATCTTACAATTTGATATTGGTTTTTACAGGTCTTCCTAAAGTATATACCGTAACTTCTGACCAGTTGTATGCTTTATCATTTGCGTTGCTCCATTGATAAAGTAATGATCTCAGTGAGCATACTTTTTTGAGCAGGAGTTAATCCAAGGATTTCACTGTTACGAATTTCAATGGCCTGATTTAATACTATATTAGAATCGATTATACCTTTGCGGATTATTTTATCATACAATGCGATCATTTTATCGATCAGAGCATTTGGTCCTTCACCTAGCTTCTCGTCAAACAAACGGAGTATTTCGAACCTGTCTTCTGTTCCTAACGAGTTACGGCCAACCAGCGTATTGTCTATGAGTTCATTCAATATCTTTAGCTTCCGCTTACTGCCGGATTGTACTCTTTCGTCCAGATCTTTCCATGCCGCCTTGCGGGATGGAAAAATAGTCAGTATTTCATTTGAGTCCAGGTAAGTAAAAAACAGGGCAGCTCTTTCTGCCAAGTATTGAAATTCATCGTCAGTATTGTCGGAGTTTCCCATTGTATTAATGTTGTTGTAAAAGCAGAATGTTAATATATCTTATTTTTAAAAGACATCATAAAATTTAGTTATTGCTCTGTTGTAAGGCTATCTGACTGACTGCTTTTCAAAAAAAGCAATATGGTTTCTGGATAGCAAATGACTGAGACTATATATAGTTTGGTGTATGCTAGAGCTACGTATGGAATGTTGTTACTCAGGAGATAATATTTATATCATTTCCTTGAACTAACACTTATAAGCGAGCGAAATAAAGCAGGAAGAGTTAGCATACTGAAGCCGGTAGTATACTTCTCTAGCGTTTATCTTTAGTGTAGTTACTTGAACCTCCTGTTATAGACTAAAGAGACCGGTTCTTTATCTTTGCCATGTAGAAGCACTCTTATGACAACAAAGGAATTTTGGGACTGGTTTGAAAAAAAATAATATGAGTTATCTGTTTCTCAATGATGTGGATCAGCATGAAAAAGAAAGACTCTTGGACGATTTTCTCATGCAACTTCATAGACATTGTGATGGATTATATTTCGTAAGTTGAAGCCTTGGTAGGGCGGCTCCTACTATGAAGGACTGGAAGGTAATTGCTTTTAAACCAAGCGTGGAATTTGAGTTTAAGATTCAACATCGCGACTTAGTTTTTGAGAAAAGTGCCACTTTTGATATTAAGCACATTGAAGTTGGATCACTTCCCGAGGATCCTTCAAAACATGGTTTTATAGAGATGAAAGAATTAGAACTCTATATTGATTGGTGGAAAAAATCCTATGAAAAAAGTTAATAAATTATACACATCGCCTTACCAGCACAGAAGCAACATTCATTTAATAATCACCAACTACGCTTGACTATATTTGTGGCAATGATGAATCGGGATTTTGAAGATTTTAAGGACGTATGTATCGAGCACCTTTCCGCTCTTCAGGAAGAGTTTATCAAACTGTACGACATCGACAGCTATGAGCATTGGTTTTACGATCATGGTATCGGTGTGTTTCATTTCAAATCTGACGACGGTAGAAATCTTTACTTCAAGTACGTTGACGTAGGCTCATTCTCTACAAACCGAAATACCTGGATGTGGTCGTGGGAAAACGAATCGACCCCGAAGCACGTTGCCAAGGGGCTTGAAAAAGTAAGAGCGTACGGTGAAGAGAATAATTTTAACGAGTTGTCTCAAGGGCTTCTTGAAAATGGTGATGAGTACACGGGTTGGGCGCTTACGGCAATAACAGCCAAACTTTTGAATGCAATAGGAGCGTATCGTATTCCTCATGAGCATCTCTTTGTATACTTTATATTCATCAACGAATTGACGCAAGAGCAGTATGACGACTTGAAAGGCAAGTATGTCGAGTGTGAATCGCATGGAACCAGTCGTATTGCTTTCGTTTGTCAGCATCTATTGAAAGGGTCGAACCTTGGCTTTCATGAAACCATTGATTCAAATCCACTGATTGAGCCAGAAGATGACTATCAAGCTTGGTGTGATGATTGCGAGAAAGCTTGGGAGAGAGAGGGTGACTGGACTGAAAACTTCGAAGCGTTTGTGAACCTAAAGTTAGTATGTGGTCAATGTTACTTTGACAGCAAGCGAAGAAATCAAACTGACTGAATTCCTGTCCTACATTAACCTATCCATGGGCTTAGGCATTAACATTAAAGCCGAATTAAGTACAGCAATACAGCTTTTTACAATTCAAGGATGCATTACAAATAATACGTCCGGATTGTTCAAAGAGTTTCTTGCTTATAATGACGAAAAATCCCAAGAGTTGTGGGGAATAATCCGTGAGTTTTTAGTATCAACAAATGAACCCTGTTAAGTAGCGCATGTTCAAAAAAGTATATCTCGAAATATCCAATATTTGTAATGTACAGTGTTCATTTTGTCCTGTTGTAGAGAAGGACAAGAAGTTAATGGACTTGCAGGAATTTGAGGCCGTCTTAAAGGAGGTTGCTCCGCTTGCAGAAGTTGTCTGTTTACATTTGCTCGGCGAGCCGCTTGCGCATCCCAAGTTTTCGGAAATATTGGAGGTTTGCGAGCGATACAATACTCAAATCGACCTTACCACGAACGGAATTCTGATCAAACGATATAGCGAGCGCATCATAAGCTCCCGCTGTATACGACAGGTCAATTTCTCTATACAGGCCTATAAAGATAATTATCCTGATCGGGACCTTGATCCCTTCCTACAACCCATATTTGAATTCACAAAATCAGCAAACGCGCTGCGACCAGAACTCTATGTAAACTTTCGATTGTGGAACCAGCAAAGTAATGATTCGGATAATGAGGATGTCTTTCTAAAAATCGAATCGTACTTCAATGTTACAATCAATCGGAATGTCGAGACCGGCGCGATCAAATCCAAAAGGATCTGGAACAGGCTATATTTGCATTTTGATTCTCGTTTTGAATGGCCTTCTTTTTCACTGCCACATCAGGGCACGCGCGGCCGCTGCCATGGCGCTGTCAATCATATAGGCATTCATGCTGATGGCACAGTAGTACCGTGTTGCTTAGATAAAAATGGCTCTATTAATCTGGGCAATGTTAAAGAGCAATCCCTGCAAGATATACTCAACAGTGAAAGATTTATAAAGATGCGAGATGGATTTCTAGACGGCGTGCTCGTTGAATCATTTTGCCAGCACTGTTCATTTATTACCCGTTTTGATAAATCCGATAAAAAGAAACTAGCGCTATAAATCTTCCAAGTTATTTAGCGCTAGGGTAGGGGATCTTTCAATATATTCTTAACTGACCCATCTGAAAATAATACATATACTTCCGGGTTGAACTTTGCTGCGGCGTATATGAATTTAACACTGTAACCAACTAAGATATCCATAGTATAAATTCCATTCAACAAGGTTTTTCTCTCGTAATACAATCCTTATAAAGTACCCGGAATCAGAAAGCCTTGCTTGAATTCGGATTCAGGTATAGAAAGAAAAATAAAGGAAAGTAAGAAACCTTTCCCCTCATTTGATTTTATGTAAAAGAGGCTGCCCTTGGGACAACCTCTTTTTTTCTTTTTGATGTATTGACGGCTAGAAGGTGGTCATTGCCGTTGATCCTGCCCAACTGCTTGGACTTAATGTTACGTAAGAACCATTGGACACATTTACTCTATATAGCCCGGGCGATTGCACAATGTATAGGTACCCGTCGTGAGCACTCATCAGGTTTGAACCTGTCCAATCGCTTGTATTGAGTGATATATAGCTGCCGGTGTTCGGGTCGATTCTATATAAGCCGGCGCCTTGCACGGCATATAGGTAACCTCCCATGCTTGCCAGCAGACTTGTTCCTGTCCAATCAGCCGTGCCGAGTCTCACCCAGGTGCCAGTCGATGGATTTACCTTATACAACCCGTAGCTTTGCACGATGTACAGCGACTGGTTATCGGCTGTCATGGCGCTCGAACCCGTCCAGTCGCCTGTGCCAACCCTTGCGTACGAGCCTGTGCCAGGAACGGTTCTGTAAAGACCGAACGTCTGAACCATGTATAAATAGCCATCCTGGTTTGTCATGATGTTTGTGCCACTCCAGTCTGCCGTTCCTACATGACTCCAGGAGGCGCTCTTTGCACTGGCCCTATACAGCCCAGGATCCTGAACAATGTATAACAGGCCATTCACATTGGTCATAACCCGGCTGTTAGCCCAGGTGCTCGTACCAATCGGTGCCCATTCACCGTTACTGACATTGACCCCATACAGCGATGCACCCTGCACAATGTATAACCTGGGGCGTGGATATAAATTCTGAGCACCGATAATATCGTAGGTTGAAAAACCGGCCCACGAATTCAGTGCTGTGCCACCGTTCATGACCGAGCTATTGTCTGAGGCGGGAGTACCGGGAATCTGATTTGCGCCGTATGGCGAAGAAGGTTCGCCCTGGGAAGCCCAATTGGTATGCCTGAATCCAACGCAGTGCCCAAACTCATGGACCATATTGTATACCTTGCTACCCGAAGAAACGGTCATGTTCGAGGAAAAATCCAGATTAATCCGAACCCTGTACCCGGCCAGACCCCCGGAAGGGAACTCTGCCGCTGCAATGACGTAATCCGGCAGGCTGCCATTGTCGCTCTGCACAGTGATATCGGCCGTGCCAGAGGTTATATAAACCAGGTTTATACCAAAATCAGCAATTGAATTCCAGTGGTCAATAGCCTGCAGAATTTCGTTTCGCCAATCATCGACGCCGGAGGAAGGAATAGAACCGTCTATTTTTACAGTAATATTTGTTCGCTCCTGATAGGAAACCAGGTTGTTTGTACTCGCCTGCTCTTTCCGCCCATTTACACCTTTAGACTCACCGGAGTCGTCTTTTGAAAAATAGATATCTCCTTCCGCCAGATAATAGTCACCCATATCCTGGATGTCACTTCGTTGAAAACCGATGTCGAGAATTTCTTGTAGCTTATCGGTTTGCTTCAGAGCACTTTCATCGGATACCATAGGTTCCTGCGAATCGCATGATAGAAGGCTTACCAACGTTAATAATAACGCAAACGAGAATAATGAGAATTTTTTTGGTTTAAGATTCATACTTGAATGTTTAAATTACTTACAACTAACAACTGGTCTGCAGAGGTATAAGATATATATCTCCCGATCTATACTGTAAAGTAGGTAATTCTATTGATCCAACAAACCTGAATGATCTCGAAACACCGACCGTTGAAACATGTTTTTTTCATAAGCGATGATGGTGCAATAGGTTGCTTACTCAACTGCTTTCAGCGTGTATTACTCATAAAAGTAAATGCAAAACAATTGGTTGACAAAATGTAATTTTTATTACAAAATGTCTACTTTGTTCGCCCGTCTTTGCGCCCAAGTTAAATCAGTACCTTAACCGTTTGGAGTTTCATATGACGGCAGCGGCTGTAAAATCGTCTCCGCTGAATTCTTCGAACTGATGCTGGCCACTGATGAAAAGTTGGGTAAAGCTCGTATCGATCTTGCCATCACCAGGTCAGAGAGGACCTATAACTCTAAGCCCGGCTACATTAGAATCGGTCACTACCGTTTTTCAACTTGTAAAGGTTATTAAAAAGCACATGTGAATTTACATTTGTGAGTAACCGGTTATCCTGTTAAAATATTATTAGGTGCATCACCCCTTACTTTAAATTTGTCATGAAAGTTAAGGTATCGAAATACAAAGTCAGGGATTGAAGCTTTCCGTTTTTAACAGTCCAGTTCTCGGAGACGTTGCCATTTATTCTTTGTCCATTCGGAAACTGAAAATCGTAATTCCCAATAACACTGGCCCTGTCTCCCTCGATAATCATTTGTTTTACCCGCATCGCTTGAAATCTTTGGGAAAAGCGTTTTATGATTTCAATATATGCTTGTTTACCGACCACGGGTTGCGTGTTAGTCATGTCACCACCTATATACTGGAAGTCATCGGCGATGGTGTCTTCCCAATTTGCTTTTTCCGCAAAACCCTTGTAATAGTTTTCAAGAAGTTGCTTTGTGAGTGCTTGATTTTCCATAGTTATATATTTTAGTTGTTGCAAAATGCAAGTACAAATATAGGAAGTTGTTGCAATTTGCAATAACTTTGTAAGCATGGATAAAAAAAGATCTGATTGCCCAATCAGTTGTTCACTGGATATACTTGGTGACAAATGGTCGCTGTTAATTATCCGCGATGTTATGTTAAGAGGTAAAATGTCCTACAGTGAATTTCTGAATTCGGAAGAAAGAATAGCCACAAACATTCTGGTTAGCAGGCTTACCATTCTGGAAGGCGAGAAGATCCTGGTCAAAGACGTTTCGCCTGAGAATAAGTCCAAATACATCTATAGCCTTACTCAGAAAGGTGCTGATCTTCTGCCGATAATAATCGAGTTGATGGACTGGGGCGCAAAGTATAATAAGAATTGTCCCAGGAAGGAACTGGGGCAAAGGATAAAGAAGGATAAAGCTGCTGTTGTCCGAGAATTGAGTGAGGTCTTAAAGCATAAAGTGAAATAGAATTTAAGCAATTTAAAATTGGAGCCTGTATTCTATATGCGTTAGGCGGGTTTCTGATTTAAAACGTTGTGAAAGGAGTTTATGTCATTGAATCCCGCTGTTATTGGGATTTTGTTCAGGTTGTTTAGGTATCTCATTCCCCAGACAAAACGATGATATCTCTAAGTTATAATGTTATACCCCCTTTTGGTGAATAATCGTTCTCTATCATCCTGACAATTGCGTGAATGATACTTTGTCTGATACAATATATATCTTTGGAATACAGAAGAAAAAGAAACCGTTGTGTCGATTCGCTTCGTTGAATGTAAAGCCCATGGGTAGTCGAAAAGGCTACTCATTTTTTATAGTATATTTTTATAAACCCCTGATGGTGGCGTCTAAGCAGTGTCAAATATATAGCCATATATATGAACTTATAACAACACGTCTATTTGAATGAAGTATATTCTTGTCGATTCATTTCAAGATTATCCGTCCCGCTATTTCTGTTCAATAGCCAAGTAATCCCCCGGCTTTTTTATGGGTAGGCATTCTAGTTCGAGATCGTCATGATACAATGCGTAATTACCTTCCCTGCCTTCAATCTCTCCTGTATAGTGAAGAAAATTTTTTCCGTTTAGAAGGAAGGTCACGTTGTTAATACGTGCAAATTGTCCCGTCTTCTTCAGCCGCACTACTGTACCAACCGGATACAGTTCATTGTCCTTTGGATGCATGTACTATTGCTGTTGGGCTTTAGGTATATATCCGATAGCAGTAGCAAGCTCCTGATTATTTTTTAGAAAGTCGGCCAATTGCTGGACGTTGTCAAAACCTTTATGTGTCTCGCTGAAACCATCACGCCAGTAGAGGATGAGTTTAATTTCTTTGATGGGTAGTTTTACTGGAACGGTGTTGCTGGGCAATGAGTAGTGCTGGTTTGTGTCAACCAGCTTCTGTTTTGGAAATTTCGGCATAAATCAATCGGTTTACTTGTTTCAGTAAATACCTGATTTGCCATTCAGAGCGTGCAAAGATAACGACTCATTCTATTACTCTTCGTTTTAGGATGGAATAAAGATTGAGTGAAGTTTGTAGTATGCTTACTGCACGTTGTACATCTCTTGATTTTGTAAATGTCAAAGCAAATGGAGCCTCAAGTGAGTATCGGTGTCATTTCGTTCGGAATGCGTGGCTCCCAACTTGTGTCTTTGTTGACGGCCGGTTGGCATATAGTTTTACCGATCTTAATCATGATGAAAGCAAATGTCACAGTAATAGCCTTGATCGTTGTTGCTGCTTATTTAGGAAGCCGATGCACGTCAAATAAAAACAGAGAACATATGCAGGTAGTAACTTCAGAAGACGGGACAAAAATTGCATACGAGAAAACCGGAAAAGGCCCAACCGTTATTTTGGTTGGTGGTGCCCTGGCATCTCGTTTGGATCATGTCAAGCTGGCCGAGCGTTTGTCGGAAAACTATACTGTATACAACTTTGACCGACGTGGTCGCGGGGACAGTGGTGACACAAAGCCGTATGCAGTACGGCGTGAGATTGAGGATATTGAGGCACTCATTGACCAGGCCGGTGGATCAGCATTTGTCTATGGAATTTCTTCCGGTGCATGCCTGGCCCTGGAAGCTGGATCAACCCTTGGTGGAAAAATAAAAAAAATCGCTGTTTATGAAGCTCCCTACGACGAGGCCGACGACGCTAGTAAAGAATGGAGGGAATATAGTGCTGAGTTGAATGAACATGTTGCGGCAGGTAGACACGAGGAGGCGGTAGAATTTCATATGAAGTTCGTCGGCGTACCGGATACCGCTCTACTGGCAATGAAAGCACTGCCTAAGTGGTCAGCGATGAAAACACTTGCGCCAACACTCCCTTATGATGTAGCCGTTGTTGGCGAAGATCGTGCAATTCCTGTCGACCGCATAGCAGCCATTGAAGCAAATTGCCTTGTGATGGATGGTGCTGCCAGTGCAGAATCAATGCCCTTTATGCGTGCCTCAGCGGACAAGATCGCTCAAGCGATTCCCGGTGCACAACGTCGAACCCTTGATGGCCAAGATCACAATGTCAGCGAAAAAGCACTTGAGCCAATCTTAACATCCTTCTTTAGTAAGGATTAGTGTGTAGTACATTCCCGACATAAACGACACAGCTATATTTCATGAATCTAAACTCCTGGAACAACGCACGACCTCTAAGCTGCGATAGGAAGTTTTAATATTTTGATTGCTCAAATTCAGTGTCGCACGCGTGAAGCAACGCCCAATTGATTCTGGAGTCAGAATGCTGTATTTTCAGGAAGTGAATTGATAAACATATAGTATAGATAATGAATAGAGACCTCTATAGTTTCGGCATTGCGCTGCTAGGTATATCCCTTCTCATTAATACAAGCAGCACAAGAATACTCTGCGTCACGACTTCCACGCATTGATATAACAGCCGGCATTGGGGCAGCTGGCATTTAGAACGGGAAAAAAGCCACAGTCATATGACTAAATTAGATACGCTTTCAATACTAGAGTTTAAAACAGCCAAGGCTTTTGAAACTTGGCTCTCAAAGAATCACGATAAGTCAAATGGGCTGTGGCTCAAAATATTCAAGAAGGATTCAAAGAAAAAGACTATTAGCTATGCTGAAGCACTTGATGTAGCGCTTTGCTACGGATGGATTGATGGTCAAAAACAAGCACATGACGAACAAGCCTGGTTGCAAAAGTTCTCTCCCCGAAGGGCAAAAAGCATTTGGTCCAAAATAAATATTGGACACGTCGAAAGATTAATCAAAGAAGGGCGAATGAGACCCGCGGGATTAAAAGCTGTCGAAAATGCCAAAGCAGACGGTCGTTGGGAAAAGGCATACGATTCCCCAAGCAAAATGACTATACCGGAAGACTTTCTAAAAGAAGTTAGCAAAAACAAAAAGGCAGAAGCGACTTTCAAGGGTCTCAACAAGACCAATCTTTTCTCTATTGGATTTCGCCTTCAGACTGCAAAGAAACAAGAGACAAGAGACAAGCGCATAAAGGAAATTATTGACATGCTGGCGAAAGGTGAAAAATTCCATTAATCTCATCTACTTTATGCTTGGAGTAGGATCGCAGTTTCCCCAAAGTCTATTCATCCAAACAATTAGGTATACCCGGTACTAATGCAAACATTTAATTCTGTTAGAAGTTATATATATAATAGGTTTAACGATTAGAAAAAATTCCCTGGACTATATTAATACTTTTGCTAGTCCGTGTGACCCAATAATCTTTCTCAATGAAAATCGTGCGCATCTTGAATGTGCAGCTGTGGATTCAATTGCGTCAACGAAGTCGTTTGATTTATGAAACGTGTACCCTTGGAAGGCGGCTGCGTTGTTTACCCAAATATCCACCGTGCCGAAAGCCCTCTTAGTTTCTTCAAACGGCCTGATTACAAGTCAACGAGGACGGGTAACTTCGTATAGACCAGATATTGTATATTGGCGCGTTTGAACGAATCCCTGCATGAACCACCTCGTCGCTAGAGCATACCTCGTCCCGGCTATCGGATGCCTACTGGCGATTAGTCTTTTCTCCTGCCATAATCCTGATGAGAAAAATATGCCTGTACAGGATCGTGTTGTGTCTGAACACGACTACATACAGGCTTTCCTGGCGATGGACACACTGCCCACGCCAAAGCGTTTAGAACAGATCCGCCTGATGTTGAAAGAATTCGACTCAACGGAATACGCGGGCAATCCATACTACAACTACCTTCAGGGCTATATCCTACAACTCGAGAGCAAGTCCGACAGTGCGTTGATCTACTACCGGAACATGAAGACGGATTCGCTTTCCGCGCTCTTCATGCTAAAAGAATATGCTATTCTGTCCAGTACAACGAACGAAGCCACCATTGCCGATTCGGAGCTCATGGCTACCGTCCTGCACATGATCGCGAACGCTGAAAAAACCAACAACCCATTCACCTACAAGTTGTATGATCTCCTTGCCAGATTCTACTACAGAAACCAGAATGGTGAAAAGGCCGCAGCGTATACTCACCTTTACTACAAAAACCATCCGTTCAAAGACCAGATTACCGTCAGGCAGCGCTATCACGCGCTCCTGTTTATACTCGCGGTGAGAGACACAGACACCAAGGCCATGCGCGTGCACCTGGACAGCTGTCGTAAGCTGGCATTGCTGATCAACGACAGCCTTACACTCATGCGCACTTACGAGGGTGAATCACAGCTGCAAGTACTCACCGGCCACTACGCCGAGGCTGTACATGGCTACCGAAAATATTTTCAGTATCTGAAACGGAAGGGCCTTCTCGATATTGTCGCGTTCAACAACATGGCCAAAATGGTACTGGATAATAATGAGCCCGACTCGGCGATTCATTATTTCAGGGAAGCAATACGATGGGCAAAAGAAAATGTCCCCACGGCCGACCTGTTGGGGGTTTACGGCGGGCTCAATGAAACGTACTGGAGCATGGGTGATTGTCAAAATGCGCACATTGCCCTCGACTCCGTATTGCAGATATATGCCCGCAACACCGAAGCCATTCAGGCTACGAAAATAGAACAGATCCACACGCGCTACGAAACGGAAAAGAAGGACCAGGCCATAGCCTCTCTGCAGACTACCAATGCCCTGAACGAAAAAATCATCACCCAGCAACGGTGGATCTTTGCCGCCGCAGGCCTGCTGCTCCTCATCGTGCTGTTGTTTATGTATAACCTATATCGCCGCCGCCTGCTCACCGAAAAGAATGAAAATCTTTTGCTGGAAAACAAACGCATGGCGCTTGAGCAGAAAACCAGGCAGATGCAACTCAACCCCCATTTCATCTACAACGCGATCGCTAACTTGCAGGGACTTATCGGCGGTGGAAAAAAACAGGAGGCCAACGCCTACCTGGTATCGTTCTCACAGTTGATGCGCAATGTCCTGGAGCTGAACCGCCATGAGATGATCTCCCTGGAGGACGAGATCACATCCTTGAAGAACTACATCGAGCTGCAGCAGATGCGCTTTGCCAATATGTTCGACTACCGTATTGATGTTCAGAACCTCGATACCGAAGCCATCATGATCCCGCCCATGCTCCTTCAACCCTTCGTGGAAAACGCCATTGAACACGGCTTCAAGAACATTGGTTATAAAGGCCAGCTGCAGATTTCCTTCCGCCTGGAGGCGCAGCAACTACACATCGGCATCGGCGACAACGGTGTGGGCATCGAAGAACAGGTGAAGACGCTTTCCGGCAAGACATCGCTATCGCGGATCATCACCCAGGAGCGCCTCGATATTCTGTTTAACACCACCCACCGGAAAGCCTGGTTTGAAATACAGCCCAATGGGGCATGGGGTGGAAAAGGAACTGAAGTAAATATCTCCATACCTGTGCCTGCGGTCTGATAACCCCCAACACCATGAAAGTTTATATTCTGGAAGACGAAGTAAATATCCGCGAATACATCCTGTCGCTGGTAGGGGATATACCCTATCTGCAGGTAGTGGGCTACGCCGCCGAGATAGCTACAGCACAGAAAGAGATCCAGCAGCTGCAACCCGACCTCATCCTGGCCGACATCGAGCTGAAAGACGGTACCTGCTTCACCCTCTTCAATACCATAAAAACAGACGCCCACATTATCTTTATCACCGCCTACAACCAGTACGCCATCGATGCCCTTAACCTCGGGGCATTCGCTTATTTGCTGAAGCCCGTAGACACTGCCGCCTTCAACAACACGATTGAGAGATGCTACAAAAAAATAGAAGCCTATCGTTTTACAAGACAACAACTGGAAATCACCGATAGCCACTACCAGAAAAAAGATACGCCGCGAAGAATCGTCCTCAAAAACTTCGACTTCATCCAGATCGTCGCCATGAAAGACATCGTCTACTGCCAAAGCGATAAAGGATACACCACCTTCCACCTCCAGGATGGCAGCAAGATCATCATGTCCAAAGTTCTGAAAGAGTATGAAGCCCTTCTCCCCGAAGACACCTTCATTCGCTGCCACCAATCCTACATGGTAAATGTCAACTACATCAGCCGCTATTACAAAGAAGGCGAGCTCCTTCTCACAAACACCCACAAAATCCCTGTCTCGGATCGTAAAAAATCCATCGTTATTGACTACATAGAAAGACTGGCCTAGAAGCGCGAACAGAGAGTAGCAGAACGTGAGAAGGGGAGGAGAACAAATAAACTCCCTTCCTTAGCGCATATCCCGTCGCAGCCCGCGAATATCGACCCACCCCCCGCGGATATCAATCTCCTGCATTTGACCCCATTCGGTCACCTACTTTTACTTCATCATTGCATTGGAAGTACAAAAAAAATGCTGCGAGAGAAACAAAATCCATTGGATATGACGCGCCAGGAAGTAAAAGAGTTCGTTCAGAAAGCGTGCCCAAATCCGCGACAAAATGGGATACAGCCCCCTCTGCAGACAAAGCCCCATTTCAACGCACTGTCTGTAACCATCACACAGGGAGACCACAATATTTACTAACTCAACCTTACCATGGCTGAAGAAAAAGAAGAACCGATCAACCCGATGATGGAAGAGATGAAAAAGCAATGGGCTGCGATGGGCATTGACCCGAACCAGATGCTTTCCTATATGAACAACGCCATGGGCATACAGCAAAACATTCAGGACCAGGTCAATCAGGCCATGGGCAGCAACCCCTTCCTACAGAATCTGATGGGTATGGCGGGCGGTCAGGCTCCTGCCGGCGACATGCTGAATATGTTCGACAACAGTCCTGAGGTAAAAGAAGACTCTGATCTTGCGCCTGCCGAACTCAAGGCTGTGCTCTGCAGTGCAAACATCGCATACGCGTATACCCAATACCTCAACACGCTCTCTACTTATCGCCCTGTCGAAGATATTCTTGAAGGCCTGGAAACTGCCTGGAGCATAAGCTCGCGTGAAGATCTGCTGAGAACGCTCGACTGGCTTGACAAGAATGGCCACAAGGTATATTTCGATATCATCTGGACGAAGCTCAGTACGCTGCCGAAGGCCGAATGGCGCGCCGGTATCAAAAGTCTCGAGCTGCAGGCTATGGCCGACACCAACATCGAGCCTGAGCGCCTCATGACCTATGCTACTCACATCCTGGAAGGGTATCCCGGCCTGGTCAGCCACGGAGTTTTTGCCAAAGCAAAGACTCCTGATGTCACCGCCTGGGATCTTACCCGCGCCATTAACCTGTGCCGGTTTGGCTTCGACGTGGAGTATCTAACACGCGACGAAGCGTTGCAGAAGATCCAGGAGTTTGCACAGAAGCTGTACAGCACCTATGATTCCTGGAGGTCATTATCGGAGGGCTATGTGACAGGGTTCGCGATGTGGAGCGGTGAAGGTGACGGCCTTGACGAACGGATACAGCAGCACGGTGTTCTATTGCAGCATCCGAAGAGCCTCTGGACGAAGATCAGCTGGAAGTAACACCATGCGAGACCATTGCCATTATATAGCGCTTATTTATTGAAGACTTTTTTTTGCCATCCAAGTTCAGAAGACCAAAACATTTTCAAATAAATTATATAGTAAAACAAAGTATATGAATCCTTTATTTTTAATTCCGGTAGCAGTAGTACTTGCAGGTGTTTTTTTTATGATCTATATGAATAAAAAGCACAGTGCCGCGAAATCAGAAATTGATTTAGACCATGAGCGCACAAAATATGACCAATACAAGCAAGAGCTATTAGCCACCGATTTTTCACAATTAAAGCAATGGATCAAAGGGAAAAGCATTGATGCGTTTACCGCTGCATCCGTTCCTCAGTCTACGGCAAACAAAGTTCAGGAATTGGTAAGCGATGGTATAAAAAATGTAGCCTTATCGGCCGTTGGTGTAAAACTTAGAAGGATAGAGACCGATTGTTTTTGGGTGTTGAGCGGAAGTGATTTGTATTTCTTTAGCACAAATACTGTAGGCGAACTGGATGAGACGATTGTGTTTGATAATTTCAGAATAGAAAAAGCCCAACTTCAATATGGTGGTATTTTGAAATCGCAATTGGGGGCTTATTCAAAATCTTCTGAAGAGTATTTACCAAAGACACATATTATAACTTTTAATATGGAAGGTAGCCCGTTATCACTTGAAATTCACGACAGGCTTAATTATAGAACTGACCCGGCTGATATGTTGAACCTGAAAAAGCAATTAGAGGCAAGAGCGAAATATCAAGTAGTGGGCGAGAAATTTCTATCCATTTTACAAAGCAAGTTTCCTGATTTAAAAATAGCGTAGATCAAGATGGGCTTTCTTTCAAAATTTCTAAACACATTTAAAAACATAAGACTAAATAAAACCAATGCATTAAAAGGAGATTTATTAGACCATTTACTCGTTGGCTCCATGTATGCCGAACAACAATCGGCATATTTGAATTCTTATGAAACCGGCTTAAACAAACAGGATGTTCGTCATTTAGTTGAAACCTACTGGGAGATATATAATCAAACGGAGGCGATTGAAATTCTTCACAGTTTGCACATCAGAAATCAGAATGAAAATATAGATGTGGTTTTCAGAGCCTTTGAGGATCGGGAAAATTATGTCGACATTTTGAAATCAAACTTATCCAACGAGGAAGGCGAATTTGACTATTACTTGGACCTGTTTAGAAAGTTGAGCACTGTAGTTCCTGACCTTATTGAGCAAAATAGCATCACCGATTTCGCTCAGCTAAGAAGGACAAAAGACAGTGGTTGGAATTATGGGCGAAGCGTATTTCTGGCACGCTGTTGCTATGAACTGGGTTATCTTTCCGAAAGCCAGCTACAAGAATATTTAGCTAGATCGTATGCCGGGTTAAAAAAGTATTGTAACACCTGGCAGGAATACACCACGAGCTACATTTTTGGAAGAGCCGTATGGGGTGGTGCACATAATGGTGGAATGATGCAAATAGCAAATGACTTATTAAAAAACGTTAAAAGTCCACTTTACAATAAACTTAATATTTAATAAAATACCTCACGCTCAACAAGCGTCGAGTGTGAGGTATCTTAAGTATAAATTCGCCTCGCCTTTTCTTTATTATAAATTTTCAATGTATATACTCATATACTCATTTTGAAAGGTGCCGTTATAGAATCGGGCTCTTCTTCATCAGATGGTAGTAGGGTTAACGCTCCGGATGGAATAGAACTAAAGCTATATATATAGGAAGAGCTATAGTAATAAACCTATAGCCGGAACGGGGGCTGTTGTAATCTGCCGATACCTTCGTCCTTGCTGGGTGCACACAAAAGCTATAAAGCATATACTGTATTGTAGGTTCTTAAAATGTGTGCTATTAAATTCCGTAGCAACGTGGGGAAAGATGTAAGTATTTACGCGCATACCTCTTATAGCCAGACGTTATAGGGCGTTTTAAAAGATGACCGTGAAACCGATATTTTACATATTGACTTTGACTTTAGGTCTTTTAAGTTGTAATGGAAAGACTGAAAAAACGGTTGAAAATTCATCGGTTCCTAGAACCACCGAGAGTAAGGTCAAACTTCATAAATTGAAAAAACTGTTTGTGGTTGGGGACTTTGATGGTGATGGGAGAAAGGATACAATTTTTCAGCATAATTATTCAAGACTGACAAGAACTGAAATTGACAATTCAGCGGACCCTTTCCAAAATGAATGGGACACCGTGGTAAAATGGTTTTACGACCAAGATGCAGACTTGTATTTGACCATAAATAAATACAATCAAGACACTTTGCATGTAGGGACAGCACAAGGACTTTATTGTTTACTAAACATTGGCGACAACAATGCAGACGGCAAAGACGAAATTGCTTTTGTAATTGACAACTTGGACTTTAGCAAAATAAACAGCTGTAAAATCTATTCTTTTTGCAAAGACAAATGGACACAATTAAAGCAGTTTCGAGTTCACGAAAGTTCGTTTGAGTCTACTTCAGACAAAGCACCAACTTTTGACAACATTAAGGACTATTTAGAAAAGAAAAATGGTAAATGGGTTTATAGGGACTACTTACAAAATGGCTATGAAAAGGAAGAAGATGTTGGAAAAATGCTGACTCTAAAACTTGACAGATGCAAATAAAAACGCCCTATAGTGACCTGACTATATATAGTTTGATCCGCTGTTATATAATAAAAGCCTCAGAATGATTCTGAGGCTTTTATTTATACAGGCTTAACGCCACTCGTCATGTTGTTCTAGATTTTTGTTGACGTTTACTTCACCCTGTGGCAAAGGCCAGCGATAAGATATAAATTGCCGCGGATATGCATCCGGGTAACCCAACGCTTGTATAGCCCAGGCAGTTCATTCGCCATATACCATGCATAGCGTTCGTCAAGTTCCTCCAGCGCACCAGGTCAAAATAGCGCAGCCCTTCGAACGCCAGTTCAACTCTGCGCTCATGTTTAATTACTTCGAGCATTGCTGATTAAAGTCAAAATTCTAACTCAAACGAATTATATAAATTAGCTTATGCCATGGACCGCTTAGAAGTTCTTCTCAATTCCAATCAGTTTGTGGGGAGGAGAGTATATATCCATATATAGCCGCGCACAAGCAGAATATTTTATTGGTTCAGAGTTAATTTAATATATATATATCAGTTGGTTGCGGTGGCTACTAAACTTACCAATAGTATACTTTTGCAGGTGTTTTCTCTAGCGAAGTCACTTGAACCTTCCGTGATTGGCTGAAAGAGAGGGGACGCTAAGAACGTGTATTGAGTACCGCCGGGTTACCAAAAGGATTTTTATGACTGACTTAAACCGTTAACGCTTAATTATTTCGCAGTTTTTGATTACTGCTGCTCCCGAATTGCTCACCAAAGGAAGGGAGTCAAAGAACATCAAAGTGTGTTAAAGGTAAGGATGTTCCCACAAAACAACATTGTATTTTGTAGCACTTTTATTTAGCAAGTAGGATAGGATTCGCTGTTAAGATATCAATCTCTGTTGAGACAAAATCTCTATCGTTTGTTAGTAACAGGTAATCATTTTCCTTGCAAATGAATTGTATCGCCTTGTCATTAAAATCAAGCGTGTCATATGACAGAAACGAAATCATGTCACCTAAGGAAAAGTTTTTACCTACTACGCTAAACATATCTAAGACGGAATGCTTAACGATAAGATAGATATCATTCACAGCAGACTCACCATCACTACTATTTCTAAAATCTTTATATGAAAATGTTTTCTCACTTAAAGAATTATTCAATAAATGTTTTCTGTATTCGGTGCGAAGCGCGACATTGATAGTTTCGGCGACTACTAAATAATCCACAAGCAATTCATTCTTTTGAGTAATTAGGCTACCATAAATCTTACTATAGGTGGCTTCCCAATTCTGCGATCCTGTCGGCCAGAACAGGTAGATTAATACGTTCGCATCGAAGAATATCTTTCGATCAGCTACAGCGTTTATCTGGACGGCCGAGTATTTTGTGGGCATAATTCAATCTAAGATTTCGTTGATGCTCTTTTCCATTGCACCAGGATCTTTGTAGTACAGTTTTGCAGTATCCACAACTCGCTTAAGAGCGACTGCTCCGGGATTGGTAATATCCTTCACTTCAAGGTTTCCCTTGATCTCGGCTTCTGTAAAGTCCTTATACAACTGCCCAACTGCCGTGTTAAGGAACGCGGTAGTGAGTATTTCAATGTTTAGAAATGAGAGGATAACCTTCTTTTTCTCGCTGAAAGCTTTGTGCACTAAATTGAAAACTTTTTGGCCGTCATCAGCCTCGACCCCAAACGGAGTACCAACAATGTTGAAGACGTTAATTATTACATTTTCCATGGCATTCAATCTAAAATATATTATTCACATTAACCTCACTTGCTAACAAATAGGACGCGTGATCATCGGTGCAAAACTGCAAATTTACCACAGTTCCTGGAAATTTGGCCGACATCGTATACTCCTTCTCTCCTAGATGGCTGTATTCATAAAATCCGTCATCGCTTACTATCTGCATCAATCCTTTATTGCGGACTATGAACTCCCTGAGAATTGGAAGTCCAATTCCACCCGTTACTCCAATTTTGGTAGTATTTCTATCTTGAACTGCCCATTTTATTGCCTGTACAGCTGACAAATTCTTGCCAAATCTTTCGTTTATTTTGGTCTTAAATCCTATACCAGTGTCAGTTATGGTGAATTCAATCCTGTTCTTGCTCGGATAGAACTGTCCACAAGTGTAGATGTAGCTTGTCTTGCTATGGATTTGGGCATTCACGAATATTTCGTAGATCGCTTCAGTCATCTTCTCCTTCAAGGCAGCTGATATTTTTGGTAGTTCAGATCGGTTTAGAAGTTCCGTCGTAACATACTGGCTGAAAAATTTTCCATCTGTGGGTTTTAACTTCATGTAGCGAATTGTCGTGCTGTGGTTGTCAACCGCACGTGAGTATCCGTAATATGTTAGGAAGTCATTCTTTCGTAATATTTGCTGAATTCCAGAATCAATATGTGTAAAAACTATCGAGTTAAGTCCCTCGGTTAGTTTATCAAGTACGGCTCCTAAAGCTGATGCCATGTTTGCAGAAAACCACCCTTTGATTTCGATGTGGACATTGTCAAACAAATCATCCGAGTGTTGTTTATACAAGCTAGCAAGCTGTTGATAGCTAGTGGTTGTATTTCGGATACTACTTAATGTGCTCAATTCCATTTTTGTCAAAAATAACCACTTTTACCTTTGTTATAACTTTCACCTTGTCTGGTTTTCATTCAAAATACTGGTCATTTGAAGATTCCAGGCCTCTTTATTCGGCAGTAATTCGCAAGAAACTCCTGTTTCAAAAACAGAAATTCTATTAATAGACTGCCTTAATTTCGATACATTGACTCCTTTGAAATAATTTTCAATCAATGCACCCAGCAACGCACGAGTGCGAGGGTTAAATGACAACGCGAGTGAAATCAGTCGTTCCTTTTTGACCTTTGACAAGTTAGCAATATGTCGCATTAAGATCTTAAATGAGTCATTGGGGTTAGCATCGGGAATTGTCTTAATATCTCGTAAAGCATCGAGAAGTTGAAGAAGTGGAATATCTTCATCTGAAAAACTCACATTCCTTCTAACATACTTTATTTTGTATCCTTCGATTTGTTTTGGTTGCAATGGACTTGCTGTGGCAATCACGAATATATTCGAAACTTGTGATGTGAGACCGAGTTGATTGAAAACAGATAATCCGGTCAGATACCCGATCCTTTTATTTTGCCTAACGGTTAGAGCGTTTACAATGGCTGCTTCCCGGGGTCTGCTATTTCCAAATTTTGATTGCTGAGGTTTGTAGTACTTCCCCCTGGACAAACGGGCAATAACTCCTTTTCTGGTAAGTCGGCTTAATGACTGAGCAGCCGTAACAAATTGGTCAGAACCGATCTCCAGCTGAGCATAATCAAAAACAGCCCCATCTGGCATGTTTTCGATCTTTTTAGAGATTATTTCGGTAATAGATGACATAGTTTGGCTTACTGTAAATGTATAAGTTTACTGGGTTATATCAAGTTTTATATACGTTAAACTTGACATTTTGGTTCTATAAAAGAATCTATTTTCTGAAATATCTAACTTTTACCCACACCGGTCGGGCCAGTGATAATTATATTCTGGTGTTGCTTGATAAACTCCAAAGTGAGTAATCTTTCAAAAGCATTTTTGTCCAGTCCGCGATGCGCTGTATAATC
>CABHOV010000007.1 GCA_902168185.1 uncultured Bacteroides sp.
TCCCGAAAGGTGTTTCATGAAATCCGTATTCAATGCGAATGCCAGAGCCGCGTTGTTTATACTCTTGTGGTGTTACCGCCTCAAGCGTTGTAAAAAGATCATATACTCTTGATTGACTTGAAAGCCCAGCAGCCTCTGCGGCCTCAACAAGATTTTTTGATTCCTGTAATTTTTCTTTTAGAAAATCTATCGTAAGAAATTGGAGAAAACGTTTTGGGCTAATGCCGGCCCATTCCGTAAACATGCGTTGAAAATGAAATGGGCTTACATGAATTTTCTCGGCTACTTCTTCCAAAGCAGGTTGACGCTGAAAGTTTTCTTCCAGGTAACGAATAGCTTGCTCGATGCGCTGATAATTAATCTGATTTTCCTCCGTCACAGAAGTAAAGGTAGTCACTGGTTGCCGGATACTATATATTGTGTTCATGATAGTTGTTGTTTATTGTTGAACAAAGGTCATGTAGCAACCCTCTGTATTCAACCTGCTTCTTGCTCAGATTTCCATTGGCGATATTCAGTTCGCATACAATGTCCACAAGGACGAAAGCCGTGAAGAATTGCTTCTGTTTCATTTTGAAAGAACACGCGATTTTCTTTTTTCATCCTTTTACCAGAGTTGCAATGCAGCGCTCCATATATTCTAAGAGATGCATTACCGCCCAGTGTAATTTTTGCATGCCTGATCTTTATAAAGAGGTCGTAGTCAGATATACCGGTATGCAATATCATTTTGCATCGTGAAAAATGATTCCTAATGCATATCGGATTCCAGACTTAACTTCGCTTACACCATGTCGCATGGCTGCGCGATAATAGCCGCGTGTCCCTTTCACGGGTCTGAAGTTCGTTGTAAAGATCAGCGCATCGCCTTGGTTGGGTCGCACGACTTCTGCCTTTGACTGAGCTCGAGGTATCTGTTCTGTAAGCACAAGTTCACCTCCTTCGTATTCTTTTCCATGTCGACTTAGTACAAACACCACCTGAAAAGGAAAGTATACATCTCCATATAGATCCTGGTGTAACGTATTAAATCCTCCTGATTCATAACGCAATATCAAAGGTGTAGGTCGCAACTGTGTGGCAGCATGACAGCGTTCAATGAGCTCGTGATGTGATGAAGGGAATTGGATATCGATTGAAAGTTTTTGCATCCATTCATTTGCAAGGCTTGCTAACGGGCTATATATAGTTTCACGAAGTTTTTGAATTGCCGGGGGAAGCGGATAGCTGAAATATTTATACTCGCCTTTTCCAAAGCGATAGCGCTGCATGTTGATAACGCTTCTATACAGATTTTCTTCATCGTATAATGTTCTCAGTTTCTCGCATTCTTCCTGTGATAGTACAGCGGGTATATGGGCATAGCCTTTATCATTCAACGACTGATAAAGGTTGGGCCAGTTAAGATTGTGGATTGCCAGCATATTTTTTTATCACAAATTTCCATGTTCGGTGAAAATCGGTCAACCTGATTCTTGCGATCTGTTTTATTTATCAGATTAAGTTTGGGAACCTTCTTTCGCTACAATTCATTTACTACTATTGTGAGCATCACACCCTTATTGCGCATCCAAAGATATATGCATGAAGACCTTTACAATTCCGACTCCATCAGAGTTTAACTTCAAGTTGTCATTAGAGTTTCTGAAGCGTTCACCGCGGGAAGTACTACACCGTTGTGAAGAGGACAGTGTAACAAAACTATGGAAGGTAGAGGCGGAACCAATTCTGTTTAAAGTGAAAACGATCAACGAAGAAAACCTTCAGGTGCAGTTGCTGAACACAAAACTTACCAAGACTATTAAGACTTCGTTGGAAAGTTATATTCGTGACTGGTTTGACTTGGACACGGATATAAAACCATTCTATACTTTGTCCGCGAAAGACAAATATATGAGCGACCTGGTCAAGCGATTTCATGGATATAGGGTAGTAGGGCAACCGGATTTATTTGAGTCCATTGTATGGGCTGTACTCGGCCAGCAGATCAATTTACAATTTGCCTATACATTGAAGCAACGCTTTGTGGAACAGTTTGGTGAGAAGATGATCTTTGAAGGTAATGATTACTATCTATTCCCAAGGCCGGAAGTTGTATCGCTTTTATCAGACGATGTATTGTTGCCCTTACAATTCTCGCGACAGAAAAGTAAATATGTTGTTACCATTGCAGAAGCCTTTGCGAACAACGATATCTCGAAGGAAAAATTGACAGGGCTGTCTTTGCAGGATGCAAAGGAAAAGCTGATGAAGATAAAGGGTATCGGCAATTGGACTGCCAACTATGCATTGATGAAAACGTTTCATTATCCCGATGCATTTCCGTTGGAAGATGCGGGTGTTCACAATGCAATAAAAAATCTGAAACGAATGAAAGTAAAACCTACACTTGATCAAGTGAGAACATTCTATAAAAAGTATAAAGGATGGGAGGCGTACGCTACTCTATATTTATGGAAGAGTTTATAGGTATAGCCTTATATATTTGACTTATAAATTGTATTAAATTTTTATCAAAATAATTTCACTATATATATGAACTGGATCATATTGATTATTGCAGGATTATTTGAAATAGGATTTACAACATGTTTGGAGAAGGCAAAAGAGACATCAGGTATGACGGCTCTGTTTTGGCTCATTGGTTTTTTTATAACCATGTCAACAAGTTTATACCTGTTGTATCGCGCTACGTTAACATTGCCTATGGGTACAGCGTATGCCGTTTGGACAGGCATTGGCGCAGTGGGAACTGTGATTGTTGGAATAGTCTTCTTTAAGGAGCCTGCAGACTTCTGGCGTCTGTTTTTTATTGTAACACTGATCAGTTCCATTGTAGGACTGAAGTTCGTTTCACACTAATGTTACTTCATTTTTAGTCTTAGGCCCAAAATATATTTGGGCTCTGTTCGCAAAGGTTAATCTATTTAAGTTAAATTCCGTCTCGGAATTGAATATGCTTGCGTTGATAGTTATAGGATACGTTGCAAGTCAGGATATACAGAGCCCACTGATTTAAGGATAATTCATTGTATTTATTTTAGAATTACCGCATGCAGAAGTGTACTGCGGTAATTCAAGTTTAGCTTTTAGTATATATTCATAATTAAACCCTCTCATGTATGAAACACCTCGTCGGACTGTCGTGGCTGCTGCTTGTAGCCATGCTCGTACAAAATTGTACGGAAGAAGAAAGCAATCGTTCCACTGGTAATATCCAGTTTGTTTTTGATCCTGGTAAAATTGCCGACCCGAATGGAAAGGCCAGCGCTGCAGATTTCCCTGCAGGATCATACCTCATCGTAAGTATCGAAGATAATAGTGGGCATGCTATACATACGCGAAAGTCAATCAACCTTATCCAGGTTGGTGATAATTTTATCAGTGATCCACTTCCGCTAACATCGGATAGCTATAAGCTTACAGAATTTATGGTAGTTCGTTCAGATAGAGCTTTGCTATATGCAGCACCCAAGGCGCAATCGCCTCTGGCTAAATATGTCGATCGACCCTTGCCAATTTCATTTACGGTCACGGAGAATGCATTGCTGGAGGAAGCTGTGCAAGTGGTAGATGTGAAGGGAAGCAACCCGGAAGATTTTGGCTATATATCTTTTGGGCTGGATATAGTTCGGAAATTTGGCTTATCAGTATTTATACCGGATGACAACAGTTTGTCACTCACAACCGCAGAAGCTTTTCTTATAATGGATGATGATACCGTACACGTCCAGGACCTAGGTGCCAAAGTAAATACTATACTTTTTGAAGAAGATCCCGATGACTCAGTAGAACTTGTTGTAATCAAAGACGGCTATAGCAAGTATGTAAAGATGTTTACATTTAATCAGCTTAAAGATGAGTTGGACGGAAATCCATTAACGGTGGTGCTTACTCAGGCGCTTACATTTACAGTTGATCTTCCAGATTGGGGTGGCACTGAGTTTGATTTCACTTTTAATATAACAGTGCTCCATGTCCCAGTAATAATTCATTGGGGTGATGGCACCTCAGATGTTCTATCAACCAATGAGTCGCATTATAGTCATGCTTATGATGGCCCCGGAAAGTATTTCGTTGATGTGACTGGAGATTTGAATGTAATAGAGGGATTAGGATTTTATTACGATGACGGGCGGTTTACAAAAATTGATTTACAGCATTTAAAGAACCTTCAATCATTTGGTGCGGGGTATATGGGAACAAGCCCATCGGTTATTGATTTCTCACAAAATAAAAAACTAGAAGTTGCTCTTCTCGGATATTTGCCAGAGTTGGAACAAGTTATTTTCCCGGCAGGTGTTAAACTGTACGGTGTAGATATCGGTGGGCCTAATAAACTTACGGCACAAGATGTTAATGAAGTTATAGACCTCGTGTACCAGAGCGCTGTTCTCAACGGTATATATGATGGTTATTTTTCGGTCAGCAATCCGGTTACGAACGAGTTGACGGGACCACCATCACCCGAAAGCATTGCAAAGCTCGTGACGTTGCGTGACACCTATGCCTGGCAGATAAACCCGCAAGCGATTGGTGAATAACAGTATATATAAAGCATCTGGTAATTCTACCGGATGCTTTATATATGTTTCAATAGAAAGAAGGAAAAGTTTTTATTCATGTATTGATTGACGATCAACACAGACTTCAATCCTGAGTGACTACGCTCCTTGTCAACTTTTAAGATCTCTGGAACCTGCTGATGTTTGAGTATAGATGCTCCCAGCCAAAGCGCGAAGGATGAAGCAGTACAAGATTCACCACATAAATGTTTGAATCGAACATGATATACTTCTTTGAAAAGGGTTTCTGAAAGAGTATTCATAATGCGATCATATTCTACATCGCCGCTGGCGCCATCGATCCAAAGATCTATATCTTGCAGTGTAGTATTATTTGCAGCAAGAAATGCGATGACGCTTTCGGCTACTGCTTCCGCACCCGATGGATTATATACAAACTGCATGTCGCGAAGTATACACCATGTAGTATCGGATGGTTTACCGGACAACATAAAGAATGCAGCGCCTTCTCCCTGAATGGAACCCTTGGTAGTTGTTTTAAAAAGATTGAGATTTTGTATGTGCTCAGTCTTGAAATGGCTGGCACGTATACTCGCGAGATATTGTACCTCGGCAGCTTCGTCAAAAGCACCAATCAAAAAGTTGTGATCTTTATTTTCATGAAGGCGAAGTATAGCATCGTCCAGTACATTTTCAAAGGCCAAGCCTCTGCTGACATAGGTATTGTTATAGCCCATACATTTCACAGACAACGCAATTAGTCCAGCCAGCGCGTTGTAAGTGCTCTGCATGAAATACGTAGGTGTGAGCTGCTTCTCTTGCTGCTCCAATAACTCACGAAGAAATTTTGCGGTCTCATCCAGAAACCCATAGCCGGTTCCGGTAATTATACCGTCGGGGTTCTGAACCTTTGCATCGCGCATGCATATCGTTGCTGCTGTGAGGCCGATGCGTAACATTCGGTTCAACCTGCGTAACTGGATCGGGTTGATATAGTCTTTAAACTCCGGTGTAATACACCGCAGTACATTCTGATCATAGGAGGTAATCTCAGTCAAAAAAGAACTGTTGTCGAAAGTCTTCTGTGGAGATAGTATACCTATGCCGTTGATATAATAATGTACTGGTTGCTCGCTCATACTACACCGATGCTAATAATAAGGAAGATGTATTTCCACCAAAACCAAATGAATTGGATAACACATTTCTGAGCACTTTGTTTTCTTTTAATTGCTGAACCGGTGTTATGGAAAGTTCAGGCATTTGATTTTTGAAATTCAGATTAGGCCAAACCTTTTGCTGTTGCAGGGCCATCAGGCAGTATATAGCTTCTACACTTCCGGCAGCTGCGAGTGTATGGCCGGTATAGGGTTTGGTAGAACTGAAGTCGGGGACTTGTTCTCCAAATAGCCGTTGTATGCCTAATCCTTCAGAGAGATCATTGTTTTCTGTGGCTGTACCATGGGCATTGATATAGTCTACTTCTTCCGGAGATATACCAGCCATGGACAATGCTTGCTCCATCGCAAGGAAAGCACCTTTACCATCCGGTGATGATGCAGTCTGATGGAATGCATCGTTCGCATTCCCGTATCCTTTTAATTCTGCTATCGGTGTTTTACCGGATCGTGCTATAGCCTCTTCTGATTCGAGTACGATATAGGCTGCGCCTTCTCCGAGGTTAAGTCCTTTACGTGTACTATCAAACGGCCTGCAATGTTCCGGATCCAGAATCATCAAAGAGTTAAAACCGTTGATGGTAAATTTTGATAATGCTTCTGCGCCTCCGCAGATCACACGATCAAGTTTTTTATATTTAATCAGTTGGGCACCCTGCATTAATGTATTGGCAGAGGAAGAACATGCTGTACTGATCGTGCCTATATATTTTTTTATACCGATGAAGTCTGCCATCCGTTCGCAGTGTTCACCAGGATTAGCAGTATCCGTAAAGCGCACAAAGTCACCGCGCTGTTCGGGGTCCATCAACTCGTAATAATATTTTTCGAATTCGCGGATGCCTCCATTGGTAGTGGCAGATAATAGCCCCGAAGACTTTACTTCTTCTTCCGAAAGCCCTGCCATTTTGATAGCCTCTTGCAAAGCCATTAAGCCTAACAATGTAGTGCGGGTAAATCCAATGTCAGCGGTTACGCCAACAGAAGTATATAATTGCTGATCGTGAATCTTTACTTCGCATGCGGGTAGTGTTGTGCGATGAATCGTGTCCAACACACTCAACTCACCATACCCGGCTTTGCGATGAACTAGCGCATGAAGATTTTCTGTCGCGTTTTTACCAAGTGATGTTATAATGCCATAGCCTGTGA
>CABHOV010000008.1 GCA_902168185.1 uncultured Bacteroides sp.
AAGCAGAAGACGGCATACGAGATAGGAGTCCGTCTCGTGGGCTCGGAGATGTGTATAAGAGACAGATATAGGTACTGTGCGCCTTCATAAAAGCGTAGTAGCAAGCCTCTTTCTCTGTAGCAGCATACTCATGAGAGATTACGGTGAACAGAAAAACAGGCATGCTAAGCTTTCGTGCCAATTCGATTGTCCACGAGTATCCCCTGCTGAAATCGGCGTGGTATAGGAAAGGATATACGATACAACCCTTCATATTCGCGAATGATCTAATCACGTTCGTATATATTACTTATGAAATTTAACCGATATACTAGAGTAACGACAATGCATAAGGAAGTCCGGAAACAAGAGCCACCCAGTACAATTCGTTGATTCTGTCTTTTGATCTTTTCAAGCGCATCTTTATAGCGCTTGATGTGAGGTGGTACGAAGCTTGCAAGTCTTCAATCGATTTGCCTTGTTGGTATTTCAGCAACAGCAAACTTTTTTCTTCTGCAGGTAAATGCTCGATGAGCGCAAACATGATATTCTCCTGGTCAGCTTCTTCATGTTCATGCTGCGATACAAAGTCACTTTCTTTTATGTCTTCATCCTCCTGCGTATTTTCTTCCAGGCTCTGCATCGCGGTCTTGTTCTTTTTACGAAGATATGCCAGACAATCGCGGTGGGTAATAATATATAGCCAGGTAGAGAATTGTGCATTACCCTTGAATGACTCCAGCTTATCAAAAGCTTTCATGATGGAATCCTGTGCTACATCAAACGCTATATCATTTTCTTTCAGAATAGAGAAACACTTCTGATATACCTTTTTGAAGTAACGATTATATAGTTCTCCCAACGCATCTTTATCATTTTCAAGAATGTGTGAAATGAGTTGCTCATCGGAAAATTGACTGAAAGTTTTCATAGCGTTAACAGTTGGTTTCAACGCTGTAAAGGTGCAGTGATCCAGGTGGCCAGAATAGAGTGAAAAAGCGTATTTTAATAAAATAGAGGAAAACGCGTAGACGGCTACGCTAAAAAGCGTAGAGGCTTTCCGTATAATTACTTAGACCAAGCCTTTTTCGATGGCATATTTTACCAATCCGGCAGTGTTCTTAGCCTGTAATTTGTCCAACAGGTTTCTGCGGTGTGTATCTACCGTGCGAACGCTGATGAAAAGTTTTTCTGCAATCTCTGCATTGGAGTATTCCTGCGCGATCAATTGAAGTACTTCCGTTTCACGTTGTGTGAGATCACTATTACTTTTTGATGCAGGCTTCAGGTTTCCTTTTAATTCTGTAATGGCTTTAAGAAGAGTTGCAGAAACCGAATTACTAAAATAACTGTCGCCATTAACAACGGCATGGATAGCCGCACGCAGTTCGTCACGGCCACAATTTTTAAGCAAGTATCCATTGGCACCTGCTTCTAACATTTTCAGAATATAATCACGCTCTTCGTGTTGGGTAAGCGCCAGCACTTTAATGTCGGGAAAATCCGATTTAATCGTGTGCGTTGTTTCTATACCACTGGGAGCTCCCATGTCAATGTCCATGAGTATAACATCAACAACATGCGTTTTCATAAGCGCAATTACATCGGTGCCGCTCTCAGCCTCAGCAATTACGTCTATATCATTCTCCAATTGAAGAATGGCATTTAGTCCAACGCGGATGATCTTGTGGTCGTCAGCAATGACTACGCGTATCTTTTCCATTTAAAAGCAGTGATCCCCAAAAGTATACATTCCATTGGATATTCGGTGACTTTTTTATGATGAAGCATCCAAGTATACAAACGCATCGGCATGGCCATGTCTCGTTAAATAAATATTTCTCTGATGTTATATACCTACGATCATAAAAAATAAGACAATGAAAAATTCATTTTCATCCTTGCTGCTGATGGGAGTCATAGTCCTTTCTGCTTGCCAATCTAAACAGGAACATCCTGTACAACCTAAGGTTGAAACCAATGTAAACGAAGTAGTTCTTTCAGAAACACAACCTGATGAACAATTCTGGCTGGCCCTTAAATCGTATGCCAGGGGAGAGTATAAAGAAAGTTCAGATTATATCAATGAAGGTATTGTCGCCATGAAGGAGATTGCGAACAATCACCAGGCGAATAAAAAATCGATAGAACATTCGATTAGCGAACTCAAAATGCTTTCTGATAATATAGCAGGCAATCGCGTTAAGTCTATTGATGAGTTGAACGGCACTTTTGCGAAAGCAGCAAAATCTTTGGCGCACCTGCGACTGCGTGTAACGGAGACCGAATTCTTTAACCGATCTGAAGAACTAGCCGGTACACATTTGCAGTCTGCTGCCGACCATGCAAACCGCTATATAAGTTTCCATCACTATACACCTACAAAGGATGAAAATGGTTTATTGGCCGATGTTAAAGCTTTATCGAAACGATTACAAAGAGGTGATAAAGTATCCGAAGAAGAATTGAAAGAGAATATAAATAACATCGATAGTCTCCTGTTGAAATGGGAAACACGGTTTAATCCATAATTACTACTCACTATACATTTATGAAAAAATTGCTCTCCGTTATCTTTATTTTAGTTTCCGTCCATGCATATAGTCAATCAACTTTTACGGGAGCAAATGAATGTCGTATCAGGATTTTAACCGATAAGAAACATTACGAATGTATCACCAGACAGCTGGAAGCGCGAATAAACAATTCACTTGAAAGATTTGAGTTTGTGATTCCGGTGGAATCGATTTGCGCACTGAACGATTCATCTGATCTAGCTTTTATCCGGAGGCTGGCAGAAGGCAGTAGCGCTATACGAATCAATGCTGAGTTGCCTGGAAATCAAATTGACTTTTCATTTCTAAAAACGAAGCCTACTACAAACCTGCCCGGTGAGTTAGTGATTGGCAAACTTCATTTTGAAGAAGATGTTGCGTTTGGTGGATCAATGCCTGCCGATAAGCTATATTTTAATTTCAGATTTTACTTGCGAGAAGGAAACAGAAGCCTGGCGCAAATAGACAATGAAAATATAATAGAAATAGAACTGGCCGCCCGTGGTGACAAGATGGTTGGCCTTACGTCTAATTAGTATAGTATATATAACCTTTAACTGTGATTTTTATGAAAACAAAAATTTTCATGATGCTGCTCACGCTGCTAGCGTTTACTGCATCGGCACAAGTACATGTTGACTTTGACAAGAAAGTTGATTTTAAAAACTACAAGACTTTTAAATTCGAATCGGGTAAAGTAATCAGAAAGCTCGGTGTAACAGACACGGATAATACATTTATGGATGCAAATGTGAAGGCAGCGATTACGCAGGATCTTCAATCTAAAGGTCTCACACCCTCCGATACCAATCCGGATCTGATTGTAACGTATCTCGCGGGGGCGCGTGAGAAACAAGAGGTCCAGAATTATTTGTCAAATCAGGGAGCCTTTTATCCATACTATAGATTTTATAGCTTAGGCGGATGGTGGGGACCCCAGTGGAATAACTTTTGGGTAACGCATTACGAAGAAGGTACGCTCATTGTTGACGTGCTGGATGCTAAGACAGATCAGCTTGTATGGAGAGCATACGCAGTGTCGCCTATTAATAATTACAACGAAGCTAAATTTGTTCAGAAGGAAGTATCGAAGTCATTCAGACATTTTCCTCCTAAATCATAAGTATAGAAAGTAAATATCGCGAAGGCCAGTCATTATTACGTGACTGGCCTTTGTTGTTTATAGTGACCGTTACTATATAATTGATCTAAACGATAGCGGCCCGCAGACACACTGCTTATGGCTTCATTTGTTCTCAGACTAAAATTATTTTTTATGCGTACCCTACTTATTTTACTCTTTACGCTTTTTGTGGTTAATGTAAATGCTCAGTTCTTCAATGAACGCACACTAAAAGAAGATAGTGCTTATGCGAAGCTAAAGGCAGGCATTGTTTCTCGTTTTAAAAATGCCTCTCCAGGTCAATTCGGTCCTTTTGTGAAAGGTGTAGATGAGGATATAGTTACCAATAAAAAAGTATTGGCACTTACGTTTGATGCCTGTGGAGGTCCGCATGGAAGTGGATACGATGAAGAGCTCATCAATTTCTTAAGAAAGAAGCAAATACCGGCTACATTATTTTTGAGCGGTTTGTGGATGGATGCGCATCCGGATAAAGTAAAAGAGTTGGCGGCCGATCCATTATTTGAAATAGAGAATCATGGTCTTACACATCACCCTTGTGCTATAGCAGGCGAGACGATGTACGGTATACATGGTACGGCTAATGTTGGTCAGGCAGTAGACGAGATTGAATTGAACGCACGCAAGATTGAAAGCATGACTTCACGTAAGCCGGTATATTTCCGTTCTGCCACGGCCACAACCGACGAAGCCTGTGCAGCTATAGCCGATCACCTGGAAGAAACAATCATCAGCTACGATCTGTTGTCGGGCGATGCTGTGCCCGGAACACCTGCAGCGGTTATAAAGGATAATTTACTTTCAGGTGCGAGGCATGGTTCGATCGTTATCATGCACATGAACCATCCTGAATGGAATGGCTATGAAGCATTGAAGGATGCATTGCCAGAATTGCAACAACGAGGCTTCACGTTTGTAAAGCTTGAATTACATCCGTTGAAAGGAAGGCATTAGTTTATACCTATATCTTTAAGCACTATGTGTCCGGAGATTCACTCCCGGGCACATGGTGCTTTGTTTTATAATGAATTCCGGACGTTGATTGATCATTCCTGTCAGGTAATTATTGCAATCACAGTGTAGTCATGATAGAAATCCAGCACTTCATATTGAGTGCTTGCGTGGCCTGTTATGGAATAGTGATTGCTATGATTAGCTCCTGTATTTTACTCTGCCCTTCATTGTGCATGAAGTAGTATATCATCTATTGGGTAATTCATCACGACATTAATGCTATTAGAGCTTACGGTTTGGAGTCTCTGGTCATACCTTCTAATACTGCGGTTGCTAACGTAGCTGGATGAGTAAAGTGATCCTGTGCAGAAGTATAGGTGTGTAATTTATGGTCGGTAGTTTCTGATAAATAAAAATGCCACTGCTCATAAGCAAGTGGCTTTTTATTGTACGGCCTAGTGAATATCAGCCGTAGTTCAAACTTTATAGGGATGGATCTCACGAAGAATTTTTCCTGTAGGATCTACAAACATTCCCCGCAGTATACCGTGTTCCTTTTTCTGAATAGTAACGTGATATACTATATTTAGTTTCCCATTCGGGTCAGAAGTAATCTTTTCGCGGTCGTTTATGATTTTATAGTCAGGGTGCGCTACGGTTATTGCATCGACTACTGCTTGCGGCAACTCTGCATGTTTAATGATCCGTTTGGAATAATGAAGCTTTCCGTGCTTGTCGTAAACCGCCTGGTAACTTTGTGGTCCTTCTTTGATGTTTACCTGGTAAAATTTAACATTATCACTTTGCTTCACATTGCCTTCTGTGCGCACACTCCATTGTTCGCCATAAAGAACTAACGGTAGAAAATTTAGATCCGCGATCATCCCTTTGGGAAAATCATTGCGAATGGCATCCATCACAGCTTTTGGCTCTTCTCCTTTTTTAACGGGAGTGATCGTTATTGTTTCAGACTCCTGAGCATTTGCTCCGGTCGCGAGGCAAAGCCCCACAAGAATTCCAATGATTGTTTTCATGTGCAATAGAATTTAGATTGTGAGATGTGTTTATCAAGTGTATGATATTTAAAAAGTATGCTGATCAGATGGTATAAACAGAAGGTGGTCACGTGTTAAACAAAGAAGAGTCACACCGTCTGCGCAACTCTTCTCTTAACCTAAACCCCCTATGAAAAAACTAAACGATTTTTTTCTCTTTTAAATGTCCTCCGTGTGGATCGACAGTAATGACTTTCTTTTCTTTACCCTTTAGAATAGTAATGCGGTAAAATGTCACAGTGGATTTACCTTTTTTAATTATTTCGTTATCCTTTACTATAGAATATCCAGGATTTCGTTTGTTGATCACGTTGCGCACCTCGTTGGGAAGCGCTGTATTTTTAACCACTTCCTTCATCCGTACCAACTTTCCGTTAGTATCATAGAGTGCTTCGCTGTGAACATTCGATCCTTTAATCTTTACACTATAATAACTTGGTTTCGTTCCACTCTGAGCGTTATACTCTGAAACTATATATTCTTCATTTACAAGCTTGGCCGGAAGGATTGCCCATTCTTCGCCTTCGCCACCTTTAAAATCACGTTTGAATGATTCAAGAACGTTCACCGGAATTTCCGCCTCAGCCGCCTTGATTCTGACAGAAGAACTTTGTGCACTCGCACCCGTCACTACCGCCATTGCCAGCACCAATGTTGATAATACTTTTTTCATGCTGTTGCTGTTGTTTGGTCTTTTGATGCACCCGAAACAGAAAGTCACACGTGGTCACTAATTTTTTTTCGGGGTTGATTTTTTTTACGGGGGTGACATTCTTCCTGACAGAACATCTTAATAATGCAGCAGGAAACTCCTGGCTGTCATTATATAAAGTATATAGTATATATGAAAACGCTTAGAATACTTTTTATGTCACTGGTGGCGCTGTCTTTTTTTCATGCCGTGAATGCACAGACATTTATGGATAGCCTGGCGCGCGAAGATCACGAGATTGCTTCTTCCGCTGCACCTTATCCGGCAGATGTTCGTGCTGCCATTCTGAATACATCACAATACCCGCAGGTGCTGGTTAAGTTAGAACGCCTGCAGGCCAGAACAAGTCAGTCGTTTCAGGATCTTGTCTCGGGCTATCCGCGTGAAGATCAGCAGGCACTATACCAGGCAAGTCGCTACCCGGAGTTGATGAATAAATTTATAGCGATGGGCTCCGGCTCGGACCAGGTTGATGCGCTTGTGAAAACATATCCTGAAGAAATTCAGAAAGACCTGGTGACTGCATACCGCGGGCACTTCAACGATCTCGTGCGCATGCATGATCTATACCAGTCGTCACAGACATCGATGCAGAAAATCGTTTCAAAATATCCTGCTGATGTACAACGTGACTTCCAGATCATCGTATCCATGCCCGACATCATGACTTTATTAACGGATAACATTGATGTAACAGTAGGGTTGGGTGAAGCGTATCAGACGGACCCCACCGGAGTAAAACAGCACCTTGATTCATTGCATGATCAGCTTCAACAACAGAATGAAAAGGATCTTGCAGTATATAAGAACCAGGTAGAAAGCGATCCGAAGCTACAGGAAGAAATGAAGAAGGCTGCCGATGAATTTGCCACACAGTATAATCAGCCTGATCCTACCTATATAGTCAATAATAATTATTACGATAATTCTCCATACCCATACTGGTTCGGTTATCCATACTGGTATAGTTCGCCCATCTGGTATATGCAACCGGCTTATTTCCATACTGGTTTTTATTACGGACCTTCCGGTAACATGATTGTGTGTGGTCTTCCATCACATATATATGCCAACTGGTTTTTTGGGCTCGGCTATTCACACTACCCCGTGATGTATCGGAACTACCATACATACTATGATATGCACACTACCCGTGTAGTCAATGGTAATGTATACCGGGGATTCAATCACGTGTCCAGCAGGCATTTTACAACGCTTGCACGCAATCCGGCTTTTAGAAGTACAGAGTTTAATACGCAGTCCAATCATGTGGCAGCAGGAAGAAATACAGTGCCCATCGGGCGATCACGTGAAATGAATTCCAACCCTGCAGGTATAAACCGCAGTGCTCCTCATTTTAATAATACCATGCCGCAGCAACACTTTAATAATGCAGGCTTCAATCATTTTCATGCACAATCTTTTCATAGCATGGGATGGCAACATGCGGGTGGAGGAGGGCACTTCCGCAGGTAATGGAAACGATTGAGGAGCCGGAACGCAAGTATATATTCCACCGGCTTCTCAATTTTTTCGACTTCGTTTTTGAACTTTTAAATATTGTCAATGTGACCTCTGCCGGAAACAGCATCTAAGAACCGGAAATAAAGTAACACGCACATAAACTCCGTGCATCCCCGTAGCTGACAGTGTAAAAACTTTCAGCGACAAAAGAAACACAACTATGAAACGCATTTTTATCCTACTGTTTTGCATCACATCTCTTGGACAGTTGCAGGCTCAGAAAATCCTTACTCTAAAGGAATCACTTCAACTGGCAAAAAAGAATAATCCCGATCTGAAAGTAGCGGCATATAGTATCAATTCTGCAGAAGCAGATATCACTACGGCGAAGATCAGACCTGATCCTATATTCAATGCGCAGCTCCTGCATATAGTCAATAGCAACAACCGTAAAGAAGGTACATCCTGGACCAACAGTGCAAACAGTCAGTACTGGTGGCAGGTAACCAAGCCTCTGCAAATTGCAGGACAGCGTGCTAATAAAATTGATATAGCCAACAAGCTGGTGTCACAATCAAAACTCGATTACCGCGAAAGTTCACGAAGCATTTATTATACGGTAGCGAGCAAATGGCTGGACGCATGGTCGGCCAAGATCGGGCTGGATATACTTGAGAAGGGCAAGGCGAATATTGATAGCCTGGTGCGCATCAATGTTTACAGGCTTAAGAACAGAGTAATTACCAGTACCGATCTGCAACGTACACAGCTGCTGCAAAAACAATATCAACGCGATATCGTGACGGCTCGCCAAAACTATTTGAGCGAACTGCAGAATCTGAAATACCTCGTAGGATTGACAGACAGTGTAACGGTTGATTTCTCCGACAATACATTCAACACTATACTTACTGCAGGCGATAGCCTGGTGGAGTTGGGAACCCATGAGCGTAGCGATGTTCTTGCTGCCAAGAATGCGATTGATGTAAGCAACTCAAATATAAAAATGCAGCATTCCATGGCATATCCACAACCGGAAGTAGGCGGTATGTATAATCCGCAGAATGGCATTCCGTATCTTGGATTTTACGGAACTGTATCTATACCTATATTTAATCGCAATCAAGGACAGCGTGAAAAAGCGCAAGTGCTTAAATATCAATCAGAGCAAAATCTTTGGGCTACCGAACGCCAGGCTGAAACAGAAGTTACTACTGCCTATAGCAGGTATATAACACAGCGTCAGAACCTGGAAGATTATCAGCGTAACCTCACGGAAGCCGATACTATATTAAACAGCGTTCGCTACTCCTATGTAAAGGGCGGTACTTCTATTATAGATCTCCTGGAGGCGCAGCGTTCATGGCTGGATACACAGCAACGCTACTATAGCACGATGGAAGACTTCAGACGAAGCTATATACAGCTTCTTTTCGCAACCGGTATTATTAATCAATTGGCAGAATAAGTATCATGAACAAAACTATTGTTATCGTTTTTTGTCTGACAGCATGGGCGTGTCAGAAGCAGGCAACTTCAGAAGCTCCTAAAGCTATACAACCGCCGAAGGTTGAAGAGCAAGGAAGAAAGATCACGTTCCCGGACGACCAGAAAAGTCTCTCGTTCTTTGGATCTGAAGTTGTAAAAAAAGAAAATCTTTCTGCACAATATGCTGCCCCGGCATCTATAGGGGTTTCGATTGTCCAATCTTCGGAGCGCGGTGGTCGCAATACCGTATTGTTTGATGATGCAGATCTTAGTGCCACCTATTCACAATTCCTGCAGCATATTATAAATATACATACACTCCAAGTAAATCTTAACCGTGTGAAAGATCTGGAGCAACATGGTGCAGCTACCGGTAAAGAAGTGCTCGATGCGGAAACTCAATTGGCAAACGAGGAAGCTGCTATAACAGAGCAGGAAGCGAAGTTGAAATTAGCGGGTCTTGATCCTACACGATTGAAAGAACCTCGCAGTAAAGAAGCTTGGCTGATTTGTGAAGTTCCTGAAAATCAAATTGCACAAGTAAAGCCAGGTACACCTTGTACGGTTACGTTCACAGCATTTGGTGACAAGCAATACAAAGCAAGTGTAGATGGTATTGGAGCCGAAGTTGATAACATTACGCGCATGGTGAAAGTACGTGTAGTCATGCAGAATCCTGCAAATCAATTCGAGGTAGGTATGTTCGCTAATGTGCTGTTTGATCTTCAGAAGAATAATACACTTTCAGTTCCGGTGAGTGCGCTGGTAAACGTGCAAGGCAAAGACTATATGTTCGTGGAGCGTACTGCAAATATATTCGAGCGGAAGGAAGTTTTGATCGGTCAGCAAATTGATGACAAGGTAGTCGTGCTGCATGGTCTTGATGAAAAGGATAGAGTAGTGACGAAAGGTGCTATGGAATTAAAGGGATTATCATTCGGATACTAAACACAACCTATATGCTAAAGGCTGAAATATATATAGATCTTGAAAAGTTCCAGGGTGAACAATCGCTGCATGATTTTATAATGAAATTCCTGATTGAACAAGATATAGCCGGCGCTACTTCTTTTCGAGCCTATGCCGGCTTTGGACGTCATCATCGGATCAAGCGACCGAACGAGCTCTTCTCGTTCGATGAGCCTCCTATACTCATCACCTTCATCGATGAAGATCAAAAAGTACGAAGTGTAGCAAAGAAGCTTCAAGAGTACCTCCATGGAGGACTGATAATTATTCAAAAAATTGAAACGCTATAAAATACCATGATCCGCAGGTTATTGATCATATCGCTTACCAACCGTGTTGCCATCATTATTGTATCGCTGGTGCTGATGGTGGTTGGATTGGTTTGTTTTAAGTTACTAAAAATAGAAGCCTATCCGGATATAGCAGATACCAACGTGGTTATCATTGCTAAATATCCGGGTCGTGCTGCAGAGGAAGTTGAACAACAGGTAACCATACCTATAGAACGTTCTCTTAATAATGTACCGAAAGTAATTGCCCGCAGGTCGCGTACAGTTTTTGGCCTTGCACTGATTCAACTTTCATTTGCGGATGGTACGGACGATTATTTTGCGCGTCAGCAGGTAATTGAACGGCTTTCCAGTGCTGATCTACCGGACGGTGTTACTCCTGAAATTGGTCCATTGACAACGGCTGTTGGTGAAATATATAGGTATGTATTGGAAGCGCCAGCAAGCGTAACGCCAACGCAACTTCGTGATCTGCAGGACTGGGTCATTGTCCCATCGCTGTTGCAGGTTCCAGGTATAGCTGATGTAGTAACATTTGGTGGGCCGGTAAAAGAATTTCATGTTTTTACAGCACCTGAAAAACTGCGCAAGTATAAATTGACATTGCCGGTGGTGATGGATGCCATTGAATCCAACAACCGGAATACAGGTGGTAATATTATAGAGCGCGGTGGACAAGGATTAGCAATCCGTGGTATAGGTGCTATTCGCAACGAAGAAGATATTCGGAATATAGTGATCACCAGTATTAACGGTGTACCTGTATTTATCAAAGATATAGCGTCAGTAGAAGTAGGGCCTCCGCCTCCATCGGGTTTGTTAGGTTATGCTATATTTCATGATGGCAAGAATGTGAATTCCGGAATTGAAGGGATCGTTTCCATGCGAAGAGGTGAGAACCCGTCCGATGTGCTGAAGGCGTTGAAGGCGAAGATGGCCGATTTGCAGGTGAATGAATTTCCGGAAGGTGTAAAGATCACTCCTATATATGACCGAACTTCGCTTGTAAACAATACGCTCGAAACGGTATCGCATACATTATTGGAAGGAGTATCGATTGTGATTATTGTTCTCGTGCTTTTTCTGGGCAATCTTCGTTCGGCTTTGGTAGTTGCGTTCACGATTCCATTTGCATTGTTGTTCGCTTTTATACTCATGAAGCTGAATGGAATTCCGGCTAACCTTTTATCATTGGGAGCAATCGACTTTGGTATTATCGTAGATGGTGCCTGTGTGATGGCAGCGCATCTTGTCCATAAATTTAAAACGGCAACACCGGAGGAACGAAAAGAGGGCATCATTAAACTTACCCTCAATGCATCGCAGGAAGTTGGTCGCGAAATATTTTTCGCGGTAACGATTATCATCCTTGCCTATATGCCTATACTAACGATGCAACGGGTAGAAGGTAAACTTTTCTCGCCTATGGCAGTCACGCTTGCGTTTGCCGTGGTTGGCGCAATGATCTGTGCGCTTACCGTAATACCTGTGCTCATATCGTTTGTATATAATAAATACCTGGACGAAGATCAGAAAGAGACTATACCTGCGTGGAGAAAGAAACTCGATGTTATAGGCTGGATGGAAAGAAAATATGAAGTTGGTCTTGTTAAAATTCTGAAGTATCACAAGCAGGTAGTAATTATAGGATTCGTGATCGTGTTCGCATTGGTATCATTCATAGGGAAACTGGGAACAGAGTTTTTGCCACCACTCGATGAAGGATCCATCTGGATGCGCGCATTTTTACCGGCGGGTACTTCTGTAACGGAAACACAAAAGATTTCTCCGGTGGTAAGAAGAGTTGTAGCACGTCATAAGCAAATTGAAAGTATAGTAACACAATCCGGTCGTAACGATGATGGAACCGATCCATTCCCTTCGAATCGTACCGAAGTAATGATGGTGTTGAAAGACTATAAAACCTGGTCGCAGGATACAACCAAACAGGAGTTGATTGCTGAGCTGCGCAGAGAATTGAAAGAGGAACTTCCATCAACCTTTATTTCGTTCGGCCAACCGATTATTGACAACGTTATGGAAACAGTAACTGGTTCTGCAGCAGATCTCGCGATTAACATTCAGGGATATGATATAAATAGAATGCGAGGTATAGCAGATACCGTGCGAACTATTGTAAAAGGTATGCAGGGCGCAACGGATGTGGGCATGGAACAGGAAGGTCCACAGGCGCAACTAAATATACAGATCAACCGCAGAGAAGCGGCCCGTTATGGTATAAATGTGGCCGACATACAAAATATGATCGAAGCCGCCATTGGCGGTAAGGATGTAGGATCGGTATATGATCACGATAAACGATATGATATAGTGGTTCGCTATGTGCCGGAGAACAGGAATAGTCTGGATATGATTCGATCTATACAGATACCCTCTGCTTCCGGTGAGCTGATCCCGATAGGACAACTTGCTGTGGTGAAATTACTCGATGGTGAAACCAATCTATACCGTGCTGATGGAAAGCGATTGCTTATTGTAAAGACAAACGTGCAAGGTCGCGATCAGGGTGGATTTGTAGCAGAGGCTGAAGTGAAAATTGCTAACGTTATACATTTACCACAAGGATATACTATAAATTATGGCGGACAGTTTGAAAACCTGGAACGTGCCGGTAAACAATTAATGATTGCTATACCGCTCACGGTAATTATGGTGTTGGTAGTGTTGTTTATGTTGTTTAAAAATCTGAAGTATGCTTTAATGACGCTGGTCTGTGTATTGTTTGCCCTGGCGGGAGGAATCATGGCGTTGCTAATGCGCGGGTATAATTTCAATGTGTCGGCAGGGGTTGGTTTTGTTTCGTTGTTCGGGCTCTCGGTCATGGCCGGGGTGCTGCTGATCTCAGCGATCAACCGCGAACGCACACTCGATAATTCGAATCTTGAGTTTACGTTGAGTAAAGCTGCCTCCGGACAGTTACGTTCAATCACCATGATGTTGATTGTGGCAATCATCGGGTTAGTGCCTGCTGCCAGATCATCGGGTATAGGTTCTGATATTCAACGGCCCCTTGCAACCGTAATTATAGGTGGCCTTACTTCCACATTGATCTTTACACCGTTTCTACTCACAGCCTTATACTATTGGATCGAGAAAAAGAAAGTATAAATGAAAGTAACGGTCGCTGTGTGGCTCTGCATGATGGTGATGATGGGTTGCTATGCGCAGGAAGTCAGCAGAGGAGTTCCACTAGCGTTAGGCAAGAGCGACCGTTACATTCTTTTTCCAATGCTTGTCAAATCTCCGGAATATAAATGGGGAGTAGGTGCTGCCGGTATATATTACTTCAAGATCAGGCCGGATTCATTGACGCGAACTTCCAATGTAAAACTGGTATCTTTTGTCACGGTACGTAAACAGGTTGTACTGGCCTCTGAAAGCAATATATACTTTCCCCACGAAGACTTCATTCTTCACCTGATTGTAAGTGCCAGCCATTTTCCGGATAAATTCTGGGGATTGGGGAATACGACACCATCTTCTGCGGAAGAAGACTATACCATCAGTCAGTATGATATATACCCCCAACTCATTCGAAAGATACGTCCGAATCTTTTTGCAGGCATCAACTATGAGTTTCAAAATGTATTTCGATTTCAATACGATAACAAGCAAGGGGAGAGTCTGTTTGATACTGAAAATATAGCGGGTCGCTATGGTAGTAAGATTTCAGGGACAGGTATAGTGCTCTGTTGGGATTCGCGCAATAATGCTTTTAGTCCCAGTAAAGGATTTTATATTCAATATTTTGTTAACGCCTACCGGGATTTTATAGGCAGTGACTATAATTTTAATATTCAGAACCTTGATGTGCGAAAGTATTTTGACTTGCATCATGATCGTGTGCTCGCTTTTCAGCTGAACATGATTGCTGCCAGTGGTTCTATACCTATTCGCGATTTTTCTGTAATGGGCACCAATATGTATATGCGTGGATATTATGAAGGCCGATACCAGGATAGGAACCTGATTGCATTTCAAACTGAATTCCGTACACCTGTATATAAACGATGGGGAGCTGTTCTGTTTACGGGTATTGGTAAAGTTGGACCAAACTTAGCGTCTGTAGTAAATGGACAAGGATTAAAGCCTTCTGTTGGCATAGGGCTTCGCTTTTCTCTCAATAAAAAAGAAAAACTGAATTTGAGAATTGATGCAGGCTTCGGCAAGCATTCTCAGGGAACGTATATTAATTTAGCGGAAGCATTTTAATAGCCTATGAAGTTCTCCCTTAACATTGTGTTTGCACTCCTGATCATATCAACGGTTCTTGTAATTTCCAGTTCCTATATTCAGCATCAGAATAGCAAGCAACGAAAAGAATCCATTAGCCAGGTAACGCATACCTATAAAGTTATCCAGACATCAACGTATCTCATTTCACTCATGAAGGATATGGAGACTGGTCAGCATGGATTTATCATTACCGGAGATTCTTCTTTTCTCGAACCATATTATGATGCGAAAGAAGACATCACGCAAGCATTGGATACACTTACCGGGTTGGTGCGTGAAAATAAACGGCAAGCCTTGCTCATGCAAAATCACATTGAGCCCATCATCCGAAAGAAGCAGGAGTTCCTGGATCATTCGTTATCAACTTTTAGCAGACACGGTCAGGATAGTTCAATGAATCTGATCTCCGCTAAAACCGGTAAGACCTATATGGATACGTTACGTGTACTCATGAATGACCTATCACAACACGAGCGTTACCTGTTAAATCTCCACAATGAAGAATATGAGAAAGGAAATGAACGTGAAGATCTCATTCGCCTCGGAAGTATGATTCTGATTGTGATCACGTCTGCCTCTGCGTTTCTGGCGCTATATAATAAGCAACGGCAGAATCGCGCGTTGCTATACGACCTGGAGCAAGCCAACAGTATACTTGAGCAGAAAGTGAGCGACCGAACAGCGGAAATAGAACGAAAGAACGAAGAGACACTGCAACTGAATGAAGAGCTGAAACAAAACATAAAAGAGCTCAAAGTTGTACACACAAGGTTAATTGAACTGAATTATGAGAAGGATCATTTTTTGGGAATTGCGTCACATGATTTGAAATCACCGGTGTCAGGTTTACTGCGACTCATTGAAGTTATGAAGGTTGATAATCCAAGCAGGAAGGCTTCTGATCTGCAATACCTCGGCTATATGGAAGATGCCTGTATAAATATGCAACGCCTGATTGAAAATCTTCTTGATATAAATAAGATTGAACATGGCTCTACTGAAATCAATGTCCAAAAAGTACCCTTGAGTAAAATACTCGACCGGTTGAGCAACGAATTTGCTCCAATCGCGATGAAGAAAAATATTACGCTGCGTATAGCCCAGTCGTCAGAAGCCATTTATACCGATGAAGATGTGTTAGTACGCATACTGGAGAACTTGCTTTCCAACGCCATCAAGTTTTCGTATCCTGAGAAAGAGGTTACGCTTGAAGTACATTTGTCTGATGGCAATGTGATCTTCGAGATCATCGACCATGGACTCGGTATCCGGAACGAAGACCTTCCACGTATTTTTACAAAGTTCGAGCGATTAAACAACAAGCCAACAGCGGGGGAGGGATCCACCGGCCTGGGACTTTCCATCGTAAAGGAATTGATACCATTGATCAACGGAGAGATTTCTGTGTCCAGTAAAGTAGCGGAAGGAACCACTTTTAAAGTAGTCTTGCCAGCCTGACACGTTTTTGTACGTTCTTCCAATGGAACCTCATCAAAATAGACAACAACTTTGGTGAGTTGATGTTTCTTATTAATATTGCAACCCCAATTTTTGGGTAGTTCGGGGTGTAGCGCAGCCCGGTTAGCGCACCACGTTAGGGACGTGGGGGTCGGATGTTCGAATCATCTCACCCCGACTTGGAGACAATCAATTGTCGGAAAAACCCTTTATATCGTATGATGTAAAGGGTTTTTTATTTTCGCTTATACCAATTCATTTCATTTTGTTCGAGGGAAATGTGCCCTATTCGGTGCCCTGTTTTCCTATACTATATTTAGGGTACAGAACTATTGATCGATTCTGGAAAATGGTCATTGCTATTCGAGTATAGATGAAATAAACGCGATAGCTCGTAACAAATCATTCTTCACTTTTTAGAGTCCACAGTTCTACTTCATCACCAATTCGTACCGTATCTCCTGGCTCGGGGAGCTGCTTTTGAATGGTATTTAATTCTCCGGTTCCATCTTTTAAGTAATGGATTTCTTTAACGTTAAGATTCATTCCGAGAATATAGGCATTGGCTTCGTCAATTTCCATTCCCGTCAAGTCGGGCAATGGAAATTTGTCCGTTTGATTCCCTATTACCAAGTCGACCTTTGACCCTTTAGACACCTGTTCGCCAGAAGAAATTTTTCGTCCATTTATTCTTGATTCCAGGATCGCGTTATGTGCTATATCCACGCGATATTGAATGGTGCCAATTTTTAAGTCTTGACTTTGCAACTGCTTTTGAGCTAAGTCAAATGTTGAGTTGGTTAAGTCAGGATAGCTGACAGTTGGTGGAATCCTTGCATTCAAAATCAGGGTTATTTTGCGTTTGATTTTTACTTTCGCATTCGGCTTCGGGAATTGCTGCAAGACTATAAGTGGAGCAACCTCAGCATTGAAGGATGAGTCAATAACTTCAATTTCCAAATCCCTATCTCTAATAAATTTCGCGGCCTCATCAATTGACATTCCCTTAAGATCAGGCACTGTCACAATCTTATTTTTATTAGCAACCCAGGGTAAGACTTTATAAAACACTGTAAATGAAAGAAGACAAAATAACCCCATTATGACACCTATATGTATCAATAGTCTTTTTAATGAACTTGCTTCATTCTTTAATTTCATAATTTACTTTGTTCCAATCATTGATTAAATGTTCATCTTGGAAACAGTCGGTTGTTGCATAAAGGTAAGTTAAAGCGATATACATTCTATAGAGCCATTACAAACTGGATTTTAAATCTCTTTGATTATGCTATAATTTAAGTTCATGACGGCCTCGGTTTTCTAAACGCGTCACTCTCTTAGGGCTGCTGCAGTTACACCATCTCGAATGTGACCCAGTCTCCAGCATTTCTTTCAATCCAATCTTTTCCTTTCTCTGTCACAAGAATATAACCTCTATTGTCAGCTTTAAAGATGTCGAATACTTGACCACTAAAAATGAAATTCTCATTCGAAAAAGTCCCAATTGTTGGTATCACGAGTTCCCAAAGATCACCCATGCGTTTCGATAGTGACTCTGAATGTTCTCGTTCAAGAATATAGTCCTCAGGTTCTCCACCTTGTGGATAATAAGTTGGTTCTTCTGCATTTGTGTCCCAAGTCGTCCAATCTAACTCAACTATATGTTTCTTAATTACTGGTTTAAAATTGATGCCAGTTAGTTGTGACATCATTAAACTCTCTTTCACTTTGTCGGTCACCACAATGTCCCATAAACCTGAATTAACCAATGGCGGAACATAGGGCCCGGTCCTTTCGAGTTGAAGCAAATCATTGTGCCTGTCGAGGTGAGCTGTCATGCCACTAACGAGAATGTCGCCGTAGTCTCCCCAATTAGTCTTTCTGTTTTGGAGTCGATAAATTATCATAAGCAATTGTGGCTGTTATCACTCTATATGTATCATTTTACAAAATCATAAAGACATGCTGTAAATAATTAGAAAAATACTTCTGAAGTATAACACTTCAGAAGTATAAATGCAATTCAAAAATTTCCTTATAAAAATACCGGTACCCAGCAACACTCCTAAGAGCCCATCTTTGAAGACATTGCTGAGACCGGAGGTATGAAGAGAAGCTATATGCTGTGTGTTAATTCAAAAACGTGATTTTTTCTGGATGGCATACTTAAGTCCGAACTGCGGAACTACTCGGGTATCATCGTTACCTTGAAGAAATTTTTGCCCGCCTACCGCTAACTCAAGCCATAAGCCTTCGTTGATCTTCATTT
>CABHOV010000009.1 GCA_902168185.1 uncultured Bacteroides sp.
GGCTGGGTACAAAGCGAAAAGATTGGATGAAGGCTTCCCGGATTGGAAGGTTGAAAAATTGCCGATAGAAGTTTCGATGAACTAGAGTGGCAAGTTGGTTTTGAATAATGTACGCCTCAATTGGGCGTTTTTTTAGCTCCAAAATCTATTCAATAATTTTATTGAATAGAAAGAGTTATAGATGACATTCTCTCTCAAGTAGCCACCAGAGTTTAATGAGTTAACATCATATTTTAAAGTATAACAATGGAAGATATTATCACGGTAAGAGAACTACAAGAAAAATTTGATAAACAAGAGAACGTTTTCATTCTTGATGTCAGACCGGAAGATCAACGTAAGGAGTGGCAGATCGCTAATAGCGTGCATGTTGATGCTTACAAGCTATTAAATGACGGAGACGATACGGCGCTAGATATTGTTGATCTTCCTCACGATTGTATGATCGTAACAGTATGTGCGGCCGGGCGAACAAGCCTACTTGCGTCCAAGTTACTTCAACGCAAAGGCGTACAAGCATACTCTTTAGACGGAGGTATGAAAGCGTGGAACTACGCTTGGAATATAGCTCGCCTTACGGTCGAGGGCGTCAAAGTCATTCAGGTAAGGAGGGCAGCAAAGGGAGTCCTTTCTTATGTTGTCGGCTCCAAGAATGAAGCAATTGTAATCGATGCCGCACTTGATCCAAACGTCTATCAAGCAATTGCAGAAGATAATGGATGGAAAATTAAGTTCGTGACAGATACACATGTTCATGCTGACTATGTTTCCCGCACCCGTGATTTAGGCAGAGCGGCTGGAGCTAAACATTTAATGATCGATAAAGCAAAGCTGGAATTCAACTACGTTGGCGTAGCTAATGGTGAGGTAATAAAATTTGGAGATGTGGAATTGGAAGTTGTTCACACGCCGGGTCACACTTGGGAGAGCACTACATTTAAACTTGGCGACAGTGTAATATTTACCGGTGATACAGTTTTTACAGATGGTATTGGCAGACCAGATTTGAAAGCGGGCGCCGCAGAAGGAATTGAAAAAGCTAAGGTGCTCTACAAATCATTGAAACACCTTCTCTCATTGAACGGTGATATGCTCGTGCTGCCTGCTCACACTTCTAATAGTATTGCTTTCGATGGTAAACTAATCGGAGAGCCAATCAAGACAGTTAAGTCGCGGATAAGCTTAATTGAATTGAGCGAGCCTGAGTTCGTTGATTATACCGCTTCAAGGCTGCCACCAACTCCACCAAACTACCTAACGATTGCCGCCATAAACAGAGCCGGAACGTACGATGGTCAGGTGCTTGCAGATCTTGAGGCCGGGGGAAATCATTGCGCGATTGCTTAGTTAGACACTAATGGAAAAGAAATACCATAGCGAAGAATCAATATTTCTTCCTGAGAACTTGCTTCGAGAGGCAAGACGTCAAAAGAACTTGAAGAACTGTGCTGTTCCACAGGTTTGCATACTTGACCCAGACGGTGATATCGTCCGCTACCTTAAACGTAATGGGGCACAACTTAACACCTGTTGGGCTTGCTACCATAGCGAACTTTATACAGCAACGTATAAAGATCTACACTTTGGAATCATTGGCTGTGCGGTGGGAGCTTCGTTCGCAGTTCTGCTTGCAGAGCAATTGTTCGTTTCAGGCTGCGGGAAAGCTGAATGAATTGGTTACAAAAGATTATGTGCTCATACAGGACTCATTGCGTGATGAAGGAACCAGCTACCATTATTTGCCTGCTGAGGATGATGCTTCTCTAAACCCAGATCTTTCTGAGAGGTTGCGACCGCTTTTTGGTAATGAAAAACTTTCCGTCCAATCGGGGAGGAGCTGGACTACAGATGCTCCCTACAGAGAGACCAACTCTGCAATCCAGGATGCAAAGATCAAACGTGCTGACTGTGTGGAAATGGAGGCCTCAGCGTTGTACGCTTTTAGTAAAGCCAAGAAGAAGCGCGTTGTGTGCTTTGCCCATCTTACTAATGCAATGGCACAGCAAAACGGGGACTTTGAGAAGGGTTCTGAGAATGGTAGTCTAACATCACTCGAATTGATTTTCCAAACCGCAAAACTTCTAATGCCAAATGAAAACTGAAACAATAAAGCTCGGCCTGAAAGAGAATTGGAAACAGTTCACGCTATTGGTTATTGTTAATGCATTTGTTGGCGGTATGGTAGGGTTGGAGCGAACGATCATTCCTCAACTAGCAGAAGGAGAGTTTGGTCTTGCTGCTAAGACTGCTATCCTTTCTTTTATTGCTGTGTTTGGAGCCACGAAAGCTATAACAAATTACTACACCGGTTCATTGGCGAATCGCTTTGGTAGAAGGAACTTGCTGGTTGCAGGTTGGGTCCTTGCTCTGCCCGTCCCACTGCTGCTCATTTATGCTCCCAATTGGAATTGGATAATTGCTGCAAATATTTTTTTGGGAGTTAGTCAAGGGTTGACTTGGTCGAGCACTGTGGTAATGAAGATTGACTTGGTGGGCGAAAAGGACAGAGGTTTCGCAATGGGGTTGAATGAGTCTGCTGGTTATATGGCACTTGCCGCGATAGCATTCGTGACCGGGTGGATTGCGAGTAATTACGGGTTACGACCATATCCGTTTTATCTGGGCATTGGATTGAGCGTTGTAGGGCTTGTAATTAGCTGGCTTGTAATCAAAGACACTAAACATCATGTGAAACTGGAATCTCAGTCAAGCACAGTTCCGTTGCTGAAGAACATATTTTGGGAAGCAACCTGGATGCATAAAGATCTTGGATCAATAACGCAGGCCGGATTGGTCAATAATCTTAATGACGGAATGGTCTGGGGGCTTTTCCCTTTACTACTTGCATCAAAGGGATTCACTCTTCACGAGACGGGAATTGTTGTCGCCGCATATCCCGCAGTATGGAGTCTGGGACAACTGTACACAGGAAAGCTCGCAGATAAACATTGTAAGAAGATCTTATTGTTTTTAGGGATGTTCATGCAGGGGCTGGCCTTACTTGGAATGATTTGGGCGAATTCGTTCGCATGGTTTATTGCGCTTTCTTCAATACTTGGACTCGGTACTGCTATTGTTTACCCGACATTCCTCGCAGCAATTTCCGACTACACGCATCCCAGCCAACGTCCTCAAAGTATTGGTATTTTCCGCCTATGGAGAGATCTGGGCTATGCTTTTGGTGCTGTTTTGACCGGTCTCATCGCTGACCAATTTGGTTTGACCGCTCCACTTATGGCAATCGGTCTTTTAACGGTGCTCTCTGCGTTAGTTGTGCGATATCGCATGACTTGCAAACCGAAAATTATGACAGTAACCAACTTCAATTTATCAACCTCACATTAAACAAAATCTAATTCCTTTAAACGCATTAGCAGCGAGAAGAATTACAATGCGCTTCTTGTCTTCAAAACAAGACAAATCGATTGCGATATCTGTATACCTTATGTTCTTTGATTTTTTTACCGTGTTGATTTGAATCAACAAATAACACCCCTAATTGCCTACAGACCACCTTTTATTATACCCCTCAATGCGTAAGCCAGAAACGCTGAAAGCTTCATCACTTTTTGGGTTGATCAGCTTTACACCCCGAGTCTAGCTTTCCTTCTGTCCCTTTGCTGCAAAAAACTGCTAAGCCCAGAATTTTTTCTGTCGGCTGTGGAGTTCGTGTTGTAAGCCGAACATAGCCTTATCAAGATATATACCCACAAAATAACGTGTAACAATATGAACGTAGAGTAGGGATTATGAAATGTGTGTTTATTTTCGTGACTGCCTACGCTCAATGTCAGTGCGGATGTCGATTTAAAGCCAGCCAGTACATCCCCAAGCTCGAGATCGCTTTTGTGAATTTGTCAAACTCTATTGGTTTTACTATGTAACTGTTGGCTCCTAGAGTATAGGCATGCTCAATATCAGGATCTTGACTTGAGGAAGTTAACACTACCACTGGAATCTTTTCGGTTAGAGAATTTTCCTTGATTTTCCGCAGCACTTCCATGCCATTCACCTTTGGTAATTTCAAATCTAACAAGATAACCTTCGGGACAATTTCCGTTTTGCGACCCTCAAAGGCACCTACTCCGAAAATAAAATCCAACGCTTCAGCACCGTCTTTTAGATGGATAAGTTTATTGGCTAGGTGACTTTTTGTTAGGGCTCTAATCGTTAATTCAGCATCATCAAAATTATCTTCAACCAACAATATTTCTATTTCGTGATGACTCATAAGAATATGTTTACGTGAATATATTCTAGCGTAGGTAAAAAATGATACCGTCAAAATCACAGTACTATAGAATAGCGATGATAGTGTGTTGTAACCTATTTGCAGAAACTTTAATTCACCGTATTTTGTAGCGATAGAAATATATCTAAATCGAATGATCGAATGACTAAGACCGTTTTCATAGTAGATGATGATCCTGATGACTTGGAAATCCTGGCAGAGTTAATCCATGAGCTTGACTCCGAAATAGTTTGTAGAAGCTATCAGAACCCTGAAGATGCATTAAGGGAATAACGAATGGAGTTCTGCCGTACTATATCTTTCTGGACATTAATTTGCCAAGGGCAACAGGTGATAAGTACCTTACTGAATTTAGAACCCTTGGGGAGCTAGCAAATACGGTCATCATCATGCAGTCTACCACTATAGATCCAAGAATTATCCAAAAATTAAAAAGTAGTGGAGCGAATTTTGTTTTGGAAAAACCTCCAACTCTCTCGGTGTACAGACAGTTTTTAAAGGAAATACTGTGCGAATATTGAAACAATATTTAAACTATTAATTTCGGCGCCTAAAGATTCTCGGTAGCAGATAAGTATGGAGAGTATCAAACACCTGCTGCTACCAGATAAGACCTGGTAGGCTCGACTGCCGTGGTCTAATGTTGTCTTTTATAGTTTTTAGTAAAAAATCATCAGATAAAAAAGACTTAAGGATATAGTTCATAGGATGCCAATATTTCACCTCTCTGTTAAGCTCTGCCTGCTTTCGCTATATATAATCCCGTTTAAGCATAAGTCTTCTATGTATAAATACGGAAATGCTTGTCCGTATTAGCTACGATTTCTGGAATATGCTGGCAGTTTAATTTTGAGAAAAATTGATAGTATAACCAGGCTTGAGTCTATTTATAGTAATATTAAATCTCATGAAAATTTACCAGTTGATAATCGTAGTAGTTTCCGTTATAGGATGCACAAATAAAGACTGCAGTCAGGAGTCGTTTGTTGTTTCAACTACTGCTCCGGTCGAATACAGTCTGATTGGAAAAAAAGGAGAAATAACATATCCCAAATTTAAAGCCGAGGTTTTTTATCTAACCGATAGCACGCTTGAGTGGAAAACGACCGATAACAATGGTGTTGTTAATAAAGGCAAAGAAAAAATGGTCTATAGGAAAATCGCTGATACCCTATATTTCCTCAGCTGGATTGAAAACGATGGACTTACAATAAGCCAGGTAATTGATACCAAGAATGGTTCTGTCAATGCCTTTGGAAGTTTTAACGATGAGAAAAGTACAAGGGGAAATAGGAGTGGAATGGCGATAGATGGCACTTTTAAATTTGTAGATAAGTAGGTTAATCGCAAAGGCGTTTACCTTATCGCTTTGTATACCTGTTCTGTCTTGTTATTAATTTAAGCGACAGGTAATCGGTTTTGATCAAACTCGTGTTGATAAAAAGCAACAATCTAATTAAAGTATCGTAGAATATGTAGCCATCGGTCCTACATGTCTATATACTATATGAATGACTTCAATGGATACTTCCGTTGCGCTCAGTTCACTTGATTGATTAGCTAAACACGTCTCTGCATCGGGACACTGCTGCGGCGATAACATTTGGAAATCTATAATCAAGTCAGAGTAAAAGAGGTTTCATTCACATCGAAGGGGTTTTTATACTCATCACTTTTTAGATTTTTCAGACAGCGCTAAATTTTTTGAATTATTGAACTGATTCTTATAGCGTTAACTCTTTGTCTAAAAAACAACTGAAATAAATAATGATTTTCTTCGATACTTGTTTCTGTAAACTTGTTTCATAATCATGCCTCAAACCGATTCCGTGTCACTTTCCGTAGAAAAAATAATCGATCTCATTCGTATTGTTCGGAATGATCTGATAAAGGATTTCTTAAACGATGATTTTTTAACTTCCTACTATGAAAATAAATATGATAAGACCTTGTCAAGCGTTAAACGTGAATTTTTAAAGCGTGATTTAAAGGAACTGCAAATGTCTTCTGTAGATCTTGTGCATTATGCCCGGCTCATTAATCACGTTAAGGAGACAGGGACATTTTCATTACTAGCGAAGAACTCAGATTTTTTTTACTGGGAACTTGAGTGCATCCTGGAAAAGTATATGGTATAGTTTACTTCCACCGGCATAGTGTGTTCACAGCGACAAGCCACCTTAAATATGGTTGTCAATAGCTTAAATACAGCCAATGGTTTCAATTTTAAATGATCATGAATACCGGTATAAATTAGAGATAACGCCAACGGTAGAAGTATCTGTATCTCCACAAATGCATACCTGATGTATACCGCGAGAGCCACGATATACTCGCTTCAATGACTAAGGCATATAGGTCTATGATTTTTAAAAATTTTCCGCAGGCACTATATACTTTTGAGCTTCAGTTGAGAACACGTTAGTCCTGTTAACTAGTTTGGTGATCATCGTATGTGTTATCGTTTGTATGTGCGGGTTGTTGCCGATTCCACGATCTGAGCACCAGTCGGTGGAAGCAGTATTAATTATTACTCCTGAGGATTTAGAGGGTTTGCACACAATCCAGGTGGCAACACCCTCTACGCCGGCACGCGATACCAAGTCGTATGCAATTAATTCTGCCTGCACGAAACCTAGTAATTGATAATCTAGTAGAGGAACACCATCAGCAATGCCCACTATAGGAGCACCGTCTAACTCATCACTTGCAAAGAATAGGATGTCATTTTTGGACAGGTTGGTATTTTCAAGTAGTGGACATGATCTTAGAATTTTATAACCATTCCATCCTCTATCTTCTTTGCGACCATATCCTGCACGCGTAAATTCAACTCCCAGCGAAGGAAGTATGGGATAATTCAAAGAAGGTTCATTCCAATTTATAGTTTTCAACTTGCTGTTTTTAATAGGATCAAGCTCAGCCTTGCGATAGCAGATCAGTTGATCTTTATTTTCACTATAGCGCACCTGCCACCACATCGTATTGCCGGAAAGCACAAGAGCATTTCTCCCATCTTTAATATAACGATCATAATTCCTTCTGGCAGCAAGTGTCCAGTATTCGCTATGACCGGCAATGATTAACACCTTGGATTTCCGAATTGCATTATAGTCATCCATGTCTACATCGGTGATATAGCCTACATCCTGAAAGTCCTGCTTCAACATCCATCGAAGAAAAGCCTCGGAATGTTTTGGCAGCCACTGCGGACGCAAAAATGAGACTATCACAGAGGCTGTATTATCACTTGAATTAAATCCATACAGACTTTTTCCGCCACTACTGTTATATGCATTTTCGGTATTGGAGGAGTATAACACAATTATTTTTGGGTTGTTACATTTGATAACAAAAGGAACCTTGTTCTCCCATAGGTATATACCACTCTGCAGTGAAGGTACTGCAACTCGCTTCGTAAGCTTATACCCGAATCCGTTTTGATAGGGTATTTCCTGAGACCTCTGCTGCGGGAAAACATGCATCGTATATTGAGCTACTACCTTTCCTTCAAGATTGAAAAGCCTCACAGGCTGTGCGTCCTTGTTCCAGGGGGCGTTTAGGTAAAGTTCAATAGAATCACCTGCAAAAGCAGACATACGGTTTGTATATCCATCGATGATAGTATTGTCAATGGCGACAGAAGAAGAATGTAAAAAAATGGTGCTGATCAGCGTGATATGTATCATGAAAATGTATAATTCGTTTTAATTGTCGTCTGTCTTGACACTATAGGTTGTGCGAAGTCGCTAATAGAAATTTTCGGATATGTGTAATGAGATGCGCAGGGTGTCTCAAAGGCGAATTCATATAGGCGTCAAATACAATTTCATTTGTCTGTAATGAAGACATCGAATATTGACTAAGGATTAACGTTGCAGGGATGCGCGAAGGACAGAACCTGAAGAACATGTCTTTGAGTAGGTGCTCCTGTTCCTGTGATGGATTGTCTGTATATTCATGCGGAAAGAGATCTGAGGGGATATAGCAGGAGGCTTCTATTTCCTCTTTACTTCCTGGCCTTTCATCTACGATGCTTTTCATGGAGTCAAAGGAAAGATCGAAAGGTCTGGTTAAAACCAATTTACGGATTGTGTCCGGAAATTCTTTTGTGTAGTTCAGTGCGAGTTGTGCACCACATCCACTTCCCAATAGAATAGATTTATACAGCGTATGCTCGTGAATAAAATAATACAAGTAGTCTACTATGTCAATGAGCCTTGACTCCGATATAGGCTCAATGTGAAATGGAAGACGGGGAATTATTATTCGATTCGTGGTCGACAAGTCTTTCACCAGTGTTGTCCAGGGAAGAAAATTATATATAGCGCCGTGAAGAATAATGATCGGGTCACCTTCTCCTGCGTCCATAAGTGGTTCTGTAGATAAACGTATATTCACGCTGCAACTGTGATTATCTTGAAGTGACTCTATAGTAGGATATGGAAAAAATGAATTACAATCTTATCTTAACTTTATCTGTAAGCTACCCATATATATAGCTTCATTACGTATTGTCACCTTGTAAAGACCCGGTACTAATTTTTTCTTAGGCGTATAGATCATCGCTACACGTTTAAGAGATTGCTGGTTTTCTGCTTGAGTTGATCCCGGTATATAGAAAGCTTTCATTTTTTGCGGTTCACTTTTAATCACGCGCATGGCAATTTCATCTGTAGCAGGAGTAAGCTCTGTCCCACGTGGATCGGTAATTTTCAGGTTTAGCGCAATGGCAGCGCTGGGTACGTCTACTTCGATGAATAGTTTTTTTGTCTGCCAGGCTTTCACAGTAAGCCTGTTATTTTTCTTTTGAGACTCAATAAGGACATCTTCTATTAAAGCCATGCGTAACGCATTTAGTTCTGCGGTAAGCGCCTTGTTTTGGTCTTGAAGCGAAGCCACCATCAGAGTAAAGTCTTCGTGGGTGCTGCCAAGTTGGCGAAGCTCTTCCTCGTGATTTGTTATTTGCTCCTCAAGATCTTGCTGTATTGCTTTAAGCTGTTGCCGCTGCTTTTTAAGTTGTCCAACAGATTCACTTTCCTTTTTGGCTGTACCGAGCTTATGTTCAAGGACACGCAATTTCTCAGAGGTAGAATTAAGGGTACCTCCCAACTCGTCGTTCCTTCGGCTAATGTCCTTGATGTCCGACTTGAGGTTAAGTATTTCTTTCTCGAACGATAGCTTTTCTGCTAACAACGATTCTGACCGGAGCTTCTCCTCTTTTAACTTACTCTCTATGCGTGTGCGCCGCCCCACTTCTAAGGTCAGATACATACCAGTACCCAAAAGGATAAGGATAGAGATCGATGCAACTATTTTGGATATACTACCATTACCATCAGACGGCATATTATTTTGATAAGCTTGGTTCAAAATAATAGTCGACTTATAAAAACAGCGTTAAGAGGAAATTAAAACCGTATTAATATACCCCGTCAGGCCGGGGGAAGGAAACTATGAATGTAGTTCCAATGCTTTCTTTAGAGTTAACTTGGATTGTGGCACCGTGCAACCGAAGAATTGGTTTTACTATAGAGAGCCCTATACCGCTGCCTTTCACATTCTGCGTATTGCTTCCCCGATAGAACGGTTCAAATATATAGGGCAAGTCTTTTTCAGATATACCTATACCACTGTCATTGAAAATAATGATTAGACCGAAACGAGAGGACTTGATCAAGATATTGATAAGGTGATTTGAAGAATACTTACAGCCGTTTTCCATTATATTGGACAATGCACTTTTCATGAGTTGTTCATCTCCGTTGACCAGCATTCGCTCATCATCAAGGTCATAATCTAGATCGATATTAATTTGATAGGAGGGATTGCTCGCTAATAAGTCGTCCCGGACTTGCCAGATTAAGTCATCAATGCGCAAGGGGACCATCTTTCTGTTACGGTCTTCAGAAGAAGTTTGCGCCAGCAGGAGTAATCGGTTTGAAAGCATATTGAGATTTTTGATGTCGTCAAGTACCGAGTAGAGAACCTTTCTATAGTCCTCATTTGAACGAGTATTCAACAAGGTCACTTCCAGTTGGCCGGTTATCGAAGTAAGAGGAGTACGTAATTCATGCGAGGCGTTGGCGATAAAATTGCGCTGCGCCTTGAATGATGTTTCCAGTCGCAGTAGCATATTGTTAAATGTCTGAGCAAGCTTGGCGATCTCATCTTTACCATTTCCTTCATCCACCCGAAGGTTCAGACTAGTAATTGAAATTTCATCCACCTGACTGATCACTCCGGAGATAGGCTCCAACGCTTTTCCGGCAAATAGCCATCCGGCAATTGAAACAATAACAATACTAATGGCGAAAACCGTAAGCAGGATGGTTCGCAGATTTTTTAACTTATTGAATCCGTAAACATCTGTGGCTGCAGCAACTACCGTGAAGCGATCATATCTGCTCTTGAACAGGAAGCCTAATATCTCATAATCATTTTCTTGATAACGCACTTCATCCTCAAGGCGGATTCTGTCAAGAAGATTTTGATCTATATAGATATCCTGTGTTTGATCAGTACTGAAGAGAATTTGATTTTTAAAATCGTATATGATAATTTTCTCATTCGGCAGGCTAACCGGATTATCTTTCTCTAGCTTTTGCAGGAGGGTGGCGTCAATTTCATCCACATCAATTAAGATCTTGGCCGTATTGTTGGCCTTATTTCGCAAACGGTTATAAAAATCTTCCTCGCGATAATCTGCTGAGAAAATATAGATCAGCATTGACCCTAGAACAAGTATAACCGCTACAATGAAAATGAACCGAACCGTAAGCCTGTTTCTGATGTTCATAATTCTTCCTGGATAACATAGCCCAGACCTATACGCGTATGGATAAGTTTGTTAGGAAAGTCTTTGTCGATTTTTTTTCGAAGTATATTTACATATACCTCAACTACATTAGTGCCGGTATCAAAGGTTACCTCCCAAACGCGCTCAGCTATATCGGGTTTCGATAGCACCCTTCCTTTGTTCCGCATGAGGTATTCAAGCAAAGAGAATTCCTTTGCTGTTAATGAAATAGTCTTGTTGCCACGAATAGCTAATTTCCGGTCAAGATCCAACCGAAGGTCCGCCACGGAAAGCATATTTACGGACTGCTTTTCGAATGGCTGTGTGGAAGCACGTTTTGTTAACGCCTTAATCCTGGCCAGTAGTTCTTTAAATTCAAATGGCTTGACCAGGTAATCATCGGCACCCGCATCAAAGCCAGTAACTTTGTCATCGGTAGTGCCCAGAGCAGTTAGCATTAGTATAGGTATGAGGGGTTTTGCATTTTTTATTTCCTTGCACAGATCAACTCCGTTGATAGCAGGCAAAATCACATCCAGCAGGATCAGGTGGTATTCTTTGTTGAGCGCCAACTTTTGTCCTGTGTAGCCATCATAGGCCAACTCTACGTTATACCCTTGCTCTTCAAGTCCATTCTTGAGAAACGCGGCTACTTTCTGTTCATCTTCAACAACGAGGATATTCATCTTGATCAATGATATAGTATAACTTATATTTTGGAGACTATAGCTTTGCAATTGGGTTTACTTGAAATCTTTAAGTAATACCCATAGACCAAAACATAAAATTATAATAACCAAAATGCAAGTTCCGACCGTCTCCCGGTCACGAGCTCTTTTCTTTATAGCTTGATAATCTTTTTTCATGGCTAATAACCCGTCTTTTTAAGGCACCATTTCAATACTATATATCCAAGGCTTCCCGCCACCACGGACGACAGCATAATCGCTATCTTCGATTGCTCTATAATTTGATCATCTTGAAAGGCGAGGAGTGTGATAAAGATGGACATAGTGAACCCTATACCACCCAGTAAGCTCGCCCCCAGAATTTCTTTGAACCCCATATCTTCTGACATTTTGGTAAGTCCAGTCACGATGGAGAGGTAGCTAAATAGAATTATACCTATGGGCTTTCCAATAATAAGTCCGGCGGCTATGCCCAGCGAATTTGACTCCGATAACGACTGGTACCACTCGGGGTGAATGACAATACTGGTATTGGCCAGCGCAAATAAAGGAAGAATAATGAATGCAACCGGCTTATGAAGTACATGTTGGAGGATATAGGAAGAAGATTTTTCACTGCCATCGCCAAAGGGAATAGCAAAGGCCAAGAGGACCCCGGAAATCGTAGCATGTATGCCAGAGTGAAGCATGAAATACCACATTACAACACCGGCTGCCAGGTAGGGAATCAGATTGCGAACCTTTAATCGATTGAGGACAAGAAGACCTACAAAAATACTCAACGCTATGACTAGATTTACCCACTGCAGCGTTCCTGTATAGAAGATGGCTATTACCAGAATTGCACCAAGGTCATCGATGACGGCCAAAGCCGTAAGAAAGATTTTTACAGACGGAGGAACCCTATTTCCCAACAAGGAGAGTACTCCCAGTGCAAATGCTATATCTGTGGCCATCGGGATACCTGCACCAGCTTGAAAAGAAGTGTTGAAATTAAAAAGCAAGTGAACGCCCGCTGGGACCAGCATCCCTCCAAGGGCTGCCAGAATCGGGAGTAGCGAATTTCGAATGTTCGATAGTTCACCTATATATACCTCCCTTTCAAGCTCCAGACCTACAAGCAAGAAAAAAATGGCCATCAACCCATCATTTATCCAATGCGTGGTAGTGTGATCAGCAATTTCAATATTCCAAAGAGATATATACTGTACTTGCCAGGGCGAGTTTGTTAACAAGATTGAAACGGCTGTACATGCCAGTAAAACCAGCCCACCTGATTTGCCGCTATTGAAAAAGTCTGTGAATAGTTTAGTAAGTTTCATTTTTAAGTTTACAGGTCCGGTTTAATGTTTCGGGGACGTCTTATTTATATATTTCTCAATGACTTAGTTACCTATCGAACATACATGTAGAGTCAATTCAACTTACATTTTCTGAGGTGCAGAGATTCAACCCTTTGCAAGATTGCGACCATGGAAGGAAAATGAAACAGACGAAAATTAAGATTACCTTAAATTTTTGATTTTGGGGAGCACTCTGTCAATGCTCTATGGCTGTTAAGGTTGATATGTCGAAGACCAGTCAGATATAAAAAACAAAAAGACTCACCACTCATGAAGGCAAGCCTTTTTGTTTCCTGTAAACTATATAAACTGGCTACAAAAATGATATGACGACCTTTAACCAGCCTTAAAAGCATATTAAATTCACATTAAAAATATCATATGGCAGACGGTATGTGTTGAAATAATTGACCAGTATTTACCTACTGTCTGGTATCACAGCTCAAACTAGACAGGTTGCTTCCACCTGCGAGTGACATTCTTTTGCTCATTGATGACAGCTTTCTGCAACTCCTCCAAGATCCTTTCGTCAGTTAAAATGTTTAACAAGCACTCCTTCATGTCTTAGCTTTTCAAGGTTGTGAGTATAACAGTTCAATATACTCTTAAATAATCAATCGTAATCAAGTATACCCTAATAATTAGGGCATCGATATGTAGGTGTTTATATTATAGGAGGGAGTATTTGTCATAGTTGTGATTGCTATTTCTCGCTATAGATATATATAATTCGTCCCGTGTAGCTACGATTCACGAGTTGCTTTCATTTGCCTGTAAAAGTGCACGGCAGTTAAAGCGGAATTAAATTGAAATTAAAATTGCATGATGCGACTAGTTGAACGGCTATGGCACGTTCCTTTAGTAATTCAAAACGAGTTACTGCCCAATGGAGAGAACAGGTCAATACCAGCCAATTGAGAATTATGGAGTCATCGGGGATCTTAACACAATTGCCCTAGTTGGATTAAATGGGTCTATCGATTTTATGTGCTTTCCTGATTTTGATTCACCAACTGTTTTTGCGGCTATGCTGGATAAGTCAAAGGGTGGCTTCTTTCGTATCGCTCCCACGACAGACGATTTCAAAAACAAGCAGTTATACTTGCCTGATACAAATGTTTTGTTAACACGCTTTCTTTCAAAAAAGGGTATCGCAGAACTGACTGACTTTATGCCAATGGGGGCGATGGCGAAAGGAAAAGAACTTGTTAGAATCGTGACCTGTGTTCATGGCGAGATTGACATTGCGCTTGAATGTTGTCCACGATTTGATTATGCGAGAGTACCGCATAGAATTGAAAGGCGGAATAATGGTGAAGTTCTCTTCTGTAACGCCGATAAGAATATTGTAATTCGGTTTCTGTCTAGTGTTGATGTTGAGGTGCGCGATAATGACGCTATAGCAAATTTTACTTTAAAGACAGGAGAGAAGGCCACTTTCATGATGGAGTACGTCACGGGCAAGGAGCCCGGTAAATTTGATTTAGGCAAGTTTGCAGAGGAGAGCCTTTATACAACAATAGATTTTTGGAAAGACTGGGTTAGCAAAAGCACGTACAAAGGGCGTTGGGTAGAAATCGTGAACAGATCAGCGCTCGTGCTCAAGCTGATGACCTCACAACAATATGGCTCCATTGTAGCCGCACCAACCTTTGGATTGCCAGAGGAAATAGGAGGTGAAAGAAATTGGGATTATCGGTATACATGGATCCGCGATGCGTCTTTTACTGTTTATACTTTACTGAAATTAGGTTATAAAAAGGAAGCACGGGAGTTTATAGCCTGGGTTGAAAAGCGATGTAACGATATTGGCGAGGCAGGACGCCTGAGATTGATGTATAGCCTTAGCGGAGAAAAAGATCTGTTTGAAGCAGAGCTAAATCACTTGGAAGGATACAGGCAGTCCTCTCCTGTGAGAATTGGTAATGAAGCCTATGATCAGATTCAACTTGATATATACGGAGAATTGTTGGATGCAGTATACTTGTTTGATAAACATGCCGAAACGATCTCATACGATTTTTGGCTTGACTTAAAACATCAGGTTAACTGGGTATGCAATAATTGGAAGATGAAGGATGAGGGTATATGGGAAGTGCGTGGTGGGAAGAAGGAATTTCTTTATTCAAGGCTGTTATGTTGGGTAGCATTGGATCGTGCGATCAAGATCGCTGATGCTCACTCGTATCCCTATCCGGCTGAGTGGAAAGAAGAACGAAATAAGATTTTTAATACGATACATGAGGATTTTTGGAATGCAGAGTTGCAGGCTTTTGTACAGTATAAAGATGCTGATACTGTAGATGCAGCCACGCTGCTCATGCCCTTGGTACGCTTCATCGGACCAAAGGATCCTAAGTGGCTTTCGACTTTAAAAAGGATTGAAGATGAACTCGTATCAGATTCCCTGGTATATAGATATCGAAACAATGAAAAGCTGGATGGACTCTCGGGGGCGGAAGGTACATTTTCAATGTGTACATTCTGGTATGTTGAGTGCTTGTGTAAGGCTGGTCAATTGAACAAGGCGAGACTGTTTTTTGAAAAGATGTTAGGGTATGCAAACCATTTAGGACTGTATGCTGAAATGCTCGGCCTTCAGGGAGAGCACCTTGGAAACTTTCCCCAGGCGTTCACTCATCTTGGTCTTATCAGCGCCGCTCTTGCTCTGGATAGTCAATTAAACGATCAGAGAAATAAAGATGTAATGAACTGATTTAAGATATAAGCAAATTTTATGAATGTAATATCGATGACTGGAGCGGCTCATGTAGAAACGTAGAGAGTTTCCAGAGCCGGAAACACAGCGTTAGACTATCATGGATATTTTATATACCGACCCTCGGTGTATAGATTGTGGCTGTCCATGAAAGGAACAACACGATGAAATAAAATCTGTATTAAAACCGTATTAAAGTTTAACTATTCAACTATATAAGTCACCTCCGTGACAATGGTTTAGATGGATTTATTTCGGAATATCGTGCCAAGCAAATTTTAGTATAGTGAAATTATATAGTGGGCGAATAACAACAGTACTGCAATTTATTAGTAAAGGTGAACTGCAAATTTTAAGGCTCAAACCAGCACGTTCATTTGAGCGGCTATTCACCGGAATATCAAAAAATAGAAATACATCAATATTCTCTCCACAACATAATGTAGTTTGGGTTATCCACAAATTAACGATTATGCAAATAAAAAGTGATAGCAAAAAAAACAAGGCATTCCTTCAAGTGGTGATTAATTGCGCTTTGAAGGCCGAGGAATATGCCTTTGCTTCAGTGTTGAATGCAAAGGAGGCTGCAGGAGTTCCCAGGCCTTACACTTCGTGTAAGGAAGTCTCAGAAATATGTTTTCGTCTTGCAAAGCAGATATTGGAACGACATAATTTTAGCCGGGATTTACTGGTTTCCTGTGCTCGTATCTGTACGCTATGTGCTGCCGACTGTCGGAGTTGTTCCGGCGATATATCCCGTCAATGCCGTAATGCTTGTGAAGAATGCGCCGAAGCGTGCTATAGCGAACTATATAAAATTATTGCCCTTAAGAAAAAAGGTGGCTTGGATTGATTTAACTTCTTAGTAGTAAAAAAAGATGAATATGAATAGTGTGGTGAATATACTGCTGATTGAAGACGATATCCTTGATCAGATGGCAGTACAGCGTGTGCTCGACAAAAAAGATATACTGTATAGGCTTAAGATTGCAAAGAACGGAGAAGAAGCGCTATTGCTGTTGGCGCAAAACGGCAATGATATTTTTACTGGACATCCGGATATAATTCTGTTGGATTTAAGCATGCCCAAACGCGACGGCTTTGAATTTTTGACCACGTTAAAGGGTATAGATGCACTGAAAGACATAAAGGTCTTTGTCCTGACTACATCTGATGAAAAGGATGATAAGGAGAGGGCTATGAGTTTTAATATTTCCGGCTATATAACAAAACCGCTTAAACTTGAAAGTCCCTCAACATTGGACGCATTTAACCTGATGATAGACCTGATGAACCTGCAGATCAAATGATGAAATATTTGCGTTGCTTGAAAATAACTATGGCTCATTTCGGGTAACGTTCGCCGGCTCGTTAGCCATTTTAATTTTCTTCCGGTGCCTATGTTTTAGGTTTACGGTATAGGCCGGTATGGCAAATCTGATGTTCTTCTTAATGAAAGCATCCACGATGAGCAAATTAATTTTCTGTTGGATATCCATATAGCGATTATAATCCGCACTCAAAATATAGTATACCACTTCAAAGGTAAAGCTATACTCGCCGAAATTCGCAAAGTGTGCACGGTCGAAACGCGTATCGGATTGTTGCTCAATGACTGATCGGATTATATTGGGAATAGACTGCAGATTTTCCGGACTGGTTTCATAAACGACCTGAAGCTTGAACACAATCCTTCTTTCAGACATTCGCTTGTAATTATGTATGCGCGAGTTGGTAAGATTGGTATTACTGAAAACTACCTGTTCCCCCTGAAGACTTCGCAGTCGTGTTGTCTTAAGGCCTATATATTCAACCGTTCCGAGCTTGTCGTCAACTATAATGAAGTCTCCAAGCTCAAAGGGTCTGTCAAAAAATATTACGAAATAATTAAAAAGGTCTCCAAGAATAGTTTGCGCAGCAAGGGCGATGGCTATACCGCCTACACCCAGGCCCGTTAAAACTGCGGTTACATTAAACCCAAGGTTGTCGAATAAGAAGATAAGACCAATGATCCATAACAGAGCGTTTAATATGAGAACAATTCCGCGGATTTGTTTCAGTTTACTGCCACTCTCGTCATGCTCAACAAAATACGAACGAATCGCACTTGTAACAGCACCGGCAATAAGGCGGATTGTTAAAACTATAAATGATATAGTAAAGACGTAGTTTAGGAATTGTATTCCTTTTTCCGGTATCGTAAGCCATTGATAGGCTATGAAGAATGGTAGTAAGTATAGGATTGGAAAAATGTATTTGTCGAGACTGAAGATATACTGAATATATATACTTTTGGTTTTTGACTGCCTGCTTTTTAAAACTTTGCGAACGATTCCAATCACGACAATACTGCCTACAATGATGAGCATACTGATCAGGTAGTCTTTCAAACTATTTGCCTCCAACAGCGCTTCGAACGAATCAGGTATTTGCATAGGATTGATGGTATTTATATAGCAAATGCTTATGGTAAACATATGCATGGACGTTAAATATCCATACGTGCCCAGGTTAAATGTGCCTTAAAAGGACATTAAATAATAGTGTTTAAGCACCGGCCAGTCCTTATTTAATATCAATTTTATCTGGATTTAATTTCGCCATGCGATTTATACCTTATCCTTGTCAAAGGATTAAAATGGCATCATTTTTTTCTGCTACATGCTTGGCAGAACTAATATACTTCATGGTAAAAAAAACAATCCATGCGTGATTTTAAACTAAATAACATACTGGTCCCCGTTGATTTTTCCAAGTCATCATCAAATGCGCTGGCTACTGCCATTGTAATTTCTCAGCAGCAGGGAGCTGTCCTTACCCTGATGCATGTGGTTGAAGTGACGCCCGTCGTGATACCCGTAAAAGGAGAGGCTATAACTCTTCCAATTACTGAAATGGCAACTATCGCCAACGCTCGTTTGATGTCGTTGCGTGATAGCTTGATTGCGCGTTATGGTATAAAAATATCTTCGATAGTTGAAGCTGGTGTTCCTGCTTATGCCTTGTGTAAATATGCCCTTGAGAAGGGAATGGATATGATTGTTATGGGCGCGGGAGGCGGTTTGGGGCTTAAGAAGTTTCTCGTAGGTTCAACAGCTTATAGAATGGTGAGGAATTCACCATGTCCGGTTCTCTCGATTCCCTCGGACCGGGTCGTCATCCGGTTTGGTAAAATTATTTTCCCAATTCGCAATGCGCCGCGCATGTTGGAGAAATTTGAAATATTAAAACCGATTATAAAACAGAATCGCTCATCATTGCTGATCGCAGGCTTGGCGGGTTCCAAGGATGCGAAGAGTTATAAATATATATCTGCAGTGATAGAAAAGTTAGCGACAAAATTAAAGGATGAAGGAATTGAGCATTCCTCGATGATCTATTTTAGTGATAGTATTTCCAAGCAACTTTTGGAAATATCGCGGGTAGAGAATCCGGATCTGATTGTGATCACAGCAATGGCTAGTTCATCACTGCGACGTTTCTTCCTGGAGTACTATACAAAGAATATTGTCAACAAGGCTTCTTGTGCAGTATTAAGTATCAGACCTGATATGGCTGCCGTTAATTAAACGACATGTTAGTATAAGCTTTTTGTTTGCGGCACACGCTGCGTTAACCGAACATGCCTGCCAATTTTTTAATTTGAATTTGTAGTAAAATTAATGTGTATTTTATTTCATTTTAAGAGTACGATCGTTTAAAGGTATATAGTAGGAATTCGGCACCCAATATTATATACCTATGCAAACTCATAAAATACAGAAATATAGTCTTAAGGGGAATCTGCAGCTACCAGCTTTTACAGCGATGGTAGCACTTATTTTCTTTTCTTGTTCTGCCCCCAAAACATATACCTCATTTGCAGATTGGGATACCAGCCAGGATCGAACGCTAAACCGCTCGGAATTTGTGAACGCCTATATAAATCAAAATTACTTTGACAGGTGGAGTCAAAACGGTTATTCGCTTTCTTATTCATCCTTCTTTGAGAAAGTTTTCGATTTACTTGACAAAGACCATGATGGATTAATCGGCATCATCGAATTCAACAGCCAGATAAAAAGTTTTTACTTCGGCTTGTTCTCTGAGAATGTCAGCACGTGGGATGACGATGTGAGTGCAAGCATCAGTAAAGGTGAGTTCATTCAACACGCATCACGAACAAACCTTGCCTCCGTCTGGGACACAAACACAGACAAAAATATTTCGGAAAGTGAAATGGCGGGCGGGATGTTTTATATCGGTGATGTGAATGGTGACAGCGCAGTGGATGAAATAGAGCTTGATCTATGGAAACGAAATCGCAGCATTTGAAAAGGTTATATGTTTTCAGAGACGTGTGCAAATTTATGCAACAGTTCCACAGCGTCTGTTTGATTTTTTAAATAGAATTGGGCCGAGGTAGGACCGGAGCCAATTTTTATACTATAGCCTTTGTCGGCCACAGCCTTAAACATGTCTTCATCCGTTTTGTCATCACCCATACTCATAACAAAATCGTAGGGCAGCTCTTCGATAAGCTTTGTCGCGATGGTGCCCTTGTCGATTCCAGCAACACGGACTTCAATTACTTTGTTACCGTCAATAATATGCAGGTAAGAATTTCTAACCATGTGGTGCAGATTGTCGAGTATTTCGCGCGACCTGATAAAGCCAAGCTCTGGATTCACATTCCTATAGTGCCATACCAGTGTATATTTTTTTTCTTCGATAAATGATCCGGGACTTCTTCTGGTAAATATTTCCAGCATCGGTTTGATGATTTGTTTCCAGGCTTGCTCCGAATCAGTCCTATATATCCAGGAAGAGCGTTTTATTTTCACTCCCATGCCATGCTCAGAGACTAGGCTAATCGGTAGATTGCCGAACCAGGCTTCAAGAAATGAACTATCACGCCCACTGATGATGGTCACGTCATTTCTATCGTCCACAGCTAAGGACTGCAAAAGTTCAATCAGCTTTTTATCCGGAGTTGCCATCGAAGGGTGACGGGCATAGCCCACCAATGTCCCGTCATAATCTAATAGTAGCAGACGCTTATTCGAATTTCTGAATGCACTGGTGAGCTCTGTTATGGGGGTCCTTGATAGATATTTTGTTTCTTGTTTTTGCTGCAACGTTTTTATCTCGTGAATCTGATTGATAAAGTCGTTCATCCAGTGCTCTACCGTATAGTCCTTTAATCGTTGCTGAAGCTTTGAAATTTTTTCCTTTTGGATATCCTCCGGCATGGTGAGTGCTGTAACAATAGCAGTTGCCACATCTTGCTGATCCATCGGATTGACTAGTATAGCTTCACCCATTTCGTTGGCAGCACCTGCTAGCTCACTTAAAATAAGTACGCCGCTATTTTTCTTACAGGCTGCAAATTCTTTGGCTACAAGGTTCATCCCGTCCCGTAAGGGCGTAATGAGACCAACATCTGCCACCGCATACATAGCGGTGAGTTCTTCAAATGACAATTGACTATATCGGTATATAATGGGCTGCCAACTTAGTGTAGAGTACTTTCCATTTATTCTTCCGATCTCTTCTTCTATTAGTTTTTTTCTTTCGGTATATTTAAATATCACCTGACGAGAAGGCACCACAACGAGAATAAAAACAACCTTCTCTTTCCATTCCGGATGCTGTTCCAGGAATTTCTCGAACCCGAGCATGCGATGCGTAATTCCTTTTGTATAGTCTAACCGGTCGACTGAAAATATTATTCGTTTTCCTTCAAAGTTCTTTTCAATGGAGTTTTTAAGCGTGATAACCGCTGGGATCGAAATCGATCTGTTGAATTTGTCGAAATCTATACCAAGCGGAAACATCTCTGCTTTTATTAGCCTGTGAGGCAAATGAATCGTTCGGAATTCATGATCGTATCCGCAGACCATTTGAACGGTCTGTAAAAAATGTTGTACATACTCGTGCGTATGAAATCCGATCAGGTCCGCTCCGAGCAAACCTCGTATCAGCTTTTCTTTCCACGGCTTATGAAGCAATCGAAAAATCTCATAGGAGGGAAAAGGAATATGCAGAAAAAAACCAATTGTTATATCTGAAAAGCGGTCTCGTATCACCTGCGGAAGAAGCATGAGTTGATAGTCATGCACCCATACAAAATCGCCCGGTGTTAAGAAAGAAAGAATCGATTCTGCAAAGAGACGATTTACCTCTTCATAACTGGCAAACGTTTCATTTTCATACTCCACAAATGAAGGGAAGTAATGGAACAGCGGCCACAGCGTAGCATTACAAAAACCATTATAGTATCGATGATATATTTTTTTCTCTATGAATACCGGTTTCACTTCATATTGAAATGACAGCAACTTCTCATCCAGTATTTTAGACCATTGCTTTTCGTTAAAGTCAGCGGCACCCATCCATACGACAGATTCAAATGAATAATTCTGGGATGTATTCTCAAGATAACTTTTAAGGGCGCTTACAAGACCGCCATCACTTTCTTCAAGTTTGATTTTTTGATTTTCAATGCGAACTTGAAAAGGCAAACGGTTTGAAACAATAACTAGACGCTTAACGGATTGATGGCTCATACAGGTATCGTTCAATGAAGCAGCGACCACATCCACTAACAGGATGGTCACAGCATTTGCGTGGAAGTGAAAAGAAACCCAACCGGGCACTCAGAAATTGCACGGTCAAATGTATGTTGATTAACACGGCACGCTGTGCTTATAGTAATTAAATCGATATTAAAAGTGTATTAAAACCCTTTTGTAATCGGATTATAAACGGAACTTAGATGCGCTGTTTGGGTAGGTAAAGATTATTTATAACAAAAGCTTATCAGATATATATATGAAGGTGCTGGTAATAGAAGATGAACAACAGGTGGCAAGCTTCATTAAGCAAGGGCTGGAGGAGCAATCACTTGAAGTTGACGTGGCGTATGACGGTAATATCGGCGGGCGACTCGCACTTAGTCGGGATTACGATGTCATTCTTCTTGATATCGTAATACCTGGGATAAACGGATTTGACTTATGTAAGATTCTTAAGAAAGAAAAACCGGCAACGGCTGTGCTCATGCTTACAACCCTGGGAACTACAGCCGACAAGGTCACAGGGTTTGACTCAGGTGCTGATGATTACTTGCTTAAGCCTTTTGAATTCGAGGAGCTTATTGCTCGCCTGAAGGCACTTGCAAGGAGGCCTTCGATGGCCACTGCGTCATACAGTCATATACTGCGATACGAAGATCTGCGACTGGATACCGAGAAGAAAATTGCTTATCGCCACAATCAGATGATCAAGCTCTCGGCAAAGGAATTTGCCTTGCTTGAGTTTTTTCTACGCAATCCGGGGCGGGTCATTGCCCGTACAGAGCTGGCAGAAAAAGTATGGGATTTGAGATTCAACACAGGCACCAATGTTGTTGAAGTATATATTAACATGCTGCGAAATAAAATTGATAAAGATTTTGAGCCTAAATTACTGCATACACGTATCGGTCTTGGATATGTACTAACTATATAATCGATAATGCCTTAATGACAATGCGATATTTCGACCTATTTTTAAACGCAGTCAACCACACATGAATATCCGGACTAAACTTACTGTAATCTTCTTTGTTCTGGTAATCATTGTTGTTTCAGTTATTTCAATAAGCATCTACTACTTCTCGTCTCAATACCGCGCACAGGATTTTTACAGGCGTTTAAAAAATCGAGCCATTAACACAGCCAAATTACTTACTCAGTTTGAAGAAGTAAATGCTACTTTACTTCAACGAATGGAGCGTGAAAATCCAGCGAGTCTACCCAGCCAATACGTTGTTATATATAACAACCTAAACGAAATACTGTATAGTAGTGAAAAGGTTTCTGCAGTACCTGTGGACGATATATTGTTGAAGAGAATAGAAAATGAAAATGAAGTATATTTTGAACGTGACGATTATGCGGTATTGGGTTTTTTGTTTGAAGCCAAAGGGAGTCGATTCAAAATTATAGCTTCTGCCATTGATATCAATGGACGGGATGCGCTTATTAACTTACGTGATATTTTACTGGCAATTTTTTCAATCAGTGTTATTATAGTATCCATCCTGGGATGGGTGTTTTCAGGGAGAGTATTAAGCCCGATCTTGAGAATCGTTAATGAAGTGGATACAATAACTGCGGCCAACCTTGAACTGCGTCTGAATGAAGGTAACAGGAGGGATGAGCTGAGCAAGCTCGCGCAAACGTTCAATAAAATGCTTTCCAGACTGCAGCGCGCTTTTTTTGCTCAAAAGAATTTTATTGCTAACGCATCCCACGAAATCAAGACACCCATTACTGTAATTACAGGAGAAATTGAAGTGGCGCTGCTACAACGCAGAACGGTTGATTACTACATAAACCTGTTAAAGTCTGTTCTGGTAGGGGTGAAGGGAATGAATAAGCTATCCACGCAGTTGCTGCTTTTAGCGCAGACCAGTTCTGATAATCCGGAGAAACAATTTAGTGCTATACGGATCGATGATATACTTTGGTCGGTTAAAGATGAATTATCAAAAGCTCACAGTGAATATACCGTGGATATAGAATTTGACATGGCCATCAGCGATCAGACACTAAGCACAATAGGAGATGCAGAGCTTCTAAAAGTGGTGATACTAAATCTGATGGAGAATGGATGTAAATACTCGGATGATAATAAAGTATCTGTGGTACTGGCCTCTGGCAAAGATGAGATCACAATCCGATTTATAAATAAAGGTGTGGGAATTCCCAGCAATGATCTCGATAAAATATTTGAACCATTTTACCGGGGCAAACCCAGTAAAAAAGTAAAAGGATTTGGTATAGGTCTTCCGCTTGCTAAGCGCATAATGGAACTACACAAGGGAAAAATACTGGTTAGCTCAGGGCAAAATGACAGCACTACATTTACCATGGTGCTCCCGTTTTTGGATACTGTTTAATGGTGTTTTAATGTCGATTTAATTCGGTATGTCTTGAAGCTCCCACCAGATATACTTTACTTTAGGCTTATGTTAATGAAGTAGAAATATTAACCGAGGTATGATGCTGACATGCTTGTTTATTAACAATGACCTGGAGGAACAGGCACTTTTTATGAAAGCGCTTAAGGATGTGTCACCTCATACGCTGTGTTTTATCGCAATAGACGGTCTTGGAGGATTCTCTATGATGATGGACAAAGATATTATTCCAGACTATATATTTATTGAGTTAGATATGCCGGAGATGGGTGGTGTTGAATTTTTAAAACAGATTAAAGGAAATGATCTATTGAAAGACATTCCTGTTATTGTACATGCCGTATCTCCGTTACCCCATAAAGTGATCGAGATAAAGGAGGCTGGAGCTGAAGCTATATATATGCAGCGATACAACTACAGGGGTATCTGTAACATGCTTAATGTATATATGAATATGATTTTTGTAAACCTCTCGCCAAACTAAAATAAAAAGAGGTTGCCGGTTGAGACAACCTCTCATCGCTTAAACATCGCCTGGTTTGTTACCGGATAGCACCTTTTTTATGAAGGTACTTTTCTATCTTGGCCACGCTGTCGCTCTGTACCGCTCTTTTGGCCCCGCCAATCTGAAGGCTTGACACTTTCCATTTTTTTGTCCAGAACAGCAATTCTTCACGAAGTATTTTCTTGTTGTTTACCGTGCCGGGTGTTAATTTATGTTTTGCCATTATTATTTTTTTGGGAATATAGGTATAGGTATAGTATAAAAAAAAGTAACGGGGTTTTTGTTTGAAAAGTAAAACAAAAATAAAAGAGACATTAAATCAATATTAAGACCAATGTAAATCGACATTAAAAAATATGATCGGTGGACATCCATTACGCAGCTGGTAGGATATTTGATTCGATCTTAAACAATCAATCGTAATCAGTGATGCAAAAGAAAAGTGTAGTATTATTCTCGGTCCTGTGTGTTTTTGCAGCGTGCGACAACGTGAAGAAGAAAAGAGAACGAGATATACCCGAGCTGGAGGTGATGGCGCTTCAGGCGAAAGATGTATCCATTCCAAAAGGATACATATGTGAAATAAATGCTGTTCACTATGTCGAAATACATGCTCGTGTACAGGGATACCTGGAGGAAATATATGTAGACGAAGGGCAATGGGTAAAAAAAGGACAACCACTGTTCCGCATCAGCTCAAACGAGTATAAGGAAATGGTTTCGAAGGCTGAAGCAAATTTGCAACGCGCTATAGCGGAAGCAAAGACCAAAGAGCTTGAAGTAGATCGGATCAAACTGATGGTGGATAAAAGAATAATGTCGTCAACAGAGCTCGATGTGGCCGAAGCCAAAAAGCAAGCAGCAGAATTCGGTATAGCGGAAGCAAAGTCAGTATTACAAAATGCCCGCATAAATCTGAATTATACATCTATATACGCACCTTTCAATGGTATTATAGACCGTATACCATTTAAGATCGGAAGCTTGATCAACTCTGGAACGTTGTTAACATCGGTGTCAAACATCGATGATGTTTTTGCATACTTCCGCGTCTCCGAATCCGAGTACCTCACCTTCCGGCATGCGACACGAACCAATGCAGTGCCCAAGATGCAACGCGTTTCCTTGGTATTGGCCGATGGTTCAACCTATCCATATGGGGGTTACATTGAAACCATGGAGGGGGACTTTGACAAACAAACTGGTTCAATTGCTTTTCGTGCGCGGTTTAAAAACCCGGATAAATTACTAAAGCACGGTTCGTCCGGAAAAATACTTATCCAAAAAGTATTGGAAGATGCTGTACTCGTTCCCCAGCAGTCAACCTTCACGGTACAAGACAAGAATTATGTTTTTATACTGGGAGAAAAAAATATTGCGCAGGCCAAGAGCTTCCGTGTTGTTGACCGCTATGAAAAATATTTTATCGCCCGCGACTTAGAAGAAGGACAAAAAATTATCATAGAAGGTCTGCAGCAATTACGCGATGGCGCGCCTATAAAACCCAAGCTCGTTCCTTCCGATACATCTGGTATATCCAGACTTTCTTCCATCCAGTTAACACAGTAAATTATGTTGGAGATCTTTATAAAACGCCCGGTACTGTCAACAGTACTGTCGGTGCTCATCACCTTTGTGGGACTGTTATCCTTGGTCAAACTTCCCATCACGCAGTTTCCGTCCATTGAACCACCATCTGTAACCGTTACGGCAAACTATACGGGAGCCAACGCAGAAGTTTGTTCAAAAACTGTAGCCACTCCGTTAGAGCGCGCCATTAACGGTGTGCCTGGCATGACCTATATGTCTACTGTTTGCAGCAATAACGGTATTACGTTTATACAAGTCTTTTTTGAGTCAGGAACAGATCCGGATCTGGCTACGGTGAACGTGCAAAATCGCGTAACCAGTGTATTGGATGAATTGCCGGAAGAAGTAATTAAAGCTGGTGTGATCACAGAGAAAGAAGTGAGTAGCATGTTGATGTATCTCAACATCATGAGCAGCGATACCACCCAGGACGAAAAATTTGTATACAACTTTGCTGACATAAATGTATTGCATGAACTTAAGCGCATTAACGGTGTAGGTTTTGTAGAGATCATGGGTGCCCGCGATTACGCAATGCGCGTATGGCTGAAGCCTGATCGGATGGCTACCTATGGTATATCTGCCGAAGACATTGTTAGCGCCATTCAGTCGCAAAATGTAGAAGCAGCACCGGGTGCCACCGGCATCAGCTCGGACCGTAGTCCGCAGCTGCTTCAATATGTACTGCGCTACACCGGCAAATTTACGTCGGAAGAAGAATATAGAAATATAGTAGTCAAGTCCAAGCATGATGGATCAATGCTTCGGTTGCGGGATGTGGCCGATGTAGAATTTGGTTCACTCGACTATGACATGATTTCCATGACAGACGGAAGCCCTTCTGCATCCATCATGATCAAGCAACGTCCGGGTTCCAATGCGAGAGAAGTAATCCAAAATATCAAGGAAAGGATGGCCGAGCTAAAGGAAACGGCATTTCCTCCGGGGATGGATTATACCATATCCTATGATGTTTCCAGATTCCTGGATACTTCCATCCATGAGGTGATCAGAACATTGGTCGAAGCATTTTTACTTGTGTTTATTGTGGTATATATATTCCTGCAGGATTTCCGCTCTACTATAATTCCTGCCATTGCTGTTCCTGTATCACTCATTGGTACGTTCTTTTTTATGGACATGTTCGGGTTCTCGATCAACCTGCTTACATTGTTTGCCCTGGTACTGGCTATTGGTATTGTGGTGGATAACGCCATTGTTGTGGTTGAAGCCGTACATATAAAGATGCATCAACTGCATTTGTCCGCAGAAGACGCAACGATACAAGCCATGAAAGAAATAGCGGGCGCTATCGTAGCGATAACGCTGGTCATGTCGGCGGTATTTATACCGGTTAGTTTCATGGAAGGTCCGGTCGGTGTATTTTACAGGCAGTTCTCCCTGACACTTGCCATTGCTATTGTAATTTCGGGAGTAAATGCGCTGACCCTGACACCGGCGCTGTGTACACTTTTACTAAAGCCCCAACAGCACGATTCACAAAAAGACCTGGTACATAGATTCTTCAACTGGTTCAACCGAAAATACGAGGCAACCGAAAACGGATATAAACGTGCTCTATACCTTACAGTGGGGCGGAGGGGTTTGGTGATGGGTATACTTTTGATGTTTATCGCAGCTACGGTATATATCAATAAAATCTTACCAACAGCATTTATTCCCACAGAGGATCAGGGGACAATTTATGTTAACGTAGCCCTGCCGGCTGGTGCTACACTGGAACGTACGCAAGCCGTGTTGGCGGATATACAGAATGTTACTAAAAAGTATAAAGACATTGAGACGGTCTCTACGCTTGCCGGCTATAGCCTGATGACCGAATCAGCGGGTGCATCCTACGGCATGGCGATGATAAACCTCAAGCCATGGAACGAGCGCGATAAATCGGTAGATGATATGATTGCTCTTCTTGAAGCGCAATCTTCTGTTATTCGCAAAGCAGATATACAATTCTTTCCACCGCCTGCCATTCCCGGATTTGGTAACGCCAGCGGATTCGAGTTGCGCCTGCAAGATCGTACCGGAGGTTCGTTACTTACCACCGCAGAAGTTTCATCGAAGTTCGTGCGGGCTATAAACGAACGGCCAGAGATCGAAAACGCATTTACAAACTTCGATCCTAATTTTCCGCAATACCTGCTTCGGGTTGATCATGATCGTGCTATACAATTGGGTATCTCCGTAAAGGAGTCTATGGATGCACTTCAAACATTGGTCGGAAGTTTCTATGCATCAAACTTTATCCGGTTTGGACAGATGTATAAAGTTATGGTGCAGGCCGAACCCTATTACCGGAGCAAGCCAGAAGATGTACTCAAGCTCTACGTGAAAAACGATGCCGGTAAGATGATCCCGTTTTCTTCCTTTATGACACTGGAACGGGTATATGGCCCCGAGCAGCTCACTCGCTATAACATGTTTACTTCTTCGATGATCAATGGTGAGCCTGCTGCCGGTTATAGCAGCGGAGATGCTATCCGTGCCGTTGAAGAAACAGCGCAAGAGGTTTTACCGAAGGGGTATACATTCGATTGGTCGGGTGTGACCCGTGAAGAGATCAAGTCGGGTAATCAAACGATCGTTATATTTTTTGTTTGCCTCTTCTTTGTATATATGCTGCTGGCGGCACAGTACGAAAGTTACCTTTTGCCGCTTCCCATTATTCTCTCGCTGCCGGCTGGTATTTTTGGTTCCTACGCGGCCCTATATATAGCGGGACTACAAAATAATATATATGCGCAAGTGGCCCTGGTTATGCTCATTGGGTTGCTTGGTAAAAACGCCATTCTCATTGTTGAGTTTGCTATACAGCGAAGAAAGGAAGGCATGTCGATATCGGATGCAGCCATAGCCGGTGCAGCCGCACGATTACGTCCTATATTGATGACGTCTTTCGCATTTATTGCAGGTCTAATCCCATTGTGCATCGCCAGTGGTGCTGGTGCTATCGGAAACCGCTCTATAGGCACAGCTGCTGCAGGTGGTATGATAACCGGTACATTATTCGGGATCCTCCTGGTTCCCGGTCTCTACGTCATTTTTGAATCTTTGTCAACCTATATCAATCATCGGGGTAAAAAACATTCTGTGACCATTACATCAAAATCTGAAATGTATGAGAATGCTTAAGAAGCTGGCAGTAAAAAGTATAGTCTTTTTCTTTTTTGTAACATCCTTTATGGCGTGCAAGATTGCTTCAGAAAGTGTTCGTTCATCCCTGGAAATGCCCGCATCGTATGGGGGTACAAAACCTGACAGCAGTTCCATAGCATCGTTGCCCTGGCGCACATTCTACAAAGACACATGCCTGATGAACTATATAGAGTTTGCTCTAAAGAATAACCGGGATATACATATTGCTTCGCACCGGGTAAATCTCTCGGGGGCAGAACTGCGACTGGTAAAGAAAAATTTTCTTCCATCTCTCAGCGGACGAGTAAGTAACTCAGTGACAAAGTTTGGTGAATATACCATGGACGGCATCGGCAACGATGATACCAACCGATCCGAAAGTTTACCCGCTGATAAACAATTACCCTCACCCTATACCGAGTGGTTTGCAGGGGCTACTTTCGACTGGGAGATCGATATTTGGAAAAAATTATCGTCTCGCAGAAAAGCAGCTCTATCAAGATACATGTCGTCTCAAGAGTTCAAGCATGGTGCTATATCCTGGCTTATCAGTGATGTGGCGGCAACCTATTACGAGTTGTTGGGGCTTGACCAGGAACAAAGGGTGCTGGAGAAAAACCTGGAATTACAAAAGCTCGCACTCGAACTGATCAGTGTCCAAAAGACCGGTGGCAAAGTAAGTCAACTGGCGGTTGATCAGTTCGAAGCACAGATGCTCAACACGCAGACACAACTCGTTGAAGTTATACAACGGGTAAAAATAAATGAAGCAACCATGAACCGGTTACTTGGCAAATTTCCGGCACCAATAAACCGATATACTATAACACAATATGATACGATAGCCAAAGCAATGGCAGGAGAGCCCGAAGATATCATGAAACACAGACCTGACATACGACAGGCCGAACTGGAACTGCTCGCCTCACATGCAGATGTAGCGGCAGCACGGGCGGCATTCTATCCTTCGCTTACCTTATCCGGAGGCGTTGGCTTTTCGGCTTTTAATCTTTCAAAATGGTTTCTTACACCGGGCGCATCAGTATATAATTTTGCGTCGTCACTTGCTGCTCCCATTTTTCAGGGCGGACAAATACGCGCCTTGTACGCTTCGGCAAATGCTCGGCAACGAATAGCCTTAGCCAATTACGAAAAGACACTGCTCGGTGCGTATTATGAAGTATATAATACATTGACTATCGTCAATAATCTCGCGTGGCAAATTGAAGTCAAATCACAAGAGCTTGATGTACTGAAGCGCGCTTATAATAATTCGAACGATTTGTTTAGTGTAGGGTATGCAACGTATCTGGAAGTTATAACTGCTCAGCGAAGAATGCTGGAAGCAGAAATTGAACTTACAAAAATCAGGAAAGAAAAATTAAAGACTATTTCAATACTCTATCGTGCGCTTGGCGGTGGTTGGAATTCCTGACGTAAACTTTAATATCGATTTAACATCGTTTTAACTGAGTTCGTGCCGAGAGTAATGTATATACTTTAATTTTGTGCATAAGTTAGTTACAGGGATACTTGTAATCGTTGGTTTACAAGGATCAAGTAGGCAGAGTAGAGGGTTCGCACGTTGCGAGCCTTCTATTGTTTAAGGGGTTCCATGCGTGTCTTATCATCGGTGAAATAGTCAATGAAAGTAACCGGCTCGGCGGTAGACATGTTGCGGCGCGATCAAAGCCATAAGTGAGTAATCTAAAAATTGCTTCAAGATTTTTATTAAGTACCTTTCGTTGCAAGCCATGTAATATGAGCATAAGAAGTGTATATAATTATTTTTTTTACCAACTATATAAATTCTGGGAATCAGCATCGACTCCAAAGGTGTGGAGTGAATGGAAAGCCACATTGACAATCACTGTATTGGAATTGTTCTTAGGCTTTTCCGGCCTTTTTTATTTTACGATTTTTCGCGGAAAATCGGTTGATGCTGGCGATGACAACTTTATTTTTGTTTTTTTCGTCATAGCCATTGTTTTACCTAACTACTTACTTTTTCACCGACGAAATCAATGGAGGGATATAATTGAAGAATTTGATAAATGGCCAAGTGGAAAAAATATAACGGGTGGCATTGTCGTAGCAGCTATAGTAATTGTCATCTTCGCGAATCTTTTTTTTACTTTTTTTTTAATGAGTCAAGTTCGCTGGCAGTAGTTGATAGAAACCTTTTTTTGTTCTAGGTATAACTCATGCTAATTGTGTTGCGTGGTTGAATAGGCGTGAATAAAAATTAGCTTCTTGTTCTCTCATTAAGCCATGCAGTTTTACTTCTATTGTGCTTTCCTCGTAAGTATGAATCATGGTAAAGTTAAGCTTTGCTATACCTTCCTTTAAAAAGACTACGGCATAAACGGTTGCCCCCTTGCAACCGATGTTTCCAGGAACCCCCAATTATTCCGTTTCCTTTTTAAAGGAAGGTATAATAAAGCTTTTGAGACCGACCATAATTAATACTTACAATTATGGAAAACACAAGTAAAAGAACATCATGGCAAGTTGCAGAAATTCAACTCTCATACACATCCAACATGAAACCTTCACAGCGTCCTAAGATATCAAGTTCAAAGGACGCCTATGATATACTGAGACAATGCTGGAACGAATCGACTATAGAACTGTTTGAAGAGTTTAAAGTAATCTTCACCAATAGAGCTAACAAAGTATTGGGTTTGTTTCAAGTGGCCACAGGTGGGATCACTGGCGTATTGGTAGACCCGAAACTTGTCTTTATCGCTGCTCTTAAGTCAGGTGCAACTGGAATTATACTCTCTCATAATCATCCTTCAGGTAACCTGACACCAAGTGAGGCGGACTTAAATATCACGAGAAAAATAAAAGCCGGATGCAATTTACTAGATATACTATTACTTGATCATGTGATTCTAACAGTAGAGAAGTATTACTCGTTCGCTGATGAAGGGCTGCTATAGCCCTATATATTGTTGATATATTTCGTCAACACAATGAAGGGCTAGCAAACTTCATTGAATGGGATGCTTTCGTATATGTTTTCTAACGCAAATATAGAAGTCCTTTATCAACGCTATATTGTTTTCAATGCTCTATGCAGGAAGGCATTCCAGCTCGAGATCATCGTGATACAATGCGTAATTACCTTCCCTGCCTTCAATCTCTCCAAGATAGTGAAGAAAGTTTTTTTCATTAAAAAGGAAGGTCACATTTTTAATGAGTGCAAATTGTCCGGTCTTCTTCAGCCGCACTACCGTACCTACTGGATACAGTTCATTGTCTTTGGGATGCATACACTATTGCTTTTTGGCGTTAGGTATATATCCGATAGCTGTAGCAAGCTCTTGATTATTTTTTAGAAAGTCCGCTAGTTGCTGGACGTTGTCAAAACCTTTATGTGTCTCACTGAAACCATCACGCCAATACAGTATGAGTTTTATTTCTTTGATTGGTGGTTTTACCGAAACTGTGTTGCTTGGTAATGAATAGTGCTGCTTTTCTTTTGTGAATTTCGACATGGATTAATCAGTTTACTTTTTAGTAAGGACCTGATTTTGCCATTCAGTTCAGCAAAGATAAACACCTTTCCTGCAAATTGTTCAATGACTGGATGAAATGGCTACTTTACTTGCCATTAAATTAATCCTAAAGGTGATGTGTATTTTTTATATTGTTAACTATTGAGGTGATGACAAGCTTGCTAATCCATTTCAATCTCACTATGTTTTAGCTCTGGTGGCAATTGTTCCATTGGAACCATCAAAATAGCGTGTGGTGATCTTTGCTTTTGGTCTCACTGTAGTACAGCAATGCTTACCCATAACAAAGTTTGTTTCGTTGTACCTGTAGAAGGAGGGCACCAGTCAGAACAAGAATACGCGTCTGCTCTAAGCCTATGTCAATTCGTTTTTGAAAACTTTGTAAGACCTTTATATGCCCCGTTTCATCATTGCATCCAGGCGATAGTTCCTTTATAATGGATTCAAGACAAAATCAGCACGTCTCGGATAATATTTCACTTTACTCCAGTTGATAGCAAATATCTTTTGAACTATATCAATGAGCTCTGAAAAACTATGAGGCTTATAGACAAACATGTTTGTTCCCTTCCTAAAGCAAAATTCTACTGTTTCAAAATCTCTCAAGCCTGAATAAACAATGATTGGCAAGTCATCGAACTTCCTATTTTCTCTGATCTCCAGCAAGCAATCCTTCCCATTTTTACAGGGCATCAAGATGTCGAGAAAAAGCATATCCGGAAGTCGTTCGTGAAGAATTTTCATGAGTACCTCTCCATTTTCAGCACGGGTTAATAATATCTGTAATGAAAGTTCCCGCACGGCTTCCGCAAATATTTCAAAATCTTCATTGTCGTCTTCCGCCATTAAGACGTTTTTAACTTCCTCGTCTAATTCTGCCATGATCAAAAGAATTAATCTCTTTCAAAAAAATGATATTATTTTTAAATCAAAAAAAGTATTAAGATTCCCGTTTATGGGCAAGCTCAAGGAAGAATATTTTATTATATACTACAGCCCTGAAATTTGCGACCTGCCTCAATTTCATGTTTTTAATACACTCAAGGTTCCGGTCGATTTTGTTGTTGACCATACCACGCTATTGCACAAGGTCAAATCAAAGCAGCCGAAGGCAATTGTGGTCATTGGGAAGCCTGACATTGTCAGCAAGTTAAGAGAAGCGGAAACCGTTGACGAGATTCCAATTTTTGTTTTCGATTCCATCGAAGATGTCGATAAAGTGATTTCAAATTTATAAGATCAATTAGACTTGGATTTTCTCTGTGCCATTTCAATTTCACAAAAAAAATCGGGTATAGTCATTTTGTGAATTTTTAAAAGTTTATCAAGACTGGAAAGGGTTGGATTGGTTTTGCCATTCTCTATACGCCAATATTGAATTGCAGGTAACTTAAATGCGGCTGCAAATTCCTTGATTGTTTTATATCCTTTATTTTTCCTTAACGTAGCCAGTTCTGCACCCACAGCCTCCAGTAAATTTTGCAACGATTTTGATTTCATAATCTTCAAATTTAATTATCAAATATGATAATTTCATAGATTTTCCAATCTTCCATAAAGATCGAAATTTCCATTCCATTGCATGTCGTGTATAAAACTCCACAACGGAGGACGGACCGATGATCACATCAAAAAAGAAGCAGCGCTGAAATGCCAGCAAAGTGGAATTGTCGCAAGAACAACAAGTTTGAAATTTGATTGCGCTGGTTCGATAGAATAGTTGCGATGCATAATTATGCCGTGCATCATTCTAAGTTAGGTGGGAAGTATCGGACACGTGTAGAAGTATTTGCATTGTTACTATGGTGATATTATACCTCCGGGTTATATTATGCACCTTATTGTTAGTGGGTAATTCTTATATATCATCCTTACAATTGCGTGAAAGATACTTTATCTAATACGATGATATATCTTTGGGGTACAGAAGAAGGAAAACCGTTGTGTCGATTCGCTTAGTTGAATGTAAAGCCCATGGGTAGTCGGAAAGGCTACCCATTTTTTATAGTTTATTTTCAAGGAATCTTGGCAGCGTTTGAGTAGTATCAAATAATATGGCCTTACATAATTAAGCTATAAAACACATGCCTATTAAACGAAGTGTACTCCTATGGATTCATTTGCCGTCTTCTTTTTATGTCCAGTATTGCTGAAGTAAACCGTTGAGTTCGCCAGGTGTCATATAGGTAGTGGTGCTATATATTGGGTGTCCTGTCAACTGTTTCATTAGGTGTGGGTCATCGTTTGAGTTGACATACAGTAGGAGCCAAGTGTAAAAACTAAAGCGATGATCGTCCTCGTTCAGCCATTTAAAAGATAATCGTCCTCGTCATTATTGGTGTTACCAATAATGCTTTTCGCATTAAGATAGTATATAGTAGTCCTCAGTCATGGAGAAATGGTTGCCAATATTTACCGTACACCAGAAAATACCCAAGCCCTACTTGTAGTACGTTTTTTTATACTCTAAGTAACTGCCTTAAACTATATATATAGATTTGCATTGAAGGATCTTAAACAAGCAGAGACAATTGTTTAGACGCCTCTCAACACCAGTGGCGGATTTTGGAATCTCCTACTGGCCAGTGGCTGCATAGGCCTGCGAAACTATCAATTCTTTTATCAGTAGATACCGCAGGAATCGGAAGAGGGAATATGAACGGAAAAGAAAGAACCTGATTCGTTTAGGTATTCACAATGGTCAGGTATATGCATGGAGCCGAACGCGCATGGGGCTTGGGCTGTAGTCCAAAGCCCTATACTCGTAACAACGATAACAATCGAAAGGCTTGCCAAGAGAGGATATGAATCCATGCTATCCTATTACGAAAAAGTATCTCTACAACTTAATGAATCGCTGTATACGAGGCCCGTACGTACAGTGGTGTGAGAGCCTCCCTCGCTAAATTAGCGGGGCGGGCTACTCGATTAGTGGCAGTTTTTTTTATTTTTTAAGTATTGGATATTACAAATGCAATGAGATATGTTTTAATGTTTTGTTATTAGGTCAATTAATGTTCCTAACAGAATTGCTGTCAATGTAAAAGTTAGCAGTCCCAAAATGTATGCAAAAAATGCTTTAACATAATTGATAATTTTACCCTTTTCATAAAATTGTCCAATTGCCCAAGTTGTATAAACAAAGCCAGAGATGGCCGCAAATTGCATTAGGCTAAAGTGTGTCAAACCTTGAATAATGCCGAACACGGAATAAATTAACATTCCCATTCCCATTACGAAGCAGAGAAGAATTAGGATTTCAAAGATGTTGAATGTGTGCTTTCTGAAAAATAACTTTGTCCATAATGCGATAAAAATTCCCATAATGATATTTGCATAGCCATAATGTCCTTGAACCCATTTAAAAATTGCACTTGTTGCAGATTTTGTGTTGTCGTCTGAATAATTTACATAACCATCTTCAAAGTGGAAAAAACTATTGCATAATGAATAAATAAGAGAAGTAACAATGATGAAAATTATTGGTTTAACAAGTCTATTCCTGTTTTCGGTTAGATAATTCCTTATATTTTGTGCTGGATTTGTGATTAGTTCTTTAATCGTATATAAAATTCCACGCTCAAAATGCAATACGTGTTCTATTTCGTGAATGATGTAATGTCCGTTAATACGTTCTAGGTTAACAGGTTGTCCACAGTTTGGACAATAGTTTAGATTCACTTCGTTGTTACAGTTTTTGCAGTTCATTTATTTTGTCAAATATTTTATCAATTGCTTGTTTGAAGTCGGGTCGGTAAAATTGCCACTAACGCTAGCATATAAGCAGTGGTGGGATCACGTTGTAGAATCTATCCACCCGTTAACTAGTGTTGGAGCGAAGATAAACATTTAAACTTAAACTGAAGCCCACCATTGATTATATGCAATGTTAGCGGCTGGCTTTTTTAAGCACTATATTCAAGACAATAGTGAACTATACCTTGCATTTATGATGTTTCCTTCGTAAAGATAAATACGTCCTGAATTACCTCGGAGAAATTGAGGGAAGACCAGATGGGCTATAAGCGCTCTATCATGAAGATATTGAATTGGAATGTCTTCCGTTAGAATGAAAGTGTATTTCGAAGTACGCCTCATCCTCTAAATTGTCATTCTAAGTCCAATTAAGATTGGTGATATTGAATTCTTTCTCAGACAAAGTACCAGTGACATATATAGGCAAGTACTGATTTTGCTCTTTCGTTTATTACATAACGTTAGATGAATAGTGTTAATATCTATATCCTCAGTCTTTACTGGCTTTTTTCTGAATTACTGATTCTACATAGTTAATAAAGTCTTGTTTCTCACTTTCGTAGGAATTTGAATCCTCCTTGCCTATGAAAAAGAATTTAGCTATTTGTATAGAAGTTAAATTGGCTTCAAAATGTAAATAGCTAATTTGATTTATCAAGGTATCAATTTCCTCGTCGAATTGCTTACCTCGTTCTAACGCATCGGGGTGACCATTGATAATACTTTTTCTTTCATCTTCCTGTAAATTAATGACGAGATATGAAGCGTCTACGGGTACGTTATCTTCAATTCCATTGTCCACTTTTCCACTTCCACCACAGTATGCGCAAGTCCCTGGAATCCATTTTAACTCCTGATTAAGTCTTTCAATGTCGGCCCAATCAACTTGACCCTTGCCTAAGCAACGTGGACATTCCTTGAATGATTGATTGTTACCAAATATTTTTTTTAGGAAACTCATCTTTTTTTAAATTGAAGCTAGTGTTCAAATATAGAACGGTTATCATCTATATTTTATATTTCCTTACTATCATTCATTTAATTTCTTCACTCTGGTGTTTTGAAATATAGCGTAAAATTGAGCATGATCAATCAGATGTATTACAATACAATAATGTAGGATTTGCATATATAGTCATAATTTGCGTTAAAATAGTCCAAATAGCTTTGTGGTGATTCCAATGCCTAAACCCCACCATCTTTTTTTATTGTATATATAGCGCTTGCCGTCAGTTGTTGTAGCAAAATCGACACCAAAAGGTACTATGGCGAAAGTAACTTCATTATAGGTATAAGTTAAAGATAAAGCCGCGGATAAAAACAGTTGTTTAGATTTCTCATTGACAAAATTTTTGGTGTTTTCAGGAGTTAATTCTTCAGCAGTTGGAGCGAACAATAAGCCAATGCCAAATTGATGAACGGACTGCTTTCCTGAATTAAAATATCTAGACAGTTTATAGTTGTAAATATTAATTGCAATGCCAGCATTAGAAAGTCCAGTCTGAACGCTTTGCTCAAATGTATCTATGGAATGACGCACTTTAAATGGTATAGTGATTAAAGAGATATAGGGACGCCAAGAATCTTTGCTTATTGCCAGGACTTGGGTTGGTCCAAGCAAAACCTGTCGCGTAACGTACTGGTCATTCGGATCATAACCACCTATGTTCAGAATTCCGCCAGTTGAAGTTACAGAAACAACTGTAATATTTTGACCAAGAAACGTAGGGAGGTCGATGGTTTGTGAAAATACATTTGGCGACAAACATGCAAGAAAAAGAGCATATAAGATTTTCATATTATTAAATTTTAAGGTTATTAAACTCAACTTTCAAGACAATTTGAGTAAAGAGGATTGATGATATATATATACTCGGCATCGTACTTCTCAGAAACAAAAAGGTCCATCTCCTACTAAAGAAGTAATAAGATGGGATCATGAGCCAGTAATAATTTGGGTATCATCATCGGATGTACAATCTGATATAACAAAACATGTTGCAATCAGAATTATTGAATTGATTGATAAGGTAAGGGTTTGAAAGGGGCTCATAATTTTTGTTTTAGTGTTAACACATCGTTTATGAGGCAAAAAAAGCCCACCTGCCTTCATTAAAAGGCTAGATGGGCTCTATGAATTGAATATAGTAAAAAGACCTTCGTAACCCCAATCGCTCACCTGAAATTTCTACCCTCCGGAAATATCTTTCCTTGTTCGATCTTGCTTTGCTGTGGTTGGGATAGGGGATTACGATTTTGAGTACAATGAAAAAATAGAATTTGAATAGACTGCGAGTACAAACTGGACATAACAATAATGGTGAATAATCTGTCAGCATAATTTACATGCATAGCTAGCAGTAGTATGCGGTCATCAGGATGAATTTTTATTATCTATGTCACTTAATGGTGGTGGACTATGCAACGCGACTTCCCAGTCTTGATAAGGCGGGTCAACACTGAAATTTGGATCGCAGTACTGTCGTAAATAGTCAGTTGCTCTTCTCTCTGCATATTTAGCGTTTAATACCCTGCCGTTTTCATCCAGTTCAATTACGTTGGCATAAATTGCAAACACCTGTTCAATTGCACTTGGCTCTTCTCCATAAAGAGAAAGATAATCTATTCCTTCTAATGTGTATGCGTACCACTTGCCATGAAGTAAGCAAACGTTCTAAGAGCACCGCTGAATGAATCGCCTAATTTCATATCACATTGTCTATTGTTTTTTCTATCTTTTTTATCAACACTATTCCCCGCACGTTGCTGCTAACGTTTATCCAGAACATTTGTATACATAGTCAGAATTGGGTAGGTATGAAAGAAAAATCTTTCAAAGTTTTTTCGAGTTATCTTAAGGTTGAAGAACTTGAGTACTTTTTGAAGGTCTATTGAATTGCATTGATCCGGTTGCTCGATTCCAAATAGGGCTTAAGATTAATACTAGTATATCATTTTGCTATATGATATACTATACTTAATAGTTAAGATAAAAGTTTATACATCACCGTCATTGGTTATTGCTAGTGTTGGTTCGTTACTTTCACCCATATATATGGCAGTAAATATTACTGAAATCATGATTTTTAAGATCATCAACGTTGATAAAAAACTCCATTCTTCCATCTCCAAATCTCACTTTGGCGTCATATACAGAAGAAATAGAAAGGATTTGTCTCCAATTTTTACTATTTAATTTATGATTTGCCAAGTCGTCAGTAAAGTCGTTTAGGTTTTGTTTAGTAAATTCTAAATCCTCCAATTCTTTTTCCCAATAACTATATATATAAGCGTTGCGATCGTGTTTTACTAATATATCCTTTTGTTTAGTTATTAGTTCATCAACTTTGTTGTTAACCCATACTTTGAAATTTATATTTTGTTTCTTCAAATTTTCTAGTTGGTAATCGAGTGTTAGGTAGTATAAAGATCCAAATCTCATTTTTGTTAAGTAAGCCCACCATTCAGAGTTGCTAATTCTCCATGTGGCGGGGAACCCACAAATTTGATCTCTTGTGTAAAAATCTTCTATATCAAAGTCTGCTATTTTAACATCCTGCTTTATTAGATATTCATTAACTATATAATCAATAAGATGCTGGTCTATTGTTAGTCCCTTTAGAAATTTCAATCTCAATTCTGTGTGTTCAGTTCTTCCGTCAAAGGACTCGCAGCGACTCCGCTTGTTTTGAGGCGGTGTTTTGATTTCAAGATTGGAATTTTCAGTGTCAATGAATATGACTTTCGAATTTACATTTCCAACATTAAAATCATCATCTATGAAAAAATAGAGAATTCCTTTTGTTGGAAAATGAGGAATATTATTTTCAACTAATTCTGATAGATTTATCTGAGCAACAAATTCGTAGTAAAATGTTTCTTCTTGAGGATAACTATATTCCTTGGGAAGATGAGGGAACCCACCAATTTTTGAATCTCCAATGCTAACTTCTGACTTTTCAATGTTAATTAAATATCTTTCTGTTAAGCTATTAATTATATCCTGTTTGATATTCTCAGGTAAAGTTGTATTAACTACTTTTTCTATTACTTCGTTTCTAATCATGTTTACTTGTCTTCTAGTAATGACAGCCAAAGCTTGGCTAAAAACGTTGGCGTTTAAATATTGTAAGCTTCCCATATTTAATAGCACACACTTTAAGAACCTACAATACAGTATATGTTTCATAGCTTTTGTTATGGGCTGGGCTTATCTGCAGTGCTCTTTAATTCTTTCATCTGCCGAGTCCGAACCAAGTTCTTTTGCTTTACTCCAATCTGCGCACGCTAACTTTTGATTAAGTCGTGTATTGCCTCTGTTAAAATATGCAAGAAATGTATATAGTAAAATGCATTACATTATCTTTGTTTGTGTATGTGTAAGCTCCCCTGAAAATAGGACGGTTTAAGATTAGACGAAAGTCTTTTAACTTTAAACTGTTACATATGAAAAAGAAACGCTTTACAGAAGCCCAGATTTTCAACATTCTCAAGGAGTTTGATGCTGGCAAAAA
>CABHOV010000010.1 GCA_902168185.1 uncultured Bacteroides sp.
TAACGTTTTGATGAATGCCAACGCTCTTCTCATCGTTTAATTGATTTGAAAGAGTTTGTAGTTTTGACATCAACTTAATGACTTGTTCTTTTGTCCTCATTGGAAAAGATTGGTAAAAGGCCGGACATGCTACATATAACCTAAATGTAAAATGAAGAGCTTCCTCTACGTTTCGCCGGCCTTTATGTCCTATGAAAATGGTTGTACTAATTAGAATGACATATAGTTTGATGATCCTACCGTTGCTACCAAGATATTTTTGTTATGTGTATTTTTGGGCCCAATAGCAGCATCTATCTTAATTCCATAAAGGTTAGTTTTGTTGTTGAATATGTCCGTATGAAAGCTGATCTATGCAGCATAATTGCCAGAATTCCGTCAAGGCATGACGGGATCGTCGAGGCTACTTTTGAATTATTTTTTCCTGTATTGAAACTTCGATTTCTTGTCTGTTGGAAGCTTTTCAATTAGACCTTTCTTTCTGAGTCCTTCAAGTGCCTGCGACAAAGCCGATGAAGTAAATTTCTCTTTATATTTTTCTTTTATATGTTCGGCTATCTCCTTTGAGTATCTCGGAACTGAAAGGAATTTTGAAGAAACTAAACACTCCTCTAAAACTGAAGTTAATCCTGTCTTAAAAAAATCTGCTGAATCGATGTTTTTCTTTTTTAAGAATTTCAGCACATTCTTCGTCAGAATTTGCCCATCAGGTACTGAAGACTTGAAATTCAATATTTCATGATCTTCCAATCCAAAGAAGTCTGCGATAAGAAATATATAGTTAAGGCTTACGTTGACTTGTCCTGCTTCTATTCTGGATAGATGAGATTGATCCATGCCTGTGACAAACTCTATTTGACGTTGCGAAATATTTGCCGCTTCCCTTAGCATTTTTAGTCGTGCTCCAAGTGAAGAAAGTTTAGCATAATTGATTGTTGGTCTCACGAGGCCAAAATGCCTTTTGATTCAATCATTAAATATGTATTTATTGCATATTAAAATGATTGTGTGTATTTTGTAACCATTCATTGTAAGCAAACGGTCATGAATTTTAAAGGCATGGAAACACTACGCGAATCAACTTTATTCCTCTTGGGTAATTATTGTTACTGGAGCTTGAGCCCACAACTCAAAATCAATCTGGTTTTTGTATGAATGCTTTGCTGGACCATACCGATATGGAACTGATGGCGCTTTTGATAGGGGGAAGTGACAACGCTTTCCAGACCATCTATAGTCGATATGCTACTAAGTTATATAGTTACGCCCGGAAGAATATACCACAGAAAGAAGATTGTGAAGAAATTGTTCAGGAGGTCTTTGTATCGATTTGGGTACGGAGAGAGAATCTTACCAATGTTACCGCACTGGAATCATACCTGTTTAGAATGGTAAAGTATAAAGTCATCCGCTATTTCCAGCATTCAACTGTAAAAAGAAAATACGAAGAACACTATAGGTTATATGAGGAGATATACGATGGTATAGAGGGCTTTGAGAGAGAGCCAAGTCTGTTTCAAAACGTCATTGACAAGGGTCTCGCTGATTTGCCTGAACGGGTTGGGATGGCGATGAGACTTCGACTAAGTGAAAATCTTTCCAACGAAGACATTGCCAAAAAAATGAACATCAAGAAAATCGTGGTGGAGAAATATATAGGTATAGCGAAAAAACACCTGAGAACATCTTATGATAATTTAATTTAGTTAGTCATTCTACGAGTCATTTTATCCATATCCTTGTGAGCGGGAAATTGGGCATTGCGTAATATTCCGTTACTTCGCAATAGTTTTCGCTTCCAGCACTGGTATAACTTTTATAGTGCATGGAGTCGGAACGTGTGTAGCATATGCCTGAGAAGAAAAACAAACCTGCCCAATATCCCTATCAAAACCTGTCACTCGATTCCATGAAAGGAGAGAAGTGGGCAGATATACCCGGCTTTGACGGGGCCTATGGTATATCAAACTTTGGCCGTATTTGGGCAGCACCGCGCCTGATCATATCAGAGGATGGAAAGCAACTATATTTTACCAAAGAACGCATCCGGAAACAAGCGCTGACGAAGTATTACAATACTTATACAAAAGACTATATGTACCAGTTATCGATTCACCTGCGGTACGAAGGCGGTGACTATAGCTTCAAAGTAAACCGCCTGGTATATCATGCTTTCGTAAAGCCTATTGATTTTAAGAAAGATAAACTTGTCGTTGTACATAAAGACGGTGATAACCAGAACAACCGGTATGATAATCTTTTGCTGATGAACGGCACCGAACTATATATACATGGCTTAAGGAGCGAGCGAAGACCGCGTTCGGGGCGGTTGATAAAAAAGGACAGGAAACAATCGAGGTCGGATGCAAATTCACCACGGCCTGTTGTAAAGTATTCGCTGGACGGAAAAATGGTAGAAGAATACAGCAGTCTTGCGGAAGCTGCCCAGAAAAATAATACACACCGTGGCACGATTCGTACGGTCGTACAGAAAAAACTCAGGCAGCTTCATGGTTTTGTGTATAGGTTTAAAGGAGATCGTTACACGGGGGAGTTTAGGGATTTCTCGTGTGAGAAGAAGGTCACACAGTATAGCATAGAAGGTAAGAAGATAACCGTATATCCCAGCGTAAAAGAAGCGGGAGGGAAGACCGGGAACGATCCGGATACCATCAGTAAATGTGCACTCCATAAAACGATGACCTGTGGTGGCTATGTATGGCGCTATGATAGCGATATATACCGTGGCGAGTATAAAAACAAGATCAAGAGTAAACCAAGGCCGATCGTACAGTACAGCCTGCCGGGAAAGAAGATTGCGCAATTTGATAGTGTAACGGAAGGGGCACGGACGACAGGGTTCAATGCCACTACACTACTCGATTGTGCGCATAAGCGGTCGAAGACATCGCATGGCTTTGTATGGCGTTTCGCGGGTGATGCCTATAGAGGAGAGTATAGCAATCATCGCATTGGGAAACCGGTGACACAATATACCCTTGAGGGGAAAAAGCTAAAGGTATATGCAACGATTGAGGAAGCAGCACGTGTAACCGGACTTACTGCTGCTAACATTCAGAAGAATGTTAGCAGCAGTAACAAGACCGCAGGAGGGTATATTTGGAAATTTTCCTCGGTAGATGAGGTGAAGAACCTGGAGGCTGTACCTAAAAGCTATCAAGATCGACAACCGCTGGCTGGTAAAGAAGTTATTCAATACTCGATGGAAGGTAAGAAACTGCATGTATTTAGCACTATATCGGAAGCTGCCAAGGCATTTGGCATGCATGCTTCTAATATTTCCTTTGCCTTGAATAAAGAAGATCGTACAGCTGGAAACTATGTGTGGCGAACAAAAGGAAATATATACCGTGGTGCTCTCGCCAGGGCACCTCGTGCCAATCAGGCAAAGTCCGTGACGCAGTATGATATGAAAGGTCGCAAGATCAGAACATATGAAAGTGCACGACAGGCACAAAAGATAACCGGCATTTCTTCCGGAACTATATCGTTTGTTGCGAGGGATAAACTTAAAAGTACCGGTGGGTATATATGGAAGTATGATAGTATAGCAAAGAAAATAGATGTAGAAAAGCATTATTCATCTACCACCGAAAGGGTCAGGCGTAGTAGTAAGCCTGTCGGTAAATATTCCGTGGAGGGCGAATTGTTAAAAAGATATTCGAGCATTCGCGTGGCTGGTAAGGAAGAGGGTATAAATCCGACACGTATCTCCTCCGTAATTAACGGAAAATCGAAATCTGCTGGAGGATTTTTATGGAAGTTGGACGGATGAATAGGAAACAGAAAACGTTATAAATTCCACTAATGCAGTTGAAAAGTATATCTGTGAAATAAATTACGACACTTCATCTGAGATTGTTTGTCGATTTTATATGTTTGTACATCGATGAAAGTGACTGTTCATCGACATCCTAATCTGTTACATATGAGTTTGGCAGCATTGTGTTTTATGCGATTTTTCGTTAGTACCTATATCCCATCTTTTAAAAGAATTACCTATTCTGTGACTAGGATGTAGTCGTGCTATTATTTAGCTGACTATACAATCTAATTTAGAATGACATTATCCCCAATATGAAATTTTATTACTGCAACACCGTCTTTGTATTCATAGCCTTGTTTCTCTTATCGAGAGAGGGATGTGGGCAATCAGGCCCGTCTCTAAAAGTGGTTAGTCCCCCACCTCCAGACGTGAGTGCTATAAGTAAATTTGGTCAAATACCTGTGAGTAATTTTACGGGTGTACCAGATATATCTATTCCTATTCATAATATTAGCGACGGCACGCTTACATTTCCAATCTCTATCAAATACCACGCAGGTGGGGTGAAAGTTAAAGATGATGCCAGCGAAGTTGGTCTAGGGTGGTCACTGTCGGCAAGTGGCTCTATCACCGCCATTGTGCGTGGCAATCCTGATTTTCCAACAGGTTTTTCCAATACCTACATGGATATGCCAGATGCTCCATCGAATATACTTGCAAGTAGATCGCCATTGGCGAGTATAAATGATTGGTATTACGCATGGGGTAATGATTTCTATAATTTTTCTTCAGTTTATAGTGGGCTAAATTTGTTACACGGGGGTATTGCGAAGGAGTATTTTTACTACTTCACCGTGGGAAGTGAAGGTAGCGCCCCGGATTTTGCATCGGACGTTTACATCTTAAATCTTGGCAACCGAAGTCTTAAATTTGTTTTTGATAACAACTTTACCCCAGTAATACTTGGAGATGGAAAGGTAAAGATAGAGATGATACCAAATGGTGCTTATCCCGACTGGAAAGTGACAGATGAAGCTGGAACAGCTTATTATTTTACAAAGCGGCAGTTCTCCTATAGTAATGTTGTGAATCCATACCAAACTGCTGGCACTCCAGCGAGTTTGAGTACATGGCATCTTACTAAAATGGAATCGGCCACGTACGGTAGTCTCGTTTTTAATTACCTACATTCTAATGCAACCTTCGTGCGTCCATTGCCCAGTGTGACAGAAACATACCGGGTTGGAAATGCATCGCCTAATATCCAAGAGAATATAGAATCGGTCACTGCACACTATACTATATACGAGCAACTTAATATTGACTATATCCAGTTTTCTTCTGGTAAGGTTAAGTTCCTTTATGATGATCAAAGACTTGACTTGCAAGGAGGAAGGCGTTTAAAATCAATTGAGGTGCGTGACGAATCTGATAAAGTTGTAAAACGAGTTAACTTGGATAACAACTCCTATTTCACGAATACACAGTCATACAGTGGAAATACCAACTTTATTAATCTTTTTAACAGCCTGAGCGGTTACACAGCTGACAATCACAATAAGCGCCTGAAGCTAAACGGAGTCAGCGAGGTTGATGTTATTGAGAATCGCACTGATTATCAGTATACATTTACCTACAATGAGCAGGTGAAACTTCCTGGTAAATTGTCTTTGTCCATAGATCATTGGGGATTTTACAATGGTGCAATGAACAAGCAACTAGCGCCACCGGCTACGGTAAATCTTCCATCATCATCGTCTCCTATAGTTCTTGATGGTGCAAACAGAGAAGCTAATCCGTCTTATTCGACAGCCAATGTGTTGACCTCCGTTCGATATCCGACCGGAGCAACTTCAACATTTGGTTACGAAAACCATTCATATGATAGAATGGAGACTGTTATAACGTATCATGATGAGGTAAGCAGTTTGTTTAAGGACGAGGGATCACCTACTGTATATAGTTCAGGCTTTGTTGATGCTAATGGTAATTTCACTGCTGATCCATCATGGAATGGTAAAACACTACAAATGTTTTTTCTCGTATACAGTGATTTCAATCAGTACCCATCTAGTCAGTATAGTCTCGAACTCGTGGTTAAAAAGAACGGCTTGTTTTTAAAGAGAATGACTATACCGCGAGGAGGGACATCCTTTATCGATACTTCTATTACAATAGAAGGTGGAAGCACCTACAATATTTCCTTTGATCCGTCAACAATTGATTTTTTTAATAGCCTGGAGATCCGAAGAGAATTTTTTATTGCGAAAACATCAAGCACCTCCGAGCAGGTAATGAAAACGCATTATCTAGGCGGTTTGCGCGTTAGTTCAATCACCAACTACGACCCCGTTAACAAAACTACTTTTAAGAAAAAATATACATATAAAGATGGAACTGCGGATGATATACCAATTTACACATCGAAGGTGGGACATGACTATTATATAAATTCAAATAACAATATCGTTGATAATCCTTTTTGTTATCGTTATGGACAGTCTGTTTATTCGTTTTCCGATGGTCAGGACGCTCCATACTTCGGCTATGAAACAGTACAAGTTTCCGATCTCAATGCGGCTAATATTCCAAACGGTATGACAGAGTATAGCTATAATAATTCAGGAAGTATCAATGTCAATACGATGCTACATTATGGTAATCAGTTAACGGTTAATGTTTCAAATCCGATTATGGTGGCTATCCCTTCTATAACGCGCGGTAGGGGCGATTTGATGTACGTTAAGACTTTCAAATGGGTTAATAACACGATGAAGCCAGTTTTAATGGATAGATATTATTATACCCAAAATAACTCAACGAAGATATGGCAGATGCTTTTTAATCAAGGATTGGGAGATTTTCTCTCTCCTGGCTATGATGGTGCCAGAGTTTTTAAAATCTATGCTCACCATTTTGCCATTCCAGTAAACCGGAATACACTTGATCGGAAAGAATCTTATCAATATGATGAGCAAGGAAATGAACGATTAGTGAATGAGGAAAGCTATCAATACGATGTTGCCAATGGGCACTATCAGATAATAAAGAAATCTACGAAACGATCGAATGGAGACACCGAGAATGTATACTATAAATATCCTCAGGACTATACTTCCTTAGCAGGGCAAGCGAACCTGGATGCTTTTTCGCAGGGCCTACAAACCTTGCAGAGCAGGCATATTGTAACTCCGGTAGAATCGTACAAGGAGTTGATCGATCCGGATTTCCCTGGTACCAAGAAGTATACAGAAGGTCTACTGAACACATTTAACAGCTCGTTGCCTACTTTAAAAGAAGTTTTGGCCATTGAATCAAAGACACCGTTGAATACTTTTAGTTTCTCTACTGTTATCAACGGAACTTTCAATAAAGATTCACACTATACGTCACGGGTCGGTTTTACTAATTATGATGAAACGGGCCGACTACTTCAGCAATCACTTAAAGCTAACTACTCAATATCCTATATCTGGGGGTATGGAAAACAATTAGTTATTGCGGAAATAAGAAATGCTTCACTCAGCAATGTCTTTTATGAAAACTTTGAAGAAGGAAATGGAAATAGCAGCATTGACGATTGTAATACAGGGTTCTACAGTTTTTCAGGTAGCTACACAAAGCAGTTAACCGGATTACAAAACGGGACTTACACGCTCAGCTACAGGAGTAAAGTAAATGATTTCTGGCAATTGACTAAACAAGCGATTGTGGTTTCAAATGGTAGCTATAGCATCAATTTGCAAACAGGCCAGTATGATGATGTCCGATTTCATCCAAAGGATGCTGAAATGACAACGTATACCTATGATAAGATCAGAGGAATAACCAGTCAAAGCGATGTCAATGGCAATACTGCGTATTTTGAGTATGATAATCTAGGTAGGTTAAAAACAATACGTGATACTCGGAAGAATATGATTAAGAGTTATAGGTATACCTACGGAAGTCCAAGCTTTGTATTAACATATATATGTGAGCAGGAAGGAATAAAAGATAATCTTACTGTAGAGAATTCAGCAATACAAATGGTGAGTAAATCACTCCAATACTTGGATGGTTTGGGAAATCTGGTTCAAACCGTTGCTGTTCAATCCTCTCCCGGATTGAACGACATGGTACAGGCCATTGTGATGGATGAGTATGGCCGTTTTCCCAAAGCTTATTTGCCGTACACTTCCGGCGATAATATCGGTACATATAAAACTGATCCATTGGGAAGAGCGACCAACAACTATGCATTAAGTCCACAGTTTCTTTTTTATCAACAGACACCGAACGTTGCAAATGATTCCAAACCATTTGCAGAAACTATTTTTGAAAGCAGTCCGCTGAACCGTGTTGTCAAGAAGGGTGCCTCCGGAGAACTCTGGCAACCAGACAATACGCAATCTTATATATCTTCCGACCGTACTGTTAAGTACGACTACGTCTTAAATGAATTGGATGAGGTTATGCGTTTTACATATGATCCCTCGATTGGACAAGTGAGTTCAAACGAAAACTATGCAGCAAATCAGCTTTATGTCAATAAGACTTCAGATGAACATAATCATGAAGTGATCGAGTATGTCGATAAAGAAGGCAAGACTATCCTTAAGAAAGTAGAGTATAAGGATGAAAACGGGGTGAAACTATATGCTGAGACATACTATATCTACGATGACTTTGGAAGCTTGGTAGTAGTTCTTCCACCTGAAGCTGTTAAGGCTATCAAATCTTCCTCATCTAATTAATTAGGGCTATATATGACTAAATCAATACTATTTATGCTAGCCTTACTGGTGAGCATTACATTGCCGGCACAAAATATAGCCACGGAGACCTTGATTTGGCAGATCTCTCATGTACAGGATGTCAATACGGGGGAGAGCCTGTCATCAGAGAATGAAACCCTTGTTTCCTATGGTTCTCAAAAGGTTGAATGGAAGAATGCAGTGGGTATAAAACATACCTATATAGTAAATAAAACCAGCGGTACGTGGAGCAATACAAGCCAGAGCGGCTCTATGATTTACCAAGTTGACAGTGGAGAGAAGTCCGGCACGATCACTTTTGAACGTGCAAAGAACGAGATCACAGTTCGTATACTATTGCTGAAGGGCGATGAACTTCCGGAGATGTATGAAATTAAAATTGTAAAAGTTACCGCCCTATAATTAGCCGCCAAGATGAGATCTACTTTACTTACTTTTTTATCGAGTATTCTGCTAACAGGCGCATTGAGTTTGACAGCGCAGGCTACTACAACAGCGCCTGTGGATATAGTTCCGGATGCTGTTGAATTTGCTGCTTTGAAAGCTATATATGATAACCTTGGCGGCAGTGGATGGACCACAAAAACAAACTGGCCAATAAGCGGCAGTTGGCCGTCATCGGCTACGAGTGCACAGTTTGGTACCTGGTACGGTGTAACGGTTGCCAATGGAGATATTACCAAGATCATTCTGAATGGCAATAAGCTAACAGGGGCAATCCCTGTTGAAATTGGATCGTTGCAAGCATTGAGTACACTGTATATGTATAACAATGCCGGTATAACGGGGAGTATACCAGCGTCCATAGGGCAAATGACTGCGTTGCAATTCTTATCTCTTTATAGCTGCAACCTGACGGGTACAATTCCTTCGTCTTTATTCGATATAGCTGGGTTACAATATGTTTCTCTTGCTATTAACAAACTAAGCGGCAGCATTCCTTCTAATGTCGGTAATGCCACAGCGCTTACCTATCTAAGTTTTTATGACAATGCTCTTACAGGTACTATCCCTTCGAGTATTTGCAACCTGGTTAATCTTACCGGATTATATCTTTATGAAAATGCGCTCACCGGCAGCATTCCATCTAACATTGGAAACCTTTCAAAGCTTGTTAATCTTTGGTTATATACTAATAAGTTAACCGGAGACATCCCGAATTCTCTTTGGAACATAACTACTTTGGTAGATTTAAAATTGAGCACGAACCAGTTAACAGGTATAATCCCATCATCTGTAAAAAATCTAATCAATCTTCAAACTCTTACTCTTCATACCAATAAGTTGAATGGTTCCATCCCTTCTGAAATTGGTAGTCTAAGTAAGTTGCAATACTTGTATCTGTACAGTAATAATTTCACTGGTGAATTGCCAGCTGAACTTGGCAATCTCAAGAACCTATTTTATTTCTATGTATATAATAATAAACTGAGCGGTACATTGCCGAATTCATTTGGTAGTATGGCTAAGTTACGCTACTTCCATATCTATAATAATCAGTTTACAGGCGCTATACCTGCATCGTTTTCTTCATTGAAAGATATAATTTCTTTTTATATATATAATAACAAATTGAATGGTACACTTCCGACCAATCTATTTTCTGGTTGGTTAAAGATGACACATCTCGATGTGTCCAACAATCAGTTCTCGGGAGAATTTCCATCTTCAGTTTCTGAATGCACTTCGCTGGCGGCTATGAGCCTTCATAAAAATCAATTCACCAGCTTACCAACCGGTGTTCTCAGCTTGAATGTATTGACACGACTCAATTTAAGCTATAATGAGTTTACTTCACTACCGGATTTAACAACTCAACAGAACAAAGCTAATCTGACATTAGATATTTCGAGGAACCGTCTTGATTTTGGTGCACTTCAGCCGTTGCTTACCGGAGGGATAAAAACAACTACACTCACACCGCAGAAGAACATACAGGACATTCTTTTTGTAACGCCTACCGTAGGAGCAACATTAACTATACTGGGTCGAGCGGCTGGCAGTAACGGTACGATTGTATGGGAGAAGCAAAAGAGTGGTGGTGACTGGGAGAGTGTCAATGCACAGAATGAAAACAGTACTCCACAGAATTATACCCGCAATGCATTCGCTGTAAGCGATGAAGCTATATACCGGATCAGAATGACGAATACTTCGTTTGCTGGTGTAACGATCATGAGTGGACCCATCAAGGTAAAGACAGCAATTAATCTTGCTATTGACAACTGGGGCTTCCAGTATAAATATGATGGAAGGAGACGGATGACGCATAAAAAGGTGCCTGGCGCTGACTGGGTATATATGGTGTATGATGAACGTGATCGGTTGGTGATGACTCAGGATGGTGAACAGCGCAAGAGTAATCAATGGCTGGTAACGAAGTATGATGCGTTGAATCGACCTATTATAACCGGTATATATACACATGCAACGGCAGTTGATCAATCAGCAATGGCTTCCCAGATCAGTACTACAGCCTTCTATGATACTTATAATGGAACAACAACTTTCCATGGTTATACGAATACTGTTTTCCCTTTTGACCTGACAAAGTTTGATGTGTTGACAGTGACGTATTACGATTCGTATGATTTTAAAGGTTTGCTCAACGATGATCGTTATAATTATAAATCAGATGAGTTAGATGAACAGTATAAATCCGATGCAGCGGGTAACAGTTTCCCCGGTGTAATAGGACAGGTTACATGTATCAAGACAAAAGTGCTTGACTACTATGGCACGGGCGGCGTTACCACTTGGCTTACCAGTGTAAACTATTATGATGATAAATATAGGGTCGTTCAAACTGTAGCTGATAATTTTCAAGGCGGTAAAGATCGCATTACTAATATCTATGATTTTACAGGTAAGGTTATGAAGAGCCGTACCAGCCACTATGGCATAAGCTGGACAAGCGTTGTCGGTGCCCAACGCAATGGTAACAGGCTTGATAAAATCAGTACCACTAATGGTTGGGGCACGTCCTCGGGAGTATCTGTTGAGAAACTTCCCGCCAACAAAGATGGTTGGGTGGAGTTTACGGCAGCAGCTACCAACAAGGCTATCATTGTAGGATTATCGACGTTGTCGGGGACTATATATCAACTTTACCTGACAAGTGGCGGTCAGTTTCAAATTAATGAAGGAGGTTCTTCAAATTTATTGGTGCCTTCACCTACCTATTCTGCTGGCCATGTCTTCAGAGTTGAAAGAAAATCTGGGAAGATAAAATTTTATAGAAATAACCTTTTGCTACTTGAGCGACCGGCAACATCAAGTGAGCTAAGCGCTGTGTTTAATATTTATAATACAGCCGGTGTTATTTATAATATTCGCTCTTCCTTTGGCTCGTATAGTCCACAGAGTGTTACGCGTACTTTCGACTACGACCATGCAGGTAGGTTGAAAAAGGTATGGCACCAGGTAAATGATGGTGATAGGATTTTACTCGCTCAAAATGAATACAACGAGCTTGGCCAGATTATTACCAAGAAGCTTCATTCAGAAAATCAGGGTGGTACATTTAAGCAGCACGTAGACATGCGCTATAATATACGCGGCTGGCTGACGCGTATCAACAACACAGATTTAGCAGCAGATGGAAGTGGTGATCCTCACGATCACTTTGGAATGAACCTTGTCTATAATGAACCTGTATCGACACTGAACAATGCTCCTCAGTATAACGGAAATATATCGGCTATGACCTGGAGCAACAGCCAGGGGTATGATGATGTGAAGGCGAATGCCTATAGATATAGCTATGATGCGATGAACCGTATCAGTGGAGCAGACTTCCTGCAAAAGCAATCCTCTGGATGGGATCTGCCACAACACAAGGATGCAAACGACAACACGCTTGCCAGCGATGCCTTTAGCGAAACCGGTTATGATTATGATCTGAATGGCAACCTGCAACACCTTACCCGCAAGAGTACAAAGGGTGCCAGCATGGATGTGCTAAGCTATGACTACGGCACAGGAGCAGCCAAGAGCAACAAGCTGTTGAGTGTAAGTGATGCAGGAGATATACGACAAGGCTTCACGGATGGAAATGTAGGCAGTGAAGACTATAGCTACGATGCTAACGGCAGTATGAATGCCGACAAGAATAAGGACATTACAGCCATCACCTATAATCACCTGAATTTACCTGTACAAGTAACCAAGGTAAGCGGAGAGTATATTAAATACTTCTATGATGCAACAGGCAGAAAGTTATGCCAGCAAGTATTTAACGGCAGCAGTGCGCTAGCCAAGCAGACAGACTATGCTGGTGAATACTTCTATGAGAATGATACCTTGAAGTTTATCAACCATGAAGAGGGTCGCATAGTGATGACTGGCACTTCACCGGAGTACCAGTATCATTTGAAAGATCATTTAGGCAACGTACGCGTAACGTTTACTACGAAGGTTGAGGTTGATAGCCCTGTAGCCACGATGGAGACTGCTAACGAAGAGACAGAGGGTCAAGAATTTCTATACTATGATGAAGCAGTAAAAGTTGACTTTGAATTATTTGACCATACTAACCAAGGCCCTACATATTATTCCACTCGCCTCAACGGTACGGCTAGTGAACGAACGGGATTGGCGAAGTCGTTGAGTGTTATGCCTGGCGATGTGATCAAGGCAGAAGTATATGCGAAGTATCTGGACACGAATAAGAGCAACTGGTCAACAGCCGTAACTAACCTAATCGCTTCGATTGCCAATGGAACAGCAGCTGCCACCACCTATGTAGACGGAGGAGCTATAGGAAGCACAGGAGGTACAGTTAATCCATTTGGAAGCATCCTGAACAAAGGAAATGAAACAGGAACAGCCCCAAAAGCTTATCTGAACTACTTAGTCTTTGATAGAGATTACAACATACTGGATGCTGGTTTCGTACGCGTAAGTGAAGCTGCGATGGAGAGCGGTACAGGTATACAGCGTGAACACGAGTTGCTATCAAAAGAACTTGTAATAAAGAAACCGGGATATGTTTATCTTTACCTGAGCAATGACAACGTGGCTTTAGGCGGAAACCCTGTTGAGGTATATTTTGATGACTTTATGGTGGAGCATACGAAGTCACCTATTGTTCAATCAGATGAGTACTATCCATTTGGGTTAACGTTCAATAGTTATAGGAGGGAGAATAGTTTATTCAACAAGTATCAGTATAACGGCAAGGAATTACAAACAGCACTTGGCCTAAATTGGTCAGACTATGGTGCCAGAATGTATATGTCAGATATAGGGCGATGGGGTATACTCGATCCTTTGAGTGAGAAAGGTAGGAGATGGAGCCCCTATAACTACGCGCTAAACAATCCGATTCGTTTTATTGATCCGGATGGGATGTGGCCAGATTTACCAAGCTGGGGTGATGTTGCTAATTTTGCCAATGGTGTTGTCAATGCTGTAGTATCCAACAATACAACTGTATCAGGTGTTAATGGACAAGTTCTGGTGCAGGCAGTTGCACGAGAGTCCCGCAGCTCAACAGCCTACAATGTAGGGCAGACAGTTGGAGATGTAATTAGCGTTGCTCAAGGTGTAATAGAGGGTGTTGCTGGAGGCACTATAGCAACAGGCGGTACAGTTGCTGGTGTAGTCACAATGCCAACTGGTGTAGGAGCCGTTGCAGGTGGGGCTGTAGCCGTCGGCGGTACAGTAGTTGCTGCACATGGTGTTAGCGTTGCAAAGAATGCGTTGAATCACTTGGTGAATTCGGATAGTAAAAATTCAAATAATGGACAATATGCTCCTACAGATGAGAAAGGGAATAAGACTCCACTTGCCAAAGATCAAACTGGGAAACCGACAAAAGACAAAGAGGCAACCGGACCACATACAACCTTAGGGACAAGAGAAGGTAGAAAAGATACCTATACACAAGGAGCTGAATTTGATGGTGATGGGAATTTAGTAAAGAGAATTGACTATACTGATCATGGTCGCCCGCAAAATCATACAAATCCACATCAGCACTCATGGTATGGAGATCAGGGCGGTTGGGGATCAGCGCAACCCCTTCCTAATTAATATATAAGATTATATGGAGAAATATTTTAAAGAGTATATTTTGAACGAAGAGTGCCGACACGACTATAAATCGTTGTTTACATGTATTAATAGATTTGAAAAGGAATTGATATTGTTGGACTTTGAATTTTTAGGAAAGCGGGGAAGTGATTTTAATTTTCCAGAATACGAAGAACTTGTTTTGAAAAACAAGTCAGGGTTAACATTGGAATGGAATACTTGGTTTGCCTTAGTAGCAGACACTGTCCAAATCATTAATTTATTGATAGCAAAACCGCTCACAAGCGTCAATGAAGTTGACTATGACGATTTGAAAGGAACTACTTCGTTTTTTATAGAATGCGTAGACGGATATAACTGGAGCGTAGGTACTGATAATGAAAGACTTTTTGATGCATTGAATATCTACTTTACAAATACTATTACCGCTCGTTAGTGATTACTCAGCCATTCTCTCGGAGCGCAGGTTGATCTATATAGGCATACTGAAAGGGCAGGTTAAAAAACGACCTGCCTCTTTTTATGAGTAAGCTTTTCTAGTTTTAGCATCGCGTATATATGTATCGATGAGATCGAAGAGTGTTTTCTTTTTATCGTCTTCCAACAATTCTAAATCTTGTAGTCGTTTAAGCGCTTGCTTGTCGAGTTTAGATTCACCCAGATCATGCAACCTTTGATGCCATTTTTAGCATATTAACAAACACGAAGCTGTTGTAACTAAATATATACATGCAGGCAACGATGACTCAACTATTAGTTTGTATGTTGTACTGTGGTAAAACCAAAGAGAAATGAAGAATTATGTTTTAATATTAATAACAATTCTGCCATTAGTCGTGTAAACAACAACGCGGCGCTAGCAATCAAGTTGACGGAGAAGTAGTCTCTCCAAGTTCAAGCGGACCTAACCAGCAGGAGATCGATCAATTGCTAGAAAGGGCAATCAAAGATGGAGACGAGCGTGCATACAATAGAGTTGCGGCTCACTATTTTCTTCACGAGAAGCGTGACGCTATCTTCTACTATGCATTTGTTATGGCTACAAAGTATAAAAATGCCGAAGCATACTTTCATTTATACTTGATAATGGGAGACAGAGATTCTGGTATGGTTAAGTCAATTGATGAATTTGACGCAGCTACTCGAGATTTTACATTGTACTGCCTCCTTCGGTCATATGAGCTCAATAATGAAATTGCAAAATCTCGCGTAGAAGATCTTTTTCCAAAAGGTATTCCGTCATCGCAAACTTATTGTCAAGCGATCTGTGGGAAATGAATAACTCGAATGAACTGAAGAAGTATAAAGAGCTCGAAGAGGAAAATGGAAAGCTCAAGCAGATGTATGCTGATCTTGCTCTGGATAATAAAATGCTGAAGGACATTCTGGGGAAAAAATTCTAAGGCCTCCGAGAAGCGAGCACCGGTTGTCAAGGTTGGTAGACTCTCTTTACCCAAGAACTCGAATATACTAATGTAATAGTAATGAGGCGGAATGTATCCGCTGTAGGTGCTATGAGGACGTACGCTAGCCCTAGCGTTGGGTAGGGAGGATGCATAAATGTCAAACGAATATCATCTACCGTTGGCGAAAGTTCAAAATCAATAGAGAAATTTACGTTGAAGTTAGGGGAAACGATAAGTTAAATCGAATGCAAAAAATGACGGCTAAAATATTGTTGAGATCATCAACTGGTATGTCTATTTGATTTATCTTTGAGCTACGAAAGCATTGCAATGGTGTTTTCGAATCTAACCTTAAAACTACCTGTCTATGATCATTCGACAGTTGTCGCGTGTAACCCTTGTAATGCTAATTTGCTTATCTACTACAAGAAATTTTGGTCAATCCCTAAATCCGAGTTTACAAAGTTATACACCACCGTCTCCAACGGCTGCATCAATTGGCAAATTTGGTAATGTTCCGGTAGGTACCTCTACAGGAATTCCAACCGTAAGTGTCCCTATATATACCTATAGCCATGCGAGCACTGGTCTTCAACTGTCCGTTTCATTGGACTATCATGGGGGTGGTATCCGGGTAGACGACCTTCCAAGTCCGGCCGGAAGTGGATGGATTCTTACATGTGGCGGAGTTATCAGTCGGAACATGAGAGGCGTCTACGATGAAATGATGGGCGCCGGTTTTCTGAATACTCCATCTTTGCCTGCCAATGAAAGTCAGGGCAATAGCCCGTATGATATATCTGCAAGACCCTACAACGACATTGATGCCAATGAACTCGATAGTCAGAACGATATATTCTCTTACAATTTTTTGGGGCAATCTGGAAAGTTTGTGTATGGAAAGGATGGTAATATACTATTGTTAAATAGAGGTAATGTAAAAGTCGAGAAGTTTGTTGGTCCTCTTCATGGTCCTACTTCAATATATACTCTGATCAGTAAATTCATCATTACCGATGATCGGGGATTGAAATATATATTTGATGATGCGGAAATGACGATTAGTCAATCGATGGCTACAGCTGCTGCGCAGTATACCTCGTCCTGGTATTTGTCTAAAATTCAATCGCCTTCCGGTATTGACTTGGTCACTTTTATTTATGAGGATACAGATTTTCAATATTTGAACGGAAGGAATGCTTCACAGACAACTGCAATGCCTGGATTAGCAGGACTTCCATCGGGTATGCCGTATACGGTTAGTACTTCGTCAAGTAGGACACAGGGTAAACGATTAAAAACTGTCAGTTTCTCCAACGGTGTTACAATGACCGTTGACTATAGCACTACAGAGCGAATTGATCCCAAGCAAGCGAGTGCCTATCAGGGCGATTATCTGTTGAAAGATATTACCCTGACGAGCCCCTCTATGACGCGCGGATTTAAGCTGGTTCATGACAACTCAACAAACCGCCCCACACTTAAAAAAGTTATACCGTATGGAGGCACTGCTAGAGTTGAGGATAAATACTATGAGTTCTTTTATGACATAGCATTACCGGATCGTCTTAGTAGCCAGCAAGATCATTGGGGCTTCTATAACAGTAATACGGGATCGCTTATTCCCACAGAAGTGATAGCCGTTGGAGTTAATGGTAACTATGGTCAATATCATTTGCTGAGTGGTGGGAATCGTAATACCGATCCAACGCGTTGTAAGGCAGGGTCACTCAAGCGTGTAAATTATCCAACAGGTGGTTATACAGAGTTTGAGATGGAGGTTAACCGAGCCGTCGACCCGCGGTTAAACCAGCAGACCTCATTTATACAGTATATATATTCTTACAATGGAAGTAAAACGGCGTATTGCACCAGTAATTCAAGTACTACCACCACGTTTGATTTCAATGGTGATGCAAATTCTCAAACAGAATTCACCATTCAAATTCCAAGCAGTTCGAACATAACCTGCAATTCATCGTCCTGTAAAGTATTCATCGAAATAAGAAACGCGTCCAATCAACTAATTGATTTACGTTCGTATGATCCTCCAGTGGGATCTTTCTCTCCACAATATACTTTCACCAATGGAACGCTGGTGCCGGGTACCTACAAGGTCGTCACCTATACGCAAGGATTAAGCAACTACTTCACGTACATTGATTTTCGCTGGAAGGAAGTGCGGATGCAAAACCCTGTTGAAGTACCACAAACCCTAGGCACTAACCAGCTTTATGTCGGTGGACTTAGAATGAAAACGATATCAGACTATGCAGCCGGTTCTACGACAGCAGCATCGATTCGGGAGTATTCATATCTTTTAGGTGATAATGTAACGTCTTCCGGTACATTAGGATTCTATCCAGTGTATTCTAATAAGATTTGCTACTTGTGGGGAGAAGGTGGATCCAGCGGTGAAGTGTATGAAGGAGCGTGTAATAGTCCAAATTATATTTCACAATCCAGCTCGACCATCCATCCCATGATGTTTTCTAGTGGCAGCCCGGTGGCTTACAAGCGAGTAGTGGAACGAATCAAAGGCAGTGATGGCACATACCTTGGAAGAACCGAATATTACTATAAATCTTTCGATGATGTGCCGGTAGTAATCCTGAAACCTTTTCCTTTTACCCCTCCCGAGTACAAAGAGTGGCGTAACGGGCTGCTTGATAGGGTCGAGGTATATAGCAATAGTGGTATACTGAAAAAAGAGGAATATTTTTATCAGTCATATGAGGAGCCATATTGGAATGACCCAGCACGCTTCGAAAGCCTTCGCTCTATAACAATTGCTCCTGTTAAATACAAACAATCACCTGGTTGGTCGCAACCCCGTTATTTTAAAGCGAACGACTTTTTCCCTATAGCAGGGCGCGCGGACCTGATCGAGAAAATAACGACAGAATATACTCTCAATGGAGAGGTTGTTAACAGAGAAACCAAAGCCCTTCATTCTGAATATTTTTATGTTACGAATACGGAAATAAAAAACAGTTTGGATAAAACTATTAAGAAACAGTTTGTCTATCCAAAGGATAAAGTAACAGCATCACAGGACCCGACAGGTGTTTACCAGGCGATGGTTAATAATAATCAAACTTCCGCTGTAGTTGAGGAAGTGAAGTATATATCGGGTTTGCAGTCTGAGTCGGTTAAGGCGTCCTATGGCACTCCCAAACCACTACTCTATATGCCGACGACAATTGTATCAAATTTGCAGGGAAGTCCACTCGTAACATCGTTTCAATTTCACGAGTATGATTTATATGGGAACCCGGTTACAGTGTCTAAACAAAACGACACTCAAAAAACTTATGTGTGGAACTCCAATACCCAGTTTGTAGAGGCGGAGATAACAAACGCAAGCTCGTCGCAGGTATATATCAATAACTTCGAAAGTTCCGAAGGTACCAGTGCTTTTGGAGATTGCCATACCGGACAAAAAAGCAGGGTTAATGGTTTTATAAAGCAACTGAATAATATTCCCAATGGTAACTATATAGTAAGCTATTGGTCGAAGTCTAGCACTGTTTGGACGTTTACCCGGCAGGATGTTGTGGTGAATTCCTCGACTTACACAATCAACCTATCAGGCCAAATTGATGATATCCGGTTTTATCCCAAGACGGCGACTGTTGCGACATACACATATGATCCGTTGGCAGGAGTGACATCTGTCACAGACATAAATAATCTTACCACCCATTATGTCTATGACAATTTTGGAAGATTGAAGTTGATAAAAGATTCCGACGGGAACATTATCCGTCAGCTTGATTATCATTATAAGAACTAAGTATATGAAATATATAGCAAGTATAATTCTGTGGTGTTTAGGTATTTTAGGAGCGGTGTATGCTCAAACTCCACTGTCATCAACACCGAGTACAGATCGTAATTACATCATCACTAATTCAACATTAGTAGAAGGTATAAAGGATGAATCCCAAATCAGCGGCAAAACAATTGAGGAGGTTAACCAAACGATTCAATATTTCGATGGCCTGGGGCGTCCTGTTCAGACTATAAATACTATGGGGAGCCCAGCGGAAAAAGATATTGTACAGCCCCAGGAATATGACGTGTACGGTCGTGAGGTGAAGAGGTTTTTGCCCTTTACTTCGCCGGTAACTCCTGGTGCCTTTAAGTCTAATGCGCTGTATGGAACCACCGGGCTGTATTCAGGTAGTGATCAATACCTTTTTTATCAGAGTACAGTTAATGTTGAACATGATGATAAACCGCTAACGGAATCGGTGCTGGAAGCTTCACCGCTTAGCCGCGTATTAAAACAAGGCGCTGCGGGTTCGCAGTGGCAGCCACTGCCTGTTGGACAGAGCGATCGATCCATTAAGACAAGCTACAATTCAAATACGTCAAATGAAGTTTTACAATTTGGATATGACCCAGCGACGAACAATGTCGTCTTAAACACACTTACCTATTATGCTTCGAATCAACTGTATGTGACAAGAACCACAGACGAACATGATCACGAAATGGTTCAATATACAGACAAAGAAGGAAGAGTGGTGCTCAAGAAAGTTGAATACCAAGAGGCGAACGGCTTAAAGGTTTACGCCGAAACATACTATATATATGACGATTTTGGAAACTTAATCGTGGTACTTCCTCCTGAAGCGGTTGTTGCTATTAAGTCATCTTTGCCAGCGAATTGAGATTATAGATATATATGAAAAAAACAATATTTATAGGTGTAGTAATGTTGTTGCTCCCAACATCACTGCCGGCACAAAATATAACAAATGAAACCTTGACCTGGCAGATCTCTCAGGTTCAGGATGTCAATACGGGGGAGAGCCTGTCATCAGAGAATGAAACCCTTGTTTCCTATGGTTCTCAAAAGGTTGAATGGAAGAATGCAGTGGGTATAAAACATACCTATATAGTAAATAAAACCAGCGGTACGTGGAGCAATACAAGCCAGAGCGGCTCTATGATTTACCAAGTTGACGGTGGAGACAAGTCCGGCACGATCACTTTTGAACGTGCAAAGAACGAGATCGCGGTTCGTATTCTATTGCTGAAAGGCGAAGAGCTTCCGGAGATGTATGAAATTAAAATTGTAAAAGTTACCGCCCTATAATTAGCTGCCATGATGAGATCTACTTTACTTACTTTTCTATCGAGTATTCTTCTAACAGGCGCATTGAGTTTCACAACACAGGCTACTACTACAGCACCTGTGGATGTAGTTCCGGATGCTGTTGAATTTGCTGCTTTGAAAGCTATATATGATAACCTTGGCGGCAGTGGATGGACCACAAAAACAAACTGGCCTATAAGCGGCAGTTGGCCGTCATCGGCTACGAGTGCACAGTTTGGTACCTGGTATGGAGTAACCGTAACCAATGGAGATATTACAAAAATCGTTCTGGGTAACAATAAACTAACAGGAACAATCCCTTCTGAAATTGGATCGCTGCAAGCGATGAATACACTCAACCTGTATAACAATTTAGGTATTACCGGGAGTATACCAACCTCCATAGGACAAGTAAGTGCCTTGCAGTTTATATACCTTTATACCTGCAATCTTACAGGCACAATTCCTTCATCTTTATTCGATATAGCTGGGTTGCAGTATGTGGCCCTTGCCAATAATAAACTGAGCGGTAGTATTCCTTCTAATATCGGTAATGCCACGGGGCTTACCTACCTCGGTCTTCATGCCAACGACCTTACAGGTACTATACCTCCAAGTATTTGTAACCTGGTTAATCTTACTGGATTATATCTTTATGAGAATGCACTCACTGGAAGCATTCCATCCAACATCGGAAATCTTTCGAAACTTGTTAATCTTAGCTTATACGATAACCAATTAACGGGTAAAATTCCATTCGATATTGGTAATCTTTCCAATCTGGTCAATCTTCAGCTTTATAGTAACCAATTAACAGGTGATATCCCATCTTCTCTTTGGAACATAACTAGTTTGGTAGATTTAAGGTTGAGTATTAATCAATTAACTGGGGCTATTCCATCATCCATAAAAAATTTAAGTAACCTGCAAACCCTGGTTTTACATACTAATAAACTGAGCGGCCCTATCCCTTCGGAAATGGGTGACTTGACTAAGTTAACGAGTTTATATTTTCACAATAACCAGTTCACAGGCAATATACCCTCATCATTGGGTAACCTGGTTAACCTTGTCTATCTCCAGCTCCATAACAATAAGCTGAGTGGCGGCTTGCCCTCGACTTTAGCAAACCTTACCAAGGTCAAATACTTTTATGTTAACGATAATCAGCTTACGGGTAACATTCCGGCAGGCTTCTCAGCACTGAACCAGATGATTACCTTCTATGTATATAATAATAAATTCAGTGGTGAACTTCCTGCAACCGTTTTTAATGGGTGGAATAAAGTAGCAGCCATCAATATTTCGAACAACCAGTTTTCCGGAGCATTTCCTTCGTCTATATCTACATGCGTAGCACTGGCTAGTATAAATGCATTAAAGAACCAGTTTACCAGTCTTCCTTCCGGGTTGCTATCGCTCCCCGTGTTTAACAGTACGAACTTCAGCTATAACGAACTTACTAGCTTACCGGACTTCACGGCTCATGTAAACAAGGCTAACCTATATCTGAATGTGTCTTACAATCGTCTTGACTTCGGAACCCTGCAACCTCTTGTAGGAGCGGGATTGCGTTCCGTAGTGTTAGCACCCCAGAAGAACATACAGGATATTCTTTTTGTAACGCCTACCGTAGGAGCATCATTAACTATACCAGGCCGAGCGGCTGGCAGTAACGGTACGATTGTATGGGAGAAACAAAGGAGTGGTGGTGACTGGGAAGGTGTCAATGCACAGAATGAAAACAGTACTCCACAGAATTATGCCCGCAATGCATTTGCTGCCAGTGATGAAGCTATATACCGAATCCGAATGACGAATACTTCGTTTGCTGGTATAACGATCATGAGTGAACCCATCAAGGTGAAGACAGCAATAAATCTTGCTATTGATAACTGGGGCTTCCAGTATAAGTACGATGGACGCAGACGCATGACGCACAAAAAGGTACCCGGTGCTGACTGGGTATATATGGTGTATGATGAGCGTGATCGCCTGGTAATGACTCAGGATGGTGAACAGCGCAAGAGTAATCAATGGCTGGTAACGAAGTACGATGCCTTGAATCGACCCATTATAACCGGTATATATACCCATACAGCAGCCGTTGACCAGGCCGGAATGGCTTCCCTGATTAGCACTACAGCGCTCTATGACACCTTTGACGGTACCACGACATTTCATGGGTATAGCAATACGGTGTTCCCGAATGATCTGACAAAGTTGAATGTACTTACTGTAACGTATTACGATTCGTATGATTATAAAAACGTGATCAATGACAGTCGCTATAATTATAAATCGGATGAGCTTACGGATCAATATAAATACGATCCAGCCGGCAACAGCTTCCTGGGCGTTATTGGACAAGTTACCGGAACAAAGAGTAAAGTGCTTGGGCAAAGCAACTATATAATTACAGCGTCCTACTACGATGATAGATACAGAGTGGTACAATCCGTATCCAATGACATGCATGGCAGCATTGATCGCACCACAAATATATATGACTTTGTAGGGAAGGCTAAGGAATCAAAAACTACGCATACTGATTATGGTGTGACATGGGCAAATGTGGTTGGTTCGGCAACGGTTAATAAATTAAATAACACCTTGAGCACAACAGGGGTTGGCTGGACTTCAGGTGCATCTTCCCAGCAAGTTTTGCCTGCCGGTCAGGATGGCTGGATTGAAGTGACGGTTTCCGAACTTGGAAAGAGCCGTATGGTAGGACTTGCTTCGTCAGACCCTGATGGGGGATATACCAGTATCAATTATGCGTGGTATATGTATGGTGGTGTAAACCCGATGTGTATCTATGAGAGTAGTACGCTAAAGTATCAGGCTGCGGGCTTAGCTACCGGTGATGTTCTTCGCATTGAACGAAATGGTACAACGATTACATATCGTTGCAATGGTAGAAAGATTACGCCAGCGGTGGCTTCGGCACAATCAAACACAGACCTGCGTATAGATGCTGCGTTGAATACAACGGGCTCAACACTCCTCGATGTACGCGCATCCTTTGCTGCACGCTCTACTAGTATCACCCGCACTTTTGAATATGATCATGCAGGTCGATTGCTAAAAGTATGGCATCAGGTAAATGCGACCCCGAAAATATTACTTGTGAAAAATGAGTATAACGAATTAGGTCAGCTTATCACGAGGAAGCTTCACTCGGAAGATCAGGGCGGTACATTTAAGCAGCACGTAGACATGCGCTATAATATCCGTGGCTGGCTGACGCGCATCAACAACACAGACTTAGCAGCAGATGCAAGTGGTGATCCTCGTGATCACTTCGGGATGAACCTTGTCTATAATGAGCCGGTATTGGCACTAAACAATGCCCCTCAGTATAACGGAAATATATCGGCTATGACCTGGAGCAACAGCCAGGGCTACGATGATGTGAAGGCGAATGCTTATAGATATAGCTATGATGCGATGAACCGTATCAGCGGAGCAGACTTCCGTCAGAAGCAATCCTCTGCGTGGGATCTGCCACAACACAAGGATGCAAATGACAACACGCTTACCAGCGATGCCTTTAGCGAAACCGGTTATGACTATGATCTGAATGGCAACTTGAAGAAGCTAACACGAAAAAGTAAAGAAGGTATATCGATGGATGTGTTAAGCTATGACTACGGCACAGGTGCAGCCAAGAGTAACAAGCTGTTGAGTGTAAGTGATGCAGGAGATATACGACAAGGCTTCACGGATGGAAATGTAGGAAGTGAAGACTATAGCTACGATGCTAACGGCAGTATGAATGCCGACAAGAATAAGGACATTGCAGCCATCACCTATAACCACCTGAATTTACCTGTACAAGTAACCAAGGTAAGCGGAGAGTATGTTAAATACTTCTATGATGCCACGGGCAGAAAGCTATGTCAGCAAGTGTTTAACAGCAGCAGTGCACTGACCAAGCAAACAGACTATGCGGGTGAATACTTCTATGAGAATGATACTTTGAAGTTCATCAACCATGATGAGGGGCGTATTGTGATGACCGGCACCTCACCGGAGTATCAGTATCATTTGAAAGATCATTTGGGCAATGTTCGGGTGACGTTTACTGCTAAAGATGAAACAGAAAGCGCTATAGCTACCTTGGAGACTGCCAATGAAACTTTGGAACACGATAAATTTTTATACTATGATGAAGCCGTAAAAGTTGACTTTGAATTATTTGATCACACTAACCAGGGGCCTACATACTATTCCACACGCCTCAACGGTACGGCTAATGAACGGACCGGTTTAGCCAAGTCCTTGAGTGTTATGCCGGGTGATGTGATCAAGGCAGAAGTATATGCGAAGTATCTTGATACGAACGCGAGCAACTGGTCAGCAGCTGTAAGCAACCTGATCACTTCGATTGCCAATGGAACAGCAGCAACCACCACCTATGTAGATGGAGGGGCTATAGGAAGCACAGGTGGTACACTTAATCCATTTGCAAGCATCCTGAACAAAGGAAATGAAACAGGCACTGCACCGAAAGCTTATCTAAATTATTTAGTATTTGACAGGGACTACAACATACTGGATGGAGGCTTTATGAGGATTACGGAAGCAGCGAAGGAAAGTGGTACAGACGGACCTCATGAGTTGTTATCGAAAGAACTTGTTATAAAGAAACCGGGATATGTTTATCTTTACTTAAGCAATGATAACGTGGCTTTAGGCGGAAGTCAGGTTGAGGTATATTTTGATGACTTTAAGGTAGAGCATACAAAATCGCCTGTAATACAGACTGATGACTATTATCCGTTTGGTCTCGCCTTTAACTCTTATAAGAGAGAGAATGCGACTTCGCAGAACGTCCTGTATAACAGTATGGAGTTGCAAGACGAGCTGGACCTTGGCTGGTATGATTACATTGCGCGCCAGTATGATCCGGTTATTGGCAGATTCTTATCGGTAGATCCTGCTGCTGATTTGATGCGAAGGATTTCCCCTTATGCGTATGCGTTTAATAACCCAATAAGATTTATCGATCCAGATGGCATGATCCCAGAGGACCGCGTTGGAAATTGTAATGGAGATCCAGATTGTGAAAAGAAGCAGAAAGCAGAAGAGGAAAAGAAGAAAGAAGAAGAGAAGAAGAAAGAAGAAGAAGAGAAGAAACAGGAAGAAGACAAGAAAAAGCAAGAGGAGAAGCAGGAGGAAGAGCAGAAGAACGAAGAGGATGATGATGTGTTGGAAAAGGCCAGATGGCTGGCGCTCCGCCTGGTCGGCCTTGAAGAGCCGACAGAAAAAATGAAGGAGGAGTTTAGGAAGGGTAAAGAGGATGGAACGATTCCAATTGAAGTCTCGGGAACAGTTGACGGTGTTGGACCGGCTCAAGCAGCCAAAGGGGTGGTGATGTTGGTGAAGAATAGTAAGGGAGTTTGGAAATGGTTAGTGAATGGTCGCGTAGCATCTAAGGAAACTTTGAAACGACTTGGATTAACAAATCCAAAAACGACAACTACATTAGGTAAGCCATTTAAGGGAGGAGCCTTTGAACAAACTATGAGCGGAGTTCCAAATAAAACCGGACCGATGTCCTTTTGGGAAAAGGTTAAGCACGTAGTTGCAACAGGAAGTCAATTATTCGGGAATTAATATGATGAACTTTATTATAGGCTTTTTAGCCGGTGCGGTAACACTTTTTTTATTAAGCTTTCTTTTTAAGAAAAACCGCGAAAGGAAAGGTAAGTACCAAAGAGAATATCAGTCAAAATATTTTACAACAAAGATCAAAGACACGCTTAGACATCTCATCTTTGAATACTCGATTAAGAGGAGTAATAATGATTTTCTTTTAAATATAAATTTCAAAGGAAAGCGTTCAATGCAAATTATGCATAGAGCACATTTTCCAGAATTGTGCGCATCGGAGAAAGATATCGAATTTGGCTTAGCGGTTTACATCCCGACCGAGTATTTAACGAATGATCAAGTGTTTAAATTGGAGTCAATATTAATCGAGGAGTCAGAAAAATTTGATAAATCCGGAAGACCAGTACCTTACTATGTACTTGACTTGGGAAGGAGAGTCCGCTATGGCGGATACTTAATATCACGAATAGCGAAAGAATTATTTAATCCGCAGGATAGTGACATCAGCTTTGAATTATTCAGTGAAGGTGACCTTCCGTACTTTTCTACTCCACAGATACACCCGAATTAATTGCCCCCGCCAATACCGGAATTTAAGAATAGCGTACCCGTGGTTACGGTTGTTTCACTTTCACATCAGAAAGGACGTTCGAAAGGGCGTCCTTTAGTTTTTTCTTGCTAATGAAGGCATCGAGCACTGCATAAGAAAGCGATCTTATCTTTTTTTGTCGAGCCCTTCGATGAAGGGCAAGTTTTTCTGCAAGTGATTGATCGAAGAAGTTTACGTCTTTTAGAATGACTTTTAAGAAACCGTCGAACTGTAAATGAGTATATTGAAGCCGTGCGCAGAACTCCTCCGTAACGTTGATGACCCCAAACTAGAAAAACATATCAAAGCAGTCAGCTTGTGTCAAAAGGACTGTAACCGAGCGCTATCTGCCATTGAAAATAATCCAGAATAGCTACATGGAACAATGCCTATCTTATCACATTCATTAAGGAAATGTATTGTGTCGTGCCGTCAGATTAAGCTGGATGTCTTTCAAAAAGCTATAATTACTTTGGGAGATTGTTTGGGTGAGTTTTAATATATATAATCGCGCGTTCTTCACTTTTAAGCATAGTTATACTTTCTATCGTCATCTGTTAATAGCTCAGTTGAGTTAGTGTTGGACTTAAGGTTCTCTTGCAAGGAATGGTATATACTATATAGATATGCATTATTAACTTCTCAATTTTTAAAAGGTTCGGTAAAGTAAAATAAAAAATAACGCCTTCGTCTATTTTTTTTCTCTGCCTATGTTTTTTCAGCCGTTTCGGGAGTAACCGGCCTACAGTCCCATATATGTATATATAATTTTCTTTTGTAGAAAGTACAGCACCTCTTTAAAATTTCCTTCTTTCGACGGCTTTTTAAAATCGATCGTGTAAATTAATGATGTTGCAAATTTATTCTTTGCACAGGTAGGTTACGGGCTTGTTCTGTCATTATACTTCAAAGGCGTGCTCTATCTATTCAAAAATTGAAATTAAATATATACCGCGATGGGAAGATCAAACTTTGATCAGCTGCTTAAGCGTTACCTGACCAATCAGGTTTCTGAATCTGAAAAAATAAAGATTGAGGCCTGGCTGGAAATTATGAAGACAGAGGACACGAAAAACCTTGAGCTTAGTAAAGAAGATGAGGAGAAGTTATTTGAGAGAATAATAAACGAAAAGGATAATCTTAAAGAGATAGAAGCATTGAGACCGTTTAAAGATGCGAGTAAAGCAATTTCCAGAGCAGGTTGGTTCCTGCGTATAGCTGCTTCTATAGCCGCGGTGGTACTTATTATATACTCCATACAAAACTTTCTAGGAGGAGACGAAGTACTCCGCTTTAGCTCAAATAACAACACCGAGAAAATTATTCTAAATGATGGGACAATAGTTTGGCTTCACAAGGATAGCAAGCTGGTATATATCAATAAATCCAAAGAGAGTATCCGGTATGCCGAGCTAGAGGGAGAAGCGCTCTTTGAAGTTGCTAAAGATCCGGCTCATCCTTTTCTCATCAAATGCAATGGAGCAATCGTCAAAGTTTTAGGAACAAGCTTCAGTTTGAAATCCAGTGCCAAAGAGATCCTTCTTAGAGTCTTAACGGGCAGAGTCAATCTTTCTACTGAGGCGAATGTAAGGGGAGCGGCTATTGAACCCTATGAAAAGGCTATTGTAAACAGTAACGGCGCAATTGACAAACGGTTGATGCGACCTGAGGAAGTAAAGGATATTATCTATGGTACTGAGTATATGATGAGTTTTAATAATGTCTCACTACATGAAGTATTAAAGAGGCTTGAGAAGAAGTTTGATTTACGCTTTCAATTGGACAATGTATTGGCGGGACGATGTCGTGTTACTGCTGACCTGACAGATGTATCACTCGATGAGTCTTTGGAAACGCTTCAGGAAATATTGAATATAAAATTCCAGGAGAAAAATAATTATATCGGTGTAACCGGCACTGGATGTGATTAAGACTTAGTAGAATCCTAAACTCATAACCTATATATGACCTATCAAAGAAGACATCCGCCCTGGTTTAAGGCTATAAATAGAAAACAGGAGTGATTCGACCACTCCTGCTCATACTCTCTTCCCGTTATCCGACCCTGGCATGGGCCGGGGGTGAGAGTGCTTTGCCTCAAGTCCGATTATAAACCCTATTACAAAACACTTAAAGTTATGAAGATTTTCTGCGTAGAAAAACTCTTTTGGCTAATGAGAACGTGTGCTATACAGTGGATGATTGCATTAATAATTTGTGGCGTTTGCATGGCCTTTGAAAACAAGTCTCAAATTCTCGAAAAGAAACTCTCCATTGAAATCATCAATGTAGCCTTTCCAGAAGCCCTTAATAAAATATCTAATCTGGCCGCTATAAAATTCGCTTATAGCTCGGATCAAATTCCCGTTTCCGATTTGGTCACCATAAACGCTACAGACAAGTCATTGAAAGAAATTCTTGATGCGTTGCTACTTCCCCGAAATATAGAGTACAAACTGAGGGAGCAGGCCAAGACTATATTTTTAAAGAAATCAGAGACCAGCAGAAATCATAAAACGGATGATCATGGGCCTTCACATCTTCATGGGCGTATAATCACCGGTAGAATTTTCGATCTAAATAAAATACCGATGGCAGGGGTAAATATACTGGTTAAAGGAACAACGAATGGAACGACATCCGATAACGATGGTCGTTACTCGCTTACTGTAGAGGAACAAGACGTTTTGGTGTTTTCATTTATAGGTTACAATACTGAAGAAGTTCGCGTGGGAAATCAGACAACAATGGATATTCTATTGATTGAAGACATCAGGAGTCTGAGTGAGGTTGTCGTCAATGCTGGATACTGGGAAGTAAAGAATAGTGAAAAGACCGGTAACATTTCCAAGGTTTCTTCTGAGGAGATTAACAAGCAGCCTGTGTCCAATCCGTTGCAAGCATTTCAGGGAAGAATGCCGGGTGTTGTCGTAACACAGGAATCAGGTTTACCTGGAGGCGAATTTACGGTTCGCATTCGCGGACAGAATAGCCTGCGCAGTGATGGTAATGAACCACTATATATAGTGGACGGTGTTCCTTATAGCGGCACATCTTTTTCCGGTTCTGCTAGCAGCGAGATACTGCCAAATGGCAACCCATTCAATGCATTAAATCCGGATGATATTGCAAGTATAGAAGTGCTCAAGGATGCAGACGCAACGGCCATTTACGGATCACGTGGATCAAATGGTGTAGTACTCATTACTACAAAGAAAGGAAAGGAGGGTAAATCCCATGTAGATATAGGTATATATTCAGGGTTCAGCAAGGTAGGCCATTTTTTAAACCTACTATCAACACCACAATACCTTGAAATGCGCAAGGAGGCGCTCCGAAATGATGGCATGGAACCAGGCTTCTTCGATGCTGACCTGACGCAATGGGATTCTACACGCTATACCGATTGGCAAAAGGAATTGATAGGAGGGACCGCGCGTATCACCAACGCAAAGGCATCCATATCGGGAGGCACAAAGGACACGCAATTTTTAATCGGTGCAGGATATTTGAAACAGACTACTGTGTTTCCTGGCGAATACAGTGATCAAAAAATCTCAGGACATGTAAACATAAACCATAATCCATCTTCGGGGAGATTTGGTCTTTCGTTTTCGACATCCTATGTATTTGACAACAACAATCTTTTGCGGAATGATTTGACCCGGTATATAACGCTGCCTCCCAATACGCCAGATCCTTATGATGAATCTGGAAACCTGAACTGGGAAAATTCGACATGGCAAAATCCCTATGCTTTTTTAAAAAGACCTTATGAAGGGAAAACGAGTAACCTGATCTCTTCTTTGACGCTGAAATATACTCTGCTAAAGGGCTTGATCCTGAAGACTAGCTTGGGATATAGTGATACACGTGTCAATGAATTTTCTTCCTTTCCAACGGACTCCTATGATCCAGGCGATGGCGTTACAACGGGTACTTCGGTATTTAGTAATAATAATATCAGAACATGGAACATTGAACCGCAGGCGGAGTATCAAGTCGCTGTAAGCAAAGGTGTGTTGAATATACTCGTAGGCACCACCTTTCTGGAGAATGTAAGAAGGGGAGAAGATATAGAAGCCTCTGGCTTCACCAACAACGCAACGTTGCAAAATCTTATGTCCGCCTCTCGGTTGCGGGTTAGTAATGCAAGAGATATAGACTACCGGTATACCGCGTTGTTTGGAAGAGTAAATTTCAACTGGGACAAAAAGTACCTGATAAACCTTACGGCACGGCGTGATGGGTCGAGCAGATTTGGACCTGAAAACCGGTTTGCCAATTTCGGAGCAGTAGGTGCCGCTTGGATTTTTACAAATGAAAACTGGCTCATGGACAACACTGTTCTAAGTTTTGGAAAATTTAGAACCAGCTATGGTATAACCGGTAGTGACCAGATTGGCGACTACCAATATCTTGACACATATAGCGCTACTTCTCAAACCTATCAGGGCACGGTTGGCCTCATACCATCCAGGTTAGCCAATGCCTCCTATTCATGGGAGACCAATAAAAAATTTGAAGCAGGCCTGGAAGTTGGATTCCTTAAAAATCAAATCCAGCTGTCAGCCAGTTGGTTCAGAAACCGGTCGTCCGATCAACTTGTGGGACTTTCTCTGCCGGCTATAACAGGCTTCACTTCCATTCAATCAAACTTCCCTGCGACAGTTCAAAACCAGGGGTTGGAATTTGAGTGGCAATCCGTGAACATCACCAATCAGGACTTCTCATGGACGACCACTGCCAACTTTACTATACCTAGAAACAAACTCATCGACTATCCTAACCTGGAAGCTTCCTCTTATGCCAATACTTATGAAGTAGGAAAGTCACTATATATTAAGAAGATGTATCACTATACAGGAGTTGATTCGCAGACGGGACTCATTACATTCGAAGACAAAAACAATAATGGGAGCAGCACGGATTACCCCTCCGACCTGCAAGCACTAAAAGAAATTACTCAGCAGTATTATGGCGGGCTCCAGAATGCAATTTCATTTAAGGGGCTTCAGCTAAGCTTCCTAATACAGTTTGTTAAGCAAACTGGCTTTTCCTATATAAACAGTTCCGCGTTTGTTGCACCCGGTCGTCAGGGCAACCAATTGACAGACGTTATGGATCGGTGGCAACAGCCTGGAGATATATCGGATCACCAACGCTTCACCAGTTTCTATGGATCAGAGGCAGCAGGCCTTTATTCAACCAGTACATATGCTGGGGATAACTCTGTAACGGATGCCTCCTTCGTGCGCTTGCAAAATGTTTACCTCGCATGGGACTTGCCACAGCCACTTCTCAACCGCCTTCACTTGAAGAGTGCAAGGTTATATACTCAAGGACAGAACCTCCTGACGTTTACAAAGTACAAAGGCCTAAGCCCGGAAACACAAAGTCAATCGGTGCTTCCTCCCTTAAGGACGATAACGATCGGTTTTCAGGTATCTATATAAATGAATAGTCTTATGAAAGAAATCTATAGATCAACGAAGATATTTTGCGTAATAGGATGCGCCATGCTGTTGTCATCCGCATGTTCTGATTTTCTTGATGTTGGCGTGCCTTCCACACAGGTGAGCAGTAGTACTGTTTTCCAAGATGACGCTACTGCAAACTCGGCAATGATTGGTATATATAGCGAGATGACATCCTCGTCAGGGTTTGCCAGTGGGGGATTGTCAAGTATCACATTATTATCTGGAAAATCAGGAGATGATTTTATCAACTATTCTCAGAATGAGTCGGCTGAATTTGCTGCCAATGAACTTAGTGAGAACAATAGCTACGTACACAGCTATATCTGGCAGGAAGGGTATACCTATATATATGATGCCAATCAAGTTCTTGAAGGGCTTAATGGGTCGAGCACGATTTCACCCTCTATAAAACAGCAATTAACGGGCGAAGCTATGTTCGTGAGAGCCTTCTGCTACTTCTACCTGGTTAATCTTTTTGGCAAGGTGCCACTGGTAACAACAACAGATTATCAGGTTAACAGTGAAGCCCCCAGAGCGTCCAGTGAAGAGGTGTACGAGCAAATCATTGGCGATCTGGGGAATGCAAAATCTCTACTGGCTGATAATTATGCTGCTTCGGATGGACAAAAAACAAGACCGAACCGATTAGCAGCAATGGCTTTACTCGCTCGGGTATATCTTTATAGTAAGAATTATGCTGCGGCCGAAGAAGAGTCTACGCAGTTGATTGAATCTGATCTCGCCTTGGAAGATAATGTTGACAATGTATTCCTAAAGAATAGTTCAGAAGCAGTCTGGCAACTTATACCACCAACGGGTTCAAACAATACAAAGGAGGGATCTATATATATCCTCACATCGACTCCCACCGAAATCTCATTGTCAGATAATTTAATGAACGATTTTGAAGAAGGGGATTTGCGAAAGTCTCATTGGACCGGGCAAATTGAAGTAGAAGGGAGTATGTTCTTTTACCCCTTCAAGTACAGAGTAAAATCAGGCGCAACCCTAACGGAGTATTCCATGGTGCTTCGCTTGGCAGAGCAATATCTGATAAGAGCAGAAGCCAGGGCACAGCAAGGTAAATTAGCTGAGGCTATACAAGATGTAGATGCCATACGCTACCGGGCAGGATTACTGCTCTATCAGAATATAAATCCGCAGATTAGTCAAACGGATTTGCTGATGGCTATCGAGCATGAGCGGCGTATTGAGCTCTTTGGCGAATGGGGTCATCGATGGCTTGACTTAAAAAGAACAGGACGGGCAGATGAAGTCCTGCGAAATAAACCTCTCTCATCCTGGGAACAAACTGACGATCTATACCCAGTTCCTTTATCAGAGATTCAAAATAATGCCAATCTGTTGCCTCAGAATCCAGGCTACTAATTCACAACTAAATATTTGCTTTTAACAAAATGCGGCTCATAAGACATGAGCTACTATAAATCTATTATCTATATGAAACGTATATTTTTTATACTTACTTTTTTATCGGTGATTTTAACCCCGGGATATAGCCAAAATTCTAAAAAGTCAAGGTTTAAAATTGGTGAGGCCTTACCTGAAATTACATTAAAGAATCTCATCAACTATCCAAAGAGCGCTGAACAACTCTCTTCATTTCAGGGGAAAACCGTAGTGCTATATTTCTGGAACGAAGGCTGCTCTTCAAGTATTCAGGAGTGGCCAAGGCTTATTAAACTTCAAAATGAATACACCCGCTATATTCAGATTGTCCTGGTGAATGAATCGCAGAATGAAAAAAATGTAAAACGAATTCTCAATGACCAGAAACGAATTGCTCATGTGAACATGACGCTTCCTATAGTATGCCTGGATGCAGATCTTAATAATTTGTTTCCCCGGAATTCTGTTCCTCACCTGGTTTGGATCGACCCTGCCGGAAACTTAATGGCAGTGACAGCCTCTGATCAACTCAATAATAAAAATATAAAGGCGCTTTCAATAGGAGAGAGGCTAAGTTTAAAACAGAAGGATGGTGTGCGGTATAAGGTAGATTACTCCAAACCCCTATATATAGGTTCAAATGGCGGAAACGGAGAACATGTGTTGTGGCAATCTGTGGTCTCGGGTTACTACCCTGGTATATATGCGACGTTGGCTATAGATAGTTGTTCCGGAACGATGACCAATACAACGCTGGTAACCATGTTCCGGTTTTTGTTTAAAGGAGAAACCAATCGGTTCGGGGCATTGAATCTTTTTCCTGCCAGCCGGATAGAATTGAAGGTGGGTGATACATCCGCTTATTCTTTTAAAATAAATGGTGAATACAGGGATGATAATTTTTTCTCATATCAGCTTTATTCGCGAAAAACGCTAAGCCGGGAAACTATGCGATCGATTATGCTCAACGATGTAAAGCGTTATTTTGGCTTGGATTGCTACTGGTCTAAATCAAGGAAGATGTGTTTGGTTTTAACGGCAAAAGATACTACTCAATTAGGTCACGGTATAGGTGAACCTATGGCCGCGATCCGCGCAACGGGCATGGAATTAAATAATGTTACTATTTCAGAAGTACTCGAAAATTTAATGGCACTAACAGACTATAACCATTCGCGATATCCGTTGATTGATGAAACGGGCTTCAACGGAAAAATAGGGAGCATTAAGTTTGAAGCAAACATTATGGACTATCATGACCTGAACAGGGCCCTTCGTGAGTTTGGCCTTGAACTGACTCTACGGCCACGCGAGGTCAATACGCTGGTGGTATATGAAACCAACTACTTCAAGCCCGAGGGGAAGATTGATATAGCCAATTAAGGAGAATTTTATTGCTGGATGAAAGCCTGTGGAGAGATTTGATACACAAACAGATATTGTTCGTATAGCACTACCAGAGTCTGACCAAATACAGCAAAAGATGACAGGTGTTTTCCCCTTTCGAAAGGAAGGTAGAAACTAAACCAATACTCGTGTGTTGGTAAATGGTATACGTCTATAACTTCATAAAAATCTTGATCGTTCGCCGGCTGGTTATCGGCCAACAATCCCGATTGGATATATAGCCAGTCACCACTTACGCTGCTTCTTTTGTTGACAACAACAGGAGGAACAGCAAGGGTTTTAGAATTTTGTGAATTAATACTGGCGATCTTGATTTTAGCCTTGGAGGTAGTATCAATTGTTCTGTGTCGTGATATATGTGTGAGATCATTATTTGATTCGATGTATTGGTTTCGGTAAAAGTAAACATAGATGATGCGCTGCATTGATTTTGAGTAATGGAGCATTCCATCGGTACAGAATATGCCATCCAGTTGTCGTTCCAATAGTGTAGTGTCTATGACTATACTTTTGGGATTAGTGGATTGCCGGATGATAATATCCCGATGAGTCTTAGCGCTTTCCGATTTTAGTATGAATTTACTTTTTCCAATAGGCAAAGCATCTTTAAAGTATATCGGCATTTCTGACACTTTTCTTGGACGTGTAGGTATGTGATGGCCCTCGTAAATGAAGGGAACTAATCCATTGAATACAAAATATGCATTGCTATCTACGGCGATGCGTATTCTTCCTGAGGATAAGTTCTCTGCCGAGGCCAGACTAATTCTTTCTACGCTTGAGTCTCGTAAATCCAATGTGACCGTCATCAAGGATAAGGGTGCCGTATAGTTTCCGAGGTATATTCCCTGATTGGCAAGACCAGCGATATAGAAAGAATTGTATTTGAGGTCTATTGATTTTAAAGAGTGCAAAGGAGAGGGGACGAAATTTCTTCTGAAGCCGCCTCCAATATATCCCCGATTCCAAATGCTTACAAATTGTAAGCCGATGACGAGTGCTACGCTTGCTGCTGCAAGAAGTATTATCTTCAATATCGTTAACACAGGGAGATTCATCATAGAGTAAAAGAAGGGGCTGGCAATACGCCAACCCCCGCTCAAGTTTAGGTTATGGTCTCATTAAGGGTTGGCTTGGCGCAGAGATTTTATAGGCTGCGTTACTGCCGGAGGCGATGAGTGTACACTGCGATCCGCTGGATCGATCATTGTCACACACATTTTGTTCAACTGTTGAAAATACAGTTGATCCGTTTTGCTTGACACCATGGTTGGTGATGTCGGTAACTGTTTTTGAAACAACAGCACCGGCAAATCCAATAACAAGTGCCACGATGCTCAGAAAAATTCTAATAGTTTTCATAAAACTTAACATTTTGGTTTAATCGACATGCCTACTCTGTTTCAGGTTTTCGGCTTTCTCCTGCTTTACATGTAAAAGTCTTTCATGGAGACTCCGTGCCAACACTATTGGACTGGGTCTTATATTGGTTTAATCCATCCACAATTATATTTAAGCCTGGCCTTTTAAGAGGGTAGGGGTCAAGACAGCGGATAATCAAATCCAGCATGTCCGGATATACTATATTTACAGCAAGAGCCTTTGCTACTTTTTTAAGATTGAGAAGATCAAGCGTCCTTGGGTGTGTATGTGTTAGTACATTAATAGCTAAGCATCCAATGGAGTATATATCGTCATAGATAGTGGGACTTTCATTTCTGATTTGCTGAGGCGAGGAGTATCCTTTTGTCCACCCAGGAAAAAAAGCAGATGATTGAACGGAGTCTGATTGCCGTGCAGTTAGTTCCATATCTAATAAAAACAGGCTTCCGGTCTTTGCCAACATGAAATTAGAACCAGATATATCTCTATGTATATAACCTAAGCGGTGTACCTTCTGGATAATTTCAATCACCTGCAAGAGAAGATCTATCAATTTTTGCTTGTTAGAGAGTGCAAGCGATTTGAATGAAAAGCCACCGTACAGTTTGTCTATGACTTCCTGAAGACTGGTTCCACTTACATATTCCAAAACAAGATATACCTTGTCCTCTATTTCAAAAAAATCGATAGATTTGGCAATAGGTAGTGTAGTGAGAAATTTCTGATGTAGGGTATATTCCCAGGTCAACCGCTTGTAGCGATCTATTTCCGGATTTGTTTTTAATGCAAGAGTAGACTCTTTTAGTATACACCTTTTAAACCAGAGATGTTTAAAGTAAATGGCAAGCAAGACTCTGTCTTGGGGAGTTGCTTTAAGAACAGCGATAACCCGATAGTTTCTGATAAACTTATTGGTCGTAGTAAATATAGGTAAAGGAACGTTTAATATAGGCTGCATATCTGTTCTCATGATTTTGCAGAAGCTGTGTTATTCAGTAAACGCGTCTTTGGTTGCTCTGAAAGAATAATTCCGTATAGGCTGATCAATACAAAAGCGGCATTGAAAAGAAAATGAGTTCTCCAGCCTAACTTTCCTAATATCCCGCCACAAGAGCAAGGGATATGATAACTATAATTCATGATGATAATAATGTAGGTAGTGAAGATTATCATCAGCCCGAAAGATAGGTATAACCCGACTGTTCTAAGTGGAAGAACAAATACCATCACTGAAAGTATGAGTTCCGTTGCCGGGACTATATAGGACAAGGGTATAGCTATAAAACTGACTAAAGGTGATTGCCCTAGCTCTACCTGGAATTTCTGGACATCGAGTAGCTTGCTGGTGCCTGCATAGGTGAAGAGCAATGCCAATAAGAATGAAATAATATTTAGTTTTTTTTCACGGCTCATGGGACAACTGATTTACAATGTGAAATTAGGTGTGCCCTATGAATAAATTGATTACCCGATGTTAAGACTTCATATGACGAAGGTTCAGACTTTCGCTTAACAATTGTTAAAAGTTTCCTTTTGTTCTTTTCATCCGACTGAGCGACTGAGGAGCTATACCTATATAGGATGCAATTTGTTCTTGGGAGAGAATTTGTTCGATCATTGGAAACATCGAGAGTAATTTATGGTACCGTTCCTGGGCGCTTAAATTCTTCATGTCAACAACTCGTTCACGACTTTGCTCAATGTATTTGTTCATTATGGCGCGTGTTAGGAAATGTGACTCAGGATAGGAGTCAAACAAGGTGAGCAGATTGCTATAGCTAATACAAAGAAGGTCGCAGGGAAGTACAAGTTGAATAAATTCTGTCGCAGGTTGTTGCTCGAAAAAACTCTTGGCCGATACCATAATTTCGCCGTCAGCCCATAGTCGGTCTATACTTTTCTTTCCGTCCTCGTATGTGTATGAAATGGCAAAACCTTCTTCAATGAAGCAGGCGAAGGAGGCTACATTAGGAGGCTCCAAAAACATGTGGTTTTTAGGTAAAGAAAGTTCAACCAATAGTTTTGTAAGTGTCCCCCTAAATCCTGGTGACAACGGGTGAATACGAGCCAATAATTCAAAAAGCCTTTCAGTCTTCATACGTTAGGTCAAATCTCTTTCATGGGACTTCTATAAGCGATTCAGCCATGACATATACTATATATACTCTAAAAGGAAGTATATCCCCCTACCAACGTTGACTTAAAAATTTTTCAGACTATCTGTTCTTAATTTCTTTAGATATTTTTTCATCTGACTGTGAGTGCTTTACAAGGGGTATAATACCCCTTGCAACTGTTTTTAGAAAGTGTACTGTCGCTCCTTTGTGGAGCATTAACGAAAGAAGTTATGGAGGCAACAGAAATCACTTTGAAAGACCTGGAAAAGTTAAAGACAGATCTGCTATCAGAATTAGAAACACTGCTGTCAGAAAGGCAGGCGCAGCAAACTCACAGGGTAAGCTCCAAGTACTACGATTGAAGGGAATCCTTCCTTTTCGCCAAAATAGGAGGTAGCATCTATTACGACATCACGGATGTCGAAAGGATGCTTAAATGCAATAGGAAGAATTAGAATTGGCAAGTGGAACAACAAGTATAGGAAAAGAGAAGATATGAAAAATGAATTGAAGCAAATTCAAGTGGGGCCGATGCCGTTTTTTCGGCATCAGCAAGATGTACAAATGTTAACACATTTGACTCTTGCCTCATCACGCTTTGCCGCGTGCTTCGGAAAAAAGAAAGCCTCGGAACTCGGCTTTGTGGGAGACGATAATTGACAAGATATAGCCATGAGAAAGTCTAAACAGAATGAACGGCTAACCCGTGTGATAGGTATCCGGGTGTCTGAAATATACTATAGCAAGCTGGAGGGCCTGCGCAAGAACAGCAACTGTCAAACACTTGCGGAATTTACCCGTATGATCTTACAGCGGGAAAAAATTATATGGTATCATAAAAATATAGGGCATGAGTCCATTGCTGTCGAATTGACAGCGATCCGCAAGGAGTTAAAATCCATTGGTATCAACATCAATCAGGTTACAAAGTATTTTCATGGAACAAACCTGCCGAGCCAAAAGATTTTTGAGGCGCTGAAAATCCTGGATGAATACAAAAAGGTGCAAGGTAAGATTGATTCAATCTCTCTACTAGTCGGTAATCTTTTAAATACATGGTCGCCAAAATAATGAGTGGAATGAATGTGCGAGGTGCATTAAACTATAACGAACAGAAAGTCCTGGAAGGGAAGGCTGAATGCATTCAGGCCAATCTCTTTAAATGTCAGGTTCATCAGTTAACCTTTTCTGAAAAGCTGATTCGGTTCCAGGAACTGAATGAACGCAATCGGAGAACGAAAACAAATACACTCCATATTTCTTTGAATTTTGATACTAACGAGAAGCTCAGCATAGATATACTCAATGGCATTGCCACCACCTATATGGAAAAAATTGGATTCGGTAATCAGCCCTATCTCGTATATGAACATCTGGATGCAGCACATCCGCATATTCATATTCTTACAACGCTCATTCAAGAAGATGGTAAACGCATACCTATTCACAACCTGGGAAAGAATCAATCTGAGAAGGCAAGGAAAGAAATTGAACAGGAATTCCAGTTGGTGCAGGCTTCCGAAAAATCCAAGGGCATTGCAATGGACATCCGGCCCCTTGACATAGAGAAAGTTATATACGGAAAAAGTGAAAGTAGGAGAAGTATTTCAAATGTGGTAAGAGCAATTACGCGATCCTATACATATACCTCTCTTCCCGAATTGAATGCCGTCCTGGCGCTATACAATGTCAGGGCTGAGCGTGGCAAAGAGAACTCCAGAATGTTTGAGCGGAAAGGTCTTCTTTATAGTATAATTGATCAGAAGGGAAACTGTATTGGTATACCCCTAAAAGCAAGCGCCATTTATGGAAAACCGACTCTCGCATTTCTTGAAAAACAATTCAAGCTCAATGACGCTCTCAGGCAGCCGCATAAAAGCAGAATGAGAGAAGAGATCGATAAGGCTATATATTCCGGGATAACGGATAAAAAAGGCTTGATTAAAAAGCTGTCTGAAAAAAGTATCGTGGCTTCATTCCGAACCAACTCTGCAGGGAGGACGTATGGACTGACCTTGATTGATACCAAGCACCAAGTGGTGTTTAAAGGTAGCGATCTCGGAAAAGCCTATAGCACCAATTCCCTTCTGTCCAGACTTTCAGTGAATGAAGGTATAATTAAACCATTCGAGTCGGGAATTACGCAGGCTCCAGTTCCACAACGTATTGATTCAGAAAAATCTGCTGGAGGTCTTCATTTATCTACAATCCTAAAGGATATAGTTTCCCCTGAACACGCAGACAGGACTTCACCGGAAGCTGCGTTGAGATTGAGTAAGAGAAGAAGGAAACGCAAAGGTCGCGGGCTATAAATTATAGTACTATGCAAACTGGTGAAAACGAACAGGCCTTACGAAAGATTGTGGATTTGACGCGGATATGCAGTATCGTGCTGTTGCTGCTGCATATATACTATTATCTGCATCAGCCTCTTAGTGTGTGGGGGCTAACCCATGAGTTCATGGATCGGATCATGATCAATATAATCTCGACAGGATTATTTAAAAACATCTGGATATCTAAACTACTGTCATTGGGATTGCTGATTGTTTCCCTTATCGGCGCAAGAGGTAGGAAAGATGAAGACTTTAAATTGACAAGGTCCCTTAGTTTGCTGACTTCTGGCATCGTGATCTTTCTCTTGTCTCACATGATATTGTTAACAGACGGCTCAATTCATTTATTGTCTATAGTATATGTATCGCTTCTTGGGACAGGATATATACTAACACTCACAGGCGGAACGTGGCTGTCGCGATTGATAAAGTTGAAGCTGGGCGGTGATATATTCAATTCTGTGAACGAATCCTTTCCTCAGGAGGAACGTCTCCTTGAAAATGAGTATTCGATCAATCTTCCCGCGCAATATCTTTTGAAAGGTTCACTTCGCAAAAGTTGGATAAACTTCATCAACCCTTTTCGGGCATTGCTTGTGATTGGAACCCCCGGAGCCGGCAAGTCCTATTTTGTCATACGGCATATTATCACGCAGCATATCCAGAAAGGATTCTGCATGTTTATATATGATTTTAAATATGATGACCTCTCTATCATCGCCTACAATGCCCTTCTGAAATATACTGATGCATTCACGGTCAAGCCCAAGTTTTATGTTATAGAATTTGACAGGATTATGCACCGCTGCAATCCCCTTGACCCGGTGACGATGGAAGATATCACGGACGCAAGCGAATCATCGAGAACCATTATGCTCGGGTTGAATCGTGACTGGATTAAAAAGCAGGGTGATTTCTTTGTAGAATCTCCGATCAATTTTGTCACCGCTATAATTTGGTTTTTGAGAAAACATGACGGCGGTAAATACTGCACGCTGCCTCACGTCATCGAACTCATGCAGCTTGAATATAGTATGCTCTTTCCATTGCTCAGAACTGAACCAGAAATAGACGTTCTTATCAACCCATTTGAGTCCGCTTATCACCACGAGGCTTGGGACCAGTTGGAAGGACAGATTGCTTCCGCAAAAATAGCGATGGCTAGGCTATCGTCACCTCAGCTATACTATGTGCTATCGGGGAACGACTTCACACTGGATATAAATAATCCAAAAGAGCCAAAGATTGTATGCATGGGAAATAACCCCCAGAAACAACAAATCTTTGGAGCCGTGTTGTCACTATATATATCAAGAGTAATAAAACTGGTGAATAAGAAAGGAAAGATGAAGAGCAGCTTGATCTTCGATGAGTTTCCGACTATATATTTCAATAGCATCGACAGTTTGATTGCCACTGCAAGATCTAACAAAGTAGCTACCACAGTGGCCGTTCAAGACTATTCGCAGCTCAAAAAAGATTATGGCCGCGATCAGGCGGAAGTGATTATGAATATAGTGGGCAATGTAATCAGCGGGCAAGTAGTAGGGGAGACCTCCAAGTTTCTTTCTGAAAGGTTTGGGAAGATAGTTCAGCAACGTGAAAGTATATCAATCAACAGGCCCGACACTTCCACGAGTAGGTCTACTCAACTGGATTTTGCTATACCTCAATCGAAAATAGCATCCCTCTCGTCGGGCGAATTCGTTGGGATGGTGGCTGATGACCCGGATCAGAAAATTGTGCTCAAGGTATTTCATTCGGAGATTTTAAATGACCATGCTGCTTTAAAAAAGGAAGAAGAAGCCTTCCATCCTATACCGACAGTCCGGGAAATTGCGCAGGAGGAAATTCAACAGAATTATTTCAATATTAAGGAAGACATCAAAAGTATCATTTTGGACCGTTTGCAAAATGCATCATAATTTAAATATATACTTATGACTATAAATGAATTTGCTGAGCAGCTCCAGGGCCAAGTAAAAGACCAAGCTGACCGATTGAAATCAAATTATGAGGAAAGACTCATGATCGCATCACAAATGGTTCCTATGATACAGGAATTAATTCATGAACTCCAGCAGTTCTCCTATGGCTATATCTTTTCAAACCAGGAAGAGGAAATTAAGTTTTTTAAGGAATCAAAACCGGTATTGCTTAGTCATTACTATTTCTATAGAAAGGATCTAGCCATCTCCCTATATGACTCTTTTAAGGATATAGAATCAAGGCGAAAGTACTATGAATCTGTACTTGAACGGATGGGACAATATGCGAGAAAGAACAGCGAGTTCTATCTTTATTGCATAACCGGACAAACTCATTTTGATGATAGATATTTCACAAGAAGAAGCGCTTCCTATAAAGGCTTGATAGATGTGAAGTTCTCAACCGGCTACGATGACAGGTTGGCCAGACTTTTGGCCAATGAGTTACTGAAAGTAAATGTTCATGAGCGGATATCAAGTTTGGATAGCAATACAAGTAAGAAATCATCAATGCGTTGGACTGGGAAAAAAACGGATGCTGTTGAGTTGCTTTTCGCACTACAAGCATCCGGTAGCGTAAACAACGGAGAGGTGGAAATTAAAAAAATGGTGGAATCCTTCGAAGAACTATTCAACATTCAACTAGGAAACTATTACGACTTTTTGCGGAAGATGCGTATGCGGAAAAATAGCCAGCCAGCTTTCCTTGATTCGCTGAAGACAAAATTTCTATTGCGCATTGGTCAGATGGATGACTAGTATAAACTTGGAGTCAAACAAACCGAGCATATATCAGACTTAGTTCTGCTACCAGATCAAACCTGGTAGCGCCCCAATGCCGTCATGATCCAAGGTTATCTTGTCTATATCCCGGTAATAGCTTTGTCTCCATATCCATAAGTATGGTTTATTATTTTTGAAGATCTTTAGCTCGCTGCAATTATTATGTTCATCGAACATCCTTGTTCCTTGTAGGGTGCTACCATCGGGCTCGAATTGAATGAAATTTCCAGTGCGGTCTCCTTGTTTGTATGTCATGATCTCATGCTTTACCAGTTTTTGATGCCGGTCAAAACTTTTAATCTCTTGCAACGTGTCAAGTGTTGAATTATAGATCAGCTCGTCAATTTCAATAATCCCACTTATACTTTTTTTTATCTTTTTCACCACGTTACCCTCAGTTTCAAATGATATTTCGAAAAAGCTTGAGTCGATGTGTTCAAGGGCAGTCAAAGAATCATAATATATCGTCGTTTTGCCTGCGGCGAAGAAGCGATTATTAAATTGAACTATCGTGTCTAGTATGCGATCATCGTCAAATTTGAATTCATAGTTTTCTGAAGTCAGTGAATCCGGTATATACTTTAGGGTTGCGCTGTTGTTGCCATGTTCGGTCATAGTCATTCTCCATTCGATGACCTGGATAGGTCTGTCGTCTGGGGAAATAAAATAAGAGTCCAACAAATTCCGTTCAAAGCGTTCTTTATTTTCATTGGTGCACGAGAGTACTGTCAGTAGAAGTACCGCGAGAATTGGATTTTTCAAAGCTTTATTGCGCATGCCTAAAGATAGCGAAAAGGTATATCCGAGCTAGACAAACGGAAATCTAACAAACAAACTTAAGAAGAGCTTTCGATGAGCCACAGCGAGAATCAACCAATTTTAATTGAACGACATACATTGACTTCCATTGAACGCAATTTCAAGGTAGTGTATAAGCAGTTCCGGTTAAAGAACACCAGGAGCTAATTTTTGGTCACTAAAAAAAATCTTTTCCACTCGTCTTCTACTAGTACCATTTCAGACCTGCAATAGGTGACATTCGCTTTCGAATCAAACACGAAGGCATATGTTCAAAACAATCACCTGGGAAATATATACGATCACGGCCCTCACTATTGGACTGGTATATTATGTCATCTCTGCATTGCTGCTGTATAGAAGTGAATTAATACGATGGCTCAAGTCTCAACCCTCTTCCTCTCAACCACCTTCGCGAGAAACTGAAAGTATAGCAACGCATGATAATGTCATGGGTGGAATAAACCCATCGGAAGCTGCTCAAAGAACATCTTCTGCTGATCCAGAAACTATAGCAGTGTCCACTCATGATGAAATCCCGGAAGATATAGTCCTGTCAAGCTCAAATTCAAGCTTGTCTAGGAATGATCATCTTCTCGTCGGCAGTGTTGCCGACCTACTAGAGGAGATTAAGACCCTTATTCAGGTCATAGCAGAATACAAATCAAGTAAACCGGAAAGCCGGGCATTCTTTCATGCTCTTTTTATCCGGTATCCACAGTTAGCGGGAACATCCTATCAGGAGGCCATCTCCCTATACATCTGTGATGCAGCTAGAAATCAATTTTCATTTGAATTGTCTTTCCCTGAAGTCACCTCCTGGTGGAAATAGTTCATATGCCAATTAAATATATACTTAAAAACAAAACCAGTTTTTTATGAAACATCTACGATTCACTCTCAGAAAAGCCAGGGCACTTGGAGTTGCTTTGGTAACCTATATGGCAACGTACATGTATGCCATGGCGCAGGACGGTAACGCCGGAATCAACGAAGCGAATACAGCAGTACGAGGGTACTTTGATACGGGAACAAACCTGATGTATGCCATCGGTGCAGTAGTAGGACTCATTGGTGCAGTGAAAGTATATCAAAAATGGAATAGTGGTGACCCGGAAACCGGACGCATCGCGGCAGCATGGTTTGGTAGCTGCATTTTTCTTGTAATAGTGGCAACCGTATTGAAGTCCTTCTTTGGTGTATAACCACACGCGATATGAATAGTGTTTATAAAATTAACAAGGGCATTAATAAACCTATTGAGTTCAAGGGATTAAAAGCACAGTATATCGGGTACCTGGGCATAGGTGTCATATTGCTGTTAATTGTATTTGCCGTGCTATACATCTCCGGAGCAAATATGTTCCTCTGCCTTGGGATCATATTTATACTTGGAACACTCCTTTTTATGGGAGTATATAAACTCAGCGATACCTACGGTGAGCATGGACTCATAAAGAAGCTCGCCAAAAGAAGTATACCAGCTTCACTCACGGGAAGAACGCGTAAGATTTTTATTCACCTAAAGAAGTAAAATTGCCATGTCACAATCCGTTCCGTTTTTTGAAACGTTCCCTATATATAAGGTTGAGCACGATTGTATACTTTCCAAGCAGGGAGATGTTACCCTTGCCTTTGAGGCTGTCCTTCCGGAAATATTTACCCTTTCAGATCAGGACTATGAGGCGTTTCATCAGATTTTAGTGAAAGCAATTAAAGTACTCCCAAAGAATTCCATCTTTCACAAGCAGGATTGGTTCTTCTCTCAAAAGTATAGTGCTGATTTTGAGAATGCAGATTTGTCTTTTTTAACGCGCTCCAGTGAAAGGTTCTTTAACGAGCGCCCTTCTTTGGAGCATACATGCTATATCATGCTCACCCAAAAGCCTGCTGAAAGGAAGCGATCAAGCTCCATGTTCTCAAGCCTGATACGGCCAAGTATCATTCCCAGTGAATCCATTGATCCCATGCGCATCCAGGAATTTTTGGACAGCGCCGGACAATTCGAGCGGATTCTATCAGACAGCGGTTTTGTAAAGCTTAGACGAATTGATAATGAAGCGCTGGCGGGATCAAAACAAAAAGCCGGCCTTCTTGAACGATACTGTTTCTTATTATCCGAAAAGGCGACCCCTGTCATCAGAGATATACATTTCAAAGACGGTCTCAAGATTGGTGATCAGTATTGTCAGTTATACTCTTTGTCAGACGTCGAAGACTTGCCTTCACTCTGTGGCTCACGAACGAATTACGACAAGTATTCAACTGACAAGACGAAATTTAGTGTAGGGTTTACTACGCCTGTAGGACAGTTGCTTTCCTGTAACCACATCTTCAATCAGTATATATTCATTGAAGATGTAAACAAGACCATAAAGCAATTAGAAAGTAAACGGCTCCGACTACAATCTCTCTCCACCTACTCACGGGAGAACGCAATTAGCCGGGACGCTACTAACGACTTTCTCAATGAGGCGATCGGTTCACAGCGTCAACCTATAAAAGCGCACTTCAATGTGATGTTGTGGACAGACAACAAAACTGAGCTCAAGGAGCTTAAAACACAAGTGTCGTCTGCACTTGCGCAGATGGATGCTGTAGCACGGCAGGAAACGGACGGAGCGCCACAGATCTTCTGGGCTGGTATACCTGGCAACGCAGCAGACTTCCCCATGAATGAGACTTTTGATACGTTCACCGAGCAAGCTACCTGCTTCCTGAATCTGGAGACGTGCTACCGGTCATCTGTAAGCCCCGTAGGCCTTCGCCTGGGCGATCGGCTCACTGGTAAGCCTGTTCATGTCGACATCTCTGATGAGCCCGTAAAACGCGGCATATGCACAAACAGGAACAAGTTCATCCTCGGACCCTCGGGTAGCGGAAAATCCTTTTTCACCAATCACATGGTTCGTTCGTACTATGAGCAAGGTACGCATGTCGTCCTGGTAGACGTGGGCCATTCCTACAAGGGTTTATGCGACCTGGTCAACGGCTATTACTTTACCTATGATGAATCGAACCCGATCAAGTTCAATCCTTTCTTTATTGGTGCAGGCGATATACTTGACACTGAGAAGAAGGAAAGTATTAAAACGCTTTTGCTCGCGCTTTGGAAAAAAGATGATGAGACATTCAACCGCTCCGAATATGTAGCTCTCTCCATTTCTCTCCAGCGGTACTATGAACATCTCGATAGAAACAGGATGGTATTCCCCTGCTTCAATACCTATTATGAATTTCTTCGCGATGAGTTTATGTCTATACTCAAAGCCGATAAGGTCAAGGAAAAAGACTTTGACGCGGAGAACTTTCTATATGTACTTCGACCATATTACAAAGGCGGTGAATTTGATTACCTCCTGAACGCTACGGAAAACCTGGATCTATTGCGTGAACGATTTATAGTCTTTGAACTGGACAACATTAAGGATCACCCGATACTCTTTCCGGTTGTGACCATCATTATCATGGAGGTGTTCATCTCGAAAATGCGCAAGCTTAAGGGCATCCGTAAAATGATTCTCATCGAGGAAGCCTGGAAAGCTATAGCAAAAGAAGGGATGGCAGAGTATATCAAATACCTTTTCAAGACTGTACGGAAGTTTTACGGCGAAGCTATTGTCGTCACTCAGGAAGTAGAGGACATTATTAGCTCTCCTATAGTAAAGCAAGCCATCATCAATAACTCGGATTGCAAGATACTGCTCGATCAAAGCAAGTATCAGAATAAGTTCGATCAGATCCAGGAATTGCTCGGGCTAACAGAGAAAGAAAAGGCACTTGTGCTATCGATTAACAAAAGCAACGACCCCTCACGAAAATACAAGGAAGTATTTATCAGCCTCGGTGGTGTGCTCTCTAAAGTATATGCAACCGAGGTGTCATTGGAAGAATACCTGGCGTATACCACGGAGGAATCCGAAAAGGTGAGAGTGCAAGCCTATACCAAGAAATATGGAGACATCCGTAAAGGTATAGCAGCGCTTGCTCAGGATATACGAGACGGGAAACACTAAATAATCTTGAACTATGAAATATACCCAACGGATAACCATCGTCTTGCTGACAGCTTTCTTCATGACTGTAACGCCTCCTGCGCAGGAAGCTCAAGGTGCCATAGCCATTGCACAGATCATCAAGGAAGCTGTCAAGAAAGTGATCAAAGCAGTTGACCTGATGATTCAGCGATTGCAGAATAAAACGATCTGGCTTCAGAATGCGCAGCGGGTTCTGGAAAACAAACTGTCTGAGTTAAAGCTTACTGAGATTGCCGAGTGGACAGAGAAACATCGGAAGCTTTTCAAGGAATACTATGATGAGCTCTGGAAAGTAAAGAACGCGCTGGCAACCTATCAACGAATCCGGCAAATCATGGACAAGCAGGTACGGATCGTAACCGAATTTAATCGTGCCTGGACGCTGATCCGGAAGGATGATCATTTTACTGAAAATGAGATCGATTATATGTATAGGGTATATAAGGGTATACTCGACGACAGCATTCGGAACCTGGATCAGCTTCTGTTGGTAATCAACTCCTTCACGACTCAAATGACCGATGCGCAGCGGCTAACCATTATCTCGCAGGCAGGAGAACGTATCGAACAAAACCTGGTCGATCTGCTGGAGTTCAACATGAATGCCTACCAGTTAAGTTTAATTCGTGCCAGAACACAATATGAAATTGACAAGGTAAAAAAGCTATACGGACTTTAATGATCATCGTATGAAAAGAAGTATAATGCTATTCGTCTTTTTGGTTATGGCGCTTACTGTTACAGCACAGGACACGCCAAACTTTAATGAGTGGTTCCGCCAGAAGAAAACTCAGATTAAGTATCTGGTGCAGCAGATTGCAGCTTTACAGGCATATATAGGTTACTTAAAGAAAGGCTATGAAATTGTTGACAAGGGTTTGACTATCATTGGTGATATTAAAGACGGCTCCTTCAATCAGGATAAAACATATCTGTATTCGCTGAAGGAAGTAAATCCTGCCATAAAGAAATCACCCCAGGTTAACGCAGTCTTGGTGTACCAGCAATCTATTGTCAGTGCATTCCAGCATCTGGAGAACTTTGTAGCTAATAATGAATATGTATCACCTGCGGAGAAGGAGTATATCCGGGTAGTGCATGAGAATATGTTAGTGGAGTGTGATAATTCAATGGACGAATTGGCTTTGATACTGACGGCAGGCAGAACAGAAATGAAGGATGACGAGCGCTTGCTTCGCCTTGATAAAGTGCATGAAGAAATGCTCGATAAATATGCCTTCACAAAAAGCTTTGTTTCTTCTGCCGGGCTTTTAGCAATGCAGCGTGCAAAAGAAGAACAGGATCTTCGAAGCACTGGAAAATTATTTCGGGATGAATAAATATACTATAACTAATGGATGGGCATGAAAAGGATATTGATAATACTATTCATCGTGTTGGGGTGTATGCCGGTAAAAGCACAAAGCCAGGAGATTGCGCAGTTGATCCTCAACCTTGAAAAGTTAAAGCAGCTTGAGGAGATCCTGGATAACATGTATAAAGGTTATAAGATCTTAACCAAAGGCTACAATACAATTAAAGATATAGCCGAAGGAAACTTCAATATACACCAGGTCTTCCTGGATGGACTCTATGCTGTTAACCCTGCTGTGCGTGATTATAAGCGCATACCCTATATCATCAGCTATCAGGAATTTCTGATAGCAGAGTATAAGCGAGCGTTTGGGAAGTTTCGGTATGATCCCAATTTAACGACTCAAGAGATAAAGTATTTGGAAAGTGTATACGAATACTTATTCAAGGAGAGCCTACGAAACCTGGATGAACTGCTTATGATCATAACAGCATCCAAGCTGCGCATGAGTGATGAAGAAAGACTATCGGCGATTGATCGCATTTACCTGGACATGCAAAACAAAGTGACTTTTCTCAAGCTCTTCAATAGCAGCACACAGTTGCTGATTATGGAACGTGCCAAAGAAGGTCATGAAGTCAGTACGTTAGAGAAGCTCTATGATGATGTAACTCCTTAAAAGCAAATCTATGAAACAATCAATTTTCAAGATCGCTATAATGGCGATCACAGGACTTCTATTGCCTGTACTTTCCTTTGGCCAGACCTTTTCAGGAGAAATCCATAGTCTGCAAAGCGTACTGGATACGCTCTATACCGACATGCTGCCATTATGCAGTCAACTCATTGGAGTAGGGCAGGGGATCGGAGGTTTTGCAGCACTTTGGTATATATCTTCAAGGGTTTGGCGCAGCATGGCCAACGCCGAACCAATAGACCTTTACCCACTGCTCCGGCCGTTTGCACTGGGGCTTGCCATCATGCTTTTCCCATATGTACTCCGTGTCATGAATGGTGTCCTACAGCCCACGGTTTCCGGAACATCAGCAATGATGAGTAATTCTAACAGTGCTATAGCGTATCTGCTAAAACAAAAAGAAGAGGCCATACGCAAGACCGTTACCTGGCAATTGTACGGCGATGAAGGATCGCATGGGAAATGGTATCGCTACACAAACCCGGATGGTGAGGACGAAGATCCGGATTTACTTACGAACGGTATACGGTTCCTGATGGCCAAGACTGCCTATGGTATTAAGAATGCTATCAAACAATGGCTTTCTGAAATACTGCATATACTATATGAAGCCGCCGCACTGTGTATAAATACCATCCGTACTTTTTACCTCATTGTGCTGGCCATTCTAGGACCGTTGGTATTCGGGCTATCCATTTTTGATGGACTACAGAATACACTTAATATTTGGATAGCACGCTATATCAATATATTCCTGTGGCTTCCCGTAGCCAACATCTTCGGAAGCATCATTGCAAAAATACAGGAGAACATGCTGCGGATTGATATCGCTCAGATCGAACAATATGGTGACACTTTCTTTAGCTCTTCTGATGTCGGATACCTCATCTTCCTCATCATTGGAATCATTGGCTACTTCACTGTTCCATCGGTAGCCAACTATATAGTTCATGCCGGAGGCACAAATATGCTTCTGTATAAAACGACCCATGCCTTTTCAGGAGTTGCAACGGCAGTCGCTTCAGGGGCACGGTCGGCTACGAGTGTATTCGGTTCCTCATTTCAGGAAAAATCAACTTCCAGTCATTCGAATTCACAGGGGCGCAACGACTTTATGCACAATAAACTTTCAGGCAATAAATAAGCTTTACCATGTTTGAGCAACTTAAGAATATAGATAGTGCCTTCCGGCACATCAGACTCTTCTCAATCGCTGTTATTGCAGCCTGTATTTTGATCTGTTGCTATACGGTATATAAGAGCTTTGCTTTGATAACAGAGTCGCAGCAGCGGATATATATACTTTCCAATGCCAAGGCGCTGGAAGCTTATTCAGCAGAGCGTAAAGATAATATACCGGTTGAGGCCCGCGACCACGTGAAGATGTTTCATCATTACTTCTTTACTCTCGATCCGGATGACAAGATGATTCAGGCGGGTATCGCCAGAGCACTATACCTGGCTGACATCTCGGCAAAGCTACAGTATGACGATTTGAAGGAAAGTCGCTATTACTCCAATATCATTTCAGGAAACATCAGCCAGACCATTGAGCCGGATAGCATTCGTATTGACCTGGATAGTTACCCGTACTACTTCCGCTATTACTCCAGGCAACGCATTGTTCGTGCTACTTCCATTGTTATGCGAACGCTCATCACAGAAGGCTACTTGCGGAACGTATCGCGGTCTGACAATAACCCGCACGGGTTCCTCATCGAGCGATGGAATACGATTGAGAACAAGGACATCAAGACACTTAACCGATAACTATATATGAATGTATCAAAAAGAATTGAGGCATTACTCAAAGCCGTTGCAAAGCGAATGAACAACCGGCTAAGCAAAGTATCAACACGAACAAAAAAGTACTGGTTGATAGTAACAGGCTGTAGTATGGCAATGCTATGCTTACTCACAACCATTGCGCCATTCACAAATGTGAAAACGGTGACTCCTATACCTGTTGAAAAAATCATTACAACGGTGATCCCACCTGTCGAAGATCCATTGCTTTCACCTGAAGACCTGGACATGCTTCGCGATTTTAAGCACGTGATGGATAGTCTGAAGATTCATGACCTGGAGACTTATCAGGGTATACTTCAAGGCCGTGAAGGATTGCTGGACAGCGTAGAGCTGTTGCTCCGGTGGCATCAATAAGAAACCAGAACAAATCAAAACAATAAGATTATGAAAATCCATTCACAAAAATTCTTACAGCAGCGCAGGTTCTATATGGTATTACCTGTGCTCGTATTTCCATTTATCACAATGATCTTTTGGGCACTTGGCGGAGGACAAGGCACGCCGGTAAAAGCAGAAACAATACAGTCGGGTTTAAACTTAAACCTTCCCGGTGCCCATTTTAAAAAAGAAGACGAGTTGTGGGATAAGTTTTCTTTATACGAGCAGGCTAAACGAGACTCACTTAAGCATGAAGAGGCCAGAAGAAACGATCCCTACTATACCGTTGCAACTCTAAAAGGGAGTGCCACTGCCGACAGCATCCCGCATAGTTCCGGTAAGCTAAATACCTCACTTGGTGAAAAGGATAAATATAGCCAGATCAGTAAGCAGGAAGATTTGATCAACACCAAGATGGAACAATTGACTCTTCAAATCGCGCAGCCGGACCAACTGTCAGCAAAGGACACGGAAGGGAAGCACGCTACCTACAATGAAAGTAGTCAGACACCTTCTGACAACAATGACGTAGCACGCCTGGAAGCAATGATGCAGATGATGGCTTCGCCAACAGAGGGTGATCCGGAGATGCAGCAAATCGAAGGCGTCCTGGAAAAGATTCTAGATATCCAGCATCCCGAACGAGTCTCCGATAAAATCAAAACGCAAAGTCTGAAAAACAAAGAGCAGGTATATCCTGTATCGGTTGCCATGGAAGAGGAAAATATATCGCTGGTTGAACAAGAGGTATATATAGATTCTACACTGACCGGTGGCTATAGGGAAGAAATCCTGCAGACTCGAAATGATTTCTATGGTCTGGAAGAAACTGCAAGTGAAAGTTCTTTACCGAATGCCATTGAAGCTATAATCCATGACACCCAGACGATCGTAACAGGATCAACCATAAAAATGCGGCTTCTATCTGATGTATATATTAATGGAGAGCTTATCAAGAAAAATCAGTTTCTGTACGGAACATGCTCCATTGCAGGAGAGCGATTGTCGATTGACATTGCTTCCATACGCGATGAGGATTCTCTTTTCCCAGTGTCATTGAAAGTATTTGATCTGGATGGAATGGAGGGTATATATATACCTGGAGCGATTACTCGTGATGCAGCCAAGCAGGCAACAAGTCAATCCATTCAGGATATGCAGTTGTATGCAACGGATAGTTCCTTAGGCGCACAGGCTGCATCAGCGGGTATAGAAGCCGCAAAAGGACTCTTTAGCAAAAAAGCAAAGCTTGTTAAGATAACGGTAAAAGCAGGATACCAGATCTTGCTAAAGGATGCCAATCAAAAACAATCATAAGCATTTTGTTCTACAGTCCTTGATGGATATAAATCAACGCACAAAACAATACGCCAATACAAAAACAAATACTATGAGCCACAAATTAAAAATCATCTTCAGTGCTATACTTTGTGTTATATGCATACTGGAAAGTTCTGCACAGTCTCCGCTGGAAATAACTTATAATAAGACATCCAGTATTGTGTTCCCTGTCGCTATATCCGCTGTGGACCGTGGAAGCCGTGATATACTGGCACAAAAGGTCAAGGGCGTGGAGAATGTCCTGCAAGTCAAAGCTGGTAAGATCCACTTTAAGGAAACAAACCTGACCGTGATTACCATAGACGGTGCATTGCATCAGTTTTCTGTTCGATATACTGATGCTCCAAAAACATTGGCTATCAGAGTAGCAGATGATACAAAGGAAAAACCTGAAGTAACCTTTAGCCAGGAAACAACTGGTATTGATCTAAAGAAAAGTATAGACTTAATCCTTCGTGACAAAGACAACCATTCTATAAAGGCGACCTCTCATGATCAAATGAAGTTTGCTTTACGTGGTATATACATCCATGACAATACCTTGTTTTTTTACCTGAGGGTAACAAACAATTCGAACATTCCCTTTCACACGGACATGCTCCGTTTTTACGTGCGCGACAAACAAAAGGTAAAGCGCACGGCTTCTCAGGAAGTAACGGAAGCTCCAATTATCCAGCATGGAAATAGTGATGTCTTTAAAGGTAGGAGCTCAGAAGACCTTGTCTTTGCCTTGCCAAAATTTACGATTCCAGATGCAAAGATTTTGGTCATCGAATTGACAGAACACCATGGAGGAAGACACCAGCGACTGCACATCAGGAACAGAGCTATTGTAAAAGCGCGCCTGGTACATACCGATTAATTCTTTAAGTATATAATAGCAACTAAACACTTTTCAATCATGAACAAAGAAAACGCAGACTATCTCAAGGAACGTCTTTTCTTCCTTGGCTTTGGAGATAAACTCAATGCCGAACTTGAAAGGAAAATGCAAGCAGGGGAGGAGAAGTTCAAACTTCCCATGGTCGCCGAATTCACCAAAGGCGATAAGAAAGACATCGTGGAGTATTCAGTGGACTTTGGGAAATCAAAACAGAACGATATATACTTTCTTAATAACTATCGGGCGACTCTTGCAAAACCAGATCCGGAGCAGGAACGATCTCAGACTTTCTATATCAACAAAGGGAAAGGTATAACGGCTAAAGAAGCCTATAATCTTCTGGATGGTCGAGCCGTACATAAAGACCTTACCAACAAAGAAGGAGAGCCTTACCATGCATGGCTTGTGCTAAACACCAAGAAAGAGGAAAATGGAAATCACAAAATTCAACAGTATCATTCTGCCTGGGGATACGATGTTGAAAAAAGCCTTCACAAACACCCTATAAAGGAACTCGCTGATACAACTAGTACAACAAACTTGGTGAAATCCATGGAAAAGGGAAATCTACAACAGGTGACGTTTAGCCGCGAGGGTAAAGAAGAGAAGATGTATATAGAGGCTAATCCCAAGGACAAAATCATCAACGTCTATAATGAAAGTATGCAAAAGCAATTTCAAGGAGTGAGAGAACATAAAGGTGAATCTGAAGGGAGGCGAAATGAAAATTCAAAAGAGGTGGGGAGTAAAAAGACTGATAAGAAAGAAAAACTGGATGAAGAAGATGGGAAAGAAAAAAAGTCTAAAGGACGAAAGATTTCAGTGTAGAAAAGTAGCATTCACATACGTGATCATTCGATGATTTTTAGTGGCATGCCATTCTTTTTTTTACCCCACAAAAGTAAAATTATAAGCAAAGTTAGGTCAGCTTTATTCTCGGTGTCAAGGGCAAGCAGGTGCCGATAAGTGATATATATAGTTCTGCATCGACACCCTTGACACCGAACCGCTGATCCTTGCTATATGCTATATTTTACAATTCAACCCTTTGAAGGCATGGTAAAAATGAGAATGCCATGCAAACACTAAAAATCAAAACACACCGAATGTCAGAGGAGTATGAAAGCTATCATTTCTTCATCCTGTCCAAAGGTTATAACGCTGGGAAACCTCTTGCTAAGCCTTGTCCAAACTGCTTTGTTATAGAAGCCAATTCGGAACAGGATAAGAACAAACTCTTCTGGATTTGTTATAGTCTTTGGAAAGCGGGTAAATATATTCCCCTACTTGTTGGTTCAGTAACTCCATTCCTTCATATTAAGGATGTACAACATGAAATAACGAAAGCTGTTTCAAAAGCGATGAACAGACCTCAGGAATTTTCGAGGCTTGTAAAACAACTTCAGGAATTTCATAGAACGGAGCAGTGTCTTGATCTTCAGGTTAAGCTGATCTCCAGAATCAAGGCTCAGATCGTGAGGAAAATCCTCGAATAGTAATTTGTCGACAGGAATTCTCCAGTTTTGCATTATAGACGGCTGGATTCATATCAGTTCGATTGTTTAATGTATTATTGATGCGAAGCCGTATTGTTCCAAAATTTCCCAACCATGGATTCAGATGTGATATTTCAATATAGCCAAGATGAGTTTAAACCCTTGCTTAAAGAAACGCTGAGGGAAATTCTAAACGAAGATAGAGTTGAATCCTCATACGCTCGACATTGAAAAATACAGGAAGCAGCAGCGTTACTCAATCTGGCAGTGCTGGATAAACTATTCTCAGCATTTAGCGGTTCAAGCATTCAAGATTTTTAAAAAGGCTGAATATCCTATCAGCAAAGTACCATTATTAGATTGGTGGTAATACGGCAAGACTATGGTGAAGGTAGACCACTTTGGAACGGCCACGTTGGTATATGTAGCAAAGTCATGTTTCCATGATCAATAGAAAGTAACATATAGGTCGGGCGTGAAGGGTATATAGTATATAAATAATCTAGATAAGGGCAGCACCCGGCAATTGAAAACTTGCCCTATGTGCGCCAGGGCATGGGCTGTGATTTGGTTAGCAGACGATATTTTATTTCGCCCGCTGGCTACTACTTCAATAATCCGCGTCGGTGGTATAGCTCATAATAGGAAGGTTTTCCTTTTTTAAAGAGCCTTAAACCAAGTGGAGTAGCTATGGCGTCTAACAATTATAAAAGTCATCCACGAATTGAGGCTGCTACATGGAGTTTTCTCACTCTTAACTTTGCCGTAATATCTGCCTTATGTTGATTGGTTAGCTTTCGGAAAACTATAAGCTATGAATATACCATTAAACTAATCTCTCTCATTTTTCTAATTCTTAGTTTCAATTCACTCCTCGCGCAAGATTCTTTGCAAGTTGCAACACCTCAACGGAAAACAGAAGTCGTGACTTCGCGTATGGAGCGTGAACTTTCACTCACAAAAGAGCAAACACAAAAAGTTGCAGCCATAGTATTGGAGCGGTTTGAAGCCTTGCAAAAAAGCACCAACAACAAAACAAAGCAGTTATCAGCAGCCAACGATGTGGCTGTAAAAAAACTCAATACGGTATTAACAACCCAACAGCTTACACTTTACAATCAAGTGAGAAGTGAGAGTAAAAAGCAAAAGGACGAATTCTTAAAAAAGAATCCGACTTACAAATTTTCTAATGAAGATAAAGAGTTGGACTTCTGATGAACTTACCTATTGAAGAAATTGATTGCTACAAACATGCTAAAACCTAAACTGTTAATTTCATTTTTCTGCTTGTTCGCCTGCTGCCTTCAAAGCTGCGACTTGTTTGAGTCTGTATCAAAAAAAGAAGAACTACCACCCGCAACACAAGAAGGCAAAAACACTTTTGGCTGTTTTGTAAATGGAAAGCTGTGGTTGCCAAAAGGAAGTAATGGTACTTCGAATCTTGACGCTAGCTATGACCCGACTTTTGAGGATGGGGCATTTGATTTAAATGCTTATAGAATTCATGATGACACGGATCAATTTATTGCGTTGGGTGGTAAAAATGTAAACAAAGTTGGAAGCTACATATTCTCGCAAAATTTAGATTCACCAGGCGCACTTTTAAACGATAAGAAATCAAAATGTAGTTACAGTGAGCAGTCTAATATCATATCTGGAAGCTTCACTGTAAGCAAGTTGGACATCCCCAATCAGATTATCTCAGGCACATTTGAATTCACGCTCGCCAAGTTAGGTTGCGATACTCTTAAAATTACGGATGGCCGTTTTGACATGAAATTTTAACATCCTAATCCATACACCTTTATGAAAATTTTAGCTAGTAAAACACAGTGGATTATTGTGCTATTACTTTTTAAGTAACTTTTTTGCCAGCAACGCTCAAGTTACCATCACTACCGGCCCAAGTTGGAAAGATGCCCTCCTGTTAAAAAGCCTTAAGACTAGCGAAGCATATATGGCCCCAACCAATTATGGAAGTTACCCACGAATTTCTTCCACGGCATGGACCCATTCCGGTCAGCAAATTTCCTATCGGTCTTTGCTGCATTTTGATCTTACTTCAATTTTACCGGGGTCTACCGTGCAAAGTGCGGTACTGTTCCTGAATGCTGATCCAGCTTATAGCAGTGGTGAATTGAGCTTCACTGTAGATTGTGGTAATTTAATAAGCTTTACTATTTCACCGAATCCGGCAAACGAGGTCTTGTCAATTTCACAGGTAGCACCAAACACAACTCAGAAAAGTACTTCAGATGATTCACAACAGAGTTTTGAAGTTAGCCTATTGGATGATTCAGGCTATCCCGCAATTCCATTAACTCAAAGCAAAGATGGAGCTCAACTTGACTTAGATATAAAAAGAGTTAAGAAGGGTCAGTATATATTGCAAATCAACCAAGGCTCCAAAACAAGTGTACACCATATTCAAATTGAATGATTGAATAGCAAAACACTAAAATATTTTTCTAAAAAAAGCCCAAGTACGTAATAGAGTTTGGGCTTTTTTCGCTTTGGTAAATACCCCGTAGCTCTGCACATAGGAAAAGTTGTATCAGATCAAAAAATCGTATCATCGGTTTAATATCGATCCCGGCTTCAATCAAACTTTTGACGAGGAATGCGCTTATACTATTGTCGTACGCGATCTGGTAAACTGCACTTCAAAGCCGTTCTTTATTCCCTTTTTAATTTTCATCTCCGTTATGCTATAGTTTTTCTAACCTGGCACATTTATACTATATCAATATCTAAACGGTGTATGCATGGTGTTTTCCGGTTATTTATATTTAGCGTCTCTAAACTGCTATAAACCAATGAGTAGTCAAATGAACAATGTGCTCTATTCCCCGTTGAGATCATTGCATCCACGAGCGATCTTTAGTACATCGCAATTCGAGCCAATCGCACATTATTTATAATGTTTTAATTATCATGGCACTTTTGGGGACTAAGTCTACTTGGTTCCTAATTTTCATATCTTTGATTTTAATATATAGATGCAAATGGAAAAGAAAGGAACTGGTTTTATTTGAACATGCTAGGAGCTTTGCTTGGAGTAAGTATGTTTCTCAAAAGCGCGTGGTATATAGTCAAGTCTGTGTTCCATGTGGGTAATCCCTTATCAGAATCTTTTGGGGATTATTACTTTTCAAGTTTTCAATTCCTAAGCTTCAACTCGTTATTGATTTTGGGGGCAGCTTATATAATGATCCTTGTTGCTGTAAGTATGTTCGTCCCGGTAAGGAAAACCACCTAAGAATACAGATCTGCTCGAAAGCGGAAAAAATCTTTTTAATAGCTACTGAAATACCAAAGCTATATTCTTAAAAGTAAAGTATACTTGGAAAGTTCACAGGAATTACTTTAATTCAAGTAAGGATTTCCTTGCCCCACCTGATCCAATCTGATCGTAGCCCACTTGGAGTCCTGAAAATCCGAATGAACATATAGCGCGCAAGTACTGTGTTGTATTATATATATTATAACTCTTAATCCCTGCCTACAAATGAAAACCCTTATTATGGAAGTTATTGAAATCGACTTGATGATAGCAACGAATCTCTCCCTAATTTTTCGCAAAAGTGATATGTATCAAGTAAGGATTCCTTGTTCCTCTTGATCCATTCTGATCGCTACCCCAAGAGAATCTCTTTATAAATTTTACTGTCTCATTCAAAAGACACTATACTGCTATGGCTTATTCTCGAGAACAAGAACTAATTAGAGTTTTGAAAAAACATGAATCAAATTTATTGAAATTAAAAGGTGTACACCATGTTGATATTGGTTATCGCTATAAGAATAATGAGCGGACTGATGAAATGGTTATCCGGCTTCATGTGTTTAATAAACTTCCAAAAAGTATTTTGAAGGATCAAATGGCTCCGAAACGAATTGAGGGGTATAGGGTAGATGTGATTACTTCAAACAGGAAAAAGGACTTTCAATACAGAGTAAGGCCTTTGACTGGTGGTTTAGCTATTCGAAACTTGTATGAAGGTTCGGGTGGAACATTAGGCGCAATTTTCACGAGTAAAATCTATGGAACAGTTGGACTAAGTAATTACCACGTTTTATATGGAAGAAGAGGAGGAAATAACGATGCTGTTGTTCAGCCTGCAAATTCAACAGATACCGTGAATGACATTATTGGGACGTTAGTTGGTGGGATTGAGGAGCTTGATGCTGCGATATTTACGTTGAGAAATGCCAGTGATAGCGATGAAGGTATTATTGGCGTGACGGAAAGCTTTATTGATGCAATTGATCCCGAACGGGGTGACAATGTACTTAAGTATGGATCTACCACAGAAATTACCTATGGAACGATCGAAGGAATATCACCTGATCGCAGAATTATAACAATTAGCCATGACAGGTTAAGACCAAATAACGGCAGGATCGCTGATAGCGGCGACTCAGGGTCAATTTGGATCATCAACGAGGGGGAACGCAACTTCGGTATTGGATTGCATTACGAAAGCGAAATAGACGGGACCAAAGCATATGCTTACAACCTGTCCATGATCATGATTGCGTTAGAATTATCACACCTATAATCCTTAGCACTATGAGAATCGTTATTTTAATTTTTCTTTGTATTGTACTAAACAGCTCAGTGTCTTTTAGTCAACTCTGTAATTTTGATTCAAAAGGATCAAAAACTCCTTTAAATTCTGAAACCATCATAGTTTCTGTTACTAAGCCAACAACCCAAAAAAACTCAGGCGGTGGGGCTATTCTTGGAGCTATAGGTAGTCTCATCGGAATTGGAATAAATGCCTATTCAGCCCATCTCACCGCTAAACAAGAAAGTTACGCTGCTACCTATAAAGGCAGTTATTCCGGAAATGATTTTATGATCAAGAGCACCAGTTCAAGTGGGCCATATTTTCTCAACCTTAAAGAGGTCGTAATAACTCGCAAAACAGATCCTAATTCTAAACCCTTTGCGAGTGAAATTAAACTTGCAATTGAAGACGACGGCCCACTCTTTCGCTTCAAGACAACTGCCATAACTTTTAATTATTCTAAAGCAAGAATTAAGAAAGGAGGCAGTAAAGGCAAGACTATCGATGTCAATATCAATGTAAAGGTCGATGTGACTTGGAAAAAATTTGACGAAAAAAAGGAAACCTTTGAACTTGAAAGTGCCGTTGTTGGAGAATCGAGTATAGTCGTGCCGGGAATTAAGCCAGATGGTGTAACTATGACGGCAGCTTTTTGGTCTGATTGGTTTAAAACAATACCAGCGAAAGACCTACCAGATAGTGAAGTTAGAGGAACTGGATGGTATACAATCACGATCACAGTAAGTGAAGCAAATCCTTATGGAGTAACGTCAAAGAAGATAGCTGAGTTCTTTAAAGAAAATTCAGAGACGGTGACCAAAATTATCACAGGGTTCATTCCTTCGGAAGAAGAGGATAAGAAAAAAAAATAGAAGTAAGTACCTATATATATTCTTAGTAAAATGGCAACAAGTACTTGGTTAGCAAAATGTAAAAAGTGTGGAGGAGAAGTTTATTACTACCCTTCTAAAATTTTATTGGAATCTAAAAAAGCTCAAGAAGAAGATGACTTGCGTCCTCGTGTAGTTGATTGCAAATGCGAGGGAGATGCCAACGGGATTAAACACCCTGCACGGTATAATTTCCCCAAGGAGTTTGAAAAAATTGCATAGCTATGGCAGGCATTGATAGAGACTACTGGCTCGAATACGCAAAGGATGGTGTGTCAAAGTCAATCGAAAGTAGAGAAAAAGCCGCAGATCGGTTGGATACATTCCTTCTTTGGGTATGGGGAATATACACGACCATTTTCGTACTGGGCAGCATTTTGGAATTTCTAAGTACGGACTTCTGGCAGCTTGTAATTTGTGCACAACCAATTCTTGTTATCATGCTAGGTCGATTTGCTTGTAACATGGTGTCTATGCCAACATCTATAAATGCAGACCCTGCTGTTGTTGCTGAAATAATAGACGGACACACTAACATTGTTCTAGCTAGAAAGAAACGACTATCATTTGCTATACTAATGACCCTCTTATCTATCTTTTCTCTCTTTGTTGCACTAATTGGATACAATGCTCTCGACCCTCAGAAACAATTAAAAGCGGAACTTCAGAAGCAAAAACTTTTGAGGGCAGTTAATACTGAAACAGTGGCACCGGTCGGCGTAAGCAAAAAAATCCTCGATAGTTTAACGCTTCGAAATCAAATTTTAGAGCAAGAGATTAAGGCAATAATTAAAAACAAAAAGCAGGAAGACCTGAAAAAACGAAAGGTTCGACTTGATACACTTATAATTCTTGATAAATAGGGACCATTCACCGTTGTATTGAAAAGGTCGAATCCAACGTTTAATGCTTTGGGTACAATCAATGATTTTGCCTGTGTAAGATTTAAACTTTACTCACCTTATGTATTAAGAGCAATTTTCTTGCGCCAAAAGAAAGAAAATCAGATAGTTAACATCAGCTATTGTAATAAAAACACGGATAAATCAATGGCTTAAAATTTGGAGTGCAAATGTATGGCGCTGGTGATTTTTTACAAATGAACTTAAAGATTTTTTATGGTATAAAATTTTATTTCATCGATCTACTATCTAAATTTAATCGTTTAATACTAACCCCCGTAAGGATCAGACAAATGGGAAATATTGAATTTTCAGAAACCGCAGCAGCCATTATGAGAAACAAAGCTTTGACAAGTTATCTTGTATCTAGACTGGCTAATATTACACCTGAAGAAGCTGCTGCTGGTGAGATTGAGGTTACGTTAAAAAATGGCAATGATATCCGTACTGTTAAATTTATCATTGGTCGTAAAAATCAAAATCTGTTGGATCATTTACAAAGTAAAAAGGATAACCTACAGCCAGCATGAATCTAGCCCTGGGAGCTGTCTTTTTAGCCATATTGTTGATAGCTCCACTAATTACCTTGTACTTTTACGGTACTGGTAATCATGCACGGCAAATGCCCAAGGTCACTCTCATAGAGTACTTTCTTATTTCGGCAGTACTCTCACTCCTTCTTCATAGTTTAATCATTTGGAGTTTCGATTTAAATGTAGATTTCAAATTTATTTTCCAATTGCTTTCCGGTCAGATGACCAAAGACGATTTCAAAGTATATGAACCAATATTGGAGAAATATTTTTTTGACTTCGCGCTGTATACCTTCCTCACTTGCTGTGCAGCTACAGTATTAGGACTACTGTTTCAAATAATTGCAACATCTCGAAGATTGAGAATGGTTCGATATTTACAAAGAAAAAGAGGTAATAGCAAGCCGGATAAATTTTTTGGTTATTATAATGATTGGTGGTATTTTTTTAAATTCAACGAATATAGTTCTGAGTTTGATTACTTCGGAATGGAGAAGCCTATTATATATATTGACGTCATTGTGAACACAAATGATTTAACTGTATTATATAGTGGTATGCTACTTGATTTTGTTCTTAAGGAACAAAATCTTGAATTTATTTACATAAACGGAGTTAAGAAAAGAAGTTTTACCCAAAAGGATACGAACGAAGCAATAACCCTTCAAGAAGGTGCTGAATTTAATCTTGGAGAACCAGGCGCTGGCGGCATGATGTGCATTCCTTATTCTAACATAATTAATCTTTACATTCGCTTCGTTGTTCCCCCAAAAATAGACAGAGACTATGTTGAAGGAGCAACGCCTGTCTCCAAAAATTGAACACTATATATATTGCTATCTTTCCGAATCATAGAATAAATTTGGCGCTAAAATATCTGGCATTATCCTTAGTGTATATTCTCGCTTATTGGAAACATATACTCAACCTATCGAATAGCAATCGCCATGTTTTCAAATATTCTAAGCAGTGAATCTGATTTTCCTAGATCGTTTAGGTTGCTTCAGCAAGAAGCCATTTTGGCAAGATCATGTATTTTAACCGGATTTGAATTCCTTGTGAAGGGCGGCTTTGATGATGTTTATAAAGGTCATTACTATGCTGCTTTCTTTCATCTATCGATTGGTTTGGAAAGGATCATGAAATTGGTCGTGATATCAAATCACATGATTAAAAATAATTTTGATCCTATTCCTAATAATACGTTAAAAAATATAGGTCATGATCTTATCAAACTTCATGAGCTATCTAAGCAAATCGATCTTGACCACTATTCAGGCTCCAGTATTTCCTTTATTGCAAATGATAGTCTGGATTACAACATTCTAATTTTTCTTAACAATTTCGCTGCTACTACAGGCCGATATTATAATATCTCTAATATCTCAACAGCTACATATATCGACCCACTAATTCAATGGCAAAGTATTATTGACGAAATAGCAAGAAAGGATTTTTCAGAAAGTCTACGCAACAAAATAGAATTAATCACAATGCAACGTTTAATACCTGCATTGCAAATCCAAGATATTGCCTTTAATACCGGATACGTAAACGGTGTATATAAATTGCATGTTACTAATAAGGCAAATCATTTTGCGTGTTGGCATATAATGAACATTATAAAACCAATAGTAAGCATATTAGATTCTATTTCCACGAAGTGTCATCAAATAGAAGAATCTTCTGTTAATTCAAAGTATCCTACTATCCCATACTTTGATGAAATATTTACAATGGTGCATTTAAACAAAAGGGATATTCTGAAGAAAAAACGTTGGACTAATTTTTAGTAGCATTTCTTTGATATATATATTCATGGTGCATTATCCACTATAATTTCTGTTACCATTGCTTTATCGTCCTCTTGCATTTCAACATAGCGCTGATCGACTTGACTAATCAGATAGGCTGTTTGGTTATCCAGGTGTGTCAAGAGTATATCCAGATTATACCTTTCAATACAACGATATCGGATCGAAAGAATAGCGTAAGGCTGTTGGGTTTTCTGTAACATCAAGTTTCCTAGGGCCAAGATCGATATAATAGAATGAATGCTTGTTTTCTATTCGGCCAAGCGAAACAAATGCTCCGCATATTCCCCGGATGCTGGTAAACTGATTTTCAGTTTCCGATTTTATAGCTGCATTTTCTTCCGAACTATCAGACGGATCACCTTCACGCAGCTCGTCATATTTCGATTTAAATTTCTAGTTCATGATAATGCGCTCGTGACAGTTCTACTTTTTCTACTGTCTTATTTTTATCTGAAGGCGAGAGTTCACGTTGCCGATCGGCAGGGACTAGTTCTTGGCAAACACTACTATATATACGTTTATATATACGTTAAATTATTCAGTACCTTGTTAGTCTGTTTTATGCGTTATTTATTCCTAGTCTCCTTGCTCTCTGTTGCTGCCGCTTTACAGGCGCAACAAGTTGATAGTCTTTTGAACAGGCTGTCTCTCGATAGCATTCCTGGTGCAAAAGCTGATGCGTTGAATTCCATTCAATATTCTTTTCATACCAAGTTCGACAGCCTGAAACTTGAATACAAATCAAAATTTGCATCCATTGATTCTTCACGATCGGGTTTGCAAGAGTGTTTGAACACTTCTATTGATTGTACTATAACTTGATTTGTAGTATAGTATATTTTAGTGTAGATGTATGTCGAAGTATATTCCCCAGGTGATTATTGTATGCGGCTATATTTACAGCTTAAGTCAAAGATGCAGGCATAATAATTATGAGTTACTTGTTGCAAATGACTCCTCGCTATTCACAAGTGCGACCGGTATATATACCCTGTTTATGTGAGCATGTAATGGCATGAATAATTTGGACTAGAAACAGGTATGAGCTATATTTCACCTATAATTAGTGAGCCCATCACTTTCGGTACCTTAAAAATAAGGTAAGGAATGTGGTTAATATTTTTCCACAATCCATAACACAGATATGCGTAGTACATCAAATCCGAAACGCATCGCGTTATGTAGTATGGAAAGATAAAAAGCAATTTGCAGCGGATCTGAAACCTATATATACTGCTGTCAATAAAGATCTTGCGTGGACTGCTTTAGAGAAACTGGAAGATACCTGGGGCAAGAAATATCCGCATGCCATTCGATCCTGGAAAGCCAACTGGCAGGAGTTGTCACACTTCTTTGATTTTCCGTTGGAGATCAGAACGATGATCTATACGACCAACATCATTGAAAACCTCAATGGCAAAATCAGGAAGTATACCAAAACAAAGATGTCCTTCCCTGATGATGCTTCCGTACTGAAATCAGTTTACCTGGCGCTACGAGAGATAACCAGAAGATGGACGCTGCCGGTACGCAACTGGAGTTTGGTAGTGAATCAATTTATCAACATTTTCGGAGAGCGGTGCAAAATATAATCCCTTTACGCAGTTGCTTAGACGCTTACACACTTTTTTAGGCAGTGTCTTAAACATTGTAGGTCTTCGAAGTAAGAATAACACAGCCATTCGTGCTTCTTACTCAATCTCTTGTATTTGTCTTACTCGCTCAAGCCATTCTCTGTCAATGTTGATTATTGAAAATGGTACTTCTGGGTTGTTCCGTCCATTGAACACAAATATTTTAGAAAAGAATTGTTGTTTAATGTCCAAAGCGACTGTTTTATCAAGATTAAATTTCTTCCAATGGTCAAATATTCTCTTCGGTACATAGAAGTCAAACTCAGTCCTTTGGTCACGTTGGTTTGAATTATAAACTGTAAGTCTCCAAACGTTAGGTCTATTAGATGACCAATGTATCTCTGCCTTTAGACTTGTAAACCCGTTTATTCTGTTTAAGATATTGTCCTCTGAACGGGTCCGTGCAAACATAAAAACCATGTCCCCCGTTTCGAGTAAACCCGCAAATGAATAGTTCATTGTCGTGTTGGCAAATGTTACAATGTCGTCAAGTGAATTGTCTTCACGCAGAAACCTTAAAGCTCTTACATATTTGTCAGCGTAGAGATTCCCATCTCGGTCTTTAAAAAAGTCGTAGACATTCTTTATGTCGTCTGCATTGAAACGGTCGACCATTGGCTGGTCAATGGCATTAAATTGTGAAATAGAATGTCTGTCCAAAAACCAACTAAGAGATAGAAGTGGTATTTTATTATTCGCCCCAAATTCAATCGCGTGTTTACTAAAGTCGTTAACTGAAGCCACACCTATTTGAAATAGAAATCTGTTCCTGGTTTCAATAGCATAGCTCGCTCTACTATTATTTTGTCTTTTTAAGATTGATTCTTTAGTTACGATTTCAAAGTCGTTTAGATCATTCCTTAACCCTAAGGCATTTCTAACAACAGTTAAACCGGCAGTTGGTCCGTAAGCTTTACATTCAAAGATTATTTGTGTCGGATACGTAAATGGCATTTGAATCGGTGGATTCATTATTATATCTGCGTCATGAGCTGCACCTTTTCCGTTGACAAAGAAAAGTCCGCCTCGCTCAAAGGAATATAAATTGTCCGCCTTTACATTGCTGAAGCCGCAAGTCTTCAATAGATTTCTAACGATGTATTCCAGTAATGCCCCTTTGATATTTCCTGCTTTCATAATAGCTCAATATGTGATGAAGGCTTGCCACTAACCCTTGTGCATAAAGAAGTGGCGTGTTTAGAAACCGCATCATTACCCACGTTGCAAAGGTAAGTTAAGTTGAAAACACTTTTACCTTAAAATCACCACGCCATTTTATATGCATTTTGTTGTAGGCTGTGCCCTTTTCTTCTCCACATAAATCTGGATGACTCTTAGTATCCATAAAATTATCAGTCTCTTGCACCGACTTCATGACAGTCAGTCACAATAATAGGATAAGAATTCAAATATTTACTGTTGATTAAATACTCCCCCTCATACAAATAGATTTCGTTGTCGCTATCGAGTTTTTTAAGGCTAAATGTTTCATTGCTTGTTTTTATAATGAATCCCCTTTCGTTTTGTTCGATATTCAATAGTAGGTTCGGAGATAGACCGTCCATGTAGTACTTTACTAATGCTGAATCCGACAAGGTAAAACCATGTCGATTAAACTCACACACAATTCTCTCTAGGTAGAACTTGTTTTCATGTTTTTGAATAGGTATCCAGTGCCCAAAAAACTCCTTATACTTTTTATGGTCTACATTTATGCTGTCCTTATACTTTTGAAAACTTTCTTCATAAATTGAATTGTATAATTCCTCGTCTTTACAGTCACATCCATAATCGGACAATATCTCGTCATGAAAAATTGAGTTTGTGTTGTTGTCAACAAAAACTCTTACGTGCTCATCCTCGTAAGTCGTCCCGTAATATTTTGTAGAAATAACACTAAGTGAATCAGATATCCCGAAATGATATCTAATTGTGTCCTCAATTGTTGTCAGCACAACGGGCGTAGGATTGTCTTTTGAAGAAGAGTCAGGAATTGTTTGACTTGCTATTGAATCGGTTTCACTATTGTCTTCGTTTGCAGTTTTGCTTTTGCATGAAATAATGGCTAGCGTGCTAAATAGTATTAGCATTGACCTTCTCATTCTAGATTCTGTTTAAATATGTCTGTCTCTAAATCTCCCAAAGGGCATTGCCTACAACATTCCAATATAAGAATATCATTAACTATATAAGCATTTGCAAACGGATATATTCGTTTGCAAACAGATTGTAAATTGTCTTGAATTAAAATTGAATCGTTGACCGGTATGTCCGATAGTATGCAGAGCCATGAAAGACAAGGAGTTCTTTCGTCTCATATTTATCACGCCTGTTTCCGCAGCGACAAAGGCTCATTTTGGAATTGGCAATATCGTGCCCATTGTGTCAATATCTCTGCGTTGTGTCAAATTCAAGACGATTGTGATCAACTTCAGTCGATTGTGTCATTATAACGGTAGTCTCGTCATTCAACCTTCGTATATATGCACCAGTGATAGGAAGCATGCACACGTAACGATAGAAACGTTACGTATTAAGTGCTGAATATATCAATTGTAGTCTGGCTTATGATCGGTCGGGTATTAAACCTGATACCGGCTGGTGAGGGCGTGTATACTTTGGGTGCATTGGCGTAGAGTATAGATGCAAGGGATAGACTATATATAGTAGATGTCATAATGGAGGGAAAGAAAAGAGGGGAAGATTATATTGTGGTTGCACTGAGAGAAAAGAGAATCTCCAAACGGAGAGTATCGTTTTATCGGAATATATACCATTGCGGGAAGCGCTGGTACGAATTTCTTGGTATGCAACTATTCCATTTTTCTGGTGCTGATGAAATGCTGACCATGGGCTAGTTACCACTCTCATAGTGTCTCTAATAACACTAACTTTTTTCATAGGAAGGGATAAAAATATAGCAGATTTCTTCTCACAAGAACAGGGATAATTGGCAGCATTGAAATTTTATTGCTACTACCTACATAATTATATCTTGTTAAAGATTCAGTTTTCACATTCACCCCAGTCAATTCAACTTACATTTTCTGAGGTGCAGAGATTCAACCCTTTGCAAGATTGCGACCATGGAAGGAAAATGAAACAGACGAAAATTAAGATTACCTTAAATTTTTGATTTTGGGGAGCACTCTG
>CABHOV010000011.1 GCA_902168185.1 uncultured Bacteroides sp.
CGTTCGAAAAGGTATGGGACAGCATCAAGCCGAAATCCATCCACGCCCATGTTACACCAGTAGTCTATAATTTTAAAAACTTCCTGTTGTACCAGTGGATTATCATAATTCAAATCGGGCTGATGAAAAAAGAAACGGTGCCAATAAAATTGTTGTGCGACAGGATCCCATGTCCAATTGGACTTTTCGAAATCCTGAAAGATGATGCGCACATCTTTATACTGCTTTGGATTATCGGTCCACACATAGTAATTCCTATAGTCAGAATCCTTTGGAGATTTTCGCGCACGCTGAAACCACGGATGCTGATCGGAAGTGTGGTTAATAACCAGTTCGGTAATGACTTTTAAATTACGGTCATGCGCTTCTTTCAGAAATTGTTTGAACTGATATATAGTCCCGTATGACGGGTTGATATTATAGTAATCAGCAATGTCGTAACCATCATCTTTTAACGGAGAAGGATAAAACGGAAGCACCCAGATCGCGGTAACGCCAAGATCTTTCAGGTAATCTAGCTTTTCAAGCAGGCCATCGAAATCGCCGATGCCATCACCGTTCCCATCACGGAAAGCTTTAATGTGTAACTCATAGATCACGGCATCTTTGTACCAGTGAATCTTGTCATCCAGTTCATTTCTATCTCCGGGCATATTCATAAAATTTATATTACGGCAGGGGGTACTACCAAGGCTATAAAATAGCATACCAAGTCCCGGGCGAGGTGGTGGTTCCTTTCGAAAAAGAATCGAATCAGCATGCTTTTGTCCTTTTTTATTTCCGGATTGTAAAGATTTATGCATCGGTAGGTGCTGAAAGCAGGCGAGGTGTAATATTTAGCGGTAACTTCCATTTCTATACTCTTACTTTTTCGACACTTTTGGAGAAAATCTACTAATGCCCTTTTTGATACGATTTTTTTCAGGATGCTTAGTTTTTATGTTGAGCTTTCAATCTGTTTATGCGCAGCAGCAGGCAGATAGCTCTATCGTCTGGTATGAAAGTTTTTTCCAGGCGCGCAAACGAAAATCTGTAGAGAAAGAACTTGAGCAGGCGTCCACTCGACTACAGCACGCAGAAGCGGCTCAGAATAAAGCAGCGGCTGCGAGACTATTAAAGGAGATTGGTCTTGTTCATCTCACGCGTACGCATAGCATGGAGACTGCTATGGATTTTTTTATCCGCGCACTAGCGATCGAAGACTCTTTAGATCTCAACAACGAAAAGATATTTACCTATATCGCCATGGCCCAGGCGTTTGAAGAGGTGGGTGATTATCATAAAAGTGCCGATCTTCTTAAGCAAGCCTTTGCGATCAGCGAGCCATTTAAGAATGCGAATATTTTTGTGTTGATCTTAAACAAACAAGGAAGAGTAAATGCAGCTCTTGGAAAAATAGACGAAGCATTTGAAAACTACGAGTTGGTATTGAAATATGAAGACCAGCTTTTACAACCCCGTATTGAAGCAGAGGCACTTTTTAACTTAGGACATCTCTTTACGCAGCAAGGTAAATATCAGGACGCGCTGCAAAGTCATAAGCGGTCTCTTGCCATAAGCAGATCGCTTCGCGATAAAAAAAGTGAAGCCACTTCGTTGAATGATATTGGTGAACTATATGAGCTTATGAAGAATGATAAAAAGGCGCTGGCCAATTATATCGTTTCTTTGGAGATCCGCCAGGCATTGAAAGATAAACGAGCTCTTGCCGAGTCCTACAATAACATTGGTGTTATATACTATCAGCAGAAGAAGTATAAGCAGTCAATTCCTAATTTACTTTTAGCACTTGATGCAGGACAAGATTCGCAGTCACAAAACCAGATACGGAAAAGCTATGAATACCTGAGCTCCTGTTATAAAGAACTGGGTGATCTGAAAAAGTCCCTATACTATAAAGATCAATACCTTGCTATCCATGACTTCATTCTGAACGATCGCAGTGAACAACAAGTGTTGGCCACAGAGAACCGGTATGTACTCGATAAGAAGGAGTCGCAAATAGATAAACTTGAGACTGATCGTATACAGCGCGAAAAGGAAATTGCTGCGCAGAAAAAATTCCGCAATGTCCTTTTTATTCTGATTGGTTTAAGCTTTGTGATTTTGGTGTTGATCTTCTACCTATATATAGTGAAGAAGCGATCGAACCTGGTACTTCAGGAAGCTAATGATAAAGTGCAACTACAAAATATAGCGCTTCAGGATCTGAATGCTACCAAGGATAAATTCTTTTCAATTATTAGTCATGATTTGAAAGGTCCTCTAAATTCGCTGACTTCCTTCTCTGGTTTATTGATTAACCACACCGATAGCCTAAGTAAAGATGAAATTAAAATGCTGGCAAAAGATCTTGATAAATCATTGAAGAATCTTTTTGCGTTGCTTGAAAATTTGTTGGAGTGGTCACGCTCTCAAACCGGTAAAATTGAATTCAAACCTGAAGCCTTTGATGTTACTGCCCTCTTGGAAGAAAATACAGAATTGCTGAAAGCACAAGCACAGAATAAAAATATAGTCCTTGAGAATGCCTATATATCTGAGCAGTCAGTTTTTGCACACAAGCATTCTATTAATACCGTTGTACGCAACCTTATCTCTAACGCTATAAAATTTACACCAGCAGGAGGGATGATTAAGGTAGACCTTCAGCCGAAAGCAGATTCTGTTACTGTTACCATTGCAGACAACGGAGTAGGCATGAGCAAAGAAGTAATGAACAAACTGTTTCGCATCGACACCAAGCATACCACCAAAGGCACAGCCGAAGAAAAAGGCACAGGCCTTGGATTAATACTCTGCAAAGAATTTGTAGAAAAGAACGGAGGAAGAATCTGGGTTGAAAGTGAAGAGGGGAAGGGCTCCGTGTTTTGTTTTACGGTGCC
>CABHOV010000012.1 GCA_902168185.1 uncultured Bacteroides sp.
GAGCCGTCACCGTAATATTGAATCGTTTTGCCATGATGCTTCTCGATTACTACATCCAGAACATCTTTAAGGCGTTTTCGTTTGGCACGTGCCAGTTGCTCGTTCTCTTGCATCAAAGCCGTATAGCCCGTCATGTCTGCAAAAAGTATAGCCGCAAGTTGTCGCATAAGCTGTAAAAATAACAATGACAACGAGATAAGCCCAGCAGAAGATGCGCTATTGAGCAACAAAAAAAGAGCACCCCTAAAAGGCACTCTTTGAAAATTATATCAACAATTATTTATTTTCTAGAATATCGCAACACTATATATCCAGTCACACCGCGTAAAATCACACCTCCAATGCATTATCTGCGTAAATCTGTGAACTCTGCGGGAGAGTTATCTGCTACTGGTAAGCCAACGAAACATTACCCTCCGAAGAAAGATTAACCACAATTCCGCCACCGTTCATTTTACCATGAATATACTTCTCATCCGATGTCCCTGAAAAATTAGCAAGCGGAACATTTAAAGATTCACCCTTGATATCCAGGTCAAGACCAAGCTTATTGGGAATGGTAACATCTATATTCCCGTCACTGGTGCGTACAATCAGCGACTTCTTTAAGCCCACTATACTTCCACGGATATTTCCATCCGAAGATGAAGCCTTCAATGAACCACTAAGCTCGCGGAAAGAAATATCGCCATCCGAAGTACTCACCGAAATATCACCATTCACTTTTGTCAGCGCTATATTTCCATCACTGGTTACAGACTGCGCATCACCCTGAATATTCTCCAATACTATATTTCCGTCACTGGTGCGCACATCCACCGTTCCTGTAATTTCCCGCGCCTCGATATTTCCATCGGAAGTTTTTCCAATCACATTTCCCATAACAGCAGTGATGTTCAGATTCCCGTCACTGGTTTTACACTGCTGGTTCGAAGTCAAACCTGCAAGCACTATATTTCCATCCGAAGTATGAAGGTCACACGAAGTTTCTTTTGGCACCGAGATCACAAAATCAACCCGCATACGGTCCTTCGAATTAAAGCTAAATTCTTTAGGGTATTTAATAGCGATTTCCAGGCTGTTGCCGGTATGCACTACCGTAACCGTTAATTCTTTTTCAAGTTCTTTGCGATCAATCTTCAGCAACTTGTTATGCTTGCGCACTATATATAGCACCTCTGCAGTTTTACCGTTCCCGGCAACCACATCAATGTTGCCATCCGCTGATGATATTTTCAGTTGAGCCGGGCCCGAGAGATCATAATTCTCTTTGAAAGAATATTCCGGAGTTTGCGACCATCCCAGGGAGACAGAAAAAACGCAACACATTAAAAGTAATGTTAATGTCTTCATATTGAAATTTGATTTTGAGTGACTTAAATACTTACAACTACAGAATGGACGCCTTCCGTAGCAATAGGTTGCATGGAATTCCATTATCGGTCAGTATTTATTTGTTTTTTACTTAAGGACTGGATTTTTTCAAAGCAGGGAGTGCCCTTCGTACCTCAGAGTCGGGAGGTCGGCACTCGCCGTCCTAAGCGCAAGGCCACTTCGAGCTCATACAAATGCCTCCATTCCTCACGCAGCTTTACTATATTTTAACGCACACGGCATCGAAAAATGTTTTTTGTATATCTTCGCAGCCCCTTTCTCCGGATGTATTAAGTATATAGGAATGATGAAGTTATTGTTTTGCACGCTCGCTACAATAGGCTTGCATGTTTCCCTTAACGCACAGGATGCGGACAGTGTAAATACGGCTGCTGGGCCTCGGGGAGGTCTGAATAATTTAGCGCTTTTATACTATAAGATAGACTTTACTCCGGGACAACGCCAACGCCTCGAAGACGTACCCCTCGAATTCATTTATAGCATTTCCGAGGAAGGCGTAGCCACACTTGAAGAAGTGAATGGTATAAACGATCCGGTTATTATCGACAGTATCAAAAACCAACAGCCACTACCTGAGTTTTATCCACGCATCGTAAATGGTCGTGCGCAAAGCTCTATCTATTTTATGAAGATCCAATTTCCGAAATATACCATGCAGCGACAGCGGCTATCCCGCTACACCCACACGGAAAAGTTAACGTTGGATGATTTTGAGTATATACATAAATCAGGAAGACGTATGGATATACTTTTAGGTGCAGTTGTTAATAGTTTCGCAGGCAACGCCCAAGAATATCTAAAAACAGGCGGTGGTTTTAAAGTTGATTTAATGTATGTAGGTGAGAAAGGAATTGGTGCCGGGTTGGTGATGAGCGTGTACGGCAATTCACATAAAAAACCGTATCCGATAAACACAACCCGCGAACTTGATAAATCTTCGCCAACACTTCTATTGGGCGCTGGCATCAATAAGTCCATGCACAAAAAGGAACGTAGCGAATGGCTGGCACAAGTCGAGCTATGTTATGCGATGCAAAATATTTCCAGCAAAGTGAACAATAAGGATAAAGACTATATTATGGCAAAAGGATTTAGCCCGGGTGTAGTATTACATTACTTACTACAAGTCGGGAAGGACAATCTTTATACCTACTATGGCAATCCTGCGATGGGTAGTCATTACTTGAATTTCCATGCTGCCATTCGTCCTGTGTTTTTTGATTTGAAGCCAGCTTCGGGAGTTATGTTTGAACTCGGCGTATCCTATCGGTTTAGCTGGATCACCCCGGACGATTATAAGTTCAAGATGTAACATTCTGGTTTGCAATCACAATGTGCGATTTCCTGTCTCATAATAATTTCTATGGAAGACTAAGTAAGAAATCAGCAGATTAAAAAATCCCAGCCACCACCATTGATTGAATAACACCAGTATAAAATATACGGTGAATAGGATTGTAATCCACCACAGGTAATCGCGCAGCGTTATCCCTGGCCTATATAAAAGACACCGGCATAAGACGAGTATACTTAAGCTGAACAGGAATAATCCTGCGGCAACAAAAGGAGGGAAGTACGTCAACAGTATTATGCCTTCCGGTAGCAATAGCAGACTATGCAGGATTATAAAATTTATATATAGCCTGATCCGGCTATAGGCAAAGTTACGGGCAAAGCTTAAAAAAGTATCTTCAAAAACCTGGCTTTGATATACCAGCATTACGTGCGTCATGCTGATCATGAGCACGATGATAGCCGCTGAACGCAGTCCGGTGACATCATTAAAAAAATAGGGCAGGCAAACGAAAATTAACAGCGACAATGTTTTGGTCACGCTATACATGATCTTCAGCCGGTCCGCAAGATGGTAGAAGAATAAACTGAAGAATGGCTTCTTCCAGGATCCTGTAAGTCGAAGCAGCAGTGAGTGACCTTTAACTTCCCTGGGTAACTCGTTGGTAAGACGGACGTATATCCATGCACTTAGCAATGCCAATGCGATCAGATATATAACAGCAATAGCCGGCACCCAGTAATATTCAAAGATCAGTCCGACTACAATGGTCATCAATGCATACCCGATAGCAGGCAGCAGAATGACGAGTTGTATAATGAACCAGCTTTGGAATTGCCTCGCTTTCGGAAGCGAGGTAACACTATAAAATAAAAACTGGTGACTCTCTACACGTAGCTGTCGTGCTATATATTGCCAGCTTTTAAATGTATAGAACAACCAGACAAGAAAAACCAAAGCTACTATAAGTGGAGAGCTAAGCAACGTAAGGGTAAAGATCAGGTTTTCAAGAATACGATCTGGTGGAGAAAGATGCGTTTGGTTTAACGGAATTATAAAAAAGCAGTAACAGATTACAGTGCCGAAAAGCAGAGTGAGAAAGCC
>CABHOV010000013.1 GCA_902168185.1 uncultured Bacteroides sp.
TTTTTGCCAGCATCAAACTCCTTGAGAATGTTGAAAATCTGGGCTTCTGTAAAGCGTTTCTTTTTCATATGTAACAGTTTAAAGTTAAAAGACTTTCGTCTAATCTTAAACCGTCCTATTTTCAGGGCAGCTTACACAATCAGTTTGTGGGGGAGGAGAGTATATATCCATATATAGCCGCGCACAAGCAGAATATTTTATTGGTTCAGAGTTAATTTAGTATATATATCAGTTGGTTGCGGTGGCTACTAAACTTACCAATAGTATACTTTTGCAGGTGTTTTCTCTAGCGAAGTCACTTGAGACTTCCGTGATTGGCTGAAAGAGAACGGACGCTATGAACGTGTATTGAGTACCGCTGGGATTTTTTATCGACTGATAAACCGTTAACGCTTAATTATTTCGCAGGTTTTGATTTACTGCTGCTCCCGAATTGCTCACTTATTGAGGGAGTACAAAGAACATCAAAGTGTGTTAAAGGTAATGAACATTGAGTACTAACTAATAAGCCAGTTCGCGCTTTTTAGTTTTAGGAGGAACAGGAATATGCACTTTGCCTTTTACAAGTTCCAATGCAAAACCGTGCGCCCATGCAATTTTTAAAAATGAACTTAACTTTATATCAGTAGTCTTACCAGAACGCAAATTTTGAACGGCATTCGGATGCAACCCCGCTGCCTTGGCTAATGCACGCACAGACTTTTCATCCCCTTGCGACATCGCAGCCAAAAGTTCTTGCAGAGCAAACTCCTCGTACTCCCGCTCGAACGCTGCTTTGAATTTGGCATCCTGCATTTCTCTTTCGAACGTGCTCAATTCTTTAGTCTTGTTCTTCGCTGTCTTCTTCATAATATGTTCCTCCTTTTACTCTTTCTCTGTAAGATTTCATACAGTTTAACGCGCGGTCTTTTTCGCCTGATGGTAATTTGCATCCAATGGGGCACTGAAACTGTAAAATATTAGCAACATAATCTGAAATGTTTCGTTTATCTTTGTAAAATATTACATATGGATTATCGGCCAGTTCTTACGCGTTTCTCTAACCAGCCATTGTCGCATCAATTGCTGGTGTCCATTTTTAAGGAATACGAGCGGCCTAACGATAAGATTTATCAACTGGCAAAAGAGGGCGTAATTCAGTCGATCAAAAAAGGATTATATGTTGCCGGTCCAGCTTTGAACGTTGACCGGAAACCCGAACCGTTTCTTCTTGCGAATCACATTTTGGGACCAAGTTATGTATCGGTAGAAACTGCGTTATCTTTTCATGGCCTTATTCCAGAACGTGTTTATGAAATCGCCTCCATGACTACACAGGCGCAGCGGAAATTCAACACACCACTGGGAACCTTTACGTACACAAGACTTCCATTGCCATATTATGCATTTGGAATTCGATCCGAAAAACTTGCCGATGATCAATACGCCATGGTCGCGTCTCCTGAGAAAGCATTGTGCGATAAAATCATCACGACTTCGGGGCTTTTGCTTCGAAGCAAAAAATCTGCGAGAGAGTTCTTAATTGAAAACATGAGAATGGATGAAGAGGTGTTGAGGCAACTCAACACAAAAGAAATGACGAGCTGGATCAAAGGAAGCCTGAAAGAGGAAAGTCTCTCTATGGTTGTTAATGTAATTCAAGAATTATGATCAAAGACTGGCTGGCAGAGTACAATCCAAAGAATAAAGACGAGGCACAATCAGCACTTCGCGAGATCATGCAAGAAGTGGCATTGGCCGGACTGTATCGCGGCGGCTTCTTCGAGAAGGCTGCATTTTATGGCGGCACCGCGCTTCGAATATTTCACGGACTCGATCGGTTTTCAGAAGATCTGGACTTTTCTCTTCTACAGCCAGATCGTGACTTCTCGTTGGACAAATATCTCGATGCAATTCAGATTGAGTTTCAAGCACTAGGAATGCAAGTTTCAATTAAAGAAAAAAAGAAAGCAAAGGATACACATGTTGACTCTGCGTTTTTGAAATCGGAAACAATCTGGAGAGAACTTGTGCTAGAAGGAATTATCCCGCAAAGTGGTCTCGGGCAGCAAGCCAGCATCAAGATCAAGATTGAAGTTGATACTGTGCCCCCTGTTGGTTTTGAAACAGAAGAGAAGCTGTTGCTACGGCCGTTTTCGTTTTACGTGAAATGCTTTACACTGCCTAATCTGTTCGCTGGCAAAATGCACGCGCTACTTTTTCGCAAATGGAAAGAAAACGTAAAAGGTCGTGACTGGTACGATTTCGAATGGTATGTAAAGAAAGGTGTGCCTATGAATTTAAAACACTTCATCGAGCGCGCCCAAGGAAGTGGAGATCTCCAGGATGAGAAACTGATTGAACAACAATTCCGAAAGTTATTAACCGACAAGATCGATTCAGTTGATATTGGAAAAGTAAAAACCGATGCCGTTCGATTTATTCCCGATGGCACCAGGCTGGATATCTGGTCGAAGAAATATTTCGCTGACTTAGCAGAACATTTGAAAATTGATTGAGGCCTACATTCTCAATCCCTTTCTCTTCTGCTGCTCCTTCAACTCATGACCTACCATATCAGGTTCGTTACCAGCGTCGATTATTCCCACGACTGTGGGCGTCAAGTAGCGTTTTAAGCGGGATGACTTTTGGTATTTTGAGAACCGTGTTGACAGCTCCGTCAACTGGTATATTCCATTCGTGTATTGAATGAGTATATATATATATATAACGTTCGGTATTTCTTGAGCGATGGCAATTGTGGGCGCCCGCATGTGTCTCACTTCATTAAATTCTCGTTTGAGACAAATATTTACTAAACTATTATATATAAGGTATAGCAATTGAAGTGCGTGCGGCGACACTTGTCGGGTCAAAGAAATAGTATATATTTTCATGTATACAAACCGGTAACGCTGGCTAAAGCACGCCGACAGTATATTTTTGCTGGTATTTATTTGGTGAAACCACATGGCCTACTTGTTATAGATTGAAGTAGAGCAGATACTAGTTTTTAACAGAGATTACAAAGTACTGGATGCTGGTTTCGTACGCGTAAGTGAGGATGCTAAAGAGAGCGGCACAGATTGTTATCAAAAGAGCTGGTGATAAAAAAACGGAATATGTTTATCTTTACCTGAGCAATGACAAGGTGGCTTTAGGTGGAAGCCAGGTTGAGGTATATTTTGATGATTTTAAATGACAACCAAAAAAAAGCAATGATCAGAATCACCAACATATTATCAATCTATTTTCTTATTGCCTCACTTGCGATAGCTTGCGCAAAAAGTAATGAAGGCCTGTCTCACAAGGATGTGGCGCAAAGCCGTTTAAAGGATACACTTGGTGTGGCCCAATTTCCGGGAGGCGTTGAGGCTATGAAGAAGTATATTAAAGAAAATTTGAATTGGAGGCAAAATTCGTTAACTATAGTTGGAACTGTTTTAGTTTCCTGTATTGTGACTCAGAAGGGGGAACTAAAGGGAATTAAGGTTGAGAAATCATTATGTGATTCGTGCGACACGGCTGCTGTGCAAGTGATTAAGACAATGCCTAACTGGGTGCCTGTTACAAAGAATGGAAAACTTATAGAGTCGAGGGTTCTCATTGCTGTTCGATTCGGCCTTTACTCAGACGAATAATTCAGATAATTACTATGTATTTGGATTAACGTTCAATAGTTATAGAATAGAAAATAGTGTTGTCAATAGAATCAAGTTTCAAGGGAAAGAACATATAGATGATTTAAATTTAGGTTGGGATTCATTCAAGTGGAGAAATCATCAGCCAGATATAGGAAGGTTCTTTAACGTTGATCCACTGTCTGAGAAATACTTATATAATAGCCCGTACAGCGCATCGTGCGGGACGTTCATAGTTATACATCCACTCGTCAGCCAGGGTTCTTACTTGACTGAGCGTTTCAAACAAAGTAGTATTGAGTACATCTTGCGTCGATAAAGGCCTCGCAAGTTGCCAGACAGAATTGGTATGGCGAGAACCTTCGACTAAATGAACATCAAGAAAAATTGTCGTGGAAAAATATATAGGTATAGCGAAAAAGCATCTTCGTGCCTCGTATAATGATTTAGTATGACGTCAATCGTGCTGCAATCTTATGAAATCTTACTTGTAAACGGTGCCTTTAGTATATATCCGTAGAAATACGGATATACTATCCCGTATATATTTTGCCTTTTCTCTGTATTTAATGGTTTGTGATCCAAAATTTGTTGTCCTAATTTTGAGTCTATAGACGCAATCTACTCTTTATCGATTTTATTGATATAAAAATTGGAAAGAAGACAGTTGCCCTTAACCTAACCGTCTCCCTATGTTACAGTGTTTTATTTTGGGTGTATGTATACTAAACCCATTAGGCATTCTCTTGCCTGTTATGATCTTTACTAAACAATCAGAAAGCTGTTTAAGTAAATTCCTCCAAACTCTTGCTTCTCTTTTACAGATCAAAAAAAATACAATTTCCGGTGTCCCGCTACTTTGTTTTTTGCATGAAAGCACCACGCGTGAATATTTGATAAAATTCAAAAAAGCTATATCCGACAAACTTGCTCGGACATGTTGAAGACCGGAATTGCAGTGAGCCCCAAGAACGGGTAAACAACTAAGATTACTTAATCAGCAGGATGCGTGTAGGCATCACGTTGCTAATGAACGAATAGATCCTCAGTATAGGACAGCAGGTTCGTACTACTTTAATAATGACTTGGAAAGCAGTAGTGTCTGTAACAGGCGAAATGATTGAACAATAGATTAAACGAAAGAAATAATATACCAAAATAAAATTGGATAAGATGAAAGTGATTCGAAACATGTTGGCGATAAGCTGGGTGATTTTCTGTGTTTCCGAAGGATACTGCCAGTTGGTTGTAGGTGGTGCGCCAGCATATGTATGTTTGACAGCTAACAACCAGTACACCTATAGGGCATACAAAAGCGGAAGCGGTTCAACTGAAACCGGAAGCGGGCACGTGTGGACGCTACCCTCCAACGCAGTGCTGGTGAGCGGTGGCGATGGACAAAACTTCGTTACCCTGCGATTTACAGCTGTAGCTACTGCACAGAATCTGTCTGTTACCAGCACGGAAGGTTCGGGTACGCTTTCTATAAGTACTTTTGAGATGCCCTCCGGTACGGGTGTAATTTCAGGGCCATCGCTTGTAACTGCGGGGCAAACCGGTGTCAATTACTCGTTAAGTGGCGTGAGTCCTGTTACTACCCATGGCTGGTCTGTTCCAATCGGTGCCACCATTACGGCGGGTGGAAACACAAGTACTATAACGGTAAGCTTCCCATCCAATTATGGTTCAGGCTATGTAACGGTTATGCCAGTTAACACAGCTTGTTGGAATACGGCTGTAACCCTACAAGTTGCAACAGGTCCCATTCCCGCCACACCGGGAGCAATTACCGGCAATACCCAGGTTACCCTCGGAAGTACGAACTATACTTATAGCGTACCGGCCGTTACCAATGCCACTTCATACCAATGGAATATTCCCGCCGGTGCTACGCTCGTGTCGGGGGGTGGAACAAACAATGTCTCCATCAATTTCTCAACATCGTTCAAGGGCGGAAGTTTGACAGTAAAAGGAATGAACGGATTTGTGGAAGGGCCGCTCTCACCTGCCTATTATGTTACGCCAGCGGGGTATCCTGCCGTAGCCGGTGCTATTGTGGGCAACGATAGTCAGTGTATAGAATTTGCAGACCTGTTGAGCACATATTCAGTGTCACCTGTTTCTGGCGCAACATCCTATAACTGGACTGCTACAGGTGGGGCAACTGTAGTGGGAAACAGTACTTCAAGTACGGTCGATATTAAATTTCCATCTAGCGTGGAGAGCGTTGTAACAGTCAGTGTTATGGGGGTGAACGCGTCTGGCTCAGGTGCGTCTTCTTCAAAGACCATAACGATCAATAAACCTTTTCCCAGTGTAGGCGTGGGTCGAATCGAACCGTCGGTAGATCTCTCAACAGGCATTATGAGCACAAGTATTCCGTTATTCTCCGTTTCGTCGGGGGATATTCAGGTGCCTGTTGGACTCGCGTACTCCGCCACCGGTGTTCGGGTAACGGATGACGATGGGGAAGTCGGTCACAATTGGAGCCTCTCTGTCCTACACTATGGAATATCAAGAGAAGTACGTGGTTTGCCGGATGACTACAGTGGTCCAACGGGCGACAATCGGAAGGGATGGCTCAACAGCACGGTTGCTACCAACATTAAGAACTTTACTCCGGCTACCGACAATGACCCCGCGACCTGTAGTGATGAGGTGGCTAACTACACGTCACTGAGCGCTTATGATTACAATACGGATACGGAGCCGGATGTTTTTTACGTCAATGCACCTGGATTGTCGTTTCAATTTTATTTTGACGAATCAAAAATACCACGGGCAGTACCGTACCAGAATGTAGTTATCACGCCTAATACTACTACGGGGCCGATTTCCTCCTTCACAGTGAAGGATTCACAAGGAGTTCTATACACTTTTTCGGAGGTGGAGACCTGGACGCAATCATTGCAGGCAGCAAGCAGTTTTTATCTGGTTAGGCAAACTAATTTATACAAAACCCAGATCACCTATACAACCTCCTGGCGTTTATCTTCTGTAAGTTCACCTACTTATGGCACGGTTTCATTCACGTACAAGGCGGTAAACGTAAATGATGCCAGCCTGATCCCGCAGGCACATTCCGGCTCTAATTATAAATATAATTACGCTGTTGCGTTGACTGATGGTGAGGCGAACCTGGTACAGACATTTTTATACAATCGGACGTCCGTGATAAAGATTCTCCAAAAGGTTAGCTCGTCAGATGCAGAGGCCGTATTTATATCAAGTCAAAAGTCGTCCACGTCTTTGTTGGAACGTCTCAATACTATCAACCTCTACGACAAGCGCGAAGGCACTTCAAAACTTGTAAGAAGCTTTTCCCTCTCGTATAGTCTGTCCGGAACGGATCGAAGAGCGTTCCTGACCAGCGTTAATGCTTCCATCGGTTGTATGTCATCAAAATATACTATGGAATACTATCCCGGTGTATTACCACTCTATAACAACACAAGCAGCATTGACGATTGGGGCTTTTACAAGACTTCTCAAATGCCTTATTATGAAAGTGTGTCTGTAGGTTCGCTAAAGCGAATAAACTATCCTTACAAAGGTTATGACGTGTTCTTCTATGAACCACACACGTATTTGAGTGGTGGCAATGACATCGCTGCAGCGGGTCTTCGACTGAAAAAAATGATTGCCTACGATGGGGTCTCATCCGCTAATGACCGGGTGCTGGAGTATCAATATGTAAGCGTCGATTGGCAAAATCCAGGCAAATCCAGTGGAATGCTGCAATATAGCGCGAAGCATAACTTCTCCGTTACGCGCTTGCACAATGGTAGTAGCTATAGCAATTATTCTACTTCGCCCAACAAATTTAATTTAAAGAGCAGCCTGGAACTTTCCATGTTCAGTCCATTTCATGGAAGTGCTGTGATCTACAAGCGGGTGATTGTAAAAGAACGCAACGCAGGACAAAGTATATACGAGTTTGATTTGTATGGCAACTTGATCCTAAACGAGTGGGAAGCCAGCAAGGTGTCGATAGCACGCCCTTCTACGGGCACATCGAGTTGTTTTGAATTGGCAAATGTCAAGCAGGGTATCTACGAATATCCCTATCCACCAGATCCCAATTTTGACTTTGCCAAAGCGCTATTGAAAAAGGTTACCAACATGCGTGAAGATGGCATCATGGAGCGGACTGTTGTATATAATTATCAACGTGTTTACCGAAATGGTTCATCTATCCGTAAAATTTATGGACTGTCCCTCGAAGAATTGCCGACCTACGGATCCTCTAGTTCAAATGCAAAAATGTTCTTGTACTCCAAGTATGAAATATTTACCGATGTTAAAACCGAGTTAACGTCACAAACCGAAACGATCTATAACTCAAGTGATCTTGCAAAAAAGACGGCCGTTACAACTAACTATTTTTACGATAGCCCTAACCATGGAGAGCTTACACGGATCGAGGCCCTCAATAGCGATGGCTCGTTGACCAGGAAAAAGCTTAAGTATAGCAAAGATTACATCATCACATCTGCCAGCGGTACTCCAGCTATTGCATTGGCTAACCTGAATAGTACTACCACTAATCGCATGGTTATTGTTGAAACTGTGTCGTCAAAAGTCATCGCAGGTACCGAGAAAACAATTGGTGCAAATTTGACAACTTACCAGATCCTAAACGGCAAGGTATATCCTTACCAGCAATACTCGTTTACATCGACTGATGGCACTAGCACCTTTACCCCCTCATCAATAAATGGTGGATCGACCTTTCAGTTTGACCAGTCCAATTATACACTGGAGAATACCGTTGTGAATACCGACACGTATGGCAACGTGACAGAAACGGTGGGCAAGGATAAAAGCAGTAACGCAGTTGCTTTTGGTTATAACGGTACGCTTCCCATTATACAAGTGAGCAATGCGGGCATCAATGAAATAAAGTATACTGATTTTGAAACTGCTTCTTCCACGGTAAATCCTACCATTAACTGGTCAAACCCGGTATACGTTACCGGCAGGAACAATTCGAAAGGCCTGCTCATGCCGGTCGGGTCACAAAGCAGCAATTACCTGGTGCACCAGCTTACCTACAATTACATAAGACCACGCGATTACTTTGTTTCGGCTTGGATAAAAGCTGCGACAGCGGGTAACATCAGTATTATAACCAGTGGCCCCGGATTGAGTGGCCAGACATTCACCTTCCCGTTCACCGCCTCCAGCGATTACCGATATTGCCAGTTCAGGCTTCCCGTTGGCACAATGGGCAGCACAGGTCCCGTGCTGGTGCTCATCATGTGGTCTGACACAGCCATCAATATAGACGATGTGGCGGCTTATCCTGACCAGTCTGATTTTGTTACCAGCACCTATCTCATACCAAACGGGAAGAATTCAGAAACGGATTCGCGAGGGCAATCCAATTATTTTGACTGTGATCCTTGGGGAAGGCTGAAGGCCGCATACGACAGCGACAAAAATGTTGTGAAGAAAATCGATTACCAAGTAAGACCCTAACCTGACTCTAATTATGAAATTATTGTTGACTTCAATTCTGGTTAGTGTTGGACTTCTTACAGGGACCATCGGTGCGTCAGCACAGTCACTTGTAGTTGCCAATGGCACGGCCAACCCGGCCTGTGGAAACGCATCATTTATACTTGCTCTTAGCGGATGCTCAGGCTGTACGATTACCCGATGGGAGGAGCTTAACGTGCCAGCCAATGCCCCTGGTCCCATTACTGTTTTGCAGACCTATCCTGGATCACAGATATTCACTTGTAACCTCTCAGCACCCAATCGAAAGCATTTTCGCCCGGTGTTTACACGATCTGGGATACCGGGAGAATTTAATATAGGTTGGATAACCGTAACCACTGATGTTGCCCCAATAGTGGGAACCTTGAGTACTCCCACTACAGCGTTTCTCGGCAGCGGTTCCGGTCAGCTTACGTTAACTGGCGCCAAGGGAAATGTGTCATGGTCACCCGCATTATCATCAGTAGTTGTAAACAGCGAAACTATAACCGGTAACTTTAGCATCACTAACTCCACAGATTTCACGGCCACTGTAAGCAGCCTGAACGGAGGTTGCCCGGCGGTAAGCTCAGGCATTACTATTAAGGTGTATAAAACTGGTGTCTTGACCGGTACTTCGCCTTTAACCGAAGGAGAGAAATTGAATCTAACCAGCAGTGGCAACGTCATTCGTTGGGAATACTCTACCGATGCAGGATCTACCTGGATTAACTTTGACTATGCATCTTACAAAAACGGCACAATCACAGGAGATAAATTGGCCGACTCTCATGAGATCTGGACAAACACCAGGTTCCGGGTACTAACCGACATTGGACCCTTTGGTACTGCCTATTCCAATATACTGGATGTAATACACGTGCCCTACACCCAGACGAATGCCAGCCTCGCCAACGGTGGCAACTACGTCCGCGCTCAGGATGTTGTCGTGAGCGGAATTACGAATCCTGAATCGGTAAATGGATTAGTGGCAGGTCAGAAAAGACAAGCCACAACCTTTCAGGACGGATACGGAAGGGTAGTCCAGCAGAATATTCAAAAAGCCACACCCTTGCAGAAAGACCTTGTTGCTGTTACCAGTTACGACAGCAAGGGACGGCAAGCCGTTCAATATTTACCCTATGTCTCAGCCTATGCAACCGGCGACTATCGCACGACTGCGTTCAACGAACAATCCGCGTATTACGCCAATGGCACTGCCGATAAAGTGACTGATAGCCCATACCCATTTGCAAAAAGTACGTTCGATAGCTCCCCCATTGGAAGGTTGCGCGAAGCGGGAAATGTTGGGCAGCAATGGCAGCCGGGAAGCGGCCACACCACCCGCATAGTTTACTCGAACAATGATGCCGATGAGATCCGGATCATCAACGCAGACCTCACCAGCCCAGGCTTTTATACTGTGAATGAGTTATCGAAGCTCGAAGCGACTGACCCTGACGGCAAGAAAACACAGGCACTTACCGACAAAGCAGGCCGCACGATTGTAGCGCGCACGCAGCTTGACGAAACCGTAGACGGAAAATTGACGCCCTGGCTGGAAACTTATTACGTGTACAACACCAACGGCTCAGTTAAATACATCATTCCACCCAAGGGAGTGGCGGCCATAAAGTTAGCCAGTTGGGCAATAACGACTGATTTGCGAAACCAGTACTTCCACCAGTTTGTGTATGACAAGTTCGGCCGGCCGATTGAAAAGAAAGTGCCCGGGCAAGCGTGGTCGTATTACTGTTACGATCGGTTCGACCGCCTGGTACTTATGCAGGATGATTACACCCGGAGTTTGAACAAGTGGTTCTACATCAAGTACGACCGTAAGAACCGGCCCGTCATGCAGGGGTTGTACACCAACACCACCTATACCACCCGGGCCGACTTGCAGCTAAACGTGATCGATCCGCTGTTTGCAGCCAATACAGACAAGTATTATGAAGACCGCGGTACGGCAAGCCATGGGTATACCAACCAGTGTTTTCCCACTACAGGCACCCAGGTGTTAACGGTTAACTACTACGACTCGTACGATTTTGATTTTAACGGAACAGCCGATTATGCCTATACGTCCCAGGGCCTTGCCAATGAGAACACACCAGCCACCGCTGCGCAGGTACGCGGGCTGCCCACCGGCTCCAAGAGGCTGGTGCTGGGCGCCACCCCTGCATGGTTGTATAACTACGTATTTTATAACAGCCGCGGGCAGGCCATTCAGGCTCTAAGCAATAACCACCTGAGAAGCGCAATCGACAACCTTAGTACGGTGGTGTATGATTTTGAAGGCAAGACACTCACATCGAAAACGTATCATAATGCCGGAACCGGAAAAGTAACAACTGTTATTAACAAAATGCTTTACGACCACATGGGCCGCATCACCCATGTATACCAGAATAATAATGCAGCTGCAAAAGATCAGTTAGTGGCCAAATACGAATATAACGAGCTGGGGCAGTTGGTTGACAAAAAGCTTCATGAAACAAGCGCAGGAAATAACACCTTTTTACAATCCGTTGATTTTCGGTACAGCATCCAGGGATGGCTCACTTCCATCAACAATGCACAGATCACAAGTGACAACGGAGTTTCCAATGACGAAACCACCGATTATTTCGGAATGGAATTGCTCTATGAAAAAGTGCAAAGCGGGTTAACATCCTCAACCAACGCCTTGTTCAATGGAAATATCAGTGCTGTTAAATGGAAGGCGCCTGGTACTGCGTCTGGCGTGGCAGATCAGCGCAGCTACAAATTTACCTACGACAAGGCCAATCGTTTTAAAACTGCGGTCTCGCAAATCAGCACAACTGCCACCGTTTGGACAAAAGAAGCAAGTGCGCTTAATGAAAGTGTCACATCTTATGACCTGAATGGAAATATCATTGGTTTGCAGCGAAGTCAGCGCAAGCATATGATCACCGTTAGTGGAAGTTCAATAACGATTGGTTATGGTAATGAACTCATCGATAACCTCACGTATACCTATGTCACCACGAGTGCAGATCAATTGTTGAAAGTCACGGATGCCACAAACCGAACGGAAGGTTTTAACAATGGTACCAGTGGTACGGGCAATGATTTCACTTACAACACTATGGGTAGCCTACTTACCGATAACAATACGGGGATTACCTCAAATATTTCCTATAATGAATTCGGAAAGCCCGTGCTGGTAGCCTATAGCGATGGCCGCAAGGTAGAGTATGTATATGATGCAGCCGGTACAAAACTGACGATGAAAACATATAAGGTAGACGGTACCCTAAAATCGACTACCGACTATGTATCCGGCTTTGTTTATGAAAACGGTGTACTCAGTTTTTTCGGTTCGCCAGAAGGTCGCGTTGTACGCAACGCATCAGGTGCACTGGAATACCAGTACGCCATTGCAGACCATCAAGGGAATACACGTATGGTGTTTTCTTCAGTCAATACCTCTGAAACACCCTTGGCCTCGTTCGAAAATATGACGGCCGATGCAACCAAGTTCAAGAACCTCACTACAAATTCCCAGTATTGGGTAAATGCACCTTCTGCCGCTAATAACACCCCTGGCGGAAGCTATTCGCTTCGCCTTAACAGCACCTATAACGCAACAGGGAATGCTCCCGGGATAGCAGCCGTTAAAAGTTTGAGCGTGGTGCCGGGCGATGTCGTTAGCCTTGAAGTATATGGGTATTACGTAGGCTCATCCGGCTTTGGCAGTACAAGCCAGGCTATTACTGCCCTGATTTCCTCACTGGTAGGAAGCGTCACCACAGGCATGCCTGCATCGGAAGCGGGTGCTATAAGCAGCGGAGTTAGCAGTGCTTATACGACTTTTGGAGGTGCCCCGAACCAAGGCGATGCGGCACCCAGCGCTTATCTGAATTACATCTTGCTGGATAAGAACTATAAATTGTTAGACATGGGCTGGCAGGCGGTTCCGACCACTGCAAACGGAACACGGCAGAAAATAATGTTTACCCCGCGCAACATCAAAGAACCTGGTTATATGTATGTCTATCTCAGCTATGAAGGTGATGGCACAAATTGGGTATACTTCGATGATCTTAAGATAACCCACACCAAAAGCAATGTGGTGCAGTACAATGAATATTATCCTTTCGGCTTGCAGACCGGTAACAGTTGGACCAGGGAAAACAGCAGCAATAACTTCTTGTATAATGCAGGCTCAGAGCTCAATCAAACTACTGGGTTGTACGAAACCGCGTTCAGAGGGTATGATGCTGCACTGGGCAGATTTATGCAGGTTGATCCACTGGCAACCAAGTTTGCCTCATATAGTGCCTATCATTATGCGGGTAATAATCCGGTGATGCTTAACGATCCTACTGGGGCGGATTTTACTGTAACAGTTCCTGACGGTAGCAGACCTGGATATTGGCAAGTGGTCACCATGAAAGTCGATGAGCCCACTCCCTCTTACGCGGGTAGAGAGGCCTCTGAAAATTACAAAGCATTTCTAACGGAAAGTCAAGCTTTTTACGATTATGCAGCGAGTCAACGGAACCAAGACGCGGCAACTCAACAATGGGTTCAAAATATTTATAATTCTGTACCGAATGGAACAAACGCGCAATTAAGAAATACAGGACAAGGTTCCTTTGATATGTGGGTAGAAGGTGGTTGGCAGGATGGAAACTCTGTCGAGATAATAGATGGTAAAGAATATTATACAGAATGGTCTTTTATGAAGTATGACTATTCTCAAGTGCAGGCACCATCTCAGACGAGTGGTGGGTTTAGCCAATATGATATTCCAGTGTGGGGTGCAGCAGGGCATGCCGCAGATGCGTTTCAAGACGGGCGTTATCTTGATGCGTTAGTCTGGGAAGTTAATGGCTTTACTGACATGTTTGCTGTGGAGGCGCTGTATAAATTAGCGGCTACTAAACTTACAACGCTATATTTGAGTAGGCAGGCCGCTAAGCGGCTACCTGAAACAGTATTTTCATCTAAAGCTCCTACTCAAGTTACACCTGGTGTCATAAGATTATTTGGCCAATATATAGATGATCTAGGTAGAGTTCAACCATGGAAAGCAAGCTATGATAGATTCGGAAGAATAATTGAAAGAACAGATTGGAATGCAGCAAACAAAGGACAAAATATTGATGCAATTCATCATCATCTCTATAATTACTTAAGTAAAGGACAAGTAAAATCAATTGATCATATATCCGGAATAGGTCCTACTACAGGATGGTAAAAATAAATTTAAACCATGAAAGACATAATTGAAATCCTAAAGAGTCATTTTAAAATCACTCAAATTATAATTGAAAATTTCACCATTTTGGATACTGATCTAACAATTGTTATGAAAATTCATTCAGATGATTTTGGTGATAAGGTTATTACTTTTGAAAGTGCTTCTAGAATTAATATAAACTCAGAGTACTACACCTGCTCTGATAGATCTTCCATTACGATAGAAGATCTATCAAGTTTGCAAATGGAAGGCATCACATATAAAATAGCAATTTCAGAAGACGTAATGACATTTTACTGTAAAAATATTAAGTTGAGCTAAAGTAGCCGCTAAGGGTGAAGTAGTAACTCAACTGCTGACAATGTAGTTCATGATTAAACCAACCTTAGACAGAATTGCATCAGATCGTGCCGCAATCTTTATAAAATTCTTGTTTGTAAATGGTACCTTTAGTATATATCGGTGGAAATACGGATATAGTGTCCCGTATATATTTTGCCTTTTCTCTGTATTTAATGGTTTGTGATCCAAAGTTTGTAGTCCTAATTTTGAGTCTGTAGACGCATCTACTCTTATCGATTTTTTGATATAAAAATTGGAAAGAAGACAGTTGCCCTCAACCTAACCGTTTCCCTATGTTACAGTGTTTTATTTTGGGTATATGTATACTAAACCCATCGGCCATCCTCTTGCTTGTAGCGATCTCTACTAAACAGGCAGTTGCTTGTATACATTCTTTCAGACTCACACTTCTCCTTCATAGGTCAGTTTGGAGTAAATAATCTACTCATGTGGTCTTAAGCTGTTGTTCGTATTGCGGAAAGAAAAGAGCGTATGATTTACCACCAACGAAATAAACAATACTAAATGTTTTATAGATTGATTCAATAACGATATCAGAAGTGATGCATAGCTATAGTAAAAAAAAATCATAACTCTGATTTAGGAAAATTATTGAATTGGTAAGAGTATAAATCAAGCATTGTAGTTTATGAGTATGCAATGCTTGAGATATACCCATAATATAGATGTAAAATTATTCGACACCTTGTTAGCTGGTTTTATGCATTATTTATTCCTAATCTTCTTGCTATCTGTTGCGGTCTCTTTACAGGCGCAACAAGTTGATAGTCTTTTAAACAGGCTGTCTCTCGATAGCATTCCTGGTGCAAAAGCTGATGCGTTGGATTCCATTCAATATTCTTTTTATACCAAGTCCGACAGCCTGAAACTTGAATACAAATCAGAACTTGCATCCATTGATTCTTCACGATCGGGTTTGCAAGGGCAAATAGATAGTTTGAAATCCTTGCAACTTCCTGCTGACAAATACACTCAAAAGCTCGATAGCGTTTTGCAACAGCGCGAAAAAACGGTTGCCTCTTTGAATTCAAAAATAGAAGGCTTGAAGTCTAATGTCACTGGTAAAATAAACAAGCTTGAGCTTTCTCCGGAACTACAAGAGAAAGCAAGTGCGCTAACGGGTAACATTCAGGATTTCAAACTCCCTGTAAAAGACATGAATATACCGTCATTGGATTTATCCGATAATCCATTGAAGAACCTGGATGGCTTGAATACATCGATAGAATCTCCGATAGGTAAAATTGGCGAACTGGATGGTCTTCAAAATATCACAGGAAAGGCAGGAGATCTTTCTTCCCTTACCGAAAATACGGGTGCTTATCAAAAAGATATTCAGAATATAACGCAAGGCAATCTCAAGGATGTGAAACAAATGCCAGAGGCTCTGGAAACGAAAGCGGGTGATCTTGCTGGTGTTGGTGATCTGAAAAAATCTGCTGGTGCAATTGACCCGATGTTGAAGTCAGTCGAAAGTCCTGAGGCTATGAAAGAGCAAGCCGTTCAGCAGGTAAAAGAAGTAGCTATAAATCATTTCGCTGGTAAAGAAGAGGTGTTACAGCAGGCGATGGAGAAGATGTCGAAGCTGAAAAATAAATATTCAAGCCTCAACAGTTTAAGTGAAGTAGGAAAGAAGCGTCCGAATGAGATGCGTGGCAAGCCATTCATCGAGCGATTGCTTCCGGGTATAGCATTACAGGTACAACGCAAGGGTGATATACTTGTAGACTTCAACCCATATATAGGCTATCGTTTTTCCGGTCGACTTACATCCGGGGTAGGCTGGAACCAACGGTATGGCTATAATACAGATCGTAATACGTTTAGTCCTGGGACAAGAATATACGGCCCTCGCATTTATTTCGAGTTCAAGATGGGCAAAGGTTTTTGTCCACGGGCAGAAGCGGAACTGATGAATACATATATTCCTCCGAGACTTCACTCCGCGCAAGATGATCTATTCGGTAGAGAATGGGTACCCGGTGTATTTGTTGGTTTGAAGAAGGAGTATAAGTTCATGGGAAAAGTAAAAGGCACAGCGCAGATCATGCTTCGCATGTTCAATCATGAAAACAAGAGCCCATATGGTGATGTGTTGAACATGCGTGTTGGATTCGAGTTTCCGATGAAGAAAGTTGTGAAATCGCAAGCTGTAAATGAGTAACGCCAAGGCATCTCTTTACTAAACATATATGTAATGAAAACTTCAAGTAGTTCAATAGTCTACATGCTATCAGTATTGCTTATAGCTCTTTTATCGGTCTCACATATGGACGCCTATAGTCAGAGCGATGAAAAGGAACATAAGAATGTTCCTGCTGAGTATATTGGCTGGAGTGAGGGAAGTATTCTTTTAAATGAAGGAACGGAACTGAAAGGATTCCTAAATTATAATGATAAAACAGGGCTATTGTCCTTCGAGCAAGGATCAGACTCGCAATCTTTCAGGCCAAGAGATGTCGTTGGGTTTGAGTTTTATGATGAGCAAACGAGTAAGCAAAGAGTTTTTTATACATTCTCATATGAGGATCCACAAGACGATATTAAGCAACCTTTATTTTTTGAAGTAGTCAGGGAGTTTGAGCGTTTCAGTGTTCTCACAAAGTCCGATCCCCTTAATGTCAGGCAAAGGACACTCTCCACTCCAGCAACCTACAACAATTTTACCGGTATGTATTCTTCTGGTTCGAGTGTGGCATCTGGTATTGAAGTATCGCAGATAGAAACCGTTTATATTATGGATAAGAAAGGCTGCATCTCGCCTTTTACTCAAATTGTGTCTAAAGAAATAGATGGAGTTTTCTTTGACAGAAGAAAATCAAAAAACAAGTTATTGGATAAAGACCTATTGGAACAATATATAGGGAAAGAGATGTACGAAAAAGTTATGGCCTATGCTCGGAAGAACTCATTTAAAATTCAAAATAAAGGTGATCTATTCAAGATACTTGATTATTACGCTGAGATGACTAAATAGTGTGTTGATGAGTATAAGAAGTATATATAACTATTTTTTTACAGGCTATATAAATTCTGGGAATCAGCCTCTACTCCAAAGGTATGGAGTGATGGAAGGCCACACTGCGACACTGCCTAAAAAGTGTGTAAGCGTCTAAGCAACTTCGTAAAGGGATTTATATTTTGCGCCTCTCTCCGAAGATGTTGATAAATTGATTCACCACCAAACTCCAGTTGCGTACGGTAGCGTCCATCTTCTGGTTGTCCTCGTAGCGCCAGATAAACTGATTTCGGTATGGAAGCATCATCGGGAAAGGATATCTTGGTTGGGGTATACTTCCTGATTTTGCTATTGAGATTTTCAATGATGTTGGTCGTATAGATCATCGTTCTGATCTCCAACGAAAAATCAAAGAAGTGTGATAACTCCTGCCGGTTGGCTTTCCAGGATCAAATGGCATGTGGATATTACTTGCCCAGGTATCTTCCAATTTCTCTAAAGCAGTCCACGCAAGGTCTTTGGTGGCCGCTGTATATATAGGCGCTTCAGGTCCGCTGCAAATTGCTCTTTATCTTTCCATACTACATCCCGAACCAAGGATTTTATTTCAAAATGATGTCTGGTATTTTCTAAAAATATATTGTCATTTCAATACACTTAACCAACCTTTCATTTCTTTCTGTGCACACTTGTCTTTAAGTATATAATAGTAAGTGCCAGATGAAAGATCTGGTGCATTCCATTCATTCTTGTAATTCGTTGATGAGTAAATGATTTCTCCCCAACGATTTATTATTGTAAGCATAGTATAGGGAATAATACCTTCAATTTCAAAGTAATCATTACGATCATCCTCATTTGGGGTAATCACGTTTGGTATGAAGTAATTTCTATCAGACGGATATTCGATATTGATGGTGTCTGTAACAGATTCACAGTGATTATAAACTTCTACCCAATACTTACCAGATGTTGAAATTATATAAGTTGGTTTAGATGAATTATCCTGCCATCGATATTTAGCCTGAGCGCTCGCTGCATTTAATGGAAGTGTTTTTCCAAAACAAATAAGGGTGTCAGCAGGAAGGTTAACATTGAGCATGGGCATAAAAGCCAGGTTTAATTCAGCTTGCCGTATTCCACACTGATTTGTTCCTTTCACCGTATATTTTCCAGATGAACTCAGCGTTCTTTCTGAACTTTTTTTCCCGTCATTCCACAAGTATTGATATGTCATCGGTAGAGTAACAGAAATGGTTTGTCCGATACATAACGTGGTATCTTTCAGAGTCAATTCTGGAAATGGAATAATGCCAACATCAACAGAGTCTTTAACAATTTCGCATTGATTGGAAATTTGAACCCAATATATGCCGGCTGTTTTAATGGTATTAGATGTCGCTTGAGAACCATCCTGCCAAAGAATTTCGGCATGAGTGTTTGTGGTATCTATTTGAAGTACTTGACCAATACAAAGAAGAGTATCGGAAGGAAGATTCGGATTGAGTATGGAAAGATAGGATAGGTTGAGTTTAGCTTGGCTGTTGCCGCATTGATTCGTGCCTTGCACACTATATTTTCCGGGTGAATTAAAAGTTCGCGTTGAATTGCTATTGCCGTCATCCCAAGCATATTGGTATACAGGAGGTAATGCAACGGTAATATTTTGTCCAAAGCATAACGTAGTATCGTTCAAAAGCAACGTTGGCGTTTGAATGATATTTACGTTGATTGTATCAGATGCTGTGCACATGCCATCGTCCACTTTAATCCAATATTGTCCACCGGTACGGGCATCAATAAATGAATTGGTACTTCCATCATTCCACGTGTAATCGAGAGGAATAGGATCATGTTGGGAATGAAGAATGAATTGATAATTCTTACAGATAGCAGTATCCTTCCCAAGACTAATTTTAGGAGGTTGTAATATTGAAATCCGTTGCGAATAGTTAAAGATACTGTTATCGGCAAAGGTTATGATGGCTTTTAATTTATAATATCCGGGAGATGAATATATATGGCTCGGTGAAATATCGGATGACCTGTTTTTTACACCGGATGCAGTATCTCCAAAATCCCATTCTATGGATTCAAATTCTTTGATCTTGATTAAATGGAATGTTGTTGGTTGTTCAATACAATATCCATCATATATAACCTCAGGATCTACAGTATTATAAGTAAGTTCGGGTAATCCCATCCACACGGTTTTAGGCTCAAAATGAAGCGCCTCTTTTTCGTAATCGCACGCAGCTCCGGAGCTATTGGGGCTATTAATACGATCTAAAAAGGAGGTGTTATAACTTGAAACGCAGTAAATCTTTCCATCCGGTCCAAGTTGCAATGCCCCAATGGTTGATGTTGAAATTAAAGTCTTTGAGTTGGAAATGGTGGTTGGATTCCCTGACGAAAGATCGAATTGGTATAGGTTTTTATTGTTACACGAAGCGTAAAGTTTGGTGTTATCTGGCGAAAACTCCACACCATAACTTCCTTGTAAAGGATCGTTTAGCAGTTCAAGAGGTACAGAAACCTTACCTGTTGCTTTATCGAATTTAAATAACTCGAGCGTTCCCATTTCTCCATTGATCGCGCAGGCAAGAAAATTTCCATCATGAGAGGGTTTCAAATATCCGATGGCATTTGTTCCGTAAACATAGACTGGGTAAGAGAATTCGAAATTCTCTTTATGTATTAAACCGACAGAACTCTCTACATAATCTATTTGAATTCCGTCTTCATCAATTAAATAGGATCGAAAAGTGTTTGTACCGTATTCATGTGTAATCAACCAAAGGCTTTTACCTGAAGCGTGCTTCACTATTGTTACCTTCTCAGTACTCTTTTCAAATAGCAATTTGTTTTCAAATACAACGTCTCCCATTCCTTTATCTAAACGCATATCAACAAGCGAATAGGTCATGGCTCTTCCCTGCCATCCCGGAGTGATGATATAATATTGAAAAGGATCTTTCGGTATTGGAACAATAATGTCTTGGGTTGTCGTTAACGACCAATCACTTCCATAGAGTCCTTGGTTGTGTGGCATAGGCATGTGATTTCTGTTCCAAACGGCCACTCCGTTAGTGTAAAACAGCAAATTACCTTCGTTATCGCAGATGCTGGCAGAACCTTCGTCGGTACGAAAAATTACAAGTGAGGGTTTTGGAAGAATATACACGGAAGGAGGAGAGGCGTTAAAATCCAGCGCCACACCATCACCAAAAATTCCAATATTTCCACGTTTTGACTGGGCTATTGCAGTGTGGAAAATAATAAGAGAAAGAATTACCAGTAAGTACTTATTTGTTCGAATCATTGTGGCTATCAAGAAAATATTCTGAAAGTATGAAAAGGATGTTTTTAAAACCTGAACGATAACATGAGGTTGTTTTTTGAAAGTGTTTGGTATAGCACAGATGACTGTCCAGTTCTCCTTCTATCATTGCTCCATAGCACGAGCATATAGATTTTCCATGAAGAAATTAAGCTCTCCAGGATCTTTGAAATGTTTCAGAAATTCAGGGGTAAGAATCCGATTAACGACGGGATTTTCTTCTCGCTTCTTTTTCATTGCAACTGTATATTTTAAAGGTAGTAATTTAATACCATCGATTGACCTGGATCGATATTTCTTTCAACTATAGATCACCTTTGGTCAATCATACCTTTACACAGTTATTTAGATGCTACCATCAAACACTGTATATCTGATGTTTGAGATATACCCAAAATAATATAGGTATAATTTATCCAGTACCTTGTTAGTCGATTTATGCGTTATTTAAGTTCAACTGCTTTAAAGGCAGATATGATTGATACTATTAAAACCAGAGAAGATAAATATGTTTTTATAAACTTCAACTACAAGCTTAAGAGTAAGTATATGTTTGAGCAAGGGAAAATTAAGTTTGAATTATCTTGTCCAAAATAAAAGTATCCAGGAAAAATCTTTGAATTTGATTCCGTTGAGATTAAGCTAGAGATAAATATATACGTGACAAATGAGAGACCAGCTTTGCAGTAACCAATGATTGTCTCATATAGAGTTGCTCTGTAATTCCAAAACCACCAGATAAATGAAGCATTATGTTTTAATCTTAATAATTGTATTCTGTCAGCTGTCCTGTAAGCAAGAACGTGTTCCAGGCAATGATATTGACAGAGAAGTAGTCTCGCCGAGTTCAAGTGGACCTAACCAGGAGGAGATCGATCAATTGCTAGAAAGGGCAATCAAAGAAGGAGACGAGCGTGCATACAATAGAGTTGCGACTCACTATTTTCTTCACGAGAAGCGTGATGCTATCTTCTACTATGCCTTTGTTATGGCTACAAAGTATAAAAATGCCGAAGCATACTTTCATTTATACTTGATAATGGGAGACAGAGATTCTGGTATGGTTAAGTCAATTGATGAATTTGATGCAGCTACTCGAGATTTTACATTATACTGCCTCCTTCGGTCATATGAGCTCAATAATGAATTAGCAAAATCTCGCGTAGAAGATCTTTTTCCAAATGGTATTCCGTCATCGCAAACTTATTGTAAAGCAATCTGTGAGAAATGAAATAACTAGGTTAGTATATATCTTGAACACCAACAAGGGAGCAAGCAGAGCAATTGTTTAAGGCGGTCATTGCTAATCCAACCAAAAAAACTATTATAGTGAAAGTAAAATATTTGGACAATATAAAAGGAAGGTTAGCAAAGACCTCTACATGTGAGTGGATCTCTTACATTGAAGGAAATGACTTTGCTAGCGGATCGAGTTTTAGTATGACAATGAATACAGATATATATAGTTTGATCCGCTGTTGTATAAATAAAAAGCCTCAGAATGATTCTGAGGCTTTTTATTTATACAGGCTTAACGCCACTCGTCATGTTGTTCTAGATTTTTGTTGACGT
>CABHOV010000014.1 GCA_902168185.1 uncultured Bacteroides sp.
AGCCGTCCTACATGGGACAACACTATGATATCAATGCTATACTTCTCGGTATTGCACTTCATCGTGCGCCAGCAGCGTTTGCATTAATGACTGTATTAGCTTTTCAACTTGGTTCACGACAAAAAGCGCTACCCTACTTAATCGGTTTTTCATTTGCAGCACCGATTGGCTTGCTGATAAGCAGTTCTCTTGCCGATGCACATATACTGACAGAAGAAGGTCTTATTCTTTTATATGCCCTTGTATGCGGAAATTTTCTTCATATTTCCACTACGATAGTTTTCGAAAGCAGCCCTGATCATCGTTTCAATGCTAAAAAAATGGCAGTTGCAGTTTTCGGAGCGCTCGTAGCGGTGGCCGTTGAGTATATAGTTTAGGTGTTTACTTCACTATATTTATTGCGTGAAAGCGATTGTACGAGTCAAGCCGTGGAAAGGCAAGAATCCTCCTAAAAGAATTCTTGTTATGCGTTTTCAAGCCTTGGGCGATACGATAATTACCTTGCCTTACCTGCAAAGTTTAAAGCGACAATATCCAGATACAACACTACATCTGTTTACTCGAAAAGAGGTTGATCCTATACCTGGAAGTATAATCTTGTTTGATAGAATAATCTCGCTTGGAGGAAAAAGGAATGCTAAAGTTCAATTTCTTTTGGCGCTGATTAAAATGCCGTGGTTGTGGAGTACTCGCTATGATGCAGTATTGGATTTACAAAATCATAAGTTTAGCAGAATAATACGCAAGTTGTTATGGACAAAGGCATGGGTCGAGTTTGATAGAAGCTCGCCCATTTCAGCTGGAGAAAGAACAAGACAAACCATTGAAGCACTTTGGGATTGGAAGATACCATTGGATACTGCCTTTAAATTTAAATACAAAACAGATATAGCGCATCTGTTAAATGTACATGGATACAGATCAGGGAATGAACTCGTTGTTCTTAATCCTGCCGGGTACTGCGCATCCAGAAATTGGACATTGCAATCTTATGTAGCGTTTGCTAAGCTCTGGTTAAAGGAAAAACCAAATACACAATTTGTATTACTCTTACTTAAGACGCATCATAAAAAAAGTGTATATATTCAAAGTGAATTAGGGGATCGGTGTATCAACCTTACAGGCCATGCAAATCAGACAGAAGCTTTTGAAGTCATTCACATGAGTAAATTTATGCTAACTGAAGACTCGGGGCTGATGCACATGGCATGGGTACAAGGTATACCAACGCTTGCTTTGTTCAGTTCTAGCAGAAAAGATTGGTCTGCTCCCCAGGGAAGTTGGTCGTATTGTCTTGATTCTTCCGATCTGGAATGTGGGCCTTGCGGTTTAGCAACATGTAAGTATGATGATAATCGATGCTTAACCCGATATTCTCCTGATTTTGTTTTTACTATAGCCATGCAATTAACTAAGTCATCAATCTAAATGTTAGGAGTATATAAAAGATATCCGTTTCCTGTTTCTGCAAGAACCAAGTTCTTCAACCTTTTTCGTTACTTCTTTACACATCCGGTCTTAGAGAGATTTCTTATAGCAAGGCTCTCAAAGGGTCAGAGCCGATGGTGGTCGAAATTTATTCCTCCGATATATTTTTATGAAAGAGAAAGTGTCAGGAAAGCAGAACGAGATCATATACTATATGATCTCGACATCAGCAAACTCATTGATCACTCACTTTACTTCTTTAGCATAAACGATCAAGCCTGGAAAAATCTGTTTAAAGAAATACAACCAGCATTTCATATAATCGATGCCGGTGCCAATATAGGCTTTCTGTCGATGAGTTTCGCCAGGCTTTGCCCGGAAGGCTTTATATATAGCTTTGAGCCTGATAGTGAAAACTTCGACTATCTCAAAAGAAACAGGGATAACAATAAGTTTTTAAACATTGCATTGTTCAAAACAGCTTTGGGCGAGCAGCCTGGCAAAGGTGAACTATATAAGCTATATAATAACAATCCAGGCGCAAATCGTATTTTAACGAACAAGCCCAATCAGCATGTAATTTCCGAAACCATTGAAATATCCGTGCTTGATGATTTCAAGAAGACAGGTGCCGTACAGAGGGTTGATCTTTTAAAGATTGATGTTGAAGGGTTTGAACCCTTTGTACTGAAAGGTGCAAAAGAAATTATAAAAACCTGGCGCCCCATTCTTTTTGTTGAATTAGCAGAAGTGAACCTCCGCCAGCAGGGGTATACTGCAAAAAAATTAATTGAGCTCATTGAAAGTTTTGACTACGATGTTAAGGATGCACGTACAATGGGACCAATTGACAGGGATTTTGAAAATCATCATACGGATGTGTTATGCTTTGCAAAAAAATAGATATTGATATTTGAAAAAGAAAGTTTCCATCTGGATACAGGGAGGAATTGGTGGAGGTATGTTCTCTCAAGGATATCCCGCCATTAATCAACTTATAGCCGGACTCGCCGCGCAATATGATATTGATATATACTCGCAACTTCCTGCTAATCCTGATTATATACCACAAGGTTTTAAATTTTATTCCCTCAACCGGAAGATAAAATCAGGGACGCTTCGGTGGATATATCTATTCGTTATCTTTTTCGTTAAGCACATCAAAAAACCATACAAGGTTTTGTTTAGTTTTTGGGGATACCCTGCCGGAGCTATATCTGTTATACTGGGCTTGGTTGTCAGGCGTCCTTCTGTTGTTTACTTGCATGGTGGCGACTCTGTTTGTATTCCATCTATACCCTATGGCGTATTTTGTGATTCTAAACGCGCCCGAATTTGCCGTTGGGCCTATTCACGCTCATCGCGATTATTAACCATAAGTCAATACCAGGCTTCGCATTTAATGACCTACGGTATAGCAAAAGAAACGGATGTAGTTCCTTACGGTATAGATTCTTCTGTATTTACTTTTAAGGAAGACCGATTCGATACACCCATCATACGATTCATTCACGTTGGCAATCAAACTCCCATCAAAGATCAACACACCATGTTGAAAGCGTTTTCGGTAATTGTTCAACATATACCTGCTGCATTAACAATTGTAGGTCCCGATTTTTTTGAAGGACAATTGAAAACCTGGTGTATATCATTGGGCATCGAGAATCATGTCAAATTTATAGAGCCGCAGCCGAACGCAAGCTTGTCTGCTTATTATCACCACGCAGAGATTATGCTTCATACTTCACTATATGAAGCTCAAGGATTTGTTTTCGCAGAAGCCGCTGCTTGCGGAACGCTCATAGCTGGCACGCGAGTGGGTATGTTAGCTGATATGGGAGAAACCTGTGGAATTATTGTGGAACCCGGGCAATCAAAACTACTGGCAGAAAAAATTCTGGATATACTCAAAAAGCCGGAAGAAATAAAGGCAAAACGACTCGCTGCACTGCGATGGGCTCAAAAAATAAATTCAGATTACACCATAAAAGAAATTTCTGCCATCTTTGAACAGGTAATGTGATTTCTACAATCGTAAGCCAAGTATATATACTAACATTATACCCGTGAAACGAATTGCTATTCTGGGCAGAGGGGCGCACACTTTACCAACGTACCGGGTATTGTTGAATAGTCTGGCCGCACATTATTCCATCACACTTTACTCTGAAGTACCAATGACTTCTGACTGGCTGCTTCTTGAACATAATTATGCTATAAAATCTATTCCTAAGGGAAAGTATCCGAGAAGGTTGCGAGATTTACTTTTACTGTTTCTAATTCTGCGTGATCATCTTAAGAATCCGTTTGCACTGCTTCATGCGCACTCTACATACCCTACAGGACTCGTTGCTATACTTTTAAAAAAAGTTCTCAAAATTCCTGTCGTGGTTGCACTTGATGCCGCCGAGGGAAGTGCCTTTCCCGCGATTGATTTCGGAGACCTATTAAGCAAGCGAAGAGCTAAATTGAACCAGTGGATAATAAACCAGGCATCGTTTGTAACAGCGTTAACAAACTTCCACCGAGATCAGGTATATACCAATCTAAAGATAACCAAAAACATCAGCGTTATACCCAGAGGTGTTGATCCTGCTAAATTTTCCATTGTAAACACACAAAAAGAAAAAGATAGCATAACAATCCTGAGCGTTTCTTATTTAAGCCCGGTAAAAGATCCTGAAACACTTATAAGAACGTTCTTCCTCATTCAACAAAGTATAAATTGTAAATTGATACACATCGGCCACGATTATATGAACCATGCGATTCAGCAACTGGTTAAAGAGATGGGTATTGAAGATAAAGTATTCTTTATGGGCCACCTCACTTATGAGGAAATTCCAGAGTACTACAAAAAAGCAGATCTCTTTCTTTTAACATCTGTTTACGAAAGCCAGGCACTTGTTGTAGCAGAAGCACTTGCAGCAGGTATACCGGTAGCCGGAACTCATGTAGGGCTGATGGCGGATCTTTCAGGAAAATGTTGCATTACAGTTCCGCCAGGAAATTATAAAGCTTTAGCAGAAAGCGTTCTTGCGCTGCTCCGTGATAAAGAAAGAATGAGTACACTTCGGGAAAACGGCCATAACTGGTCCAGACAAAATAATCTTGATACCTGCGTTGCCACGTTACATAATATATATGATCATCTCATCGTGATAAAACAATGAAGATAACTACAGTTATACCGACCAGAAATCGCCCGATGCACATCAACCGGGTTTTACAAACCCTTCAGTTACAAACCAGACAAGCAGATGAAATCATTATAGTGGATTCAAGTGACGACAAAAGTTACATCGATGAAGTCTTGAAACATTTTTCTCACTTGCCATTAAAATGCATTCAATCATCAGCCTCAGTATGTATACAAAGAAATCGAGGTATTGCAGTTGCCCAAGGGAATTGGATTTTTTTATGCGATGATGATATAGAGTTAAATCCCGATTACTTGGAAAAACTAGAGCTATATACCAAAAGTAATATTGAATGTGGTGCCGTGGCCGGACGCCTGCTTCAACAAGAGGATAATAGTTGGGTTGATCAATATCCGGTAAAGGGAGCAAAAGACTTAATCTGGCGATTTATATTTCAACTCTCAGTGTGGGGTGATTTGCAGACAATAAAATCATCGTTCCCCATAAATATACCTCTTCTATATATAAAAAGATTTTATTCCCGAAGAGGCAATGACCTTACTCTTGCTGGTTGGCCGTTGATAACATCATGGAAAAAGGATTCGTTTCAAACTACAGTTTATTCACTTGGCGCAAATCTTATCAAACGTGATTGGTTGCTAATATCGCCCTATGACGAAGTGTTGGACCCCAGTGGTATAGGAGATAATTATGGAGTCGCTATTGGATTTCCTCAAAGCTTAGGCATTCATGTGCTAGATACAACCTTTGCCTACCATCACCGCGCACATGAGAACCGCCTTGATCGTACACTGGCATATTACCGAAGAGTTTTAGCCCTGCATTACTTCATCAAGAAAAACAAGAGGCATGGTATATTTACCACACCTTTATTCATTTGGTCACTGACAGGAAATACGTTGCTCTATACATTTAAGAGAAATAAAAAACTGGTTAGGGCAAATCTAAAAATTATTGGCCTCATCCTGACATCAAAGAATCCTTACTGGCTAGCATTCAAGGGAAATAAAAAAGTAATCCGTCCGGATTTTACTTAGGACCTCGTCAGCGTTTTACTATCCAAATTTAAAATATGAGAAGCATATTTCTTGACAACCGGATCATGAGAAGCCAAAACGATAGTCTTACCCTGTCTGCATAAAGACTGCAGTCGCTCTAGTATATATACTTTATTTTGTTCATCGAGCTGATTCGTTACCTCGTCTAAGAGCAATACATCAGGATCACGATATAGAGCCCGCGCTAAACAAAGTCTTTGACGCTGGCCGCCAGAAAGCGTTATACCATTTTCTCCTAAATGGGTATCAAGTCCTGCCGTTAGCAGGTCAATAAAATCATTTATACCAGCTAAAGCTATAGCTACATTTACTTTGTTTCTATCGATAGCGTCATGCTGTTCTCCTAAGGCGATGTTATGAAGAATTGAATCCTGAAGAATAACCGGGGATTGTGACACCACACTAAGCCGGGATTGCCATGCCTGAATTGATTGTCTATCGAGACAAACATCATTGTCAACAATAATTTGTCCTTCATAATCCTGTATAACTCCAGCCAATATATTTAGCAATGTTGTTTTACCCGTTCCAGAAGGCCCTTGTAACATTACAAAATCACCTTTTGAAATTCTAAGATCTATGCGATCTAAAAGTAATGATCGTGTTTTATCGTTATACTGAAATGAAAGGTTGCGCAGTTCAATACCACCTTCAAAATTCATTGCCGCTTGCTCGGCAAAAGACTCCTCTTCATAATGATTAATATTCTCCTTCAGAGTTGATACTGTATAAGCATATGACTGAATTTGCGACAAGCTTTGTAAGATTCGATTGAGGGAGGGCATAATGCGATACAATGCCAACGAAATCAAACCGACAAACACGACTATATCTTGCATATCAACATTTGTTGTGCGGGCATATATAATCATGCTCGCAAACACAACAACACCAATGGTTTCTAGTATACGCGTAGGCAGGTTTGTAAAAGTCTTAAGATTTATAAGCTGAGTTGTTGTTACTCTGCTCGCATTGATGAACCTATCGATAAAGTATTTTTCTTTCTGATATATTCTGGCTTCGGTATAACTGCTTATCCCTTGCATTAATATTACGTTGGTTACGGGCGTAAGCTCACGAAATGATCGATCTGTTTTTAAAATGACGTTTCTTCTAAAAAAGAAATAGAAAGCTAATACAGGTATACATAGGATAATGAGGATGAAAAGAATGCGATAGTCAAACCAAGTTATAACAGCAATCATCACTAAACAAATAACCCCATCTGTAATGAGCAGAAACCAACTGTTCAATACATAGTTTATGAATTCAAAGGGAGTGTCTTTAATCTTGCGGAACGTCTCGGCCGAATTTGTTTGTGCGTAATCATTCCAGTTCAGGCGATAAAAGCGATGATAAATGCGCTTAGACAAATCCAAGTATAGCTCATTCATGAATTTTAATTGTTTATGAGTTTGCCATACTGACAATATGTTTTTTAATGCAAATATCAGAATGACCACGATCAATAAAACAACCCATGAAACTGATTGCAAAGAAAGTATAGCACTTCTCATCACATCTGGAGTCCGCCACGATTTGCCCGAATCAATCAGATAGTAAAATAAGGGAAGAATAACTGTCAACGAGAATACTTCTAATAATGCTATACCAATAGAGAACACTATATTTCCAATAGCACCCACCTTGTGTTTGTAAGAAAGTAAATTCAATATCTCAAAGACCTCTGAAAAAAATGAAGTATTAAAAGCTGAATTTTGTTTTTGATGCATACGATTAATCTATAGATATTTAAAAAATCAGCTACCCTTCCATTCATCGCCATAGCCATAGCGGATCTATCCTTTAAACTTAATTACTGACTTATCATCCTTAAGCCATTTCTTTAGACATTACAAACATGTCCAAACTTTCCAAACACTACTCTCCAAACCAAGTAAGGCAAATAAATGTAAATAGATCGTTCTTTAACGGCAACAACAAACGACGCGAAGGAGTTTTTATTCCTGTGAATACTCTATAGAAATATAAGTATACTATCTTTGTCTCAAAGACCGCATTTATGAAATAAATATATAAACATGAAAAAAATTTTTATTCTAACAATCCTTGTGTTCGTTGTTCAGTTATCTAAAGCTCAACAGTGGCTAGGTAACAACACCTCAAATAGTTTAATTTCGAGAACCGGAGGAATTATTCTAGGAGGAACTACGCTTCGAGGTTCATTTGGTACGGGAGAAGGTGTACTCCAGCTACAAAGCGCTCCTGACTCTTATTCCTTTATATCATTCCGATCCAATGATGGAACGGGTGGCGCAATGGATATTGGCTTTTCTGCTAATCGTAATGCTACCATTTACACAAACCAAATGCCTTTTACTATTTCGACTAATTACGCTCAAAGAATGATAATTACAACGGATGGCAATGTCGGCATCGGAACTAATAGTCCAGGCACATTCAAGCTTGCTGTAGAGGGCAAAGTAGGTGCACGAGAAGTGCAAGTATTGCTCACTAATCCTTGGCCCGATTATGTATTTAAACCTGAATATAAACTCATGTCTTTAGAGGAACTTCAATTATATATAGCAACAAACAAACACTTGCCTGAGATTCCTTCAGCAGACGAGGTTAAAATCAATGGTCATAAATTAGGTGAGATGGATGTTTTGCTTCTTAAAAAAGTCGAAGAGCTCACCCTCTATATGATTGAGCTTAAAAATGAAAACGCAGCGTTGATCAAACGAATCGAAACACTGGAATCGAAGAAGTAGTTAAACATTTTTTTTTATAGCCGCCAGATTATGGTGGCTATAAAAAAATTTGACCTATATCTTAATAATCTTTCTGAATAAAATTCTGTTGCCACTTAATATCTTAACCAGATATAGCCCCGAGTTCGATCCTGAAATATCCAATTGATCCCTTATGTATTGTTGTCTGCCGTAACGTTTTGAAAGAATAGAAACTCCATTACCATTTATAACTTCAACAACAATATTATCCTCTGGCCGACCGAAGTCAACCTCCAAATCAAGCGGTCCCTTTGTTGGATTAGGAGATATACTCAAATAAGCTGCTTCTTCTTTTGTTTCGCTATCTAATTCGCTTAAGAGACGTCCATTACTTCCATCAACACAAGGAGATTGATTCGGAGAATACTGTCCATTCTTGGCTTTAAATGTTCCACCCGGCTGAACAGTAAATCCCGGTAATAGTTTGATATTTCCTGGTGCTTGCAGTCTTAATGAAGCTCCATTCTTTACTGTTACGATATTGGAAGGGCAATTATATGGTAACGTAATCTCTGGCCTGTTGAGAAATACAACCGAGACAATGTCGTCACAAAAAGAATTTTGGGCTGCTAATGAATTGCTGCCAAAGGTTGATCCCATATAAGTATTATCAACTGCCTGCACACCCCATTCTATATTACCCCCACCAACTAACTTAAGAGTCCATGAAGTGTTAAGATCTACGTTGCCTCTCTTTTGAATCTTTCTAAAACCTGTTGCTAGGTCAGACAAAGGAGACATAATAAAAACACCGTTCTGCTTTACAAACAAATTATATGTTAATCCAGCCGAAGGAGTTTCTGTATCTGTCGAAGCTCCCCATGAAAATGTAACTTCGTTGTCGCCACTATAGTATGCACAAAGATTTGTAGGAGCCGTTGGAACAGCATTAACTTTTGGTTTACCCTGACCGTTATTATTTTTATATAATTTCCCGCCAAATCCAATTAAATCCAAATCACCATCTGCATCAAAGTCGATCCAGTCAACGAGTTGTCCTGCTACTGTATATTTCAAAATGAATGAGCCGGCATTATTTTCATAAACACTATGTTGTGTAGTGGTCGCTGTAGTATTTCCAGAGACGAAGAGATCAAGATCACCATCAGAATCATAATCGCCAAACTTTGATATACCTTTAGTAAACTTCGGTATATTCAGGTTAGTGTTCTCAAAAGGAAAACTACCAGTATTTTTCAATAGCACTGATGCTGTAGGGCTTATATGTAATATATCCTTCTTCCTGTCAGAATTGAAGTCACCGAATTCAATAGTACCTTCTCCATTGCAACATCCTGTGTAAATTAAATTACTATTCGATTGTAGGAACCCTCCATCATTTATAAATGAATTCAATGTTTGCCCTGAATTTGGAACTACTATATCTTCATCTCCGTCATTGTCTATGTCTGAAAGACCAAAAGATGTTCCCGGAAAATCATTCATAAAATCGTTAGAAAGGCTGTATGCCGTTGGTAACTGCGTAGTCAGCGTCGTAAAAGATGCTGCACCATTATTTTGATTTATAAAGAAATTGTTGGATCCTGTTGGCCAGAGAAAATCTATTAACAAATCTAGATTGTTATCATTTCCATAATCAAAAGGATAAAAATTTGGAATAGAAATAGTTTGTGCATTCAAATTATCTGTCGTTAAGGAAAAAACTCCACTACTATTTTTTAGAAGCATTGCTGTATATCTTCCCTGAGAGTAAGGGATGATATATACATCATTGTCATTATCATTATCAAAGTCTCCGACAATTGTTCTAAAACTCAGGATTACAGCACTCGTAGGTGGTGTTGGCAAAGAAAGAGATTGCGTCAACACAAAAGATCCTGAGTTATTGATGTAAATTTCGGCAACTGTCGAGGATAATTTTACATAGTCCATGTCTCGATCATTGTCAAAGTCACCGACTGCATTCAAGGTTTCTGAAGCCAAGCTGAATTGTGGTAACGAACCAGTGTTGATACCTGCTTCATTTGTGAATCCCGATATTGATGATCCAATCTTTGCCGCCACCCTATATGTATAGGTGCTTTCCTTAACGATATTTATATCATCAAATTTTGTAACGTTCGCAGCTACACTAGTATAGTCAGTAAAAGCACCACCATCTATAGAACGTTGAATAACAAATGAACTTTCATTAGAAGACCGATCAACCCACACAAGAGAAATTCTTGAGAATGACTCAGCCTTAGCTACTAAGGATGCTGGAGAACTGGATGCGTTCACAAATACCTGTGATAGACCACTACAGCCTAACTTGTCAGTCACAGTAACTATATAATTAAAATTCCCCTCAGATGAAGACGTAAAATTTGGAGTAGGCAAAGATGCGTTCGATAGTTTATCTGCCGGCGACCATTGGTATACATTATTTCCGAAACCTCCTGTAACTGCAACATTCAACGGAGATGAAATTCCAAGTTTAACAAAGAAAGTATTCGGCTGCACCTCTGGTTTATTCACTGTTAATATCACTTCGTCCGAACTTGTACAACCAGAAGCCTGATCTGTTACAGTCATCTTATATTTTAACGTTCCCTTCTGCAGTGCATTCACTGTAGGATTAGGAATATCAGTGCGACTCAGCAAATTCAATGGTGAGGTCGTTGATGACCACTTATAAAGTTTATTTTCAGGTTGAGCTGGTCCAATCGGCACCGAAGCACCATAACAAATTTGTTGATCCAGTCCTGCGTTTGCCATAACTGGTCCATAAATTGTAAACCGCTGTCTTTTGTATCCGATTCTGTTATAATTTACTCCGTCATATTGGTATACAGCAAAACTAAAATCAGAAGTAAACGGGAAGCTCGGTATATCACCTGCAGAATAACTAGAAAAATCCAATACTCCATTCGGTAAAACATAGGCTTTGTCAGGAGTAACCCAATGCAGCACTTCTGTTTTCGCAACAGGACAGTTAGTTGTTGAAACCGGAATAGTGAATTTAGGCTTCGCTGAAGCCGACCAGCAAGTTGATGATATAGTAACATTACCAATCGTTGCCATGCATGTACCAGATCCTCTACCTGTCACCACTTTGAGTACCTCCTGAAAAGGTGTACCTCTTGCTATTGATCCATTATCCACAGATAGAATAACAGATTTATTACCTATCGTTTTATAAACTACCTCTTGAGCTTTGGGCCCAACTGTATATCCTGTATTAGGAGTTGCAGACGTTCCGTTTGTAGCATCATACAAACTATAATCAAATTTCCATGAATACTTGAACGTGTTTGCGTCACCACCACCTGTTGTTGAGCTTGTAAATTTTACAGGCGTATTCAAACCCACTTCCTGAATAGGACCATAGACTGGCAGATCATTAATCAGGAAACTGGCAGCTAACGTACTTGACTCTACAGAAGTAGGAACATCCACACAATTAACAGACTCTGCAATACCACAACCCGTTTCATCACATACTCTCAATCGAACAGTATATTTACCATACTTTTTATACGTATGGCTTACTGTTGATGCCGATGATGTTGATGTGGTACCATCACCAAAATCCCACAAGTAAGTATCGTATGGTTCTCCATTTCCTCCAGTAACAATTTTAGAAAATGTAGCTGTGCCACTAGTAGTCGTAGGGCCACAACCTGTTATCGTTACACCTACATTAAATGCTAAAGAATTTATAAGTAGATAATTATTTTTAACAACGGTAACGCTACCATTATTATCTGTTACGGTCAATTGAACAGTTTTATTCCCAGGGGTATTATATGCGACCAGTGGATTAACATCAGAGAATTGTCCTAAAGAAAGCCCGTCTCCAAAATTCCATGCATAACTTACAGTACCCACTGCTCCTGTAATAGTACTTGTCAACTGAATGTTATCGCCTGTGTTAGCACCTAACCTGTTAGCAGAAAAATCCACGGTTAGCTGACTAGGAGGAGCTCCTACATTTACAACGGAAGTTTTTGTTTCTGTGATACAGGTACCCGAATTGTCACAAAGCTTAAGCGTCACATTCTTGGGCCCGCTAGAACTATATGCTACTATTTGTGGTCCTGAACTTGTTGACGTGGCGGGTGTGGCTCCACTCCCAAAATTCCAACTGTAAGTAAGAACACCGTTACCTGAAGTTACAGGTGTAATTTTTACAGCTTCGTTAATCGCCGGTGTAGTCTTATCGAGGGAAAATTCCGCATACAAACAGGCCGTACTGGAAATGCGCGAAGTTGTTCCCTTTCTACCTCCGGCTCCAGTTGAGCAAATATAGCTACCAACGTTAAAGTGACCATTCACATCTATCCCAGTAGATGTTGATGCTGGACTCCATGTTCCGTTTGATAACCGAATCGGTATTTGCTTGACGTCTGACTGAAGTGAATTACCGGCTAAATCTGTTGCCTGTATTCTTATCTGCTGCATTCCAGCTGTAGCAATGGGAGGATGCAGTATTACAAATTCAGTATTGTTACTATTTGGTAGCGGACTGTCAATATCCCAGTACGTTGTCCCATCAGCAGCTTGAAAATTATACTTTAAATTTTGAATAGGCTCACTAGCCACTATTTTTATCCAAATATTTTCACCCGGAGCAACATCATCCTGTGTAATTTCATTATGCGAAATAACGCCACTTGAAGCATCCCATTCCCACGAGCCATGATAGCTAAGTCTACCCAATTCAGTACCGCGCCTAACTATAATTTCCTTTATAAAAGGACGAAAATTATCAATGATAACTTTGACTTCTCTTTGTTGAGCAGACTGATTCGGATCGTTGTTATAATCGACATCAAATGCATTAAATCTAAGAGTATATTTCCCATCTGAATAGGCTGCCTCAGCATTAATTCTCGCATCCAAAGAAGCAGGCCGATTTGTAACTGACCAGGCTTCAGTCTGACCAGCTCTTAATCTTGAGTTCCAAAATCTGTCGTAGGGTGTGTTTCTTGGATGACTTGTCACGATATGTATACTTGGACTTCCTGGATGAGTGGAACGAGGGTGGAACGAGGGTATTGCTGCCGCATTACTTGGAATCCCATCAAATCTCAATCGTTCAGTAGGAAAGGCGTTATTCTTTGCGTCTACGGCGTACCAAGATATTTCCGAAGGCACCATTTGCCCTCCATTTCCTGCACCACTACTACTTACTCTAGGATCAATCGCATGTGCAACTATATCAATCTTTTCATAAAGCAAGGTATGTTGAGAGCCATCAAAAGCTATTTGCTGATTCAGCTCCAGTGCGGCAAAATTTGTTGTGGTTTTTACTAAACCATTCCTATAGAACGCAACTGCATTTGGAATGATAGTTGTCGGAAAATATGGCGGTGCATTATCCTCATAAGGATTCAAATTATGATCCAAAAAATTTGTAGTTTCTTCTTCTAAGTGCACATGCGTTGGCCAATCATTTGCTTCTATCATTTCACCGATATAGTCACCAATAGCGACCTGAGTTATAGCTCCATTCTTGATCTCTAATCTTGGCCTAACATGAAAATACCTCACTTCTTCTCCACTTCGCGAAACAACTATCACCGCACTCGTAGCAGCTGACTCAAGTCCATTCCAAGATACGTTACCCGCATTAATTGAATGAATTGCGTGATTGGTTCCATTTGTTAAATCAACACCTTGATGAAATCTATGAGTATCTGTCCTACTTGTATATCTATACTCCCCTACAGATCCGGCCACGGCTCCTTGTTGATTTGATATAGGAAACGGCCATTGATACTGAGCATAAGCGCCGGAATTAATTAACAATAAAAATAAGAAAACGAGTACTGATACCTTAATAACAATTGACCTAACGATATTCATTTACTTCATTTTTATTAATTAACAAGAAACTATCTATTCCGGAAACTATCTGAACCTCTTGATCAGAATCACTTAGAAATTCGGAGTGGATTTTTACCCCATTCTTAATGTCAAAAACATTAAGGGTGTTATTGCTGAATCTATTGGACTTATAGATGGCCGTCACAATAGTAATGTACTGACCATTTATAACATACTCTATATTCACCAAATGGGAGTTACTATTAACAAAGCTATTGGTAGGAATAGTCCACAATTCCTTCCCATCTTTAATTCTATTACCGCTTACTTTACCCTGAGAACCAATAATGAATGTCTCTGACGATGCACTGGTTTTTATTTCATAGCCTACTAAGCGTTGTGATGTCTCTTTTTCCCATATCAGACTCAATTTATCATTAAGATTAAGTATCTTATCTCCTCCATTGATAGTACTATTGAGAAGGATCAAGAAATTATTATTAACAACCTTTATATCTGATACTAAATAATTGCCTCTATTAAATTCCTTTTCAACTAAAAGGTTACCGTTAACATCTAAAATGGAAACCTTGAATCTCTCTGATTTTGTTTTCTCCTGGCTATAGATACATACATATTTGCTTGAAAAACCATAGTTTGTATATTTAAATCCAAACTCATAAGGCTTATACATATTTAGGAGTTCAAGATCAGGGGAGAAAAAAAGATATGCTGAAGCCTCACCATGCGAAAAATCATTATAAATCATATTTCCCTCTTCATTCAACGCCTCAACATTTTCATCCAAGGTAAATTCGATTTTCTTATCCTCGAATCCGTTAGAGTACTTCACTAGTTCCTTGGCATTACTTCCAAGATATCTAATTTTATACACTATATTATTACGGCTATGAATTAGTTCTTCATCCTTACCAAGCGACAGAACATTCCGCGCTTGAGTATCGAACTTGCTGCCTCGTCTTAAAAGAATTTTCTGTAAAGCATTTTTATTATTCAAATAAGATTTCTGAAATTCCGGACTCGTAAAATTCTGAATAAGCGTTTTTTTTAATTTTCTTTCTTGAGAATACGAAGAGAAAAAAATCAAAAGCAGGCAAAGAAGTAGGTTAATCTTCATTGATATATATTGTTATGCATAAAGGAGATCTGATTCGGACAATTTGCATCAAATGTAGTAAACCAATTAATGCTAATAGAATAAATAGCAAAATGCTTTTTTACTACCAATCTCAAAGTGAATTATTAAGCTGAATGGATAACTGTATACTAGGTAGTTTCAATGTTAAGCAGAAAACTTCTGCACTTGCATTCCCAACTTAGCTACAACGGATTTTACTTTCATTTTAATTGCGAATGTATTTCTGTTTATATTTCTGGCTTTGAAATAATTTACTTCACTTACAACTCGAGTCACAGCATAATCATAATACTTCCGCGAGTACATTCGCTCGAAATCTATTTGACGGTCGGTGGTGGTAGTCCAGTCAAGGTCTGGTGTTTGAGATGCCTCTACTTCCTGGTATAGCTCTGTTCCTTTGATAGGATACGCTACTGTAATGGTAAAATGATCCGGGTTAGATTCTTTTAAGTGCTTTATAGTCTCTTCAATGTCTGCTTCTGTTTCACCGGGATAACCGAGCATGATGAAGGTTCCGGTCTGAATACCAAATTGCTTTGTAAGCTTGATCATGTCTCGCACTTGATTTACATCTACTCTCCGATCCATAAGATCTATCACTCGCTGTGACCCACTCTCTGCACCAATCCATACACGAAAGCAACCTGTTTCCTTCAACATTTTTATGACGTCTTCATTCATGCGGTCAGCACGGGTAATGCACTCGTATGGAATTATGACATCTCTCTTTTTTAATTCATCCCTGAAAGCCGTTAGCCATTTATGACTGATTGTAAATACATCGTCTACAAACCATAGTGTATCCGGATTGTAATCTCTTTTGATCATCTCTAATTCCTGGGCGACTTTCTCGGGGGATCTTCTTCTATAGCTTAAGCCATACACTGCACGACTACACCACTTACAAGTATAGGGACATCCCCGCATTGTACTCACAGAAATTGCATTTGTGCCATGAAATTTCTTCCATGCATCAAGGTATAAATGAAGGTCTATCTTTTTCCGATTCGGAACAGGAAGCGCATCAAGGTCTTTGATCTTATCTCGTTCGAGTGTTTCGATCCGTTTACCTTCATGCAAAAAAGATATACCGCGTATTTTATCCAATATATCTTTTGGTATAGATACATCTACTGTATTATTTATTGTATGGATAAGCTCCAACATTGTTTCCTCGCCTTCGCCTAGTACAACAAAGTCAGCACCACTACTTAAATAGTTTTCAGCATTGTAACGGACATCAGGCCCGCCAAGAATAATTTTACTGTTTGGTAAAATTTCATTTATATACTGTATGCTTTCCAACACATTTAGCTTCGTCATCAGGTTGGCATATATACCAATGATTTTGGGTTGATGCTCGAGGAGGTATTGACGGAATTTATGTTTTGTTGAAAATGTAGTATCAAAAACATCATTATCGACACCATGTTGCTCCAGGTAAGCCGATATATAAAGTATACCC
>CABHOV010000015.1 GCA_902168185.1 uncultured Bacteroides sp.
TCACCTTGCAAGGTGTCTTCTATACCGAAAATTAATAGGCTTTTACTTCACTTAGAATAGATTACGCAAAGTGTAGCCCAAGCATCCCCCGATTGAGGTGTTGTTAATCCACACAAATAAGCCTATTCCAAAAGCTCTCAAATTCCCTTATGAAAAAGATTGCAATATGTCTTTCCCTGTTTTTTCTGTATTCAGGTATAACTCTAGCACAATCATTTAGACATCCAGGCTTGTTGCATACCGAAGCAGACTTTCAGCGAATGCAAACGAAAGTCAATGCAAAGCTCGAGCCCTGGCTCTCAGGTTGGAACAGACTAACATCAAATCCACACGCAGCACTTTACTGGGTTGCAAGCCCTGTGGATACAGTTTACCGTGGCTACGATGGTGTTCACGATGAGAACTATAAATTACTATTTAATGATATAGCAGCTGCCTATGCCACAGCCATTCGATGGAAGGTTTCAGGCGATGTTGCTTACGCGGATAAATCCATTGAGATCATGAACGCATGGTCTGCTAAATTAAAAGCGCTTGCCGGCAATAACGACAATGTGCTGGCCGCAGGTTTATATGGATATGAGTTCGCGAACGCTGCTGAAATTATGCGAAGCTATAGTGGATGGAAGAGCGATGATTTCGCGCGGTTCAAAAATATGATGCTCACAATTTTCTATCCCATTAATCACAATTTCCTTACCCGAAGAGAGCGATGTATAACGCACTTCTATGCCAACTGGGATCAATGCACAATGATGTCTATACTTGCTATAGGTGTACTCTGCGACAAGCGTGAATACTATAATGAAGCGGTTGAATATTTTAAAAATGGTGCCGGCAACGGAGCGATCGCCAACGCGGTATACTATATTCATCCGAATGGTTTAGGACAATGGCAGGAAAGTGGCAGAGATCAGGGCCACTCTTCGCTTGGTATAGGACTGATGGGAATCTTTTGTGAAATGGCCTGGAACCAGGGCGATGATCTTTACGGCTATGATGACAATCGTTTCTTAAAAGGTGCTGAATATGTAGCGAAGTATAATTTAGGTGAATCCGTGCCATATGTTACCTATAACAATTGCCTTAACGTAAATCAAACGGAGATCAGTGCTGCGGGCAGAGGAAATACACGGCCGATCTGGGAGCTTGTGTATAATCACTATGTACATCGTAAAGGATTGGCGGCTCCGTATAGCGCACAGTTTGCCAGCAAGATTCGTCCCGAAGGTGGTGGTGGAAATTACGGGCCAAGCAGTGGCGGGTATGATCAGCTTGGTTACGGAACACTACTCTACTCACTTGATCCTGTTGAAGCGGCGGCTGCACGAAATGCGGATAGTGGTGCCGTTGTGTCACCTAATCCGGTACAAAATCAATTTACTATAAAGCTCAGCAATGGCTTTGAAAGTGGTACGCACATCGATTGCTATAACGACATCGGACAACTCTTATTCTCTGATGATACTTCCGGCGGAACGTATAGCCATACCGTAAACACGCTGGCACCTGGCGTTTATTACCTGCGAATATCAAATGAAAAACGTGAGGTGGTGAAAAAAATACTAAAACAGTGATCGACTGAATAATTTAATATGATCTTAACATTCAAATTAGATTCTCGTGGTGCGTAGAAAATAATTTATATATCGTAACTCATTTTAAGTAAAGAATATACTTCCTAAAAACTCACTTCAATCGAGGTGAGTTTTTTTTATGAGACACCATTCGGTATTCAAATGAGTTATGGGCCAGGATGTATAAGTTAATATTGCGATAGCTTCTTCATCCCATAAAAATGTTCGCTGGTGAACACCTGAAAACAGGCGCCCGTCAAAAAACGAAAGCCCCTCAGAAGCAGACGGGAAAACTGTTAAAAAAATATAACTTTGCACCCTTTACCTACTGAACCTTGATGAAAAAAGTCCTGATTGTATATTACACCCAGTCTGGCCAACAGTTGTCCATACTTCAATCTCTGGCAAAACCATTTGTCAGTGCGGGCCACACGGTCCACTTTGAAGAAATTCAGCCAGAAGAAAAATTTCCATTTCCCTGGAGTGCATTTCAGTTCTTCAATGCATTTCCTGAAACATTTTCACAAAAGCCGCTAGCATTAAAACCTCTGTCGGGCAAGGCGTTCGATGGCTACGATCTTGTCATCATTGGCTATCAGCCGTGGTTCCTGACACCATCGCGTCCTGTGAGTTCTTTCCTTCAAAGTGATGAAGCAAAAACAATCTTGGAGAACAAACCAGTCGTTACCATTTTAGGATGTCGTAACATGTGGCTTGGTGCACAGGAGAAAGTAAAGCAGCGTCTGCTGGATGCGAAAGCAAATTTAGTTGGACACATCGCGCTTGCAGATCGCTCGGGTAATCTTACAAGTCTTATTACAATTTTGCGCTGGATGTTTACTGGCGATCGTAAACCTTTCTGGTTTTTCCCGCAAGCAGGCGTGTCCAATCAGGATGTAGCGCATGCAGAAGCATTCGGAAAACAGATCAATGAACATCTTACTGCAAATGATTTTACTACGCTTCAATCACAGCTTCTTCAGGAAGGTGCCATTGAAATAAAACCGAATCTTGTATTAATGGAGAGACGCGGACAGAAAGCTTTTTCCGTGTGGTCAAAATTTATAGCTTCAGGTGGTGCCCTGCATTCTACTGGCCGTAAAATCCGGGTCTATATATTCATGTACCTCTTGCCGACAGCTATATTTTTTCTTTCTCCGTTGCTGTGGTTATTATCCAAAATTTTGCTCACAGTAAAGCGAAAAGAGTTGGTACTGGATGTAGAATATTTTAAGCAGAATTCATTACGCAAAAAATAATACACATCAGACTGCTTCTAAAAAACAAGTGAATCATACAACTGTACCAAAAGAAGTTTAATAGAATGTTATCAACGGTACGAGAGGCGGTCTGAAGTTTTAAATTTTACAGGGAATGAAGTACTTTCGGGCTCAAATTCAAAAATAAAATCTGTATATATAAAACGCATACCATAGAGAATGAATAGGAGTGTTTACATTACAAAATTAGCAAGCTATTACCCGAACGAAGCGGTATCGAACGATGATATAGAAAAGATTCTCGGGTTGATCAATAACCAGCCATCGAAAGCGAGACCATTGATCCTGCGTAATAACCAAATCAAAACCCGCTATTATTCTTTTGATAAGGAAGGAAAGACAACGCATACCAATACGAACCTGACGCGGTTAGCGATTGAAAAACTTCTTGATGAGAATTTCAAGCAAGCTGATATAGAACTTTTATCATGTGGTACAACTACCCCTGATCAATTGCTTCCGCCACATGCGGCCATGGTCCATGGAGAATTGGGAGGAAACCCTGTTGAGATCAACACCGCTTCGGGGTCGTGCAGCGCTGGTATACAAGCACTCAAGTTCGGATATCTTTCTGTACTCTCTGGCAACACCGAGAATGCTGTATGTACGGGATCTGAGCGCTTCTCAAAATGGATGCAAGCAAAATTCTTTAAAGAAGAAGCTGAGAAAGTAGCGCAGTTGGAAGGCGATGGCATGATCGCATTTGAAAAAGATTTTCTGCGCTTCATGTTGTCCGATGGTGCTGCTGCGGCATTACTGAAAGACAAACCCAATGCTGACGGACTCTCGTTGAAGATCGAGTGGATCGAGCAACGTTCATACGCACATTTACTACCTGCCTGCATGTATGCAGGTGCGATAAAAGATGAGGCCGGAAACTTCATTGGCTGGAATGATCTGGAGCAAGATCAGTGGGCTGGCGAATCTGCTTTCGCACTTAAACAAGATACCAAATTACTGGGCGAGTTCATCGTTAAAAAAGGCGGTGAGTTTATGAAAGAACTGGTAGAAAAGAAGAAGTTTGATATCGATAAAATAACATACTTTCTTCCACATCTCTCATCACAGTATTTTGGATCACGTATAGCCAAGGAGTTAGAACTTCTGGGTATGAATATACCTTCATCCAAATGGTTCACAAACCTCACGTGGGTTGGTAACGTGGGTGCAGCGTCTCCGTTGTTGATGCTTGAAGAATTATTCAACTCAGGCAGATTGAAGAAGGGTGATACGCTTTGGATGATGATTCCTGAAAGTGCACGTTTCAATTACGGCTACATCATGCTTACAGTAGTATAAGCGTGTAACCGTTAATTGTTGATAGACCTATAGAACCGTTATTTGTTTGGTCTAATTACCAGCTAAACAGATAACGTTAACTATAACATTGTTAACGGAAAAAATCCCCCCTCTATGAAACAGGAACAAGTACCCCAGGATCAGGAAAACCTCAACGAGGGAAAACTGGCAAAGCTATATTATGCTACAGATGAAAAAGGCAACTATGTAAAGGTAAACAGCATTGGCTGGGAACCCGAAACAGTTGCCATGCAACAAGCCTGGGACGTTGTGAATGATGAAGTAGAAACAGCTCGTAACAAAGTAATCGATGGTAAAGCAAGTCCTTTGCTTTACTGGATCAAAAAAAACATAATGACCACCGGCATGGTAGCAGCGTATGCTTCCACCTTTGGTTTTATGGTACGCCTGCACTGCAAGCCATTTTTCTTTAACCGGCTTAGCAAAAAACAACTCGAGAAGTACGCCTATACATTCCGCATCTCTGTAGAAGAATTAACCGATATCGAAAGACTCAAAAAAAATGACCGTTAATTTCAATCATAAACAATCAGCCCATTGCGAAAATGGCGTTGTGTCTAACTTGCTCCGGTTCCATGGACTGGAGTTCGATGAGCCTATGGTATTTGGTATCGGCTCAGGACTGTTCTTCACATATTTACCTTTTGTTCGGGTGAATGGAATTCCGGGGGTTGCGTATCGTATCTGGCCGGGACAGATTTTTAAAAGATTTTCAGATCGTATCGGAATTAAAATAGAACGCAAAAAGTTTTCGAATCCGGCGAAAGCGATGGATGCGTTAGACCAAATGCTGGACAAAGGCCAGCCTGTTGGTATGCTAACTTCTGTTTTCTTTCTGGACTATCTCCCTGCAGCGTATCGCTTCCACTTCAATGCACATAACATTATTGTTTTCGGAAAAGAGAATGGCCGTTACCTGGTAAGTGATCCGGTAATGGAAACGACTACCGAAATTTCATATGAAGATCTGGCGCGTGCACGTTTTGCCAAAGGCATGCCAGAGCCCAGCGGGCGTATGTACTATCCGTTGCAAGTGCCGGGTGAGTTTAACACTGAGAAAGCACTTTGGACCGGTATCAAACAAACCAGTGATCACATGACGCGTATACCCATGCCGTTGGTGGGCACAAAGGGAATGAAATACCTGGCGGGTCGTATGCGCAAATGGCCTGAACGCATAGGCGATCGTAAAGCTATACTATGGCTGGGCAATTTGATCCGCATGCAGGAAGAAATCGGCACCGGTGGTGCAGGCTTCCGTTTTATATATGCAGCCTTCCTGGATCAGGCTGGTCAAAAGCTTAACAACGACAAGCTCATCGATCTCTCCAAGCAACTCACCAAAAGCGGAGATAAGCTCCGCGACTTCGCATACTATGCTGGTCGTGTTTGCAAGAACCGAAAATCAGACACAAAAACTTTTGCTGAGCTTGGCGACATACTCGAAGAATGCTCACAACAAGAGCAGGCTATATTTAATGAACTATACGAAGTGAGCCGGTCAAAATGAGTACAAGCGCAGTTCGACTCGATGGCCTCACGAAGCAGTATCCTAAAACCAATAAAGCTGCTGTCTCTAATCTATCTCTTCAGATTCCTGAAGGCGCTGTATATGGTTTACTCGGTCCGAACGGTGCCGGTAAATCTACTACGGTGATGATGCTTTGTGGACTGATGCGCCCGGACACGGGTACTGTAAATGTACTCGGCATGAACATGCAGGAGCAAGGCACAGAGATCAGGCAAAAGATAGGTGTGGCTTCACAAGAGATTGCATTGTTCCCGACTCTTACTGCTTACGAAAATCTTTTTTACTTCGGTCGCATGTATGGTATGCCCGGAGCGCTGATCCGTTCACAGATCGACAAGTATCTGCACATATTCGGGCTTACTGAAAAATCTAAAAAAATAGTGCATACATTCTCAGGAGGGATGAAGAGACGCCTGAATCTGATGGCCGCTTTACTTCATCAGCCTAAATTAGTTATACTCGATGAACCAACGGCCGGGGTAGACGTCCAATCGCGTAACATGATCCTTGATTTTTTAAAGGATCTGAAAAGCGAGGGCACTACCATTATATACTCTTCACATGTATTGGAAGAAGCCGAACGAATCTGTTCACACCTCGGTATCATTGACGAAGGAACGT
>CABHOV010000016.1 GCA_902168185.1 uncultured Bacteroides sp.
TTGATTTATGTGCTAAAAGAACTTTAGCTACATATACTGGACAAAGCTGAAATTTCGGCTAACTTTAAAAAGAGTGGTGATGGAGGGAATTGAACCCCCGACACAAGGATTTTCAGTCCTTTGCTCTACCAACTGAGCTACATCACCGGGAAAACTACCACCTGTCTTTGTTCGACAGGGGCACAAAAGTATATAAATTTATATTCGGTGCAAAACCATATTTGAATTTATTGGAATTAATAGAATAACGTTATTATCGCGTATGATTCAACAGATCGCTTTTATCATTACTCTGGGCGTTGCCAGCTGGTTTATCTGGAAAAGAGCCTCGCGTATCCGGGCAAATATAAATCTTGGGAAAGACAAAGAAATTAAAGATAATCCGAATCAGCGGTTGTCAAACATGATACTGGTTGCTCTCGGACAAAAGAAAATGTTCAAAAGACCGGTACCAGCTTTCCTCCACATGTTAATATATGTCGGCTTTCTTGTTATTAATCTTGAAGTGCTGGAGTTTATCATCGATGGACTTGCAGGAACGCATCGGATTTTTTCTCCGTACCTGGGCAGTCTCTATACTGTGTTGATGAATATTTTCGAATTCCTTGCTGTGGGAGTTCTTCTTTCATGCGTATTCTTTCTGATCAGAAGAAATGTTTTAAAGCTGAAACGTTTTTGGTCTACCGAATTAGCGGGCTGGCCAAGACTCGATGCTAACATTATTCTTTGCACTGAAATTATTCTGATGCTGGCCATCTTAACGATGAACGCCTCCGATCAGATCCTTCAAAGAACACAAGACCACTATACGGCTACCGGACATTTATTCTTTAGCTCATTTCTAATTCCTGTATTTGATTCTCTTCCTACGAGCACGTTAATTTTTATTGAGCGCTTTGCATGGTGGTTCCATATTATAGGTATTCTTGGTTTTGCTATCTATGTTACTTACTCAAAGCACCTGCATATCTTCCTGGCTTTCCCAAATACATATTTCGCCAACGTAGAGCCTAAGGGTCATATGAAGAATATGCCTGTGGTTACGAACGAAGTAAAAATGATGTTAGGCTTAGCCGATGCAAGTGCAGCAACTCCACCGGCAGAGCCAGGCAGATTTGGTGCTAAAGATGTCAACGATCTTGACTGGAATAATTTGCTGGCTGCTTACTCATGCACAGAGTGTGGACGGTGTACATCTGAATGCCCGGCTAATATCACCGGAAAAAAACTTTCGCCACGAAAGATCATGATGGACACTCGTGACCGGATGGAGGATGTTGGAAAAAGTATTGAGAAGGGTGGACCCGGATTAGAAGATGGAAAATTTCTTTTAGGGGACTACATAACAAAGGAAGAGATAAATGCCTGCACCAGTTGCAACGCCTGTGTAGAAGCTTGCCCGGTGATGATCAATCCTCTTGAAATAATTTTAGAATTGAGGCGCTATGTTGCCATGGAAGAATCAGGATCACCAGCTTCCTGGAATTCTGTTTTCCAAAACATCGAGACAAATTTTGCCCCCTGGAAATTCTCACCGAGTGATCGTTTCAACTGGGCAAAGGATGAGAAGTGATTTACATATATAGTATAATAGTATAGCAAAGAACGATTAACTATAACCATGACAATACAGACAATGGCCGATATGGCCGCCAAAGGTGAAGCTCCTGAAGTTCTTTTTTGGGTGGGTTGTGCAGGATCTTTTGACGATCGTTATAAACGCGTTACAAAAGCCTTTGTGAAAATTTTGAATGCTGTAAACGTAAAGTTTGCCGTGCTGGGCACTGAAGAAACATGTACGGGCGATCCTGCACGCAGAGCTGGCAATGAATTTCTTTTTCAAATGCAGGCGATGAGCAACATTCAGGTGTTGAATGGATATGGAGTTAAGAAGATCGTTACCGCATGCCCCCATTGTTTCAATACTATAAAGAATGAGTATCCGGAACTTGGCGGCAATTATGAAGTAATTCACCACTCAACTTTTCTTCAGCAGTTAATTAATGAAGGAAAGATTAAAGTAGAAGGGGGTGCTTTCAAAGGAAAGAAAATTACATACCACGACTCATGTTATCTGGGGCGAGCCAACGAAATTTATGAAGCGCCTCGTTCTGTTTTGGAAGCACTCGATGCAGATCTTGTTGAAATGAAAAGATGTCGAACCACAGGTTTGTGTTGTGGTGCCGGAGGAGCGCAAATGTTTAAAGAACCTGAGAAAGGAAAGAAAGACATTAACGAAGAGCGAACTGAAGAAGCTTTAGCAACGGGAGCCACCACCATTGCTGTGGCATGTCCTTTTTGCATGACGATGATGAGTGATGGTGTAAAGGGTAAAGAGCGCGAAGCAGACGTGAAAGTCAAAGATCTTGCAGAACTTATCGCTGAAGCGAATGGTTTAAATTAGTCAGACTGAATCTGTCTGCCCGTAATTCCATTCAAAAATTTCCATACTATGTATATACCATTTGAATCACTTCCTGCGCATTCAAGAGTCTGGGTTTATCAATCCAACAAAAAATTTTCTCAGAGCGATATTGATACAATCTCAGAAACACTTGTAGCGTTTACACAAGGATGGATGGTACACGGACAACCGATTGAAGCTTCGTTCGACATTCAGTATGATCAATTTGTTATCATCGCTGCTAATGATCAGGCAAGCGGATGTTCAATTGACAAGTCGGTTAATACAATGAAAGAAATTGGAAACGCGATCGGTGCAGATTTTTTTGACAGATCACAAGTCGCTTTCAAATTGGAGAATGAAATTGTGTTGTTGAAACTTTCAGAGCTGACTAAAAAAATAAACGAAGGAGTCTGGGATCATCAGTCATTAACCTTTAACAATCTTGTAGACACAAAATCATCGTTAGCAGATTTTTGGTTAGTACCTGCTGGCTCTACATGGTTAAAGCGTTATCTTCCTCACGAAACGGTAAAGGGTTAAGTCAATAATTTGTAGCTTTAACAATATTATTAAGCGGTTATGAAGTCCACATTTTTTTCGCTTCTGGTTCTTCTGCTGGTCGTGAGTGCCTGCAGCACAGAAAAGAAAGCCACCAAGGCATTTCTATTGGGTAAATATCAGAATGCCATTGAGCTTTATAAAAAAACAGGAAATACCCCCAAGGCTAATTTTTTCATTGCCGAATCATATCGCTTGTCCAATAGATTAAAAGAAGCTGAGCAATATTATAGCAGAGCCGGTGGCCGTGGCATTGATAAGGACACCATCAAGTTTTATTATGCACAATCGCTGAAAGCGAATACAAAGTATGAAGATGCCAAGAAACAGTACGAAGAGCTAATTGCATCGTCGTCAAACGAAGCCTTGAAAGACCGCGCGAAGACAGAGATGAATGGCCTTGCGTACCTCGCTAAACTCAACGAGACAACCAGTTACTATAAAGTAAAAAATCTGGAAGATATCAATACTCCTGCCAGCGAATACTCCCCGGTATATTTAAGCAATGAACTTTACTTTACGTCCTCACGAGGCGATGGAAAAATTTACGAAGCAGAAGGCAAGCCGTTCACAGATTTATATAAGGTAGCAACAAAAGGTGCTAATGTTGACCTGAATACAATTGCAAAATTACCTGAAGGAATAAATGATAATATCCGGAATGAGGGATGTGTTACATTTTCTCCAGACGGAAAGACGATGGTATTTGCCAAGGGCAATTCCGAAAAGAAAAAAGGTGGTGGCGCAGATGTCGATCTATATATTTCACGTTACAGAAATAATGTTTGGTCGGAGCCGATCCCTATAAATATTAATACACAATTCAAGAACGAGGCTGATCCGGACGCAAAGAATTATAGCTGGGATTCAACACCAGCATTTAGTCAGGATGGACGTACATTATATTTTGCTTCGAATCGTAAAGGCGGCTATGGAGGAACAGATCTATACTCTGCGCAAATGGATTCGCGCGGAAGATTTAC
>CABHOV010000017.1 GCA_902168185.1 uncultured Bacteroides sp.
GCTATACGGCTTTGATGCAAGAGAACGAGCAACTGGCACGTGCCAAACGAAAACGCCTTAAAGATGTTCTGGATGTAGTAATCGAGAAGCATCATGGCAAAACGATTCAATATTACGGTGACGGCTCACTGAGTATTTTTAACAGTGCTATCGACAGTGTGATGTGCGCCATTGAAATTCAGCATGAACTTCAACGCGAGATCACGGTTGACTTGCGCATTGGTATTCATATCGGAGATGTGATTATCGAAGACGAAGCAATCTACGGCGATGGTGTCAACCTGGCCTCCAGGATTGAGTCGCTCGCTGTATCCGGAAGTGTGCTGATCTCTGAAAAAGTTTTTGACGAGATCAGAAATCAAAGTCACATACAGTCGCGGGAGCTTGGCTACTTCGAGATGAAAAATGTGAAGGTGCCTGTTCGCGTATTTGCCATTACCAATAGCGGTATCGTTGTACCAGACCGTGCCGAGCTGCAGGGTAAAACAAAACAGCCGGTAAACAGACTGGCGGTGCTGCCCTTTGTAAACATGAGTGCTGATGCTGAGAATGAATACTTCAGTGATGGTATTACAGAGGAATTGCTGAACGCCCTTACCAAGATTGATGGATTACAAGTTACCTCGCGCACCTCTGCTTTCGCCTTTAAAGGTAAAAATATTGATATACGGGATATAGCCATCCAGTTGAACGTTGACAAAGTACTGGAGGGCAGCGTACGCAGAGCGGGTAATCGCGTGCGTATCACAGCTCAGCTTATCAATGCTGCTGATGGTTATCACCTCTGGAGTGAAAATTATGATCGTCAGCTTACGGATATATTTGAAGTACAGGATGAGATCAGCAACATCATTGCCAATAAGCTGCGCGAAAACCTGACGGCCTCGCAAACATCGCATCACGTAAAATCACCTCCCGCACAGAATGTAGATGCCTATACCTTTTATCTCAAAGGACTACATTATTGGAACCGGGTGACGCCTGCCGATATGCGTAAAGCAATTGAATGCTTCGAACAGGCTATAGCACTCGAACCGGATTATGCACTGGCCTATGCCATGACTGCTTCTGCGTATAGCCACCTCGGTGCAGCCGGACAGATGCTGCCGGATACTGCTTTTGAAATTGTTCACCGTTATGCTGACAAAGCGTTAGCGCTGGACCCTTCCATAGCAGAGGGACATATCGCAAAAGGCGGAGCCTATTTATTCTATAACTGGAAATGGAAGGAAGCATATGAAGCGCTGCAGAAAGCAGTTGCGTTAAATCCCGGTGCCACCACCGCTTATAATTTACTGTCTCTATACTATGTAACCATGGGGCAAAAGGATCAGGCGCTTGCCGTAATGGAGACGGCCGTAAAACTGGATCCACTATCACCGATGATCAATCAAGCACTGGGTAGTATATATGTATATCTGGAACGCTATGATGATGCAATCCGTCAGGCGGATAAATTACTGGAGATCGATCCACAGATGCGGGCGAGTATCGAACTGAAGGCCTGGAGCCTGGGTATGAAAAATGAATGGGAACATGCGCTCACACTTTTTGAAGAGATCCACCGGTTAACAAACCATCCTTTGAAAGGACTTATGGGCGTTGGATATGCGAACGCTATGCTGGGGCGATCTGCTATAGCATTAGAGTGCATTCGCAAGATCGAACAGCGACAGGCAGAAAACCCTGAACTGGTATTGGATGCTGACCTGGTGGGAATCTGGTATGCTCTGGGTGATTACGACAAAGTCTTTTATCACATCATGCGTTGTGTTGAAAAACGCGTGGCTCCTGTCAGTTTATTCCTGGAGTATCCTGTCTTCGCAGGGTTACGCAAAGATCCGAGGTTCCGTGACCTCAAAGAGAAGATGAATATAAAAATGTGATTTACGATATATATCAGGACGGTTTTTCAGACCATCCTGATATATATATATAAAGCTATCGCATGCCAACCCAATGCGGGTATATCTTTTTCTGTTCGCTGGCCGCTTCCAGCTTCATTACTTGTTCTGTTGTCAAATTCCATCCTACGGCATCAAGATTTTGGACGAGCTGCTGCTCGTTTCGGGCACCGATCACAACATTGGAAACCGTTGGCCTTTGCAGCAACCAGTTTATAGCAACCTGTGGAATAGTCTTGCCGGTTTCAGAACCCACTTCTTCCAAAGCGTTGATCACGGTATATAAATAGTCATCGGATACTTCGGGACCACCCGCTGCACCTCCTGATTTAATACGACCTTCCTGCAACGGTTGCCCTGGACGAATCTTTCCTGTTAATCTTCCCCAGCCTAGTGCGCTCCACACCATCAGACCTATATTCTGATCTTTTGCCAGCGGCATGAGTTCCCATTCGTACTCGCGGCCGATGAGTGAATAGTATCCCTGATATATAGCATAGCGGGCCAGTCCGTACTTCTCGGAAGTAGCCAGCGATTTCATTACCTGCCAGGCCGCAAAGTTCGAGCAACCTATATATCTGATTTTTCCACTGGCAATCAGATTGTCAAGGGCAGCAAGGGTTTCTTCTACCGGCGTGAACGGGTCAAAGGCATGCATAAAGTATACATCTATATAATCGGTGCCAAGTCTTCTAAGACTCTCCTCACACGCCTTGATCAAATGATAGCGGGATGAACCTCTGGCGTTGGTGTCATCGCTCATCGCAAAACTTGCCTTGGTTGAAATCAACGCCTTATCGCGTCTGCCTTTAAGCGCTGCGCCTAAAATTTCTTCGGAAGCACCCAATGAATATACATTGGCAGTGTCAAAGAAATTTACACCACGTTCCAGGCAAATGTCTATGAGACGCGATGCTTCTTCAATGTTTGTCTCACCCCACTTCTTAAAAAAATCATTCGTCCCACCAAATGTACCCGTGCCTAAACTCAATACAGGAATTCTTAATCCTGAGTTTCCTAGTTGTCTGTATTCCATATTTACTTTTTGTAGTTTGTTTTCGTATAGCCTGACTTTATCGCCAGGCCTCCCGCCTACAAAAGTGGAAGGGACAAAACTTATTTTTCAGGATATACTACGGATAGGCTGGTACTTTTTACAGGCGCGATAAAGTATCATTATGTTTTTCAACTATTGCTATTCAGAGTATATAGCACGTGTTACTGCTTACCATGCCTTGACCTGAACTCCACCGGAGTGAGCCCGGTTTGATTCTTATAGTAACGGGAGAAGTATGAGGGGTCGTCATAACCGAGACGATAGGCTATTTCACTTATACTTTCCGATGAGTGCTTCAGGCTCATGGTAGCTTGCTTGATCAGGTGATCTTTCACAAGCTGTCCTGCAGATTTACCGGTCAACGTCTTTATAGTATCATTTAAATGATTCTGCGAGATTCCTAATTCATCGGCATAGTCTGCTATCTTTTTGAGCTTGATGACCTTGCCTTCATTCAGCGTTTCAAAGTCGCGTATATATAGCGTTGTAAACGCCTTCAGCAATCGTATAGCGGCATGACTTGTGTCCGTGACTGCAAATGTATCGGTGCCGTATTGAGCGTATGCTTTATTGAGAATTACCTGCAGGTGACCTCGGAGTATATCATCCGAATACTCACTTCGCTGATTGTGTTCTGCTTGCATAAGCTGAAACAAAGTCTGGTAATATTGCGCCTGCTCGTCTGTCAACTGGAGCACAGCATTTCCATCGATTTGAAAGAATGGCAACTGGCTTAAAAAATGCTTACGCTCTCTTCCAAGATTAAAGTAGTCATCAGAAAAAGAGCAAAAATAACCGAGCTGTTTTTCTGCTTCCGCCTGCCATGCACTCACCATGCTGGGGCCAAGAAAGCAAAGCATATTCTTCCGTATATAATGCTCCTGTAACCCGAATGTGTGAACGCCCTCTCCTTCTGTAACCAGGAAGATCATATAGAAATCGAGACGATGTGCCTGGATTGATCCTTTACAATTACACCTGAAATGGATATCAAAATATTGTGTTCCGGCAGCAAGATCAGTTGAAGAAAGTTTTGGTGCTGTATCAAAATATACTTTACCAAATGAATTGCTTTTGTATAGTGGTATATTCTGGTCTTTGATCATGGGGCTAAATTATAAGTCTTTCCTGCAGATCTTTAACTAACCCGTTTAAACGACAGAAAATTCCCGCGTATATTTTTAATGACAATTCATTATCGCGCAGCACTCACCTTCCATACAACATTGCTTACATCATCGGTTACAAGCAACGAGCCATCGTCGGTTACGATAACGCATACCGGACGGCCATGCACTTTTTCCTTATCCAGTTCTGCTATAAAGCCGGTGAGGAAATCTTCTTCTTTACCTGCAGGTTTACCTTGCGCGTTAAAAGGAATAAAAATTACTTTATACCCTGAGAGTACAGACCGGTTCCATGAACCATGCTGCGCTATAAATGCACCGTGATGATATTTTTCAGGGAAAGATGTTTTATCATAAAATGCTAAACCCAGTGAAGCGGTGTGAGAGCCTACATCAACATCGGGCTTGATATATTTCTCTGTGATTCCTGGTTTCGGATCTTTTACACGATCATCAATACGCCCATGGTATATCCAGGGCCATCCATAAAATCCGTTCTCTTTTACGCTGGTCAGGTAATCGGGTACCAGGTTGTCTCCTAATCCATCACGCTCGTTTACAACCGTCCACAGTACATTTGAGCCAGGGGCCCAATCCATACCCACCGGGTTACGCAGTCCACTGGCATATACCCGAAAGCCCGAACCATCGGGGCCCATCTCCAGGATGTCTGCACGCAAAAACTCTTCCTTGATTCCTTTATCGGCAATATTACTTCCCGAGCCAACGGCTATATATAGTTTGGTGCCATCTTTACTGGCTATAATATTTCGTGTCCAATGTTGATTTACTTTTCCGGCAGGGAGATCAACGATCTTCTCTCCTTTTCCTTCAATGGACAATTGTCCTGCTTTATACGGATAACGCCACACTGCATCAGTATTGGCCACGTAAAACCAATCGCCTAATACAAGCATGCCGAGTGGCTGATTTAATTTTTTCAGAAATGTTTGTCTTACCTCCGGTATACCATCACCGTTGGCATCACGCAGTATGGTGATACGGTCTGCGCTGTTTTTTAAATTATTGGATTTCGAAGCTCCGATGATCCAGCCACCAATTTTCTTCAACAACGGGTAATTGGAATTACTTTCGGCTACCAGTATATCTCCGTTAGGCGTTGTATATAGCCACCGGGGATTTTCAAATTTATCAGCAAACCGGGTTACTGTAAAACCGGATGGAGCTTTTGGAGTCTGCCCTTCCTTCCACCCGATCACATTACTAAAGTTCATAGAAGATTTAGTAGCATGCGGTGGAGGAAGGCTGTCAGACTGCTGACTATTATTCGTCTGCTGCTTCTTTGTTTGTGAAAAGCTTTCGTGTACAAAGAAGACCACGAATAATATATAGAGGATCGATTTCATCTTTTATATACTTACTTTTTAAAGAGTGTAGCACCAAATGCTATAACAATTACAAAAGCTATAATGAAGATGAAAAATAACACCTTGGCAATGGATGCAGCACCTGCCGCGATTCCACCGAAACCAAATATTGCTGCTATAATGGCAATAATAAAAAAGATAGCTGCCCAGCGTAACATAGTTTTAAATTTTAAGTGATTAATAATTCTCGTTCAAACTATTTACATAGTCTCCATGAACACTTTAAAATGTTATGCCACCCGTACGAAAACATGATTCCGCAAGCAGAACGAAGGGTTTGAGCAAATGAGCAAATTACTCTACAGCAAAAGCAGGAAGCGCTTACTATATACTTCATGCTATAACTTTACCTTCAGGATCACTTAGACAGATTGAATGGGTATATTAAACGGATTGCTATTGTTTCTCCACCAGATACTTCCAATAGCGCGTAGGTACATGCCGGATATGAAGCTTGCGGTTATTACGTGATTTTATATTGACGTGATGGAAATACTCTTTCCAAAGCGTTTGATACGCGACCTCCTCCTCATGGCACATCGAAGCCGGAAGAAATTCATGCTCCGCTCCTTGCGTTAATTCCATAAAGATCTCTTCTACAGTAAAAGTGTCTTTATTATAGTGGATACCGTAGTCGCGTTTCTTGTCATAGATGATCCAATGCTGATCTGCATAGCGCTCCTTAAAATGACTTGCTATTAAAGGAATCACGTTGTAATCCGGCTCAATCGATGCATAGTATATATCATCCGCTGTTCGCTGGAATCTGACAAAGGCTTCCATGCGATGCTTTTCATGGTAAACTTTACGAGCCGTTTGCTGAACCGTTAATACGGCCTTGTGCCCATAATCTTTTTCCACGTTGTGATCACTATCAAAAATATGCCGGATATATACCATGAGCGTATCCTCGATCGTGGACAGCTCCGAGAGGAAAGCGGTATATAATTCAGTCCGCTTGACCGCAGACACTTTTCGTTTTATCCCGTTCCAAACACGTTCTGCTTTTTGGTGATCCGATATAATGCTCAGTGGCTCGCTTTGCAACATAGGCTGATACAATTCTTTCCGCACAATCATGATTGCACCGAGTTTGCGTTCGTATACTTCAAAGACGGCAGTAAGCAATCCTTCAAAGCTTCCGTCATATACCAGGTGCATCATGCAAACATGGAAAGCTGTGGTGACAACGTGCTGGCATATTTACTCTGCTGCAATATCTGCTGACGCAAAACGGTTTCATTTACATCGCGCGGTATATATTCCGTACTTTTACAGACCACAAAATGCTTTGCACGATTAAAGGCAATTCCCATAAGACGAAGTTCGTTCCATCCTAATTTTCTAAAACGCCTCGCCTGTACAATTTTTTGTGCTGAGCCAACACCAATACCCGGAATGCGCAGAATCATTTCATATTCAGCTTTATTTATATCCACCGGAAACTGGTGCAGGTTACGGAGTGCCCAACTTAATTTAGGATCAATGTCAAGATCGAGTTGAGGATATGATGGATCAACCAATTCGTTTACAGCAAAGCCATAGAAGCGCATGAGCCAATCGGCCTGGTATAAACGATTCTCGCGAATGATGGGCACAGGCGTGCCGAGTTGTGGCAATCTATTGTCGTTGCTGATTGGAACATACCCGGAATAATATACTCTGCGAAGTTTATATTTTTTATAGAGTGCACTCGCTATCGACATTACTTGCAGATCATTTTCAGGGCTTGCACCAATAACCATCTGTGTGCTTTGTCCTGCCGGAGCAAATGCCGGTGTACTTCGAATGATCTTCTTCTCCTCGGCAAAGGCCGTGATGCGTTCATTCAGAAACGACATCGGCTTAATGATATCGTGTTTATTTTTTTCGGGCGCTAATGCCTTCAAGCTATTTTCAGAAGGGAGCTCGATATTCACACTCAGGCGATCTGCATACAAAGCCGCTTGCTGTACCAGCTCTTCACTGCAGCCCGGAATTGTTTTCAGATGTATATATCCGTTGAACGCATGAACTGTGCGAAGTTCTTTCGCGACACGCACGAGTCGCTCCATAGTATAGTCCGGATTTTTAAATATACCGGAGCTGAGAAAAAGTCCTTCAATATAATTTCTCCTATAAAAATTAATGGTCAGTTCAACAACCTCCTTCACGGTAAAGCCAGCGCGCTGCACATCATTACTTTTCCGAGATACGCAATACGCACAATCATATATACAATAATTGGTAAGCAGAATTTTAAGAAGCGATACACATCTTCCGTCTTCGGTATAGCTATGACAGATGCCTGTCTGTGTTGTACTTCCCAGTCCTTTGGCCTTATTACTACGCGTACTTCCACTGGAGGCGCACGATACATCGTACTTTGCAGCATCTGAGAGGATCTGCAACTTCTCTTGTATTCTTTCCCACATGAATCAATCGTCTTTAAACAAAACTAATATTTTTAGTTAATTGATTTTTAAAGACTAATTATTTTAGATAAAAAAATTCAAGAAATTTTATAACTAATTTTGAAGAAAGATTTGCGGAAATGCATTCTTGCTTTATTTTTGCACCCTCATTTAGCGCAGATGGCGCTGAAATCTGAAAGCCTCCTTAGCTCAGCTGGTAGAGCAACTGACTTGTAATCAGTAGGTCGTTGGTTCGATTCCGACAGGGGGCTCAAAAAAAGCGGTTATTCATAACCGCTTTTTTCATTTAATACCAGTTCACAAATTGATGTGGATGTGGAATTAAAATAAAAAAGGAAGCCATCACTGATGACTTCCTTTTTTTATTTGTCAGGTATATTTAACAACCCTGTTTATAATTTACTTCGCTTTCTATAAGACTCTTACAAGCACGAAAAGGGTTTATAGTGAAGTTTATATATCCTTCTGATAAAAGCGATTATAACGCTTTGTATTGCTTAATGGAGACAAACGCTCGCCAAGCTTCATTACACTCACTAAATAGTTTTAAGAAGCTTTAATTGATCTTTCAACTGCTTGAGGTGTTCTGTTGCTTCTTTGATCTTATCGTTGAACTCTATGCGAACACTTTCTGCGTTCTGTGATCGTGAGAAGAATTCAAGATTATTTTTCCAAAGTGAAATGTCGTTTTCAACTTTGGAGATCTTTTTACGAATAGCCTGCTCCTTCTGATAAATCTTACGATCGGCCATCGGATCATTCTTCAGATCACTCAACTGATTTTCAAGCAACAATTTGCTCTTATCATTTTCAGTAAAGCCCTCAATGTGACTAACGAATTTATCAACTGCTTCATGATAGCGGTTTCGAATTGCGTTAATATCTTTTCGTGGCACAAAGCCTATCGCATTAAATTTATCCTGCAATTCTTTTAGCACCTCGGCAGTGGCAGTACCGGCTGCAGCATGGCTCTCTAAAGTTGCACAGATATCTTCCTTCAGCTTGAGATTCTCGGCTTGTTCATTTTCAACTTTGCCGTGTTGTGTTCTTCTTTGTTCAAAGAAGTGATCGCATGCATCTTTGAATTCTTTGAAAACTTTCTCGCGGAATTTTTCAGGCACGGGTCCGATATCCTTCCACTTCTGTTGCAGCACTTTTAATTCATTGGAAGTTTTCTCCCAGTCATTACTCTCCTTGAGCAGATGTGCTTTTTCTACCAGTTCATTTTTCAATTGCAAATTCTTCTCGCGCTCTTCATCGAGTTTTTTGAAGAATGTATTTTTATTATTGAAGAACGTTTTAAATGCGCCCCAGAATTTCTTGTTTACTTCCTTTGCTTTTGCACGTGGCAGTCCTCCTATAATTTCCCAACGTTTTTGAACATCGAGAATTTCTTTCGTCTTCTGATTCCACTCTTTAATGCGATCAGAGTTAAACGTGGCAAACTCCTGCACGTCATCGCTAAGCTTTGCTTTCAGGTCAAGATTGCCATGGAGTTCTTGCTGTAATTTTTGAAGGTATTGATCGCGCTTGGCATATATAGCATCGGATGCTGCCTTGAAGCGTTGCCATACATTCTCCTTGTCATCTTTGGGCACAGGGCCAATGTGCTTGAACTCGTGGTGGAGTTCATTCAATTCACGTATAGCATCTTTGATGATCTCAACATCGGCGAGCTTTTCAGCACGAACACAAAGTTCTATTTTCGCCTCGAGGTTTCTTCTGCGATCGAGTTCTTTTAATTCGAAATATATACTTTGATTGTCATAGAAACGATCTACCAGTGCATGGTAGTTGGCCCACAGTGTTTTTGCCTGTGTACCCGGAACAGGGCCGATCGACTTCCATTCTTTTTGTAGTTCTTTGAATAATTCGAACTGCGCATCCGAGTTCTGCGAGTCTGCCAGTACACGAATCTTCTCTAGCAACTCCTGCTTTCTGCGAAGGTTATCATTCTTCTTTTCTTCAAGCTGCCGAATGTGACTGGTCTTTCTGTCGCGAATGAGTTTTATATTGGCGTCAAAGATTATATCAGACTCATCTCCTTTATACTCGAAGTCTTCTTCTATTCCTCCGGATGCTATAAACTTCAGCAGTGCTTCTGCTTTTTCTTTCTCGCGTATATCATCATACAACGGCTTTACTTCGCGAAGTATACTATCAACACGTTTAAAGTTATCGTCTTTGGCAAGATCCTTAATGAGGTTGGCAAGTTCATGCTTGGAGAAGTGACTATAGTCTACATGTTCTTCTTCCAGGTGCTCATCCGTTGAGTCATGATGATCTGCTAAATCTATTTCGGAGTGTAATGTATTGCCCAGGTTCTCAGCTAACCCGGCTTCCTGTACATTTTCCTCTCTGTTATCTCTTTCCATTTCCATGGTCAATAAACGTTCTTTAATACGCGCGTAGCGTAAATTTAATTAAAAATGCCTAATTCATGCGCGGATCGACCGGGTAGTTGGAATATATCGAAAAACGACCTCCCATACTGTCCAAAGCTTTTTTCCACATCATGGAAGGTTCCGTGTCAAAAAGTAACTCGTCCGTAGCATAATCACATACGATCCAGGAGTCTTCTTCGAGCTCGGCATTTAACTGCCCCGGCCCCCAACCACTATATCCAAGATAGAACCGTATATCTTTTGATTGAATTACAGTTATATCAATTTGTGATATCAGTGTTTCAAAGTCACCTCCCCAATATACTTCATTCCAAATTTTAACAGCACCTTCCAGTGAAGTATTCCGGTGAAGAAAATGTAATGTATCCTGTTGTACAGGACCACCGACATAAACGATGTCTTCGAGCTTTTTGATATCTTCCATCACTTCACTCACTTTCAGTATCGATGGCTTGTTTATAACAAAACCAAATGATCCTTCTTCGTTATGTTCACACAACAATACTACGGTGCGCTCAAAATTTGGATCCGGAAGAAAGGGCTCTGAAATTAACAGCCTTCCCTTCTCAGGTTTTAACTGATTTTTATATCTGAAAAACTCCATTCGTTAATCTCTTGCTTGAACAATAATTCATCAAATGATATATGAATAAAATACTTCGGCCTCATCTGTGCAAATTTTATTTCCCTTCAGCGCTGTGTTTACAAGAAGCGTCTCTTAAAACGATTGCTTTTCAGACCAAAAAGTTTTTAATATCCACGGGGTTTCTTTCGCGTCTTTAAAATCTAATTTTGAGAGAAGAAAGCAAAGTATCATGTTTACACACTGATTAATATCAGTGACTTTAATGTTGTGTTTTTATAAACTTACGAACTTCAAAATTTAGAAAGAATGCTTACTATCGCTGATTTACGAAAAGAATATTCAAAGGCATCGCTGGACATAACGAGTGTACAGAGTGATCCGGTTAAACAATTTGAGAAATGGTTTAACGAGGCGGTACAAGCGCAGGTGCCCGAACCCAATGCTATGAACCTGGCTACGATAAATGCATCGGGAGCACCTTCCAGCAGAATCGTATTACTCAAGGGTATAGAGAACAGTAAGCTTGTGTTTTATACCAACTATCAAAGTTCGAAAGGAAAGGATCTTGAAAAGACACCAGCCTGTGCGTTGACATTTTTCTGGCCCGAGTTGGAGCGCCAGGTAAGAATAGAAGGAGTCGCAGATCGTGTTGATCCGGAACGATCCGAAAAATATTTTCAAAGCCGTCCGAGAGGATCACAAATTGGAGCATGGTCATCCCCTCAAAGTGCAGTGATTAAAGATCGTGCTCTTCTTGAAGATCGCGTAAAGCAAATTGAAAAGAAATTTGAAGGCAATGAAGTACTTCCTAAACCTCACCAATGGGGAGGCTATGAAGTGGATCCAATATTAATTGAATTCTGGCAAGGCCGCCCAAGCCGACTACACGACCGAATACAATTCACAAAAGTGGATGGCTCCTGGAAGATATATAGGTTAGCTCCTTAATTCATGGAGCTAATCTCATTTATATACTTTTGATTTATACCAGATCGAAAAGATTATCTACTCCCAGATATCGCCTGGTAGTATAGCCTTCACCGTGCTTCACTCCCAGCGCATGACCAAACTCCAGCGCACGTGATTCCACCATTTTTAAAAATGCAGGACTCGATATATAGGTTTCCGGCTCTTCGCTGTTGGGATCAAAGAATTGAGTTTTAAAGGCTTTGATTGCTTCGATTTTTGTATCCCAGTATCCGGATATATCTACTATAAAATCAGGTTCGATAAGCTGGCTTTGAATATAATGATATACCACTTTAGGGCGCCACGCTTCTTGCTTCTTGCCGTGTTCATCGGTTGTTTCAATCTTCACTAACCCGGAGAGGAAGCAGGCGTCATAAGCAAGTGATGCTCCTTTACCATGGTCTACATGACGATCATATATAGCATTGCATAACACTACATCAGGCTTGAACTTACGAATGGCCTGAATAACTTTTAACTGATGATCAGAATCATTGCGGAAGAAACCATCTTTCAGTCCCAGGTTTTCACGCACCTCAACCCCTAAAATTTTAGCAGCATTGGCAGCTTCAACAGCACGCGTCTCTGGTGTTCCGCGTGTTCCTAATTCGCCTCGTGTAAAATCGACCAACCCTACTTTATGTCCGAGTGCTACGTGCTTTGCAATCGTACCTCCACAGCCAAGTTCTGCATCATCAGGATGTGCGGATAGTACAAGTATATCTAGTTTCATGAACGATCTGGTGGTTTATAAAAACAATGATTGCAGAATGTAACAACACTCTGCAATCATTTCTATCTTCTCTCTGATAAAAGTAATCAGGCTGTTTGTAATTCTTTTGCTACCAGGAACTTCTCTGCATCGAGTGCTCCCATACAACCTGTACCTGCCGCGGTAATCGCCTGGCGGTATATCTTATCGGCTGCGTCACCCACGGCAAACACGCCTTCTATATTTGTCTTCGTTGAACCGGCCTGAACTTTAATATAGCCGGTCTCATCCATTTCAATATAGTCTTTGAAGATGTCGGTGTTCGGCTTATGTCCGATGGCAAGGAAGAACCCTTGCAAGGTGACTACTTTCTTCTCACCGGTTTTGTTGTTTACAAGACGAACTCCGGTAACTCCACTATCGTCACCAAGAATCTCTTCCGTTTCTGTATTCCAATGCACTTCGATGTTCGGCGTGTTCACCACACGATTCTGCATGATCTTCGACGCACGCATCTCATCGCGTCTCACGATGAGGTGAACCTTTGTACAAAGCTTGGACAAGTAGGTTGCTTCTTCGGCAGCTGAATCACCAGCACCTACTACTGCCACTTCCTTACCACGATAAAAATAACCATCGCATACAGCACATGCTGAAACACCCCGGTTGTAGAATTTCTCTTCCGAAGGAAGTCCTAAGTATTTTGCTGTAGCACCGGTAGCAATGATGATCGATTCAGCAATCACTTCATCTTTCTCATCGATCGTTACTTTGTGTGGATAGCCTGAAAAATCAACCGCTGTAACCAGGCCGTAGTTGATCTTGGTACCGAACCGCTCTGCCTGTTTCTGAAGGTCCATCATCATCTGAGGACCATTTATTCCTTCCGGGTAGCCTGGAAAATTCTCAACATCATTGGTAGTGGTAAGCTGACCTCCTGGTTGGCCTCCCGTATAAAGTACAGGTTTTAACCCTGCACGTGCCGCGTAAATTGCCGCAGTATATCCGGCCGGGCCGGAGCCGATGATGAGGACTTTCACTTCTTCTTTTGTCATAAAAACATATTTGGTAGGATAACAAAATAAAAGGTCTCGGAATTCGAGACCCTTAAAATATTTCAGAAAAATTGATTTTTAACCGAGGTAAGGCTTTAAAGCTTTACTTCTTGATGTGTGGCGAAGACGTCTGATAGCCTTTTCTTTGATCTGGCGAACACGCTCGCGTGTCAGATTGAACTTCTCTCCAATCTCTTCCAGGGTCATAGAATGCTCTCCATTCAGACCAAAATAAAGCGTGATTACATCTGCCTCACGTTGCGTTAACGTTGAAAGCGCACGCTGTACTTCTCTTCTCAGCGAGTCGTTCATCAGACCGGAGTCTGGCGTTTCTTCACTGTCGTTTTCCAACACATCCAACAAACTATTTTCTTCGCCTTGAACAAACGGAGCATCCATGGAAACATGGCGGCCCGAAATTTTCATGGTGTCAACAACTTCTGCAGTGGTTACATCCAGCACTTCTGCGAGTTCTTCCGGAGAAGGCTCGCGCTCATACTTTTGTTCAAGTTCAGAAAACGTCTTGGAGATTTTGTTTAATGATCCTACCCTATTCAAAGGCAAACGAACGATACGAGATTGCTCCGCCAATGCCTGCAGGATTGACTGGCGAATCCACCATACGGCATAGGAGATAAATTTAAAACCACGAGTCTCATCGAAACGTTGAGCAGCTTTGATCAAACCTAAATTACCTTCATTGATAAGATCACCCAATGAAAGTCCCTGATTCTGATATTGCTTGGCTACAGATACAACGAAACGCAAGTTTGCTTTTGTAAGCTTCTCTAATGCTATTTGATCACCTTCTTTTATACGCTTCGCCAACTCAACTTCTTCATCTGGCGTAAGGAGGTCAACCTTACCAATCTCCTGGAGATATTTATCCAACGACTGGCTTTCTCGGTTAGTAATTTGTTTACTGATCTTAAGCTGTCTCATGTTTACTAATCTTTGCTCTGTTTTACGTTCGTTTGGTTAACAATATACTGTTAAAAGTTAGTTCCTGTCAATGAATGGGTGTACGATTATTCCGCTGCTGTAGTTTCCTTCTTTGGAGGTCTTGGCAGCAATACTTTTCTTGATAGACGGAATTTACCCGTTTTCTTGTCTACTTCGATCAGTTTTACTTTTATCTCTTCGCCAACTTCGAGTACACCTTCCATCGTTTCGAGGCGTTCCCATTTGATTTCAGAGATGTGCAGCAAGCCATCTTTACCTGGCATGAATTCTACGAACGCTCCGAATGGCATAATGGATTTAACTTTTCCATCATATACTTCGCCAACTTCAGGAACGGCTACGATGCCTCTGATACGTCTTAAGGCTGCATCCATTACTTCCTTGGTATTCGCGAAGACGTTTACTACACCTTTGTTGTTAACTTCTTCAATAACGACTGTTGCACCCGTTGTGTTTTGGATATCCTGAACAACTTTACCTCCAGGGCCGATTATCGCTCCGATCATTTCTTTCTCAATGATCACAGTTTCAGCACGTGGTGTATGTGGTTTCAGATCAGCGCGAGGAACAGCGATGGTTTTCTTCATTTCATTAAGAATATGAAGTCTACCTTCTCTTGCCTGTAACAACGCTTCTTTCAATACTTCATAGGTAAGTCCATCAACCTTAAGGTCCATCTGGCAAGCCGTTATACCTTGCTCAGTTCCTGTAACTTTGAAGTCCATATCACCAAGATGATCTTCATCTCCAAGGATATCGGAAAGAATAGCATACTTGCCTGTTTCACTATCCGAGATCATACCCATTGCTATACCAGACACAAGTCCTTTAACAGGTAAACCAGCGTCCATCAATGCAAGCGAACCTGCACAAACTGTTGCCATGGATGACGAACCATTTGATTCCAGAATATCGGAGACAATACGGATGGTATAAGGATTCTTTTCATCAGGAGGAAGCACTTGCTTCAACGCTCTGAAGGCAAGGTTACCGTGACCAACTTCGCGTCTTCCTGGGCCTCTGTTTGGCTTCACTTCACCCGTTGAAAAACCAGGGAAGTTGTAATGCAGGATGAACTTGCTTGATCCGGAGATCATTGCTCCATCGATCATCTGCTCATCCAGCTTGGTACCAAGCGTTACCGTTGTGAGTGACTGCGTTTCACCTCTGGTGAAAATAGCCGAACCATGTGTTGAAGGAAGGTAATCAACTTCAGACCATATCGTTCTGATTTCCCGTGTTTTACGGCCATCAAGACGAACATTTTCATTAAGCGAAAGATTACGCGCTGCCTTCTTTACAATCTCTTTGTAATAACGTTTTGCAAGCGACTTGTTAACCGTTGTGTCCTCTGGCAATGACTCCAGATATTCTTCCAGCGGTTTTGAAAGTGCTGCAGATCTAAGCTTTTTATTTTTGATCAACTGAGCCGCAGCTGCATAAACCTGATCATAGAATTTTGACCATAGTTCAACGCGAAGAGCCTCATCGTTATCTTCGTGATTATATACTCGCTTCTCTTTGCGGCCGACAGCGTCTGCAAATTCAATTTGTACTTTACATTGTTCGATGATTGCCTCGTGAGCGATCTTTAATGCTTCCAGCATTTCTTCTTCACTCACTTCTTTCATTTCACCTTCCACCATCAAAATATTTTCAATGGAAGCCGCTACAATAAGATCGATATCAGCACGGCTCTTGTCAGCCATAGAAGGGTTGATAACGAATTTACCATCCACGCGTGCTACACGTACTTCAGAGATTGGTCCTTGGAAAGGTATATCAGAAATTGATAAAGCAGCTGATGCTGCGAACGCTGCTAAAGCATCCGGCAGAGCTCCTTCATCACCAGAGATCAGGTAAATCATCACCTGTGTGTCTGCATGGTAGTCATTCGGGAAAAGAGGACGGATTGCGCGGTCAACCAAGCGGCTGATCAACACTTCATAATCCGATAATTTACTTTCACGTTTCAAAAATCCACCGGGTACTTTACCGGTAGATGCAAATTTCTCCTGGTAGTCAACAGACAATGGAAGGAAGTCTGTTCCTTCTTTAGCATCCTGGGCAGACACTACCGTAGCAAGCAACATGGTGTTGCCCATTCTTAGTACAACAGAACCATCAGCCTGACGGGCAAGCTTTCCGGTTTCTATAATTATCTCGCGGCCATCGGGCAGCTTACAAGATTTAGTAATAACAGTCGGTTTCATAAAATAGATAGTTGGAGGCATACCCACACAGGTTTACCTCAATTTTTAAAAATGCAAAAAGGGAACCTTTGTACGGGTTCCCTTCGGGGAATGTAGAATTCTTATTTTCTAAGCTCGAGATCCGCCAGAATTGCTCTGTAGCGTTCGATGTTTGTGTTCTGGAGGTAGTTTAGCAGCTTTTTACGCTTACCTACCAATTTCATCAAGCCTTGTTGTGTCGAAAAATCCTTCTTATTTTCTTTCAGGTGTTCGGTCAAATGGTTGATCCGATGTGTGAACAGGGCAATCTGTGACTCAGGCGAACCTGTTTCTTCTTTCTTTTTGCCGAAGCCATGCTTGGTAAACAGACCTTGTTTGATTTCAGTAGCTAAATACATCTAAAAAATATTTTATATCTTTATTTCAGGGGGCAAAGGTAAGCCATAATGGCCGAATTTTCCAAAAAGTAGGAAAACTTTTGATATTTAAACCGGTTGCGATTGATTGCCTTTTCGTTTTTTGATAAACCAAAGCTTTACTTTATCCACTACAACACTGTAAAAATCAGCTTCAAACAATCTTGCATCAATGCGAGCCTGCCGCAGGAAGAATAAGCCCGTAATAAACAACAGTGCGTCCGCCATCCAAACTCCAGCCACAATACTGAGGCTTCCTTGCTTGGCGAGCTTCTCCCCTTGCATCGTTAATACATAGTATACTATAAAGAAAAGGATCGACACCAGAAACGGAACGCCAAGCCCTCCGCGCTTTATGATGGCGCCTAACGGTGCTCCGATTAAAAACATGGCAATACAAGCAAAAGAGCTCGCAAAGATTTTATGCCACTGTATCTCGAAGGTTCGCAGCTCAGTTGTATAGTTATCTATACTTCCATTTGCGTTTTGTACCTGGCTCTTCACTTGCCGGGCCATGTTTGCTGCTCCCTGCAATACCTCTGAGGTAGGTTCACTCTTATATACACTATCAACTTTAGCTTGAAAAGCAGAATCAGACATAGGAAGTTTTTTCTTTGGCGGAGCCGGAATTACAGAATTTTTCATGTCTGCTTTTTTAGGAAGACTTTTGCCAGCCGGCTTTCGTACTGGCTTACGCTTCACATTTTGCAACGCGAATTTTTTATCATCTCGTCTTCTCTCAGGCGGGCGCTTTAAAGAAGCGGCTACTTCTTCCTTACTTTTAACAGCAGCTTTATTCTCTACTTTGCTTTTGACAGCAGGTTTATTTTCAACCTTCGGTTTTGCTGTATCCTTCACTTCAACTTTCTCTACCGTTGGAGGAACAGGCTTTGCATCGTGCGGCATCATTTTATCCCGATAGGGAAGACTATTAATAGAATCACGATAAAGCTTATGCGCATATACCTCGGGCGGCATAATGGTAGTGTCTTTCCGAAAGTAGTAGTTGAAGTAACTCGGCCTGTATAAATAATGATTCAGTCGCTGACTGAGAATCTCTTTTCTTACCGAGTCTATATCTCCATTCAATTGACCAAGATTACGCATGATGCGATTGCTCTGAAACCATTTCTTATCAGTGCGGTCCATTTGAAATGAAGACAGATCGAATACAACCTGGGTCTTTGCAAACTTGCTTCGACTTAATGTCTCAGAATTTCGGTTCTTCTTCTGCCCTATTACTTCACGCTCATTGCTGGCACCTTCGGTATAGTTAAATCCATTGAACAACTCGAACTTCAAGTAGCGTTCGTTCAATATAGTCTGCATTCTTCCTGAATCTGCAATGGTCACTTCCTTGTTGCCGTCATTCTTACGGTGATCGTATACAATTACATCTTTCAACGTAATGCCATCCGGAAACTTCTTGTTTACTTTTATACTGATGTCATTGATACCGTTGTAAAAACTTCCTTCACGCAGATCAAGTGCAGGCTTCTTTTGTTTGATGTCGTATAGCAGACTGTATGCTTCGAGCGCAGACTTGGGCACAAGATCATTGTTGGCATAGAACGCGACCGCCGTGAGCACCAATACAAAAAAGAATATAGGTCTTAATACACGTACCAGTGAAACGCCAGAGGCCTTGATGGCTGTGAGCTCGAAATGTTCTCCTAAATTTCCAAACGCAATCAGGGATGATAATAAAACTGCCAGTGGCATCGCGGTGGGTACGGTGAACACTGCGAAATGAAAAAACAGTTGTCCGAGCGTCCAATAGTCCAGCCCCTTCCCTATAATGTCATCGAAATACTTTAACATGTTTACGTTAAGCAAGATGAAGACAACGACCAGGAAGGTAATGAGGAACGGACCTATGATAGCATCTAAGACGAGTTTGTCTATTTTTTTCATACGGAGCATAAGCTCAAAAATAAAGCCAATGCGAACGATTCAAAACTGAAATGAAATAATACGTTGGAAAATATACTTGTGAACGTGAAAGCTTAGACTACCCTCCCACCGTTTTACGAAGTGCTTCAATCAATCCACCCCAAAGATCCTGCAACTCTTTGTGATCATCAAAGTCCGAGTAATCCATAACTTTTAAATATACCGATTGGGTAAGCTCGTTAAACTCAAGCCTGAGTTCAAAGTATGAAGGATCTTTAGAGTCCTCTTCATTCTCGGGAAGAAATTCAAAACGAGCGAAGTGATTGGTACGATGTGCAGACTGCTTTGCTTTATGCTCTTCGTTATCCCAGAAGAAAGTAAAAGACTTGTCTTCATTATTGATTCGAACATCTTCGGCAAACCACTCGGCAAGACCACTGGCTGTCTGTATATATGGATACAACATCTTTATAGAAGCATGGATCTCATAATCTGCGGTGAATAGTTTCTTCTTTGACATGCTCAGTGTTGCCATGAGTTGTGCGTGCTTGGGGATTGAATATAGAGCATTTTTAGGATTATGACAAAATAAAAAAACGTGGCAACTTTTCGATACATTAAAAAGCTCCACGTGCCCGAAAAAATAGTTGAAGAGTCGTCAGACTTTCAAACGAGCTTTCTTGATAAAGCAAAAGACACAAAGACCAATTTGAATTAAAGCAGTAGACAGTAGTGCTAAAAGTACTCCCATAGGTCAGAGGTTTATTTCTTGACCAAATGTAAACGGCAAATTCAAAAAGCTTTATTTTGAAAGGTCTATCGGCTGCTCTTTACGGCCAATTGATCAAATAACCTTTCAATGGATTTAGCGAAAGAAATACTTAAAGAACATACACGAAGACAAGCTGTTAAAATAGCTGATTATGTGGGAGATAATAATGTTCGCTTTAAAGCTTTGGTTGATACGTATTTAAAGGGTCCCTACCGGATTACACAACGGGGCGCCTGGCCGTTGAGCCTGTGTATTGAGCGGCATCCGCGTCTTATAAATCCTCATCTGAAAAAGATACTTCGGTTCCTTCATCAACCCGGAATTCATGATGCCGTGAAACGCAACACGATGCGGCTGCTTCAATTTATAGAGATCCCTAAATCGCTTCACGGCGAAGTCGTCTCGCTGTGCTTTCAATATCTGGAACAAAAAAATGAGCCTGTTGCTGTGAAAGCTTTTTCGATGACAGTACTAAGCAACATCATCAAAAATGAACCGGATCTAAAAAAAGAATTAAAAATCATACTTGAAGATCAACTGCCCTATGCCTCGCCAGGGTTTACCGTTCGGGCCCAGAAAGTATTGAAGGAGATAGCATAAAGTTCGGATACTTTATACCGAAGCGATATTTACTAACTACCTGTGAACAATGGATAACCTCTCCTTACAAGAACACGTCTGTAAAAGTTGTGATCATAAATTTGTCGGACTGTATTGTAATCTCTGTGGAGAGAAAGTGATTGAGCCCAAAGACCGGAAGTTCAAATCATTTTTAGGGAATGTACTTGTAGCAACTACGTTTATCGACAACAAATTCCTCAAGTCGATGTGGTCAACGATATCAAAGCCAGGATTTCTTTCCCGTGAATATGTCGATGGCCGCAGAGTAATGTATATGCGCCCGCTTCAGATGTTCTTCATCCTGAACCTGATCTATTTTCTTTTCCCGGTGTTGCAGATGTTCAACTCTTCGCTCTATACGCAATTGAATGTACTGCCCCATAGCAAGCTTGCGCGCAAGGTCGTTGCCGAACAATTGAAGCAAGAAGGAATGACTCTTTCGGGATTTGAGTTGATGTATAACGATAAAACGACCGGCCTGGCCAAGCTCCTGATTGTAATTTTCGTCGTACTCGCCTCACTCCCCCTAAGCCTGATCTTCCGCAAGAAGAATCGTTACTTTACAGATCATGTGGCCTTCTCTGTTGAACTCACGAGTTTCAACCTGGCTGTAAACGCCATCGGATTAACGCTGGTCTTCGCCTTAATCAGTAAGATTTTTCGCGTTGGTCATTCTGGCTATGGAGTATATTTGAACGACCTTACCCTTACCATCATCTTTGTATCTACAAACCTGTACTTTATCTTTTATGCTGCACGAACATTTTACCAGCAGCGTGGCAAGCGACTGATCTTAAAAGCCTTTGCCGGTATATTAGGATTATTCCTTGCACTCGAAGTATATAGATTCCTGCTATTCTTCATCACCATCTGGACGATGTAGCCTGCACGTTGTAAATGAAATGTATTCGGTGAGAAGATTACAGATAGCCTTAGCCGACAACACTTGAGGACAACTTCAGAATCAATTCGTCTACCTGACTGTGCTCACTCTGTGGTGTTAACTGGCGATAATGCTTCAGCGCCTGTATGGCTTGCGGAAATTCCTTATTCATGGCCAACGTAAGGCCTAGATTAAAATGACTGTTCGGGAATGTTGGTTCGATTTCAATCGACACTTCGTAATGTACTTTTGCCAATGCGAAATTACCAACCTCCGCATATAGGTTGGCGAGATTATAGTGTGCTTCAAAATGTCGTGGCTCTTCTTTGAGACACTTGGTAAAAAAATCGATAGCCTTGGTGTTCTGCGCTTCCTTGAACTCAAGGATTCCAAGGTTGCAATATGCATCTGCAACAGAATCGTGTTCTTCGATGGCTTTGAGATAACGATTTTTCGCGGCAGTTTTATCGCCTTGATCGTCCAGCATGAGCGCCTCTTCAAATACAGTAAGCTGGTTGAGTCTTACAATCTTTCCACCAGTGAAAAGATTGAGCTGTCCCGGTTTTTCCAATTCTCTCCTCTTACCCTGCGGCTGCTTTTTATGGCGCGCAGGTTGCGGCCCGAATTTCTCGGGAACAGGATTGACTTTGAATTGGATTATTTTTGCCACGGAGCAAAGTTAAGCGTTATCTGTTAAATAATAGCTAACTACACAAAACGCAGCTTATTGTGCTAAAACCCTTTTTTTAAGGGAAGGGCAAAACGTAATTTCTATCCGGGCCTTTAGCTCGCTTTTCGCTTGGCAGTCTTTGCCGGTTTTTCCTTTTCAGCTTTGACTTTCTTGGCAGTTTCACCTTTGGCTTTTTCCATTGGCTTCTTGGCTGCATCGATGCTGGCTTTGAGTGCTGTCATAATATCAACAACCTTCGGAGCTTCTTCGGTGCGCATCACGATTTCTTTACCGGCTATTTTTGCATCGATGATATTTTTCAAAGCTTCATAGTAGTGGTCCTTCATCTCGATGTTCGAGAACTTCGTTGTCATGGAATCCACCAGTGTCTTCGCGAGCTTCAACTGTTCTTTCTCAGGTTTTACATCGATTAGCTGCGGTACTTCACGCATGCTCCGAACTTCGTTCGGATAACGAAGACGGTACATTACCATCCCTCCTTCGTGTGGCGAAAGCAAGACCGGAGTTTCGCGATCGCGCAGTACAACTTTTCCTACTGCTATTCTGCCCGTCTCTTTTAAAGTATGACTTAACAGTCCGTACGTTTTAGCGGCAACATCACCATCGGGACCGATATAATAAGGGGCTTCATATAGTGTAGGATGTACCTCAGATGAATCAACAAAACCTTCGATCTCAATTACTTTTTCACTCTTGAGTTTCACTTTATCGAGGTCTTCCTGATCGATGATCACGTATTGACCAGGCTCATATTGAAATCCTTTTGTGATGTCTTCTGTGCGAAGGGTTTGACCCGTTACTTTATCTTTCTTCTCATAACTCACTGGATTATGGCCCTCTTTGGTGAGAAGATTGAAACTGATGGTTTGACCAGAATCAATGGCATTGTAAATTCTGACAGGGATTGTTACCAGTGAAAATTGGATGTGTCCTTTCCAGATAGCGCGCATAATCTACTTAGTTTAAAAAATGAGATGAACGATACTAAAGTACTGACAATGAATTATATTATCAAAATATAAAGTCGTCTTTTTTCAAATCTTATTCTAAAATTTCCATGCCCGCAGTAAAGGAATGCTTTAATTCTTTAAAAGCCGCTCCAGGATCTCGGACTTCTTTTCCCGGCTCAGTGGCAGCTTCTTATTGCCAATGATCACTTCATTACCATCAATGGATGAGATCGCTTTAATGGAAGCTATATAGGATTTGTGAATTCGTATAAAAGAAGGAGCCGGAAGAATCTCCTCTATATTTTTCATCCGCAGCAGCGTCATGAATTGTTTAGCAGCGGTGTGAATCACAATGTAGTTTTCCATCCCCTCTACATAGAGCACGTCATCAAAATGAATCTTCTCGTACCGGTAGTCGCACTTCACAAAGAAGAAATCCTCCCGTATGGCTGGCTCTTGCTTTTCAGTCGTCCTTGTTTTCAACTCAAAAAAATCGCGGGCCTTATTCACAGCTTTCAGGAATCGATCGAAAGGGAAAGGCTTGACCAAATAATCAAGTACATCGAGCTCGTATCCCTGCAAAGCAAAATTTGGATACGCAGTCGTCATGATTACCATCGGTGGTTCTTTGATGGACTTGAGAAAATCTATACCGGTGATCTTTGGCATTTGTATATCCAGAAACATCAGGTCGACCGGGGCACTCGACAAAACCTTATTCGCGTCCAGCGCATTTTCACATGCAGCCTTTACTTCCAGGAAGTCAATGTCCTGTATGTAGTTGAGCAATCCTTCGCGTGCGAGCGGCTCGTCTTCAACTACGATGGTCTGTATTTTTCTCATGCTATTTTTAAAGATAACGTAACCGAATATGTACCAGGCTTCTCTTCTATACCAAGCTGGTATTGATCAGGATATAGTAACTCCAGCCGTCGCTTTACATTCTTGAGGCCGATCCCCCCTACTGTGTTTCGTGGCAGGTTCTCGTGTGTATTAAAGAAGGTCACAACGAGCTGGCTATCGGTTCGCAGTAGTTTCACCCGAATGGTATTTGCGAAATCCGGATAATTCGAAACATACTTAAAAGCATTCTCCAGAAAAGGAATCAACATAAAGGGTGCGATCAGAAATCCACTCATCATCCCTTCACTTGAATACTCCACGTGAACCTTATCGCCTTTCCTGATTTTCTCCAGCGCGATATAATTCTGGATATACTCGAGTTCTTTCTCGACTGGTATTTTTTCATCCGAGCAATCGTACAACTGAAAGCGAAGCAGGTCGCTTAGCTTGATCAAAGTTTCAGATGCTTTATCCGGATCTTTCTTGATGAGGAAGTAAACGCTGTTGATAGCATTGAACAGAAAATGTGGGTTAACTTGTGCTTTCAGATATTGCAACTCGGTTTCCAAGCGTTGCCGTTCGGATAGTATTTTATCTCGGATAAGTTTAGCGCCCCCCAGCATACACACCATGGAAAACGTACTCATAAAACCATAGACGAACGCTTGCCCAAAATTAAACTTATACATTTCCGGAACGCCTGTCATATTCAGGTATAGCCCGGTGGCAAGCATTCCAGAAAATATAATCAGTGCCAGTGCTGTTAATAAAAAGAACAAAGCATAGCGTTGCTTATTGAGAAACTTCGGTAACAGGAAATATACGATTGTATAAAAGGCAGACGCATTAAAGACTGTATACAATACAGTATTGATGAACACCAGATTGAACGGATATACCCGCTGGTAAAAAGAAAGCCAGAAAACAAAATAGAAAATCCAGAACAGTATATGATGAACCTTATACCGAAGGAAGGCTTGCCCAAAATTAGTTTTCACTCTCATGATAATTGAAAGTAAGCAAGATCTTATTAATCCAGAATATTTCATTGACCAACCGTACGAACGCATTGACAAATTGTGTCAGCCATTCTGGAATGGCTTTTATATCCACCTTGAATCTACTTTGACACGATGGTCAATCGAAAAATGCAGTTAGTCAATAATAATTTCAGGAGCGACACAGGCTTCGTTGTTTTGATCCATCAATCAAACACAACAAATTATGAAACACATTTTCTCTCTGCCAACCATCGGATTATTGATTGCCCTGCTTGCTGCCAACAGCATTGTATCACATGGCCAACAACTTTTTACTGTAGAAGTAAAGGGTAAGGGTAAACCGATGATCCTCATTCACGGCCTGACGTGCAGTGGTGATGTCTGGAAAGAAACCGTAGCACATTATCAGGATAAATATGAATGTCATATTCTGACGCTGGCTGGTTTTGGCGGCAACGCTCCTGCTGTAAAAGATAAATTTCTGTCGGCTGTGAAAGATGATGTGATCAGCTATGCAAAAACTAAAAAGTTAAAGAAGCCTGTTATCGTAGGGCATAGCATGGGAGCTTTCCTTGCCTTGTGGGCTGCTGCTTCTGCTCCGGATCAATTCGAAAAAGTAATCGCAGTAGACGGTGTAGCGTTCATGCCTGCCTTACAAATGCCGGGTGCTACCGTTGAAAGTGCTAAACCGATGGCTGATAATATGTACAAAATGATGAGCAACCAGACGCATGAACAATTCGATTCGAATACAAGAATGTATTTAGGCTCTATGATCACCAGCCAACAGCATATAGATGAAGTCATGGCGATTGCACAAAAAGCAGATGTTAAAACGCAAGCACAGGTTATGTATGAATTGATGTCCACGGACCTTCGTGAAACTGTTTCATCGATTGGTTGCCCGGTGCTTTTAATGGGCGCCTGGGTTGCCTATAAAAATTATGGCGTCACGCATGAATCTGCCGTAGCCATGTATACCGCACAAATGACAAACGTTAAAAAAGCTTCCGTTGAAATAAACGATACGGCCAAGCACTTTATCTTCTACGATGATCCAGCCTGGTTCTTTCAAAAGGCAGATGCCTTTCTGAATTAATATATAGTGCTTTTAGTCGCGGTGCCTATATATACAAACATCCTCCAGGTAAAGTACTGGAGGATGTTTGATTAGTAACCTGTCGTGACTTTCGCTTTCAGGTCGTGAAGAATATTGTAAAGCCCGAAGTATGTTCTATTGATATAGATTGCTTCGCCTACACCACGCGCTTTTTTAGACTCGCGTAACTCTTTCATGTTGGCAAGGCTTTCCCCAAAAGAAAACAATTCGTTGAAGTAATCGTCATTCGAGAAATCGAAAACTTCTGAACGGAAAGGTCTTGCCAGGAGCTCTACCAACTTTGTAAATATTCCCAGGAAGAACTCTTTTTCCTTGGCAGTATCTGAAGGATATATAAACCGTAACTGCTCGAATACGAAATCACGTTTCTTCTTATCCGTTAATACATCGGCATCCAGCAGACGGAAGTATATATTATAGAAATCATCCGGAATAACTTTCACGCAGCCGAAGTCTATAATACCAAGTTTGTAATCATTGGTGATTATAAAATTGCCGGGATGCGGATCTGCATGCACGGCGCGAAGCTGGTGCATCTGGAAATGATAAAAATCCCACATCGCCTGTCCAATCTTATCTGCGGCTCCTGCTGGTAACTCTTTGCCAATCACCTCTCCGAGCATCTTTCCTTCAAGCCAATCCATCGTCAGGATTTTTGCTGACGAATGCTCGGGATAGTAATGCGGGAACACTATATTTTTAACATTTTTGCTCCGCTGCGAAAGGTCTATCGAGCGCTTGAGTTCAAGCGTATAATCCGTCTCCTCAAGCATGCGCACTTCAACCTCTTTGATGAACTCATCATACTCCACCGGGTTGAGATTGAACATCGAGAGCGCTATAGGCTTGACCATCGCCAGGTCCGATTTAACGCTATCGCCTACCCCAGGATACTGAATCTTCACAGCCAGCTTTTTTCCTTTCAACGTTGCCTGGTGGACTTGACCCATAGAGGCAGCGTTGACAGCTTTGCGCGTAAAGGTTTCAAACATCTGCTCGGGACTTTTTCCAAAGTGATTCAGAAAGGTTTTCACTACGAGCGGATAAGACAGAGGCGGAGCGCTATATTGTGCCATAGCAAATTTTTGCTGATACGCTGTCGGCAAAAGATTTTTATCCATGCTCAACATCTGCGCTACTTTCAGCGCGCCACCTTTCAATTCACTTAATGAGTTATATATATCGTTCGCATTATCAGCATGCAACTGATCTTTGGTGACGTCTGGGTTCATCAGTTTCTTACCATAATGCTTCAGGTAATTTGTTCCGATCTTTGCTCCCGTGGTAATAAACTTAGTTGCCCGCTGAACCTTCGTCACCGGAATACGCTCAAATTCTTTCATGATCTAGCAGAGGAAGTTAAGGTCTGTGAATGATGCGTGTGAGGTGTCGTTGTGTGATCTACCTTTTATTCTGATACAGAAATTTTCCAAAGTCTATCGCTGCATCTACAGCGCCTTTGCCAATCAGGTCAAACGCCAGGTTAACGGATTTCTCAACAGCAGCATCTGTCTTTTCAAAACCAGCGCTGTCGTCTTCTTTCCAGAATGTTAAAATGAAACCCATGTGAAGCCAGAAAAGTTGTGGATATCGCTTATCCAGAAACGGACGTGTTGCCACCTCTCCTTTTCCTTTACCTTGATTGAGGATGTTCTCAAAGAATGCTTCGAAAGATTCCCTGAAACCTTTGAGATATCCGGGGGTGAGTTCTAGTCGCTTATGGTGACCAAGCTGCAGCAAGACGTAACTTCTGTTCGAACGAAGTTCTTCCAGCAAGGCGAAATAGAACATGAGAACTTTTTCGCGACTGGAGAATTCATTGAACGTATTGTCGCTTTGAAGACGGTTGATGGTCTTATCTATAAATCCTTTCCAGATGCTTCGTTCCAGTGCATCGAAAGATCCAAAGAAAGTATAAAACTCCTCTTCTTTCATGCCGTTATCCAGGCAGAATTTAAAGATGGATGCCGGTTGCTTTCCTTCCGTGAGAAGGTAGTTGATATAGGCTGACTTTATTCTATCATCCGAAGCCTTGCTCTCAGATTTTCGAGTGCTCTTTTTCGTAGTTTCCATTAATACTTTAAACAGGATTTACATCGAAAGGGTTTACAAGAAAGCGATGATTCTTTCGTTATATTTCCCGTCATGAAAGTGTTTTTAATTTTTTCTCTGCTGACGGCAACCACCGTACTCTTTGCGCAGCAAAAAAAACTTCGCCCGGAAGAGCTTTTTGAACAAGGCCAGGAAGCTCATGATAATGGCGAGTATGCAAAGGCGCTTACTCTTTTGAATCAATGCCTGACCGATAAACCGGGTTTTACCGAAGCCTATTTTGTGCGTGCCTCCACGCGTGAACAACTGAAAGACATAGAAGGTGCGCTGACCGACTATAGTATATATCTGGAACAAAAACCGGATAGCCCGGAAGCTTTGTTCAGCCGTGGGTTGATTCGCTATCAACTAAAAAAATACGACCAGGCTTACGAAGATTTTACACGATACCTCAACGCTCCTCCCGGAGAAACACAAACCATATACTTCAACCGATCGCCCAATACAACCGGAGGCAATCAGATCATGACAGCACAAAGTGCTACGCGTCCGCTAATCTATAATTACCTGGGCGTTATTGATCAAAAACGAAACAACCTGCAGAAGTCTGTTGCCTGGCTCGACTCCGCCATCCGGCTTGCTCCCAAGGAAGCCGACTTTTATGTGAACCGCGGTTTGTCGAAACAAAGCCTGAAAGATTCAACGGCTGCCCTCAACGACTTCCGGAAAGCATTGTCAATAAATCCAGAACATACTGCAGCCTTGCATAATATAGCGGTGCTCAAGCGATTAAAGAGAGAGGAAAAAGGACCAGAGGATCCTTTGGAACAAGCCATTGAAAGTGATTCGAGTATGCTTGCCCCTTACCTTGAGCGCGGTTTCCAACGTATGGAAGGTGGCTATCTGAAAGGTGCTCTTGATGACTATAATAAAGCACTGGAAATTGAAACACGTGACCCTGAGATCTGGCTGAGTCGCGGCATTGTTAAAGAACGACTGAAGGATTATCCCGGGGCGTTCTCTGACTATACGAAAGCCATTGACCTAAAGGAGAGTTATGTTAAAGCCTGGATCAACCGCGCCAACGTTTTGCTAAAACAGGAGCGCTATGCAGATGCCATCGAGGATTATACCGTGGCCCTGATCTATATACCTGACTCTGCTCCTGCATACTATAATCGCGCGATCGCTAAATATAGGATGGACAAGTTAACGGAAGCCTGTGAAGATCTTAAAAAAGCGGAGAGCCTGGGAATGAAACCTGATTCAAAACTGAAAGAGAAAATTTGTACGGTTAAATAGAAATCGGTCTGTTTCTATAAACGATCTTCAGACTATATTATTTATCGGTTACAAAAGACAGGTCAGGTCGCAAGCGTACAAAGACTGGCTCGCGATACATTCTGTCGGGAGTAAACTTTGAATAACTTATCTCTGCTATTACCACCGGCTCAAGCCACGTAGTGATGTTCGCATCAACAAACTTACCGATGGCAGTAGTGCGTTTTATAGTTGCAGCCTTCTTGAGTTCCTTTACGATTTCCTTAGTCATGGCTTCATCAAAGCCGGTGCCTACCTTGCCGCGATATTGCAACTCCTCGCCTACACGCTCTGCCATCTGCAATGCCCCAAAGGTTACAGCACGTTCTCCCTTTCCCTTGGTATACCCGATAATAATAACTTCAGCCGTTTGACGGATCTTTATCTTCAACCAGCAATCGCTGCGCCTGGCAGGAAAGTATTTACTGGTTTTCTGTTTGGCCATAATACCTTCCAGTTGATGGACTCTGGCGGCCTCAAACAATGCGGCCCCATCATTGACAAACTCACTTACGCGATAGGGAGTATCCGGACGCACGGCATCTTTCAACCATTCCTTTCTTTTCAGCAAAGGCTCATTTACCAATGATCGTCCATCCAGGTATAGGCAATCGAATATATAGCAATATACCGGGTTGCTCTTGGTGAGGTTTTGAATATTGGTTTCACCACTGCTCATCATCCGGTTGATGACGCGTTTGAAAACAGGTTTACCTTCTGCATCCAGACAAACTATTTCAGCATCGAATAAACCGTTGGTGGCGCGAAAAGCTTTGTTGCCTTCAAGCAGTTCTGGAAATTGCTTGGTGATGTCGTTATGATTCCGTGTACGCATGGATACCTGTCCATCTTCCAATACAATTAAAGCGCGGATGCCATCCCACTTCATTTCAAATATATAGTCGTCACCTTTTGGCGGCTTTTCTATAGCTTCCGAAAGCATCGGCTCCACTACTTGCTTCAGGTAATTAAGTTGTGGCTCATCAACGCGTTCGAGCAGCCACTCCTTCTCTTTCATCTTGTGAATTCTATATTCTCCGTTTACCTCTTTACTGCTTAATCGAAAGTAAAATCCGTCTTTCTTGTCTTTGGTGATCTGATATTTACCCGTAGCATAAATCCACATCTCCCCTGCACCATATTGTCCTTTGGGAATTTTACCATCGAAGGTAAGGTACTCCATCGGGTGATCTTCCGTCTGTACAGCAAGTCTCTTTACTCCCGGATATGGAGGAAGTCCTTTTGGGACAGCCCATGATTTCAATACACCATCTTGTTCCAGCCGCAAATCGTAATGAAGACGCGAAGCATGATGCCGGTGTACTACAAAACTGTTGCCTGCAGTTTCTGCTTTTATACCAACAGGCTCTGGCGTTTTTTCAAAATCTCTTTTCTTAGAATAGGTTTCTAATTGCTCGGGTGATTTATGCTTTTTGGATGGCGGTAATTTTTTAGCTGCAGTTTTACTTTTCTTTCGATGCGTGTGAAGTTCAACGGCATACGCATCAAAGCCTTCCCATGCATCGCCATCACTGGACAGTTTATCCAACGCGGTGTTGATGTTAAACTTTCGTGGATTGTCCAACTGTTCGAGTTCATCCCACGTAAGTGGCATCGATACGGGAGCTCCTACTCTGCCACGCAAGCTATAGGGCGATACTATACTTTGCCCGGAACGAATGCGATAAATATCGATTAGCACACGACCTTTGCGTGCATCTTTTTTTATTTGAAGTGTTACACTATCCGGTCTTTCCTCTACAAAAGGTTTCGCTATATCTTCTGCCGCTTCAAATACAGTATGAAAATCCCATTTGGGTTCTATCGGACAACAGATATGAATTCCTTTACCTCCTGTTGTTTTCACGAACGGAGTATATCCGAAGGATTCAATATGCTCTTTCAATTCGAGAGCAATCGGAATGAGCTTTGTAAATATATATCCTTCCGGTGGATCAAGATCAAAGACCATATAATCCGGACTATCAAAATTCGGTTTGCGGCCATGAAGCTGGTGTAACTCCAATGACGCAAGGTTTGCAAGCCACACCAGGGAGGCAGGCTCCGTTGCAATGATATAGTCTTTCTTCTCTTTACCGAGCGTTACAAACTCAAGCCAGTCGGGTGCCCAATCGGGTCTGTTCTTCTGGTAGAAGCTTTCGCCATGTATACCATCGGGGAAACGAATCAGTGTGAGTGCACGCCCTTTTATATGTTGCAGAATGGTTGGCGCTACCGAGAGGTAATATTGAATTACTTCGGCCTTGACTATATTGTCTTCCGGGAAAAGTGCTTTTTCAAGGTTTGATAACTCAACCTTGCGTTTTCCTACCTGGGCCCATTGTGAGTTTTTCTTTGCCATCAGGCAGTAGTTATACTCCTGAATTTGAATACGCCTCCAATGATCAACGCAAAGCACAGCCCGCTAATGCTGCTCACCACCACATTGCCTAAATTATAGTCTGATGAATATATAGCAAAGCGAATGACCACTACTAATGCTGTGATCCCTACGATAATAAGCCAATATATGATTGAAGGTTTTGTGACATTATTTCCCGGTTGAGGCTTTCGCATATATATGTATATGGCCACGCAGAACAACCCTACAAATGTACTGATGTGCTGGAGAACATAAAAGAGTGGATACTGCGCTCCGTCAAACGGAATAGCGGTGCCTTTATAGAACCACAGGTTCCGCGCAAAGAATCCGCCGTTGTGTGTGAAGGCATCCCAGAAAATATGAGAAGCAGTGCCTGCTATAGCAGAAATAAGAAATACGATAGGCCGAGATTTGAGGAACGATATAAAATCAAAAGATAATGTATCCTGAAATCTTTGCTGCAATGTCCATGGTAAGTTGGTAATCAGATTTTGCTTTACCACCAAATGAAACAATGCCGATAACAACAGCACAACGGGTATATCAAAATAAAATATACCTTTCAATGTATGACTGTGTTCACTCTCTACACTAAGCTTAAAGAAGTACTCAAAGTCAGGCGCCATACTCCCCGCCACCAGCGCAGTTGCAGATACCATTCTTAATCGCAAGAATGGAAGTACAATGGCTGGATGGGCTGGTGTAAAAGGCATTGCTCGCTCCGTTGTTCGTTATAGACTGTTAATCGTTCATTGCTGAATTATTATTCCTCCTTGTCAACATCAGCTTTTAATTTATTACTGAGGAAGATCATTCCTACTATAAAAGTAATACCAGCTACTATAATTGGATACCATAACCCGGCTAACGGATCACCGGCCGGGTTTGATTCTGTTTTACTGAATTCAAACAGACTGGTCGCCAGCAGTGGAGTTAGTCCTCCGAAAATTCCATTGCCTATATGGTACGGTAGCGACATGGAAGTATAGCGTATGCGAGTTGGAAATAACTCTACCAAAAATGCTGCGATCGGTCCATATACCATGGTGACCAGTACAAGTTGTACGAGGATCAAACCGATCATGGCATAGTATGGCTCACCATTGAGCTTGATCTCCTTTTTGCTGTCAACGGTAGTCTGTCCTTGCTGTTTTTTGGTGGTGGTCGTTGTTTCGATTACGTTGCTGCCGTCATCAAAAACAAGTGTGGTCATTTTTATAGATACAGAATCTTGTGATGACGAAATCCGCGTTGAGGTAGTAATGTTTTTCTCGGAAGGGATTTCTGTCTTATAAGAAACATCCGTTAACAAGTACATCTGCTTATATATAGGCCGGTATAATACGACAGCCAGTAACATACCGATCATCATAATAACTTTGCGACCTATCCTGTCGGAGAGCCAGCCGAAGTATATAAAGAGCGGTGTCCCCATCAGCAAAGCGATCGCAATAATATTTCTTGTCTGAACAAATTCAACGTTACACGTTTTCTCCAGGAATGTCATGGCATAGAATTGCCCGGTATACCAGATAACACCTTGCCCTGCAGCGGCACCAAACAAAGCGATGAGCACAAGGCGTAGGTTGGCTTTATTTCCAAAGCTTTCCTTGATGGGATTCTTCGATACTTTTCCTTCTGCCTTTAACTTGGCAAACAGTGGCGATTCATTCATACGCAGTCGAATGAATATTGAAACGCCTACGAGTATAGATGAAAGTATAAATGGTATACGCCAGCCCCAATCATTAAACTCAGCTATATCCATGGATTCGCGAACACCCAGGATAACACCTATCGAAACGAAAAGTCCTAACGTAGCAGTAGTCTGTATAAAACTGGTATAAAATCCACGCTTGGATGCGGGAGCGTGCTCAGCTACGTAGGTTGCTGCACCTCCATACTCTCCTCCCAGGGCAAGGCCTTGAAGTAAACGAAGTACAAGTACTAATATAGGAGCCAGTATACCGATGGTTTCATAGCCCGGAACAAGACCGATCGCAAACGTAGAGCCTCCCATCAGGATGAGCGTTACCAGAAAGGTATATTTCCTTCCTACAAGATCCCCTAACCTGCCGAACACTATGGCGCCAAATGGTCTGACTATAAATCCGGCTGCAAAAGTTGCCAGTGTGGAGAGGAACGCTGCCGTTGGATTTCCCTTCGGGAAAAACTGTTCCGATAATATAGTAGCGAGACTTCCAAAAATATAGAAGTCGTACCATTCGATGAGTGTGCCAACGGATGAGGCAGAGATAACGAACCAAAGTGTCTTCTTTTGTTCTTTGGTAATAGCGGTTTCTGGCATGGTGAGGTTGTTTCTACTTCCTAGAAAGATAAGTAGAAATTGAAAGTCTGCAATTGTATATAACTAAAAAAGGGAAGCTACTTTCGGCAGCTTCCCTTTTTCAAGTTATAGATCACATGATCTTTTAGTCTTCTACACCTAAAGCTTTCAGCCTTTTGGTAACACGCTCATTGTTTTTATCGTCAGCGATATAGTAGTATAGCAAGCTAAGTTTATTCAACAACTCGATCTCGGCATCTTTAGAAGGTATCTTCATTTTTTCAGCCTTCTCCAGGTATGGAATAGCAACTTCACTTTGCTTTACACGCTTCTGAACAAGCTCTTGTTTTTTCTTAGCGTTAGCAGCAGATATACCCAGTGCGTTAACCGCTTGTGTAGTCTTGTCGATTTCAACCAGGTAGTAGTTTGCAAGATTGAACTGCGCATCGAAATAGTCTGGTTGAATTTTCAGAGCCGCTTCGAAATTTGCTTTCGCATCTTCCATCTTGCCAAGTTCTGTGTTCAATACTCCTAACAGGTAAAGGCTTTGTGCATCATTCGGATTTGCCTTAACACTTGCTTGAAGATTTTGTGCCGCCAAATCATATTTCTTCAGCTGAATCAAAGAGTTCAACTCCACTGCTTTCATATCCTTATGATTAGGAATGATCTTCAATACCTGCTGAGCACTTGCAAGCGCAGCTTCGAAGTTCTGATCTTCGTATGCAAGCAACGCTGGCATAGTCAACGCCTGTGTTCTTCTTCCACCAAGCTCGGCATACTTCGCCAGATACGTCATCGTCTTTTGTCTCTCATCTGAATTATAGGCAGCATATCCTGCATACTCATAGAAAGTAGTATCAGGCTTACTTGCCTTGAAGGCTATACCTTTTTCAAATTGCTTCAATGCTTCTTTAAAGTTCTCAGCGTTGAAAGCCTTATCACCTTTTACAAGGTAAGAGTTGCTGATACTGGTGACCGCCTGATCATACAGGATCATTCCTCCATTGTTATCCTGTACAAAGTATGTTGCTGATTTTCCGTTGCTCAGCTCTTCAGCCTTTTTCAAAGAAGCGGCGGCTACTGCACCCAGGTCCTCCGTTGCGTTATAGCTTGAAGTAGTATCCAATGCACCATAGATCACACCTCTGTAGAACCATGTTTTTCCATCGTTCATTGTTTTTTCATAGGTGGTGGCCGCATCTATAATTGATTTAGCTTCATCCAGTTTGCCTGACTTCAGAGCTGTTAAAGCCTTGTTGATATTCGGCTTCGCTTCTTTCTGTGCCAGCACGATTCCTGGTATGATAAGAAGTAATAAAACGGTTATCTTTTTCATTGTTATAATTTATTGTGGGTTATTGTTTTCATCAGTATCGTTCGAATCAATGTCGCTTGCATCATCATCCGGTAAATCAATAGCGTCCGGTATAATAGTATTGCTACCATCTTCTGTGCTTGCTATGATGGATGCCGTATCACTGGAATCGCTCTTTACTTCCACAATCTGCTGAATCTTCTCCACAGATGATATACGGTCATCCTCGTTCAGTTTGATAAGACGTACACCTTGTGTTGCACGGCCCATAACACGTAATTCGCTTACTTTAATGCGAATTGTAATGCCCGAACGGTTAATGATCATCAATTCATCCTCATCAACCACTTCCTTGATGGCAACAAGTTTGCCAGTTTTGTCCGTGATGTTGATCGTCTTCACTCCTATACCTCCACGCTTCGTAATTCTATAGTCATCCGTAAGCGAGCGTTTACCATAACCATGTTCTGATACCACAAGCAAGTTTGCATCTTCACGTGTTATACAAACCATGCCTATAACTTTATCAGTATCAGAATCCAGGGATACACCTCTTACTCCGGAAGCATTACGTCCCATCGGGCGAACATCCGATTCGTGGAAATGTACTGCCTTGCCTTCACTCTTGGCGATGATGATGTGATTGTTTCCATTGGTGAGTGACGCATTCAACAGACGATCTCCATCATGTATAGTGATCGCGTTGATACCACCCTGACGAGGACGTGAGTATTCTTCAAGTGATGTTTTCTTGATCGTACCTTTCTCGGTACAAAGAATCACATAGTTGTTATTGATATACTGTTCGTCTGCAAGGTTCTTAACATTGATGATGGCGCGTACAACATCGCCTGGTTCAATGTTAATCAGATTCTGCACAGCTCTTCCTTTCGATATCTTATTACCTTCCGGAATTTCATACACTCTCTTCCAATATACTTTACCCTGATCGGTAAAGATCAACAGGTAATTATGTGCTTGCGCGATGAACAAGTGTTCTGTGAAATCATCGTCTTTGGTAGTAACACCTTTCGAGCCTACACCACCTCTTGCCTGCGTTCTATATTCTGAGAGTGAAGTACGCTTCACATATCCCTGATTGGAAATGGTGATCACCATGTCTTCATTCGGAATCATGTCTTCTACCGTGAAGTCGTCATCGTTATGAACAACCGTTGTTCTGCGGTCATCACCATAACGCTCTCTGATCTCGAGTAACTCAGTTTTTATAAGCTGCATACGCACGCCTTCGTCTCCCAGGATATTTTTCAGGCGATCGATGAGTTCTTTTACTTCATTATACTCTTGCTGAATTTTATCGCGCTCCAGACCGGTAAGTCGCTGCAGACGCATATCCAGAATTGCCTTCGCCTGGATTTCAGATAATCCAAAGCGCCCCATCAATCCTTCCTTCGCAGTTTCAGGATCTTTGGATGCACGAATCAAATTGATTACTTCATCAAGGTGATCCAGCGCGATCAGGTATCCTTCAAGGATGTGTGCTCTTCGTTCGGCTTCAGCCAGTTCAAACTTTGTTCTCCGTACGATAACATCATGACGATGCTCAACGAAGTACTTGATCATATCCCTCAGGTTCAGTGTCATTGGCCGGCCTTTTACCAGCGCCACGTTGTTCACACCGAATGAGGATTGAAGTTGTGTGTACTTATATAAGTTGTTTAAGACTATATTCGCGATTGCATCTTTCTTGAGGTCGTATACAATGCGGTATCCTTCGCGATCCGATTCGTCACGTATATCAGATATACCTTCGATCTTCTTTTCATTTACAAGAGCAGCAGTCTTCTCGATCATCTGCGCTTTGTTCACCATGTATGGAATCTCCGTAACGATGATCTGATCTTTACCCGTTGAGGAAGTAACGATCTCCGCTTTCGAACGCATGATGATTCTGCCACGGCCGGTAAGGAAAGCTTCCTGTACTCCGGAGTAACCATAGATCAATGCACCCGTTGGGAAATCGGGGGCTGTCACGAACTTCATCAGTTCCTGTATGGTAATCTCGTTGTTATCTATATAGGCAACTACACCATCAATGACTTCACGCAGGTTATGCGGTGCCATGTTGGTAGCCATCCCTACTGCTATACCGGAAGAACCATTCACCAGCAAGTTCGGAATCTTGGCCGGTAATACTGTTGGTTCTGTTAACGAGTCGTCAAAGTTAGGTTGGAAGTCAACGGTATCTTTGTTGATATCCGCCAGCATCTCTTCTGCAATTCTGCGAAGGCGTGCTTCCGTGTAACGCATCGCTGCCGGAGAGTCACCATCAATCGAACCGAAGTTTCCTTGTCCATCTACCAACGTATATCGCAGCGACCAGTTCTGCGCCATACGCACCATCGTATCATACACCGAAGCATCTCCGTGTGGGTGATACTTACCCAATACCTCCCCTACAATTCTTGCTGATTTTTTATAGGGCTTGTTGTAGTTCACTCCCAAATCCAACATTCCGTACAGCACTCTGCGGTGTACGGGTTTTAATCCATCGCGTACATCCGGAAGCGCGCGCGAAATGATTACCGACATCGAATAATCGATGTATGCACCGCGCATTTCATCTTCAATATTGATCGGGATTATACTCTGCCTTTGAGGGGTCAGACCACCTGTTTCTTCTGCCATCTAAAATCGTTTGTTTTGGGCTTAATTAAGCGTTTTTTAAAGCCTCGCAAGATAATAAAGTTTACCACTCCACGACTCAAAAAAACCGGTTAATATTGACTTTTTTCCACGAGTGTTTCGCTCGCTGTGCAGATGTATATCATTATCGTTTTCGGCCAGACAAAAAGCCAATCAACTTTGCAGTATCAGATCAAGTCCGGATATAAAAATATAGCTGAAGACGAAGCCGTATTCATTCGAAAAAGAATATGAGATCCTAAAGATTTATGAGGCTATAAATCAAAGATGTAACAAGGTTGAGCTTTAGTATGGATTAAGCTTCTTCTTGTTCTTTCCCTTGTACTTGATGAGGTTCGGATAATTTTCTCCGTAGTGTGGATTCTGTTTTTTATAGATCGGATGTACACGGCTTCGGTATTCGCGATTGCCATGCGCGTGATTCATTTGTGCTTTACAAGTCTTTAAAAAACATCTACGAAGTTCCGGGAAGCGATAGGTTGCACCTATATTTAAGTAAAATGCGTTCATCCGGTGATTTATACTCGGGCCGGTTTCAGGCATGCTGATCTTGTATCCTTTGAATTCGTAAGAAGGCCTGACGAACAATTTAAAGTACTCCGACATCTCCCGTTCTACTGCAGCGCCCAGGTTGAAATAGATTCCTTTCTTTATAACACTGTTGTCGAATTTATTGCCAAGTTTATACCCTCCTATATTTGCATCTACTACGAGCAGGTATTCATTATACCGATAAACGGCAGCCCCGACCATCAGGAAATATTTCTTCATGAAGAAGCTGGATACATCCGGAGAGAAACTGCTGATCTCATCGCTATAGTTGGTGGCGTTAAATGATCCGAGGTGAGTATACTCGTAAGAGTACCCTGCTCCGATTCTGTAACGGCTAAATTCAACGTGAATAGTTGCCTTCAGCGGAATGTTGAATGCTTTGCTTTTGAAGCCGAGCTTGGTAGTATCAGAACTGGCAAGAAATGCACCGGGTTGCACAGTGTTACCGGAAGACTGAACACGATTTATCCAATTGGAATATCCTGTGGCTACACTTGCCGGACGGAATAACTTCGGCATGGAATCAGGATTCTGGATAACGCCAAAACCATCCAGGTTATGTTTGAAGGTCGTACTTCCATAGCCTGTGCTTAAACCAAATGTGACTTTGCTTAATATCCTTCGAAATGTACTTATACCCTGGCGCTTCACATAAAAGTGCTCCAGCGGAATAGTAGCATCCTTCTCGTTCTCATATTGAGCGAGCACATCCGATGCTGAAATCAGCACGAGTAAGAGCAGGGCGGTTATCGCAGCGTAACGCTTCAAAAAAATGGGTTTAAGCTCCTAAAGTTAAAAAATGTAAGCCGTTCATAATCTGGCTTTTGGGTTTTAAAGGTAAGGCAAATTCGGCAATCATCCTAAATGTTCTGAGCCCGGAATGGGTTGATCTACCTATTTGGAGGAACCAGTTAACAACAAGCAGGTTTATTGGCGGAAGTATAGGTATCAACTGTATACTGGATCGATCTATATATTTTGATACTGAATACTTCAGAGAAGATGTCATATTAATAATATCGGTACGGCGCGCTCGTGTTTTCTAACGATGAAAAGGTATGAAAAAGTGTTTGTCCTTTCTGTACCTGATATGTAAAATTATGCGTGGTCGTGTGGGCACTGTCTGCTTTGAGGCTGAGTGTCACTTCGTTCGCTCCTTCTTTCAAGGGTATACGCGAATAAAAAATACTATGCGGAAGTGTTTGCCAGTTGCGCGTATCGGCTTTCTCGGTCATCGCGTTCACCAATCCGAGTACAGCACCAAGACCTTCATCTTCTTTGCGTAAACTTTGCTCTGTTACTTTTTTCAATGCAGCGCGAAGAAGACCCTTGCTGAACTCCTGAACCATACGCTTCTTCAAACTATAGAATGCAATTTTATTTATATCCTCTGCCAGCTCAAGCGGATAGCTTTCGCCATTCAGTTTCAAGTCACCTTCAGTATAGTAAGCTGGCCGTTCAAGGTAGCGCGGGAATGCCACGCGAAATACCTGGAGCCTGGTGAGATCTGAACGCTTCTCATTATCGTCTTCATCCAGCTCGAAAGGAAACACGAGACCGAGTTCCGGATTGCTGAATACAACACCGTTGTTCGTACCCGGATCGATTGCAAAATTTATACTCCACTCACTTTTTACCGGTGTGAGTCCGTTGTGCCAAAAGAAAACAAGTTCTGCATCAGGCGCTGCTGGCTTATAGTCAGGGATGCCAAACTTCTCTTTATACTCTTCAGCTTCTTTTGTAAAGCCGGTCCATGAAGCGGTGTTAATAAGATCGGACTTCAATTGCTGAGGAACTTCCATTCCAAACATTTTGGCATAATCATTCTCATAAATTTCCAATGCATTCCGGTAGGCTATAAATGCATTGTTATAGTCTTTGTCGGATTGATATATAATTCCCATCAAGGTATGGATGAAAGCATCGCGCTGGTATTTCTCCGGAGAAGTATACTTGTCACTTAACTGATTGAGACGAATGTTAAGGCGTCTGCATTCCACAAGGGCCTCTTCGTGCTTATTCATCTTTAGATAATTAAGCGCCTTGAAATATAGCAGCATCAGATGTTCGTGATCTTCGCCATGATAAATGGTAACGGTTGGATTGGTAAAATAGGAAACAGCTTCGTTGAGATAGTTGATGTGATAATCTTCTCCAAAAAGAAAAGCCTTCTCAAAGTATTCGTTGCTCTCTTCGTATTGGCCGAGTATAGAGAGTAGCAAACCATTATTCACCATGTAGATAAAGCGCGACCTGCCTTGCTCCTGCTTGTCGTTCTTCTTTAAGGTTGCCAGCGCTTGTTGTAAATCTCCACGCTCGAACTCATAATTGAAATCGAAGTTCTTTTGATAGTAGGTAGCACATGCAGCTGCAAGAAAGGTAAAACTGGCAAACAGTATAACTCGAATAAAGACCTTGTGAGTCATTACTTGAAGAGCGTTTCCGTTTTGTTTATGATTGTTCATGATTCGTCTTTAAGACAATATGATCCAATCAATTCTTCACAAATTTTTTGATTTCATTCTGACCATACCAGATGCGTCTGCTGGTTTCAATGTCTGTCAGAAATAAAGTAGTAATATAATTAACGACACGCTTCTTGTTATAGGTGTCCGTCTCTGAAGTCATTTCACCAAACAACATGAGGTCTGCGCCTATCTCTTTTCCAAATTGCTTGGCCGTGGCTGATGAAGCAAAGTCTTGTTGCTCGGTTCGCTCCGTACGAAGCTTGTCTCTGAACTCTCCGGACTCAATAATTTCAGCTATAGCTGAATTATGAATCACTATTTCAAACTTCTTAACATAGTTATCAGCATCAATATGCTCGGAGGTTTTATTAGAAATTGAACCAACAACGATCACAGGTTTACGACCGAGTTGTTTCGCGTAATTCTTAAATGCTTCCGAGTCAAAAAGATCGTAAATCATTTTATCGGCAACGGTGCGAGAGTCTGTATCATTCCAGCGCCCGCTAAGATCTATTTGCTGTGACGGATCAACGCGCGTTACCGTGCGCGAGCAGCCACTAAACGTTACTATCACTAAGAGTATTAGGAGAAATTTCTGCATAGCAGTCAGTTTTAGAGCAAACTTCAAAAATCTTGCCGAAGATACGCAGAAAGCCTACAGGATGTTACGAAAGAAGAAGTTCGCGGCCCGGTAGCGTTCTGGAAGGTAAATATTATGAGAGTATAGCTTTCAGGTTACTGATCGTTGCCTTGGGATCCGCTGCGCTGAAAACAAAATTACCGGCGACCAGTACATCTGCACCTGCATCAAGTAAGGCTTTGGCATTTTGCTGATTCACACCACCGTCTATTTCAATCAAGGCATTTGATTTTGATTCAACGATCATTTTTTTGAGCGCTGCTACTTTACGATATGTATTCTCAATAAACTTCTGCGCACCAAATCCAGGGTTCACCGACATGAGGCATACCAGGTCTATATCAGCAATAACATTTTCAAGTTCAGTTATGGAAGTATGCGGATTGATAGCGACACCTGCCTTGCAACCCAGCGCATGTATCTGTTGTATATTCCGATGCAGGTGTGGGCAAGCCTCTACGTGTACAGATATAATTTCGGCTCCTGCTTTATGAAAAGCTTCCACATAACGCTCGGGCTGTACGATCATCAAGTGAACATCCAACGGCTTGCGCGCATGACGTTTTACCGCTTCTACTACTGGCAACCCCATGGATATATTCGGCACAAATACTCCATCCATAATATCAACGTGAATCAGGTCTGCCTGACTTTCATTGAGCATGGTGATTTCGCGTTGCAGATTAGCAAAATCAGAAGCGAGTATAGATGGAGCAACGATGGGTCTTGTCATAAGATAAATGAATTAGCGTGAAGCTGCTATCGCCTGATCAATATCGGTAACTATATCTGCTATATCTTCAAGTCCTACAGCGATGCGGATAAGTCCGGAAGTTATACCTACTGCTGCGCGTTCTTCTTCGCTGAGTTTTGAATGCGTGGTAGATGCAGGATGTATAGCAATCGTTCTGGTATCACCGAGATTAGGAGTATGCGAAATCATCTGCAATGAATTCAAGAATTTCCGCCCCTGCTCTACGCCTCCTTTGATCTCGAATGTTACGATACCACCGCCCAGTTTCATTTGCTTTTTAGCAAGTGCATGTTGTGGATGAGATGGCAGGAAAGGATACTTTACTTTTTTCACATCAGGGTGTTTCTCGAGATGTTCTGCAAGTGTCAATGCATTTTGGCAATGACGATCCATCCGCACGGCTAAAGTCTCCAAGCTCTTCGATAAGATCCACGCATTGAATGGTGACATGGAGGGACCTGTATGACGTGTAAAGAAGCGGATGTCTTTTATCAGTTCTTTCGTTCCTAATATAGCACCACCAATAACGCGGCCTTGTCCGTCCATAAATTTGGTTGCCGAATGCGTGATAATATGCGCGCCCCATTTTGCAGGTTGTTGCAGGTATGGAGTAGCGAAACAATTATCAACGTTCAGTATCAGATTGTGTTTTGCTGCCAGTTTTCCGAGCCACTCCAGATCGATGAGATCGAGTGCCGGGTTGGAAGGAGTTTCAACGAAAATCATCCTCGTGTTGGGCTGAATTTTCTTCTCCCATGTTTCCGGTTCGTTTACATCCGCATAGCTATGTGAAATGCCAAACTTGGGAAATATTATATTGAGGATCTGATGGGTTGAACCAAATACCGAACGACATGCGAGCACATGATCACCAGACTTCAGCAACGCGGCCATGCTGCTGTACATCGCTGCCATACCGGAAGCTGTTCCTATACCATCTTCCGTTCCTTCGAGCTTGCAAAGTTTTTCTATAAACTCGTTTGTATTCGGATTGGAGTAGCGGCTATATATATTCCCTGGAATCTCATCGGCAAACATCGCGCGTGCCTGTTCTGCATCATCAAATACAAAACTTGATGTGAGGTATAACGGAACGGAATGCTCGCGAAATGATGTACGCTGATGTTGCGTACGGATAGCGTCTGTATCGAAATTTCTTTTCTCTTCCATGTATAAAAATGAATCTGAGTCTGTGATAATTAAAATTGGCGGATGTAGACTGAGGTTATTTGATTACCTCAACGCTATACGTGACTTTAGCGTTTTTCTCCAGGGTTTTGGCTACGGAACAATATTTCTCAACAGACAAGCTCACTGCTTTTTCTGCTTTATCAGTATCAATATCTCCATAGAGTTTAAAATGTGCATGCACTTCAGTATATAGTGATGGAGTCACATCCTTTTCACGTTCGCCTGTTACAGTGATCTTTATATCTTTCAGATCCTGGCGTTGTTTTTTCAGAATGCTCACTACATCTATAGCACTGCAGCCACCCATTGCTGCTAATAGCATTTGCATCGGGCGCATTCCTAAGTTTGATCCTCCTGATTCAGGAGATGAATCCATCTGCACCGTGTTCCCTGCATCGTTGCGCGCTTCCATGTGGAAGGCATCATTCAAACGGTTTAATTCAATCTTTATCATACTGCTTTTTCTCTTTCTTCAGACCACACATAGCCTGCTGCTATCATTCCCAGTAAGCTAACAAGCGTTGCTGGTATAAGACTTGGCCATGGTGTTTCAAAGGCCTCAAAGATAATCCAAGTTATCATACCCAACACCATCGAAAGTAATGCTCCTTTACTATTGGCGCGCTTCCAATACAATCCCAACGTTAATGGAACGAAAAGTGAAACGAGACTGAGTATAGAAGACTCCCCTACCAATTCATAGATATTAGACCGAAAACAGGCCATAATAGTTGCCATTGCAGCAAATAAAATCACACATATTTTGGTCAGCACAAGAAACTGACGGTCGGTATACCGATGTTTTGTTAAAGGCTTGATCAGGTTTTCTGAAAAGATGGCGGCTGGTGCAAGTATAGCCGAACTTGTTGTACTCATGATCGCTGACAAGAGTGATCCGAAGAATAGTACCTGAACTGGCATTGATGCATGCTGCAATACCATGTTGGGCAAGGTAAGTTGTGTATCACCGGCAACCTGGTCGGGGTATAGATGCTTCGTGCATAAGCTGATGTATAGTGGCAGCATAGCGATGGTGAGGTATAGCAACGCTGCTATGTGGCAAGACCATATTGCTGTTTTGGCGGAACCAGAAGACATCGCCCGTTGAAAGACATCCTGTGAAGGTAATGAGCCGAGCCCAAGTACAGCCCATGCAGCTATATAGGCAGCAATTTCTTTCAGATCAAATGTAGGCAGAAAGCGGAGATCTTCTTTTGGCACTTCGCGCAGCACGGCTGATACACCACCGGCTTTTTCGGATAATATATAGGCCAGTACAACCATCCCTAAAATAATAATTATACTCTGGAAAAAATCGGTGATGGATATAGCCCACATACCGCCGGCATAAGTATATAACGTTACGATCACTGCACTGATTACAACACCTTGCCACAAGGGTATATCTACAACCACATTCAGGATAAGCCCCATAGCGACCAATTGTGCCGCGATGTAACCAAGGTATGGCAAGGCCAGAAAAAGGCTGGCGGTTAGTTCGGTTGTTTTATTATACCTGACTTTAAAGAAATCACCCAGTGTAAGCAGGTTCATCTTATAGAGCCTGCGGGCATAGATCAATCCAAAAAGAAAAAGACATAACGATGCTCCGAAGGGATCTTCAATCACTGCGTATAGTCCACCTTCCAGAAATTGTGAGGATGCACCAAAAACTGTTTCCGACCCAAACCAGGTTGCAAAGAGTGCTGCTGAACTTAATACGATTGGCAAGCTTCTGCCTGCGAGCATAAAATCTCCGGTGGTCTTCACTCGGCGTGCAGCCCAGAAACCAATTACTACCGTGAGGATCAGGTATACAATGATTGAGAGTAGTAACAATTTCTTTTTTACAATTAGACCTGCTAAAAGTAAAAAACGAAATGATTATTTCATTGCATCCGTAGCTATAACTATTTCTTTTTCTTCAGTTGAAATGTTCGCGTTACGTTGAACCCAAGATGAATGTCACCATCAAAGAAATCTCCTTTTGTCTCGGTGATGAATGTACGCTCTGTTAAGCTTGATGTATTGGTGAGCACAAGTTGAAAAACGTGACCACCGGTTTCTATATCAACACCAAAACCTACGGAGTTATAACGCTTGCTTCCCTCATCGAACAAATCATTATCGGGAGCATCGAGGCGGTAATAGTATTCACTTGTAAGGGCAACGCTGCGCGTAATTTTAATCCTTCCACCAACACCTATAGCGAGCTGATCATTTTTTTCCTTTGACTGGTCAACAGCATTTTTATGGATATAGGTTGGCATGATCTGGAGCGACAGATTGGATGTAAATTTTCGCGCAATCAAAAACTGTCCGGTATAGGCCAACCGGTCTACCGTTTTAAAACCCTCGGGTTCATTATCTCTCTTGGGGGAAATGCTATAGGCTGTGCCGCCCAACACTGTTACCGTTACCGGAAAGTTTTTCTCTCCTGTACTTTGCCTCAGAAGTTTATACTTCAAGTAACCATCCATGATCTTATCAGCAGAGTTACGGCCAATACTTACAGAAAGATTATCGGTTATACCATAGTCCAGGCCGAGGCGGACATACGCTTGATCGAGGCCATACATTTCATAAAGACCATCATTTACTCTTCCGAAGCGGTGCGCAAAAATGAACTCCAGCGTTCCAGCATTTTTAGTTTCCACACTATGCCCGTTTACAAGGCGTGTACCCTTAAACGTTGCAATGGTATAGCCCGTGTCCTTGTTTTCTTTTTCAAGTTCTTTCAGCAGATCATTATCCTGAGCAAAGGAAACTACGGGAAGGAAGAGGAGCGCTATAATTTTTTTCATATGTGGGGCCTTAAAGTGGTCTGTAATTAAAATCTACTGTCACCTCTACTTGCTGAGCGATGTTCTGCCATACAATTTGTGGTACTTTGATGTTGTAGTCCTTGAGCTTTACAACAAATTTTGACTTAAGATATAGCTGGTTGTTCCTTACCTCGGCAGTGCCCGGAAACTCCACTTCTTTGGTAACACCATGTATGGTTAACTTACCCACAGCTTTTACTTTTTGTATACCTGAAGATGAGGGATCGAATCCTATAATTTTTCCCTGAAAAGATGACTTGGGATATTTTTCGGATTCCATATACTTCTCATTGAAGTGTACCTGCATCAGTTTTTTGTCGAATTGAAAATCACTTACATTCAACAGATACGCTATATCTCCCTGGTGAACATCGAAGATGCTGGTGACTTTATCATTCTTTGCAGCAATGTCTTCAATTACACCATCCGAGAAAAAAGATATACTGGCCTTTTCGATAAAGAAACGTTGTTGCCCTATTCCAACTTTACATCCTACTATTAAAGAGAGTATTAATATTAAAATCAGCCTCATGAAGCAAAACAACTAAAATTTATTGAGGTTATACATAAATCTACAAGTAACTTCTGTTATGCTTTTATATAGTTGTTAATTTTTCAATGGTTTTAAATTGAAACTTTGCATTCTACTTGAATCATCCGATTGCATTTTCTGAAACCATAATTTCCCTGGGTGTCAGTCATTGATAAAGGTATATGTACTAATTATTCGGAGCGCCTTGCTCGATCCAGCAATAGATAGCTTCCCGCTCGGCTTGTGTTATACTTCCGGTACGTGGCATTTTACCCGGATCTGTTAATGGAAGCGTTATTCTGCGCTGTACTTCCTGCCCACTCTCTTGCAAATTACTGAGCACCGTCCAATCCGGAAGACCAGAACTACTGTTGTGACATCCTGCACATTTAGCAAGAATAATAGGTGCAACATCATTCGTATAGCTCACCGTTGTATTACCGTCACACTCGACTATAAAAGGTGAGCCGAGATTATGATCAACACAGGATGTGATCATAATGACGCTAAACGAAATAATAAAAGAAGGTAGAGTAAAACGTCTAATCATATCAAAAGATAAGAAATTTTTCAGAAAGGAGTTTCTCTGCATGCAATATCACACGTAACGGATTGCGTGACATGGAGAATCCTGATGATATATAGAGCAAAGAGGTATAGCTCTGGGTTGGTTTAAAAATGAAAATCCCCCGAAGTCCTAGACCCCGGGGGATGATCACTGTCTATAGTTGGCTTTAATCTTGAATCAAAGATATAGCGGTAGTAAAAAAGTACCATCCCTGAATCGATCACTTGAAAATAATTCAGATGAATGGAATTATTTACAGATGGATGACCTGCTGACTTATTTGAGAAAGGTTATAAAATGAAAATCCCCCGAAGTTCTCGACTAAGGGGGATTGTCATGTCTATAGTTGGCTTTAATCTGTTTCAAAGGTAAAATTTTTTTTTATTGAATCAACCGATTGCGTCAGAAATTTTCAGAAATCTTTGAAGTTACAGGTTACCTTTTACGGATGGAGTCATTTTTCGCGGAGTCCGCCTTCATATAGGTGCCCTTAATTCGCTCGGGTAGCTGCGATTTTGAACCTGGGAAAGTTGTTTTGCGGCTGATGTCGTAACTCGCATAGCCTATAAATATGATGAATGCTATTACGAACAGACCAAATATGTTCTTCCCTTTTTTCATTGAAAACCTGCTCAGATATACTCCAACACCTTATCCGCCAACTCTACATTATCAGAAAGAAGTTCATAGAACTGGTCTTTATTAAACTTCAAAATAACAGAATCTGTTTTTGCTATGATCAAATTTGTGTTCAGGTAATTCTGGAAGCCGACCATCTCCCCTATAAATTGGCCCTGATCGAATTTAGAAACAAATTCGCCACGATGGTAAAAATCGACAGTACCTGAGTTGAGTACATAGAAGTAATTGTTTGAACGCTCGTCGAGTACAAGCGATTCGTCTTTCTTCATCCGAAGCTCTTCACTTAAGTCAGCCATATAGGTTAACGTGAGGCCTGCTACATCTTCAAATATATTTATCTTTTGAAAGAACAATACCTTTTCAAACCGCGTCATACGCTTTGAATGTATAATCAGCATGTCAAGTTCATACTTTATATCTGCTCCCAGACGTTTGGAGTTCTGCTCGTATTCAGCGGGATTGATTTTATGAAGTGCCCATGCGGATACTTCACGAATCAGCAGATCAGGATTGAATAATTGCGCGATCAAATCGAGCTTAAAGTCTTCTATCTTCTGAATGCCAATCTGAAAGAGTACACATGCCTTCGTCCAACGGTTGGACTGGGTAAAATCGCGGTTGATAATGAACTTCAAAACGAGTCGCGAATCAAGTTTCACCCGTGGGAAGAAATATTCAAGCCGGCTGATTCTCTCTGCATCGGATACATCATCCAATATAGGTATAACACGCTGCTTCAACTGTTCCGACAAGAATACATCCAAAAGTTCAATAGCATAGGTAACACCCTCCGCCGTACCGCTATCAATGTTTTCTTTTACCAGCTGAATGGAGCGGGTATCATATAGCATCGTTAGCAATGTATAGATGTGCTCAATGTCGTTTTGAATTTCATGACGAAGCGCAGTTTTAATCTGTTCGCTAAACCCATCATCTCCTATCTCATGTATAGCACTCAGGTTCCAGCTGATATCTGCTATATCTGATTCGATAACATATTTGATTCGGGTGATCTGAGATATACCCGCTTTGAAACCACACTCACCCAATGACAAAAGCACTTGCGATACGATTACCTTATTGGGATAATCCATTTTATTCCAAAGGATTTCGCGTGCACGTTGTCCTCCTATACGGCCAATTACCTGTACTATACGCAGCATCATTTGTGTACTCTGCCCACTGCGATAGAAAGCAGTATCCAAGGCAGGCAGCGTAGTAGCACCAATCTGTACCAATGCATTCATCGCCTGGTTACTATATACCGGGCTTCCCAGGTTTTCGATGATGGTATTTATAATTTCCGGATTATGTTTCTTGATCGAAGTTTTAATCGCGGTGTTTCGTACCTGAGGTTCACTGTCGATCAGCAGTTCCATGAGAAATGAAGTACACTCTTCTTTCGAAGTATGCAGTAACAATTCTGCGGCATAGTGACGATCATTCGGATTTGTTGATCGCGTAAGTTTTTGAATACGTGTTTTGGTTATGTCGCCACCATTCTGGATGATCAGTTCAAGATCACTTTTACTCAGAACATTTTTCTCCGAGCCATCTACTTTTGTTCCGTCCATGCGGATAACATACTTATCGGAAACAGATAGTCCCTTCAGCTCATTCATCCGCTCCTGCCCATAATAACGAATGGATTCATCTTCGTTCTTCATGAGGTTGTTAACCCACACTGGTACTTGAGCCGCGTTAATCTTCTCTAATAGTTTATAGGAGAATACTGCCTTCGATGCATTCGGCATATTTAATAAACTCTCCAGACGATTCGTTACCTGGGCGAAACCTTTTTCAAGTTTCTCCTGCTGTATATCTGTACCTTCCAACTTTAACCGGATCTTGTTCCGGTATCCGTTATACATATTATTGACCACAAAGAAATATGCGCCTGCAAGCAGCAAGAGAAATATAGCGACGTGTATAACTTTGAAGAAAGGCAAAAAGGCAAGACCAAAAATCAGCAGACCGGCTACAAAGCGAGCGCTCTCATTCATCAATCCTTCTACTTTCGACTGAATGTTAAATCGCAGGCGATTATCGAGTGGAATAAAAAATAATTTAAAGACCGGGTTCTCCAACGAATCACGAAGCGTCCAGTTGAATAATCGCGTTAGCGCTACGAATAAAAAGAAGTATAGGAAGCCTGTTGCTCCAAGTACTTTCTCATATCCAAATATACCACCGGTCAGCAATGAGCCGATGGCAAACAACATAATTACCAACGGAAGAACGAAAAGAGAAATACGCAAACCGTAATTACTGATGATACGTTGGTTGATGAACGTCTGCATAATAAGACTGATGCCGTATACAGCTCCCGTAAAAAATGAGTTAAAGTTGGTAAGCTCACGTTCCTTCGGATATTGAATTTGTACCAATTGCTGAAAAGCATACTGGCTAAACATAAACATCACCATGGAGATGAGCAGGAAAACCGAGAGTGCTCGTATATAGGGCTCCTTCAATAACTTGTTAAGGCGTGTTTCTCTTCGCACCGTCACACCAAATTCACGCGGATCATTTTTAGAAAGCGAGAATGATGATGAGATGAAGAACAACAAAATAGAAACTATAGCTATACTGATAGCACATACCAGTAAGTAATTCGATGTATCGTGGATGATCTTGGATGTAAATGGAATTACAATGAGCGTAGCCAATATAGCTGCAATCAACTGTCCGGTATCAATCCATCCTATAATTCTTTTGGACTGTCTAAAGTTAAAGAGCCGTCCAAAAATTCCCCAGTAGCTTAGGAGAAGTATAGCGGAGATCGGGCCGGTCATACAATACAAGGCAAACACAAAGTAGTTATGCCAGGCAGGGTCTCCGAAGTTGAGGAGCCAGTAAGCGCCCAATGTAAAAATCAATATTAGCACAACACTTGCCAGCGCGAGCGTTGTAAAACGAATCCAGTTCTGAAAAAATGAAAAGACAAAAGTAGTAACGATACCCAGTGCACCAGCTGCAAGAAACGCCTTGTTCAAGTACGAGCCCATCCTGTTCAAAAACAGGGAGTCGGCTGTTACCTGGTACGTTGCAATAAAAATCCCCATGAAGAACCCTGTACAAAGCATCACGATGATCTGCTTTTGTTCCTCACTCTTTATGCGGAGTACATTTGCTAAACGACTTGCCATAGGTAGTGGCCAAAGATAAAAAAATCCGGCCCCGATACATGATCAGAGCCGGATTTCTGTAATGGTTTCTCTTGAAATTATTTTTTAACTGCAGTCGTGTCTGTTTTCACGCCTGTAGCTTCTTGAGTATATTCTGTATTCAATCCAGCGATTACATCTTTTGTAATATCAAGTGCTTCACCTGCGAAGAGAACATCGCTGGTAGGATCGTACTTCAATACCACCTGTAAACCTTTTTCAGTTCCGTATTTTTTAAGATACGCAGTAACACGCTGATATAGTTCGCGGTTCAGTTTTGCTTCTTCTTCCATCAACTGTTGACCGAGGTTCTGTTGATAGAGTTGGAGGTTCTGTTGTTTTTTTCTAAGGTCTTCTTCAGTAGCCTGCGCCTGGCCAAGCGTCATGCTGTTTACATTACGCTGATAAGCAGTGATTTCGTTTTGAAGCCCCATAGCTCTGTTACGATACTCCTGTTCAATCTTTTTTGATTTGTCTTCGAGTTGAACTTTTTGATTTTTCAGGTAGTCATAATATTTCAACACTGTATCAGAGTTGATATAGGCTACTTTAAGATCACCTGGTTCAACAGCAGCTTCAGAAGATGTTGCCGGTTTAGTAGATGAGAAATGTAAATAAAACAATACACCAACTGCTACCAGCAGCACGATGTTTAAAATCAACGAAAGATTCTTCATTCTTTAAGGTTCAGAGTTCAGGGCGCAAATATGTACAGAAAATTTGGAGGCAGAATACGGGAACGCGAGATTTTACGTAAATCTTTTCATGTTCTGCCTGCTGGCAAATCAACCAGCTTCCTGATCCTCAGTCTGGAAGGAATAAAGTGTAGGATCTAACTTCAGTGTATCTTCATTGAAGTCTTTAATGAATTTTTCGATGACCTTATCCGTGATATGTTCTACGTGCAGGCCTACATCGAGGCTTACACCAAATTCTGCATTGTCATCGAGGTCAACATGTTCCTTAACTTTTACAGTTTCATCTTCCTCAAGTTCCATGATGACTTCAGCCATGAAAAGGCCAATCTCCTCTTCGAGTGGATCGAGGTTTTCGAGGTTTCCGTTCTCATCCTCCTCGTAGGTGATCTTTTTGTATTCCGGAAAATGCTTGGCAGCGCGATGCTCTGCAATTTCGTAAAGTTCACTCTCGTGCTGGAGACGGAGTGTATAAATAACTGTATCGTAAATTACATCTTTACCTTCAAACTTGCCGACAAAATAGAAGTGAGCATATTCATCGGAATTTTCATCCTCGTCATCGAACAAGTAATTTCTTCCCAGAGCAGCCATTCTTGCCTGGTAGTCTTCAATAACCTTCAAATCGAAACCTAAATTCTCTACTGATGCCATAACTCGACTAATCGTTCTTTAATTTAAAAATAAATGCCCGAAAATTCACAATTATAAAGTAAGAAAATGCTCCTCTCATCAATTTATTTTTGACGGACGAACATCAACACTTTACTTAAACCATTCCGCATACATCGGATAGTTACGGGCAGTCCGTTGAATGACTGCTTTCATCTCCTCGCCAATCTCTTTGATGCGCTTCGCTGGCATACCGGCATAAATACTGCCGGGTTCAACAATAGTACCAGCAAGTACCACGGCTCCTGCGGCTATCACCGAATTCTCTCCAACAATAGCATCGTCCATAACAATGGCTCCCATACCGATCAAAACGTTGTCTTTAATAGTACATCCATGTACGATGGCGTTGTGAGCGATCGATACGTTATCTCCTATTGTCGTTTTCGCTTTTTGATAGGTGCAGTGTATCACAGCACCATCCTGTATGTTGGTATTGTTGCCAATTGTAATAGAGTGAACATCTCCGCGCACTACGGCATTAAACCACACCGTGCAGTTATCGCCCATCACAACCTCTCCTACCACCGTTGCATTGTCTGCCAGAAAACAATTGTTCCCAAACTTCGGCTCATGTCCGCGTACTGCCTTTATCAAAGCCATAAATTAAATATCAAGCTGGGACGAAATCTACAATCGTAAATTGAAAATCGTAAATCCACTGACAAGATGTCACCATAAAACACTAAAAGTATTACTTTTGCGACTTAATCTGAGCACGATGGAGAAACTGATAGGAGATCTGGATGTATTGAGTCCTCAAGATACAGAAGCAACCGAGGCGATACATCTTTTAAAAGACGAAAATAGAGGTAATAAGCGCAAGCTATATATAGAGAGTTATGGATGTCAGATGAACTATGCTGACAGTGAGATCGTAGCATCGATTCTACAAAAAGAGGGATTTGATACCACCTCTGATATAGCCGCTGCCGATGTTGTTTTTTTGAACACATGCTCGATCCGTGAAAAAGCGGAGCAGACCGTACGCTATCGCCTTACCCATATTAATGGCCTGAAGAAACATAAACCGGAGTTATTAGTGGGCGTGCTCGGCTGCATGGCGGAGCGTTTAAAAGCAAAATTTCTGGAGGAAGAAAAGATAGTGGACCTGGTTGCCGGGCCAGATGCATACCGCGACCTTCCATCATTGATCAGTCAGGTAGACGAAGGTCAGAAGGCCGTGAACACATTCTTGTCACGCGAAGAAACGTATGCCGATATCAGTCCGGTGCGACTGAATTCAAATGGTGTTACAGGGTTCATCTCCATCATGAGAGGCTGCGATAACATGTGCTCGTTTTGCGTTGTACCGTTTACACGTGGCCGTGAGCGTAGCCGTGATCCACATTCTATAGTAGCAGAGGCGCAAGACTTGTTTGCAAAAGGTTTCCGTGAAGTAACACTGCTTGGTCAGAATGTAGATTCATACAAATGGAGTCCGGAAGAAAACAGCAAAGCATGGATTGAAAAGAACGGCATAAACAACGTTGTAAACTTTGCTAACCTGCTTGAGTTGGTCGCCAAGGTACATCCTGATCTCAGGGTACGATTTTCTACTTCTCATCCCAAGGATATAACGGATGAAGTATTATATACCATGGCCAAGTACGAGAACATCTGCAAAAACATTCACTTGCCTATGCAAAGTGGGAGTTCACGTATTCTTGATTTGATGAATCGTGGATATACACGCGAATGGTATCTGGAAAAAGCGATGAGTATCCGCAGAATTCTCGGTGAGGATTGTGGTATATCTTCCGATATGATTACTGGCTTTTGCACTGAGACGGAAGAAGATCACCAGGATACGTTAAGTCTCATGAATCTTGTGAAGTATGACTTCGCCTATATGTTCTATTATTCTGAACGTCCGGGAACATTGGCTGCCAAGAAGTATACCGATGATATCGCGCTGGATATAAAAAAGAAAAGACTGGAGGAAGTTGTAATCAGACAACGCGAGCACTCTCTGATACGAAATCTGCTTGACGTTGGTAAAGTACACAAGGTATTGATTGAAGGATTTTCCAAACGATCAGAGAATGATCTGCAGGGACGCACTTCTACTAACAAAGTAGTTGTCTTCCCGAAAGGCACGCATAAAAAAGGTGAGTATGTTCATGTATTGGTCGAAGAATGTACTGGGGGAACACTGATAGGAAAAGTCGTGAACAGCTAATTATCCGTAGCAGTTTAACAACATAGTCCTGGTGTTTCTTCTCACTGGTAAAAAGAAGACCACAACGTTTTAACGGATAATGATCCATGGCAATTTCAGATTTAGAAATACAAAATGTAAAACAACGCTTTGGTATAATCGGTAACTCTCCGTTGCTGAACAATGCTGTAAGTGTAGCAATACAAGTATCACCGACCGACATGTCGGTGTTGATTACAGGTGAGAGTGGAAGTGGTAAAGAATCCTTTTCCAAAATTATACATCACCTCAGCCCCCGCAAGCATGGGCAGTTTATTGCCATCAACTGCGGATCTATACCGGAAGGAACAATTGACTCCGAATTATTCGGTCATGAAAAAGGATCGTTCACGGGAGCACATGAAGCTCGTAAAGGATACTTTGAGGTAACAAACGGAGGCACAATTTTCCTGGATGAAATTGGCGAGATGCCTCTCGGTACACAAGCCCGTTTACTTCGCGTACTTGAAAATGGTGAGTTCATTAAAGTAGGATCTTCCAAAGTTCAAAAAACAGATGTGCGTGTGGTGGCTGCTACCAACGTAAACCTGATGCGTAACGTTGAAGAAGGAAAGTTCAGAGAAGATCTATACTATCGTCTGAGCACGGTGCCGATTTATGTTCCGCCTTTGCGTGAAAGAGGAAGAGATATAGAACTTCTATTCAGAAAATTCGCGACAGACTTCGCTGAGAAATATAGGGTGAAGCCTATTTCTCTAACGGATGACGCAAAAGAAATTCTGATAAAATATCGGTTTCCCGGAAACATCCGCCAGCTTAAAAATCTGGTGGAGCAGATCTCAGTTTTGTCAACGGATAATAAAGAGATCAATGCCGAGACATTTCAACGCTATCTTCCAAAAGAAAATAGTCTTCCTGCTATATATAAGAATTCGCTATCCGAAAAAGACGGTGTATCTGAACGTGATATCTTATATAAGGTGTTGTTCGACATGAAGAAGGATTTTAACGATTTGAAAAAGCTGGTGCTGGATACATTTACAAATCCATCAAAGGCAGCACAGATCGTAAAGGAACATCCCGGCCTCTTCGAAGGTATTCATCAGGAAGGAAACAACGGTTCTTCTTCAGAAGCAGTGGTGCTGAATTTGCCACCAGCCAACATGGAAGACAACGAGCATGTTGAAGATGTTCATGACATTACACATGAAACGGAAGACGATTCTCTTTCGATCGAGAAAAAAGAAAAAGAGCTGATCGTGAGAGCGCTTCGAAAAAATAATAACAAACGTAAATATGCGGCACGCGATTTGGGCATTTCCGAAAGGACCTTGTATAGAAAAATAAAACAGTACGATCTTGAAGAATAAACGTATGGGCATGCGCATGCCTCTCTCCTACATTCACCCGGCATCTTTACTATTTTCGATTATATGTTTGACTGGCACCTTGCTGCTCGAGTCATGCGGCGTATATTCCTTTACAGGAACCAGCACACAGGCCAAGACTATATCTATAAACGAGTTCTATAATAATGCAGATCTTGGGGCTGCTAACATGAGCCAGACATTTACCAATGATCTGAAAACATATCTCATTCAGAATTCTGACCTGACGGTGATACAGGAAGAAGGTGAATTACAGATGGATGGCGAGATCACTGATTTCAGGCTCACTCCTATTTCGCCCGTCTCCACTGGGAACGAAACGCAGATCAACAATGCTTCATCCACACGGTTGACGATCACCGTAAAGGTAACGTACGTCAACACACTGGATGAAACGATGAGCTTCAAGGATAAATCATTCTCTTTCTATAAGGATTTCACCAACGACCAGAACTTCGCTGACATAGAAGAACGACTGACTAAAGAGATTTTCGACAGGATTATCAATGACATCTTCAATGCTTCCGTTGCCAATTGGTAAAATTTAGTATTTTTACCTTTAGGCATGACATCTGTGGAAAAAGATCTATTCATAAAAGTTTTAAATCGTTACTCTGATAGCTCCGTTGAAGAGGCTAAGGAAGTGCTTTCCCTGAAGGAGAGTTTCCCCTATAGCCAGTTGCTCCACGCACTGTCGGCTCGCTTGGCTAAAGACCATGGTTTTAGTTCGCATCAATCTGAACTTCAGATCGCTGCAGTATATGCTGCCGATCGCGGAGTACTCAAAGAAGTGATGACAGAAGAAACTATACAGCTTCAGTATCCTGAGAAAACAACATTTGTCTCTGATGCCGATAACACGGTTGTAGTTTCCCCTTCTTTTACAGTTGCAGCACGCACAACAGGAGAGTCAAATCTCGTGGAAGAAGTAATGCACGACCTGGAGAGACTTCACCAACTCAGACACAATTTTGAAATGTTGTTTGATGACCATCAACCTGCTGCACACAGCAATGTTGTTGAAGCTGTTGAAGAAGAAGAGCCTGAAGTAGAAGAGGTTCAAAAAGACACAACGAAATCGAAGAAGGAGCGCATCAAGGAACTCGCGAAAGCTACACAAGCGAAGTCTGAACCTGAGGAGACTAAATCGAAAAAAGAACGCATTATAGAATTGGCAAAGGCCTCACAGGAAAAGGGAGACGATACTCCTGAATCTGAGCCCGAACCAAAAACCAAGGGTAGAAAAAAAAAGAGCGAAAACTCCGGTGAAGAGTTAATTGAAGAAATTGCCAACAAGGAAGAGCTTAGCCCTGAGGGAGATAAGCAAAAAGAGCAACTTGAGATCATTGAGCAGTTCATTAAGATTCAACCCTCAATCACACAAACCAAAGAGAAACCTTTTACCCCTCCTACCGGAGATCTGTCTACAATAAAAACCGGCGAGTTTGGTGACAACATAGTTTCCGAAACGCTGGTCGAAATTTTAGTAAAACAAGGAAAAAAAGACAAGGCTATAGAAGTTCTGAAAAAGCTTATTTGGAAGTTTCCACAAAAAAAGGCTTACTTTGCGGCTCAAATTGAAGATCTAAGAAAATAAAGTATGTACGCATTAGTTATCGGTTTAATCATCCTTTTCTCAGTACTGTTGGTATTGGTTGTTCTGGCGCAAAATTCTAAAGGTGGTGGCTTAACCAGCCAATTCGGTGGTTCTGCAGCCAGCAACATTATCGGTGTAAAAAAGACTGGTGATCTTTTGGAAAAACTTACCTGGAGCTTTATCATCGGTATTATGATACTTTGCCTGTCTACCAATTTTATCACTGCAGACAGAGGCGGTTCATCAAACTCGATTCTTGATAGAGCTGGTGAACAAGCTCCTGCTCAACAAGCACCAGCACTCGATCTGCCTGCTGACAACGCTCCTACTGATACAACGAAATAAGAATTATACTCTTGAAATATATAGCGGGCTGCCTTTGGTAGCCCGTTTTTATTTTAATGCATTCGATCTCCCCGCACATCCAGGTTCTTTACGATCTCGGCTTCCAGTTCCAGCAACTCATTCCAACGGTTCATCACTACATCTTCCGGCATATACTCTTTCGCCAGTTGAAGAAACTTCTTGTAGTGACCAGCTTCTGAAATCATCAGTTCGTGATAAAACTCAGCAAGTTCGGGATCGGGTATATTCTTCCAGAGTATCTTGAATCGTTCACAGCTTCGCGCTTCGATCAACGCATTCATTAGCAACCGCTCCGTAAGTTGTTGCTCGCGCGAACCTCCACGTTGAATCACCTGGTTTAGTTTATCAACATACTCATCCTTTCGTTGCTTGCCCAGGCTCCATCCGCGTTTTCGCAGTTCAGCAACAACCCGCTCAAAGTGACTCCATTCTTCCGCCACAATGGGCATCAGCTCTTCTACAAGCTTGTCCTTTTCAGGATACTGAACGATAATTGATATACCCGATGAAGCAGCCTTCTGTTCGCAGTAAGCATGATCAACAAGAATCTCTTGGATATGTGTTTCCGCGATATCGATCCAGCGTGGATCTGTAGGTAATTCGAGCCCGAGTGTGAATTTATCTTTTGCTTCCATGGATTACAGTTGAAAGATTAAATAGAAAAAGCACTATAGTCAACGCTTTAATTATTGTGCCCGATATACTTCTGAATCCCTAAGCTACTGACTAATCGTAAAATGACCAATCGAAGCCAAAGTCGATTACGTTCCGCTGCCCGGGATAATGTGGTGTAGGTAAATATCCCTCTTTCGTGATGGCTTGCATCAGGTTATTATACTTTAAAAATATCCTTCCGCGTTTGATCCTGGCGTTCAGGAAAATATCAATCAAAGGAAATTGAAGCGATGTAAAAGTTTGCTGCACATAGAATTGCTGTGTAGGGACATCGTATCCCATAGCATGATAGGATGATTTCCAATGAACATCAACCCCCATATGTATATCAAAATTGCCATTGAAGAAAATGTTCTCGTATGAAAGCTGACCGTTCAAAAACAAGTCAGGCACCTGAATTGCATCTTCGGCATTCTGCAGTACACGGGTATATATAGCCTTTCCCTTCATGTGAATGTGCCTGGCAAGTACCAATGACAAATTCACTTCGGGTGCTATAAAAACTTGCCCGGCGGATGTTTGTACAGGCAATACGGTTTGATCTAAACCAAAGTCTCCTTCTTTAAAAAATATATAGTTACCCAGACGCGTAAAGGTTAAACCAGGCGAAACTGAAAGTGTGCTTGAATTGTAATGGATATAGCCATTTACCTGCGTAACGTTAACATCGCTGAATCCCGTAGGATATGTAAAGGATGGATACCAAACATCATGGCTACCACGGTATGCCTGCTGGATGAAAGACGGAGCATATTGAGCCTGCTTAACGGTAGCTTCAAACCACCGACTTTTTATACTTCCTTCAATACGGTAATTACCGGTTTGCATAACTTCAACCCAGCCACTTACTTCACCGATCGAATCAAGACGTAACGACATACGTCCACCGAGGTAGCTTTCTGTGCCTTTGGTCTTCAAGCCAAGTGTGTCTTCAGCCGCACTGATATAGTCGTACGTCATGTTGTAGTTACGAAGAGCATAGTAACCATTATAGAACAACTTCAGAAGATTTCCTTTAATCCCCACTTCATTTCTTGTGTACTTGAACTTCACACCATCATCCACATGCGTGCTGTCAAATTCTGTGTGATCGAAATAATCGGCAGGTTCTGAGGCCGGTGTATCGCGAAATGCATTGCTCTGGCGGTAGCGATCAAACACATGGTATACCTGTAACGCTTTCCCGATCTCATACTGATGGAAGAGGTGCAAATTCATACGCAACTCTCTGCTGAGCGCTTCTGTAAGCGATGGCTGTGCATTGGTAAAAAAGTAATCGGCATACTGAAAGTCGGTGGTGTTGCGTAATACACCTCCATACTCATCGGCCTGCATGCTGTTTCTCCGGAAATTGAAGAACAGGCGATACGTACTGTCTTTCGATTGATAGGCAGTATATATATCATAATAATTGGAGAGTACATTTCGGTCTCCTTTACCGGCACGCTGAATCTGCTTATCAATAAACAACCCTCTGTAGTTAAAGCCGACATTCCAGAGTGGCGTAATGTTACGGCTATATTCAGCACGTGTTATCGATCGTCCCTTTCCTCCCAGCGTTACGCGCATGTTTGTATAGGGAGATCTCGTATTGTAATACTTTACTTCCTCCGTATCCCAGACAGGATCATACTGATGAAAGCCAGCGCTCACACCAATGACATCCGGAACCTGGTAATAAATCGGATTCATCGCTGTGCCGATATTGCCAAGGTCCTGGTACATATTTTCCCGCTGCTGGATATATGTATAGCGATGAAAATTTCGTGGTGTTGTATCTATAAAGTGATAGGTCTGTCGATTCAGAAAAACATCCTTCTCAAAGTAATAGCGGGAAGTCTTGGGGCCGTAAACTTGTTTGGTGGTATCATCGATAATCCGCGATCCTCTTCGGGGCGCATCATCCTGCGCACGAGCAGTCAGACCGATTGCCAAAAGACCTGTGAAAAGTATTACTTTTGTAAAACGCACGCGCAAAAATAGACTTTTAAATGATTTGAGATGTTTTCTGCTCATTCAGAACTGCATTTAAAATCATCGCATCAAAATCCTGTCCACTTTTTAAGAATTTCACTTCTATCGGAATATAAAATAATGGAAGCGTCTTTATTTCGCTTGCTAATTTCTTATCGGCCAGCTTCACCATATCTTTTTCTGTAGTGATAAAGCTCACGGAGGAATCTTCGTTCGCTATAGCCTTCAGGCGTTTAACATCCTCCGGGGTATATTGATGATGGTCTGCAAAATCAAGGTGTCTGACAATGGTATAGGCCGATGCTATAAATTTTTTGAAAGGCTCTGCGTTGGCAATCCCGGTAATGAGTACAACACGGGCCTGGAGTTGGCGTGCTGCATCACCAAAGGCAACCGTATCTCCATAGTGGATGGTTGAAAAGAAAACGGGCTTGGAGGCATACGTTCTCACAGATTGTTCAATACTCATACGTTCATCATCCGATATTTCCGATGGACATTTTGTAATAACAATAGCATCAGCCCTTGCAGCGCTGCTCCGCGATTCACGCAGGCGACCTGCCGGTAAAAGGTAATCGGTATAGAAGGGACGATTGTAATCGGATAACAATACATTAAAGGATGCCTTTACGCGTCTGTGCTGATAAGCATCATCCAGCAAAATCACATCTGTATCGTCATGCTCTTGCAGAATATTAGGAATGGCAAAAGCGCGATCCTCTCCTACCGACACGATCACTTTATCTTTAAACTTCTTGTAAAACTGAATCGGTTCGTCACCTATAGTTGAGGCATCATCCTGATCAGATGCAATTCGAAATCCCTTGGTCTCTCTTCCATAGCCGCGGCTTAGCGTTGCAATTTTATACTCATTCCTCAGCAGGCGGATCAAGTGCTCGATCATAGGCGTCTTTCCTGTGCCTCCTACAGTGAGATTACCAACATTAATGACCGGTATATCAAATTCAGCAGATGGTTTGAGACCGCGATCATATAGCATGTTCCGCAGACCCGTAATAATATTATACAGGACAGCAAAAGGGAACAACAGAATGCGAAGTAGTGCCATGAATATTCAAATCAAAAATAAGATGTTCACTTTATCAGGAGCCATTAACTTTGAAGCATAACTTCACCCGAACAATAAACACATGGCTGTAAAGATAAAAGATGTAACCGATTACCTCGAATCCATTGCTCCAAGAAGCTACCAGGAATCATACGACAATGCAGGGCTTATTACGGGTGATCCAACGTGGGCAGTACAAGGTATATTGGTTACGCTGGACTGTATCGAGTCCGTTGTGGACGAAGCTATAGCAAAGCGCTGCAATCTTATTGTAGCACACCACCCGATTGTGTTTCGCGGTTTGAAACAGTTAAACGGCAACGGTTATGTAGAGCGCACGGTGATCAAAGCCATTAAGAATGATATCGCGATCTACGCCATTCATACTAATCTTGATAACGTACACACCGGTGTGAATAGAAAGATTTGTGAGAAGATAGGTTTGAAGAATCTGCGAATATTATCTCCTAAAAAAGAAACGCTAACCAAACTAGTCACTTTTATTCCAACCGAAAATGCAGAAAATGTACTAGCAGCCCTTCATCATGCGGGTGCCGGTGAGATCGGTAACTATAAAAACTGTAGCTTTCGTTTGAATGGAACCGGTACTTTTATGCCAACCGACAAAGCAAATCCTCATATCGGTGAAGCTAACAAGCAGGAATATGTTGAGGAAGTCAGAGCCGAAGTGATTTTTCCTTCGCATTTAGAATCAAAAATTTTAAAAGCGCTTCGACAATCGCATCCTTACGAAGAAGTTGCATATTATTTAACGCCCTTATTGAATGAGAATCAAGAGGTTGGATCGGGAATGATAGGTGAGCTTGAAACTCCGATTGAACCATTAGTCTTTCTTACAGGTTTAAAGTCTAGTATGGATTTACAAGTGATCCGTCACACAAAAATATCAGGAGGCCAAATTAAAAAAGTGGCCGTTTGCGGGGGCTCAGGCAGTTTTATGCTTCCTCACGCATTACAATCCGGAGCCGACATCCTTGTTACGGCTGACTTTAAATACCATGAATTTTTCGATGCCGATAACCGCATAATAATTGCAGATATTGGTCATTATGAAAGCGAAGTATTCACCAAAGAACTTTTACAGGATGTTTTAATGAAAAAATTTTCTACTTTTGCGATCATTTTTTCAGAAACTGCCACGAATCCAATTAGCTACCTATAACGAATGGAAAATCAATCAATCGCCCAAAAGCTCGAAGCACTCGTAAAACTCCAGTCCATTGACACCGAATTAGACGAACTGAAAAAACTCCGAGGCGACTTGCCCGATGAAGTTCAGGATCTGGAAGATGAAATCGAAGGCTACAAGACACGTCTCACCCGCCACGAAGCAGAGCTGAAGGAGATCGAAGAAGGAAACAAGAAGTACAAAGAGAATATCAAGGAAGCTGAAAAGCTCATCAAGAAATACAGCGAACAACAGAAAAACGTTAGGAACAACCGGGAATTTGATGCCATCACAAAAGAAGTAGAACTTCAGGAACTCGAAATCCAGATCTGTGAGAAAAAAATAAAAGAGGGTAAAGATAGCATCACTCAGAAAAAAGATGAGATCGAAAAAACCACAACGCTGATCAAAGAACGTGGAGATCATCTTGACAACAAGAAAAAAGAATTGAACGATATCATGGCAGAGAGCCATGAAGAAGAAAAGAAACTTCTTACCGAACGTGAAAAAGCTACCAAGAAAATCGAAGAGAAACTTCTGAAGTATTACGAGAGATTGAGAGGAAGTTTGTCCAATGGCCTGGCCGTTGTACGCGTAGTACGTGGTGCTGCTGAAGGCTGTAACATTGTGATCCCTCCTCAAAAGATTGCTGAGATCCGTGAGAAAAAGAAAATTGTGATCGATGAACATTCCGGTCGTATCTTAGCAGACGTAGATATGGATTCCCTCGATGAAGGAGACAAACCTAAAGCCGCTAAAACCGCTGTTACCATTGTACCAAATCGCAGAAAGAAAGTTGAATAACATTGTATTTTGTTTACACAAAAAGGCAGGCCTTGCAGCTTGCCTTTTTTTATGTGCTGTTTTAACGACATCTGTTAAAGCTCAGGAGTGGAAGTTCGATGCGTCCACACAACGTGCGTACGACCTTGTTTTGAATCTTCAGACCGAAGAAGCACACGCATTAATACCAACACCCGAAACTCCACAGGAACACTATATACTTGCCTTGGCGGAAGCACTTGAATTGCTGATCACAGAGGATGTTGAAAAGTTCTCTGACTATGAAGATCGGTTTGAAAAGCGACAAGAGCGCAAGAGCAAACTCTCTTCTCCGGAAGATCTTTTCCTTCAGGCAGAGATCGGACTACAATGGTCTTTCATATACTTGAAATATGGTCACGAGTTTGATGCGGCACTCAATCTGCGACAAGCCTATCAAACAACACAGGAGATAAAAAAACGTTTTCCAACGTTTAATGCGATCAAAAAAACATCAGGACTGCTGGATATAATCATTGGCTCTGTGCCGGAAAAGTATGATTGGGTTCTGGGCTTGCTCAACATGGAAGGCTCCACGGAGCTCGGATTAAAAGAGCTCTCAGCCATACAGGACACGGATCATGCACTGGCGTTTGAGTCCAGTTTGCTCTACGCATTAACGCAGGGATTTGTATTGGAGCAAACCAGTTTGGCACTAACAGAGATCAAGAAAGATATAGCAGCAAATCCAACGAACAAGCTCGCACTTTTCCTGGGAGCATCGCTGGCTATAAAAAATTCACAGAGTGAAGAAGCCTTGCGCTTTATTAATAAACTAAGCGAACAATCGCAGGGACTTCCCCTATACTATGCCGATTACCTGAGAGGTGAAATATATCTTCACAAAGGCGAATATCTGAATGCGACCTCCTCCTACCGTGCATTTATTGGCAACTATAAAGGCGTTAACTATATGAAGGACGCCAACTATAAAATTGGTCTTTGTTATTGGCTCAATGGAAACAGCAGTGATGCTAAAGTAATTTTCAAACAGGCAAAAACGATTGGCAAAGAATCCGCGGAAGCAGATAAATATGCAGCCCGAAGCATGGCTGAAAATGAACTGCCGCACATCAAGCTCACCAAAGCACGTTACTCTACAGATGGTGGCTACTATGATGAAGCTAAAAAGGTACTGGCGTCTATCACAACGCAGGAGCTACCCACAAAACGCGACCAGGTTGAATTTGCTTACAGGAAAGCACGTGTCGCCCATAAGACGAACGATTTATCAACGGCCAAGGAATATTACCTGCAGACCATCAAGATCAATGGAGAAGAGCCTTGGTACTTTGCACCCAACGCAAGCCTTCAACTTGGATATATAGCACTGGCCGAGAAAAATACAACGCAGGCGCGAGACTACTTCAAGCGGGCACTCAGCTATAAAAAGCACGAGTATAAGAATAGCATAGATAGCAAAGCGAAATCTGCTTTAGCTCAGCTCAACGAAAGTAAGTGAGTACGATCATTATAGCGCTCAACCGAAAACATAGTGCCTGTATAGTTCAATAAGTATAGGCATAGATTTTCGTGCTCGAACATATCCATACTCTTCAACGGATAATTGAGCAGGTGACACATCAAAATCCGGATGGCGCGGCCGTGCATACAAATGAGGATCGTTTCTTCATCGGGATGGCTCATGATGTGATCTACCGCTGGCTTCATTCGTACGATCACATCTTCCGGACTCTCCCCTCCTTCAATCTTCAGAGATGTATTGCCCAGTTGCCATTGCTTCAATACATAGTGATAATATTCGTCTTCCGATGGAGTAACTTTGTGTCCCTCCTTTGTTCCCCAGCTAATCTCATTCAATCCGGCAAGCTGCTCATGCGGCAGTCCTAATTCCAGAAAGCCTTTAACGGATTGATGGGTACGTTTCAGTGCTGAGGTATATACTTTTTGAAACGGCACATCCTTATACATTTCAAAGAAAGCCTGTGCTTGCTCTCTGCCGCGATCATTCAAATCGGTATCAACACCACTTCCCTGGACAATATTCTGTAGATTATATTCCGTCTGCCCGTGACGGATGAGGTAGATTTTTTTACTGGTCAATTTTGCATTATTTTGGGCGCAAGTATAGCTAATCGCAGGCAGTTATTCGTTATTCTGATAAAGTAATCCGCTCCGCGGATGGAACATGATGAAGAGGCGTTGAATTGCAGCAGATTACTATTTATATGAATGCAAAGAAAGATGGGAATTTTCAAGAATGTAACGGTTGAGGAATTGAATAAGTGGGGACCTAACACCATGGCCGAAAATATAGGGATTGAATTTACGGCCGTAGGTGAAGATTACCTCGAAGCAAAAATGCCGGTAGATCATCGAACTCATCAGCCGATGGGATTGTTACACGGTGGCGCTTCTGTGGCCCTTGCCGAAACAATGGGAAGTGTGGCAGCGATGTGCTGTGTAGACATAACAAAACAGTACTGTGTAGGGTTAGAGATAAATGCCAATCACATTAAAAGCGTACGCGATGGCTACGTGAAAGGCGTTACAAAACCGATACACATCGGAAAAAAAACACAGGTATGGGAAATACGGATTTCCAGTGAAGCGGGCGAACTTGTGTGCATCAGCAGAATAACAATGGCCGTCATAGACAAAAAGAATTAAGAAACAGAATACAGTCAGAATGAATAAAGTTGCTTCAGTTTCCACATCTATACTTCATGAAACTGAATACGTAGCGCGGCTCATTAATTACGCAGTTGAAAATCAATATTCAGTTGCCGTATGGCGGCTTCCCAATGATCCCGTAAGGCATCTTATTATTTCCCGAAAGCCACAGCACTTAAAACGGGATGCAGCACTCGAAGAACTCGAACAAGGCTTCATCTTCGCTCCCTTCGACCGAAACAATGATACGGTATATCTTCCTGCAGACTATAAATTTTCTTTCGCTGATGACGCTTTGAAACCGGCGGAAGACCCGGTAGAGACAACCTCCTATACTTGGTTTGAAGAACAGTTCACAAATGCTATAGTTCCCCATAATGCTGTAAAGTATTACCGCATCGAGCAGAGCACACACCATACCGCTGTACCCTATATTGACTTAGTAAAAAAGAGTGTTCATGAAATTGAAAAAGGGACTTTTGAGAAAGTTGTTCCCTCGAGATCCAAAGTAATCGATCTGCCACTTGAATTTGATATAGTATATTCTTTTCAGAATCTATGCAATGCATACCCCAATGCGCTGATCTCTTTTGTAAGCTCACCGCAAACCGGTAGCTGGCTTGGCGCTACACCCGAGGTGTTGGTGAGCGTTGAAGACAAAACCATTTTTCGTACTGTTGCGCTGGCTGGCACACAACCGTACAACGCAGGTATAGATCTGAAGTCAGTAGCGTGGACGCAAAAAGAAATTGAAGAGCAGGCGCTTGTTGAACGATACGTGATCAGTTGTTTTAAGAAGATCAGAGTTCGTGAGTATGACGAGTACGGTCCCAAGACGGTTGTGGCTGGTAACCTCATGCACCTCAAGTCAGATTTTACAGTAGACATGAAAGCCATCAACTTTCCTCAACTTGGCTCAGTGATGCTGCAGCTGCTTCATCCCACGTCAGCAGTATGCGGTATGCCTTTAGAACCCGCGCTTGACTTTCTCTATGAACATGAAGGCTATAACCGACAGTTTTATGCCGGCTTTCTCGGACCGGTGAATGTAGCCAACAACATCAACATCTTTGTTAACCTCCGTTGCATGCAATTACTCGACAGTAAAGCTATACTATATGCCGGGGCTGGTGTAACCGTTGATTCATCACCGGAAAAAGAATGGAATGAAACTGAGATCAAGTTCAACACATTGTTAAACGTTATCCGAAAAGCATAGGCAACGGGTATATATACATTAGCTATTCAGCAGTATCTGTTATACCTTCATCGAACTTATGAACTCGTCCATTAAAGATGCTTCACACCCCTCTATAGTATATTACGATGGTGATTACCCTTCACGGGATCAAACTGAATACCCTGAGAATTTTGATGAGGTCGTTATACACCAAGGTATAGCAGACGATGTTGATAAGTATATTCAGCTAACCGCACAGTACGGCAAAAAAGTGCTGGAGCTTTGCTGTGGCACCGGGCGGATTTCTATTCCTTTAGTAAACCAGGATTGTGTTGTTACAGCTGTGGATGCTTCGGCTGCTATATTAAAGCAATTCCGAAAAAAGGTTAACAGCATTCCGCCTCCTAAAAGCGAAAACCTTTCTATTGTGAAGCAAGATGTAACACAGCTATCGCTTGACACACGTGACTTTGATATAGTAATCTGCGGCTTCAACAGCTTACTATGTATAGCAGATTTCAATTTACAACTTCAGGCTTTACGGAATGCTGCGGATCACTTAAAACCACATGGTCTGCTTGCCCTCGATATATGGAATCCGCTAGCTGTAAATTTATATGGAGACATTAAACCCGAACCATTCTTTACCCGCAAGAATCCTCATAACGGCAACACCTATACGCGCTTTGCAGCTACCGGTCCGATGACTATAAACCAGGTACAATCAGTATACGGCTGGTATGATGAATTCAAGAAAGATGGTACGGTTACGCGACAATCCTATCATATGGAGTGGCGTCTTATTTTTCGCTATGAAATACAAATGATGTTAGAGAAGGCAGGCTTTACACTGAAAGCGATCTACGGAGGAAATCACAACGAGCCACTGACTTCAGATAGCCTGAAAATGTTTATTGAAGCAGAGAAAGTTTAGTAAGCATTTATCAATAGGAAGACGACCTGTTTCAACATCATTACCCTTGGGGATTTGTATTCGAATATAACCTTTGCTATATTAAAGTATACAACCCCATGCCTCCAAACCTACTATCCGATGGAAAAAGTTACCTATTCATCCGAATTAAAAGAACAATTACAACTGGTAGCAAAAGCTACGCAGGAGCTAACGAAAGAAGATACCGGTAAATCTCTGGAACAATTTCTGGCAGAGATCAGCTTCATTCAATATCTTCTCGATGAACTCAAAGAAAAAAGCCCTGCTGCGAATGATCAAAGATAGCTGAGCCACCATTGTTCACGGTGATTGATCTTATAGGTATCATACCATTTACAAAGTGGATATAGTGCAAGCACTACGGCAATCCACACCAGGTATACAACGCCAAGACTAAAGCCATACCCCTTCAATGCCGGCGAATCGGTCACCCAGGTATTGAACACCATATCCGAAAAAGTATATCCCGTAAGGATGGCTGCTATAACGGCAAGTATATGGATCACGTACAAGTGAAGAATATAATAGAACATGGGTACGCGGCCTAGTGAAACAAGTGCCTGTGTCAACTTTCCTTTATACTTCTCGGATATTGCCAGGAAGATCAACGCTGGTCCGAGCGTTATCAAAACATATAATAACGAGGGTGGATATTTGGTGACGTTGATGAATGAAAGAAACGTAAACAGAGGATCCTTCTGGACAGACCAAGGATGCGGATCGCCATATATATTCAGAAGTCTGAGCAATACGAAGAGAACAATCGCTCCACCTCCAATGGAAAGAAGTATTTTCTTTCTCGTTAAAGCGTCATACGAGGGTTGATACAACGAGCCAAAGCAATAGCCAAGTAGCATCACACCGATCCACGGTATAATCGGGTAGCCTACAAATACAAATGTGAGCGGAAATTGAAATCCACCTTGCTCATGCAAGAGCGACCAGCCTATGGCATCGGCTCCCTCTCCTGCTACATGAATCGGGTCGAGTATATTATGACCTGCTACTAAAAGTATTCCCAGCACCAGAATGGCTTTAAAAGGCAAGTGAATAAAAAGTGCCAGTGAAATCATGCCGATCGCAAGCGCCCATATCACCGTGAGTGCAATCAACGAAAAATGAATATTAAAAAACCAGGCGAAGTTTAGTACAGTAAATTCCAATACGATCAGCCAGACACCGCGCTTCAAAAGAAATGCCGACAGTTCCTTCTTCCCTTTACGACTACCTATCATAAAGGCAGATGTACCGGCAAGGAATACAAATACAGGAGCACAGAAGTGAGTGATCCACCGCGTCATAAATATAGCAACCGTTGTTTTATCCAGGTCTGTCGGATTGAAAAGGAAAGCATCCGCATGAAAATAATCACGCACATGATCGAGTGCCATAATCACCATCACAAGGCCACGCAACAAATCGATCGATTCGATGCGGTTGGATGATTTAAGTGTGGTGCTAAAAGTATGAGGGGTTGTAAGGGTTGCAGTACTCATGGGGCGCGAAACTACGGATAAATGATAATGAGTTTAAAGTGGCGGTGGAAATATAAATTTTACCAGTTCAAACGTAATCAGCAAGGAACAGGTTGACACTTTCCGTAAAGGATATACATGAATAATTTTCATCCAAATCGAAATTCTTTTCATTACCAGTTTCGATTGGAAATCAATTATTTATAGAGGCGTAAGCGGACAGAATATATACAATCGTTGAAAAATATCTCCAATCTTAACGTCAAAGTATACACCAACCGATGCCGAACAAATCATTCCCACAGGCATAAAATTTACACCTGCATAATCCGTTACTTCCAAAAACAATTATAAAAGTATATGAGATTCATATCCACAAAAGTGCATGGCGTTCTGGACTATCTCGTGGGGGCGGCACTGATTGGAATTCCCTGGCTGCTTGGCTTCACGATCGAGAGCCCTGAAACCTGGGTGCCGGTTGCATTGGGCGGTAGCACTTTATTCTACAGCTTGCTTACGAATTACGAACCCGGATTGATAAAACTACTTCCGATGCCTGTTCACCTGATCATTGATTTTTTATCTGGTGTTCTGTTGGCAGCATCACCCTGGCTTTTCGAATTTGCCGATCATCTTTACATTCCGCACGTTGCCTTTGGCGCTGCTGAAATTATAATCACACTGCTAACGCGAACCGTGCCGGGTAAGAAGTCTGCAGCCAATCAAAAAATAAAAGAAGGGCACGATAGCACCTTGCGTAAAAGCCCATGGGTGACCAAGGAGTCACGAGGTCCATGGGTGACACCAGCCAAGTAACGTCAATAGTATAGTATAGAAGCTTGTTACCCGCGAGGCGACAAGCTTTTTTTATACTATTGGTCGTCATTAGTATACATTCAGCGAATAAAGAGTTAACATATACTTAATTCAATCGATTGTAAGAAATTGACGAAATATTTTATAGGGTTATCAAACCATTGCTGGTTTATAAACTACCGTGAATAGTTATATTTACTAACATGGTAAAGATAGCCGTACTTGATGATCACGCTTTATTCAGAATTGGCTTAATGACACTTCTCAAAGAAGAGCCACGTTTTGAAATAACAGGTGAATACAAAAGCTTCAATGCTATAAAACCATATGTCTCAACACTTGATGCACACCTGGTGCTGGTAGACATCTCTCTTAACAAACAGGCAGGCTTCGATGTTGCCAGCTATATCAAAGTACAGAATCCCAACATCCGGATAATTATACTCACCCTGTTGAAAGAAGAGTGCCACATCATGAATGCAATGGAAGCTGACATTGATGGCTATATCCATAAAGACTCGGAACCTGAAGAAATCCTATCGGGGATAAACAAAGTGTTAGAAGGGGAAAAATTCTATTCACTTGAGATCTCCAATCTGTTGATCACAAACCTTCATAAAAGAAATTTCAGGGGACTCCCCTTCCTCACCACGAAGGAAAAACAAATTATCAGATATCTGATGGAGGGGAATTCAAGTAAAGAAATAGCGGCCATGCTTGATGTGAGTCCGCGCACCATCGATACACACCGCGCGAATATACTTGGCAAGTTCAATCTGAAGAATACAACCGAACTGGTTACAAAAATAGCCGAGCAAAAAATCCGGATCTCCTGATTCAGTCCTCCCCCATCTTCTCTTACTTACCGATTCATGCGAACGCGACATTGCTTGCGCGCGGCATTCGTTACAACGCAGCATAGAATTATACTATATTAAAAAAATTACATAGCGTTTCGGTTTAACACTAAGTATATAGTATATTTCCGCTAACGTTGTAAAAAATCGTATTGCAAATTTTTCTGCGCATTACCTACAAACCGATCCGTAAATTCTTCAGCTTATCGCTAGGTAATATTGCCGATGCATCCGGTATATCTCTCATCCTATCTTACTCATGGGATTACTTTACCAAATCAAAAACATCAAATATAGCAAGCTATCGTTTGAAAAGTGATCCCGGGCGAGTTCGCTAAGTGTAGCAAAGGTGGAAGGGTTGAATTCAGGTTCTGCGAACAGACGTCTCATTCATTGACCTAATTAAACCTATAATAAATGTATGAGAAGAATACCACCACATCCTAAGATTTAAAGTTGTTGTACGCATCTTCAACAATCGCGTGAAGATAGCCCGGATACGAATTGCTTTATAGTACCGACTCCTGTCGGTTAACAGTTGTGGACGCACACCGCGTTCATACACTCGTGTATTGTCTTTTTGATAAGGTGACAACGCTATATATAGTGGGTCACCACCGTATTCATCAACACTAAATAATGAACATGAAAACAGTTCTACCATTACTACTAGTCATTGTATGTATTTTACCAACCCTGGCCCAGGAATCTAAAATCACAGGGAAAGTATCGTCCACTGTGGATGGTGCTCCTTTGCCTGGTGTGAGTGTTATCCTGAAAGGCGATGCGGGCAAGGGTACACTTACCGATGCACAAGGTATATATACCATCACCGCAACACCGAATGATATACTGGTGTTCTCTTTCATCGGCTTCAAAACAAAAGAAGTTAAAATAGGATCAGAAACAACCATCGATGCTCCACTGGAGGAGACCTTAAATGAGTTGAGCGAAATAGTAGTTACGGGCACACGTAGCGTTGGCCGCACAGTGCTTGAAACACCGGTACCTGTAGATGTGATTCCAATCCAGGATATTATGGGAGAGCTTCCGCAAATAGATCTCGCGCAAATGCTCGCTATACTTGCTCCAAGTTTCAATGCCGTGCGGTCGCAAGGCGGTGATCTTGATTCTCACGTTGATCCGGCTCAACTCAGAAACCTGGCACCTAACCAGACACTCGTACTGGTGAATGGTAAACGAAGACATACTTCTTCCCTTCTCATTATTACAACTGCCGTTGGAAGTCCATCTACCTCTGTGGATCTGATGACTATACCAGCCTCCGCTATAGAAAAGGTGGAGATTCTTCGCGATGGTGCAGCAGCACAGTATGGCTCCGATGCAGTTGCTGGTGTAATCAATATAGTATTGAAAAAAGGTACTGATAAACTTACCGGAAGCTTTACCGGTGGCGGATACCTGAACTCCGGAGGCGATGCCGGTGATCTGACTGACAAAGGTAATCCGGATGGGTATAACTATCAGTTGACGGCAAACTATGGATTCTCCCTCGGTGCAAAAGGATTCATTAATCTTTCCGGTGAGCTCACACAACGGAGACCAACACTACGTCCCTTTGTAAACGACTGGGAAGTATATGACGCCACCTATCTGAATAATGAACGAACAGATAAATATGGCAATCCCGTCATCACAAATCCTGAACTCATTGCTGCCATGGGAAGCGGTAACGAAGCACTGGCCTCTTCTGTAAAAACATCTGAAGGATTGATGGCCGCACGTGGCCTGGAGCCTGAAGACTTTGCAGTATATGCTGGTATGCCGGCTATAACATTGGGAAGTACATTCTATAACGCGGAGTATGCATTAAGCCCTACCACTACCCTATATGCCTTCGGAGGTATATCGTATAAATTCCTGGAAGGATATTCGTGTTATTTCAGAAGGCCTGCACAAACCGATCGCTTTAACTATTTACTATATCCCAATGGATTCAGACCGCAGATGACTTCCAATACCGCGGATTACTCTTCTACGATCGGCCTTCGAAGTAAAGCAGGGCTGTTCAATATGGACTTCAGCAATACGTTCGGCAGAAATAAAATGCGCATCGGTATGGTGAATACTTTCAATGCGTCACTCGGCTCGAATTCACCAGTGGAAATGAACCTGGGTACACACCAGTTCTCGCAAAACACTACGAACCTTGACTTCTCACGTAACTTCAAAGATATAGCACATGGACTAAATATAGCCTTCGGTGCTGAAATGCGAGTAGAGAATTACAAGATCCTGAAGGGACAGGAAGAAAGCTATACCACGGGAGATGCCGGTACATTAACGATTACACAAGATGGACTTTTAGTGGGCCCCGATGGAAAACCCCTGGAAGATGGCAGTAGCACTCCTATTGTTGATGCGAATGGAAATCCGGTAGCAGTACAACGCGGAGACCAGGTCATCATAAAATCACTGGCATCCAATTGCCAATGCTTTGCAGGATTCGGCCCTAAAAATGAACGCGATGAGTATAGAACGAACGTTGCCGCGTATATAGATGCTGAGCTTGAGCTCTCTGAAGCTTTACTTATAGCAGGAGCAGCGCGTGTTGAAAATTACTCTGACTTCGGAGGAGTCGTTACCGGTAAATTTGCTGCGCGATATTCTATACTTAAAAACCTTTCGCTTCGCGGATCGATTTCAAGTGGATACAGAGCGCCCTCTTTACAGGAGCTAAACTATACACATACCGCTACCGTATTCCTGCCGGATCAGAATGGCGTGCCACAGCCCGTTGACTATACCACCTACCCTACCAACAGTACAGCTGCACGGGTATTGGGCATCAAAGAGCTTTCTCAAGAACGCTCCAAGAGTATCGGAACGGGCCTCACCTATCAACCTATCATTGGCTTTGAGATCACCGTTGATGCTTATCAGATCGATGTAAAGGACCGGATTTTCAGAACAAACAGCTTCAACGCTGCTGAGGTTGGCAATAACTACGATGAAGTAATCGGAGCACAAGGCGAAGCGCAGTTCTTTGTGAATGGTGGTAATGTACGATCAAAAGGTATAGAGATCGTGGGTAACTATACTACAAGCCTTACCGGCAATTCTCAAATCAACATAAACCTGGCGGCTATATTTAGCAAGAACGAACTTATCGATACAAAAGTGGTCGATCTGAATGTTGAGAATCTGACAGACGAACAACTTGTTGAGAAGTATTTAAACCGATCTGTTATAGGTCAGTTTGAGACGGGTACACCGCGCACAAAACTGATCGGTTCTGCGAATTACCGCTTCGGAAAGTTCTCTTCTATGTTCCGCGGTACCTACTATGGAAGTGTTACTGAACTTTCAACCGTTTCCGATGCCAGCGGAGTATATTATGATCAAACTTTTTCGGGACAGACTATATTTGATATGAGCATCAGCTACGACCTTACCATGAACCTAAAACTGTCTGTTGGCGGCAACAATATATTTGACAAATACCCAGACATCATGCGAGAGGAGAACAGAGGTTTCTACCTATACTCCAACAGCCAGCAAGGTTCCAATGGCGCATATTACTACGGACGGATTTTATTCAACTTCTAACCTGTAACAGCTGATGAAAAATTTACTTCTTACAACAACCCGGATGATGTTTATACTTATACCGGCTCTTCTATACTTAACTGCATGTGAACAAGATAATGTTGAACCCGAGCTGAACACCGCTCCAGGAGGTGGTACACTTTCGGTATACAAAGCCTATACCCTTAGCGCGGTACAGGGAACTATAGAGGGACGCATTGTATTCTGGAAAGACAATGCTAAAAATACCTTGGTGCAGGTTTCGCTGTATAATACTACCAGCGAAAAGTTTTATCCTTCCGGGATCTATAGCGGGAAAGCGGAAGATGCTTTGCTGACCGAGTTGCAGCCTCTATACTCTGTCAACGGCACCACCGGTGAATTTGGAACTTCTAAATTCTATGTCATTACCAGTAAAACATTTTTTGATGAGCTTGAAGAGTACGATGCACACGTGAAGATCTTCCTGGAGTCGAGCGTGATTGCTGCAGGTGATATAGGAGAAAATGCTACCCCGGTAGCGGCCAGTGAATAGAAAACCAACTCAACAATATATTCCACCAAACAAAACCAGTAACATGACAACACCGGGTATTAGTAGAAGAACATGGCTGAGACAGAGCGCTGTCACTGCAGGCGGCATTGTAACAAGTCTGGCATTGCCGGGCACCATCGAGGCGAAACCTGCCTTTGGAATGAAGCCCTATAAAGGACAATATCATCTGCTCGAACAATATCATATTGCTCCTCCGGATATGGAAAACCTGAAAGCACGCTTGCTGGCAAATGAAAATCCATGGGGACCTTCAAAGAAAGCAGTCGCGGCCATTGCAGAAAGTGCCAGCAAAGGCAACCGGTATGTATATAAAAGCTGCCTGAAGATGATCGAGATCCTGGCTCAAAAAGAAGGTGTTGCTCCTGAGAATATACTCCTGGCACCGGGATCGACCGATGTACTTGAGAAAGTAGCCTTCGCGCTTTGCATGAAAGGCGGCAATGTAATTTCAGCAGATCCCTCGTATATGTCGCTGGTAAATACAGCCACGTCTATTGGTGCTACCTGGAAAAATGTACCGCTTCGCGCAGACTATGCTCACGACCTAACGGCCATGGCCGGTGTTGTCGATGCTGATACCAAACTGATATATATCTGTAACCCCAACAACCCTACCGGTACATTAACGCCTATTGAAGAGATCAAGACCTTCAGCAGAAAGGTGGCTTCCAAGGCTCCTATATTTATCGATGAAGCTTACCTCGAGTTATTGGATGAACCCGACAAGCAGACTGCTGTGGGCCTGATCAAGGAAGGACATGACGTGATCATCAGCAGAACTTTCTCGAAGATCCATGGTATGGCCGGATTACGGATCGGGTATATGGTGGCAAAACCGGAACGCGTTAAAATGATCCAGGATTTGGTACGTACTGAAATGGGCATCAGCATTACCTCACTCGAAGGTGCACTTGCCAGTATGAACGATATAGAGTTTCAGAACTATACGCGCACCAATAACAAGAAGAACCGCGAGTATGTTTTTGCCGAGCTCACAAAAGCAAAAATGAATCCTATACCTTCCTATACCAGCTTCATTCTCTTCCCGATACAAATACCGGTAAAAGATATGATGGCAAAGATGCTTGAAAAAGGCGTGGGTATACGGGGATATGATATACATGGCAAACCGTACGGCCGCGTTAGTATGGGCACCATGGATGAGCTCAAACTTTTTGTGAAGACTTTGAATGAAATTGTGAGTTGATAGCAATCATTCTACACGGTATATAGCCGTCCTGAAAGAGGCACACCGCGCCGACATGAGTATATATATTCATGTCGGCTCAAGGGTGTTGAAGAAAGATCTTCCCGCATCAATCACAAACAATTCACCGATACTAATTATGAGTTCTGCCACCACAAAAACCATATCATTATTATTGCTTATTGTTATTGGTTATCTCTTTCGTAAAAAGATAAAGAATAAAGATCAGCGCGAAGGAATCAAGACCTTGATCCTGAGCCTGGCGCTGCCAGCGACTATATTTATAGCCTTGCTGCAGATCGATTTCAAATCGGATCTCATCATCATTCCAATCTTGTCGTTAGGATTCAATATCGTTATGCATTTGCTGGTTGATAAGCTTCCCTTGCGCTCCGTCTTTCACATTCCGTTAAATCAGTATCGCACACTCATCATGCTGATCCCTTCGCTGGCACCGGGGTTGTCTTGTTTTCCATTCATCATGGAATATAGCGGACAAGGCCCGCTGGCAATGGCAGCATTGGCTGATGTTGGTAATAAGATCTTCGTGCTCATCATCTCCTATACCATTGCTATGAAATGGTATTTTGAAGTCAACAAAGAGAGTGCTCCCAACCAGAATAACAAAGTAAAAGATCTGCTGCTATCCTTGCTGAATGAGCCGGTAAACCTGGTCATTCTTACAGCGGTTGTGATGCTATCGCTGGGACTTTCGTATGCTACGTTCCCGGAGTTTATACGCCTGAGTATAGATCGACTGAGCCTGATGATGACGCCATTGGTATTATTATTCATCGGACTCTCCATGCGGCTCACGTGGGACCAGGTGCGCACTATATTTTCATTTCTTTTTTTCCGGTCTGGTGTAGCGTTCCTGATCAGTGCCCTGTTGTTATACCTTTTTCCTGTAACGGATATACCGACCATCCTGCTCATGGTTGTTTTCCCGCAAAGCGCCTGCAGCTTCTGGCCGTATGCGCATATGGCAGCCGTTGGACAGATGGAAAGTAAATCTTCAGACAAGCCTGTATCGAGAACATTCGACCTGGACTTTGCCATGAATGTACTGGCGTGTTCAATGCCATTCTCCGTTATTCTTATCCTGATCATTTACGCCTCCGGAAGTTTCTTCGCGGTTACCTCGAATATATTTATATGTTCAGGAGTGTTGCTGACGATGGCCGTGCTGGTGGTGGTATTCTCTTCGCGCATGATTACGGTCTACAAAACAAAAGCAATGGAGATCGCTCCCAGTGTAGAGAATGGAGAGAAAGCTGCGGGATAAAAATCTATTTATACGGGATGTGTTTCATCATGGATACATCCCTATATATAGCCCTCAGAACAAGATCAAATAAATGAACAACAATGCCAACAAAAGCGCGACCCATTGCAAAGCCTTGCTCGTTCCCGTAAACTCATATTGACAGATCGGGCAAATTTTACTTCGGGAGCTAACTTGCATCGCACAGGATGGGCATTCCTTCGTTTTCATATAGCGTCTAAATGGAATGTAAATCTAGCGATAAATTCCGTTTCCTCTTTCCCGCTGACGTCTCCCTTGCTGTGTACTTCATCAACAAAATCAGGGACCGCCAATATATTTCATCCGGTATGCTGAACCGATAAATTTTTAACCTTAGGTTTGGGCAGAGTTTTGTTTCAGCATGAAAGATTTCAAAAAATACTACACCATCCCGGCATCACCGGAGTTTGTATACCTGGCATTGACCAACCCGACTACAATTCAGCTATGGTCGGGCGAGCCTGCTGAAATGTCTACAGAGCCTGGATCAGAATTTTCGCTTTGGGATGGAAACATTGTAGGGAAAAACATTTCGTTTGAACACGAAAAGAAAATTGTACAGCAATGGTATTTCGGTGATCAGGCCGAAGAGTCAATCGTCACGATAAAACTGCATCCGGCCACGGAAGGCACTTCTGTTGAGTTGAGACATACAAATATACCCGACCAGGATTATGAAGATATTGTAGAGGGCTGGAACACAATGTATTTTGGCGCCTTACAAGAATTCTACGAGGAAGAATAAAATCAATCCGTTTCAACACTGGATATAGTATTGGTTAGCAGGCCTATACCCTTTTAGGGGTATAGCATGATTTTGCATTCATGAAGTGATTATATTGGTATATCGATCACAGAATACAATGACGCCCTCTGCTATATCGCTGCTTGAAAAACAAGCGCCCTCAGCACCACTGAATGCCTTTGTTGAAGAATACCGCTACCGGAAAATCTCATTGCATGATAACAACACCATCGCCAAAGAGATGCCTTGTCGCGCAGCAAACTCACTTGATTTTTTTATTGGCGGAAGCTATAAAACTTTTCTATGTTCTTCGGGGCAGCTCATTCCATTTGCGCGTTGTACCATTCGCGGCCCACGCACGTATCGCAAATATAGGATTGAGATCAATGAAGACTTTGCCTGCTTTAGCATCCGCTTCAAACCCACTGGTATATATCAGCTGCTGGGTATACCTATGAGTGAATTTTGTGATCAGTCGGTAGACGCTTCCCTTGTGATGCCTGCCTTGTTCAATGACATAACCGAACGGCTTATGGCGTGCAAAGATTTTGATAGCTGCAAAAATACGATTGAGCCCTTTCTGATTAATCAGTTATCACTTCGATCAGCAGATTCCGCTTCAGAAAAACTCGCCGCCTTGATCAAAGATGTTGCGTCTGCCAGTCGCATCACATCGCTATATAAAGACATCCCGCTATCAGGCCGCCACCTCGAACGCAATTTCAGGAAGGAAGTTGGTGTGTCCCCGAAAACCTATAGTAGTCTTCTACGCTTTGAAAAAGTAATGCAGGCACGCAAACAACGCCCCTCCGAGAAATGGTCTGTCATTGCCTACGAGTTCAATTACTTTGATCAGATGCATCTTGTAAAAGACTTTAAGAAATTTCTCAACATCACTCCCACTGCGTTTCGTCCTGGTGATTTTGCTTTTTGATATACTATTCGTTGCCGTCTGAATGTATATATTTGGTCAATGAGTGATACACGAGAAGTCTGGTTACGCGGCCCCATTCCTGAAATCCCTGCACTGCTGCAGCCAGTGGCCCATGCGTTGTTACAGGCCACCGAAGAAATAACAAAAGCTACTGCTGATTTTAAGGCTGATACGCTATGGATTAAGCCCTATAACCAGGCTTCAGTTGGTTTTCATCTTCAGCATCTATCGGGTGTGCTCGACAGGCTCTTTACGTATGCACGTGGTGAAGCACTTTCTGAACAACAACTGAAGGCCTTGCAACTGGAAGGAGATCCATCACAAATCTATACCGTACAAGATCTTGTACGGGCGTTTGAGCAACAAGTGCAGCATGCATTGCAGCAATTACGCGAAACCGATGAGCAAACATTACTTGAATCTCGCGGTGTCGGCCGGCAACAAATTCCTTCGAATGTTTTGGGACTTCTCTTTCATGCCGCTGAGCATACACAAAGGCATGTCGGCCAATTGTTAGTTACCATTAAAGTGGTGAAGGAGAATAAAGTATAAATGTAAATGAGCTTCGCGCTATGCCCGCTCGATGGTGTCTATATAGAGCGCTTCTACTTTTGTTCGGGCCCACGGTGTTTTACGAAGAAACGTAAGACTTGATTTTATACTCGGATTTTCATTGAAGCAACGAATGGTAATGCGCTCACCGAGTTCCTCCCATCCATAATGATCAACTAAATATTGGACGACCATTTCCAAAGTCTTACCGTGCAGCGGATTGTTAGGCTGTTTTTCCATCTTCGTCAGAATTATTGAATGATCTCCTGTACTCTGCCGATCTGACCATCCTCGAGGCGCACTTTAATACCGCGGTGATGTACAGGAGCGCTGGTAAGTATATCTTTTACTATACCTTCCGTTAAGGTTCCGGTCCGTTGATCTTTCTTCAAAACAATCTTAACCTGAACTCCTTTTTTAATATTGGCTCGTACTGTACCGTTCATTGTATATCGTAACTATACTCGCAAAGGTAATGAACAGAAGCGTTTGTAAAAGTAAATTGGCGTTTGAAAAGAGATATCAGCTCTCCGTAATAACCGTGATGCCGGCAGCCTCATATGTACCGTTCGCATCTCTTTTAAGTTTCAGAAATACCTTGGCATCCGGATTACTTTCCATAAACTGACTGTCTTGCTGCTTCCAGGTATATTGTGCTTCATGAAAGCCTTTTGCATGCACTGTGTCGCCAACAGAAATATCTACAATTGCTGTGCGGTCAATTTCAAATAACATTGTACTGCTTCCGATCTCGTATACCATGAATCCTGAAAGTTAAATTCAGGTTTACCAGTTAAAATATTATACCCGGTTAAAACAGCCATATATAGTTATAGCAGCACAGGTTTTCATCTCAAAATGTGACCTCTAAAACCGTTTCATCGTGCATAAAGTAGGATTGCATTGAATGAATACATTTTATATCCAAAATCTTCACTTTAGGCATATATCATACATCACACTAAATCGAATTATATTCTGAATCAATGATATTTCAAGCTTCTTTAACCTTAAAACGCGATTTTTAAGGACAAAAATCAGAATATTATTCCGTAACAACATTTAAACAGTAATAGAATTTTGTCGGAGGGCGGTTCTTCTCTCATCAGTTTTGCTGCACCTGATCAGCGGGAAAGATTATCCTGATGATGCTGCCGGATGGCTTTCCTTACGCGAAGCAAGGGAACCATCGCTTTGCATGAGAAGCGGAGAAACGATTCTTCACCTTTGTATCGTCAATTAACAACGACATCATTTAACAACAACAATATGAACTCAAAATTCTCTGCCTTAGTTTTCGCTTTTATCATCATGTCTGCTACTGCATTTGCTGATGCTCCTGCATCACTAACGGTTATCTCTACTTCTACTTCTAGCGTTTACAAAATCTATTACAAAACTAAAGAAGTTGGTAAAGTAAAAGTATCTATCATCAACAGCGCAAATCAACTGGTTTTCTCTGAAGTATTGAGCAACGTTGCATCATTTGTACGTCCCTATAACTTCAGCGAATTAGCAGAAGGAGAATATACTATCGTTCTGGAAGATAAGAATGGTAAGCAAGTTGAAAAAGTTAACTATACCATGAACAGAATTGTTAGCTTCATTAAAGTTACTGAAGTTGCTAACGATCAGAATAAATATATGTTGAATGTAGCGAACAACGGATCAGAAGTTGTTACTGTAAAGATCTTCGCGAACAACGCTTTGTTACACAAGCAAGATGTTCAGGTTACAGGTTCTTTCGGTTTGATCTACAACCTGAGCCAGGTAAAAGCAACAACAGATTCTAAAATCACTTTCGAAGTATCTACAAGCAGTGGAAAAACTGAGATGATCACTTTCTAAGCATATAAAACATTATAGGTTAAAAGCCACCAGGTCTCTGGTGGCTTTTCTTTTTAGTATACTTTGAGATGGTTTACAGAGCACGATTACTCATCGCACTGTTCTTTGGAATAATTTTTTGATAAGATTAATCAGATGATTTTCCAATAAAACAAAGTGTCCATGCGTGTGATACCTCTTCTAAAAAATTTCTGGTCGTTGCTTAAAAGTACCTACAGGCAATGGAATGAGCGCGATCCTTTCAGCAACAGCGCTACGATCGCTTACTATACTATCTTTTCACTGCCGGGATTACTGGTGATCATTATCAATCTTGCCGGATACTTTTTTGGTCAGGAAGCTGTCACCAACCAGATCTCAGCACAGATCAATGACATGATCGGGACAGGCACCGCGAAAGATGTTGAATCTATCATTGCGAAAGCAAGTGAAAACAAAGGATCAACGCTTGCATCGATTATTGGTATTGCAACCTTGCTCTTTGGTGCAACGGGAGTATTCTATAAACTGCAACAGATCCTGAACCAGATGTGGGAAGTGAAGCCGCAGCCCAAACAAAAATTTCTAAAGCTTATTCGCGACCGGATTTTTTCATTCGGATTGATTCTCGTAGTCGGATTTCTTATGCTAATCTCATTGGTAATCTCTGCCGGACTCAGCGCTGTGCGCGATTGGGTTGTCGGCTATTTATCGGAATCACTTATCATCGTTTTTAGAGTGGTAGATATTATAGTATCGCTTGGCATTGTCACACTACTCTTTGCGGCTATCTATAAATTTCTTCCCGATGCGCGAATCCGTTGGAAAGACGTATGGATTGGTGCAACGCTTACAGCTATACTATTCGTAATCGCAAAATTTGCACTGGGGTTTTATTTCGGCAATGCCGATCCTGCTTCTACCTACGGAGCAGCAGGGTCGGTGATCTTAATCATGCTGTGGGTTACGTATGCCGGAATGATTCTCTTGTTTGGGGCTGAATTTACACAAGTGTATGCAACCCGCTTCGGCAAGAAGATCGAGCCAACAGAAGGCGCGGTTTCCACTTCACAGGAAACCGTGCACTCCTGAGCCTTCCAAGTATATATTAGTTAAGCAAGTGATGCAACGCATGTCGCGGCTTACCCTTGAGGGCACTACTCAACAGATCGCTTCCTATACTACTTTTACGTTCTGCTCTCTTTTTAGCCTGATAGTATATCAGGAAACCAACCGATAAAACGGCAAGTGATATACCCACCACTTTTAAAGCTGTAGGATAACTCGTTTCAACAGCAGGCGGCAGATATACTACGCCGGTCTCGTCTGTTACTGCAGGCTCATTTACATAGCGGCCATGCTCTGGTTGCGCGAGTTTTTCGAAACGTGTTGAGAGGCGTTGTAAAGCAAGTTGCATCTCTTCACCCTGCATCGGTTCTCCATGGCCAGTTGCTATAATTTGCGGATCAAGCGCTGCAAGCTTCAATACTGATATTTTTGCTGAGGCCCAGTTGCAAGTAAGATACTTGGGTGGACCTGACAGTTGTTTCTTATAGGACAACGCATACAAAGCAGATTCAGGCCGTGTTGTTACAACGGCATCGCCTGCAATTAATACCTTATCGCTTTCGCGGAACAAACTGATATGACCCGGTGAATGTCCGGGAGTATGTATATATCTCCAACCGCTAAGTCCTGGTATAACGTTATCGCTATTATCAACAAGCGGCTGAATATAGGGCTGTATATCTATAGGTCCCTTCGGATACATCCACGACATAGAAGACATCAATCCACCGCCAACCGTAGGGTCCGCAGGAGGATAAGATGATTTACCCGTCAGATATGGCAACTCCAGCGTGTGAGCATAAATAGGAACGCTCCACTCCTGCGCGAGCGTATGCAATGCACCGACATGATCGAAGTGACCGTGCGTGAGAATGATTCCGGCAGGTTTGCTGCCTTCGCCAAACAGATCGCGGGCCATTGCCTTGATCCGTGGTGCCGACCATTTTAATCCTGCATCCACCAGGAACCAGGCTTTCGTTTCACTGTCCTGAATAAAGTAATAATTTACAAAGACATCTTTCTTTCCCCACACTCCTGGAGCAATGGAGTAATCATACGCAGAAGGTTTCGCTGGTATATTCATATCAACAGGCTTTTTATAATCCTATTGATAAAACATAAAAAACATGCCCGCCCCAAAAGGACATGCCGGTATGGGCAACTCCTTTACGGTATAGTACTGAGAATGATGTTGATGAATGTAGTTACAGAATATAGTTCAGCACTCGCTTTAAGAGCGGAACCACTTCCAGAATTTCCCCAACCAGGTTGTAGGAGTTTTGTCAAGATGATCAGAAGTCATCTGCATCAAAGGTTCATCGATCAAACGCGCGGGCTTTGTAGGAACAGAAGCTTTAACGCGTTGCTGATAGTATAGCGTACGTCTCTCCTTTTCGCGCTTCGCTTCTTCCTCACGTTTTAATTCCGCTTCGCGTGCTTCATGCTCACGTTGTAACGCTATAGGATTTCTTCGTGATTGCTGGCTTCGGCGGTCGGAAGTATAATTCTTTCGCCCCTCCGATCGATTCCTGGTTGGTCTAACAGGTGCAGGCTCCTGAATCTTATCTTTATCTTCCGGGGTTGTTGATGTTTCTTCTTCAGGAAGTTTTGCGGTCTCTTTTTTCTTAGGTTCGGGAAGTTCGATTTTACCCAACACTTTCAATCCGGCCAATTCAACTTTAGGGGCTTTGATAACTTCAGTGTTATCTTCCTCCTGTATATCTGCAACGATCGTTTTTGTCTCTGCAGGTACCGACTGAATCTCCTCTTGCAAAGAGGGTATAATTACCGGCTCTGGCTCAACCACAACCGTTTCTATAGCAGCCTCTGGCTCGAGGTTATTGATCTCGATGATGTTATTGTCGGAGACAACTTCTTGTACTTCTTCAACCGCCGGTTGCATAATTTCTTCCAGACGTGCAGGCGCAAAGTGTTGAATTATGCGCACCACATACTCGTCATCTAGCCGCGCATTCGTGCCGTCATCAATGCGAATGTTGCTCGTTGCCAGAAATTCAACGATTTCAGCAGGTCTTACTGCCAGCTTCCTAGCCAATTGTCCTAACCTCATAGGATATACTTCATTAAACGGGTGCAAATATACCCATAGAAACAGTACGAAGACTTAGTCGTTCGATTAAAAATCAATGGATACTACACCATAGCCTTCCACAGGCTCCTGTCCGTGTTCCTTCGCGGGAATCCACGATGGACCTTCCAGCAAGATCTGCTTCGCTTTTTTATCCACCTCTTCGGATACACTCGTCTCAACTTGAATATCAGCTATCAACTTATCCGTTGTAACCCTGAATGACAATCGAACAGTACCTTTCTCCGGGCTCTCAAACTTCTTTACCGCTTCCTGAAAATACTGTTCAAGTTTCGTATAGCCTCCTTCGGGCAATGGGTATAAACTGCTGGCGTCATATACTACTCCTTCTCCTTTTATGCTTCTCGATCTGCCATGAAGCAATTTTCCCTGGTGATAATTCTCTTCGTAATACATTTCTCCGTTTTCATGGCGACCATACCAGTATCCTTCCTTGTATCCATCTTTATACTCGCCTTCGGTTGCCACAACTCCATTCGCATAGCGTTGAATCTGTTTGCCCTCACCGTCTTTCACCCATTGATGGCCTGCAGAGTCCCAAAAGTTCTTTAGAAAATAACGATCGGTATAGTATACTTCACTTTCCAGTCGTCCATTGGTATGATAGGTCTCCCATTTACCGATGCTCCTGTTATCTTTATAGCGACCAGCAGAGGTATAGGTGTTGTGATCTGAGTAATATAAAAACACGCCATCGCGTTTATCGTCTTTATAGGATCCCTTCATTTGTATAACACCATTTGCATAGTGATCGCGCACAGCGCCCTGCCACAAACCTAATGAATCACGATAGCCAATCCGATAATATTCAGCGGGCGGCCCCGACACTTCTTCCCAATTACGATCGTACCATACCGTTGTCATTTTCATGGGAGGCTGATCAGGTTCAGGCTCCTCTTTCTTAACGCGTACCAGCGTCATTAGCAAAGGATAATCCAGCGCGATATAGGCCTTCAAAGAATCTTGCGCCAATTCTATGCTATCCAGGTATATATAGGATTCACGATCGATCATCGCTACGCGCGCGATATTTATTTTCTTACGTAATGCTATATACCGCTTTAGCTTAAAGGTATCAGGCTGTAATGCTTCCGGTATATATTTCTGCTCCTGCAAGAGTATACCGGCAGTATCCCACAACATTGTGTTTTTCCGGAATGCATCTGCAAAAGCTTCATCCGACAGATTCTTCTTATCGAAGACTGCATTCGCTGAATCTTCTGCCGCCAATACTTTCTGAAAGAAATCAAAGTAATGAACCTGGTAACGCGGCAGCGCAAAATATAGCACTATAAGTATTGGAACGAATGCATACTCCACCAAAACTTTGTCAAACGACTGTGTGAACACAAGCGTAGATGCGGCCAGTACGATACCGGTAGCAAGACCACCAAAGTGTGCCGCCTGATCACCATTGAGTGCAGCCGAGAATAATGTATTAACACCCAGAAAGACAATGAACGTAATCAGAATCGGCACTGCAGAAGTCTTCTGTTGCCTGCTATAGTATAAATTAAAAACAAGCAGAAATCCCAGCAGTCCGAAAAGTGCTCCGGATGCTCCCACCCCGACACTAAATAAATGCCAGTACAAACTACTGTACGCAGCGGCTATGCCCGTACTAAAGTATATCCACAAGAACTTCTTCGTTCCTACTTTTTCTTCAAGCTCACTTCCTACCAGCACCAACGCACTCATGTTTAGCGCGATGTGCAGTAAATGCCCATGCATAAACATGTGCGTGAACAATCTATACCATTCATCCCGCAGTACATAGGGATTGAACAGTGCTCCATGTTTCAGAGCATTCTGACTCCAGGCGGGTTCATCCAGCGTGCCGGTCTGAAAATACATCACGACAAAAACACCGATGTTAACAACCAGGAGTATGATGGTGGCCGGGTATTTTTTTATAAACGCTAGCATGACGGTGCCTTCATTAAATTGGTGGGCTAAACAGCAAATTTATACCAGCTACACAGTTACAGTATAGATCTATTCGTCTGGTCCTTTTCTCCATTTCTTTTTCTCGGAGTGAAGCTTCTTCTTCTGAATCCGGTTTTGAACCGATGTTTTGGAGGGCTTCGTGGCCTTGCGCGCTTTCT
>CABHOV010000018.1 GCA_902168185.1 uncultured Bacteroides sp.
ATGAAGGAGGAAGAATTATACATATATCTTCCACCAGCACAGTATATCCTGCAGCAGGTCTGGGGTTATACTCTCCCAGTAAAGCAGCCGGTCGTGTGATCACAGAAATCTTAGCACACGAACTCGGGCCACGTCAAATATCTGTTAACAGCGTGATGCCCGGACCAACAAAAACACCTTTACAAAAAGAGCTTTCAAAAGAAGAGTTGGAAAGAATTACCGAAGGTTCTGCTTTGGGCAGGATGGGCGAGCCTGATGATATTGCCGGTGTTGTTGCTTTTCTGGCTGGCCCTGAAGGCGCCTGGATTAACGGACAACAAATCATTGCAAATGGTGGTGGCCGTATATAACAAAAAGTATATAGACTATAAACGAGTACAACAAGTGTCATTAAACAGTAATTAATATATATATAATTATGAACGAATTAAAATCAAAACAAAAGACGAATGACAACTCCACCGCGGTAGAGCTATTGCAAGGTAGTCTAGACACATTTCTGGCTAAGGATATGAAGGGTTGGACAGACCGGTGTGATGAAAACGTAATTGCGGAATTTCCCTTTGCACCGAAAGGTTCACCGGCAAGAATCGAAGGCCGTGCAGCACTGTATGAATATTTACGCAACTACCCAAGCTTCATCGATGTACATAAATTGCCAACGATGAAGATATATGCTACCACGGATGAGAATGTTGCTATAGCTGAATGGAGCGCCTCAGGCCATGTGTTGTCCAACGGGAACCCATATGAGATGAGTTACGCTACCTTTGTCACGTTTCGTGACGGTCTGATTACGAATTATCGCGAATACTGGAATCCACTGGCGTTTCTGGAAGCCATGAGCGGCTCGCGGTTCGATGGTGGAAATTCGGAGAAATAAATACCGGATTCTCAGCATGGAGATATAGTATAGATACTACAGTCTATATATGTCGCTATGCCACCAAAAAAAATCCAATTGCACATTACATGCAATTGGATTTAATTTATACTACTGACTTCAGAATTGCTATCAGTAGGTTCTAACCGATAAACAATCAGTCAACTTTTCTTCTAGGTTGCCCAGGTTTTTCCGTTACCAGCTTCTGACAGCGGTATACATCCTTTATAAGAACCGGGAACCGCTACATACTGCAATACTTTAGAGGCTCCTACTTCTGAGGTAAAGAAACCTAACATCGTAAGTTCTTTTGTAGTCATCAGGAATGACTTGTAAGCCGGAGCGTTTTCACTGTGATCTTTTACAACTTCATCGTGAAGTTTCTTTACAAAAGCAGTTTGCTTTTCGGCAGACAGCTCGATGAAAGGATCTCCATGCTCCTTCTCGGCAGCTTCGTTGAAAGCCTTCATGCTGGTGATGTATTTTTCCTGCTCTTCTTTAGCATATACATCTTTCATCATCAGGTCGATAAAGCCGGGAACACCAACTTCTTTTGCACCGGGTGTATCGGTTTTCGGAATGATGATGTCTGCAACTTGTGTTACCAGTATACCTTGATCTTCCGCCAGGAAAACCGGCTTCCAGTCAATGGTAGGTTTAGCGGCACAACCTTTCAGCACGCCCATAATAGCGGGAGCGGAAATGACACCACCCATTATCCAGGCTGTGCGTCTTAATGCTTCTCTGCGATCCATACTATATATATTTTGATCTGTTAGATTATTTATTTAATGCTTTCCGTATTAAAGATTCTGCTTCTTCAATTCATTTACAGCATGGTCAACAGCTCTTGCAGTTAACGCCATATAGGTTAAAGAAGGATTCTGGCAAGCAGCCGAAGTCATTGCCGAACCATCCGTTACGTATACATTCTTACAAGCATGTACCTGGTTGAATTTATTCAATACAGAAGTCTTCGGATCTTTACCCATTCGGGCAGTTCCCATCTCATGTATACCTAACCCTATACCGATCTTGTTGTCGTATGTACCAACGTTCTTGTAACCTGCAGCTTCCAGCATTTCAGCAGCATCAGCCGCCATATCTTTACGCATCTTATACTCGTTCTCTTTCAGGTCGGCATCGAAGGTAAGAGTCGGTAAACCATACTTATCTTTCTTCTCTTTGTTAAGCGTTACTTTATTATCGTGATACGGAAGTATTTCTCCGAAACCGCCCATACCGATTGTCCATCCGCCTGGCTTGCCAACAGCCTCTTTCAACTCAGCACCAATGCTTAACTCTGCTACTAAATTTGACCATCCCTGGCGGCTTGCACCTCCCTGGTAACCAAATCCACGCAAGTAGTCACGCTTGTCACTTCCTACGTTACGATAGCGAGGTATATAAAAACCATTCGCTCTTCTTCCAAAGTAGTATTGATCTTCAAAGCCGTCCACTTGTGCATAGGCGCCAACACTTAAGTGGTGATCCATGATGTTGCTTCCCAATTCACCGCTATCATTTCCGAAACCATTCGGGAAACGATTCGAAATTGAGTTCAGCATGATGAACGTAGAACCAAATGTAGAAGCACACAGGAAAATTACTTTCGCGTAGAACTCTACCTGTTCACCGGTTTCACCATCCAATACTTTTACTCCTGTAGCCTTACCTTTCTTCTCATCATATATTAATTCATATACTATAGAATTCGGGCGAAGCGTCATGTTACCAGTTTTCTCAGCGGCTGGTAAAGTTGATGACACGCTGCTAAAGTATCCGCCATAAGGACATCCGCGCGCGCAAAGATTTCTAAATTGACATGTGCCACGTTGTGGGCTATGCGGAAGTGGTGCAGTGGCGTGTGCTGTACGACCAATAGTCAAAGCACGACCAGCAAATTTATCTGACACTTTACCTTTCAGATCCAACTCCACACAGTTCAATTCCATAGGAGGTAAAAATTTACCATCCGGAAGTTGAGGGAGTCCGTCTTTATTTCCGCTTACACCTATATAGCTTTCAACGTAATCATACCATGGAGCCAGATCGTTGTAACGGATTGGCCAGTCAACGGCAACACCATCTTTTGCATTCGCTTCAAAATCCATTGGACTCCAGCGGTAACTCTGGCGACCCCACATTATCGAGCGACCACCTACGTGATAACCACGCATCCAGTCGAAACGCTTCACTTCTGTGTATGGATTCTCAAGGTCATTTACAAACCAGTGTTTCGTGTCCTGACGTACAGTATATCCCGTTCTTGCCTGAACACCTTGTTGTTTTAAATCTTCTTGAGTTGGTTTTCCTGCATACTTCAGATCCCAAGGATCTTTTGTAGCAGTCGGGTAATCAGGATGTTTTACCATCCGCCCACGTTCGAGCACCAATGTTTTTAATCCCTTTTCGGTGAGCTCTTTTGCAGCCCAGCCTCCACTGATACCAGTGCCTACCACAATAGCATCGTACGTGTTCTTCTTCTCAGCTTCTGTATTGAGATTCATGATCGGTTAAAGATTTCTCCAAAAATATACTATTCAATCGATTTCTTCTGCAATTTATACCAACGGCAAAATATTATTACCTATTGATAGCGGAATCTTTGCCTGGAGCATATAGAATCGTGATGCTTAATTCACAATCTCCGAAAGCTCCAGCCAACGCATAGTCTTCGTATCAATCTCATTTGCAATGGATTGAATTTTCTGTCCCCACTCCTGCAGTTGTTTATGATCAGAACTTCCTGAGTTGATTAATTCTGCAACCTCCTGCTTCTGTTTTTCAAGGGCTTCAATCTCTGACTGCAGTTTATCGTACTCCTGCTTTTCTTTATAGGATGCTTTTCTTTTTTCGGTTGGTATAGCGGCAACAGGTTTTACTTCTTTGACCTCTTGCTTAGGTGCACCTTTAGGAGATGCTTTCATTGCCTCTTGCTCTTCTACCCAATCACGATAGTCAGAATAGTTACCGTTGAATATGCGAATTTGTCCATCGCCTTCAAATACAAAAAGCAGATTGACCAAGTGATCCATGAAGTAACGATCGTGAGATACCAGCAAAAGACAACCACTGAATTTATCCAGGAAGTCTTCCAGTACATTCAAGGTATCTATATCAAAGTCGTTGGTAGGTTCATCCAGAATCAGAAAATTCGGATTGGTGACTAACAGTTTCAATAGTTGTAAGCGTTTCTTTTCACCACCACTCAACTTGTTAATATAGTTGTATTGCTTGTCGGGTGGAAACAGAAATGAGTCCAGGAATTTAGAAGCAGATACCTGCGAACCATCGGATAGTGTGATGAATTCAGCAATGGATTTTACTTCTTCGATCAGCCTGTTGTTGGGATTAAGCGTGATTGACTCTTGCGTAAAGTATCCATACTTCGTTGTTACTCCAGGATTTATTTCACCTGAATCTGGTTTCAGTTTTCCGGTAAGCATATCGAGGAAGGTAGATTTACCAACTCCGTTTTTGCCAACAACACCAATGCGATCATTCTTTTTAAATACATACGAGAAGTCACTTACGATTGGCAACGATCCGTATTTTTTGGTGATGTGTTCAACTTCAAGGATCTTCCCGCCTTGTCTTGCCTCCTTGATATCGAGTTCAAGTTTTTCTTTACGTAAATCCTGTGAAGCCTTCTCTTGCAGATCATAAAATGCTTCAACGCGATACTTTGCTTTAGTACCACGGGCCTTCGGTTGCCTGCGCATCCAGTCCAGTTCTTTCTTTAAAAGATTCTTGGCTTTAGACACTTCCGCTTTCAAAATCTCTTCACGCTGATCTTTCTTTTCAAGGTAATAAGCATAGTTACCTTTATACCGGAATAGCTGACCGCGATCAAGTTCAATGATTTCTGTTGCTACATTATCCAGGAAGTAGCGATCGTGAGTCACCATGATCAAAGTGATGTTAGCTCCTGACAAATAATTCTCCAGCCACTCGATCGCAGACAGATCAAGGTGATTGGTAGGCTCATCCATGATGATCAGATCAGGCTCTTGCAATAAAAGCTGCGCCAGGAAAATCCGTTTCTTTTGTCCGCCTGAAAGCTCTCCGAATTTTTTATCAAGGTCAGGCACGCCTAACTTTTCAATCACTTCATGCACCTTGGCTTCATAGTCCCATGCCTTAAGCTCTTCCATACGTTCGAGCACGGCTTGCATTCGCTCCGGTGAAGTATCGGGATGATGAATACAATCTTCATATTCCTTTACCACCTTGGCGATCTCGTTGTTATCGCTGAAGAGTACATCTTTCACGGAAAGCTTTTCATCAACAGTGGGTTGTTGCGTAAGATACCCCAGGCGAATTCCCTGACGGATACTTACTTTACCACCATCCGGTTGAATTTCTCCGGTAAGTATTTTTAATAAAGTTGATTTGCCTACACCGTTGTTTCCGACAAAGGCAAATTTCTCGCCTTGTGAAATACCGAGCGTTACATCTTTAAAAAGCCAGCGGTCGTTAAAGGTCTTGGCAACAGATTCTGCAGATAAGTAATTCAAGAATATAGTATTTTAAAGAGCAAAGGTATGCGAAAAAAGCACACCTGCACATTAAAAAATACACACAACACATTCCCTACAATGTCAGTAAATTAGTCCTTTCATCAAAAGTAAGGGGTTCTCTTCTTCAAACTTTGAGAACTTTGGTTTTCAAACTCTAACCTCCAATTATGCATCGAAGCATCTTATTTTTTCTTTGCCTGCTCGCACTTGACGTGTGCGCACAGCAACCCGGCAAGCTCAATGTAATTGCCTATTACTCTGCCGGGCCTGAAAAGGTTGATAACCTGCCGGCTGAAAAACTTTCTCACATCATCTTTAGCTTCTGCCATTTAACCGGTAACAAACTTACTGTTGATAGCAAGCGTGATTCTACAACGATTCAAAAACTTGTTAATCTCAAAAAACGGAATGCTAATCTGAAAGTAATTCTCTCGCTGGGTGGCTGGAGCGGATGTCCATCATGCTCAGATGTTTTCTCTACGGACGCTGGCAGAAAAGAATTCGCGCAGTCGGTACTCAAACTCAACCAGTATTTTAAGTCTGACGGAATTGACCTCGACTGGGAGTATCCTACTATTGAAGGATATCCGGGACACCGCTTTGTTCCTGAAGACAAACAGAACTTCACTGCGCTGGTGCGTGATCTTCGTAAAACACTGGGCGCTAAATATGAAGTAAGTTTTGCTGCCGGTGGATTTCAAAAGTTTCTGGATGAGTCTGTCGAGTGGAAGGAAGTTATGAAGGAAGTTGACCGCGTTAACTTAATGACTTACGACCTTGTCAACGGATACTCTACTGTAACAGGACATCACACTGCGCTGTATTCTACACCACAGCTCCGCGAGTCTACTGACAACGCTGTGCAATATCTTATCAAGCTTGGAATTCCTGCCAACAAACTAGTGATCGGTGGAGCATTCTATGGAAGAATGTGGGAAGGTGTTGTCTCTACGAACAATGGACTATATCAATCCGGTAAATTCAAAGCCGGTATAGATTTCAAAAATTTTGATCAGGAAATATCAGAACAAAAAGGTTTTGTAAAATATTGGGATGATGTAGCCAAGGCTCCCTATAGTTATAATGCTGCTGAAAAATTATTCATCACCTATGATGACAAGCGATCTCTTGCATTGAAAACAAAGTACGCCATCGATCATAAACTTGACGGTATCATGTTCTGGGAACTATCACTTGATACTGATAAGGACGGATTACTCGATGCTATCATTCAAACAATCCAAACTGAAACAAAGAAAGGCAAACCTGCCAAGAAGAAATAGTTCAAGGTATATCCGTAGAAATACGGATGTCACTTTACCGATTAAGCATACACCAGCATGCGTATATTATTGATTGTACACGAAGCGAGGTATAGCGACTTTTACACCCAGTAAAACAATCATTTTTATTTGGGTTAAAATGATGTTCGGCGCAGGCAGCGATGCTTGCGCTTTTTTTATGACATGACTTGAGAAGAAAGTATAGCGTATCGAAACTATAGACTGAAAGCTACTATAGCGATTCAAGAAATTTTACCAGCGCATCACGATCAGCAGCGGAAAGTGTTCTGACAAATTCTTTGGATGCCTCGGCTTCACCGCCATGCCACATAATCGCTTCCAGCAATGTACGCGCGCGTCCATCGTGCAGAAAATTTTGATGACCGTTAACAACACGCGTTAAACCTATACCCCACAGAGGAGCTGTGCGCCACTCCTGCCCTGTCGCATCGTTATCAGGACGGTTATCAGCAAGTGCTGCTCCCATATCATGTACGAGCATATCTGTATAGGGAAATATTACCTGGTTGGATATTTCCGGAAATGCTACATCTACTTTTGTTCGGAGACGTGGTACATGGCAGGCTGCACACTTAGCTTCTGTAAAAAGTTTCTTGCCTTGTAACACCATTACATTGTCGGCATTTCTTCTGGCAGGCACTGCCAGCGTTCGAATGTAAAATGTTACTGCATGCAAAAGACTGTCGGATATTTCATACTCATCCTCACGGGCATCGTATTGTGACTGGTTGACAGAACTTTCATGCGGAAAGACAAAGCTTGTTATACCTATATCTTCATTATAGGCCGCTGCCGACTGTTGCAGTATAGATGGGTTGGCGGCCTTCCAGCCAAATTTCCCTAATGTCTTTTTTCCTTCTACTATATTCCATGCGTAGTTCGGCTTACCAGATATACCATCGTCATTCACATCGTCTACATCGGCCAGCGCCAGGATGTCTGCTTCATCTACCGCTTCCAGCAATCCCAGTCCAAAAACCGGAGGCGCAATGCGCGGAGAAATCATCAGGTCGGCAGGCAAAGGTATATAGGGGCTTTGCAGCGTATAGGCTGGAGTGCGCAGTGTATACGTTTCGCCATTGGCAAAGGAATATTGCTGCTCAGTATAATCGATCTTCAGCAATGCTTCGGGAGATATACCAAATATACCTCTTTGCTGAAGTTGCCCTCCAAATCCAGGTGCAGGATTTGGCCCCCCGTGTGCGTCTGTACCCGGTATACTTAGTCGTATCAGTAACGATGCGATCTGTTCGCCATTCACAGGAGGTTTACCTCTTCCGTCATTTATGTGACAGGATGTACATGAAACATTGTTGAAGATCGGACCAAGCCCGGGATTGATCAATGCAGGGGCGCTGACAAATGTCTGCTCGAACGCTATATCTCCGATTTCATGTACAGATTCTCTTGCCTCGGTAAGATTTGGGAATGCAGAGCTGAATGCACCAGCACCATTATCGAAAACGGTTTGAGATCCTCCCGATAACCATTCACTGTAACCGGATTCGCTCGAGACATCCGGCTCTACACATGAATAGATGGAGATGATGGCAACCATCACCAGGGTCAATCTCACGATGATCTTATTCTTCTGCATTCCCAACTATATATCTATATGCCCCGATTAATTAGTATGCTGCTGTACAAATGGAAGAAGTACATTCTCCAACAATGACTTCAATTCATTGATTGCAGTTACTGCATTTTGCACTTGTATAGGCTGTGAAGTAATAGCTTGTCCAAAAGGATCTGTAATATTGCCCAATGCCGTAATTGCAGTTGTCATCTTGAGTTTGATCTCACCATCCATCTGCAGGTTATGCGCGCGCACTAAATCCTCCAGGCCTTTTCCATCTGCAGTGTACTTGCCCAGGTAGACATTCTGTACACCTTTAATATTGTTCGTGAAATCAGTGATTGAGTTTTTAGAGAATGGAGATTCTTCCAGTGATGGATTTTGTGCCTGGTATACTTCATTGATCTTTGTGTTTGCTACTTCATCGCAGATGCCGGCCATAGCATTTACAAGTTCTTCAAATGCCGCTAACTGTGTAGGGTAAACCGAGCTTCCGTCTCCGGCTTTGCTGAACGCAACGTAGTAGCTACTGCCCGAAGAAGTAGCCCATGATGTCTCTAGGTCAGCCGTTAATGTCTTCAGGTTTAATGCAAGGCCTTTCAGATACTCAAGGTCTCTGTCAGAAAGGTCATTTGCAGATTTGGCTCCATCAGAACCGAAGATGAGGTACTCGATCGGGTGAAACCCTTTCAATGCATCTTCAAGATTATCGATATAGGCTTCTGTAAATTCTGCTTCACTGTTTAATTGAGCATCAAGGTCTGTGAAGTTTACCGGCCAGGTATCAATTCTTGGATCAATGTTATCGGTCGAAACAGGGCCGAACAAAAATGCTTCTGACTGCTCCCATGCTTCACGCGCTTGTTTCCATGTAGTGCGGCATGCCGTTAGTTCGGCTTCCGTAGGACCATCTGTTTCTAGCGCAAGCACCTGATTATAGAGTGTAGTGGTTTCAGAAGCGAGGTCGGAATAAACAGACTGCGCAATGGTTGATGAGAAGTCAACCAGCACTTCTGCATTTAAGGTTTTATCTACCGATGTTCCTCCATTGTTATCATCACTGCACGCAGACACCGTTACCAATGCAACGGAAGCGATAACCGCTTTTATAAATGTGGTTTTCATAATTATGAATTTAGGTCTATTGTTATTTGATTGTCCTGAATTATAGTCTTGAATTTCTTTAATGGAGCCAGCGCAGGCTCTTTGGTAACATTTCCATCAAGATCGAATGTGCTGCCATGTGATGAACAGAACAGACCGCTCTTGGTAGCGGTTACCGGATTCTCCTGATGCGAACACTTCATATATATAGCATTGAACTCCGTCTCCGATTTTTTTACAAGCAGAATATCGTATGCCACTTGCATATCGCGCAAAATGACAAGATTCGATTCTGCAAAATTGGACAACGGTACACTCACTATCTTTTGTGACAAGTTTGTTTTATAGATTGGGAATGATGAACAGGAAGTGAGTTGTGAAAATGTTAAGCCCAGGAATGCTGTACTCAAACAAGCCGTACAGGTATCCTTCAGAAATTCTCTTCTTGTTTTCATGATTCGTTTAGAAGCTATAGCCTATACCTAAATTGAAGAAGCCATTCGATGTATAGTATGGCAATTGTTGAGGGAACGGAGTAACAATAAGATCCTCGTTACGATTATCTGTTTTACGCAATACATAATCAGCCTTTACTACTACACCACTTACCGGACGGAGCGTAAAACCAAACACCGTATAATTTTTCACATTGACACCATTCTTGATTCCATTCACGGGAATTCTATAGTTGAGGTCCATGAATTCCTGGCGAACAAATAGTGTGAAGCTTTTATGAGCATGAGGATCAATCAATTGATACAAGTCATATCCTAACTCTGCGTAATATCCCAGCATCATGCTTGGGGTGTTATTAGCGTAAGCGCGGTTAATCTCAAAAGCATCTGCAATATTTACCATGGTCGCCAATGCCCTGAATGAAATTCCATTCTTATTATACTGCGCATTCGCTTCGAACAAACCCACAGGTGTTCCGAACAAACCTGAATTTATCTGAAGGCTGTCTGCAACACGCTTTACTAAACCCGCGCTGCCACCGTAGTATGCAGAAGCCTGCAGACGCCAGTCTTTTAAATAATAAAGTAAAGATCCTGTTATAGCAAGATTCGAAGCTGTCGCGTTGCTTCCCTCCTGCCTGCCTTCACGTATACCAGAGCCATTAACAAAGGTGCTGGAATTCAAACCATTCATCACAGCGAACGAATAGTTTAAACCGGGAACAGCACGCAGGTTGCCATATATACCTACACCAATTTCTCGCCAGGTAGAAGGAATTAAAAATGTCTCTACAAAAGGACGATCATTTCCGTTGAATGTTGTAGGCAAGTGGTTCTCATTTACAATTCCGATGCGGGGAATGAACAAACCTGCCTGCAAGTATATATCACGGTTCAGGTTGAACTTGAGGAACAACTGCTCCATCGAAATCTCTCCTGTCGGATTACCGTTGGTGACTTTAGCGTTCTCCAACTCCATCTCAGAAAAGAAATAAATCTTGTCGTTGAATTTGTGACCGAGGAAGAGAACATTTCTGGTCAGATTAGCAACTGCCGTTTTTGTACGGAAGTCATACTCAACTTTTGCCTGACCATATCCCGAAATTACAGTGATGTTATTGGAGCGAAATAAACCCGCGGCAAGTGAATCTTCGTGTGTCAACACCTGTCCAAATGAAAAATGACAGGTAGAAAATAAGATTAGGATAAGTAGGAAACGACTCATATAGCTTTATGAGCCACAATAGTAGACCTTATTTAGAATTAATCCAAATCTAATTTATAGGATTTCTATATCTTTTCTGGATTCAATAAGTACATAATTACTATATATATAAATGTGGGCATGAACTAAACAGATACGAGCAAAGCCTTTGCGCTGACGCAAAACAATATATGTAGCTTAACAGTAGCCTCTTAACAATTCCAGAGTCAGACAGAAAAGATGGCCAAACTATATCGATGAATTACTAAAGTTTAATGCGTTACTATTATCTTATAAGCTATAGTAGAGTTACATGTTACTTTTTACAATGAGCGCAAGAAGACTTGAACACTGACAAGAGCAACTTCCATTTTAGAAAATATACTTCACACACAGTGCACCTCAATTTGTAATATTGCATCTTGAACAAGATTGAGATTTTTTACAAATCAAAAGCAATTAAGCCTTGTATTTAAACGCGTTCATTTGATTATGACAGATCTCCTTAAAAAGAATATAGCACTCAATGTAACATTGAATGACCAGGAGTTCGCCCGTTTCGCCGAACCATTTCGCGTAACAACTGTTCAGAAAAAAGAATTTCTTCTACAGGAAGGTGAAGTCTGTGGATTTGAAGCGTTCGTTAACAAAGGTTGTTTTAAAGTATACCACCTGAATGACAAAGGTTTTGAACAAGTAGTATATTTTGCGACAGAGAACTGGTGGATTACTGACATCGATAGCTTTATCCACCAAACTCCTTCTCAGCTTTCTATACAAGCACTCGAAGACAGCGAAATACTTGTCATTAACAAAGCAGATAAAGAGAAGCTCTACGAGGATATGCCCAAAGTAGAAAAACTCTTCAGGGTAATGACTCAGAAAACACATATAGCGCTGCAGCGGCGCATGATCGATACCCTTAGCAAAACAGCAGATCAACGCTATCAGGATTTCCTGCAACGCTACCCCGATATTGCCAGTCGTCTCACCAACATACAGATTGCTGCGTACCTTGGCGTATCGCACGAGTTTGTAAGCAAGATCCGTAAAAAAATATCCCGGAGTTAAGCCATCCCTGTTTCTGTTTATTGAACAAGTTCAATGGAAATCACTGTTGACGCATATCACCTTTGTATATGAAACAACGGAAAATCTTAGTACTCATTTTACTGTTCAATTTAATTCTCACAAAAATGGAAGCACAAACATTCAAAACCATCCAGGCTGACAAGCTCACTCTGCAGGTATATAACGCAGCGGAAACAAGTTTCGGTGTAGCATCGGTTATCGTGTCCGGTCCTATGGAATCAGTATTGATAGACGCTCAGTTTACAATCGCTGACGCTGAAAAAGTTGCCCAGCAAATCAAAGAGTCTGGTAAAAAACTCACCGCCATCTATATATCACATGGTGATCCTGATTTTTACTTTGGACTTGAAGTGTTCAAAAAATACTTCCCCGAAGTAACGGTATATGCAACGGCTTCAACCATTGAGCACATCAAAGCCACAGCACAGAAGAAGCTTGATGTCTGGGGAGAACGTCTCGGTAAAGCGATCACATCCAATGCTATATTACCGCAGGTGCTCAAGAATAATACACTTACGGTAGATGGCCAAACGTTGGAGATTACCGGAACAAGTACATCGCCTGAAAAGACTTTTGTATGGATACCCAGTATCAAAGCAGTCATCGGAGGTATAAATGTATTTGGAACAACGTTCCATCTGTGGATGGCCGATGCACAAACTCCGGAAGCGCGTCAATCCTGGACATCGGTTCTTGAGAAAATAGAAAGTCTCAAGCCTGCCATTGTTATACCGGCCCACGCTAAATCTGACTCACCGTTTGATCTGAAAGCAGTTCAACATACAAAAGAGTATATCCAGTTTTATGGTAATGCTTTAAAAACATTCAAAACATCGGAAGAGTTGATTAAAACTCTAAAAGCTAAATATCCTCAACTCACATTTGAGACTGCATTGCAGATCGGTGCAAAGGTCAACACCGGTGAAATGAAATGGTAAGAGGAATATATATACTTATAGTGCTGGCAACCTTCAATGTGTTGTCAGCCTGTAACCCAAACGACAACACCATGTCAAATCTTGAAATCATCAGAAGTACTTACGAAGGAAAAACTTCGGAAGAGAATGGGAAGAACCTGGCCCAATATCTGGCAGCTGACGCTCACTGGACAGAAGCACAAGGCTTTCCTTATGCCGGCACATATATAGGCTTTGAAGCGATCAGTAAAAATGTATTTAGCAGACTTGCCAGTGAGTGGATCGATTATAAGCTTACCGTTGAAGACTATATCGCCTCTGACGACCGTGTCATCGCCTATGGTACCTACTCGGGAACGTATAAAGCATCCGGTAAATTCTTTAAGGCCCGTGTTGCCCATCTCTGGAAACTAAAAGACAGAAAGATTGTCAGCTTCGAGCAAATTGTTGATAGCAAACCTGTACGAGATGCTATGAATTAAGGGAGAAAATGAAGTTGCCTGCTTCTGTACACAAAAGACGTACGGAAGCAGGCAGCAACGTTTGAAGATAAGGCATTAAATATATACTGTATTGAACAGATATATATCACTTACAAAATACTAGCGTGCAAGCATCTCCTGGCACCACGCTGCTGCAGACTCCATGTCAGAGAACAGTTTGATCACAAGCGGCTCCTTACGTCTCTTGTGCTCTTCCACGAACTCTTCAACATTCATAGCCGCAAAAATATTCTCAGCCATTACCAAGGCGAAATATTGAAGACCATTTGCATGTACCTGTACGTTCCAATACTCGTTAGTCCATTTTACGTCTTCTTCAGCAAAAATCTCTGATTTCCTTAGGTCGGTAAGCCATGCTACCTTTCCATGCTCTGCAACCTTCTGCCGAACGCAGGTAATTCCAAATTCACAATGGCTTCGAAAATCCTGTGACGTTACGTAGCCCGTATAGGTCGCAAGCAGGTATGGAACAGAAGAGTCAAAATCCAGTGTAATACCCTCTACTGTATGAAGTCTGGTGATCATAATTTTTTGTATTTCAATTTATGAATACAAAAATACACCTATATATAGTATCGCTATTCAGTATTTACCTGTACTGCTCTACAATTTTTATACTGAGACGGTGCTACGTATATATACTGTTGATTCCTATTATAATTTTACTAGTACAATACACGTTGAAAATGCCGTGCTCATGCTACAATATCCTGTAGCGCCCGGAATATATTTAAAGGATACTCGGCAAGCCGGTTGCACACGTATAAATACCACTCCTTGCCATAAACAAAGTATAGCTTCGCAGTATAACCTTCTTGTTTTAGCTTGAGTAATTGCTCATTTTGTATTCCATACAAACTTTCGAATTCATAGGATTTAGCGTCCACGTTATACTTTCGGATCAATTCTTTAACCCCTTGTTGAATTTCATGATGATGTGTAGCGATGGAACACGGATGATTTTGAGACAACAATCTTTCCACATACTCCAGGTATACCTTATCCAACTGTTGGCCCCGTGGCATAGAAAGCCCTGGTGGAGTTTCGAATGCCCCTTTTACAATTCTAATTTTACGGTTCAGCTTTAAGATATCCTCAAAATCCTCTTTGGTTCTATGTAGATATGCCTGCAGTGTAACGGCTACGTTGTTATATACCTTTGCTATATCTTTATATACTTGCAGGACGGCATCAGTTCTTCCCGCGTCTTCAGCACTGATGATAATTTCGATATCTCCCTTTGAGGCTTCCGAACAAATCAAGTTTAGATTCGCTAAACTCAAATCCCGTGAAATGGCAAGTCCGATATGAGATAAGTCAAGGGACACGGTTGATTGTAATCCCTGCTGTTTAATTACCTGGCATATTTTTATGAATTCATCCCGGGCAGCATTCGCTTCTTGCTCCGTTCGCGTATTTTCTCCCATGAATTCAATAGAGCACTTAAAACCTTTTCCGTTCTCAACTTTTACCTTGCGAACTGTTTCTTCCAGGGTCTCACCTCCTATATATCGGTCGGCCGCTTTTTTAAGTGTATTGAACAATACCGGGTTCGATAGTATATATTCTTTTGCCTGGTCATTTAACGCTGCTTTACGCAAGGCAGCAGAGGCCTGATTTAATAAATCATCGTTCATACATCTCGTTTGATTATCGATCACAAATTAAGTCCAAAGGATAAAAATAAAGATTGATGTATGTTAAGTAATGATTGACTTCCGTATGCGGCTCAGGCTTTCGGCCTGAACGCCTAGATATTTTGCTACCTTGTTGCCTGGGATGCGCTGCACAACTTCCGGATCTTTTTCCAGCAGTCTTTTATACCGGTCTTCGGCTGAGAGCGTGAGAAAGTCTTTCTCCCGTCTTGCCCTGGACAAAAACAACTGTTGGGCTATATGAAGACCCAAGTGACTTGAGACAAGTGAGCTCTGATTCGCCCGATGCATGTCCTCTCTTTTTATAATGCTCACACGGCATTCAGCAAGTGTTACTACCTGAACATCGGAAGGTTGCTGCAACAGGAAAGAGGTATAGGCACAAAAAAACTCTCCCGGAAAAACAAATTCCAGTATTTTTTCTTCATCTCCTTTAAGTGTACTGATCTGCACGATCCCTTCACTTAAAAGAAGAATTCTATTCTCTATCTGCTCATAGCGGGTTATTATATAGTCTTTACCGAATTCCTTTTGTTCAACTTCAAAAGGCAAGGTAAAATTACCTTCTTTATATATAGGCAAGTTCGTCCTAATAAAAGTCTCAACCGTCATACTACGAATTGAATTAATTTGGTGCAAATCAAATTTAGCACATCAAATTGAAATCGCTATTATTATAGTGAATGTATTAAAAATACAACTTGTATATATAGCCTAAGAACTGGCTTACTTTTGAAGTTGAACGCTATACTGGCATCAATTCCCTATAAACTTTGATGCCTTACTATTCCATTCCGTTGTAGCTTCCTGTAAATCTTTTTTGAATGCCGGATTCGCAAAATAGTATTGAAGCATCTTATAGGCTACCTGGCGCGAAGCTTCATTATCACTTGGATAATGAATTCCCATTACTTCTCTTGACCTTCTGATTTCCTCTGCTAACGATACGAATGCATCTTTTCTCTCCGGCACTATTTCGCTCCACGTAAAGGCTTGAACAAACGCCCACAATGTATGACCACTAGCAAAAGATGGTGAGTTAATTTTTGTAAGTGGATTTAGTCTTGGTTCGAGGTGATACGGACGCGGTCTTAACAATTTATACTTGATTGTGAATTCCATTACGCGCATATCTTGCATAACACCTTGAAGTAATTTAGAAACCTTTGGAAAATTTCCTGCGTGGATGTTCTCTCCCATCAATTCCCTTCCTTCAAAGAACAAATGCTTTAAATTCTCCTGGTAAGAAGCATGCGATGGCACCATATTTATAGAAGGCCAGTAACCTATATCACCGAGAAACTCTACCCGTTTAATTTGCTCCGGAGTTCTTTTATCCTGGAGTACTAACAGATAATCAAGTTCCTTCCTGACCTGGTCAGAACTGTTGGCAGGGAATGCTATACTTTCGCTCAATTTTTTTACTTGATCTTCCGATAAGTAATGAGGCTTTACCACGAGATAAACGATTGAGTTTCCATATTCAG
>CABHOV010000019.1 GCA_902168185.1 uncultured Bacteroides sp.
AACGACATGGTATATCCGCCACCCGCACGGAAGTTGAAGTTGTGTACTTTACCAACCATATCGCTGGGCGCCAGCCAGGCTTCCAACGCTTTTGCATTCGAGAATGCTTCGAATACTTTCTCTACCGTGGCGTGAATGATTCGGGAGTTTTTTGTTGTTTGTGGCATAGCGATGTTTTTTACATACTAAGTAAAAAAGTATACCGGATCAGTCCGTTCGAAATGACGGTACAGCTAAGTGAAAAAGGGATTTTCAAATGGTGACGTGTGCTTCACGAAGCATCAGAGTCCCGGAGACCGGTGACTCTGATGGGGCAGTATTCCTTACTTATTTTTTTAGCTATCAGTTTTACGATAAGAAAGAGTCACCGGCCTAACTATTCTTGCCTACCTTCTTCTGCTTACGCCATTGTCATGCGGCATTAGGATTTTGTAACGACTATATATTAATCCCCATCAGAGTCACCGGCCTCCGGGACTCTGATGTTCTGAGACGTAATCACTGAATGGAAATATAGGCTAACTATTCTTTCCTGACTTCTTCTACTTACGCCATTGTCATGCGGCATTAGGTTTTGTAACGACTATATATTAACCCCATCAGAGTCACCGGCCTCCGGGACTCTGATGTTCTGAAACGTAATCACTGAATGGAAATATAGGTTAACTATTCTTGCCTACCTTCTGCTACTTGTGCCATTGCCACGATAGTGTTGGATTTATAACGACTATATATTAATCCCCATCAGAGTCTCGGAGACCGGTGGTTCTGATGGGGTGATAATTTTGATAACAGATATAAAGATTTGTAAAAAGGTCTAAACTACTAATGCAAATCGAAGTAGTAATTGCATAGGGCTCGTATACATCAAAATCTCGGAGACCGGTGACTCTGATGGGAGGGAATCCTATTACGAAAAAGTATCTCCACAACTTAATGAACCGCTGTATACGAGGCCCGTACTTAAAGGAGATGCGAGAGCCTCCCCCTGCTAAATTAGTGGGGCGGGCTACTCGATTGTGGGCAGTTTATTTGAGCTCTTTCATCAGTCGTTTCGAAACATTTACTGTCAACGAGATTTGGTGTCGACCAATCTCATTAATCTTGTTACTCTTTGTTGGCAAATTGATTCCGTATAAGAGTGATGCAGACCCGAGTAGACTTAAACCAATTCGCGGTGTGAAGAACCATTGCGACTTTGTCCCCGTTGTCAAGTATTTAACCTCAGCTCCCCACATTCCAATCATCCATGCTGTCTCGAAACCGATTTTACCACCGTATGTATAGTCGGATTGACTCTTCGTCAGAATTTTGTTCACCTGTCCTGATGCGTAGAAACAAAATGATCCAGAGTTAAGTCCCTTGTCTTCTATAATGAGTCGCGAAAATCCGACTTCAATAAACGGGTTTTTCTCCATTCCCAGTCCAAGTCTTAAGTTGTTGTATAAATTTGATCTGTCCGTCACCACACTGTCTGATTGTCCAAACGTGTTTGTCGAAAAAAAACACAAAGCCAGGTAAGTAGTCTTCTTGTCATAAATAAATTGCCCATAACAATTGGCTAAAAGCATGCCGATTATATTCTGCAATATATACATATGTCGTATATATTTCATTTATACGCTATCTGATTTGATCCCCATCAGAGTCACCGGCCTCTGGGACTCTGATGTTCCGAGACGTAATCATTAAATGGAAATATAGGTTAACTATTCTTGCTTGCCTTCTTCTGCTTGCGCCATTGCCACGGTGGTGTTGGATTTTGCAACGACCATATTTTACGGTGGTGACTTTTTGCCTGATGCTCAAGCTCGGCCCAGTGTTGGGTGTTGTCGTATTGCTTATAGTGCCACGCCAGACCTGCGCGCAGTAGCGATTCGTTTACATTGATGGTGTCTACTTTTACGATGGCAACGGTGCGGCCATAGCGATCTTTCTTGGTGGTTACTATCGTTACCGATTTACCAGCGATGAGGTTGGATATATACTCTTTTGCTGCGTTGCCGAAGTCTTGTCCTTTTTCGGGGCAGTCTACGCCGTGCAGACGGATTCGTTTTTTCTGGTGGTTGTTTAACAGAATCGTGAAGGTGTCGCCATCGGCTATCTTTACTACTTTGCCGGTGAGGGTTTGTGCGTGCAGTAAAACATGGACAAAAAACAGGAGTGTGAATAAAAGGACTATGCGCATTGGGCTGCTAAACTATAAATAATACATAAACGATTGATAACGATTTTATTTTACAGCCTATTGTTTTTGTTTTAGAAGCTCGCTATATATTTCTGTGGCGAGTTGAGTTAGTTGTTTTTCTCGTTGCGTGATGTTGGTTAAGTCGAGGGTTTCACTTTGCCGGGTGAGGTTGTAGTATAGGTTGAGGATGGCGTCATTCTCTGTATCGAGGCCGATGAGGTTGAGAATGGTTTCGCTCAGGTGCAAGTGATAATCGCCAGCACCAAGCCCAAGTGTATTTAATCCGTTGATGAGTTTGTTGCTGATGAGGTCGTCTTTGATGAGAGAAAGAATTAGGCTGGTATTTTGATTCTCCTGCATAAAATGTTGGCTACTTTGTTTTAATGTGCAATGGTAGTCACTATTTCTTTCTTCCGAGAATAGCGTATTACGCAATAAAAATTAGGTGATATACAATTTTTGTGAGGTAATGCGAAATTTTAATTACGTGGTATGCAATCGACATCGAGAAAATAAAAAAATACTGATGATGTTTTAAGACGATAAACGCGCATCCTTTTACAGCATGTCTTTATAGTTGTTATTTTGATATAGTATAATCTGGAAGTATGAAATAGATAGTTGTGCGAATTAAAGATAGCGAATGGAAGGAATCGTATTAGATGCGTTTCTATGAAGGTCCTAAACTGCTAATACAAATTGAAATAAGGAATTTGTATAGGGCTCGTATGCATCAGAGTCCCGGAGGGCCGGTGACTCTGATGGGGCGGTATAGTTTAACTATCCTTGCCTTTCCTTTCCTTCTTCTGCTTGCGCCAATGCCACGGTGTTGTTGATTTTTGTAACGACTATATATCATCCCCATCAGAAGTCACCGGCCTCCGGGACTCTGATGTTCTGAGACGCAATTACCGAATGGAGATGTATCGAATCATCATCGTACTTGAAAATATGATTGGATGTTTTGATTGGTTAGAATATTTTTAATAGCACACTATATATGGTAGTGCTTTAGAGCTCCTCTTTCTTTTTGGGCCACTCTCTATAAATATATCCAATTATAATAGTGTCTTGCTTAACATAGATATCGCCAGATGAGTACATGCGGAAAGAATCAGTTCCCTTTCTTTCAAAATGGTTGTGATAAATACCATCTACAAGCTCGTTGGGCCTGTCAATCCAACCCCAACTGCTAAAGTTAGTCAGTGTATCAAAAAAAACGATTTGTTTATTCTTAACTTCGCCCAAGAATATGTTGCTATAGCTTGAATAAATCAAGTAATCTTGTTTGTTGTGCGGAAAAAATAGTATGAATGTATAACCGATTGTATCGATAAGGGTTTGTCCTTGGTTTTCCAGCTTTGTATAAACTTCATAGCTGTCCACACCTTTAAATCTTTCCTTTTGCCAAGGTAAAGAAAGACTGTCAACACTTACAGTAATCAGATCTTTAGGATCTTCAATCTTAATCACACGGCCAGAGCCTATACCATGGGCCAATGCCTGTGTAATGTAGAAGCCGTCCTCTCTTTTTTCAACCATCTGTGGACATGTGCATACCACGTAATTCGCTTTGTCGGGCTCGTTCTTGTGAATGAAAATAGCGCTTCCTCCAAATTCTCCTCTACATTCTCCCAGAATCTTATACGAATCGTCTTCATACAAACAATACGCCCATGTCCAGCTGTTAATTTGTAAACTATCGTGACAGTTATAGTTTTCAGACCTCTTTCCTGTAATGTTCTTTAAACGCCACTTCTGAAATTCTATTGAGTCCGATCTTTTGCTCAAATCGTATACAAATGATTTAAAACGTTCATCACCCTTGTTGGATGAGCAAGCAACGCAAATAATTAAGGATAGAATTATACTACATTTCATTGTTTGAAATATAGTTGGATATTTTATTTCATGGCGATGTAACAACTACAATTAATTTATATACATTAGCAATGTAGAGCCCATCTATCGCTTCGGAAAGAAGCGGTGGATGGGCTTTTTTTATGTTATAATTTAATATACCCTGTTATGCTAAAGATCATATGCTCATTCTCCTTTCTTTTAATTTCAATCTTCGCTCATGCTCAAGAAGACACTGTCTCCCAGGAAACACCAGAAAGAACTTCGGAAAGCGGAAACCCAACTAACAATTCAGATGAAGGTTACGAGTTTTGGCTTTTCACTGGTACAAACATTGATTTGTTAGATGGCGTAAAAGCCAAGGAGCTATACCTTAAAGGCGCGCTTCTTTTCAACTTTAAAAAGAAAACTAATGGAGGAGAGCTTGCTACAAAACACTGGACGTATCTAACCTTTGGAAAGAATAGATACTTTTCAGATAAAGATTCTCTCGGAAGGATTCCTTTTTACGGAGAAGTCCCGACAGCAGCACCAGGTGATTCTATAACAATCGCCAGAGGAATTTATAGCTCATTGAGAGAATCTGTCACGGACAACATTTTCGTGTCCTTCGATTATCTTCGTGAGATCGAATCTATTTCATCATCAAAGTCAAAGCTCTTTGCAACAATAGGGCTATACATTGGGTTGCAAACCATAAAAACCAGTTACTCCAATAAGAATTTTCTTACGGACACTACAACGTATTTAAGGAAACAAGACAGTACATATATTTTTCGTCCACCTGTTTCAGAAATGAAAATTCGTCAAGCTAACTATAATCTAAGCGTGGGTTTTTTACACGTACTCTACACTGATAAAATAAATGTAAAAACGCAATTAACGGCAGGATATAACAAGTTTACTTATCCATACTCAATTGTACGGAATAGCATAAATGAATTTGTTAGCTATAGAGATCAACGGAACATATTTTTGCAACTACATATTGACGCGACTGTATTAGACCCCGGAATTTCAATAGGTTTTGAAACATTCCTTCGAGGTGGCGAAATTCCACTTTTTAATGTGTCTCTTACCAAAGTTATAGATATTCAACAACTAGGTTCGCTATTTGGTAAGCTACCAACTATAAATCAAAGATGATAACGTAAGAGGTTAAATAGCTGATATAACTTGACGTTTAATCCGTTTTGAAGTGAATATATTTTTCCTAGATTCGTATCTATAGAGCCCATCTATCGCTTCGGAGGAAGTGGTGGATGGGCTTTGTAATTTATAGACATGACCGAACAAGTTATAAGGTGTTACTCGCGACTACAACACACTGCGTACTAAGTAATGCTTCGGAAACAATACTGGCGTATTCGGAAGAAAAATGATACCATTGGGAAACTTTGATTGTCTATCATATAGGCAGGCACTATTTATATATTTTAGACAATTTAAGCTAGGCAGTAAATCTATGGGCAAGAACGTCAGCACTACACTTGAGGCATTTATTAAGACATTAATTGGGGAAGAAATTGAGAAGCAAAGATTTGATGTGCTTGTTAATTACGACATAAGCAGACCTGAGCATTCAAAATTTTACAGCAGTATAAATAGAAAATTGAAGGCGGAATTAAAACTAGTACCCGTATCAAGATCTACGTACAAGTTTTCAAGTGCTTTGACTTGGAGAGAAATCGAGGAGTTCGCAATACGGGTCCGGAAACTCTTCACTAAGTCAATTAATGAAATTGATACTTTTGATGTTAAGGTCACAAGTATTGTTTTGATTATTCCGGATGGAAATAAACTGAAAATTATTGAGATTCTAAGGGAGCCTGTCAAAGAACAGCTCTAGTAATTATGCTTGAAGACTTACCAAACGAGAATGACGAACTCTTCCGAGAAGAGACTAATCTAGAACATGGTGCATGGCTTAAAAATCCAGCTAACAAATTCTTTCTTTACTCAGAAGGCTATAAGGAGGCCGGTAGCAGATTATATGAAATGTGCACGGGAAGTAGATTTCATTGGAATACAATGGTTTATCCTTTAATATTTTGTTATCGTCAATATTGTGAATTAAGACTTAAAGAATTAATAATTATGGGTTACAAATATCTCGATGAAAAAAAGGATTTTCGAGACGAACATGATCTACTTAAGTTATGGAAGGTGTATAGAACCGAGATTTTGCTAAAGATTGAAACTATAGATAAAAAGACCTTAGATAATGTTGAACGAGTTATCTCGCAATTCAATAATGAAGATCCAAAATCAATGAATTTTCGATATCCAGTTACGAGAGGACCAAATAGACAAGAAAGCCTGTCGAGAGCTACTTTAGACGTCGCGAACTTCAAGAAGATTATTGATAAGCTTATAACTTTTTTTGAATGGCAATGGGATATGTTATCTCATTATGAAGACATGAAATCCGAAGTGATTTCATTTATGTTGTCCGAAATGTATAGTGGTATGCATTATGATGGGTATTGAAACTACATTAACCTTCAGTCAACATAAAAGTATACTTTATGTATTGACTTGGTAAAACAACTATAGCAATTATGGGAATGGGAAACATATTTTTATACAATCTGAATTTTCAGAAATTTAAAAAATGACTGATGAGAAGGTTGGGTCAGATAGAAATACCCAAAAAGGGACTCAGAGCTAAAATTCGAAAGATCGGGGAAAATTATAGCTCAAGGAAAAATAAAAGTTCTAATTGATTCTTCTTCTTGGTTTCTGTTGCGGACGGATTTATAGCACTGTATAACATATGGAGATATACTCTATCTTGAAAAACTGAAGGAATTTACTCACGCTATATCAACTTAACTATGAAAAGTATATGTTTTATTTTTCTTCTTTCGACTTTTGCATTTAATTCCTATTCACAAAAGAAATATTCGATTGACGATCTTTCAAAGATGGTCGTATGTATTGCAGATCAAATGGGAGACGTTACTACTCCACTAGGAACTGCCACGATAGTATCGGATAGTTTAAAGTATTACCTTGTTACAGCCGTTCATGTGTCAAGTTTAGTTAAGGCTCAGCCTGTTTTGATTTTCAAGATAGACGGAGATGTCGCTTATTCGCTCCCATTGAAGCAATTTGTCAAAGGAAATATAGTATGGCAAAATCACAAAGAAGCTGATATTTCTGTAATTGAAATAGTTGCTTATAATAGTGATAGTAAGAAACGCCTAAGTGATTGGAGCTTCCCTGTGAAGCAAGTATTGAAATCAAAAGAAGCTGTACCAAGAGAAATGAATGTTACAATAATAGGCTACCCTATAGCATTATTTAACCAGATTGGCCGCGACTTTTCGGCCTTTACTTTTCGTTCTTTTTTTTCTAGTGGATTATTAACAATGAGACGTGCAGATACTGGAAATAAGTCGGTTTTTCAGCTTTTGGAAAATCCCAGTATGCAAGGATTAAGTGGTGGTCCTGTGTTGGTCGGAATTGACCAAGCAGGATATGCATTTGGACCTAACCAGACAATTTTAGTTGGAATTGTTCATGGGACATATTCTGATAATACAGGAGGTAAGCTAGCTATGATTACCCCCGCTTATTATATACGAGAAATTATTAAGTAGCCTTGAAAAAATGGTCCCGACAAGTCAGCGATTCTTAGTTGGAATAAACAACTCCCCAATATCCACACTCAAAATCCCAGCTACCTACTTTAAATCTTTTAAATGTGGCTGAGACTAAAATATGATAAGCAGATATACCTGATGATATACCATCGAGTAGCATCACCGGTTTCTTCTATAGGGGACAGCAGCAGAAAGCTCGAAGCGAGGCTGAGTACGGTCTACTAGTATCAATTCACTCGGTATATATTTACTAAGTCATAATCCTTGATGTCTCCTCAATCAACGACTGCATAAGCACTTCAGCTTTTGTGTGTTTGAGTATCGGTGCAATTTGTCCGCCCCAGAACAAGATCATATTCCGCTTTTCTTTTTCAATAGCCGCTTTTCGTAACGATGACATAAAGGTTGTTTGCAACGGGAAGGGAAGAAACTCGCTCTCTTTTCCAAGTAGTTCTGTCGTGATGCTGTTCGCGATGCCGCGGCCAAGTCTGCCGGTAAATGCGCGTGTTAATGTAGTATACTTTGCTGCATCGGAGAATAGCATTTGCCTGTGCACCGGCAACGCTCCGGATTCATCGCATGCGAGAAATGCTGTACCAATCTGCACGGCATCTGCTCCCAGCATAAATGCTGCTGCAACGCCACGGCTATCCGCAATACCACCGGCAGCGATAACCGGTATCTTTACTTTTTCGCGGATCAGTTGAAGCAACACAAACGTACCGGTGATGGATTGCTCGGCACGTGCTAAAAAAGAAGGCCGATGACCACCCGCTTCAAAACCGGAAGCAACGATCATGTCTATTCCGGCAGCTTCCAGGGCAATGGCTTCGTCAAGTGTAGTAGCAGCGCCCACGGTTTTTATACCGAGCTTCCTGCATTGCTCGAGTATATCTGCTGAAGGTATACCAAATACAAAGCTGAATACTTTTGGACGCGTATGCAGTATAACATCCACCTGGTTTTCGAAACGCGATATAAAGGGTGCAGGCTTTTCGGGCAACGGAATTCCGGCTTCATCGAAGTATGGCTTGAACAGTTGCTTCGCAGCATCAAAATGTTCATCTGAAATTGTACCGCCCGGTGCATCGATATCAGATACCCAGAGGTTAATATTATAGGGCTTGTTTGTGGCTGCTTTTATCTGCTTGTCGATCGCATATATATCCTGCGGATTTAAAGTATATGCGCCATAGCCACCGAGTCCGCCAGCATTCGATACAGCCGCTACCAGTGCTGGAGATGAAAGGCCACCACCGAAGGGCCCTTGCATGATCGGGTAATCGATCCCTAATAGTTCAGTTGCTTTTGTTTTATACCACATCGCTTTACAATTTACTTGTTAATATCGCTCATCATCTTGTTTACCAGAAACCATTTACCATCGATCTGATGGAAGGAAAGAAATTCATGATAATGGAAATCATACATTCTCACCTTCAGCTCCGCCATGGCGATAGAATTTACTACTTTGATTGAGATAATTTCATGGGTAAATATTTTTCCGGAGTCTTTCGGACTCTGACGGTTTTTAACACCCTCGAGATATTGACTGAGCGTTTTCGCGTAAGGCTGTCCTTTTACATCGCCAAACAGTAGTGTGCCGGGGTAGTATAGCTCCTTCAAAAGATCCAGGTCGCCTTCATATATACCTTTAAAGTAATTGTTTTCAAGCAGTCCGGTAATGGTTGCTTTGTCTTCTTCGTTTTTCATTGTGAATGTTGGTTGTGCTTTTATACCCTGCCCTGCGCAGAGTATAAAAG
>CABHOV010000020.1 GCA_902168185.1 uncultured Bacteroides sp.
GAAGATCCGCTGGGTATAACTTTCACTTCATCGGTATGCGTTCCTATATTTTTTATAGTAATGGCCAATCCATCATCAGCGGCTGTAATAGCAGGAAGTGTAAGTATAATGTTATTGCTGGCGACAACAAATGTTTCGCTTTTTGCAACGGTCGTGGTTGTTGTCTTTGAAGTTATACTGGGCTCTCCTACTGCTATAAATGCAACCCATTTAGTTCCATCCCAAAAATAGTAGCCATCCGCTAAGGCTCCCCCGCTGCTATATACCAGCATTCCCGCAGGTACCGTTCCGGTAAGAGGCGACACAGAATTTAAGCTATTCAAAATTACCCGGGGTGGTAACAAACCTTTATTGGTACTCTCCAGCTCCAATAAGGAGTTTGTATTAATCGTAGTAGGGTTATTCCCTATTTTAACCTGCGCATGAACGCTGGCAATCAAATGAACTAACAAATAAATAAAAAGTAAAAATCTTTTTACCATATAGGATTTCTTTAAAAATGAATTACAATCGGATGTAACAAGAGAACAAAGGTCACTAAGATATACCAAGTAAAAAATCAGAATAATTCTGATTTTTATTAAAAAAAATAAAATATAGGTATACTATAAAAAAATAAAATATAACACACGAAGAATCTTCGCATGACTTACAACCATGACCTATAACAACACTATATTTAAAAAATGCAAACTATATATCTATATAACAAATGTATTGTTTAAGTCTAACTACATTCAATACCGATTTTCTGGATTTGACTGTGTATGCAAAGCCCATTTTTTAAGTACTGCAACAAGCGCTTCTATTTTTACAGGCTTACTCACATAATCATCCATGCCTGCTTTCATACATTCGTCACGATCACCTTGCATGGCGTTAGCCGTCATTGAAATAATTACAGGCTGATGATATCGCTTTAACCGGATCATTCGCGTGGCTTCCAAACCATCCATCTCTGGCATCTGAACGTCCATCAGGATCACATCATAAAAATTCTCGTCAAATTTTTCTATCGCTTCCAATCCATTCTGAGCAACCTCTATTTGCTGATACCCTAGTTTATTAAGGATTCGCAGTGTCAATTTTTGATTTACTGGGTTATCCTCGGCTATGAGTATACGAAGCGGATATTTATTCGCGAACTCTTCCGACAGCAATTGCTTCGGTTTAGCATCTTCTTCTTTTACTATATTTCCAACCGGGCGAAGCGCAGCTTGAATAGCTCTGTTTAAGGGAAGCTGTTTCACAGGCTTATTCAATACTGTTGAAAATAATTCCGCATTCTGTTTTTTACTTTCATCACCAACCGAACTCAACAGTATGACTGGAATAGCAGGATAACTTGCTTTAATAAGGCGTGTTACCTGGACACCATCCATGTCGGGCATCTGCATGTCGGTAATAATCAAATCGAACGATGCGTCCTGCGAAAGTATATCCAGTGCTGCCGGTCCGGATGAAGCCAGCGTTGGAATCAACTTCCATAACATCAGTTGTTTTTTCAGGATGGTGAGGTTCGTTGTATTATCATCCACGATTAATACTTTCTTGCCTTCACTGCTAATGACATTTACAAAATCGTATTGTATACCCGGCTCATGACTCACAGCGCCTTTGATCGTAAAACTAAATGTAGTTCCAGATCCGGCTTCACTTTCCACTTGAATAACACCGCCCATCAATTCTACCAGACGTTGACTGATCACGAGTCCCAGGCCTGTTCCTCCGTACTTGCGTGTAGTCGATGAGTCTACCTGAGAGAAAGCTTTGAATAACCGTGAAAGTTTATCCGATGGTATACCTATACCTGTATCGCGTACGCGAAAGGAAAGCTCCAGATCATCACCTTCTGTTTTCTGTAAATCGACCCCTATAAAAATTTCACCCTGGTGCGTAAACTTCATGGCATTGCCAATCAGGTTAAGAAGGATCTGACGCAAGCGATGGCTATCACCGATGATCATAGTAGGTATAGTATGATCAATCTGATAGAGCAGATCCAAACCTTTCTGTGTTGCCTTCCCCGAAAATACATCCATCACTTCTTCTATACATTGACGCAGATCGAAGCTGTGATTTTCGAGTTCGAGGTTACCGGATTCTATTTTTGAAAAATCAAGAATGTCATTGATAACCGTAAGCAGTGCTTCCCCGCTTCCGCGAATCGTATTGGTATATTCTTGCTGCTCGGCGGTAAGTGTTGTCTCTGCCAACAATGAAGCCATACCAAGCACACCATTCATAGGTGTTCGGATTTCGTGACTCATCGTGGCCAGAAATATACTCTTCGCCTGGTTCGCGCGTTCAGCTTCCTGGCGTGCGGCTTCTGCTTCCTCACGCTGCTGGTGAATCTCTTCGTTGATAGATTGAAGAAACATAGTCTGCTCCTGCAACTGTTCGTTCAGGGTTTGCATATCTTCTGTCTGGGCCTCGAGTGTTTCTTTTCGCTCAATCGCTTCGGCAGTGCGTTCGCGCACTTCCTTTTCCAAAGCCACTTTCTGTGCTTCGATTGAATTTACACGTGCATGGTATAGAAATATACTACCGCCGATCACAAAAAAAACAGCACTCGCTATAAACCACCAGGTCCGCCAGAAGGGCGGTGTAATAATAAGTTTTAACGTGAGGGTCTCCGTAGCCCAATTTCCTTCGCTGTCGCGCCCCTTCACTTTAAATGTATACTCTCCCGGATCCAGGTTGGTATAGGTTACGCTTCGCCAGGCACGTTCGTTACTCCACTCCTTATCAAACCCTTCCAGCATATAGGTATATAACTTCCGCTCGCTGTCAGCGTAGTACAATGCGGCAAACTCAAATGAAATTACGGAATTAGTATGCGACAGTGTGATCTCCTTGGTTTCCGCAATGCTTTTTACAAGTGGAGATTTACCATTCGCACTGTCTGCTATAGCAACCGGTGCATTGAATAATTGAAAGTCGGTAAGAACAATCGGTACCTGAAAATTTTCATATTTTATACTGTCCGGAAAAAATTTGATAAATCCATTTTCTCCTCCAAAGTACATAGCACCTGAACGGCTTTGCAGAAAAGCACTCTGTTTAAATTCCGTGCATTGTAAACCATCTGCTACGCCAAAGTTCTTAAATTTTCCTGTTTTCGGATTGAATTTAGACAAGCCATTGTTTGTAGCAATCCATAAATTCTCATTGGGGTCTTCAAGCATTCCATAGATCGCATCGCTAGGCAGGCCATCTATCGTACGGTATACTTTGAATGTTTTACTATGAATATCGTAGTAATTCAGGCCCGACATTGTACCGATCCAAAGATTACCTTTCTTATCCTCATGCATCTGATTTATAGCATTGTTACTAATGCTATTCGCTCCATCCTGGTGCTGAAAACGTGTGAACTTCTTCGTAGTACGATTGAAAATATTAAGACCATTGCCTTGCGTACCAACCCATAAATTGTCGTGGCTGTCCTCATATACCAGGTATACTTTATTACCACTGATACTATTCGGATCTTCATCATCATGAATATAATGAGTAAAGGAGCCATCTTTTGGATTAAAGAGATTAAGTCCGCCATTAAAAGTTCCAATCCAGATATTATCATACTTATCCTGGTAAAAAGCCCAGGCATTATTAGAGCTAATACTTCCGGGATCTTTCGGATCATTTTTAAAATGTGTATATGTATTCTTCTTCGGGTTATATAATGTTACACCATCCGCCCATGTTCCAAACCAAAAATTTCCTTGTCTGTCTTCATGAACGTTCAAGACATAATCACCACATATACTGGCCGGGTTATCCTTCTCATGGTAAAAATGTTTAAAGTTTCCGGTTTTGTTATCGTATAAATTTACCCCGCCTCCGTCTGTTCCTACCCACAGGTTATTTTTTGAATCTTCAAACAAATGAAGAACCTTGTTATTACTCAGACTTCCGGGTGACGAGGTATGGCGAAAGTGTTGAAACCGACTTCCATCACGCATTAAGAGATTAATGCCCGCAGAAAATGTACCCACCCACATGTTATCTTTTGAATCCCTATATATAGACCATATTGAGTTTATACTAATGCTGGCAGGATCTATATCATCATGATTATAGGTTAAAAATGAGCTGCTGTTTTTGTATAGTACATTTAATCCACCGTTCTCGGTACCTACCCATAAGTTACCATCTGGATCTCCCTCAATTGCCATTACAAAATTATTGGCAAGACCATCTTCCATTCCAAAACGTTTAAACTCCTTCGTGTGAGGGTTAAACTTGTTTAATCCTGCGCCCCAGGTTCCTATCCAAAGTTGTTTCTCATCATCTTCAAAAATTACCTTGGTATAATTGCCGCTGATTGATTTAGGATCGCTATCATCGTGTGTAAAGCGAGTGAATGTTTTGCTTTTCGGCTCAAAAAGATTCAATCCATTCAAAGTAGCAATCCAGATATTCCGCTCGTGGTCTTCAAATATGTGGTTAATGGAATTATCACTTATACTTCTGGGATTATTCTTATCATGTATATAGTGCGTGAATGTATTGTCGGCTTCATTATATACATCCAACCCTTCTTCCGTACCGACCCATAAAAGTCCTTCGTGATCAATCATAACACTGACCACTTCGTTACTGGAAATTGAATTGGGATTTTTAGCATCGTGCTTAAAGTGCGTAAATTTTTCTTTCTCGCGATTATAGCGGCTTAAACCACCCCCTAAAGTAGCAATCCACAACGCGCCCTTTGAATCCTCAATTATACTATTGATAAAGTTATTACTGATCGAATTTTCATCTTTAGGGTTATTGCGGTATATCCTGAATGAGTATCCATCAAATTTATTCAACCCATCACTGGTACCAAACCACATAAACCCGCGGCTGTCTTCAAGTATACATACCGTATTACTGTGCGAAAGCCCATCACGTTTACCAATGTGTTTGAAACTAAGACCCTGTGTATAGGAATCTATAGTCAGCAGTATAAAAAATAAAATACAGTAAACACGCATGCGGGGGGGTATTAAAATAATTTTGAAGTTTTACTGTTTGACTTTTACCTGCAACGCCCACTTCTCCAATATGATCACCAGATCCTCCAGGTTTACTGGCTTACTGATATAGTCATCCATACCATTTTTCAAACACTCTTCGCGGTCGCCCTGCATCGCGTTCGCAGTCATAGCAATAATGACAGGCTGAGTATCCAGACAAACGCGAATCATGCGGGTCGCTTCAAGTCCATCCATCTCAGGCATCTGAACATCCATCAGGATCACATCATAAATCCGCTTACTTACTTCTTCCAGTACTTCTTTACCGTTCTCCGCGATGTCTGGATCGTAGCCCAGTTTTCCGAGAATGCGCATCGCCAGCTTTTGGTTCATGCGATTATCTTCTGCTATCAAAATGCGTAACGGATACTTCTTCGAAAATTCAGTTGATAATTTTGGTTTAGCAGGTGCAGTGTCTACCGTGTAGCTCTCTCCTCTGTTCAACAACGCACTGAGTATACGCTGACTTAGATTATTGAATCGTATAGGTTTGCTTACTACAGAACTAAAGATCTCCGGATGTTTTTTGCTGGTTTCATCACCACTGGTACTCATCAATATAATGGGCAGCATCGGATAAAGCTGGCGAATCGTCTGTGACAATTCCATTCCATTCATCTCCGGCATTTGCATCTCTGCAAGTACCAGGTCTATATCTGGTCCATGCGAAAGTATTTCCATCGCCTGCTTTCCGGAATCAGCTACGATCGGAATCAATTTCCAATACGCCACTTCATCTTTCAATACATTGCGCTGGGTTACGTTGTCTTCTACAATCAGAATTCGTTTTCCTTCAACACCCACCATATCCGGGTTGCTGCGCAACATGTGCGAACCTGCATTAACCGGTATATTAAATTTGACAACCGTTCCTTCGTCCTCCCAGCTCTCAATTGTAAATATACCGCCCATCATGCCAACAAGGCGATTGCACAAGAATAATCCTATACCGGATTGCTGCGCTCCGGATTGTGAAATCGTATTTGTCAAAAACGCAAGATCCTTCGCTGGTATACCTATACCTGAATCGCGTATCTCAAAACCAAGATCCATGGTGCCATTTGCGTTTTCGCTCCGGATCCATACTTCAACCAGGATCTCACCTTGTTTGGTAAACTTTATGGAGTTCTCTACAAGGTTGGTTAGTACTTGTCTCAAGCGCGTACTGTCGCCAATGATCTGCGAAGGTATACGGTGATCTACCTGGTATATAAGCTCTATGTCTTTTTGCGCTGCATGGCTCGCAAAAATATCGAACACCTCTTCAATGGAATTTCGCAAGTCAAAATCTTTCTGCTCTAACTCAGCTGCATTTGATTCCACTTTTGCGTGTGCGAGTATATCACTTAACAATATATCGTTGATAACAGTAAGAAGGCTTTCACCACAATTACGGATCGTATCGTTAAAATCCTTTTGTTCGTTGGTTAATGAAGTTTCAGATAACAACGAGACCATGCCCATGATACCATTCATCGGCGTGCGTATCTCGTGGTTGATTCGCCCAAGTAAAACTTTTTTAGCGCGCTCTACTTCTGCTATTTCCTCCAGAGCTTTTTGCTCTCTCTTTCCTGCATATAATAAAAGCTCCGCTTTTTCAATTACCTGGCGTTGCAGTTCTGCTTTTTCATGCTTGATCTTATTCAGGCGTACGCCAAAGAAAATCAACAATACGATGATCAAACTTGCCAATATAGTGAGCTCTACCCATAATGGAGCCAGGACAAAAATTGCCGATGACGATGTTGCAGAGAATATATATACCATGTTCGTAAGATTGTTGTTAAGGGTTACTGTGCCGGTTTAGAACCGATACCCAGATTTATACCCAATACAAAATATCGTCCCCGATCAAACGTGTTATAACTATAGACCGGGATTGTCCACTTTCCAAATTCAAAACCTATAACGGCACCGTGCTCAAATATCTGCGTGTTTGTATGTAGCATACGCGTATGCTGCATGCTAACGCCCAAGTAAAACCACGATGAAATTTCGTATCCCAACTCCGACCAGCTAAACAAAAAATCACAGGACGGATCTTTGGGCGAAAATGTATACTGCGATTGTGACGAAAAGAAAACGCCCTCCAGTTCTGCAGATACATTCATACCTGCCGATCCACCATCCAGTTCACCCGTCACTGCGCCCATAATTGGTGTGAGGGAATACATCAGCTTTTTACATTCGCCTGAAAATTTCCTTCCTGCATATAGAGAGAATGTATTCTTCTCTTCATAATTATACCGGGCTTCGGCATACCAGTTATTCTTCGCCTGAAAACTAATAACGGGTACGAACTCAACGGCTTCCTTGTCCTGAACATAATAGTATTGCTCAAATCCAGCCTGTCCATATACTTTCGGTATAAAGATGGTTGCAAACGCTACTATGAAAATGATTTGAACTTTCATTTTTCGTTGTCGATAACAATCAGTTCTGCAGTTGCCAGTTTGTTTAATAAAGAGATATCCTTCAAATGTGGATTCCAATAAAAGAGTAACAAGTCGATCGGTCTCCATAAAAGTACCCAGCTAAAAATATCAAGACTGTTGCCCAATGCAGTATGTAGTCTATTGTGTTCATCCAACATCATAGGTATAAATCCCTGACAGATCAAAACCATCACGAGACTGATACCAAGAAGTATCCAACTGCGATTCCTGAATCTTTTAAACTCCTTTTCGCGCATCTCCTTTTTTTTCAGGTAATGCGTTCGTATAGCATACATCAGTGGCATAGCATATTGCTTATCAATTTCACTAATGCACTTAAACTTGTAAAATATAGCCGAGTATCGTTTCGCAGATAGAACCGATGTGCGGATATACTCTTCTAACTGATGACTGAGCTGACGTTTATATATAGGCGCTGGATCATGGCTATTGAAATAGTTGTTAATGGTTTGCCTATCCACAGTCAGGAAAATATCAATTTTGTCGAATGCAGATTCCTCCATAATTATGTACTATATAAAACTGGCAAGTACCCGTAAGGTCATTTGCTTTCGTTGAGACTTGCTATAATATCTATACATAACCTGTCGAGCAGTTTTACGAGCTCGGCATCTGCCATCGAAATTTTCAACTGCGCTACAACTTCCAACAACTCTTTGTCCTCGAGCATATCCAACGTTGCTTTGATTTTATGACAGACCTTCTGAAATAAAGCGAGATCATTTTGCTTGGATGCGAGTTGAAGTACTTGCTGCATCTCTTGCAGGTTGTCGATCATCAGATCGGTTATTTCCTTTTTAAATTCAGGATCGCCATCGGTATAAGCATCGAAATCGATGAAAAGCGGTCTTCGCGCTGTATCGGTCGACATTCTGAAAGTCCTCATAAATTTTTAGTTGTTGTTATAGCAAAGATGGTCGCTCGAGGAACGGTATAAATCAGGGGAAAACTGATTTTAAAAAAATAAGGGAAGCGGTGCGAATGCGCGGAAAGATTACGCTAAACAGCGTTATGACAATGTAATTCCAGAGATTTTGAAAACAAACGGATCGCCAAAGACACTGCTTGTGACTGCGATATTGCTTACCTGGGTTTAAAACAAGGTAAAAGCGCTTTATAATAGAATATAGACCTCTGAATTATAACCAAAAACAGGGTACGGTCTGATGAATGCCGTATCAGAATTTGTCTTATATAGAATAAGAAAAATTCTGACTATAGCAGTTCAGCGACTTAAGACAATTTTCCAATCAAATAGTCAAGATCCTCAATGCAAAGTATCTTGATATAGATGAGCGTTGTAACAGAGATGTAACCTTCCGGTTTATCCCTCTTTAACAGGCTCCATGTCTTTTAATCTTTCCTTTTCAACGGTGATGATACTTTGTCCCACGACTATACTATATACCGTTTTTGCTTTGTTGATTGCTTTTACAACTGACACAGGGGTTTTACCGTCCAGTAAGTACTGACGGCCAATTTCAATTTCCATATAGTTATTTAATAAGAATCATTAGAAGAAGAGAGTGCTGCTTCTTTTTTTCAGAATATATATTTCTTGAAGAGGGTGTCGATTTCCTGCATGAAAGTTTGATGATGATTACTTATTAAAGTAACATTATTAAACTCTTTTATTTCTTTAATCGCGGCAGCGTAATGCACGAGGTCTACTGGCGTAGACAAAAGCTCTTTCAGATCGCGTTTCAAAAATTCTACTTTTATAGCACTCACTTTGTCAAGATGAAAGTGGCTATTGAAGTAAGCCTGAATAGCATCATCCTCCAGGTGTGATGTTATAAGATCATTACGAGTTTGATGAATGAGTTCTATTATCTTCTCTGTTGATAATCTCAACACTTGAACCTCTGCCGACACGTTAAGCATAGATGAATGAATACTCAATGATAGCACAAAAAAGGATTCAACAATATAGTTTTGGGGTCTTGCATATCTCGAAAGTTCTCAATGTTTTCCAACTCGCTGTCTATTACACGAAAAGATTTAAAAAAATTCGTGCCAGATCGTAAATATTTTATTTCCAATGACAGTCATAGTATTTTTTTACTACGTGATGAGTGGTACAAAAATACTACTCCATTTTATCCACTTAAAAATGTATTTGTACTATTACAATTATCCTAAACCAATTTACACGGCAATCCTATGGAATTCAATGCGGAGACCCATCAAAAAATAAGGTATCAAAA
>CABHOV010000021.1 GCA_902168185.1 uncultured Bacteroides sp.
TATAGCAGGAGGTTCCAAAACGAATTCGCCCCACCACTGGAATATATTCCTTGTTCATCTGTAATAATCTTGTCTGACACTAACTCTACATCCGGAAACATTTTTCTGAAGTCATTGGCGGATAGCCAGTGCGTGGCGACTTTTTTTCCCTCGAGTAATCCGGTTGCTGCCAACAGGAATGCTCCAACGCAAAGACTCGCAATCTCCGCGCCTTTTTTATACTGCTTTACAATCCACGGAAAAAATTCAGCGTTGGATGTTATGACACTATTCATGTCTCCATTTACAGCGGGTATAATGATCAGATCGGTTTTTTCAAGTTCTGCCACAACCACGTCAGGCGACACTTTAAATAAACGGTCATATACCTGTGTATCATTATCGATACCCACCAATTGCACTTTGAATAATGGTGACCGCCCCATACTCGTTAAAAAATCATTTGCCTTTGTAAAACAAGTGAATGCACCTTCAATACAACTTAAGGCAGCAGCACCTCTTGGAACGAGAATAGAAATGTGTTTCATCTGTTAAGTGTTATACGTGTTAAGACTATGATTCCGGAAATTCATCCTCCCAAAACTAGCAGAAGATAATGTCGGAGTCAACCCTTTAGATTGCCGTATTTACACCCCGTTTACTTTTATTATGGTCGCTACATTTGTACATGCAATGGGCTGAGGGGACAGGATAGAATTAGTTGGTTCAACGAAATATTTAAAGTTATGAATCGAACAACGCAACTCAAACTACACCAACTTGGCGCAATCATCTGCGCATGGATGATCGTTGGTTTTATTATATCTATATATGATCATCTTGTGTTGCTGACGAACAATTCCCAAGGGCCGTCACCCGAGTATTCATTTGGATTGTCGCTGATGTTTAACCTCGGCTCTGCATTGGTTGGAGGTTTACTAGGTGGAAGCCTCCTGGTATTCTTTGTGAATGTAAAATATCAGGATAAGTCGTATGGCCATACCGTTGCTGCGGTGAGTATATCTTTCTTCGCCATTATACTACTTATAATTTTACTGCTGGGCCTGGTGTCCGTTCCCCTCCGCACAGGTAAACCTTTTATGGATCCTGTCTCTCAGGAGGCTTTTAAAAACTTTTTGATGGATAGCTCACGCGCTAAAAATATACTTGTGTGGTCAATCGTAGTTGCAATTACTCAGTTGCTACTCCAGATTAGTAGTAAGTTCGGACAGGGTGTTTTTGGAAATATTATCAGAGGAAAGTATAACACACCTAAAGAAGAGAATCGTATTTTCATGTTTCTGGACCTGAACTCATCTACCACGATAGCCGAGAAATTGGGCGATGAAAAATACCACGAGCTTCTAAAAGATTTCTTCGCAGACATTACGAATCCAATTATTGCCAACAAAGGGGAAATTCACCAATATGTAGGGGACGAAGTTATTGTTGCGTGGAAACATAAAGATGGAATTGAGAAGAGTCAATGTGTACAATGCTTCTATGACATTAAACTGCACATTGAAAAGAATAAAGAAAAATATATACAACGCTACGGACTGGTACCATCTTTTAAAGCTGGTATACACTGTGGAAAAGTAGTTGCCGGAGAAGTTGGAATTATTAAACGTGACATCACCTATTCTGGCGATGTGTTGAATACTACCTCCAGGATCCTCAGCATGTGCAAAGAATTCAATGCAGAAGTAATTGCATCTGCAGATTTAGTAGCAAGTCTTCAATTGGCGAATAACTTTTTAGCCCAACCATTGGGAGCCATTAAACTGAGAGGAAAAGAAAAAGAAATATCGTTAACCTCTTTCAAACCTCTGGCATTCGCGAGCTGAATTATACCCTTGATCAAGTATATCTATATATCAATCTCAAACAAAACAGAACATGGCAACAATTAATCCCTATCTAAATTTCAACGGTACTACAGAGGAAGCTTTTAACTTTTACAGATCGGTTTTTGGCGGAGAGTTCGCTGCTTTGCAACGTTTCAAAGACGTGCCTGAAACCGCGAATGTTCCTCCGGAAGACCAGGACAAAATCATGCACATTGCTTTGCCTATAGGACGCGAAAATAGAATTATGGGTACCGATGCACTCGAATCTGCAGGGCACACTTTATCTCCTGGCAATAACTTTTCCATCGCCATCGGTGCCGATAGTGAAGAAGAGGCATCCCGAATATTTAATGGACTTTCGCAAGGCGGACAAGTAACAATGCCACTCGAAAAGACTTTCTGGAATGCATACTTCGGTATGTTAACGGACAAGTTCGGAGTGCAGTGGATGGTGAATTACGATTACGCACCGCATAAATAAGTCGAGGCTTGTATACTATAAATATAAAGGAATGAACACTGCACTAACAATCCTCCTGGTAATTGCTGCCATTATTGCAATTCCGTTAATCCTGGCATTATTCATTAAGAAAGAATATACCATCGAACGGACTGTAACCATCCATAAAACTGGTGAAGAAGTTTTCAACTATATAAAGTTCTTAAAGAATCAGGACTACTATAGCAAATGGGTAATGGCAGACCTTAATGCCCGCAAGGTCTATACTGGCACAGATGGAACTGTTGGCTTTATATCAGCCTGGGATAGTGATAATAAGAAAGTCGGCAAAGGTGAGCAGGAAATAAAAGCAATTATACCCGGCAAGAGACTCGACTTGCAACTTCGATTTGTAAAACCGTTTCAAGGAGTCGCAGATTCATATATAGCAACACAATCAATTGCATTAACGCAAACAAATGTGACCTGGGGATTTAAAAGCGCAATGCCCTACCCGATGAATTTTATGCGTTTATTTATGAATATAGAAAAAATGCTTGGACAGGATTTGGAAGAAAGCCTTATAACATTAAAACATGTTATTGAAAAGCAACCTGTCAATCATTCCGTTACTGTATAGTGAATAGTCAGAAAAAATAGCCGGCATATGTACATGGTAGAAGTGTTTAAAACCAACGTTGAGGAACCGCATCATGCGAGCATGCTGATTGCTCAGATCCATAAAACCTTTACAGATTACATTGCTAATTTTGATCTGGAGGATTGTGATAAAATCTTGCGTATAAAATCTTCGGCAGGCTCCGTTCAGAGTTTTCCACTAATCGAGCTCTTACATGATTTTGGATTTACAGCAGAAGTGCTATCAGATGATATAGCCGTCCTTCCTATTCATCACATAATAACCATGTATTAAAATATAATAAAGCAGAGAACCTTAACACGGTCCTCTGCTTTATCTATACATACTTACACCGGATACTGAAATATACTTAGAATGAGTAATGTATATATAGCCTAGGGCCGCAATGATGTAATTGGCGTCAGCACAACTTTTTTAAATTCAACTTCGGATCCTTCCGCTTGCAAAGCTATCTGGCCTTTTTGTGCCGTGCTCTTTGTGCCATAGTTTACAAGGTCACCATTTACCCACACCTTTACAGCATCTGCTACGCATTCAATGATTATGGTATTCCATTCACCTAAAGGTTTTTCAGAGCCATCGGTGAGGTTTATAATTCTACGTTTCTTATCACCGTTCACTCCCCATTGTTCTTTCGGGCCACGTCTCTTCTCCATATCAGGAACAGTGATGTCCTCTTCTATACACCAGAAGTCACCGGCATTCTCATGCATCATTTGTACCTCTATTGATTTCGGAAACATACTATATAACGCGCGTGGTGTAGAGGCATGCACAAGCACTCCGCAGTTACCGGGCTTTCCGGCAAAGCGGTATTGGACTTCAAGTCTATAGTTCTGATACACCGAATCTGTAATCAGGTGTCCACCGGGTGTACCCAGGCTTACCAATAAACCATTGCGCACGATGAACGGACTTTTAACGGCAGCATTCTTGTCCATTTCCGGCACATCGGCATGCCAACCTGTGAGGTCCTTTCCGTTAAACAAGCTCTTTGCTTTAGTCTGTGCATTGGAAGTGAAAGAAAGCACCAGGCCTACCGTTGTAATCAAGGTTAGAATTTCCTTTTTCATAGAATAGTTTATATACATGTAAATCAATTATACAATGACAGGAAAGTTACAAATGAAACTTCATTCAAGACTCATTATATTCGTAGATTCTTATCACTAATTAAGCCTCCGCATGTTCAGGATCATCCTTATACCACTCATTTTGTTTTTTGGTAGCCTTCCCGCATACGCACAGCCCACTGTCAGCTTTACGTTTGATGATGGAGTTACCGGAGACATGCCTGGATATCCGTTTGAACAATGGAATGACAAACTGTTGAAGCATCTTGATGATGCCAATCTAAAAGCAATCTTCTTTGTGACGGGTGCAAACAAAACCGATGAAAAGGGAAAGTTACTCTTACAGCGCTGGAACGATCGAGGACATAAAATTGCCAATCATACTTTTTCACATCCAAACTATAGCAGTAAGCATACCTCGTTTGAAAAATTCAAACGTGAACTCCTGGTAACAGATTCGATCATCAAACCGTATACTAATTACCTGACAATGTTTCGATTTCCATATTTGAAAGAAGGTGATACAAAGGAAAAGATCGAGCTGTTCAGAACATTACTCAAAGAGCAACGCTATAAAAACGGATACGTAACCATTGATGCATCGGACTGGTATATTGACAGCCGGCTAATTAAAAGACTGAAGGCAAATCCAACTGCTGACCTGGAGCCTTTCAAAAAATTCTACCTGAATCATATATATGAGCGTGCGCTATATTATGAGCAGCTTTCCTTTCAATTAACGGGACGCCATATACATCACACATTGTTGCTGCATCACAACCTGGCTTCTGCTTTGTTTCTGGGCGATCTGATTAAGATGTTTAAAGAAAAAGGATGGAATACAATTCACGCACACGAAGCCTATAAGGATAAAATATTTGACTCAAATCCTTCAACTGTTCCTGCCGGGGAAAGTCTTATCTGGGCATTGGCAAAGGATTCGGGTAAATATGAAAATATACTCCGATATCCTGCCGAGGACAGTCGGTATGAAGAGGACAAAATGAACGCGTTGGGATTATAAAACTATAGCATGCAAAAATATAAAATCGGTATGATGCTGTTTCCTGATCTTACGATTCAGGATTTTGTTGGCCCCTATGACGTCTTCATCAGGGCTACCTGCTTTGAAGTATATAGTATCGCTGAAACAACTTCGCTTTTACATGCTGAAGGTGGTCTCACTGTAAAGGCTGATTACTCGTTCGAGGATTGCCCTCCTCTGGATATTTTATTTGTACCCGGGGGCCGAGGCATCACACCTTTACTCATTAACAAAGTATATCACACATTCCTGCAACAACAGGCTGTACACGCAAAGTATATTACATCGGTGTGTACCGGATCGCTATTATTAGCAGCTGCTGGCTTACTGCAAAATTTCAAAGCCACTACGCATTGGCGATCACTTGAGTTGCTATCCATGTTGGGTGTTGATGCAATTGCAGAACGTGTTGTTGTTGATCGAAACAGAATCACAGGAGGAGGTATAACTGCAGGAATTGATTTCGCGTTAACATTAACAGCATTGATCGGTGGAGAAGAAATGGCCAAGACTATCCAGTTGATGTTAGAGTATAACCCTGCACCGCCTTTCGATTCGGGGTCACCTGGAAATGCAGAACCACACATTTTTCAAAAAGCTCAGGATGCCTCACGACCACTTTTTGAATCACGACTCAAAATCATCCAACAAATCATCCTTTTGAAATAATGTATATTTAGTCTAAACCATTTATATATCTATACTATGCCTTATAATGAAAAACTGGCGGACCGGATTCGCGAAGTACTTACAGATCAGAAAAAGGTTGAGGAAAAGACAATGTTTAGAGGGATGTGCTTCATGGTCAATGGAAAAATGTGTATCTGCGTCAGCGGTGATGAAATCATGTGCCGCATTGATCCGGAAATTTACGAAGAAGCAATCGAACGCGATGGATGCCGTGCCATGGTTCGCAATGGCAAACCAATCAAGGGCTATATCTATGTTAATGAAGACTACATCAAGACGAAGAAGAATCTTGATTACTGGATTAATCTCTGCCTGGTATATAATAAAAAGGCAAAGCCCGCCAAGAAACGAAAGCCGAAGTAAGCTATATCTATATACTTACCGCCAATTGAGCAACTATACCAACATAATGCCGGCAGCAAATCTTCCTGTATCTCCCTTTCGTGCTGAAAAGAAATTATTGTTGTTCAACACCGTGCACAAATTGGAAACTTCAATCTGCGTTTCAGGCACACCAAATTGTTGAAGCTGAATTTTGTTCGCTTTCCAAAGATCAAGCTTTGCCTTTTCGTTCGGCTGAGGAATTAAAAGGCCACTGTCTTTTCCAAAGGCTAGTATAACCTCCTCCACTACCTCCGTCCCTACTTCATACGACTCCTGACTGACAGAAGGACCAATGCCGGCAATAAGGTCTTCTCCTTTTGTTCCGAAAGAGGCATGCATCTGCTGCAATGTTTTATCAAGAATTCTTGCTACCGTTCCGCGCCAGCCTGAATGTATAGCGGCAACAGCTTTATTTTTCTTATCGTATAAAAGAATTGGAACACAATCCGCTGACATGACAGCAATGCATATACCTTTTTCGTTGGTGATCAATGCGTCTGTTTCCATTAACTCATCTTTTGAGATTCCGGATGCAACATGAACAATCCGCGTTTTATGTACTTGCGATGGGAAGTATAGTTGTGTGTCTTCAATGCCCAATGCGGTGGCAAGAAGATGCCGGTTATTCCGGATAAATTCTCTATCCGGAGAACTTGACCAGCTTAATGTAAACTCCTTATCGTCACCACGCGAACTCCGATCTGTAACAAAATGCCTGATAGAAGTTTCTTTACCAAACCCCTCAAATTGCCAAAGAGTTAAATCACCTATCTGTTGTTTCGTCATACTGCTGTTCGACCTTATATATGTTCAAATATATTCATAAAAATAATTACCCATGTGGATTCGAAATACTGTAAAAACAAAGAGGCGTTGCTCTTTGTAGAACAACGCCTCTTTAAATTATTTTGAGGAATGATACTTATACATCCCAGCTACCTTCTTCATCCAGGTTGCCTTCTGTATCGTAGTATGCCCATGTTCCGCTACCGTCTGAATTCCACGACATCTCGTATTGTTTTACACCGTCAAAATAGTAAACAACATTACCAGCTTTTGTCTTTTCGTTAACAGCCAACTTGAAGTTGAAATCACCGGAATGGTCAGATACTGAGAACGTAAAGATGTCACCACTTCTACCCCATTTATAGGCCAGCCATACAACAGATGTATCATCACCTTCTACACCGAAGATATCATATATATTCATGAAGCCTTCGCTGCGATCTTTCTTTTCTTCAGCATGGAAATACTTAAGCCATGCTGTCTCACCAGGAAGGATAATAAAGATTTCGAACACGTAACTATCGGATGCTTCACTGATCTGGTACCCTACACTATAACCAGAGTTTGCATCATGCCAGGTATATACTACTACATCACCCGTGTTTTGTGCACGTCCGTTAGCAGCTGTAATTCTGCTTGATGATTTTACAGATCCTTCAGGAATTTTAAAGTACGAAAGGTAGCCACTCATGGCATTTGCCATAGAAATGTAAGACACTGCAGTTTGTGCATAACTATCATCGGATGCCTGCATGGCAGATGGTGCAACGATAACGGTACTGCTTTCTGTAAGACTTAGGGCTTGGTTCTCAAGACTCGAGCTGGCTTTTTCATCGTCATCAGAACACGAGAAAGCAAAAAGTGCTACTGCGAGCAAAAGGAATTTGGTCATTTTCATGCTAAAAATTGAGTTAAGATTAAGTTTTTATGATAGAGACAATATAATGGGGTAGCAAAAACTTGTTCGAATCTTCCGTTATACACAATTCAATAATCACAGACTCGGGCGTTAATAACAACGTTTATGCTAAAGTGACCCCTAATAGTGGTGGAAATATTCAGATTATCTTACATCCATTTTACGGCATATTATATTAGCTGTACCTCAACATGTTACAGAGTGGAATGCAACTCTAACCCCGATAATTCTATGAAGCATTTCATTCCTGTAAAAATATATTGATTCATTCAAGGTTTTACGCGCTCTATATATAGTTATACAGCTGCTATATATATTCATAACGCAAAAGATCTGAGCAAACCGAAGAACGATTCTATATTCTTGGCAGGAAGTTCATGATAGTGAATGTCACTGAAGTATTCAGGGAGAGATCATATATACCATGCTCTATATATGTTAATTAGAAAAGCTAAATTCACCATCATGTAAATCGATTCTCAAAACGATATCATTAAACTGAAGGCCTGGTCGTTTCCTTTATCACATTGGAGGCCGACTGCCGGATGTAATCATTAATTATTACATCAAAACCATCCCCCAGATTTTCTCACATTACTTGGCGCTGATTAGCTGCTTAACGGTACAGATATAGCATTCACCTTGCAAGGTGTCTTCTATACCGAAAATTAATAGGCTTTTACTTCACTTAGAATAGATTACGCAAAGTGTAGCCCAAGCATCCCCCGATTGAGGTGTTGTTAATCCACACAAATAAGCCTATT
>CABHOV010000022.1 GCA_902168185.1 uncultured Bacteroides sp.
AACCAGTATTGATAGAATTTATAGGGCGAAGTTTTTTTAGGATCAAGCCACACGTTACCACCTTCCGTTTTACCGAACTTGGTGCCGTCAGCTTTTGTAATCAGCTTCGTTGTCAATGCAAAAGCATTTCCATCTGACTTTCTTCGGATCAGCTCTGTGCCGGTAACAATGTTACCCCACTGATCGGAGCCTCCCATTTGAAGCTTGCAATTTTTGTTCTCGTATAGCCAATAAAAATCGTAGCCCTGCACAAGTTGATAGGTGAATTCAGTAAAGGAAAGCCCTGTCTCCAGACGTTTCTTTACAGAGTCTTTCGCCATCATATAGTTGACGGTGATATGCTTGCCTATATCGCGGATGAAATCAAGCAGTTTGAAATCCTTGAACCAGTCGTAGTTATTTACCAGTTCAGCACCACTTGCTCCGCTAAAGTCAAGAAAGCTTTCTAACTGCTTCCGAACACAGGCTACATTATGTTGAAGGATTTCTTCCGACAGGAGATTGCGTTCGGCAGATTTCCCGGAAGGATCGCCTACCATACCCGTGGCACCACCCACCAGCGCTACAGGCTTATGTCCACAACGTTGAAAGTGCACTAAGGTCATAATCTGAACAAGGTGTCCGATGTGAAGGGAGTCAGCAGTCGGGTCAAAGCCGATATAGCCGGCAGTAACTTCTTTATTCAATTGATCTTCAGTACCCGGCATAACGTCGTGTACCATTCCGCGCCAGCGCAGTTCTTCTACAAAATTCTTTTCCATTTGCGTACAGTGGCCGCAAATATAGGGTAGTGTGTGTTAGCTTTCAAAAAACAGGGCCTAATGTTGAATCAACACAGGCCCTGACAATGCGAATAAAAAATAATCTGTTTAATCCGTCAGATAGCGATAGATCGGATCGAGTTCATGTGTATGATCCATTCTGCAAACCTGATCGAGCAAACCATTTTCAATATGATATACCCATCCCAGGATCGTTGGGCGCTGCTCTTCCTTCCACGCACGCTGAACGATTGAAGTCTTCGAGAGGTTATTACATTGCTCGATTACGCTTAGTTCTACTAGCCGGTCAGCACGTCTATCTATACTCTCAATCTTTTCCAGTTCATCGCGGTTATGGCGATAGGTGTCTTTGATGGCACGAAGCCACTTGTCGATCAATCCATATTCGTTGTTGGTCATCGCAGCACGTACACCACCACAGCCATAGTGACCGCAGACAATAATTGTTTTTACCTTCAAGACCTGCACAGCATATTGTAGTACACTTAACAAGTTAAGATCAGTAGGTACTACCAGGTTGGCAATGTTACGATGTACAAATATATCTCCCGGCTCTGTGCCTGTTACTTCATTTGCAGGCACCCGACTATCGGAACATCCTATCCAGAGAAACTCCGGAGTTTGCACATGCAGGTGTCTTTTGAAAAAATCCTTATCGTATTTTAAACGCTCTTGCGCCCATGCTCTGTTTTGTAATATTAATTTTTCGTGTGATTCCATGTGATGTAATTAGTTTTCTTTTCGGAAAAATTCGCTTGATGATGAGAAACTTTTTTTCAATTCTACCTGGATGTTCCGGCTGGGAGCATTCAGAACAAAATCCTCGATGGTCTCAATTATATCCGAATCTATAAATTGAGAATTTCCTCCATCGATGATGAGGTTAGCGCCTTGAGGTATACGCTCAAAGGTTCGGCGCAAAACCGATTTATTTAAAAACGATACGTCTTTGTTAAGACGCAACAGGTAATTATCGCCATGCTTTACGATGGAGATTGCTTCGTGGAAATTACTTTTCAGCACGAAGAATAAACCTACCGCTATACCTATAAATATACCGATCAACAGATTGGTTAACAGGATGGCGATGATGGTTATCAGGAATGGCAGGAATTGATCCCAACCCTTTCTGTACATCTCTCTGTAAAGCGAAGGCTTGGTAAGTTTATATCCTGTGATCAGAAGAATCCCAGCCAATGCTGAAAATGGAATCAAGTTTAATACACGCGGAATAAAAACGACTGCCGTCAGCAACATAATACCATGAAGAACAGTAGAGAGCTTTGTGCGTGCTCCGGCATTTATATTGGCCGATGATCGTACAATTACTGCCGTGATGGGCAATCCACCAATCAATCCCGAAACAAAGTTTCCGATTCCCTGCGCCCTTAACTCACGGTTAAGCGGTGTGATGCGTTTGAATTCATCAAGTTTGTCGCAGGCTTCTATACTTAGTAAACTCTCAAGACTTGCTACCAGGGCGATTGTGATGGCTGTAATATATATCTTGGTATTTCCCATTTGTGAGAAATCCGGGAAAGAAAATAACCCTAAAAAGTCTGAAAAATCTTTAGACACTGGCAATGTAACCAGGTGTTCTTCCTGGATTGTAAGAGCCGGGCTTACGGATTTAAAAACCTGACTCAGTATAATTGACAGGGCAACGGCTATTAGCGGACCGGGTATAAATTGAAAGAACTTATGTTTTTTCAACGCAGGGTTATCCCATATAATCAGGATTGCAATAGATACTATACATATAATAATGGCGCCAGGCGAAAGATAATTCACGGCTGACAATATCTCTGTAAAAGTATTTTCTCCATCAGGCTGAAAAAAGGATTCATCTCCTTCGTAGTCTTTATCGTATCCCAATGCATGTGGAATTTGCTTGAGGATCAAAATCAATCCGATTGCAGAGAGCATGCCCTTGATTACGCTGACCGGAAAGAAATGCCCGATGGATCCTGCGCGCAAAAGTCCCAGTGTAAATTGAAGTACACCTCCCAATACCACGGCCACCAGAAATACCGGGTAGGAACCAAGATCATGAATGGCGGTAATTACAATGGCGGTCAGACCGGCTGCGGGTCCGCTCACACTTAGATTAGATCCACTCAGTGAACCAATCACGATTCCTCCTACAACCCCTGCAATGATACCAGACAGTAACGGCGCACCAGAAGCCAGCGCGATACCCAGACACAACGGTAATGCTACCAGGAAGACAACAACACTGGCCGGCAGATCGTATTTTAAATTCCCCAAAGGGTTTGAAACATTTCGCATTTGAAAAAATAATAAATTAATAAAATATATACTTCTGTGCGCCCAACACAATCGAGCAGACAAGATCATTCCCTTGTAAGAGAAAAAAACTTTGTAAAATTAAACGAGTATAAATGACATTAAGCCGATCAGGCTTTCGGGGGAGGAGTAACCATTTCCTGGCTACGCTTCAAAAGTTTTGCACCACTGTTAACCCAATGAGTCTTTTTGGTGATGATCACCGCCAGCGATTCGAGGTTGTGGTGTATAAAAAGAAGATCTATTTCATTTGTAACAGAGTGGCCTTCTTCGGCATTGTTGGCACCGGCAATATCTTTCTCTTCTTCATTGGCGGCACCGGCTATGAGTTTGGCGATGTTCTCTACCATCTTACGATCTTGCAATAACCGAAGCGCCTCTACTTCTGCCAGAAAGAGATTCATATTGAAAAAGATCGCCACTGTGAACAGTGTCATCACTTTCTTGATCAGTATGTTTCTGGACGATTTCATTGCGGTCAAAAATACGTTATTTTTTCAAATATGGTTTCATTTCGCGTTATTGGAACGTTAAATCGGGATCATGAACTGCTTGTAGTTTCTGCTCTAAAGCAGAAATGATCTGCCAGACGATAAATATTCTAATGATAATATAATTCAATAGAAGTGATCATCAATCCTTTATACAGCTTTTAAAATATAACTACGATAAATCTATATTGAATGGAACAGCCTGACGCATTAAACCTGGTAGCAGAATTTCACAAAACATTTAAACACCCTGTACTTGATAAGCCCGCTATACCGGGTGAAGATCGTTGCAAACTTCGTGTAGCGTTAATTGCTGAAGAACTGAAAGAGCTTGAAGTTGCAATCCTTGAAAAAGATATAGTAAGTGTAGCGGATGCGCTCTGTGATATTCAATATGTATTGTCAGGGGCTATACTTGAGTTCGGACTGGGTGATAAATTCAAATCACTTTTTGATGAAGTACAACGCTCCAACATGAGCAAGGCTTGTCGTTCGGAAGAAGAGGCAAAGGAAACTCTGGCTTATTATCTGAAGAAAGACGGAACAGAATGTTACTATAAAGAAGAAGAAGGGAAGTGGCTGGTATACCGTAAGTCTGATAATAAAACAATCAAGTCTATAAACTATAGTCCTGCCGATCTTGATAGTATAGTACTTAAACCTTAGATGTAAAACTCAAACTGAAAGACAGCGTCCAGGCCTTGTTGTTGCAATGGGTTGATGGCCAGGATCTGAGCTTCATTATACGCCTTTATAAATTCAGTCCTGCTGATTCTTAATTTACTATACCCCGGCTTGATGCGATGATATTGCATCCGGCCGGAGGTGTTGGCCGTAGCTGTATAGATATAGCTGAACTGCAAGGAAATAGGGGAGGGTATATACCGCATATTGTAGGCACCTTCATGAACTATACGTATTTCTGAATTCTAATTGAATAAGAGAATTCTGCTGTGCATTGTATTGTGCCAGCAGGGTATATGCCCATTGTGGTGCATAATTAAACTTCCCTTCAAGCTCATCAATCTTCATACAAAGCTCCCGCACATAAAAGCGGATCTGCTCCTGGTTCCTGCAAGCAGAAGGCCTTTCAAAATTCCTGGAGGTAAAATTCTTTAACTCCATTTCTATCTTTTTGCGCTCATACTCAGTCATAATATTGTGCATTATTACACAATGTTAGTTCTATTGATACTAATAGACAAGTTTTTGTGTGCAAAAATGCACAATTTCTTCGGACACAAAACTTTCCTGAAATAATTAAATTAATCATTCTGTTATTTGATTTAAACAACTGAATGATACGTGTTTAAAGTTAAAATTGAGAACTTTTACTTCAGGAGGTTAGTCGAGTGAATTTTTGGTTACCCAGTAACGGTAGGCAATCAGAGCCTGATCAATTTTGCTTAGCCTGCTAAGATCCTTCTTGCTGTATCGAGGTATGATTATTTTATTGAGTTTGGCCAGAATTTTAAAAATTGATTTTGACAGCATTACACGTAATATGTTTATTTCCTAAATCGTTTTAATCCTTATATTTAAAAGTACTAACCTTGATCTGAATGCAAAACACACCAAGCCCCTTTCTCGAAATTTGGAATCTCAGTATGATTATAGGAGCCATAGCCATGACCCTTGCGGGGATTGCTATATACCTCCTTCATAAGCTAAAGATCTCGACTATAAAAGACTACAAAGCCAAGTATGATTACATCAATAAAAACGAAATTAAAAACTATAAAAAGGTATTCCTTTGTTTTGCCATCGCAGCATTGATGCTTATAAATCTATACAGTATGGGTAAACTCCATACCGTGGAAGTATGGTTTTTTGTAAGGCTCTTTATGTCTATTGCCGGTGGTACATTAGTAGCGTATGTGGCTTCCCTTGTATTGGATTACTATTATCCAACCGTTTTAAATGGCAAGCTTAAGAAATGGCGCTATATGCCACGCATAAGTGCCGCTGGAAATAAAATGCGACTGCTCAGTGAAGATGAAGAAGACGTGCATTTGGAAGAAGGCATGCAGGCCGAAGAAAATGTATTCTCCATTGACTATGATGTATGGATGGATGAAAAAAGCGGCGAAGTAAAAATAGATAAGTACCCCGGACATCTGCAGGCTCTGAAATGCAACAGCTGTGGATTTTATACGATGCGTATTGTAAAGGAGGAAATTACCAGGCATCCCAGTAAAGATGCTGCCGGTGAATTGATTAAGAACTTTCAGTGTTCATACTGTAAATCGGTACGGGCTACAGCCTATAACATTTCAACGAAGGAAGCAGACGATTATCGGAATGTTGGTATCCATACGTATAAACGCAATAAAAATATTGACATGGTTCGCGTTGAGATCCATTCAAGCACTTTAGGAAAGAAATTCTTTGAGTTTCAGGGACTTGAGCAAGCTCAGAAATTCCTGGATGAGTATGATTCCGAAACGGGCGATTAGACTTTTTGGCCGATTGGTGATCTGAATTGAGCTTTATTACGTTAAGTATTTAAGGCATACCATTTGCCAGTAGTAGTTCAGAGAGATTAAAATAAAGGGATGATGATGAAGAAAACATTTTTTGCAGGGATTATCAGTATAGTACTTTTAGTACCAAGCCTCCTTCTTGCGGGCATTGCAGACACGACTCAATTAAAGGCCAAGCCTGTCTTCGGTAAAGAAGCTAAGGTGGTCACGTATATATTAGATAATAACCATTACAGGAAGATCATACTTAATGATTCATTGTCATCGGTTATTCTTGATAGCTATATCAAAAATCTCGATAACAATAAGACATATTTTACCACTACAGATTTAGCGGGCTTCGAAAAATACCGCAAGACCATTGACGATATGACGCGTGCTGAAAATGTAACGGCAGCATTTGATATTTACGGAGCTTTTAGAAAACGCTTTGTCAGTCGAATGGACTATATCATGAAGAATCTCATTCATGAAAAGTTCGATTATACAACGGAAGAGTTTTATGAAACCGATCGTGATAAAGAGCAGTGGTGCAAGAACGAACAGGAGCTCAATGAAGTCTGGAGGAAGATCATCAAAAGCCAGGCGCTGAGTTTGAAGTTAGCAGGGAAGACACAACCGGAGATTGAAAAAATGCTTACTGAACGCTATGAGCGATTCAGAAAATCTATACTTCAATTTAACAGTGATGATGTGTTCAGTCTATATATGAACAGCATTACCGAATCGTACGATCCACATACAAATTACCTTTCACCGAAAGCTGCCGACATCTTTAAGCAGAGCATGAGTTTGTCGCTTGAAGGAATTGGAGCAAGGCTACAAACTGAAAATGACTATACCAAAGTAGCGGAAGTTATCGTAGGTGGTCCTGCACACAAGAGTGATCTTATTCACAACGGTGATCGCATCATCGGAGTAGGACAGGGAGAAAAAGGTGATATTGTCGATGTCATCGGATGGCGCATTGATGACGTTGTTAAATTGATCAAAGGTCCGAAAGGAACCACTGTTAAATTACAGATCATCCCTGCCGACATGGGCGTAAACGGCCCTTCCAAAGTTGTTCAGATCGTACGCGATAAAATCAAATTGGAAGATCAGCAAGCCAAGAAAAGTGTTATCCATTATGAAAAAGATGGAAAGAGCATGAACCTTGGTGTGATCACGTTACCAAGTTTTTACATGGACTTTGATGCATACCAGAAAGGTGATCCGAACTATACCAGTACCTCACGCGATGTAAAACGCTTGATCAAAGAGTTGCAGGAACAGAAAGTAGATGGTCTTGTACTTGATCTTCGTAACAATGGAGGCGGGTCTCTGACAGAAGCTATAGAGCTTACAGGTTTGTTCATAAAAGAAGGACCTGTAGTACAGGTTAAAAATTCATTGAACAAGATTGATGTACAGACGGATGATAACCCAACGGTCACCTACAACGGTCCGCTGGTTGTGTTGACAAACCGTTTTAGTGCATCTGCATCTGAAATATTTGCCGGTGCAATTCAGGATTACCACCGCGGTGTAGTGGTTGGTGAATCTACCTTTGGTAAAGGAACTGTGCAGACTGTAATTGATCTGAAAAGATTTATCAACGACCCCGATGAAGTTGGAGAGCTGAAGCTTACGTTTCAAAAGTTTTACCGTGTAACGGGAAGCAGCACACAAAACAAAGGTGTTACACCGGATGTAAAATTGCCAACGGCACTTGATCCTCAGCAGTTTGGTGAAAGCTCAAATCCAAGTGCTTTACCTTGGGATGAGATCAGGGGTACATTGTTTCAGAAGACTCCCGTGATCAACGATCGTGTTCTTTCAAATCTTAACAAGTCTTACCAGGATCGTCTGAAGTCAGATAAATCACTGGCACAATTCGTAAACGACACAGAAGAAGTTCGTGAGAGCTACCGGGAAACCAAAGTATCTTTGAATGAAGTGATTCGTAAGAAGGAAATGGAAGAAGCTGAAAAGAAAAAGGCATCCAGAACTTCTCTGAACACCACCCTTCCCAATAAAGAGCAGCTTCCGTCTTCCGATCTTAAGGAAATGGATGATGAATATCTGCGCGAAGGTTTATTCGTTCTCGGTGATCTGATCACCACAAAAATCGGCTAATCGTATTTTTATAAACACATGAAGTTATTTTCTCAACAGAGTTGAGATTGTAACTTCATGTGTATTACTTGCACGGTATTCTCACGCTATATGAAGCAGTATCTCGACCTCATGAAGGACATCCTCGAAAACGGGGCAAGTAAAACAGATCGCACAGGAACCGGTACACTTTCGGTTTTTGGAAGACAACTGCGATTCGATCTTTCAAAGGGGTTTCCGCTTGTAACAACCAAGAAGCTTCATTTGCGCTCAATCATCTACGAGTTGCTCTGGTTTTTAAATGGCGATACGAACATCAAGTATCTCAACGACAACGGAGTTACAATCTGGGATGAGTGGGCGGACGAGAACGGTGAGCTTGGACCGGTATACGGTCATCAGTGGAGAAGCTGGCCAGCACCGGACGGCAAGCACATCGATCAGATCACACAAGTCATCAACCAGATAAAACAAAAACCAGATTCCCGCAGACATATAGTTACGGCCTGGAATCCATCGGAGGTTGATAAGATGGCGTTACCTCCATGCCATGCGCTTTTCCAGTTTTATGTAGCCGATGGCAAACTTTCCTGTCAGCTATACCAGCGAAGTGCTGATTACTTTTTAGGCGTTCCTTTCAACATTGCCTCCTATGCACTCATGACCTATATGTTTGCACAGCAGTGCGATTTACAGCCCGGTGATTTTGTGTGGACGGGTGGCGATGTACATCTATATACCAACCACATCGAACAGACCAAGCTCCAGCTTACACGCGAGCCATATGCATTACCTGAGCTCGTAATCAAACGTAAACCGTCTTCCATCTTCGATTATCAGTTTGAAGACTTCGAGATCCGTAATTACCAGGCGCATCCTTCGATTAAGGCACCGATCGCTGTTTAACCTCTATATTCCATATTGTCATCCGTGTTGTCTGTATCCTGCAGGCCGTTATTGATACAGCACAAGAATCCGTTGATCGCGTGAAAATCTTTTCGTAAACGTTTGAATAAAGCGGGAATCTATTTCGTATATTTATTCAAGCGACATCAACATGAAATTGTTTTGCGCATTCCTGCTAACCTTGTCCCTGATCACAGAGGATGTTCCTTTTAAAGCCAAAGAGGAGTTTGAGGTAAATCTCGATTTTAAATTCAAGACACGCGTAAAGGAAACATCACTTGTATATGCATCCAGTACGAATGCCAGTACAGGGCCACTGCCTTATCTGGAAGTAAATCTAAAAGTACTGAAGCTTATCTCCGGTGAAGTCAAAGTACGTATCGTAAATCACCGAGGTGAAAATATATATACCAAGAAAGTAGCTGAAGGCGATATCATTAACCTGGATCTGGGCTATACCGATGACATCAAGGGCCGCGTAACCAACCACGAGTATAAAGTATTATTTCTGTCGCAGGATAAAAAGCCGATAAATCATATCCTTATTTACTTCGAGGAGGATGGCACTTATTTTATCAATGCAGAAAAGCGTGGTAAAGTATAGTTATCAATTTGTAGGTCACACAGTCATATTCAAACCGGTTTCTACCAACGTATATCTGCTTTCAGGCCGCGTGATGTTTCTTTTCATTTTTTAATGTTAATTCGCACAAACTATACACGCGAATGAGGAGCTTTGTATTTATCCTTCTGCTGATTCCCACTTTTGCTTTTTCACAGAATCAACGGCAGCCGGACGCAGCACAAATCAAATTGAAACTAAAAAAGCTGAATGTATTAACATCTGTTCTATACATGGCTGCTCATCCCGATGATGAGAATACGCGCATCATCACGTACCTGGCCAACGATTATCTTGCCACAACGGGTTATCTCTCACTCACGCGTGGCGATGGCGGACAAAATCTCATTGGCTCAGAGATCCGGGATCAACTCGGCCTTATTCGTACACAAGAGTTACTTGCTGCCAGACGCATTGACGGCGGACAACAGTTCTTTACCCGCGCCAATGATTTCGGTTTCTCAAAGTCTGCAGATGAAACGTTTCGTATCTGGAATAAAGATGAAGTGCTATCGGATGTCATTACTATATTCCGTCAATATCAGCCCGATGTGATTATCACGCGCTTTCCTCCCGATGAACGTGCCGGTCACGGACATCATACGGCATCGGCTATACTTGCGCAGGAAGCCTTTGACCTGGCAGCGAGCAAAGATATATATCCCGACCAGGTAAAGCAGTTTGGAACCTGGCAGCCCAAGCGGCTATATACCAACACGGGTCGCTGGTGGAATACATCTATCAATGAGAATACACCCGGTATTGTTACGCTACATGTAGGAGAGTATAGCAGTTTATTAGGACAATCTTATACGGAGATCGCGGCAATCAGCCGGAGTCAGCATAAGAGCCAGGGTTTTGGTTCAAGCGGTACACGCGGTGATCAGCAGGAGTATCTTGAATACATGAAAGGTGCCAAGGCTGAGAAGAATATACTGGAGGGTATAAATACAACGTGGAGCCGCGTGAAAGGAGGCGACAAGATACAGCCACTCGTTACCAAGGCTATAGCAGACTTTGATGAAGAGAAACCCTATAGCACCATTCCGGCTTTACTTCAAATAAGAAAAGAGATCTTAAAGCTTGAGCCGGGTATATGGAAGACACGAAAGCTTGCAGAGACAGAACAACTGCTCGCAGATTGTTCCGGATTATTTATAGATGTAACTACTGATAAGTTTTACGTTGCACCCGGTCAACGTGTAACGGCTTCGATAGAACTTGTAAATCGTTCCCCGATAGAAATTAGCGTTAACAAAATACAATCAGGTGATATTGGAATTGATTCAGCGTTGTCATTGCCGCTAAAGAACAATGCAGCGGCTACGCAGATCAACTATAAAAGAACGGTTCAAAAGTCTGAGCCCTATTCATCTCCATACTGGTTAACCGAAAAACATGGCGTTGGTTTGTTTACAGTAACCGATAAAAGCCTGATTGGTAAACCTGAAAATGATCCCGCTATACATATATCTTTTACGATAACGCTGGCCGGAGAGCAACTTACCATTACACGACCGTTACGCTATAAATGGACAGACCCTGCCAAAGGTGAGCAGGCACGACCTTTTGAAATTGTACCACCTGTACTGGTAAAACTTACCAACAACGTAATCATCTTCAATGATGCAAGCCCCCGCGAAGTTACCGTGCTCGTTACTTCGGCAAGCGATGGGCGTATAACCGGTGCGTTGCATCTTGATATTCCGCAAGGATGGAAAACACAACCTGAGCGTATAGCATTTGATTTGAAGGAGAGAGGTGAGGAGCAGGTAAAAACATTCCAGGTCTTTCCATCATCGCAGGAAGAAACCAGCACAATCAAAGCCGTTGCTTCTATCGATGGTGAAGGATCGTTCGACAGAAGTATGCAGACGATCAATTATGATCACATTCCAACGCAAACACTTCTTTCAAAAGCAGAAGCCAAAGTTGTGCGGATGGATCTCAAGAAGGAAGGAAGCACGATAGGCTATATCAGAGGAGCGGGCGATGAAATTCCTGCAGCACTTCGGTATATGGGCTATACGGTTATCGAAATGAAAAACGAAGATGTGAATGCGGCAACCCTCAAGCAAATGGATGCTGTTGTACTCGGTGTTCGCGCATTGAATACCAATACTCGCATTGGATATAGTATGCCTGCGTTACTTGAGTACGTTAACAATGGTGGCACGTTGGTAGTGCAATACAATACCAATGGTGACCTGGTTACGAAGAACTTTTCACCTTATCCACTGGATATATCCCGCGATCGTGTGACCGAGGAGGATGCTGCTGTCAGAATTTTAAAAGCTGATCATCCCGCGGTGACAACCCCCAACAAGATCACCGCGAAGGATTTTGATGGATGGGTTCAGGAGCGTGGCCTTTATTTTCCAAATAAGTGGGATGCTAACTTTGAACCCGTATTGTCGATGAATGATAAAGGAGAGACTCCTAAAGACGGAAGTGTGCTGGTAGCGAAATATGGAAACGGATACTATATATATACCTCTATATCCTTTTTTCGTGAGCTCCCCGAAGGTGTAGCGGGTGCCTATAAGCTCTTTGCAAATTTGGTTTCATTACGGGGAACAAAACCAGTGGTATCCCCACAGGTTAATAAGAAACGAAAATCCAGACAAGGATAATTTTATCAATTAAGAAATAATATATAAACCACTATATATATAAATGAAGCCTCCTGTATTTAAATCCTGGCAGCACTGGTATTGGCTTGTGATCGGAGTCATGATGGCGCAAATCATTTTGTATTATTGGCTAACCCGCACGTTTGCATGAATTATCTGGATTGGGTTGTACTGTTCGGAACCATTGCGTTCATTGTCCTGTATGGAATCCTGAAAACAAAGGGTGCCCAGAATATCGAAGGATACCTCAAGGGCGATAACACCATGAAGTGGTGGATGATCGGTATCTCCATTATGGCAACACAAGCCAGTGCTATCACGTTTCTTTCAACGCCCGGGCAAGCCATCGAAGATGGGATGCGTTTCCTCCAGTTTTATTTTGGGTTGCCCATTGCTATGGTGATCATCTCGGTAACGATGGTGCCTATATATTACCGCCTGAAAGTATATACCGCATACGAATATCTCGAAACACGCTTTGACTTAAAGACCCGGTTACTGGCGGCTATACTCTTCCTAATTCTTCGTGGACTTTCTGCAGGGATAACACTCTTTGCTCCAGCACTTGTGCTCTCCACTATATTAGGATGGCCAACCTCCATTACAACGATATTGATCGGTACGTTGGTGATTACATATGTAGTGTCGGGAGGAACAAAAGCAGTGAGTCTTACGCAACGTCAACAAATGGCCGTGATCATGAGCGGAATGATCCTGGCAGGTATATTGGCCTATAGCATGCTGCCCGAGAAAGTGTCGTTTAGCGATACCGTTGTATTGGCAGGCACGCTTGGTAAACTAAACCTGGTAAACCTCGAGTTCAATCCCAGCGACCGGTATAATTTGTGGTCGGGATTAATAGCTGGTACATTTTTATTCCTCTCGTATTTTGGTACTGACCAATCGCAGGTCGCCCGTTACCTGAGTGGTTCCTCCATCGCCGAAAGCAGGCTAGGACTTATCTTCAACGGACTTCTGAAAATCCCCATGCAGTTTATCATCCTCTTTATTGGGGTGATGGTTTTTGTCTTTTATCTTTTTCACCAATCACCTGTGTTCAATAATACAGTATTGAAGGAGCAGGCATTAAAGACAGAGCAAGGTGAAACGCTGCGTTCATACGAACAGGCCTATATAGATGTACACGAACAGAAACGCGAATCGGTCGATCAGCTTGTGGATGCTATACATGCAAAAGACGATGCCAGGATCGAAACGATAAGTAAGGATGTAAAGAGCCTCTACAAGCAGGAGAATACGTTGCGTGATTCTGTAAAGTCGACGATAGCAAAAGCCATCCCAGGCGCAAAGACTCAGGACCGAGATTATATATTTCTGAACTTCGTATTGAATCATTTACCTAATGGTATCATTGGACTATTGTTAGCGGTAATGTTCTCCGCTGCCATGTCATCCATGGCCGGTGAATTAAATGCACTGGCATCCACGACTACTGTAGATATATATAAGCGTTCCTTTCGAAAAGAAGCAGATGCTTCACATTATTTAAAAGCATCGCGTTGGTTCACTGTATTGTGGGCATTGCTGGCGATGGTCTTTGCCATGCTTGCAACGTTTGCCGAAAACCTGATTCAGTTTGTTAATATTGTAGGTTCATTATTCTATGGCACTATACTGGGTATATTCCTTACAGCCTTTTATGTAAAGCGTGTTAAAGCAAACGCTGTATTCTTCGCCGCACTGCTGGCACAATGCATCGTGCTATATTGTTACTTCTTTACAACCATCGCCTTTCTGCTGTACAACATTATAGGATGCGCTGTGGTGATCGTTACCGGACTCATCATACAGACATTCACCTCAGAAGAAAAGGCTTCTTCGTAAATATTGGATTTTTGTGCTACCACCAGGGACGGTAATTTGAGGTTCGGTTAACCGCTGAACACTTCCTTTCTGCAATTCCCATAAAACAGAAAGTCTTCACAGCGGTTTTTTCCGTTACTAGAATTTCCAATTCCTATTCTATGCTTCGTAATTTTTTCAAGACCGCTGCACGAAATATTCTTAAGTATAAAACCTATTCCATAATCAACTTTATTGGCCTGACCTGCGGACTGGCTTTATCCTTATTAATCGTTTCCTATATCCGGTCCGAGTTAAGCTTCGACACATTTCACCAGAAGGCTGATCGCCTGTATAGACTTGCCTATACTGCTCCGAACGGATTGAAGCTGGCCACCACTCCGCCACCGATCGCTCCCGTAATGAAGGACTTCTTTCCTGAAGTGGAAGCCGCAGCCCGGGTATATAGAAGAAATGTAAGCATCTCTAAAAATGAAGGAAATGAATCGTTCGAAGAGTCGAATGTATACTTCGCGGATTCGAGCATCATGAATATATTCTCGTTTCAATTTGTAAAAGGCAATCCTGCGAAGGCGCTTACAGAACCTTATACAGTATTGATCAACGAAGAAATGGCTGCCAAATATTTTGGCGACCAGAACCCGATAGGAGAGTCGCTGATCTTTGGAGGTAAACATTCTTTTAAAGTCATCGGTGTTGTGAAAGACTTTCCGGAGAATTCACATCTTCGTTTTAACATGATCGTACCTTATGAGAGTATGTTTCATCTGGAAAACGATCAGGCCGCGCAAGCCATGCGCAACAACCTCGCTGTAAATTTTATCATCAGTCATTCCTATACCTATATATTGCTGAAACCTGGTGCTGATCCGCAGCAGGTCAATACGAATATGGATGCATTTCTAAAGAAGTATGCGCAACCGAATTTCCTCGTGGGACAAGTCTTTGAGCTGATGCCGGTAACCGATATTCATTTAAAATCAACGTTGCTGGCAGAGCCTTCGTCTACGAGCTCTATGACAACGATCTATATATTTGGTGGTGTCGGTATACTCACGCTCATCATCGCATGCATTAACTATATAAATCTTTCCACCGCTCAATCGTTCACGCGTATAAAAGAAATAGGCATTCGTAAAATTCTTGGATCGCTAAAGTATCAACTCATCATTCAGTTCCTGGCTGAAAGCTTTTTATTTTGTTTTGTTGCCTTCGCGTTATCGTTCGTGGTCTTCTACATCACATTACCGTTGTTGAATCAGGTTACCGGCAAGCAGTTATTATTCTCACATGTAACTGATGGATTATTACTTTCGATTGCCTTTGCATTGTTAATTGTAATAAC
>CABHOV010000023.1 GCA_902168185.1 uncultured Bacteroides sp.
CTTCATCTCTATCCCAAAACACGCCGCCATGCATCGGTATGGAACGGTCAGGGGTTTGTGGAACGCCGCTGTAGTAAACGGTAATCTCCCCGCGATGGCGTACGAGTTCAGGGAAACGAATGAATACAGCATCAGCTTCCCGCCTAAAGGTCAATGGCTTATTGTTATAAAGGATCTTATCGATCTGCATGTCCGCATACAGATCTACCTGTATTTCACGGAAGGGCTCCACTACATTGAAACGAATAAGGTTGCTTCCCGAGATTGAGTGCTCTTCCAGGTTTACTTCTGCATCAAGGTGGTAGAAGGTCACATCGTAGCAGGAACGAATCGGGGTCAGCTTTCCGCGCAGCGTATCGGCACGCGTGAAAGAAGGCTTGCCGTTATAATATAGCTCCGGCTTCTCACGGGATACCACGGGTGTCTTGCGCGTGAGTGTGTCCGGGGCAAAGACCATTTGCACAAGCGAGTCTGGCACAACCGTTTTGATGATGTTGTAGTTTTCCCAGAAATCTCCATCGTACGCATCATTGGCAAGTGTACCAAAGCGATCATTCTTGTCTCCGATGTTTCCCTCTGTGATTGGCGATCGGTTGCTGGTATCAATGCTAGTCACCTGGAACAGAATGTCAGACTTCCAGAGGGTATTATCCATCTTGCGCTTGCGACTGTCCACGAGTATTTCAAAGTGACGGCTTACCGAGGAGAGATACCATTTGTTATTATACATCTGGTAGGAACACCCGATGGCAAAGTGATGGTAGTCCATAGACATTCCATAGGCCACCGATGCCACTGCATAGCCAACACCTTTATCTTTTCGCTCGACCTTCCGCACACCTGCTTCAGTCAGGTGGTAGTCGTATCGCACGAAAGCACCAGCCGCCTCGTTAATGAATGCCTTCATGATAAACAGCCCTTTCCTGCTTTTCTTTTTCGGAAAGATATTCACCACCACAAGCGAGCGCTCACCATCCTGCAGCACACCGCCATATTCATAGTTGTAGTAGCGGAAGTTCTTCGGATTCAAACAGCTCCACTCCGAATTGCGATACTTGATCATGTCCTCGCCTACAGCGTAGCGCGCACCATTGGAAGGACCTGCCAGAAAATAATACAACACCCCTCCTTTACCGAGATCTATTTTTTTCTTCCTGCTTTTCACAACGCGGATCTGGTCGGTGGGATTTTTTATATTCACCTTAAACGATTTTCGCAAGTCGAGCACGCCCTCGTTGTACAAGAGTTCATCGTCTCCCAGCCACGTATTCTCGCGATAGAAAGCGCTCATGTGATACTCTGTTGTATCGAAGATCTTGGGCACATTGTCCAGCACGCGTTTGACAAGATCAAAGGCACTTTCCCCGCGGATCGTTACTGCTTTCAATTCTGTGACGGCAGCCTGGAGTCCAATCGCCTCATATATACTCGACGGAGGAATAACCTTTTTCAAATTTTTATAACCGATGCTTGAGATCACCAGCGTGTCGCCCGCGAATTGTTTTTCTATTTTGATGATGAACTCGCCCAGTTCGTTTGCAGATGTTCCAGTGCTTTGCGCCTTGAGGTAGATGCTCGCAAATGGAATCGGTTTGCTTGTGCCGGCTTCAACAATCTTGCCGCGAACAGTGATAAAATCCTGAGCCGTTGATGATATAAACACAAACATCAACACAAAGTGGCGACAGTGCATGAGGGTGGAGAAGAGAGCGTTTGAACTCATGTCAGAGAGGGTTTAGGGTACGAGCAGAGAGTTAGCAAGATCAGGGCCAGAATCTTTCAGTCGCCGCCTGATGCCCTATATATTTCAAATATAATCTACGATTTCATGCTGGCTATATACCATTGAAGAGCCGCTGGCTATAATTACAACTTGAATTTATGGCGCCCTCTATAGTTCGATATATAGGTATAGGTTGCATTGCATTTCAAGTCTTATACTATATAGTGACGATCCATCGTCATAAAACTAGGATGCAACCGTGAATCCAATAATTTTCTTCCACATGCTTTTGCCTGCAGATGAAGATCTATGCACAAACATCTTTCAATACGTGCCCAACGGAATTAACGCTTAACCTGATTTTGAGTAAATTAATGGTATCTTGGAATATGCTCTGGTAAAGCATTTGACGGAAGTATCTATTTGAGTTAGCCACAATGAAAATCAAGACAACTTGTACGCTCGCACTCCTCCTGTTAGTATCCTCCTATCACACCATTTTTTGTCAACGTCAAAATATCAAGTTCTCCAATATCAGCACAGAGGCCGGCCTGTCAAACGCCAATGTTAACTGCATCCTTCAGGACAGCAAAGGTATTATGTGGTTTGGAACACGCGATGGATTAAGCAAATATGATGGCTATAGCTTCACGGTATATAGTGTGCTGGGCGCAAATGAAAGCGACATTACAAAAAATAACATCCACGGACTTGCTGAAGATCCGGAAGGCAACATCTGGATGACAACGGAAGGTGCCGGGCTGGCGGTAATGAACCGGGCAAAGGACAAGATCATAGACGTGGATGATCTGGCCACGGCTTCCGTTCTGACCTCTATCATCTTTGACCGAAAGGGAGATTTATGGGTCGCTACGAAAGGAAAAGGGCTAGGGCTATATGACCGGGCCTCGAATAAATATATATTCTATACTGCAAATGCAAAGGATCCAAAAAGCATAAGCAGCAACTATATAAATGATATACTCGAAGACAGTGACCAGAATTTTTGGATTACAACAACCAAGGGGCTGGACTTATTTGATAGAGAAACTAAATCGTTCAGAAGGGTTGAGTATACAGGCAAAAGCGAAGAGCTTTCAAGTAATGATGCAACAGGGTGTCTTTTCGAGGACAGCCGAAAGCAATTATGGATGGGAGGTCTCGATGGTTTACGCCTGGTCAATAAGAAGACCGGTGAAACTAAAACATACAAGAAAAATAGTGACAATACTGGTTTACCAAACGACTATATCATCACGATCTGTGAAGACTCCAAAGGTTTCCTCTGGATCGGCACTCAAAACGGTGGCCTCAGTATTCTGGAGCCTAAAACCGAAAAATTTTATAATTACAAGTTCGAGGCTGGAAGCACCACAAGCTTAAGAGACAACTCACTCTACGACATTTTCATAGACAACAAGGGAAATGTATGGATTGGAACATTCAGTCATGGTCTGGATTTTGTCAACATAGACGAAAACAAGTTTACACATTATACCTCGAGTACGCTTAACAACAGCCTTAGCAATAACAGTGTTCTTGCCTTCTTCGAAGATGCTAAAAACAATCTTTGGATAGCTACAGATGGTGGAGGTATAAATTATTTTGATAGAAAGAAAGGCGAGTTTAAATACTATAGATATAGCCCTGATGACAAGAACGGTTTGTCAGGAGATTATGTGCTAAGTGTTATCGAAGACGGTCATGGCAACCTATGGGCCGGTACCTGGGCCGATGGTGCTACCCTACTTGATTTGGCCAGCCACTCGGCCAGGCATTTCAAACACGATCCTTATGATCCAAACAGTATCAGTAGTAATAACATTATGACGTTATATAAAGACCCGGATGGAAATATATGGCTGGGTGCCTTTAACGGAGGGCTGAATTTATATGACCCGATTCATAAAAATTTTATACGCTATAACACCGTTATAGGCGAACCTGATGGCTTCAACAACAGCGTAGGTATAAATTCAATTTTTCAGGATAGTGAAGGAAACTTCTGGGTTGGATCAGACGGACATGGGGTGTGTTTATTTGACAAGGCCACCAAGACTTTTACAGCCTTTAAGATTGGGAAGGATAAATATAGTATCAGCAGCAACAACGTTCTTACAATTTTTGAAGATACAAAGAAGCGACTATGGATTGGTACGCGCGGAGGGCTGAATCTTTTGGATCGTAAAACAAAAGAGTTTACATCGTTCCATAAAAAAGATGGTTTGCCCGGAGAACAGATTCCGGGAATTCTGGAAGACGCTCATGGAAACTTGTGGCTGAGCACCAACAATGGTATATCGAAGTTCAACATCGAAAGTAAGTCTTTCAAAAATTTTGGAACTTCCGATGGCCTACAGTCAAAAGAGTTTACACGAAATTCATTTCTCAAAAGCCGTTCGGGAACGATGTATTTTGGAGGACCGAATGGCTTTAATGAATTCCATCCTGACAGTATAAAAGAACGGGCATTCGATCCCCCGATTCTCATTACCGACTTTCAACTGTTTAATAAACCCGTCACCATTTCCAGCAATCCGGAAGATGAATCTCCCTTGCAACAACATATATCTGTTACAAAGTCTATCGTACTTCCGCATACATCCTCTGTTTTTTCTTTCGGATTTGCTTCGTTGAATTATACCTCTCCAGAAAAAAAGCAATACGCCTATAGGATGGAAGGATTCGACAAAGATTGGAATTATATAGGCACCGGGCATACGGCTACCTATACCAATCTCGATGGCGGAGACTATATATTCAAAGTGAAAGGATTGAACAATCAAGGTGAATGGTCGTCAAAAGTGGCTATACTATACGTGAAAATTACCCCTCCTTTCTGGATGACCTGGTGGTTTCGGATCTCTGCTATATCTATTTTCTTAGGATGCTTTACTGGCTTTTTTTTGGTGCGCATGCAAATCATCAAGAAGCAAAAGAAAGTTCTCCAGGAGA
>CABHOV010000024.1 GCA_902168185.1 uncultured Bacteroides sp.
GGGTATACTTTATATATCGGCTTACCTGGAGCAACATGGTGTCGATAATGATGTTTTTGATACTACATTTTCAACAAAACATAAATTCCGTCAATACCTCCTCGAGCATCAACCCAAAATCATTGGTGTATATGCCAACCTGATGACGAAGCTAAATGTGTTGGAAAGCATACAGTATATAAATGAAAGTTTACCGAACAGTAAAATTATTCTTGGCGGGCCTGATGTCCGTTACAATGCTGAAAACTATTTAAGTAGTGGTGCTGACTTTGTTGTACTCGGCGAAGGCGAGGAAACAATGCTGGAGCTTATCCACACAATAAATAATACAGTCGATGTATCTATACCAAAAGATACATTGGATAAAATACGCGGTATATCTTTTTTGCATGAAGGTAAACGGATCGAAACACTCGAACGTGATAAGATCAAAGACCTTGATGCGCTCCCTGTTCCGAATCGGAAAAAGATAGACCTTCATTTATACCTTGATGCATGGAAGAAATTTCACGACACAAATGCAATTTCTGTGAGTACAATGCGCGGATGTCCCTATACTTGCAAGTGGTGCAGTCGTGCAGTGTATGGCTTAAGCTATAGACGAAGATCCCCCGAGAAAGTCGCCCAGGAATTAGAGATGATCAAAAGAGAATACAATCCGGATACACTATGGTTTGTAGACGATGTATTTACAATCAGTCATAAATGGCTAACGGCTTTCAGGGACGAACTAAAAAAGAGAGATGTCATAATTCCATACGAGTGCATTACCCGTGCTGACCGCATGAATGAAGACGTCATAAAGATGTTGAAGGAAACAGGTTGCTTTCGTGTATGGATTGGTGCAGAGAGTGGGTCGCAGCGAGTGATAGATCTTATGGATCGGAGAGTAGATGTAAACCAGGTTCGAGACATGATCAAGCTTACCAAGCAATTTGGTATCCAGACCGGAACCTTCATCATGCTTGGTTATCCCGGTGAAACAGAAGCAGACATTGAAGAGACTATAAAGCATTTAAAAGAATCTAACCCGGATCATTTTACCATCACAGTAGCGTATCCTATCAAAGGAACAGAGCTATACCAGGAAGTCGAGGCATCTCAAACACCAGACCTTGATTGGACCACCACCACCGACCGTCAAATAGATTTCGAGCGAATGTACTCGCGGAAGTATTATGACTATGCTGTGAAGCACGTGATCAGTGAAGTGAACTATGCAAAGCTTAAGTATAATAATCCCTTCCATTGGAGGCGCATGAAATATAAAGCAGTATCGTCTGCCAGTAAAATGGCTATGTGGATGGCGAGGCAAGACTTATCGCAACTGAAAATATTTTAGTGAAAAATCGTTTTGGTTCAACGCTTGAATTGATATCGCCTCGCTATAAACAGCAAGGGATATATATTGTCTTTTTGTTGATAGTAAGTTCTCTCCTGGATCTTTTTAGTCTAGCTTCTTTTATCCCTCTGATTTTGCTCGTCCTTAATCCAGAGCAAGCTACATCTCATACGATAACAAAGAGTATACATAATCTTACAGGAATAGATGATCCTGCCTCTGTAGGAGTTTTACTCACAATAGCTGTTTTATTACTCATTGTACTTAAAGCACAGTTCAATCGATGGGTGACATTTAAGAAAGCTTCGTATGCCTATAACATGGCAAGTGACCTTGCTTCAAGCGCGCTGGCCAGATATTTTGCAATTCCTTACACCAGGTTTTCAGAGACGGATTATAGCCACGAAGTAAATCGCATTGCAAATATACCGCTGACTTTTGCGAACAACTTTGTTATTCCTGCAGGTACTATTCTGGCAGAGGCTTGCATAGCATTTGTATTATTGATCACCATCGCAATTTATAATATATACCTTTTTTTGTTTTTGTTTGTAATGGTTGCTCCTATAGGCTTACTCTACCTTTTTCAAAGGCGAAAGCTTCGTGCGATCAGTAAGGATCTTAAAGAAACGTATCCTCGAATCTTAAAGAATACTTTGCAGAGTATAGAAGGTCTTGCAGAAATACGAGCATTCAGAAAGGAGTCTTTTTTTAAGGATCGCTTTCGGGAATCGTATCAAAAGTTGGCAAAGACTTTCTCCAGGGATCACACCGCAAGTGTGAGCGCGATGCGAATTACAGAACTTATAGCAGCGTTGTGTATAGGTGCATTAATCATTTATACCTTACTGACACGACAAACGTATCAACAAACTATAGTACTGATTACTATTTACGCAGGTGCCAGCTTTAGGGCTATACCTTCTGTAAACCGGATCTTTGCAGCATCACTTCAGATGCGAACCCATGAGTATGTGATCCACGAGCTGAAAGATATGCTTGCTGTGGATGAAAGTATAGCAACGATGAATGGAACTCCCGTTGTTTTTAAGGAGCGAATTGATATCTGTAATGTTTCATTCGGACACAGTGCTGATCATCTGATTTTAAAGAATGCCTCATTGACTATTCTCAAAGGTGAGAAGATCGCACTGACTGGTAAATCAGGCAGCGGTAAAACTACACTACTGTTATTATTGATGCGCTATCTGCAGGAAGGCAGTGGTGATATAAAAGTGGATGGTATCAAACTAGAGAAGCAGGATGCAATGGGTTTTCGAAACCTTATGGGATATGTTCCACAAAATCCATATATACTGGACGCTTCCATTGAAGAGAATATTGCTTTTGGAATTCCTGCACATGAAATCCAGACAGAAAAAATTAAAAACCTGATTATTGATCTTGATCTTAAGTCGTGGATCGATTCGTTACCGTTAAAGGCGAGTACTCGCATAGGTGAGAAGGGGACAAAAATATCAGGTGGCCAACGACAACGGCTAGCTATAGCACGGGCTCTATACTACGATGCCGAAGTGCTATTGCTGGATGAAATAACCAATCAGTTGGACAGACAAACTGAGGAAGAAGTTTTAAATGTGCTGAACAGCCTTGCACTGCGTAACAAAACTATCATTTTTATTACGCACAAACCGAGCACGTTGCTATCGTTCGATTCTATATATGAAATGAAAGACGGTGCGCTTGCAAATATAGCGCTGCCGTCAAACGCATATGCTAATTGATTTATGAAGCATTCTTCCACAGTGAATCCTTTAGTAAGCGTTATTATACCAACCTATAATCGGGCTGATTTGATTGGCGAGACGGTTCAAAGCGTACTGGATCAGTCCTATACTAATTGGGAGTTGATTATTGTTGATGATGGCTCTACGGATAATACTGCTAGTCTTATCGAACAGTATCATGAGGACCGAATCAAATATATACAATGCGACCATATAGGTATATTTGGTGCCGTGAGAAATGCAGGGATGCGTATAGCCAAAGGCGATTACCTGGCTTTTTTAGATTCTGATGATCTATGGCGCGAAGATAAATTGTCGATTACCATTTCTTTATTGACCGAATATGATAGCGCTGGATTTCTATTTAGTAATGTCGGGATTTTTGGAAATTCAACTGTAGATTCTCCTGAGCTGGAAGATTTCTTTATTGGCGATCTCTTATTACCACTATTAAAGGATGATAGATTTATATTTTACCCATCTTCCCTGATTTTTCGAAGAGAAGTTTTTACCAGGATTGGGGATATGCGTGATGACTTGAATTTTGGGACTGACATCGAGTATCTTTATAGAATGTGCAAGTACTATCAAGGGATCTTTATAAATACACGACTTACAAGTATTCGAAAGCATGAACAAAATAGTTCTTCAGATTTTACGATAGATGTGTTTAAGGATAACTTGGACATTGTTCTCGGATTAAGGAACGAGGGATGTATAAGCGGCCAGGATTACCGTTTGATCGCCGCGTTCTATTTTTATAAAATGGGATTGATAAGTTTGGAAAGGAATGACGGTAGATCGGCAATGAAATATTTTTTCAACTATAACCAAATGAATCCATTGCAAATTAAGGGTTGGATAAGATTACTCCAGTCAATAGCGGCTCCTCGGAAGGTTACAGTAAGGAAAGGTGAATCAATATAATGGACGCCGAAGCAATTAAAGGGAAGAAGATATTACTTGTTGCTCCTGTATACTATGGATACGAACGGCATATAGTAGAAGAGTTAAAGTCGTTAGGAGCAGATGTTCAGTTTTATGAGAATAAATCATTTCAGCACGATCCGAATAATAAAGGGACGGCTTGGTACAAGCAGATACTTTGTAAGAAGTCTGTATATATTAACGGAACACTAGCTGCCGCAACGCACAATAGTTATGATGTCTGTATTTTTATAAACTTGTTCTCGTTTCATCCCCGGTTAATAGAGAATCTTAAAAAAAGTAATCCGAAAATAGAATGCATCCTGTATTTATGGGATAACATTAAAGGGTATAAATGGCAGCAATATTTTAGGCATTTCCAGAGTATATATACTTTTGATCCTGTTGAAGCACTCCAATTTAAGATCAAATATTTACCTAACTTCTTCGTTTCAGCAAACGGTTTAGGGCATCAGGTAAAATACGAACTAAGTAGTATAGGTTCATTTCAGGTTCATCGGATCCGCCTACTCGCCACACTAATAAAGAAGTTAAGCGCTGAAAACAAGAGCAGCTTTTTTTACCTATATCTTCCTGTTATTTATCGGAACAGGCATTTCACTTCACTTAAATATATAGTATCCAGTTTTTTTAAGAAACGGTTTAAATCATATCGACACTTGCACGAATTGGTTTATGACAGTAGTAAGAATAGTATTCTAAAGAATAATCCTTTAACCCTTCATGATTCTATTCTTGTAACAGTACAGTCAAGGTGTATAATTGATTTGCCTTACCCGGAGCAAACCGGCAGCACTCATCGTGTTATCCAGGCATTAGCACATGGGAAGAAGATAATCACAACCAATCAATCTATTAAGAGCGAATCGTTTTATAATACAGATTTTATTAACATTCAATCTGTAGATAATTTTTCAATTGACTGGAAATGGTTAGATCAACCTATAACTTCAACTATAGACATGAATTCTTTACGGATCGACAATTGGCTCACCACATTGTTGTCGAACGAAGCACATGGACAACACAGGTGACAGTAACAATTACGAATCTTGATATATTTTTTTTATCTGCTCAATTGTCCAATAAAAGTCACATGTCTTTGTAAACTTTGAAGCATTGACTTTTAATGATTCAATTTGCGACTTGTTGTTAATTAAATTCAATACTTTTTCCGCCAGGCCTTTATAGTCTTTAACATCTACGGAAACGCAGCAATCAGGTTTGTCATAAAGTATCCCTACTGATGTTCCACAGACTACAACGCCAGCGCTCATAGCCTCCGTTACAACTTCGCATTGACCTTCCGATAGGGATGTATGTAGTAAGAGATGCGCCTTATTATAGTATGCGGGAAGTAATTCGTAAGACATAGGTTTTACCAACGTCACATGATTTTGTAGCTCCAGTGAATGGATCATCTCCTTCATTTGCATTTCGTACTCACCCGTCCCGATAATTGTAAGATGCGAATCAATTTTATCGCGGATTAGTTTAAAAGCTTTTATTAATGTTGGCTGATCTTTTACCGGATGCAGATTGGCGATGTGCAGCAATTGGATTGGTGTCTCGATTTTTTTTTCATTGTATTTGAAGAGCTCTGTATCTATACCCCATGGTATTATTTGCAGATCCCTTTTCAATCCGTACTTTTTAAGATTGTCTTCCAGGTATTTCGTTAACGCGATCGGGTTAGTTGCATGATGCAGTGTCCAGATGATTAGCTTTCTGGTAAATATATTTCTGAGTTGCCCATACTTAATTTCAGGAAGCGAGATGCCGTCACCTCCTAGAATACTGACAACACTTTTAATGCTATATATTCGTCCCACTAGCACAGCCAGGAATCCAGGAGGGAAGGCCCAGAAACCATGAATGACACTAAACTTTGCTCGGGCATTATGCTTCCTGAATGCAAATAAAAAGGCCAGGCTTTTAATAATCGTATTTCGTGAAGCTATACTTACGATTTCGAAGCCATCTGGTTTATACCCTGCATTTACTTTGAACAATGAGAAAACTACTATATCAAAATCCTTCGCGAGTAATTTAACTTGACGCTCTAATACCGGCACACCCATATTATTCGGTCCGGTTCCTATTCCTCCCGGAATAATGATCGCGATTCGTCTTTTAGATATACTCATTTGAGTTTATTAATAACGTGAAGCATCTTATCGGATATAGCGTTGAAGGATAATGTACTCTCGTATTGATAAAGCACCCGCTTTTGTTCTTCCATAACATTAACCTGCGTACTTTTTATGAGTATATTTTTCAATTCGGTTGAGTTGCCTGGTTCAAAGAGGAAACCAACCATTCCATGATTTGTCATCATTCGAAAAGAAGGGATGTTTGTGAGTATAGGTATACATCCACACGACATGGCTTCACAAACGGCCGTGCCGCTTCCTTCGTAATGCGAAGTGGAAATAACAAAGGCTGCCTGATTATACCATTGCAACAATTCATGATGGTTAACGTCTTCCAATAGAGTAATTTGATCTGTTGGGCCACCTTCAAAAAGCAGTTGCTTTGTTTCACGAAGAAGCATGTTGCCACGAAATATTATATACAGTTTTACTTCAGGGTTTATCGCAACAAATTCCTTAAAAGCTCTTATCAGTGTAAATGCATCTTTGTTAGCATCAAGTCTGCCTACCCATATATAGGTTGTGGCATAGTCTGGAGTTGCTTTTTGTAGCTCTTCTATAGGATAGAATATAGATGACACTTCCATTACTTCGTGAACTTTTGAAGTGCTTTTTAATTGCCCGGCTTTTATCCATGGAGTAGCCAAATCTTTCGATGCAAAAAAGTAGGCTTGTATATATCGGTCTGCTATTTTCTGAAGAAACTTTTTATGAAATCGCAATGGCTTTTCGGCATGATGCTGCACAACAATTTTAACTTGATTATTCAACATGAATCGAAGCAAAAGCAATTGCCAGGGAAACACCAGCCCATGTACAATTACCACATCAGGGTGTAGATCTTTGATATACTTGTTGATTCTGAAGGGAAATATACCCTCCCATTTTGTGAGATTCAGAAAGTGATATTCGACTCCTTGTCTCTGCAGAACGCCTTCATAAGAAATGCAGTGGATACTTTTTACAGTAGCACGTTCTTTCATGCTATCAAGTATGCCTGTAAAGAAATTGATATGATTCAACCATGCAACCGGATCATATTGCTCCTGGCAGCGAGCGTATGACAGGTGAATGATATTCATATGGAGCGAAAAATGGTATACTACAATTCTCTAAAAGTAGAAATCCTTTTTGAATCCGCGATGCCGAATGGTTAATAAATGCAGAAGCAAAAAAATACTTTATTACAAGGCATCCTTTCCAGCGTTACTAACGTCCTGTATGCGGCTAATCATGTGATTGTAATAAATAGGCGGATAAGCCAAAATCAGGTGTTATCTTTAGTGAGGTTATGAATAAAGTAATTCTATTTAATCCCAGAAGTGCGCGTGCCAAGCATCGCATACCCAATTCTATTTTACAAGTTGGAGCTTCTATCCAGGGGAAATATGAATATGTTTTTGTCGATGGCAATCTTGAGAAAGATCCGTGGACAAAAATTTATAATTACCTGAAGACGGGTGAGTTTAAATTTTTCGGCAGCACCGTGATGCCTGGGCCGCAACTAAATCAGGCTATTCCCTATAGCAAGAAAGTACGTGAGCTTTTTCCGGATGTTATCACTATATGGGGAGGATACTTTGCGGCGAATCAACATCGCTCTGTATTGCAATCGGATTTTGTTGATTTTGTTATTAACGGTCCCGGTGATATAGCATTCCCTGAATTGCTAAATGCTCTTACAACGAATCAATCTTTCGAGTCCATTCAAAATCTCATTTATAAGAAAGACGGTAAAATTATTAAGACGCATCAGGCTGCATTACTCGATCAGGATACATTACCTCAATTCCCTTATGAGACATTAAATAATTTTTATCCGCTTAAGAATTATTTAGGCAAAACTTTTTTAGGAAAACGCACAGCGTCTTATCATTCCAGTTTCGGATGTCCTTTTACATGTTCGTTTTGTGCTGTTGTTCCCATTTATAACGCACGTTGGAAAGGCAAATCGGCGCAGCTCATTTACAATGACATCAAGTATCTTAAAGATGTACATGGCGCGGATGCTATAGAGTTTCATGACAATAATTTTTTTGTGAATGAAAAGCGCACCGTTGAATTTTCCAAGCTGATCAAAAATGAAAATATAGCATGGTGGGGCGAGGGAAGAATTGACACGATCGATAAATATAGCGATGAGTCTCTTGCTATTATGCGTGAAGCTGGCTGCAAGATGATATTCCTGGGAGCAGAAACCAGCAATGATGATTTGTTAAAGAAGATGGACAAAGGAGGAACGCAATCTACCGCACAGATGAAGCGTTTTGCAGAGCGCTTGAAAAAATTTGATATTATACCGGAGTATTCATTTGTGCTCGGATTTCCAGGAGAGACTCCTGAGAAGGTGATGTCGCAGATCGACCAGGATATAAAGTATATAAAGGAAGTGAAGGCTCTTAATCCAGACACAGAGATTATAATTTATGTTTACAGTCCTGTGCCAACGGAAGGATCTGAAATGTATGAGCAAGTAAAAAAATCTGGCTTTTCTTTTCCGGAAAGACTGGAGGATTGGTTGGCTCCGGAATGGCAGAATTTCGATCTGCGAAAAAACCCGCTTACGCCATGGCTCACTCCTCGTATGATCAACAAAATATTAGGATTTGAAACGGTGCTAAATGCACAATACCCAACCGTATCAGATTTTAAATTGACGGGCATGCAAAAAAATGTAATGCGATCTCTTTCCGGTATTCGTTATCGGTTAAATTTATTTTCATTTCCATACGAATTAAAAGCACTGCAGAAATATTGGCTTCGCTATAGGCAACCCGAAATTGAAGGATTCTTAATGGAGTAACGTGCACATTCGAAAAAAAATCCTGAATATTCTACATCCGATACTCAAGCCGTTGTCGGGCTGGTATTTATCGCATACCCGGAGCTATATCTATAAAGGCATCGTGGTTAAAATTTACCCGGGAGTATTTCATCCAGGTTTGTTTTTTAGCACGAAGGTATTGCTGAACTATCTCACCTTGCAAAATCTTAAAGAGAGTTGGGTGTTGGAGTTGGGTGCCGGTACAGGCCTCATATCAATATATAGTGCAAAGAATGGTGCGGTCGTTACAGCCAGTGATATCAACCCTTCTGCGTTGCTGAATATTGCTGATAATGCCGAGACCAATAATGTTAAGATAAAAATTGTAAACTCCGACTTGTTCGACAACCTTTCGGCTATTGACTTTAATTGGATCGTTATTAACCCTCCTTACTATCCTAAGAAAGCACTGCACGAAAAAGAACTGGCGTGGTATTGCGGCGAGAACTTTGAATACTTTCAAAAGTTATTCGTGCAATTAAAAAATATTGACCTCCTTCGGAGCAAAGTTATTATGATTCTTTCCGAAGACTGCAATCTTGAAAAGATACACACGCTGGCAAAAATTGAAAGGTTGACGATGGACGTTATATATCAGGAAAGTATATCTGGCGAAGCCAACTATATATATCAAGTGATTAATGGATAAAGTCCGGCTCGTATACTGACTTGTTACGTGATTGATCCGGCACGCGTATCGGTTTAAATGGAGAAAGTCCTTCTACATCTTCCCTGTAATATAGGGCATCACCTAAAAAAGAAAATTCATTGTGTTCATGTGTGGAGAGTCCCGCCAGCTTTGCCTTCGTTTCATCAATCGTCAAACCCCATTCTTCTGCCAGCCGCTCTGCAGACGGCTCTATAAAGGAAAGGTATAGCAGTTCAGCTTTTGTGTGTAGGAATTGTTTCGTAAAGTCTATATCTGATTTTAGCGTTGCCCTATACGCTTCAATTAAAGTTGTGCGCTCTTCGATCTTTTGCTTGAACTCTGCTGTAGTATAGTATCCCGTAAGGGTATGATTATCGTTGAAGGGTGGCTGTAAACTTGTCTCGTGACACCATAGACATTTTGCCGGTTTACCTGCAGCGGTTAAGGAAGGCGATGCTGCTGCTTTTAGATTCCCATTCATATCATATAGTCCGATGCGGAGCTGTCCGTTCTTCATGATATCAATGGTTTCAATCTCTTCGCTTACAAATGTCCCCTCTTCCAGAGAGCCTTCTCCCTCCAGGGCGACAAAGGCAATTTGTGTAGCGCGGTCGGCCACGCTCAGCTCGATCAGCCTGTTGCCAAACGCTATAGTTGATATAACGATGGCAGCTTTCTTTTCGTCAAATGAATATAGCGTACGAAAGGATTGATATTTTTCCGGGACACCGGTTATCGCGAAGTAATGGTTAGTACTATTTAATGTGAGCATCACGAATCTTCCTACGTCAATACCATTTCGTATAGTATATTCTTCGGAGCTTTTCAGGACCGGTATAATTTTTTTCAACGCGCTCTGTGCTACAGTGCTGAAGCCCACCCTGGCAAAATCAATTAAAAAATGCGTTTCGCTTTGCCATTGTATAGCTTGTAAGAGCGAGCCTTCCGGTAACTCTGCTCCGAGAAAGGAAAGGCTCCAGGCAAGCCCGGTAACAATGTCCTCCTTTGTCTCGGTAGAATAAGCCTTTACCCAGCGAAGTGTAATCTGCAGGTCTTCTTTTTTCTCGGGCTCAAGATCATTATACGTACAGGCATTCCAGCAAATAAATAATGCCAATGATAGTACGAACAGCTTGAAAAACTTCATGCGAATGAATTTGCATGAATATATAATTTAAGTATGTATATACCTAAACTATATACTCAACGGCTACCGCCACGAGCGCTCCGAAAACTGCAACTGCCATTTTTTTAGCATTGAAACGATGATCAGGGCTGCTTTCGAAAACTATCGTGGTGGAAATATGAAGAAAATTTCCGCATACAAGGGCATATAAAAGAATAAGACCTTCTTCTGTCAGTATATGTGCATCGGCAAGAGAGCTACTGATCAGCAAGCCAATCGGTGCTGCAAATGAAAAACCGATCAAGTAGGGTAGAGCTTTTTGTCGTGAACCAAGTTGAAAAGCTAATACAGTCATTAATGCAAACGCTGCTGGCGCACGATGAAGTGCAATACCGAGAAGTATAGCATTGATATCATAGTGTTGTCCCATGTAGGACGGCTCTGCCAACATACCACCTTCAAGGAATGCATGAATGCATAACGCTACCAACAATACAATCGCTGAAACTGATTTTTGTGTTTGATCGTGTGAGTGATGATGAGAATGATCATGGTGATGATCGTGTGTGTGAATATGGCCGTGTTCAACACCGGATGTAAAATATTCCAGCAGTTGTTGCAAAAAGAATCCAGCTAAAACAAAAAGGCCGATCCATTCTTTGCCAATAGGCTGATGGTATAATTCGGGGAGAATATGTATAACGGTTATAGCAAACAGGTATGCACCTGCAAACACCAATAGTAATTTGAAGTTTGTTGACCTGCTTTTTGGAACAAGGTATATCAGCAAGCCAGAGAGAAGTGGTGTGAAAAACAGTACGAGTAATTTAAGCGTCATGGAGGTTATTGATTCAGCGTTCTAATGTAACCTGGTCTTTTATACCTGGTGTACTAAATATTTCTATAGGGCCAGTGTGTGAAGTATACATCAGGATCGCATTCAGATCTCGATGTTGCTTTAAAAATTTAATGCTCTTGGTATGTCCCATTACCATAAAGGCAGTGTCCCATGCATCTGCGGTAGTACAATCTTTTGCAAATACAGAGGCGCTTAATAAAGGTAAATCTGACGGATAACCTGAGGTTGGGTCGATTGTGTGTGAATATTTTTTTCCGTTGATTTCACGATAGTTAAAATAACTTCCGGCAGTAGTATAGGCCTGATCCTTCACTTCCGCGTAAGCTTTAAAGAATTGATTGTCGCGTGTAGAGTTAGGATCAAGTATACCGATCGTCCAGTTTTTATCTTTCTGTATATTTTTGCCCATCGCTATACCTTCCCCTCCTAACTCAATCAATAGATTTTTAATTCCTTTTGATTGCAAGAATGAAGCGATTACATCGGCTCCATAGCCTTGTCCGATTCCCCCAAAGTCAAGTTGAACCCGCGGATCGAGTTTTATAAGGCTATCGGAAGTAATTCGAATTTTTTCGAAACCGATAAAAGATTTGAGAGAATCAATCCGCGCCTTATTCATGGTCAGATTTTTTCCAGGTCCAAATCCCCAGGCATTTACTAAAGGCATTACGGTTGGATCGAACGCTCCATTGGAAGCTTTATATACTTCCTGCGATTTTTTTATAATGATTCGAAGATGAGATAGTTCAAAAGCAATTCCTCGCTTACTGGTATTGAAGCGCGACACCTCGGAGGCAGGATCATATGTATTTATAGAATGATTTACTTTTTGTAAAAGCGAATCAACAGAAGTTTTAAAATTTCGCGTTTGATCGTCAAAGTAAGTGATGTGATAGGTTGTGCCCATGGTATACCCTTCCACATGAATAGCATCAACAGGCTTCTGCGTTTGCCAGAAGCTTAAAATGATAGTCAATAATAGTTGGGGCGTGCTCAATCAGGCGCAAGTTATCGTAAAAATGTAAATGCAACAACGTTGCTCATGCATCATTGCCGATTTTATGGATATTTCATGTTACACGCTCAATGTCTTCTCGTCATAATTAGTCATTTCAATAGTTTTTTTATGACCTTTACACATCAAGGATTGACGGACAGGACAGCCCGATAACGACTCATATACCATGCGAGAAGATTACCTGAAAAGTGATAACGAAGGCCAGAATTCAGTAGAGAAGGAAATAGAGAAGGCTCTTCGTCCACTTTCATTTGAAGATTTCACGGGACAACAAAAAGTAGTAGACAATATTAAAATTTTCGTGCAGGCCGCCAAGCAGAGAAGTGAGCCATTGGATCACGTGTTGCTTCATGGCCCTCCCGGATTAGGGAAGACGACACTATCTAATATTATCGCGAATGAACTTCAGGCAAGCATCAAGATAACCTCCGGTCCAGTGTTGGATAAACCCAGTGACCTTGCCGGATTACTTACAAATCTGGAGCCTCACGATGTTTTGTTTATTGATGAGATCCACCGGCTTAATCCTATTGTAGAAGAATATCTGTATTCTGCGATGGAAGATTTTCGCATTGATATCATGCTCGACTCGGGCCCTAATGCGCGGTCGGTACAAATAGGGTTGAATCCGTTTACACTGATCGGAGCCACTACGCGTGCAGGTTTACTTACATCGCCTCTTCGTGCGCGCTTCGGTATAAATGCGCGGTTAGAGTATTATGATTCTGCATTGCTTACAAAAATTGTTAATCGCTCATCGGCTATATTAAATACACCGATTGAATCTGATGCAGCTTTTGAGATTGCTCGCAGGAGCAGAGGAACACCGCGTATCTCCAACAATCTATTGAGAAGAACGCGTGACTTCGCTCAGATCAAAGGCAACGGAACAATCACAAAGGCTATAGCGCAAATGGCACTCAAGGCGTTGGACGTAGATGAGAATGGTTTAGACGATATGGATAATCGTATACTCCTTACCATCATTGAAAAATTCAAAGGCGGGCCGGTAGGACTTACCACCATTGCAACCGCTGTGGGTGAGGAAAGCGAGACCATTGAAGAAGTATACGAACCTTTCCTGATACAGGAAGGCTATATTAAACGAACCTCCCGCGGAAGAGAAGCGACTGAACTTGCATACAAGCATCTGAAGGCTGTGCCTCCCTTAAGTAAACGTGGCGGTTTGTTTGACTAGCGTTTTGTTCTTCACTATATATGTAGAATAAAAAATCCCCTCTTGAATTAAAAACCGATGGCAAATCATCAGGTTTAAAACGGAATTTACAGAGTTACTATATTTTGATTTTCATCCATACTATATGAGAAAGATATTTATTGTTAGCAGCGTTGTCGTAACAATGCTGCTTGTGCTGTGGGCATGGTTCTGGTGGCCAGCCCTTTTTGGATTTTTACTGATTGCTCCCATCATCAGCATGGGCGTTCATGATATGGTTCAGAAGAAGCAATCTATCAAGCGAAATTTTCCGGTGTTAGGAAGGCTTCGTTATGTTTTTGAAGATATGCGTCCGAAGATCCAACAATACTTCGTTGAATCCGATACGGACGGGGCACCGATAAATAGAAACGACCGCTCTGTAATTTATCAGCGTGCTAAAAAGCAAGTAGACACCACTCCATTTGGTACACAACTCAACGTTTATGCGGAAGGGTATGAATGGATGAGTCACTCCATTGTTCCACTTGACTTTCACAAAATGGAGCATAGCCCAAGGGTTGTGGTTGGAAATAAAGATTGCAAGCAACCTTACTCGGCAAGTATATTAAATATATCTGCAATGAGTTTTGGTTCTCTGAGCAGCAATGCTGTGCAAGCTTTAAATGCAGGTGCGAAAATCGGGAGCTTTGCTCATAACACGGGTGAAGGTGGTATCAGTCATCATCACACTAATAACGGTGGTGATCTGATCTGGCAGATTGGTACAGGCTACTTTGGAGCACGCGATGAAGGAGGAAACTTTAGTCCGGATGGTTATAGAAAAAATGCATTGCGGCCCGAAGTGAAAATGATTGAATTGAAACTTTCACAAGGTGCCAAGCCGGGACATGGAGGTATACTTCCTGCGAAAAAAAATACGCCTGAAGTTGCTGCAATTCGACTCGTAAAAGCAGGCACTACGGTTTTCTCACCACCCTTTCACAGCGCTTTCAAGACACCACGTGAAATGATTCTTTTCATAAACCAACTACGTGAATTGTCAGATGGCAAACCGGTTGGTTTTAAACTTTGTATCGGTCGCAAAAGCGAATTCATTTCCATTTGCAAAGCCATGGTAGAGCTCGATATATACCCTGATTTTATCACAGTAGATGGAGGTGAAGGCGGTACAGGTGCAGCTCCTCCTGAGTTCTCGAACTTTGTTGGAATGCCTTTACTCGAAGGTCTTGCATTTGTAGACAACATGTTGAAAGGCTTCAATATCCGGAACCATATCAAAGTTATAGCCTCCGGAAAAATATTGTCAGGTTTTCACATGATTCGTGCTGTAGCATTGGGTGCAGATATGTGTAACAGCGCGCGCGCTATGATGATGGCGATTGGATGTATTCAGGCGTTGGAGTGTAACAGGAATACCTGCCCTACAGGTGTTGCAACACAAGACCCAGAGCTTGCCGCAGGTCTCGACATTGATGATAAAAAGGTAAGGGTTGCAAACTTTCACAAGTATACTATAGAAAGCTTTGTCGAGTTATTGGCAGCGGCCGGTTTGGATAGTCCACGCAAGTTGAACCGTCACCAGATCAGCAGACGGATCTTCATGAATGAGATCAAAACACTGGAAGAAATATACCCATCCATTCCTGTTGGCTCTATGTTGGATTGCAGTGTACCAGATCCGTATAAAAAATCATGTGAGTCGGCCAGTGCAGATCAGTTTTAAAATTTTTGTTGATGAAAAACTATCAACCTGCAATCGCAGGCTCATGTGTTTTTCTTACCTTTGAGTATAAATCTTAAAACAAAGACTCGGTGCTTCGTAAGTTTTTCCCACGCGATAAAAACTATGTTCTGAAAGAGGCACAGCATTCTCTTGAAAATTCGCTGTTGCAGTACCTGGTGGACTATGTGAAAGTAGAATACCTGCTCCGTTTTAATGCCCTCGGCCTGATGGACGAAGCTGCTGAGCGTATCAAGCAACATACCGGAACGGATCATTCTCACCTGCACGAATTTTACGAGAACCTGGCAGGAGTATACCGCTACAAGAACTATAGCGATAACCAATTGGAGTTTATCTTCGATGGCCGCGACCCGATGGAAAAGTATAGCGAAGATTGGTCTGCTACCTATCGCCAATGGGTTCGGGAATTTTGCCGTCACGAACAATTCATTCGTGCTATACTCGAACTTACGGTTTTCTATCCGGAAGACTATACACCGCAAATGGCTGGCCTTCGCCTGAGCACATTCATCACAAAATTTTTCGAGTTAAAGATTGATTCTCAGAAAGGTATCGTTCGAATACGTGTAGCCTGACCGTGGTATAAAGCAGCCGGACTACGAGAATCTTTTCTCCACCAGTTCCATAAATTCATGAAACTCTTCGCTGTCACGATCCCAGGTCGAAGCGTACTCCTCATCTATATAGTTTAATGCAGCGTTCAGGTTGTTCAGTTGATCGAGTCGATCAATAGCCTTGCTGAACAATTCAAAGTCACCATGGAAAAGCACCTTGGTGAACATAAACTTTTGATTTATAGTGAGGCTGTCTTTGATCTTGATGATCTTATTAAAGTTACCCGCCAGCATAGGCTTTGACTCACGACCTAACCGATCGTTCAGGCTCGAGCCCCCGCTTTGCTGAACGCGTGGAGTATTCTGTGCTTGTCTTGGTTGTTGAACAGGTTGAGGAGGAGGCGATGTTACAACTTTTGGAGTTTCCACTTCCACAGGTCTGCTGTTTTGTACAGGCGCTTTGTATTCAGGCTCAACATATTTCGTTACGAAAAACCTTGCAGGATCCAGCGGTACTACTGCTGAAAACTTTTCAATATAGTCTTCAACGTCTTCCGGAGTAAAGTTTACTTCCTCCAGAATTTGATCAAGTATAGCAAAGGCTTCATTACCCGAAAGTTCTTTAACCCCTTTCTCCTCCAGTTTTTGAAGCATCCGGTCCAATGGAGCTTTATTTACTTTCAGATATTTTATTTCTTCCCGGAAGGGTTCTACTTCAAGCTTATTATTTTTCCCCGTAACGATCATCGAAAAGAAATCGTACGGATCAAAAATAACCATCAATGCGTGGCTGGACGCTTTCTTCAGCAAGGGAGCAAAATGTGCCCGATCGATTGAAATATTTTTGGAGAGAACACCCATCAGGTCTTCGAGCGACTCTTTTACTTCCGGGTTGTCGTAATTGAAATATGGACTCTTTAACTTTTTGGTTTCTTCTTTCCACGCGCGAAAAAGCTCGCGGATCACAAAAAGATTCACCTGTTGTACATTACAAAGACTGAGAATTTCAGGACCACTGATCTTATCTTTCGAAGAGAAAAATCCTCTCAACACACTTTCCGCGTACGAATCTCCATAGAGGGCAATTGCTTCGAGACTTATCTTTTCGTCCATGCTTTATATACGATTATGATATTAACGGCCTTAAAGATATTAATTTGCTTCGAGACATTTAGTCAGGCCACAGACTTTAGACATTAGTTTTGAGATGGATAGACATTTGACAAGATAAATTCGAATGGTGCTTCCATCCGTAGCGCGTATTTTTATTTTCATGTCTATGCTTAATTTTAACGGATGTTTATAGAACCACATTTAGGGAGCAGGCGTGAACACGGACGTGTTGGATGGATCGAAGTTATTGCCGGCTGTATGTTTTCCGGAAAGACCGAAGAGCTTATCCGCAGATTAAATCGTGCCATTATTGCGCGCCAGAAAGTTGAGATCTTTAAACCCGTTATCGATAAACGTTATCACCACGAGCAAATTGTATCGCACAACGCCAACTCTATCCGGTCTACACCGGTAAACTTTGCCAGCGATATTTTACTGCTGGCCGGAGATTGTGAAGTAGTGGGGATTGATGAAGCACAATTCTTTGATGACGCTATAATTGAAGTATGCAATACGTTGGCCAACGGTGGAAAGCGCGTGATTGTAGCCGGCCTCGATATGGACTACGAAGGTAAACCTTTTGGACCGATGCCGAACCTGCTTGCTGTTGCCGAGTTTGTTACAAAAGTTCATGCGATCTGCGCACAAACCGGTGAGCTTGCTTCGTTCTCATTCAGACTTACAGCAAGTGAACAACAAGTGATGCTAGGTGAGCGCAAGGAATATGAAGCACGTAATCGTCAATCATTTATGGAAGGAATGAAAAAAAGGAAGAAGACAGATTTATGATTGCTGCCCGCAGAAATTTTTCCAAACACACTATACAACGTCAACCTTTCAGCTTTTCGTTTCAGGCTTTAAGTTTCAGCCTTCTGCTTTTAACTGTTACTTCTTACGCACAGGAAATTCCTATAGGCACGTGGCGTGTGCATACTTCTTATAACTCTATTAAAAGTATAGCGATTGATGATGACTATATTTTCGGTGCAGCCACCAATGGTATCATGGTGCTTGATCGTGAAGACAATAGCATCACGAGTTACTCCAAGTTGAGTGGACTTAGTGGGACGACTGTAACCTATATTCAATACGATGCTCTTACTGAGCAACTCCTGATCGCATATGACGATGGAAAAATTGATGTGATAAAGAATAATGTGATCAAGTCGCTTGATCCATTGGCGAATGCATCGATTACCGGTTCAAAGAAAATAAATCACATCGCTATAAATAATGGGCTCGCATATTTTGCTGCAGACTTTGGAGTAGTGGTATTTGATCTTTCGCGGGCTGAGGTTAAAGAAACCTGGCGTGACCTGGGTGTAACAGGTGAGACACTAAAAATTAATGCCGTTACTTTTAAAGATGACAGTATATTTCTCGCTACAGAAAAAGGTATACTGGCAGGAGATCTTCAGGATAACCTATTGGATTTTGCAAACTATAAACGTTTCAATACCGGAATGCTGAGCGGATCTATACAGGCTATAGCAAGTTTTAATTCCAAAGTTTACGCTGCAATAAATACAACAGGCATCGTCAGTTATATTGCAGCGAATTGGACAAATGAAAGTTATTTATCAGGAGAGATCTTTACATTTTTAAATGCTTCGGGATCTGATCTACTTGTGGGGGCAGATGATAAACTTTGGAAGATCAATGCTGCAAATGTTTTGACGGAGGTGACAGATGAAAAAATTGAAGCCCCCCTTTTTGCTTTGGAAGAGAACGGTAAGTTCTGGATTGGAGATGACGTTAATGGGCTGTTGTCAAACTATAGTGGTTCATTTCAAAGTTATCTGCCAAATGGACCCACACAACCGGATATCTTTCGACTGGCGTATGCCGATGGCGTTGTATGGAATATTCCCGGGGGATATAGTTCAGGTTCAGGTTTCATAAGGCTGGGTAATCCTGGTATAGTAGATGAATTTATCAATGGAGTTTGGTCTCCTCGAAAAACATCGCTCAAAGATATAACTAATGTTGCCAGCAGCCAGCAATCGCAGTCAGTATACTATGCTTCTTTCGATCGTGGTGTGGAGAAAATAAATTCAGACGGAACATCAATCGTATATAATGAAACCAATAGCACGCTTGGTGCAGCGAATGTAACTGCGATTGAAAATTCGTCAGCAGGACTTTGGGTTGCGGAATACGGCACGCTTAACTCACTTCACATACTAAAAGAGGATAATACGTGGGAGTCTTTCCCTGCTCCTATATTTGCAGCACGTTACCCCGTAGATTTAGCTATAGATTTGTCAGGCTATATATGGATGGTTACGAATCCCGCTCAAGGAGGAGGCATTTATGTGTTTGATAAAGCCAGCAAAGGATATGAGTATATAACGGATCAAAGCGGAAGCGGAGCGTTGCCAAGTAAAAATGTGCGTTCAATCGCTATGGATCGTGATGGTTTAATGTGGGTAGGAACAGATATAGGAGTGGCTTATTTTTTCGAACCGTCAGGAGAAGCTGTTAAGCCTATTTACGAAAGTCGCTTTTTGTTGCGCGATGATAAAGTGACCGCGATTGCTATAGATGGCGGCAACCGGAAGTGGATGGGAACAGAGCGTGGTGTTTGGCTGTTCAATGCTACAGGCGAAGAGCTTATCTATAATTTTACAACTGCGAACAGCCCATTGCTTTCAAATGTGATTAGAGATATTGCAATTAACCAGAAAACCGGGGAAGTTTTTTTTGCAACGGATAAAGGTATAATCTCTTTCCGGAGCGATGCTACAGAGAGCGATTTTTCATTTCAATCGGTTAAGATTTTTCCCAACCCCATTACAAATAGTTTTAATGGAAGCGTTGGTATAAATGGACTTGCCACCGATGCTTTAGTTAAGATCACTGATATCAGTGGAAAGCTTATCTGGCAAACGCAAGCCAGTGGTGGCACTGCCACCTGGAATGTGCGCGATTACAACGGCAAGCGTGCGGCAACAGGTATATACCTTGTTTTTGCTGCGACTTCCGATGGAGCAGAGAGCGTTGTCGGGAAGATTGCTGTTGTTGAATGAATTGACCGACCTCCAAATATATACCCATAACGCAATAGCTGCCTATACAGATGTTACATAAAACCCGCGGCATTGTTTTCAGATATACTAAATATGGAGATACTTCCATCATCGTAAATATATTTACGGAGGTCTTTGGTATGCAAAGCTATATTGTGAATGGTGTGCGCAGCCAAACGGCAAGGAGCAGAATAGCATTGTATCAGCCGCTTACGTTGCTGGACCTTGTGGTATATCATCGCGAGAATGCAAATATTCTGCGTATCAAGGAGATCAAATGCTTATACCCGTATCACAACATTCCGATAGACATTCGAAAGTCAGCGTTGGCGATGTTCATAAATGAAGTGATCAACAGAACTGTAAAGGAAGAAAGTCATGCTCAAGAGTTGTGTGAGTTCCTTATACAATCGTTGATAACCCTTGACAAGCAGAGCAAGGTTGAGAATTTTCATTTGATATTTCTCATCAAGCTAAGTCGCTACCTGGGCTTTGGTGCGCAAACTAAAAATGAAGTTGTAGGAGGACGCCTTGCATCGTTGGAAGCAGAAGCGATGCTCGAACACGTTGTGAATGCAGAGTATGATACGACACTTCCGATTACAAATACATTGCGCAGAGAACTACTCGAAGTACTCATGAGTTTTTATTCCGATCACATTGATACGTTGGGAGAGATGAAGTCGGTGCAGGTGTTAAGAGATGTGATGAGTTGATTAATGACTGATTTTGTCTTTGCAAACCATGCACAAATCAACATTTACTTGATCAATGGTCTTGATTGATTCTGCAGCATCTGTCATCACACAATGTTTATTCTCACAATGATCAAGACCTAGATTATGGCCAAGCTCGTGAATACAAACTTTTTGCAATCTACCTGTTAATTTATTTTGTGGTGTACTTAGTCTAAAGGTTGACGCTACACAACTAGCTCCTGGCATATAGCCAAGGCCAAATATACCCCAATCTCTATATTTCTCCTGCGGCTCTTTTATATTCCCTTGTTGATCTCGCTTGGTTGTTGATATATCTTTTTTTGTTAAGCCAAGAATATAGGTAACCGTATCGGGTTTCGTCTGTTCCAAAAGTTTTAACAACAGGTCAGCTCTATAGCGTGGGGTTTTTATCGTTGTGATGGTTTCCTTGGGAATTGGTTTGTGTGGAAGCGTAATGCATTCAAATCCATAGACCTTTTGTACAGCGCTAGCCACTGTTGATATATACTTAGTGTCGAAGTTGTCGTACGGTTGGATAGCCACCACCGTTACGTCCCCGTTTTTTTTACATGAAGAAAATAATAATAAGCAAAGTAATGCTATACATGACCGACCGTTACAGGACACCATCGATCAATACCCTTTCCCTGCTATATCATTTCTAAACATCTCCATTCCTTTTCTGTCTTGTAGCGTAACAAAAACGAGTTTGCCATTCAATCCGCCAAACACCAGGTTGCTGCAGTTCTTGCCTTTCAATTGGACTTCGCGAATCAGCTCGCCCTTTGGCGACAGTATTGCAATTGTACCTTTACCATACCGTGTTACATATAGGTTACCCTCCTTGTCGCACTTCATACCATCGAAACCAAAATCAGGAAACTCTGCAAAGAGTCTTTTGTTGGAAATGTTTCCATCAAAGTCTACATCGAATGCCCAGATTTTTCGCTGAACACTTTCATTTACATATAGTATTCTTTCATCCGGACTCAGCTCTATACCATTGGTTGTACCCATCTTGTCATCGAGCAATACAGCTTTACCACCTTTATCAATACGCCAGATTTTACCGGTGCTTTCTTTCCAGTTAGGGTCTGAAGCAAACAACTGATTCTTACTGTTGATGCATATATCATTGGGTTGATTGAAGCCATCGTTGTGAGCATATACCGACACCTTTTTATTTTTCATATTTACCTTCAACACATTGTGTGCGCTGAAATCTGCCAGGTACATGTTGCCTTTGCTATCGAACTTTATACTGTTGGCAGTACTTCCTTGAGGAAGCGTTAAGAATAAAGAGATCTTTCTATTCGGAGCAATCAATCCAATCGTTCCGTCTTTTTGATAGTTTACTACATAAAGATTACCGGCTTCGTCAAAGCATGGGCCTTCTATATTATTCGTGAATAAATTCTCTGCTGTAAAATCTTCCGTTATAAAATGTCGTTGAAAATCCTGCGCATGTAGTGTTACTATGCTGCCAGTTAATAGAAGAAGTACAAGTAATCGTATCATAGAAGGGTATATTTAGCAGTATAAAAATAATTATAAATATTGATCGAGGTCTCCAAGTCCCTGGCGCAAAATCGTCAACTCATCGCCTGTACAGTCAACAACAGTAGACGGTACGTTGCCTCCCACTCCACCATCAATCACCAAATCTACTTTATGTTTAAAGTCTTCATAGATTTCTTCCGGATCGGTTGTGTATGCTTTTATCTCATCGTCATCTTTAATGGATGTTGTGATGAGTGGATTTTGAAGATGCTCAACAATAGTACGGGGGATTGAATGATCGGGTATACGAATACCCACGGTCTTTTTATTCACATTAAGAATTTTGGGAACGCGACTGCTTGATTCAAGAATAAACGTGAACGGACCTGGTAAAGCTTTCTTTAATATTTTAAAAATGGGTGTGTCTATTCTGTGTGCGAATTCTGATATATGACTGAGGTCGTTGCAAATGAACGAAAGATCAAGCTTTTGTGGTTTAATGTTCATGATCTGACAGAGACGTTCAATTGATTTCCGGTTCATGAGATCGCAGCCAATGCCGTAGATGGTATCGGTGGGATAGATGATAATTCCACCATCTTTCAATACCTCAACAACGTGGTTGATTTTTCTGATTTCAGGATTTTGAGGATGTATTTTTAGTAATTCCGCTGCCATTTCTTTCTAAAGATAGATATTCGGCAGAAATCAAAAGTCGTTCCTGCGGGAGGTTAAGGCTGTTTTATTATTTTTGATACCTCGTATTTTATTATGAAACCCAATAAGCGTTTAATTTTATTTCTCCTGGTAGCAATTCTGGGCATATCGTTCAGTTACTATGCTTACCAAATTGTATACACTCCCAACATTCTGGTAGGGATGGATGATCGATTATTCATTGTTGAAGAAGGTTCTGATTTTAAGGACATCCAGAGAAAACTTCATGAAGGCAGAGTTGTAAACGACCTGGTGTCTTTTAGTTTTCTTGCCAAGCTCAGCGGCTATGCAGATCAGTTAAAACCTGGCCGCTATATTTTGCGCAAGAACATGACGAACCTGCAGGCGTTGAAAATTTTAAAATCCGGAAAGCAAGAGCCTGTAAAAATTACTTTCAATAATGTTCGTCTCGTTTCCGAATTGGCAGAGCGCATTACGCGGAACCTGGGAATGAAGCCTGAAGAATTTGAAGCGGCATTGATAAAATTTGCCATGACGAATTCATATGGTTTTAATAAAGACAACATCATGACGATGTTTATACCGAATACATACGAAGTATATTTCAATGTAGCGCCTGAAGCTCTGGTAGAAAAAATGCATGGTGAGTATCAAAAATTCTGGACCGATGAGCGAAAAGAAAAAGCGAAGGTTGTTGGATTAACACCTATTGAAATATCGGTGCTGGCTTCTATCGTGCAAGCCGAAAGTATAAATGCAAAAGAAGCGCCCGTAATCGCTGGCCTATATTTGAATCGTTTAAAGAAGGGCATTGCTTTACAGGCAGATCCTACGCTTGTGTTTGCTGTAGGTGATTTTTCACTGAAGCGTGTGCTGAATGTGCATAAGCAAATTGATTCTCCTTACAACACCTATAAATATCCAGGCTTACCACCCGGGCCAATCAATATGCCGGAGATCCGCTCGCTGGATGCCGTGTTAAACTATACACCTAGTGACTATTACTATATGTGCGCCAAGGAGGATTTTTCGGGCAACCATAATTTCACAAACAGTTACGAGGAACATATGAGCAATGCCATACGTTACCAAAGAGCACTTACTCTCGAGCAGCAAAAGGGAGAAGCGCTGAGAAATAAACAGTGATTCAATGTATAGATCCGAAACTAAAATCCGTGTGCGATATGGTGAGACCGATCAGATGGGATATGTATACTACGGATTTTATGCGATGTATTACGAAGTGGCGCGCGTAGAAAGCTTGCGACAGTTAGGTTTATCGTATAAGGAAATTGAAGCGATGGGCATCATGATGCCTGTGTTGGAGAATCACTCGAAGTATCTGGCGCCTGGCAGGTATGATGAGTTGTTGCGCATCGTAACTACAATACCTGAAAAGCCGAGTATAAAAATCCGCTTTCAATATGAGATCTTTAATGAAGAAGATAAACTCATCAACCGCGGAGAAACACTCTTGGTATTTGTTGACAAGATAACGAAACGACCATGCCGTCCACCTGAGGCAATGGAAACTATACTGGAGCCATTTTTTAAATGAAGTATAAATATAAACGCATCTTATTACAATGGAGTCCTGGTCGTCACGTCATAACGTGGCTTAAGAAAGTACGATTTAAAAAATACGAGAACGTTTCTTTATACAAGATCTTAAAATTGTTCATTGAAAACCTGATGGACGATGAGATCATGGATCGCGCGAATGGTGTAGCCTATAATTTTATCCTGGCTATTTTCCCTGCGATCATCTTCCTCTTTACATTAATTCCATACGTCACTCCTTTTTTCTCTGGCATCACAGACGATAGCATTCTGCAGTTTTTAGGAGCGATGATCCCTCCGTCTATGTTTGATGTAGTTGCGCCTACAGTGAAAGATATAGTCAGCAACCAACGGGGCGGTTTGTTGTCGTTGGGTTTTCTATTCTCTGTATACTTATCTACCAATGGAACGCTGGCACTCATGCGTGCCTTCAACGCTTGTTACAGAACTATTGAAAGACGTAGCGGTTTAAAAACAAGAGTGATCGCTACAGGGCTTACGCTCAATCTCGCATTTGTTGTACTGCTCGCCATTGCACTTCTTGTGGTAGGCCAGTTTGTGCTGGACTATATTATGCAATTCGACTGGCTTAACATCGATAAGTTTACCGTATTCCTGATTTTCGCACTTCGCTTCCTCGTTATATTTATAGTGTTCTTTCTGGCGATATCAACGCTATATTATTTCGGTCCTGCTATTCACTATAACTGGAGGTTCTTTTCATTGGGCTCCCTGGTGGCAACGTTCCTTACATTGGCAGTATCGTATGGTTTCTCATTTTACGTAACGAACTTTTCTACCTATAACAAAGTATACGGATCCATCGGTGTGTTGATTGCGCTCATGGTATGGATACAGCTTGTTACAGTTGTATTATTGATCGGCTATGAGATCAATGCAACCATTCATCATGCTATACGCAGAGAGGCGTTGTGGAATGCAAGGAAATACAGAAAGCAGAAATCTGTTCCAGGAAACATCCAATCACACGAACTATAAATGACCAGGCTCTCATCTATATTTATAGTTCAGGACTACAGCTGTGAGATAAATATTTGATTCGTATTTTCATGAGGAATCAATACAGAAAGGTATAGAATAAAAAAGGCGTCCCGTTTGGAACGCCTTTTCTGTTATTTGTCAGACTGGCTTGACCTAAGCAGTTACTGCTTTGCCCGGTGCAACTTTATTTGTGCTGTCTGGTAGTTTGTCATCTTTAGAGAAGTCAACCAATACAGGTGTACCTATACATAAAGATGAGTATGTACCAATAATTACACCAATCAACATGGCGAATGTAAATCCACGGATCGTCTCACCACCGAAAATGAAGAGGATAAACAATACGAAGAGTGTAGACATACCTGTGATAAGCGTACGGCTTAATGTATCATTCAAGGCATTGTTTACAACGGTAGCGGTATCTTCTGTGCTTTTCTTCATAGACAAGAATTCACGTACACGGTCAAACACAACCACGCTATCGTTGATCGAGTAACCAATCACAGTCAAGATTGCTGCTACGAAAGCCTGATCAATATCCAAGCTGAAGGGCATTACATTTTCCAATAACACGAACAGGGAGAGCACCATCAATACCGTGTGGAATAAACTTACCACGGTACCCATCGCGAACTGCCACTTTCGGAAACGGATCAGAATATATAAGAACATCAATACAACCGCTACAAGTAACGACCATATCGCAGATATCTTAATGTCATTTGCAATGGTAGGTCCTACTTTATAGGAGCTTAATATAGATGCATTGTTGCCTGTGAATTTACCGAGACCGGTTTGAAGATGCTTTTCAGCTTGCGCTGTTGCTTCATCTGAATCGTCATCGATCAGGTAGCTTGTTGTGATCTTGTATTTTGTTTCACTTCCAAAAGTTTTTACTTCCGGAGCTTCACCAAAAGATTCCGTCAGGTTCTCGCGTACGGCTTTCGCAGTAACGGCTTTGTCCAACGCTACGATGTAGGTACGACCACCCTTGAAATCAACACCATAGTTAAATCCTTTCACGGCCAAAAATCCCATACCCGCGATAATGATAGCTGATGAAATGGTATAGTATATCTTACGATTACCAATGAAATTGATATTGATACTGCGGAAAAGATCTTTTGACCATCCCATAGAGAACTTAATTTTTGTACCTCTGCGGATATAGTATTCAAAAATTACGCGTGTGAAGAACACTGATGTAAAGAATGAGCAAAGGATACCGATGATCAGCGTTACCGCGAAACCATAGATAAGACCTGAACCGAACGCCAGCAATACAAAGCCTTTGATCAACGTAGTAACGTTGGAGTCGATGATGGCTGTGAATGCATTTTTATACCCTGCGCGGATCGAAGTTTCAAGTGACTTCCCTGCGTTGATATCTTCTTTAACACGTTCGTTGATCAGTACGTTTGCATCTACCGCGATAGCGAGTGAAAGTAATATACCAGCAATACCAGGAAGTGTAAGCGCTGCGTTGAGTGATGCAAGTATACCTAACAGGAAAATCAAGTTAAGAATAACCGCTAAGTCAGCTACCCATCCTGATGCGTTGTATACAATCAGCATGAAGAAGATAATGATAAGGAAACCAACTACGATCGAGATCATACCGTTACGGATTGATTCTTGTCCGAGTGTAGGACCAACCGATGATTCTTCAACGATCTTGGTAGGAGCAGGAAGTGAACCAGCTTTCAGAACGTTTGCCAAATCTTTCGCTTCTTCAACTGTGAAGTTACCGGAGATCTGTGAGTTACCGTTTGGAATTTCTCCGTTTACAGAAGGAGCAGAATATACTGTGTTATCAAGCATGATGGCAATTCTTCCTTTAGGACTCTTGCTGGATGCTTCAGATGTCCACTTCGCCCAGGTGCGTGTACCTACTGAATTCATGTTCATACTTACTGCAGGACGTGCGTACTCATCGAGATCATTACGGGCATCCGTGATTACTTCGCCTGTAAGTCTTGATTTTCCATTACGGCCTATATCCAGGAAGAAAAGCTCCAGCGACTCCGTTGTGCCGATCAATTCAGGTTTGTTTCCCCAGAATACACCAACGGTACGTGGCAACAGGTTACGAACATCTTGTCTTCTGAAGATGTCATTGATAACCGCTGTATCTTTTGTGCTATAGCGGAACGATCCTTGTGGATTGCTCAATGAGAAAAGCGGAGATATATTCAGATTCTGAAGTGAATCCAATCCTTTTGATTCGTCAGCAGTTGCTGTAGTATCGCTTGCTGTCTTTGTGCTGTCACCGAGCAATGATGAAAGATCTTCGTCACCAGTCTTCGCTTGTTCGCCAGTCTTGGCTTGGTCACCTGTTTTTGCTGCCTTTTGTTCTTTAACCAATATATCATTGATCGCCAGTAATGAGTTGTTCAATGTGTTTGGTTCGATCACATCCCAGAATTCAAGACGTGCTACACCTTGCAATAATTTACGAACGCGTTGTGGGTTATCGGCACCTGGTATTTCAACCTGAATTCTTCCTGTACCTGGTAAGCGCTGAATGTTAGGCTGTGATGTACCGAATTGATCAAGACGATTGCTAAGGATGGTGAAAGAGCGATCTATAGCGCTTTCTATTTCTTCATTTACAACACTGATAACTTTGCTGTCATCATCGTTAGTAGCAATCTTGCCACGTGTAGCAGCATTTGCAAATAAAGATGCTAAGCGTTTGTCAGGGTTAGCATCACGATATGCTTTAAAGAATAATGAGCTAAAGCTCTCGCGACTTTTCTTTTGTTCAATTGAAGCAGTTCTCAATGCTTTCACAAAGGATGAATCCTGGCTGTTGGCAGCAAGACCTTTGATAATATCCACAGGAGAAACCTCAAGTGTAACGTGCATACCACCTTGAAGATCGAGACCGAGACTAAGCTCATAGTCTTTTACTTCTTTGTAAGTATACTCTGCACCAAACAGATTATATACCGGTGTATTCCAGATTGAATCGAGGTAAGCTTGCTTCTTGTTAACATCAATTTTACCGCTTGGGTCTGTGGCTACAGCGACAGCATCTTGCTGCACGTTGTACGACACGACCGTAAATGACAGGTAGAAGAAACACAATAGTGTAACGACTACCGAAAGAAAAATTACTAGTCCTTTGTTTTGCATATGGTTGGTTAAGTAAAAAACGTGATAGAAAAGAATAGAGACCCGGACCGATTAAAGATCCGGTAGAATATAAGATGAAGTATATCTTACTTAAGGAGCGTTCGGAGAAATGATGGTCCCGAAAAGCGTTTGGAAAAACTTACTTAAGGGAAGCGAGACATTAAAATCATGCTCTTCAACTTTTTCTTCCTCGAAGAGGACTTCAAAAAGATAGAAGATTTCCTGACCGAATTCTACGTGCGTAGAGGAAGGAAGTGTGCTGGATGGCAGCGTAATGTAAGCTTCGTCACCAGACTGATCATCTTGTTGTTGCTCAGTCTTTATTTCTTTTTTTGCAACGTGAGCCGTTTCAAAATAGAAAAGCTGCGACACAACAATCACCAGGGCTGTTAGAATCCCTGCGATTAATGTTGTTGTCCGTATGCGCGCTTTTCCTGTCATGTTTTTTCCGGGGCTACAAAAGTAGACAATTGCCGGCAATGTACAATGCCTTGCTTTTCGGCTATGGATATTGACTCAAATGGATTTAATGTTCTGCTTTCAGCCGCGCTTTCAGAGCCCAGGTTATCAGATCCAACGCACGTTCAAAATGATGATTGTTGGGAATCACCAAGTCGGCATTATGCTGAAGAGGCTTGATCAATGTTTCGTAAACCGGCATAACGTGATGTTGATAGCGGTACAGCACGTCATCGAGATCATAACCGCGCTCTTCATTATCGCGTCTGATTCTTCTGCTAAGCTTCAGGTGATCTTTCGCTTCGATAAAAATTTTGAGATCGAGTTCTTCTTCTATCTCCGGAAAATACTGCACGAACAAACCTTCAATGATCAACAACGGTGCTGGTTTGAACTCAAGCGTGGCAGCTTTTATAGTTTGATTATTAAAGGTGTACTCAGCCTTATGTACTGTTTCACCATATTTTAATTTTAGAATGTCCTGATGGAATTTCTCACGCTCGATTGCTTCGGGAAGATCGAAATTCTGTATGCCCTTCGTATCGATAACCTGAAGGTTGAGGGGCTTGTAGTAATGATCTTGTGAGATGAGGCAAATTTCTTCGGGCTTGAACCGGGAAGAAAGATTTTTAAGGAAATGTGTTTTTCCTGAGCCGCTCCCGCCCGTAATGCCGATGATATAGATAGGTTTCATAAAATCCGCACAAAATTACGAATCATCCGGTAATGTGCAGAAAGAAAAAAGCCTCCGGAATCTTTATTTCGCGGAGGCTCTTTTAAAGGTATAGATTGAGAATCTTAAACAGTGATTCCCGAAAGATATGCACCCAATTTTCGAACCGCTATAGCGCGGTGACTAAGCTGATTTTTTTCGTCCATACTCATCTCGGCAAAAGTTTTCGTTTGTCCTTCTGGGATAAATATAGGGTCGTATCCAAAACCAGATGTGCCACGCTTCTCGGTAATAATCTCACCACGAATAATTCCCTCGAAGTATACCGGCTCTTCCTCCACGCCAAGTAACGTGATGACTGTACGGAATTGCGCTTTGCGATTTGTATCGTTCTTCAGGTTTTGTAAAAGTAGCGCGATGTTATCCTCGCTGCTGCGTTGCTCGCCAGCGTACCGTGCAGAGTACACTCCTGGAGCACCGTTTAAAGCGTCCACTTCCAGGCCGGTATCATCAGCAAAGCATGGGGTGTTATAGTGCTGAAAAACATATTCAGCTTTTTGAAGAGAGTTGCCCTCCAGCGTATTCCGCGTTTCGGGCAACTCTTCATTACATTTAATGTCGGCTAAGCTTACAATGTTAATGTTAGAGCCAACAACATTTTTTATTTCTTCGAGCTTGTGCTTATTGTTAGAAGCAAAACATAGTCTCATTGAACTCCTAACACTTCAAGGTCTACAATCAAGTTTGCATTGCTGCCAATCACCTGCGATCCGTTGGAGTCCGTTGCTCCATTTGTACCAAAACCAAGTCCTGACGGCACATATATAGTTGCTTTGTCACCTACTGTTAATTTCTGCAGGCCAATCATAATGCCCTGAATGAAATCAACTGGTCTGCTATAGAATGTCTCGCTTGGCGTTTGTGTAACCGTTGCAACCACACTGCTTGGGTTGGACAATAACCGATAAGTGATTTTAAAATTAACTTTTGTAAACCAGTTGATCGATGCGCCTGAACCCTGTTGTGTAATCACATAGCGGATGCCGGTAGTATCCTTGATGACACCTGCTGAACTATTCGTTTCAAAATATTTATTGATTGCAGTAGTGTCTGTAGTGAACTGAGTTTTTTCTGTAGAAGTTATTACCGCTTCGTTAAAATCTACATCAAACTGCAAAATAGAATTGGCAGGTATTCCGTTTTGACCTGTTGTTCCATAGGCCCATCCGGATGGTATATATAGTCTTGCCTGTGTTCCTACAGGAAGTTTTGTAAAAGCGATCTGCCATCCGGTTATATAGCTCTTCAATGTGCCTTTAATGTTGCCTTGATCAAATCCTGCACCATCTGGAAAGAATTTACCAACGTAATCGACATCAACGGTTGAGTTTATGCTTCTTGCAGGCAATCCGGTTCCGAGTTTTGTGATCTCCATTCGGATACCACTTGGATCTTTTTGTGCCCCGATGAAATTAGCAGCCAGGTAGTCATCAATCGCCTTAACATCTGCCTGCAATTGAATATTTGGATCTGCAATATCATCTGTGGAATCAATACATCCGCTCAAACCGACTGCCGCACAAACCAATGCGACTCCTATCAATCTTCTTACGTTGTTCATTTTTCGTTTGGGATTTGGTTAATTTCTATTTGCAGGTTTTCGTCTCAGGATCGAAAGTCTCTCCTGTTCCGAAAAGCTTAACATCAAAAATCAAAATCGCATTTGGAGGAATAGCACCCGGATAACCCTGTGGGCCATACGCCAAATGTGAAGGAATATAAAACGTTGCAGAGTCGCCTACGCCAAGCATAGGTATACTTTGCTTCCATCCTGGAATTACCTGGTTAAGAGAAAAAGTCATCTTCGGATTTTTGTCGAATGTCTTTTCGTCCTTCAGGAATTTACCTTCATAACTAACTTCAACACAGCTTGTAGGTGTAGGCTTCTGTCCACCATTGTTACTATGGATAACGTAGCGGATACCGCTGGTATCTTGCTGTGCAGTGATTTTTTTATCAGCAAGATATTTTTCAATCTGCTTAGCATCTTTTGTTTTTTGAAAGCCTTTTCTTTTTGCATAGAGTTCCGCCTGGAATGCAGGGAATTTCTGCTGATCAAGGATATCAACAACTTTGATATTGATCGTGATGTTACGGGAAGAATCTACCTGAGGAGGCATCGGACCACCCAACACATCTTTGAAAAATTCTTTCGCAGGGCGAGTAAGTGTCACGCTATCTGCTTTTGATAACATGCGGAACATTTGCAACGCACCGATTTCAGTTGCAATCGTGCTGCTGTCTTGAATAGGAAACACACCAGGGAAACCATTTTCGTATGTGTCTTGCCATACAGAATCCTTGGAATCTTTCATGATGTATTCGAATATTAGTAACTGGCCTGGTTTAGGTTTTACACCATCACCGGCTTTTATTACCTGAAATTTAAATCCGTTTGGAGTAACTTTCTCTTCTGAATTTTTGCAAGCCACACATAGCAGCAGCAATCCGATCAGCACGTTCGCGAGTTTGGTCATGTTCATGATTAGACAATGATTTAATTTATAAAGTTGGAATTGGTTTACTCTTTTTTAATTCTCTTCTGCCAGCAATTGCTCTTTGTACTCCGGTAGGATGCTCAGAAACTTCTCCAGCGTTTGTTCCAGCGTAAGTTTGGTTTGACCGCCAGATGCATTTCGATGTCCACCGCCTTCAAAGTATTTTCTCGCCATCTCGTTTACAGAAAAACTTCCAAGCGAGCGGAAGGATAATTTAATATTCTCTTTGCGATCGGAGATGAGCACGGAAAGTTTTACTCCTTTAATAGACAAGCCATAGTTCACGAAGCCTTCTGTATCGCCAGTTTGTGAACTGAAGTTTTTTAATTCTTCTGCGGTAAGCACGATATAAGCTGTTCTATATTCAGGAAGCACCTTGAGTTTTTGACTCAGCACATAGCCCATGAGTCGTAAACGTTCGATGCTATTGGTGTCATAAATCTGCTTGGACACTTTCGATGGATTCGCACCCAACGCAACAAGTTCACCAGCGATTTGAAAAACTTTGTGTGTAGTGTTAGAATGTCTGAACCCACCCGTATCTGTCATGATACCCGCATACAGGCAATTGGCAATGTCGGTATCGATTTGTGATTTATCTCCGAGTTCATCTATAAGCTGGAATATAAGTTCTGCTGTTGATGCAGCGGTTCCATCCCACTGTTCGAAGTCAGCAAATTTCTCAGGTTCAAGATGATGGTCTACTAAAACTTTTGTTGCCGGAGCTGTGCGAACTACTTCACCCAGGTCATTGATTCTATTGAGACTTGAAAAATCGAGACAAAAAATTGTATCTGCTTCAGCAATGAGCTGTTTTGATTTTTGAGGCTTGTCCTTTTGAAAAATAACAACCTCTTTATTTCCCGGCATCCACGAAATAAAATCAGGATAGTCGCTGGGCGTTATAACTGTTACGGAATGTCCTTTCTTTTTCAGATAACCCCATAATCCGAGGGAAGAACCAAGCGCATCGGCATCGGGTTTGAAATGCGTTATGATAACAACCCTACGCGGTTTGCTTAGATATTCCTTAAAAGCCGTGATATTCTGCATAGGCTGGTAAAACAAGGGGCAAAAATGGGTAAAAAATCTTGATAGTTCACCTTCGGTAATCGACTGTCATTTTCAATAGACTTTTTTAAATAGTCTGTTAAACATTTAGTGTGGCCCGCTTCCTGTTATCTTTTTTTCTATTTTTGCGGCCGTTTACAGGAGATATACAATCAGAAACCCATTCCCGTTCAAGACTATAACTAAAACTTAATATGGCTACTAACAGAACTTTTACGATGATCAAGCCTGATGCAGTAGGCGCAGGTAACACCGGAGCGATTATAAAATTAATTGAAGAAGCAGGTTTCAAAATCGTTGCGTTAAAAAAGACTCAACTCAGCCCTGAACGTGCCGGTCAGTTTTATGCTGTTCACAAAGAGCGTTCTTTCTATCAAGAACTTTGTACGTATATGTCATCAGGCTTTATCGTGCCGATGATTCTTGAAAAGAATAATGCAGTAGAAGATTTCAGAAAACTCATTGGAGCAACTGATCCAAAGAAAGCAGAACCGGGTACTATCCGTAATCTTTTTGCAAAATCAATTGAAGCAAATGCTATCCACGGATCTGACAGTGACGAGAACGCTGCCATTGAAGGAAGCTTTTTCTTCTCTCAATTAGAGCAATTCTAATTTTATATAGCATTCAAATAAAAAGAGAGCCGCTTTATGAAGCGGCTCTTTTTTATTACTGACTTATCTAATATTATTTTCGAAGTGTACTGTTCTTCTTGCTATAGCCGAAGTATACCACGAATCCGATGAGCATCCAGGCACCAGCTACAAGTTGTGTGCGTGAGTCAACGTAAACGATCAGTGCTGTACAAACTATAACGCCAAGGATTGGAACCAAAGGTACAAGCGGAGTTTTGAAAGGACGCTTAAGTTCAGGGTTCTTAACACGCAATACCCACACACCTATACATACTACTGCAAACGCGAAGAGTGTACCGATACTGGTTAAGTCTCCAGCCATGCTGCCTGGAATGAATGCCGCGAACGCTCCTACGAAAAAGAATAAGATGATATTTGATTTATAGGGAGTGCGGAATTTAGGATGCAGATCAGAGAATACTTTTGGAAGCAATCCATCATTTGCCATGGAGAAGAACACACGAGACTGCCCTAACAACATCACCAGGATAACTGAAGAGAACCCTGCAAGGATCGCTACTGTGATAGCGGTTGCCAACCATCCGTATCCATGCATATAAGTTTCAATGGCATACGCCACAGATGCTTCTTTACCAGCAGTTTTAAATTCGGTCCAGTTTGCTATACCGGTAAGAACGTGCGAGAACAATATATATAGTATGGTACAAACTACAAGTGAACCAAGTATACCAATGGGCATATCACGCTTCGGATTTTTTGCTTCCTGTGCAGCGGTTGATACAGCGTCAAAACCTATAAATGCGAAGAACACTATACTAGCTCCTCCGACTACACCTCCCCAGCCAAATTCCCGGAAGGTATCGTGACCAGGAGTTCCTGCAGGAATAGTGAACGGCTCATAGTTAGCAGGATTAATAAAGCCCCAGCCAATAACAATGAACAGCAACACGATGGCTACCTTCACGAAAACTATAATTGCATTTAGCGATGCTGACTCCTGTGTTCCTTTGATAAGTACAGCAGTAAGTATAGCAAGGATTAATAATGCAGGCAGATTTATAATACCACCCTCTAGTGGCGAGTGACTGAGGGAATACGGTATAGCCCCGTTTAAGAGCTTGTTGAGATATTCACTCCAGGCAATTGAAACGGTTGCTGCACCAAGTGCATATTCCAATACAAGTGCCCATCCGATAATCCAGGCAATAAATTCTCCCATTGTGGCATACGCATATGTATAGGCGCTTCCGGCAATAGGAATCATAGAAGCAAATTCCGCATAACATAAACCTGCAAAGGCACAACCTACTGCAGCGATTACGAATGAAATTACTACGGCAGGTCCTGCGGCTTCACTGGCTGCTGCTGCTGTTCTAACAAACAGACCTGCACCAATGATGGCTCCGATACCTAACGCCACCAGGTTGGTTGCCGTTAGTGTGCGTTTCAACCCCTTCTCAGAATCCCCAGCCTGATTCATCAGCTGATCCAAGGGCTTTTTGATAAACAAACTCATTATAATTCTTCTTAGGTTAAGGTTATGGAAAAGTTATCAGTCCTAAAAGTAATAATAATAATGAACTTGACTAACGGCTATTAGTGTGAGGCAGGTAAAATTGTGATCGATGGCTTCATCATCATTATCTCTATGATTGAGATAAATGCGATGAGTCCGTTTGATTTTTCGCGATTGTATTCTGATCAGTTTCCTCAGTGGGCAATTCTTCTGCAGGTGGTACCGGCACGGAGTCATTAATATGCTCACCAAAAAATGTGCGCTGGAACAACAGTATAATTACCACACCAACAAAGATGGAGGAGTCGGCAATATTAAATACAGGACTAAAGAATAAGAAGTATTCTCCACCAACATATGGCATCCACGTTGGCCATGTAAAATCAAATAGTGGAAAGAAGAGCATATCAATTACCTGACCGTGAAACCACGGTGTGGGAGAATTGGCAGGTTGATTATGCAGCAACACACCATAGAATGTACTATCAATCACGTTGCCTACAGCACCTCCCAGAATCAAAGCCATACACCACAAGAAACCAACGTGTGCTTTTTTCTTCGCCATCTTTACCAGGTAATATCCTATACCTACCATGGCAGCAATTCTGAACACGGTTAGCGTGAGCTTACCAAATTCATTATTCCACCGAATGCCAAAGGCCATGCCGGGGTTCAGAAGGTAATGGAGCTTGAATCCGAATTGCTCATTTCCAACAACGGTTATTTCCTGGTGCAGGTACATATAGTGATGCACCAATAATTTGGAAACCTGATCGATGATAATGATTAAGAGCGCGAGGAGGAAATACTTGTATATTTTCATTGAGTTCTCAGGTGGTGATGTTTGCATCACAGTTCATGCTTAAGCTAAACATGAACTGTGAAAACAAACTTATCGCTTGACACTTATTTTTACTTTCAACATAAATTCATCCATATCTACTTCTGTAGCATCGGCAACACCTTCTTTTAACTCCAATGTTAATGCCTGGGTTTCGGTGCTGATATAGTCGCGGAATTCAGTTAAGGCAGCGGTTACTACTTCACCGTCTTTCTCAACTTCAATACCAATTTTATCGAGCACTTCCAGCCCCATGTCCTTGCGCAAATTCTGAACACGGTTTACAAAGTCGCGGGCTATACCTTCTTTTTTCAGATCTTCTGTGATCGTGATATCAAGCGCAACCGTGATGCCTGCTTCTGCTGCTACCGACCATCCTGGTATATCTTCAGACGAAATCAGTATATCTTCCAGTACAAGGTCAAAACCATCTTTGGACAGTTTACCTTGTTTCTCGATCAGTGCTATATCTTCTTTTGTAAACGTATTGATGACCGCAGCCACCTCTTTCATCTTCGGACCATATTGCTTGCCAAGCTTCGCGAAATTCGGTTTCACTTTCTTTACAAGCACCCCTGAAGTATCATCTATATATTCGATTGCCTTCACGTTTACTTCTGCAAGGATAATCTCTTCTACAGATTTAATCCGATTTGCAAAAGCTTCATCCAGCACCGGCAACAAAATGCGTTGTAACGGAGTACGAACTTTGATCTTTGCATTTTTGCGGATCGAGTGAACCAATGAACAGATCTTCTGCGCATACTCCATAGATTTTTCCAATTCACTGTCTATACGGTTTTGTTCAACCTTTACAAGACTTGTTAAATGAATAGACGCATGGCGAAGCGGAGTGTTGTTGGCAAGCGCTTTATCGCGGATATTTTCAGTGAGATTTTTATATAGCCATTCGCTGAAGAAAGGTGCGACCGGAGCCATCAGTTGGCCCACTACAAGCAAGCACTCATAAAGCGTTTCATAAGCAGCCTTCTTGTCTTCACTCATTTCACCTTTCCAAAAACGCTTCCTGTTCAGACGAACATACCAGTTGGAGAGATGATCATTCACAAACTCCTGTATAGAACGTGCAGCCCTTGTGGGTTCGTATTCTTCGTATGCTTTTGTTACATCAACAATAAGCGTTTGAAGTTTGGAAATGATCCAGCGATCAAGGTGTGACAGCTTATCATACGGAACAACATTCATCTCATCCTTAACAAAGCCATCTATATTAGCATATAGTGCAAAGAATGAATAGGTGTTTTGAAGTGTTCCAAAAAATCTGCGTTGTACTTCGCTGATACCATCGAAGTCGAATTTCAAATTGTCCCAAGGCGGTGCGTTCTCGATCATATACCAACGCACTATATCTGGACCATATTTACCTAACGTCTCAAACGGGTTCACAACGTTGCCTTTGCTCTTCGACATTTTATTGCCGTTCTTATCAAGCACGAGTCCGTTGGAGATTACGTTTTTGAAAGCAACACCACCGTTGTTTACTTTTTTATTAACAGCATTTATCTCCGGGCTGCTTTCGTTGATCATGACTGCAATGGCATGCAACGTAAAGAACCATCCACGGGTCTGGTCTACACCTTCGGCAATAAAATCTGCAGGATAATTTTTTTCGAATATATCTTTATTCTCAAATGGATAATGCCATTGTGCATACGGCATTGCTCCTGAATCGAACCACACGTCAATGAGATCAGGCTCACGATGCATTGGTTGACCAGACGCACTTACGAGTATGACGTCATCTACATAAGGTCTGTGTAAATCAAAATCGGCAGCGAGCGCGGCATTCATAAAACCTGCCTTTACTGATTTTGCAACTTCGTTATTGAGTTCTTCGAGTGAGCCGATACAAATTTCTTCTTTGCCATCTTTCGTTCTCCAGATTGGCAGCGGTGTTCCCCAATAGCGTGAACGCGATAAATTCCAATCGACAAGATTTTCAAGCCAGTTGCCAAAGCGTCCCGTACCTGTAGACTCCGGTTTCCAGTTGATGGTTTTGTTAAGTTCCACCATCTTATCTTTCAACGCTGTTGTTTTGATAAACCAAGAATCCAACGGATAATATAGCACAGGCTTATCGGTACGCCAGCAATGCGGATACGTGTGTTCGTACTTCTCTACCTTGAAAGCCTTGTTCTCTTCTTTCAAAATAATGGAGACGATTACATCAGTATTTTTATAGTCTGCGTGAGTCTCATCTTCATTGGTATAGTTCTTCACATAAAAGTCATCGGCACCAAGTGGCTTATGAGTTTTGATGCTGAACTTGGCTACACCTTCTTTCAACCTTTCACCTATCGCAGTAACAAATTTACCTTTGCGATCTACAGTAGGCACTTCGTTGTCTGCTTCGTCTTTTAAGGTAAGTGGAGGTATTCCGTTTTGTTTCGCTACACGGAAGTCGTCTGCACCAAATGTAGGCGAGCTGTGTACAACGCCTGTACCATCTTCCGTTGTTACGAAATCTCCTGCGATTACTTTAAATGCTTTATCAGCATCATATAACGGCTGCAGGTAGGGCATCAGTTGTTCATAGCTTATACCAAGTAATTGCTTGCCGGTAAATTCCTGAACGATGTGATAGGGTATAGCTTTATCGCCAGGCTTATAATCTTCAAGCTTCAGCTCTTTATTCTTTTCGGAGAAATATTTTCCAAAAAGATCTTTTGCCAATACAACGCTTACTGCCTTATAGGTATACGGGTTGAATGTATTTACCTGCACATATCTAATCTTCTCACCAACAACCAACGATGTGTTCGAAGGAAGTGTCCAGGGAGTAGTAGTCCAGGCGAGTATAAATACATCTCCGGTAGGACTTGAAAACAGGAATTCTGATTTTGAATCTTTCGTTACCTTAAACTGCGCTACGATAGAAGTATCCTTCACATCTTTATAGCAGCCTGGTAAATTCAATTCATGTGAGCTTAAGCCCGTACCTGCGGCAGGAGAATACGGCTGTATAGTATATCCTTTGTAGAGTAGCTTTTTGTTATAGAACTGTTTGAGCAACCACCACAGTGATTCGATATATTCTTTTTCGTACGTGATATACGGATTATCAAGGTCGACCCAATAGCCCATTTTCATGGTGAGGTCGTCCCACTGATCTTTATACATCATTACCGTTTCGCGGCACTTCTTGTTATAATCTTCAATGGAGATTTTCTTGCCGATATCGTCCTTCGTGATGCCGAGTTGTTTTTCCACCTGGAGTTCTACCGGAAGTCCATGCGTGTCCCAACCTCCTTTGCGTTTTACCTGAAAACCTTGAAGCGTTTTGTAACGGCAGAAGATATCTTTTACAGTCCGGGCCATTACGTGGTGAATGCCGGGCGTGCCGTTCGCGGATGGAGGGCCTTCGTAAAATGTAAAAGAAGGCGCGCCCTCACGATTAGTAACGGATTTTTGAAATACCTCTTCGCGTTTCCAGAAATCAAGGATTTCCTCGGCGATACGGGCAAAATTCAGATCTTTAAATTCTTTATAATTTCCTGCCATGCTCAAAAACTAGCGTCTGCGTTTCGAATAAGAGCGCAAAGATAATTACGAATTACGAAGTAAGAACTACGAATTTTGTCTGGAGCACATTATTCGTGCTTTTCAAATCGCTGAGTATCTGTTGTAACTACTCCGCAGCTGAGTGGCGATTATGAATCTTGATTTTGTTCAGGTCGATCTCTTCGTCTTCAGACTCGCCATAAAAAGTATGGTCGAACTCATCGATGAGCTTATGATCACCTTTCTTTTTCCGAGGTCTGTCAAAGGTCATGATCAACGCTGGTAACAGAATCAGATTGGTGAACATTGAGATGATCAATGTCACGGATGTGAGAAGACCAAGCGCGATGGTACCGCCAAACGAAGAAAATGTGAAAATGATAAAGCCTGCGAAAAGAACGATGGAAGTATAGATGATGCTTTTACCAGTTTCCATAATAGCATCGCTGATCGCTACAGGGATGTAGAAATTATTCGACAGAATTTCCTGACGGTATTTTGCCAGGAAACGAATTGAGTTGTCAACCGAAATACCAAACGTGATACTGAAGATCAACGCAGTGCTCGCTTTGAGAGGTATATTAAGATATCCCATCAGTCCAGCAGTGATCATCAACGCCAATAAATTTGGAATGAGTGAAATGATGATCATGCGTACATTGGCAAAGAGTATCGCCATGGAAAGTGTTATCAGTAAAAATGCCAGCAGTAAACTTTCCTGGAGATTGGCGATCAGAAATTTATTTCCTTTAATAAAGATCTTGGTTGAGCCTGTTACCGAAGCTGTCACTGAATCCTTTTCTGTAGATACAAAAATAGATTTCATTTTAGGTTCGATTACATAATGAACCAGTGAATCCATTTTAATGGAACCGATGTCGGCAATCTGACTGGAGATTCTCATTTTCGTAAAAGAAGAATCAACAAAGGATTTGAACAATCCACTGTTATCGGTCTGGCCTTTCATATAGCGGAGAATAAAGGCGCCTTCGCTTTTGCTGGGCAAAGTATAGCGGGCCGGATTATTATTATAGAAAGCCTGCTTCGATGCTTTGATAAGACTGAGCACAGATATAGGGCGGGACACTTCGGGCAACGAGTCAAGAAAGTTTTCGAGCTCATCAACCTTTGCCATATTTTTAACATCCAGTACCGGCCTTCTCTTTCTTGTTTTGAATTCCACAACAACCTCCAATGGCATAATGCCGCTGAAGTTCGCTTCGAAGAAGTGAAGATCTTTTTTGATCTGGCTCTCTTCCGGGATATCATCAACCATATAGGACACCGAGCGCAACTGAAGTATACCATATACCGAGAGTATAGCTACCGTCATGGATACAACGTATATAATCGCGCGATGGCGATGCACGGTCAAATCAACCAGCTTTAAAAAGCCGTTCATGATTTTGAAGTTGAGATGGCGCAAGTGTTTCTCCGAAGGTGTAGGCAGCCAGGAGAAAACACTCGGTATCATCACCAGGCTTACCAGGAATAAGACCATGATGTTTATACCGGCTACAATACCAAACTCGCGCAGAATAATAATATCGGTAGAAAGAAGGGTAAGGAACCCTATAGCAACCGTTAGATTTGTAAGGAAGGTTGCAAGGCCCATCTTTTGAACCACCGTAGAGATGGCCTTGATTTTATCTTTCGACTTGGCAAACTCAAGGTGATACTTGTTCAGCAGATATATAGCATTGGTTATACCGATCGTAACAATTACCGGTGGAATCAGGCCGCTCAACAAGGTGATCTTGAAACCAAAAAGAGTAAGTGTTCCAAGGGTCCACACCACAACAATGCCGATGATGATCATCGAGAAGATCACGGCACGAAATGATTTAAAGAACAGGAACATGATCAGCCCCGTTACAAATGCAGACGCATAAAGGAAGAGTTGCATCTCTTTTCGCACCTGGTTTGCTACCAGCGTACGGATGAACGGAAGGCCGGCATAATGCAACTGGATTTTTGATTTGTCTTCAAACTTTTTTCCTGCAGCGAGTAAGGATTGCGCAAGGCCTTCACGCTTGGAAGAGTTCATATACTCCTTTTGCACCGACACGAGCATCATGGTGGCACCGTTGCTCGGGTTCACAATATGCCCCATATATACCTTCTGATCGTAAGCGGTAGCCAGGAGGCTATCCAGTTCTTGCTGACTTGCTATATTTTCAGGGAAAATTGATTGAAGATAGAATTGAGATTTAGCAGTGTCCTTTAAAATCATTTTGATCACCGGCAAAGACACAACTTCGTTTACGCCTTCAATCTTTTTTATATCGCGTGTTAATTCTCTGAATGCTTTAAAATTCTCAAGCATGTAAACACCGCTATCTTTTACGCCAACGGCTATAAGATTACCGTCTTCTCCGAACTGCGCTTTAAACTTGGTAAGCAACACCATATCCGGATCGTCCAGCGGTACTGTTCTTGCAAAGTCGTAACTCATTTGAACGCGTGAAGCAAAATATCCCATTACGACGGTAATGAGACCAATCATTATGATCAGCGACAGTCTGTACTTAATAATAAATTGAGCAATCCTATTCCACATAATCGATGCAATGCAAGTTTCAGAAAGGCCAAAGCTAATCAATTTTGCCTTTTTCCGAGGTTAACATATAACCAACAAGCTGGCGGGGGAAGTGAGCGGTAAAAAATCAATTCATGTCGTGAAACAATAGCTCCTGGCAATCAGTATAACTATACACCATGCTGCATTCAAAATCAGTGGACAACAATGGTTTATACAGTAGCAGTTTATTATTTTTGAATCATTAACTATCACTAGCTATGGCAAAATCACAAGATGCAAGGAAGGAAACTAAAAAGAAGCCGGCCAAAACATTAAAGGAAAAACGTGCTGAAAAGCAGGTAAAGAAAGCTTCTAAAAATTAATTCCTTCGAGGTTGTTTCAGCACCAGGGAGTGCTGAAACAACTTTTATTATCCGCTATAGCGAAATCCCTTTTATTCTTCTATACAGTGAAAGCGCATGCCGGTCGGTCAAGCCGGAAACAAAATCAAGAATGATGCGCAGCATACCATAGGTGCTCACTTGCTTTTCAATTTCAATTCGCATCTCTACCGGCAACAATAAAGCGAGATTTTTATACTTGCGTGATGAAGATTTATTCATGATGTGTTCACCTGCAGTAACAAATTCATGCAACAGTCCCGGCAACACTTCGTGGCCGGAGGCTTCGATCTCTACTACATGCCGTGCGCGGTAAATCTTCTCAACAGAAATATTGCTGATCTCTTCGAGCGCATCTTTGGAAGCACAATGATCGGCAAGCGCTTTATCGAATGTGCCTTCCAGAATTTCTTTTTCATGCGCCAAAAAAACCTCGGTACATTCTTCCACCAGTTTGTTAATGGTCATGGCGCGAAGCACTCCGATCCTTTCATTCTGGCCCGTGATCTTATCGAGTTTCTCACGCTTGAAATTCTCTTTTAAAATATTCGCCAACAGGTCTACGGTATCATTATAGTTGACTAGCCCCATCCTACAACCATCTTCGAGATCGATGATGCTATAGCAAATGTCGTCTGCGGCCTCAACCAGAAAAGTTAACGGATGGCGCACCCATACATCTTCTGCAACACGTGTTAACTCAAGCTGGGCTGCAGCGGTAGAAAATATTTCTTTTTCGGATTGAAAAAAACCAAATTTCTTCTGACTCTTTTTTGATTTATTGCGACCCGGAAACAAAGCCGGACAAGGATATTTTGTAAACGCTCCCAAGGTTGCCAGCGTAAGCTTCAACCCGTATTGATTACTGTTGATAATGCGGAAGCCTTGCGCGTTTCCTTCAAACTTCAACAAATCATTCCATTCTGAATCTGTAACTTTTGATTGAAATGATTTCCCGTAAGGATGTTCAAGAAAAAAATCGGAAAGAGAATCCTCTCCGGCATGTCCGAAGGGAGGATTGCCGAGATCGTGCGCGAGTGAAGCTGCGGCTACAACGGCTCCAAAATCAAAAAGCGACAAATTCTCTTTGAGCTCCGGGTGTCGCTGCACAATTACTTCGCCTGCTTTTCTTCCCAACGATCTGCCTACACTCGATACTTCAAGTGAATGTGTTAATCGCGTATGTACAAAGTCGTGTTCAGGCAGCGGATGTACCTGGGTTTTATCTTGTAGTCTTCTGAATGGATGCGAGAAAATAATCCGATCGTAATCTTGCTCGAAGGCACTTCGTGATGCTTCTGAAGAAGTTGGCTTTGAACCTGTACGCTGTGGAGAAAGAAGAGATTGCCAGTTCATGAAAAATTAAAAGAAGGCAGAGCCTTGATGAATTTAAATCACGAAAAATGGTAAGCATTTTTTCGCGAGCGCAAGATATTAAATATTTAAAGACGAGCCAGATTGCTCTGGGCTCGTCTTTTTGTATACTTTCATTTATACTCTACTTACTCTTTCAAAACAAAATCAATACACATAACAGCCGCAAGAATCAATTGACGGAGCTGATGATTCTCGGGCACTTCAGAGCTGATCTGTAAAACGTAATTGTCAGCAGAGGTGAAAAGTTCTTTACCAAGACCAGACCACTGTTTAGTTACGGTAGCAAATTCTTTGTTGTCGCTTGATACAAATTTAAAATCCCAGCTAGTCCATTTTCCTTTCAGCATACAGAGTGAGCGCTCGCTGGCATCAAGCACTTCAAATTTTCCACCGATAGAAAAAAACTTCTGCTTGAACATCCCGATCAGTGTATCGTTTTCATCCAGCACTTGTACCGTTGATAAGAAAAAAGAAACGCCACGTTTTACAGTGATAATCTTTTCGCCAGCGGGAGTTTTTATTTCGATGTTGAAAGGAGTCATCCGCTTATAATCCGAGAAACGCAAAAGCTTTGTAAAGAACCCGAGGTTCTCTTCGCGGCAGTTCAATACAATTTGTTGTGTCTCCGGATTGTATATATCAAAACTGTTGGAAGCTTTGAAAATACCGACATGCTCTTTTACAAAAAAGAGGTTCTTGTTAAGGATAGGATTCATAAAAGGGTTATAGAAATTTAGTTAGGATAATGATGGCGATGATGAGGCTCCTGGTAGTTTCAGAATTATATACATACAAAGCAGGCACCGTATTATAAGGTGCCTGCTTTAATGTATTTATACAAGTATATCTATATTTTTCTGAGGAGGTTGTTGATCGAGCACGCGTCAATCAATTTCGCTTTTACGTCTGCAATTTTTACACGCTCCTGTTTCATGGTATCGCGATCGCGGATTGTAACCGTATCGTCTTCCAATGTTTGATGATCAATGGTGATACAATATGGAGTTCCGATAGCGTCTTGTCTTCTATAGCGTTTACCTATAGCATCCTTCTCTTCGTAGAAGCAGCGCAAATCGTACTTCAATTCATTCATCACAGCTTCTGCCTTCTCTGGTAAACCATCCCTCTTCATTAGTGGGAGAATGGCTACTTTGTGAGGAGCAAGCGGAGCAGGAATTCTCAGCACTACGCGTTCACTTCCATCTTCGAGTTTCTCTTCTATATATGACTTTGAGAGTACAGATAAGAACAAGCGATCTAAACCAACAGAGGTTTCTACAACGTAAGGTATAAATGATTGATTGTCCTCAGAGTCAAAATACTGAAGTTTCTTGCCTGAGAATTTTTCGTGATTCTTTAGATCGAAATCAGTACGTGAATGTATACCTTCTAATTCTTTGAATCCCATAGGGAAATTAAACTGGATGTCGCAGGCTGCATTCGCATAGTGTGCCAGGTTCAAGTGATCATGGAAGCGATAATTATCATTACCAAGACCTAGCGTCTGGTGCCACTTCATACGCTTGGCTTTCCAGTATTCGTACCACTTCATTTCTTCACCAGGCTTAATGAAGAACTGCATTTCCATTTGCTCGAACTCGCGCATTCTGAAAATAAACTGACGCGCTACAATTTCATTGCGGAAGGCTTTACCGATCTGTGCTATACCGAAAGGTATTTTCATACGGCCCGTCTTCTGCACGTTCAGAAAGTTTACAAATATACCCTGTGCTGTTTCCGGGCGCAGGTATATCTTGTTAGTATCTTCTGCCAGAGAACCAATCTCGGTGGAGAACATCAGGTTGAACTGACGAACCTCTGTCCAGTTCTTGGTGCCGGAAATAGGATCAGCTATATCTAGATCGATGATGAGTTGCTTCATAGCCGCCATGTCGCCATTGCCCATTGCATCCTTCAACCGTGCATTGGTGTCATCAATTTTCTTCTGATACTCCAGCACACGTGCATTTGTTGTAACAAATGTTTCGCGGTTAAATGATTCGCCAAATCGCTTCGCAGCCTTCTCGACTTCTTTCTCAATTTTATCTTCTATCTTGGTGATGGCGTCTTCTACCAGCACATCGGCACGATAGCGTTTCTTGGAATCTTTATTGTCGACCATCGGGTCGTTAAAAGCATCTACGTGACCAGAAGCTTTCCAGGTTGTAGGATGCATAAAAATAGCAGCATCGATCCCGACTATATTATCGTGGAGAAGCGTCATGAACTTCCACCAATACTCTTTTAGATTATTTTTTAGCTCGGCCCCGTTTTGTCCATAGTCATAGACAGCGCTGAGTCCATCGTAAATTTCACTGGAAGGAAAAACAAACCCATACTCCTTGGCATGGGCAATTACATTTTTAAACAGGTTATCTTCTTGTGCTGCCATAAGCGGCAAAGATAATATTAGTCACCACTTCGCAGTGGACTCTCTCCTGTTTTTTGAATGTTAATCTCTGGTTAAGAAGCTTCCACCTGTTAGGTATAGCGTGATTTAAGCAGCGCGTTTTGGAAGTTTAACGGTAAAGGTCGAGCCTATACCGGGAGATGATTCCAGGTGAATGGAGCCTGAAAGTTTCATCAGGGTTTCTTTCACAATGTATAGACCGAGGCCTGAGCCTTTTGATTTTTCGTTACCACGATAGAACATATCGTAGATCTTGCCGTGATATTCGGGCGCTATACCTTGTCCATTGTCCTCAACTTTAAGATAGAACACTCGTCCATTCAATTGATGGCGAAGACGTATATATTTCATGTCCTTGCGGGCGTCATGATAACGGATGGCGTTGGAAACCAGGTTGCCAACTATAATTCTTAGTCTGTTCTTGTCAGATTCAACAACAGTATCCTGAGGTATATCAATCTGAAAATCGATGCGCTCCGCTTCCGGAGAATACTTGAGGCTGTCCCACACTTCATTTGCCAGCTCATGAAGATTTACCTTCTCACGTGTAATGTCAAGGCGGTTGTTCCGGGAGTAATCCGTAATGTCTTTTATGAATTTATCCAGCGAATGAATACGGTCCTTCATCATCACCATATAGTTTCTTACCTCCTGCGGATTTTGTGAACGCTCCGCTATATTCAACAATCCCATGATCGAAGTAAGAGGTGCGCGCAAGTCGTGTGACGTACTATATACAAAGCGATCGAGCTCGCGATTTGTTTTGGTAAGCATCTCATTGCTTTGCACGAGTTGTATAGCATTGTAATGATTCAGGCTGATCAAAAGATATACTCCCATGGTAATGGCAGGAAGTGCTACTGTAAAATTCACCACCAGGTGAAATAGCAATAGTTCATCGGAATAGTCGCGTTTAGGAATCAGACTAAAGTCTACGAAGTAAGCCAACGCAAACAATACATACGTAAAGACTGCAAACAGAATCGATAGCAGTCGCTGTTTATAGTTGAACACAGCAAAGGCTGCTACAGAATTCGCGATAAAGAAAACAAAGATGCCGGTGTTGGGTGATTCGCTTGCCGCAAAAAGATATACCATGATGTTAATGGTAGGCAGTAGAAAATAATTGGCCAGGCAATGGTCGCCTTGTCGATGTATAAATATAGAAAGCGAAAGAAAAAATAATGCGCAGACAAAAACGGGTATAGAAAAATAAGTACCCGACAGCAGGTCAATCAGTATATACATGCAACATAACAAAATGCCCAGCAGAGCAAATTGACCTGAAAGCATCACCTGTTTATATTCCCCCCAGGATTCTATATGTTTGTTTTCACCAACAATTAAATCCCTGATCTTTTTCTTCCACTCCATTCCCACACTAATTTTTGACTATACAAAAGTAGAAGAAGCTCCCCATCTGTACGGTGAGATAATGGGGCTTGGAGTATTCATGCAAGGTTTTCAAGAAAATTCATAAGATTCATCACCGCAGACGTGTAATGTAATTCCGTGCAATGCGCGATTATAAAATATGTATTTGAACTATAGCATGTTAATAGACGCTTTATGTTCCGTTAATTTTGAAGTTTAACCATTCGGCAGAAGTAAGATTTCGCGGAACAAGAAGGTTCTGAAAATAGAAGTGCATGACCGGTGTACCGGATTATACTTATGGGAAGCTTTGTTAAAACCGTTATCTTACCGCTTCATGATGCATTTCCGCAAAATAGGATTGGCCCTTGCTTTCTCGCCGCGCACGCAAGCGCTTATGGCTGAGGCAGCTCGGTTCAAGCGAATGTGGAATGCTGAACTGATTCTTATTCACGTAGGCGAGTACGGTGATAACGAAAAAATGCTGCTCGAAGAATTTCTGTCTGCAGTAGATTTGTCGCAAGCAAAAGATGTTCGTGTCTTTTGGGAAAAAGGAAAACCCAGCGAACGTATACTGGCTACTTGTAAAAATGAAAATATAGACTTGCTTATAGCCGGTGCGCTGAACAAAGAGAACCTTGTTCAATATTATCTCGGTACAATAGCGCGAAAAATTTTACGGAAGGCAGATTGCTCATTGCTAATGCTTACCGATCCATCGATAACTCCAAATCCCTTTAAGAATATAGTGGTGAATGCCGAGGACAGTTCTTTTGTTGAAGAAGCTGTTCGTGCTGCATGCACAATTGGATTACGAGATAAAGCGCAATGGTTGCATGTAGTGCGCGAGATAAAATTATATGGCCTCACCATGTCAGCAGCGGATCAACATTCCGAACATGAATATGAAAACCTGCGACAAAGCCTGGTGAAAGATGAAATAGACAACGTTGAAAAAATATTGAATAGTATACCACATGAGGGACTGAAAGTAAATATCAAAATGCTGGCGGGGAAGTCTGGATTTGAACTTGCAAAGTTTGCGCAACGAAAGCATGCAGACTTGTTGGTAGTAGGAGCATCTCCACGAAGGTTCTCTTTATTTGATAGAGTCTTCCCGCACGACCTCGAGTATATATTTGCAGATATGCCTTGTAACCTGCTGGTGATTCATCCGCCTAAAAGTGAGCGAATAGGAAAGGAGGCAAAGCGTGGTTAGATTAAGTCATGCTGATGTAGTACATCTTCTGATGCAGCTCGGTATCATGCTCATCATGGGACGTATATTCGCGGAGGTCGCCAGAAAATTTAAACAGCCTGCCGTGATCGGTGAAATTATAGCCGGTCTGCTTTTAGGTCCTACCGTGTTGGGCATGATTCAACCCGAATGGTTTCATGCTTTATTCCCTGTGCCCAGCGGTGCAGGAACAGTATTGTCGGGCATGGTGCAGGTCGCTGTTGTGTTGCTGTTATTCATTGCCGGACTGGAAGTTGACCTGCATATAGTATGGCAACAAGGAAGGCAAGCTATAGCAACCAGTCTGTTTGGTTTGGTAATTCCTTTTTTGATCGGCTTTGTATTTCCATATTTATTCCCTGAGTTCTTTGGTATAGCAGATATACATGCGCGGTTAACGTTCGCTCTTTTTATGGGAACAGCCATGGCCATTTCAGCATTGCCGGTAATCGTTCGCATTCTGATGGATCTTAACATGTTCAAGTCACGCATGGGACTATTGGTTGTTGCTTCTGCGATGGTAGACGATGTGATTGGCTGGATGATTTTCTCTGTAATACTTGGTATGATTGGCAAAGGCAGTGTTATACCTGTATGGTATACGGCTTTACTCACGTTGTTATTTGCTGCACTTATGCTAACAGTAGGCAGAGGATTGCTCAATAGATTTCTGCCATGGGTAAACCGGAAGCTTGCTTGGCCTGGTGGTGTACTTTCACTATCACTTGCACTTTGTTTTTTCGCAGCAGCGTTTACTGAATATATAGGTATACATGCGATCTTCGGTGCGTTTATAATGGGTGTAGCCTTAGGTGATTCAGAACATTTTTCAGAACGCGCCAAAGAAATTGTTCATCAGTTTATCAATAACATTTTTGCTCCCTTGTTTTTTGTATCTATAGGGCTGCGCGTAAACTTCTTTACCAATTTCGATCTGTTATTAACGGTCATTATCATTTTCATCGCCTTTACAGGGAAAATATTTGGTGCAGGACTCGGCACACGATTGGGTGGTTTCTCCTGGAAAGAATCTCTGGCAGCAGGGTTCGGATTGAATGCCCGTGGTGCAATGGAAATTATACTCGGCTTAATTGCATTGGAGAATGGATTGATCAACGAAAAAGTATTCGTCTCCCTGGTTGTGATGGCGCTCGTTACCAGCATGACCAGTGGCCCGCTTATGCGATGGAGTTTGAATAGAAAATAATTGTTGGACTGTATTAGTGTCAGGATTCAACTGCAATATATATCTATATACTTAAGGCTGTTTGGTATTTATGTTTTTGGCTTTCTCCCAGTATATATCCATCTCTGCAAGCGTCATCTCTCCCATAACTTTTCCATCTTTAGCGGACTCCGTTTCGAGGTATTGAAAACGCTTGATGAATTTTTTGTTGGTTCGTTCCAATGCTTCCTCCGGATCGATGTCTATAAAACGCGCATAGTTAACAAGTGAAAAGAGAAGATCCCCAAACTCTGCCATGGCTTTCTCTTTATTAATCGCTTCGTTGGATTCTGTGTTGAACTCCGTTTTAAATTCCTGCATCTCTTCTTCAACCTTTTGCCACACCTGCTCTTTCTTCTCCCAATCAAAACCAACACCACGAGCTTTGTCTTGAATGCGGATTGCCTTCACCAATGCAGGCAAAGATTTCGGTACACCTTCCAGCACAGATTTGTTTCCGGTCTTCAACTTAATTTTTTCCCAGTTCGCTTTTACAGTTTCTTCATCGTTGGCCACCACGTCACTATAAATATGCGGATGTCGTTCAATCAATTTATCACAAATTGAATGTAGCACATCAGTGATGTCAAATGCACCAAGTTCCGAAGCAATGCGCGCATAGAACACAAGGTGTAACATGATATCACCAAGTTCCTTTTTTACTTCTTTCAGATCTCCTTCTAAAATGGAATCCGAAAGCTCGTATGTTTCTTCAATGGTGAGATGACGAAGACTTTCCAAGGTTTGTTTTTTATCCCACGGACAATTTTCCCGCAATTCATTCATGATGGTGAGCAACCGATCGAACGCTTTTAATTTTTCTTCACGTGTCGGGTCTGGTGCGGATATAACTTTTTTCATACTTGCTGTTCAGTTGATTGACAAAATAACACGCGTCAATCTACAATGTAAAATCAGCAATCAAAATCATACTTCGTAAAGCTGTGTCTCGTGTCTCAAAGATTTCTTTCTTATTTTTGCCCTCCCCATTAAACTAAAATTAAGTGACTTTAATAAAATCGATTTCCGGTATACGAGGTACTATTGGAGGTACAACAGGAGACAACCTCACACCTCTTGATATTGTAAAATTTGCTGCCGCCTACGGCACGTTGCTAAAGAAGAAAGAAGGCGCAACAAAAGTTGTCATCGGCCGTGATGCGCGACTCTCCGGTGAAATGGTGAGTGCGCTGGTTACCGCTACGCTTCAAGGTCTGGGATTTGATATTGTCGATCTCGGTCTGTCAACAACGCCTACTGTAGAAATTGCTGTGCCGCTAGAAAAAGCAGCCGGTGGTATTATACTCACTGCCAGTCATAATCCTGTGCAGTGGAACGCCTTGAAATTGCTAAATGAAAAGGGAGAATTTATTTCAGGTGAAGATGGCGAAGAAGTTTTGCGAATCGCAGCGAAGGAAGAATTTGAATTCGCGCAAGTAACAAAGCTTGGTAAATATGAAAAGAAGGATGACTATATCCAGATTCATATCGATCAGATTCTGAAACTTCCGCTCGTAGATGTAGCCGCAGTAGAAAGCAAAGGATTTAAAGTGGTAGTTGATGCTGTGAATTCAACCGGAGGTATAGCAGTGCCCATGCTTCTCAAAGCAATGGGTGTGAAAGTAAAGGAACTATACTGCGAGCCTACGGGACATTTTCCGCACAACCCCGAGCCACTCCCGGAACATCTTACGGATATCTGCCGCGAGATTAAAAAAGGAAAGTATGATTTAGGTATTGTGGTTGATCCGGATGTAGACCGTTTGGCATTGGTATGTGAAGATGGTACTCCTTTCGGAGAAGAGTATACATTGGTGGCCGTTGCTGATTACGTATTGAATGCAGGCGAAAAGAAAAACGGAAATACAGTTTCCAACCTGTCGTCTACACGCGCACTGCGTGATGTAACCGAAAAGGCCGGAGGTAAATATGGTGCCGCTGCTGTTGGCGAAGTAAATGTCGTTACCATGATGAAAGAACAGCAGGCGGTAATTGGTGGTGAAGGTAATGGTGGCGTGATTTATCCGGATCTGCATTACGGCCGTGATGCACTGGCAGGTATAGCACTTTTCCTGACACACCTGGCAAAGTCGGAGATGACGGTTTCGCGACTGCGCTCAACATACCCAAGTTATGTTATTTCTAAAAACAAGATTGAATTAACTGCAGATATCAATGTCGACAAAGTGCTGGAGGCAGTAAAAAAGAAGTACGCGAAGCAGCCGATCAACACCATTGACGGTGTTAAAATCGAGTTCGATAAGGAATGGGTGCATCTTCGGAAATCGAATACGGAACCAATCATCCGTATTTACGCAGAGTCAGACATGGAGGTAAAAGCCGATAATCTTGCGAAAAAGATCATATCAGACATTAAAGAGATCATTAGCGAAAAAACCTTGGCTTAATATCGGGCACCTGGCAAAGGATAACTCTGAACCTTTTAACTTTACGGCCAGAACTCATTAAACGAACTATGCGCATTTATTTAGACAATGCAGCTACTACCCCGCTGGATCCGGAGGTTTTTGAAGCGATGAAGCCCTTTATGCTGGAGGATTTTGGAAATCCATCTTCCATACATGGGCATGGGCGGAAGGTAAGAGCTGCTATTGAATCTGCCAGAAAAAAAATTGCTGAGTTGTTAAACTGTACGCCTGGTGAAATCATCTTTACTTCCGGAGGCACAGAAGCCGACAATGCAATTTTGACAAGCAGCGTTCGTACATATGGAATAAAGAATGTTATCTCTTCGCCTATTGAGCATCATGCGGTAGAGCATACGTTGCATTTGTTGACGAAGCAAGAGCAACTCAATCTGCACATGGTTCAGTTCGATGCAAAAGGACATATAGACTTGGATCATCTCGAAAGCCTGCTCAAAGAAAATCCAAATGCATTGGTGTCATTGATGCACGCGAATAATGAGATCGGAAATTTGTTGAACCTCGAAAGAGTTGCAGAACTCTGCGATCAGTATAAAGCATACTTTCATTCAGATACTGTACAAACAGTCGGGCATTATCGCCACGATCTTAGCAAAGTTAAAGTGCATGGCATTACTGCCGCTGCCCATAAATTTCATGGACCAAAAGGTGTTGGCTTTATGTTTATCCGCAAGGATAAAAAAATTCAGCCGTTCGTTCATGGTGGTGCACAGGAGCGCAACATGCGTGGCGGAACTGAAAATGTATATGGTATTATAGGTCTCGCGAAGGCGCTTGAAATTGCCTATAGAGATATGGACGAACATATACACTATATAAAGGAATTGAAAGCCCGGATGATCGAAAGATTAACCGATCAGATTCCTGGTATAACTTTTCATGGTGACTCCGCTAATCTCGAAACCAGCTTATATACTGTACTGAACGTGTCGCTTCCTGAATCGGAAGAAAACGACATGATGCTTTTCAATTTAGATCTGCAAGGTATATCCGCTTCCGGAGGCAGTGCATGTTCAAGCGGTGCCGCACAAGGCTCGCATGTTTTAGGAGCGCTTTACCCGGAATCAAAAAGAGGAGCGATACGTTTCTCTTTCAGTAAGTATAACAAACCAGAAGAAATTGACGTTGCTGTAAAAGCATTGTCGGAGCTTTGTAAAATACCTGCATAAGTGAACCCATCTATAGCCCATATATTCATGAAATTTATTCCCTCAATTCTTGTTGTTGCTTCCCTCATGTTTTTAGCTTCTTGTGGTGGAGGTATAGATAAGGACCCGGTATATCCAAAAGCAACGCATCTTTACTTTTCAGACTATAGCGGTAAAAAGATAGGCGTTATGGATGTAAATGCTCCCGGAAGCTACACCACGATAGCAGACGAATCCAAAGGCCTGGATACACTGGCTGGTATAGCAATAGATTTTGTTGCCGGTAAAATTTACGCGGCCGAAGAAACAAACGACAGAATTCTGCGCATGAACCTGGATGGCTCCGGTACACCGGAAGTTATATATGATGCCACAGACAGTGTAAATATGCCAACTGCATTGGCGATTGATGCTATCAATAACACACTATACTGGACTAATTCAGGCACCGGACAAATGAAAACGGGTAGCCTCGATGGTACCGCGGTAGCAACTTCCATGTTTGCATATGATACAGTGTTGTCCTATAGCTATGGAGTTAATTATGATCCGTCAACAAAGGCGATGTTCTTTTCTGACCTGACTGATTTTGCATCGATATGGCTTTATCAGGTAGGAAGTACGTCAACAATTCCTACTCGTTTTTTTGGTGTAAACAACCTTACGTTGCAGAACCCTTCGGGTATACATCTGGATGCTGTCGCAAACAGCATTTATTGGGCAGACGAAGGTTTAGGAAAGATTATAGGCTCCAGCCTTTCCAGTGGTAGCCCGGTTGTTTTATTTGATCGTCAGGATGGCGTGACGCGACCTGATGGAATCGCGATTGATAAGGGCTCGGGGAAAATATACTGGACAGAAACTGATCCTAACACAGATACATATATCATTGCACGCGGGAACCTGGATGGCTCAGGAACGCGCGAAGTGTTACTTCAGGGAGTTGAATCTTATAGTATAGTTCTTCAATTTGCTAAGTAGCGAATACTAAGCAGTTTACAGGTTGCTTACGCTGGAATGATTCCCATTTTCTTCATCAGAAATGTAGCATTCATTTTTTGAGCAAGTCCCGGCTTTAATTTATAGTCGAACGAGAGCTGATCATTTTCAATGGTCGCCTCGAAGCAATAATTCTTTACGCGATCCGGGTACTCCGTTTCAAGGTCTCCCAATGCAAGGTCATGTGTAGCAATCATTGCGAGACAAGGATGTGGCAAAAGTTGCTTTACCAATGCGATCGATCCTGCTTGTTTATCTGTTGAGTTTGTGCCCTTCAAGATTTCATCCAGCAAAATCAGCAAGGGCTTATCACTTCTTAATTCATCCATAATGGTTTTGAGCCGGTTAAGCTCGGCATAGAAATAAGATTGATGATCTTTCAGAGAATCCGCTGTTCGCATGCCGGTTCGTAAATGAATGATGGGACAACGGAATGACTGTGCACAGACGGGTGCTCCATTCAACGCGAGTACCAGATTTATACCGACTGTACGAAGAAATGTACTCTTCCCTGCCATGTTAGCGCCCGTTACAATCAACACCGATTGCCTGTTACCAATAAGCAGGTCGTTGGCGATGCGTTCATCTTCCTGGATGAGTGGATGACTCAGTGCTTCTATTTCAATGGAGAGCTTATCCTGTATAGCAGCATATTGGAAAGCAGGATGATTGAATGCGAAGGTGCCAAAGCTCCCAAGAACTTCAGTCTCGTTAATAGCCTCCAACCATGCTATAAGTTTTTCAGCATGGTTAATTTTCCAGCGCTCCAGCCGGTATATACATTGCAGGTCATAGAGCAGTAAACTGTTTACTACTAATGTAGTCATCGCGTTAAGCCGGGCATCCAGTGCGCTCACAAGAGAGGCAAGCGACTGTACTTTTTGTTCTGCTTCCTGAGCACTGCCTGCCAGTTTTTTAAGAAGCGGTGATTGAAATGTATTCTGCTGAAGGTAATGGAGCAGTCGCGCATACTTTTGAAGTATATTTTTCTTGCGACTGATATAGTCATGAAAAGCATTTACTTTTTTTAAATGAAAGCCAAGTATAGCCCATTGAGCAAGTGCGCAAAGTATAGCCCATCCTTTAAAAGCAGGAAAAACAAAAGCGAGTACCACCAACGCTATAGTAATAACAGGAAATATAGCGAGCAGGTAACGATATAAAGGCTTGGTATATAGAAACGAAGGGTGACGAAGCCAGGCTTCGAGTTGTGCTCGATCATCGGGCTGCTCGTCCATCTCTCTCCCTGCCGCCTGAAAGTGTTGTCTGAAATCTGTGTGCGAAGAAAGCTCTTTTATAGCCTGTTGCTGTTCAACAATAGTCTCCGCTGATAATAATGGTGCAGAAAGCCGATCTGCAAATCTTTTTTTCCCGCCAAGGGTATTGCAGCGATTTATATACTGGAAGAGCGAGCCTTCGCCAAAAATATCAAGATCGTGTGAGTAGGGATGATGTGCATCCGTAAATTCTGAGCCTGTTGCAAAGGACGAAGAATCTCCTGTGGCAGCTTTACTCTCGGCATCATTTAATGATACCAGGTTTTCAAGATGTGTTTTCTCCTGAAAGAGTTTGCTATGTCGTTGAACGAGAATAACGAAAAGCACGAGTAGTATGGCTGCTACATAAAGTAAATTGAAGTTCGAAAAGCCTAAATATACTATAACCAGAAAGGCGAGTGCAGTAGCCAGTCGTACATTGGAAACCAGATTGATTTTTTTAGTAACGGAAGAAAGGCTTTCAGCAAAAGTTGATCTTCGGGTAGTATAAAAAAGATGGAGTTCTTGTTGTGTCATTCTGCTTACAGCAATTTTTCAATAATGCGCATAACTTTCTCTAACGATTCAAGGTCCGTCTCATCAAAGTCGTTCAGTATATCACTATCAACATCCAGCACGAGAGCAACTTCTCCATTTTTAAAAGCAGGCAAAACAATTTCAGATTTAGAAGCAGAGCTACATGCAATATGGCCTGGAAACTCATCGACATTCGGAACGAGAATCGTTTTCTTTTCTTTCCAGGAAGCACCACAAACACCTTTGCCGAAGTTTATACGAGTACAAGCGATTGGTCCCTGAAAAGGCCCCAACACGAGCTGATCATTCTTTACGATATAAAATCCAACCCAGAAAAAATTCATCGACTGTTTTAATGCCGCTGCAATGTTTGAAAGATTGGCTACCGTATCCGGCTCACCATCCACCAATGATTCAATCTGTGGAATGAGTATATCGTATCTTTCCTTTTTACTGGCGGATGTTGAAATGATAAGTTCTTCGGCCATGACTTTTATAGTTTTAACGCGATGCGTGAAGGTACCAAACGTATATGTGTTTTAAAGGTTAACAATTGATTTTATCAGAGCATTCCATACTGCCAGCAAAGCACGTTCGGTTTCTGAGTCTTTTACGTTACCCTCTTTATCAATTTTTGAACGTATAAATGGAATCAACAATGTAGTCTCGTCCAATACTTTTGATGATAGAGCAGAGAGCGTTAAGAGTAAGGACGCATGCGCTTTATCTCCACCGGTTGCTGCAGTGATTACTGCTACCGGCTTGTCAACAAATTCGCCAGATCCCACCGTCCAATCCAGCGCATTTTTTAAAGAACCAGGTACGCCAAAAGCGTATTCAGGAGTACAGATCAAAACGCCATCAGCTTCGGCAAGTTGCTTGCGCCAAGCCTCAACGGTTGATGGAACATCATTACTGTCGTTAAAGTGTGGAAGATAGGCGATGCCTCTATATTGCGTCACTACGACATTGGCAGACGTTGACTTCTCCAGAAAGTTTAAAACAATTTGTGTCGATGAGTTTTCACGAAGACTTCCGCTAACGGTAAGGATTTTTGTAGGACTGCTATGCATACAGATTTATTGTTGACTTGAACCTTATGGCAGAAAAAGAAGTTTCATTTTTTCAGGGAATCTTTTGACACTATTTTTTACCTAAATTCGTTCTGAATTTTGTTACTGATAATATTATGAAACGGTATTTGTTTTTGATATACCTGTTGGTTTCTTTTTGCTTGTCTGGGGTTGCGCAACAAACGGCACCCGAAGAAGAGCAACGCTTCTCCATTGATACACCGGCTACACTTGATTTTAAAAAAGAGGAGGAGCCTACTGATACCAAAAAGAAAAAGAAGCCGAAGAAAAAAGTTTTCTATGGCATCAAAACTAAAAAGGGATTTACGCGAAAAGGTTTTGGTGACCGCACTACGTATGAAACATTTTATTACCTGAAGAAAGCGGAGAAGTCTCAGACGTTTGCCCGAGATATATACTGGTATGACTATACGCGGAAAGAAATCCGGAAGACCAGTACGTTCGATCCGGCAAAAGGTGTTTTGCTACACGGTCCGTATGAAAGAAGACAAGGTGAAATTGTTCTGGCTAAAGGAATATTTTATAAAGGCACCAAGCATGGACGTTGGCTTACCTATAGCCGCGATAGCGTGCTTACCGATAAAGAGAAATATTATAGAGGCTGGCCACGCGAATCGCTTGTATCATATTATGATCCGACTGAGCGTAAGAGAATGAAAGAGATGACGCCTATTGAATTCGGAGAGAAGGAAGGCTTCTATTACTTGTTTCATGAAAATGGAAATGTAGCCGTACAGGGAGAGTATCATTGGGATGAAAAGGTCGGCGACTGGACTGAATATTATCCTAACGGAAAACGAAAGAAAATTATCTCGTATTCGAAAGAGGCTTTTGATAAAGAACTGAAGCCATACATCAAAGCTGAGTGGAACGAGAAGGGAAAAGAGATCTATAAAAATACGAAGATGGCAGCGCTTAATTAGTTGTAGGCTTAGCGGGATAACGGTTCTATATATATATAGCGTGTTCTCTGTAAGCCAACTATGTGACTTCTACTCTTTCGTTCTTATTTATTTATACAATTGCAACGGTCTGGTCTGTTAGCAAAGTAACGGCTAACTATATAGATCATTATTGTCTGCTTCCGCTACTTCCTGAAAGAACTTCCCTACTTTTTCAGTGACGGCTTTAAAATAGCGAGCGCCTTTTTCTGCAGATGCTTTTCTGGGATCGCCTACACCGGTATCTTTTGTAACCTGCATCCACTTGCGTTCAGCCCAGGCCCAACCTTCGCGTATAGCGGTGATGCGAAATTTTTTGGCTGCACCATCACCAGCTTCTTGCAAAGGCCTAACAAGTTGGGGTGTCAGGTGCATCATAACACTCGTCTCCATTTCGCCCGCGTGATCATCTTTATTTTCAAAAAATTCTTTTTGGTCGATTGCCTGATACCAATTACACTGGCATAAAAACATATCAGGAAATTGGAGGCCTAATTCGCGGATCATGGTTTTGAAATCATTACCACCGTGACTATTTAAGATGATCAGTTTAAATATACCTTGCCTGTTCAGCACGGTTACTATATCTCGAAGTATAGCGAGTTGCGTGCTGGGGTTCATGTTCATATCAAGCTTTACATCAAACTGTCCTGTGTTAACGCCGAACGGTATAGCGGGTAGCACCACTACACGCGAGCCATTTTCCCAGGCTATACGCGCCGCTTCGGCAGCGATGTTGTCAGCTTCTATTATATCGGTTCCATACGGTAAATGGTAATTATGCGCTTCACACGCTCCCCATGGAAGAACAGCGAGTCTATACTTTGTCTCTTCAACAGTCTTCCAGGTGTTTTCGGCAAGTATATAAGGGCGCATAGAGAAGGGGTTTATTATATTAATGTAGAAATCTCAAAACTGAAATTCCAAGATTATAAAAATTTAAGACTTGTATAGAGTATTGAGAAGTATTCAAAATGATTAGCTATAGATAACGATCTATACTTATGAGGGAAGGGCGATTCTATAACGCTTTCCCTTTTTTACAGTCAGTCTGTCTTCACGCAACCAGGGATTGTGCCGTTTTAGTAATTTATAGTTTGCTCCCTGTTGAAGTGAGAATGATACCAGGTCTTTCACAGTTTCGGAAACCTCAACGTATCGAAGTGGTTCTTGCTGGTATAGATGACGTGCTTCAATTTTAAATCCATACTTGGCCGGGTGTTCAATGATTTCTTTAATTGCCAGGATTCGGAATACATAACGTGACGTTTCATCATTGAGGTATAGATCGTAATATGACTGAACATGTTGATCATCCAGTGCGCGCTCTACACCACCCATCCCTCGGTTGTAAGATGCCGCTACCAATGCCCAATCGCCAAACTTGTTATGAGCTTTCTTCAGATATTTACAAGCCGCTTCCGTTGCCTTTAAAGGATCGTAACGTTCATCCACTTCATTGGTGATTTCAAGACCAAGTTCTTTACCGGAAGACTCGAGTATCTGCCAGTAGCCCACCGCATCCCGATAGGAAGTAACATTGAGCAGATTACTTTCAATCAGCGGCAGGTATTTGAAATCATCAGGTATATTATACTTGCGAAGTATCTCCTGCATTTGCGGAAGCCAGCGGTTCGCGCGCTTGATCAAAAATATAGTATTGCTGTGGAGATAACAGTTGATTTGTAGTTCTTTGTCCAGTCGTTCACGAACATCCGGTATAGCTAACGGAACGGACTCACCGGCAAAAGTTATTTCTTTGGGAAGGTCAAACGAAATGGCGGCTAGGGGTGCCGTGGTAGAAGCTGTTATCTCTTCATACTCGGTTGGTATAACACCTTCATCAGAGATGGTTTCTTTTGAAAAATTTTGTCTTGTCTGACTATATATTATATAGCCGAATAGAATAACAAGCGTGCAGACAGAGATGAAATCTGCAGTTGTTATATTTCCTCCAGGAAAAAAATTTCTTCTTCGTCTTGTGGGCTGTGAGGAATTTGTCTCCATTCAGAATGCATCAGTGTGAATAATTACCTTCATTAACAATGATCGTTCCTAACGCGTCTTTATCATCAGAAATTAGGCGATAATAAATACTTCGCGTAGAACTCATCTATAACTGCTACAGCATCTTCGGGGGTATCGACCAGATCAAAAAGATCTAAATCTTCTTCGTGGATCATACCATCGTGAACGAGTACTTTTTTCCACCAGTCAATTAAACCTCCCCAGAATTTTTTGCCTACCAGTACAATGGGAAAACGTCCTATCTTTTTTGTTTGAATCAAGGTAAGTGCTTCGGTAAGTTCATCCATTGTGCCAAAGCCTCCTGGCATAACGATGAACCCTTGTGAGTATTTTACAAACATCACCTTGCGCACAAAGAAGTAATCGAACGAGATCAACTTATCCGGATCGATATAGATATTTCCTTTTTGCTCATGAGGCAAGTAAATATTCAGACCAACAGATTTACCTTTCGCGCGATTCGCACCACGATTACCGGCTTCCATTATACCAGGTCCGCCACCTGTGATTACACCGTAGCCTTGTTGTACGAGTTGAAACGCTATTTCATCAGCCATTTTATAGTATGGGTTGCTAGGCTTCACACGAGCAGAACCAAAAATCGTAACGCACGGTCCTATTTTTGCAAGCTTCTCAAGTCCCTCTACAAATTCTGACATCACCTTAAAGATCATCCAGCTGTTAGCTCCTTTTATCTCAGCCCAATCTTTATCCTTGAATGCTTTTCGAATGCGATGCTCTTCTTCCAGTGCCTCTTTGATTAACTCTTCTTCAACGCGTTTCTTTTTTGTTTTCATAATACTAACTTAAACGTTTATAAATAATAAGGATGTCACTTCGATGTACATCCTCGTCTGCATCTGCTGAAATATAAAAATATATCTACATGAAACGAAAAAAGAATTTTCAGGGTGTTCTTTTGGTGTTGATTTTTATTTCTCTTTTAATTATTCGTTGCGGGCATCCAAAAACGGAAACAACAACAGCTCCTATACAACCCGACTCGTCATGGGCATTAATCCCGTTTGAGAAAGTAGATAGTGTGAATCCTATTCTGCTGCCAGGCACGAATACGTTTCACTGTCCTATTTTACAAAAAGAAGTAAAGTGGGAAGAGAAGGATGTTTTTAATCCCGCTGCCGTTGTACGCGAAGGCAAAGTATATCTGTTATTCCGCGCGGAAGATGTAATTGGAAAATATGCGGGGACTTCACGGATTGGATTAGCTATAAGTGAAGATGGAATACACTTTACGAAAATGAAAGAACCTGTGCTATATCCTGATAATGATAGCTTGAAGGTATATGAATGGGAAGGAGGAATAGAAGATCCGCGGATCGTGGAGTCGGAAGACAGCACCTATATACTCACCTACACGGCGTATGACGGTAGCGTTGCGCGGCTCATGCTGGCGACATCGAAAGATCTCATTCACTGGAAAAAGCAAGGATGTGTTTTGCAGGGAAAGTATAAAAATACATGGAGTAAATCGGGAGCAATTGTAGCACGACAGGATGGGTCGCGCATAGTGGCTGAAAAGATAAATGGTAAATACTGGATGTACTTTGGAGATACAGATTTATTCATGGCTACATCGGATGATCTTTTACGTTGGACACCTATACTAGAGAATGATTCGTTGAAAGAAGTTCTTCATCCCCGGAAGGGATATTTTGATAGCCGTTTAGTTGAGAGCGGTCCTTATGCCTTGATGAGAGATGAAGGAATTTTGTTGCTATACAACGGAATGAACCTAGATGAAGGTGGTGATGCAACGCTAGCGAAAGGAGCATACTGTGGAGGGCAGGCACTTTTCGATAAGAATGATCCTGCTAAATTAATCGGCAGATTAGAAAAGAATTTTATACGACCCGATAAAGACTATGAAATAAACGGCCAGGTAAATCAGGTTTGCTTCCTCGAAGGAATGGTGAAGTTTAAAGAAAAATGGTTTTTATACTATGGCACAGCCGATTCAAAAATAGCCGTAGCAGTTCATGAGTAACTACTGTGTGGAAGAGGTATCTTTCTTTCGAACTATATAGGAGGTGATCAGTAATGATATTGCTCCACATAAAATCATGATAGCGGTTTGCCATCCATGAAATATAAATGTAAACGCAACAGCTTCCGTTTGTGGAATGCTATATAGAAACACTAGCCCTTGTGGAACCAGCACGTGGTACGATCCGGTGCCACCCGGTAGTGGAGCTGCCATGGCTATCGATCCTATAGCGAACAAACTCAACACGGCACCAAACCCGAGTTCACTGGTAGATGGAAATGCCTTAAGCACAGTATAGCTTGTGAGGAAATATAGTACCCAGATTAAAACGGAGTAGGTAAGAAAAAGACTTTTGTTCTTTAGCTGGAACACAGACGACAAGCCCTGCTTGAAGCCTTTCCAGGTCTTGGATATAAAGCCTCTTACCTTTTGATTTTGACGAAGATACAGGAATAAAACAATGGCAAGTACTATACATCCTATACCTATATATAAAAGTAAATTTATACGGGAAGAATTTGCACTGGAAGTCCCGATTGGTAAAGTATTTATAAAGCTGAAAAGTTTTTCAGATTCAACAGCGAAGGATATACCGATGAGAATCAACAGGCAAAGCATATCAATGATGCGCTCGACAACCACAGTGCCGAATGACATATCAACGGGTGTTTTATCAAGCTTATAAAGATTATAGCATCGCGATAATTCACCACCTCTGGGTATCACCAGGTTTACCAGGTAGCCAACCATTAAAGAATAAAAACTGTGCGAGAGTTTGGGTTGATGACCGGCCGGTGCCATCAACATTCGCCAACGTTCAGCACGAAGCAAATGACTGAGTATAGAAATACCCGCCATCGCCAATAGCCATCCTTTATGTGCTGAGTTCCAGGTATGCTTTAAATAATCTAGTTTGTTTTCGCCCTGTAATCCACGAAGTGAAAACCAGATTAGCAAAAAGGTAATTGCAAAGATTACAGTATACTGGACAAGAGCCTTAAGGCGTGAAGACACGGGCGATTAAATTGAGGTTAGAACAAAATAAAACGCCTTAAGGTAGTTTATTATCCGGAGTAGGGAAAATGATCGTAGGCTTGAATTTTTTTGCTTTTTCAAACTTCATGGATGCATACGATATAATAATTACAATATCGCCTACTTGCGCTTTTCGTGCTGCAGGTCCATTGAGACAAACCATACCCGTACCCCGCGCACCTTTAATAACATACGTCTCCAGACGTTCACCGTTATTAATGTTTACAACCGTTACCTTCTCGCCTTCTATCAGGTTAGAGGCATCCATCAAATCTTCATCAATAGCAATGCTTCCTACATAATGGAGTTCTGCCTGTGTAATTTTTGCGCGATGAATTTTCGATTTTAAAACTTCTATTCTCAAGGGATTGAAAATTTATAGTTCAATTAACAAGGTCAAAATAATGTGTTATGCTGATCTCAGGAGATTAATCCAAAAACATATTATCAATCAATCGGATCTCTCCTATAAACCCGGCAATGCACATAATTGGCCGATTCGAGTCCTTAACGTTTTCTAAAAGATTTAAGTTTTTGCTGTCAGCAACTTCGAAGTACTCGAGTATTGTTCCGGGCTGTTGTTCAATGATTTCCTTTACAAGATTCTTTGCTTCAGATATACTTTTACCTGATAAAAGAATTGTTTTGGCAGCGGTTAACGCGCGAAAGAAAACAATAGCCTGTTCGCGCTGCTGCTCGTTTAACCGAAGGTTACGCGATGACATAGCCAATCCATCCTGCTCGCGTGATGTTGGTTCGCTATGAAGCTTCAAATTAAATTTAAGTTCTTCCGAAAGCTGCCTGATCACAGCAAATTGCTGCCAGTCTTTCTGACCGAAGTATGCATGATCGGGCTCCACTATATGAAACAGCTTCGATACCACGAGCGCTACACCACTAAAATGTCCGGGGCGAAATTTACCTTCCATCACTTTGTCAAGATGGCTGAAGTCAAACTTGATCAAGGATGTCTCCGGGTACATTTCAGTATTATCCGGATAAAAAACTGCATCGCATTCAACTTTTTCCAATAATAAAGTGTCTTTATCAAAGGTGCGTGGATACTTCAGCAGGTCAGCAGGGTTGTTGAACTGAGTAGGATTCACAAAAATAGAACAGACGGTTATTGAATTCTCTTTTTTAGAGGCTTCAATAAGCGAAAGGTGCCCGGCATGAAGAGCCCCCATCGTTGGTACAAGTCCAATAGACTTGCCACGTTGCTTCTGGGCGTGTATAAAGGCTTTTAATGGGGCTATTTGATTGAAAATCTCCATTTTAGGCCATTCTGGCAAAAGGGGGCAAAGATATAGGGAAAATTGAAAATAGGTTGATCATGGGGGTATTTATTTGTACTTTTGTGGCTCAATTTTCCGTTCTACTTTAAAATCAATCAATATGTCAAAACTCCGTATTCTTTATGTAGCCAGCGAGATAAACCCCTTTCTGCAAACTTCGGATGTAGCGGACTTTGTTCGCAAACTTCCGCAAGCCATGCAGGAGAAGGGAATGGAGATTAGGATTCTGGTGCCGCGCTTCGGAATTATCAACGAGCGCAAGAACAGGTTACATGAGGTGGTGAGGCTTTCTGGAATTAACATTGCTGTTGGCGATGAAGAAAAACCCTTGATCATTAAAGTTGCATCCATCCCGAACGCTAAGCTTCAGGTATATTTTATCGATAACGAAGATTACTTCCACAGAAAATCTGTCTTCCATGATAAAGAAAATAATTTTTATGAAGACAATGATGAGCGTGCTATATTCTTCTGCAAAGGTGTAATTGAAACTGTCCGTAAATTAGGATGGGGTCCTGATATCGTGCATTGCAATGACTGGATCACAAGCTTCATTCCGTTGTATCTGAAGACAACCTATAAAAATGATCCGTTGTTCAAAAACACAAAAACAGTTTTCTCGATCTACAACAATCCATTCTCACACAAGTTCAAGGGAGATATACTTGATAAAGTGAAGATGATGGACATTGAAGATAACATGCTGGGCAATTTGAAGACAGCAGACTTTGAAGGCTTTATTAAACTTGGTGTTGAATTCTCGGATGCAGTAATTGCTGCCGGTGAAACCACAAAGCTTGAAGGTCTCTTCAAAAAGATCAAGGAAAAGAAAGTTGAAACAATACAAGACGAAAACTATACTGAATCGTATTATAATTTCTATAATGAACTTGCGGGTTAAGCGCGTAGGGCAATTGGCTATGTTGGCAATTGCTCTATTTTTTTTGTCGTGCGAAGATGGAACAAGCCTCCTCGGTTACGAAAATCCAACATCCAAATTTGATCTTTCATTTATAGATATACCAGTAGAGACAAGCGTTATACAGCTTGACTCTATACGTACGTCTAACTTTAATGCATCGAATGATTTGAACCGACTCCTGGTTGGTAAAACTGACGATGCTAGATTCGGGGATGCAACAGCGATTGCATTCACGCAGTTTCTTCCTAAAAGTGGATTGGACACTTCCGTAACGAATCATACGCCTGTCTTCGATTCTATATCATTACAGTTGCGTCATGACTACTACGCATATGGTGCGAATGGTAACACACACCAGGAGATCAATGTTCATGAACTCACCGAGGCGTTGAAGAGTTCATTCAGCACAACGACTACAACGAATACTGGTGGACAACAGAAGCCGCATACAACAACCTATAACTTTCAGAAAACTTATCTTAGCAAGGATGTTGCTGCGTTCGATCCAACCACGTTAGGTACAAAAGGATTTAATGTTGATAAGGATAAGTATAAACTAGGAGCAGCAGATGCTACACCTGATACAGTGTATACTACAATACCATTGAGTGATGCATTTGGTCAAAGACTGTTCAATCTTGCAACAACAGCGAGTAAAACCGACTTTACCAACTACACGTATTTTACGGAGCGATTCAAAGGATTGGTATTGACACCGGGTGAGTCTGATAAAATTATAGGTATAAGACCGGGCGATGACTTCACGAAGCTTGTCATGCACTTGCATACAACGAAGGATACATTGACTATTGAGTTTAGCCTGAATAATTTGCTAAGCTTCAACCAGATTACAGCAGATCGTTCTTCTTCTGAATTGGCTACGCTCACTACAACGTATCAAGACACAGAACCGAATGGTGACCTGCGGTATATACAAGCTGGTACTGGTGTTGTAACAAAGATTGATTTCTCGAAGTTTGGAGAGTTCGCGGCAACACTTGATAGAGTAGCTATTAACTCTGCTGAATTTATAATCAATGGTATAGAAGACCCTGCAGGTAATGAACCACCACCAAACCTTGTTGTAAAATTATTGAAAGATAATAACCGGATTAAGAAGCCTGCCTTCCGTGGAAACAGTACAGCCTTTACAAATGATGTGGCTCAAATCAATTCCTATAGAGGGTATATAAATTATGACGTAAGCAGTTTTTCAAATTTTTATAGCGGGTCAGTTCCATTTGACAGTACATTGAATATCATCAATGATGTTGGCAGGTTCTGTACACTTAATTATTCTGAGACAGATAAAAAATATAAAGGTTCAGCCACCTTATTTTTTCAACAATTGTTTTCTAAAACAGCAGAAGAGACAAAATTCACCAAGGCAGTTTTGGTTCCTTATGAAGGTGCGTCTTCAAGTTATCCGTATGGAAGACATGTTATCGGGAAGAGCTTGAACCGTGTTGTCTTTAATAAGAATAATATAGTACTTCGTGTTTACTATACTGTACCTACAGTTAACTAAACAAAACTCCTTATGTGTGGAATTGTCGCTTATGTGGGCTCACGTCAAGCTCATGAAATAATTATTAAAGGTTTAAAGCGTCTTGAGTATCGCGGCTATGATAGCGCAGGTATTGCATTGTTAAACGGAGGCTTGAATGTCTATAAGAAAAAAGGCAAAGTCTCTGAACTCGAAACGCATTTAAAAAATAAAAATCTTAACAGTCACATTGGTATAGGCCATACGCGTTGGGCTACTCACGGAGAGCCTAATGACTGCAACGCGCACCCTCATTATTCTGCATCTGGTAAACTGGCTATCATTCACAATGGTATAATTGAGAATTATAGTGCGTTGAAACAAGATCTTTTAAGAAAGGGCCATACGTTTTTAAGCGATACCGACACTGAAGTTTTCATTCATTTTATAGAAGATATTAAAGAGAATGAAAATTGCTCTTTGGAAGAAGCAGTTCGTCTTGCTTTAACGAAAGTGATCGGAGCATACGCTATAGTTATCATGTCTCTGGAAGATCCTGATCTTCTTGTAGCAGCACGTAAAGGGAGTCCACTAGTAGTAGGTGTTGGTCGTGGTGAATATTTTCTTGCTTCCGATGCAACACCAATCGTAGAGTATACCAACGAAGTTATATACCTGAACGATCAGGAGATTGTTGTGATCCGCGATGGTAAGCTGAGTATCACCAATACAGCGAACCTTCCGTTGACTCCGTATATTCAGACCGTTGATCTTGAACTCGAAGCTATAGAGAAAGGTGGCTACGAACATTTCATGATCAAAGAAATATTTGAACAGCCTCGCTCAATCAAAGATTGTATGAGAGGAAGGCTTGATTCTCAGACCGGGAGATTGATCTTGGGAGGTTTACGTGAATATGTGAACAAACTTGTTAATGCAGATCGTATTCTGATTGTTGCTTGTGGAACATCATGGCATGCTGGTCTTGTAGCAGAATATTTCTTCGAAGAATTTTGCCGTATACCGGTGGAAGTAGAATACGCTTCTGAGTTCCGCTATAGGAATCCCGTAATCCGTGAAGGAGATGTAGTGATCGCTATATCTCAATCAGGAGAAACTGCAGATACACTGGCAGCGATTGAACTTGCGAAATCAAAAGGTGCTATAATTTTCGGTGTTTGTAATGTTGTAGGTTCATCTATAGCACGTTCTACACATGCGGGTGCCTATACACATGCCGGTCCGGAGATTGGTGTTGCCAGTACAAAAGCATTTACAGCACAGTTAACCGTGCTCAACATGATTGCACTTTTGGTGGCACAAAAGAAAGGAACCATCACAGAGCAGAAGCTTCATGAAATGTTGGTGGAGATGGAGACTATACCGGATAAAGTGGAGAAAGCTCTTCAGCTTAACGATCAGATCCAAGAGATAGCGGCAACGTTTAAAGACGCTCACAACTTTATTTACCTGGGCCGCGGATATAATTTCCCGGTAGCACTGGAAGGAGCTTTGAAGCTGAAAGAGATTTCATATATACATGCAGAGGGTTACCCTGCTGCCGAAATGAAACACGGACCTATTGCCCTTATTGATGAGGAAATGCCTGTGGTATTTATAGCGACACGCGACAGCTCGTATGAAAAAGTTGTGTCGAATATACAGGAAGTAAAGGCGCGTAAAGGTCGCGTAATTTCTGTAGTAACAGAGGGCGATCAACTCATTCCTAAAATGTCTGAGTTTGTGATTGAAGTACCAGCCGTACACGAAGCGCTGATGCCGATGGTATCCGTTATTCCGTTACAGTTGCTTTCGTATCACATTGCCGTTATGCGCGGATGTAATGTAGACCAACCGAGAAACCTCGCAAAGTCTGTAACAGTAGAGTAAGAAACTATAGATATAGTAAATAGAAAAGACCGGAGATATACTCCGGCCTTTTTCGTTTTTTGAGATATACTCCGAATTATTCTGTCACTTCACCTTTGATGGTAAGTAGTACCGCGTTTTCTTCGGTGTTCGCGTTGATGGTAACTGTTTTTGTAAATACACCAGCTTTTGCAGCATTATAGGTAGCTTTTACAAAACCTTGTGCGCCTGCAGGAATAGGTTCCTTGGTATATTCTGCTACCGTGCAGCCACAAGAAGCTTGTACCGATGTTATAACAAGTGGAGCATCACCTGTGTTGGTAAATTTAAATTCATGTGTTACAGGAACTCCAACTTTGATCTTGCCAAAATCAAAGGAAGTTTGCATCCAGGTAAATGCTGCTGCACGCAGAGCGTTAGCAGGCCTTTCGTTTGAGACAAATGTTTGGGCAATGGCCACAGAGGCAAATACGATTCCCAGAATAATTAAACTTGCTTTTTTCATAATGTATATGGTTTTTGATTTAGAAATATTTTGATGTTCGAACGATACAAAACTGCGCAAAGCCTTTAAAACGGCTTGTTAACGATTGCCTAAAAATTGTTAACAACTTGTTAAAGAATCAGCACGCTACTGCACAAACTCGTACCTTTATCTTGTGAAAAATTCTACAATCCGTCTTATTGTAATATTGGCCACATTATCCATTACTGGCATAACGATAACGCAGCTATATTGGGTAAGGCGTGCGTTCGATCTGAAAGAAGCAGAGTTCGAACGTACAGTCACAGCGGCACTATATAATGTAGCGCAGCAGATCTATGACATCAATGATACTCCGCCACCATCAAACAATCCTGTAAAGCAATTATCCACCAACTACTTTGTAGTAATGGTGAATAATCAATTGAATGCCCGCCTGCTTGAATTTTTATTACAGACAGAATTTGAGAGACGAAATATAGTAGTTGATTTCGAGTATGGTATATATGACTGTACACATGAAAAGATAGTATATGGAAATTATGTTCCGTTGAAATCAAAGCAAAAGAATATCAGCAACAGATTACCGCAGTGGTCAACGCAGGGATATTACTTCGGTGTACAATTCCCGAATCGCGAAGCACATATCATTAACCAGATGGGGATATGGTCATTTTCATCTATAGTATTGCTATTGGTAATTGTATTCTTCGCCTATACACTCTTCGTCATTTTGAAACAAAAGCGGTTGTCGGAAATCCAGAAGGACTTCATCAACAACATGACGCATGAATTTAAAACACCAATTTCTACCATCGCGGTTTCCGCGGAAGTGTTGAAGGATCCGAATATTGTAAATCAGCCGGAGCGTTTAATGAACTATACCACGATCATTGAAAAGGAGAACTTCCGGTTGAAGCAGCAAGTAGAACGTGTACTTCAAATGGCGCGCCTCGATAAGGAAGACATGGGTCTTAAAAAAGAAAGCGTTGAAATAAGTCATCTGATTCAGGAAGCGATTCGAAATACTTCCGTTGCGCTTCATGAAAAACGAGGTAAGGTAAAGGAAGAATTTAATCATGCTTCTATAGGAATCGAGGTTGATAAACTACACATCACCAACGTACTCTCCAATCTGCTTGACAATGCTATAAAGTATTGCAAGGGTGAACCTGAAATAACCATCAAGACTTCATCGCATTCCAAAGGAGTAATTGTGGAGGTTCAGGATAATGGTATAGGCATCAGTTCAGAAAATTACAAGCGCGTATTCCAGAAATTTTATCGCGTGCCTACAGGAAACGTGCACGATGTAAAGGGATTTGGATTGGGACTGAGCTATGTGAAGACAATTATAGAAGCACATGGTGGAACTATTACACTGAAGAGTGAAGTGGGAAAAGGAAGTTTGTTCAGATTTTTTTTACCGGTATAGCAATCAACACCTGCTGATATATGAAACGAATTTTATTGGTAGAGGATGATCCAAGCTTGGGGTTTGTTATAAAAGACAACCTATGCCTGAAAGGTTATGACGTTACGCTCTGCACGGATGGCGAGTCCGGTGAGAATGCATTTAATACTTCTGTTTTTCAGCTTTGTATTTTTGATGTGATGTTGCCGAAGAAGGACGGCTTTTCGCTGGCACGTTCAGTTCGCTCCAGAAATAAAAATATACCTATACTCTTCCTCACCGCGAAGGCGATGATGGAAGATAAGCTCACGGGGTTTCAGACCGGTGCCGATGACTATATAACAAAGCCTTTCAGTCTCGAAGAACTTCTCTGTCGCATTGAGGTCTTCTTACGAAGAAGCACTGAAGAAGCACCTATACCATTGCGGAAATTTCACGTCGGCAATTACGAGTTTGACTATACCACGCTTACGTTGCGAAATTCTTCGATCGAGAAAACGCTCACGCAAAAGGAAGCCGAAGTACTTCAGTTGCTATATTATAATCGGCACCGCGTATTGAAGCGTGAAGAAATCCTTAAAGAAGTTTGGGGTGATGATGATTACTTTATGGGACGAAGTATGGATGTGTTTATTTCCAAATTACGCAAGTACCTGAAAGAAGATCCTGCTGTACAGATCGTAAACTATCATGGAGTGGGATTCCGACTTGAGGTTATACTATAGTATATATAGCGATCTGTATAACTATGCGCTGGCAATCGATTCTGTGTTGCCTTGATTTTCGGGCAATGAAAAATAGAATGTAGTTCCTTTGCCAACTTCACTTTCAAACCAGATACGGCCACCATTCTTTTCGACAAATTCTTTACAGAGTAGAAGACCAAGGCCAGTTCCCTTTTCTTCTTTTGTGCCGGGCGTTGTCACGCTGCCTAGCGTAAACATCCGATGCTGGTGAGATATAGATATACCAACACCGGTATCCGTAACAGAAAGAATAACTTGCTGATCTGTACGCATAGCATTTACAGTTATAGTGCCATCGGTACCTGTAAATTTTATGGCATTGGTAAGCAGGTTACGAAGCACCGATCGAATCATATTCAAATCGGCAAATGCTTGCAGCGAGTGGTGCAGATTGTTCTTTATAGTAATATTTTTTCTGCGATAGTCGGCTTCAAGTAACGTGACAGTTTCCTCGGCAATTTTTGCCAGATCCAGGTAACTGGGTTCGTACGTTTCGCCTTTCAACTGAAGTGTAGCCCATTGTAATAGATTCTCGATGAATTCCGTTGTTTGTACAAAACGTACCTCGAGTGCCTTCGCTAAATTCTCGAACTCATCCTTGCTTACATCACCTGATTTCAAAAGGGACAGCGCTAACTGCAAAGAGCCAAGCGGCCCTTTTATATCATGTGATACAACGGAGAATAATTTGTCTTTTACACGGTTAACTTCTTCCAGCTTTCCATTTTTCTGCTGAATCTCTTCAATGCGCAATTGTACTTCTCTTTCGAGTCGCTCATTTTCTTCTTGTCCTCGTTTGAGTTCAAGTTCTTTTGCGAGTTGATTTTCCTTTCGTAGAATATTCCATCGATCACCGAGCGCAAAGGAAATGAATAGCATTTGAAAAATAGAGCCGATCATCAACCCGCTATAATTAGTACTCATATACCCAGGTATAAAACCGAGGTTGCTGATGGTGAAGAAAACTGCTGCTATCAAAACCGTAACCCATGCCATAAGATAATACCGCGCTGAACGATAATTTTTGTAGAAGCAAAACCCCGCGCTGCTTAATGCCAGTATACAGTGGATTAGAATAAAGTAGTGGTGATATTCATACGAAACATGCGGAAAGAAAATAAACATACTGAGGCCTGTCAGTACATTCATCAGCATGTTGGTTAACATGAGATTGTCGAGCAGCGGACTGAATTTTTTAAGATTCAGGAAAGAACGCGTCAAAAAAGTTGAAGACACCACAAACGCGGGCCCGGTAAACATGGCGAAGATATCATTCAGTCCGGGATGTTCAGGATATAGATACCGGAATGTATACCCCTGAAACAATGCGACTATATTTACCATCGACAATAACGTGAGCACATAGTAAAATGTGATCCGGTCGCGCATTGAAAAAAAGAGAAACAATTGATACAGCAACATCAGAATCATGCCGCCATAAAAAAAACCGTTTACAATCTGAACATTGAAGCTGGTGGTATAAAAATTAATCGGACGCCAAATCGTAACCGGTAATTGCACGGAGGAGATGGTGCTTAAGCGCAGGTATACCGTGCGCGACTCCCCGGGTGCTATGCTAAACGAAAAAATAGGATGGCGATGTGGTACATCACGCGTGCTGATGGCAAGCCTGTCACCGGATACTTTGTGTTCAGGTACTAAGGAAGAATCCGTTAGTATATAAAAATCAATAATGTCCAATGGCGCATACGCGATCTCCAGGAGCCAGTCCTGGTTCTTGGATTCATTCGTAATGTTGAGCTTGAACCAATGTGTAGCACGGTCGAAGCCGAAGTTGGGAGATTTAGTGACGGGAAGAGAATCGAACTTTATATTCTTTACATCATCCAGGGTAAGCTTATGGGTTGCATCCCGCCAATGACCGATGTTCCCTTTTACTTCGAAATGTCCGGAATCATCCAGACGAATGGTTTGGGGGAAAACCTGAAATGAAGCGAGCACAAGACTGAGAATAAAAAAAATCCTGTGGCCCATACTATATATACCTAGTTAGTAAGTGATGCGAATTCTTTTGCGAAATACGTTAATATAATATCGGCCCCTGCACGCTTCATACTTAATAGTGTCTCCTTCATCACACGTTCACCGTCCAGCCAACCCCTCAATGCCGCAGCTTTTATCATCGAGTACTCTCCGCTAACATTATAGGCAGCGATGGGCAACGATGAATTATCTTTTAACAAACGGATAATATCCAGGTAGGCCAATGCAGGCTTTACCATTAAAAAGTCAGCACCTTCTTCCGTATCAAGTTGTGCCTCGATCAACGCTTCAGTCCGGTTCGCAGGATTCATCTGGTATGTTTTCTTGTCTCCAAATTTTGGAGCAGAATCCAAAGCATCCCGAAAAGGATTATAAAAGCCGCTTGCATATTTAGCAGTATAGCTCATGATCGACACTTCTGTAAAACCATTCTTGTCGAGCACATCACGAAGATATCCCACACGGCCATCCATCATATCTGAAGGGCCAAGTATATCTATGCCCGTGTCGGCTTGTGCGAGCGCCATCTTCCCGAGAATTTCAAGCGTCTCATCATTTAGTATCTTTCCATCTTTTACAAGTCCGTCATGCCCATCCGAACTATACGGATCCATAGCGATGTCGGTCATGATACATGCTTCCGGAAATTGCTTTTTAATTTCACGAAGTGCACGGAGATAAAAGAAATTCGGATCGTAACTTTTTGTAGCAGTTTTATCTTTATGTTGATCTTCTACTGCAGGGAAAACGTCAAAGGCACGAATACCTAACTTCAGACATGCTTCTATTTCTTTCAACATTAAATCGGTTGAGAACCTGAAAATGCCAGGCATCGATCCGACTTCTATTTTTTGATTCTTGCCATCCAGCAGGAACATTGGAAAAATAAGGTCATCAACTGTAACACGATTTTCCTCTACCATAGCACGGATGGCTTCACTCTTTCTGTTTCGTCTGGGTCTGCGGGAATTAATAAACTGTGACATCTATAACTATATTTTGCTGACAAAGGTACGGCTTCCGGGTAACCAAAAAAATGGTGATCTTTCCTTCACAACATTCAAAGGCTTAGGACATGCGAACAATTTACATAACATTTATTGGCTTCCTCATGTTTTCGTGTGCATCAAAAAAAAATAGTCCAACCGTTGACGTTATTCATGAGTACGCATCAACCTATTTTCCTTCTAACGAACCCGGTGGTGCTATTCTTATCATGAAGGGCGATAGTATAATTTTTTCGGAGGGCTATGGTCTGGCGGATCTTGTTACGAAGGAGCCCATCACACCAAAAACACTTTTCAATCTCGGTTCTATCTCCAAGACTTTTGTGGCGAATGCTATTCTTATTTTACAAGAGCGTGGCGGGCTTTCTGTAGAGGACAGTTTGCTGAAATACTTTCCCGATTTCAAGAATAAATCCATTGCCAGTAAAGTAAAGATCAAACATTTACTCACCCATACTTCCGGTCTCCCGGATAACCGGCACGTGAATGATGATACCGTGTTTTATCTCACGGCGAAAGATCATGAAAACTGGTATCCGGAAACTCAGGTTGATGCATTGGAGTTTGAGCCCGGATCACGCTTCGAATATTCAAATCCGGCATTCAACGGCTTGGCGCTGATCGTTGAAAAAGTAAGTGGCATGCCCTGGCAACGATTCATTGAAGAGAATATCTTTCGTCCTTCGGGAATGAAAACGAGCACGATTACAAACGGGCCACATCCTGATAAAGGTGTTTCGCATGGATATATACTGAATCATGGACACTGGATTGAAGATGATTATGGAGAAGAGCCAACTTTTGCTGCCGCGGGCAACGGAGGTGTGTGGAGTTCCGTTGAAGAACTGGCGTTATATGAACAAGCACATCGGAAGGCTATATTTCTGAAACCGGAAACAATTGGTGATGCCCGAACGATAAAACGTTTCAGTAACTGGAGTAGTGAAGTGCAACCCTTTATAGGATGGTCGTGGTTTATAACGGAGGAAGGGGGCAAGCATACGGTAGGACATCCGGGAAGTCAGGGAGGATTTTTAACGAATTATATTGTTATACCAGAGAAGGAAATTTTACTCGTGATACTTTGCAATGCACCACGTGAAGAATATGAAATGAAAGATCTTACAAACTATATTTTAAAACAGATCGGGCAACAGAACTGGTATGAATAGAAGAAAACTTGGCTGGATATTTCTGCTTGTATTTATAGTACTGAATGCCGTTGCTTATCAACATGCCTATAAATTCACACACTTCAGTGCTTCCGCAGAAGCAAGAACGAAAGATCCCAAACAACTTTCAGCGCTGGCAAAAGTAGGCCTTCTCTTTACAGGTATAGATAATCCCCGGCCTACGACAAAAGAGTTTCCTTCTAAGCCTTATGAGACTTTTCGTGTTATCAGCACGCACGACCTGGAATGCTGGAAGATCAAAGCTCCCAACGCGAAGGGCACCGTGATTTTATTTCATGGATATAGCGGAGAGAAATCTTCGTTGATCACGCGGGCAGCTGAGTTTAGAAAACTTGGCTATACCACGGTACTGGTTGACTTTATGGGATCCGGTGGATCGGAAGGTAACAGCACTTCCATTGGTTATAATGAGGCTATACAAGTGCGCGATTGTTTCAATTATATACAGAAGGAAGAAAAGAATATCATCTTGTTCGGTACATCAATGGGTGCTGCCGCTATATTAAAGGCGATGGATGACTATACATTACCAGTGTCGTCCGTTATACTGGAATGTCCTTTTGGTTCATTGTATAAAACTGTATGTGCGCGCTTCAGGCTAATGAATGTACCCGCGTTTCCAATGGCAGCGTTGTTATGCTTTTGGGGAGGCGTGCAAAATGGCTACTGGGCGTTTTCCCATAATCCTGCTACCTATGCAAAATCAGTTACCTGTCCCACGTTGTTACTTTTTGGTGAAGATGATGATCGTGTTGGTATAGAAGAAACCAACGCTATAGCGCAAAATCTCCAGGGCAAGAAAGTACTTAAAGTATATTCGGCTGTCGGACACAATATATATACAAAGGAAAATGAAGTGCAATGGCGAAAGGATGTAACATCCTTTTTAAGTTCTATAACTCAGCCATGATACTTGTCAACGATATGCTGACTGATTACTTTATATAGTTCGGCTACAGATTCATCTTGCTGCAAAAACTCCATGTGTTTATCTAGTGTTTCAAAATCACCACGTCTTGCTGGCCCGGTTTGAGCATTCTCTGGCCCGATCGTTAAACTTTTATTGACCGTCTCAGCAATGAGCGGCTTAAGCCAATCAAAACTGAGTTTATTTTCTTTCATAATTTCCTGGCTGACCGTGAGCATGTGATTGGTAAAGTTGGAAGCAAACACAGCGGCAACATGCATAGCCTTCCGTTCCTGCGAAGAGATCTTATGCACGTGCTTGCTGATCGCTTTCGCCATAGAGAATAATATTTTTTCAGTCTCCGTATTTTCGCTTTCAATGAAGAGTGGCACTTCTTTGAAATCGACCTTCTTGGATTTGCTGAAAGTTTGCAACGGATAGAACACTCCTATATTTGGTGTAGCAGCATAGCGAAGCACATCGAGCGGTAGGCTTCCGGAGGTATGCACCAGTATAGCGTTCTCAGGAAGTATAATTTCCTGAACGACCGATTCAACAGAATCATCGGATACGGCAATTATAAAGACATGCGAGTTGCTGGTGGAGAAATCAAGCGTAGCTTTCACTTCGGCTTCATATAGCTTATCGACCAGCGCAGATGCATGAGTCGGATTGCGACTATATACCTCACGTACGGCAAAATCAGTATTGTCGAGAGCGGGTGCAAGGTGCCACGCTACATTACCGGATCCAATGAAAGAGACAAGTGTCATGGATATATATTTAGTTTATGAATATAGCGCTGATAAAACCCTTGTCGGTGGATATCATCGCTATCATATTAAAATTCCTTTTACAATTCTGTCTTTACCATCCAGATCCTTCACGATCTCGATATTTTCAAAACGATTTGCATTGAGGAGTGCTGCGACTTCTTGTCCAAACCGTTCGTTGATCTCCATCGCTAACAGCCCTCCGGGCTTTAGGATTTCTGAAGCGCGTGTAGTGATGGCTTTATAAAATCTAAGCGGATCATCATCCGGTACAAACAAAGCCAGGTGCGGTTCATAGCGCAATACATTTGGATTCATCATTGCTTCTTCAGCCTGCGCTATATAGGGAGGGTTGCTCACAACAACATCGATACTACTATATGGAATTTTTTCGGATAGTATATCGTGGTGAATGAACGTTACTGTTGCCTGCAGTCGTAAAGCATTTTCGCGCGCCACCGCCAGTGCCTCATCACTGATGTCCGTTGCATATACCTCAGCGTTCGGTAACTCCTTGACAAGCGTAACCGGTATACAACCACTCCCCGTGCCAACATCAAGGATCTTTAGTGATGCTTTATTTTTGGAATATACTATAACTTCCTGCACCAGGAATTCTGTTTCGGGGCGAGGTATCAGCACGGAGGCATTAACCTTAAAGTATCTTCCAAAGAATTCGGCTTCCTCTAAAATATATTGAATAGGTTCATGTTGATTGATGCGATAGACAATGGCATAAAGTTGTGCCTCTGCATTCGTTCCTACTAAAACACTTTTTTCAGCAAGAATATCGGTCCTGCTCAGACCCATAATCTTTTCAAATACGAGGTGTGCTATGCTCTTGATCTCGTCATTACTTTCCGGAATTGTAATCCGGCTGATGAAATCATGAAAGAGTGCTTTGGAATTCTTCATAGCTTGGCAATCTTTGCAAGTATAAGGCAATGACAAAACACGACCACCATATTGATGAAGTTTTTATGCAGCGCACGTTCGAACTGGCGTTGCTCGGCAAAGGAAACGTTAGCCCCAATCCGCTGGTAGGTTCAGTGATTGTGCACGATGGTAAAATTATAGGTGAAGGCTGGCATAAAAAGTATGGCGAGGCACATGCTGAAGTAAATGCTGTGCGCAGTGTTGAAGACAAAAGTATGCTGGCACAAAGTACGGTATATGTGAACCTTGAACCGTGTTCGCATACTGGTAAAACGCCTCCTTGTGCTGATATGTTAATGGAGCATAAGGTAAAGAAAGTAGTAGTGGCCAATCTGGATTCCAATCCGCTTGTAGCAGGCAATGGTATAAAGAAACTGCGCGCTGCAGGTATAGAAGTAGTCACTGGTATTCTTGAAAAACAAGGACGTGAATTGAATAAGCGCTTCTTCACATTCATTGAAAAACAACGCCCCTATATTATACTAAAATGGGCTGAGACATCTGATGGATTTATAGCACGCGAGAATTTTGATTCGAAGTGGATCAGCAATGAGTATGCGCGGCAACTGGTACATAAGTGGCGCAGCGAAGAAGATGGAATATTAGCGGGTGCTCGTACCATAGCATACGATAACCCACAGCTAAATGTGCGTGATTGGTCGGGCAGAGATCCTGTTCGTATTGTGTTAGATCGTTTTCTGAAACTCTCCACGAAGCTTCATGTGTTCGATAAAAAGCAAAGAACAATTTGTTACAATGTGATGAAACATGAGGAACATACCAATCTGTCATTAATCCGTGTGGATGAAGATGATTTCATCCGGAATGTAGTGACTGATCTATACAAGCAAAAGATTCAATCTGTAATTGTAGAAGGTGGTGCCGCTACACTTTCGATGTTTATAGAAAATGATTTATGGGACGAAGCCCGTATTTTTATCGCTCCACAAAAATTCGGAAAAGGTATACCGGCACCTCGGCATCGTGGTGCACTCGTTGAACAGCAAACTATTGCAGGCGATGGTTTAAACTTCTACCGTGCTGGCTAATACTCCCGTCCATATACCTCTATCAGTAGGGGTCTTATCATGCGGCAGGCAATAAGTGTGTATTTGTTCTTTATCATTCAGGTATATAAAACCAGAATTGTGTCTGGAAATTTTATTTTAACAAAGTGAAGGGCTGATATAGGCCCAATGCATTGTATGCCTGAATTTCGGATGTATAGATGTTTTTTTGCTGCTAACTTGTTTGTCATCCTAATTGCCAACCTTTTTGACACCCTTCATTCGTAGCAAGTCATGCTAATTAACTGGAGATTTGCAGCTGTAACTAAAGGAGACATCTGCTTTACCAATAATAGCATTAACCTATGATGACAACTTATTTTGATACCGATTACAAGACCATTCAGTACGATTCCAAACATCATATTCTGATAGGCACCTGGAAGCTCCCTCCTACTTCAGCTGAGTATAGAACCGGGATGATGGCCATGATCGATGCCATGGAGAAATTCAAAACAGGAAGGTTGGTTTATGATGCTATAAATCTTGGCATTATTCTTCAAGAGGATCAACAATGGTCTGCAAAAGAATGGCGAAGCCTGGCAGTCGCGGTCGGCCATTCTAAAGTTTCCTTTCTTCTTTCGGAAGATATTTTTTCAAAGATGTCAACGGAAGACATGATGTCGGAGGCTGACAACGATGTGTCGTATGCTTACTTCAACAGAATGCAAGATGCTATCCGGTGGGTTGTTTTACCACAGCAGAAGAACGGTGTTGAAATTAAAGGGTTCAAATCCATAACGGATAAGTAAACATCGCGGCAAGCGTGTTATCAACATTATAGGTGATTCATATAAACTGTATAAGCTATTGTGGTTTCTGCCATGCGCTATACATGCTATTTGAAGGACCACTCGCTGACAACCTCATTTGTGTAAGAAAATTTTGGTTTAACAACCTTCTGTATATAGTATACCCCTTCGAACGGTACAAGATATAGTGATAACTCCATTCAATCAGTGATATAGGTACCAGGCTGCACAATATGTCTGCAGGGATCATGTGTCATGCAATGGGTTACATATAACTATACCCTGTCAATCAACCTACAAGGGTATGTTAATTGAAAATGGCTCTTCTTTTCCCCTTTGAAATTGTTGTAGCTATGCACTCTATTTATTGACAAGATCTTTACTAAAATGAATTTGAACATGCAAAAATTTTTTGAAAACGAAAGCGCACAAGTATACTTTGATGCTACACTTGATACTCTGTTTCTGGAGTACACAAATAAAGTCATTAACCATGAGCAATTTGTTATCATTAATACGGCTGTATTAAACACATTCGTAAAACTGCAAACTGTAAAATTTGTAGCGGACATTCGGAAGATGGGCGTTATCGGCATCGAGTCACAAAGGTGGATTGTTGATAATCTTTTGCCCGGTATCGTAAAACATCTCAACGGGAAAAAGCCTGTTGTTATTCAATTAATGGATGCATCTGAAATCTTCGCGAAACTGGCTGGTAATAAAATTAAAGAGAACTCACAGAATGCTATTCCAGACTTTCAGGTGATCCAATTTACGGATCGCGCTAAAATGGAAACATATTTAAGAAGCGTTTAGAGAAGTATCTATATATCATATTGAGGATACATTTGAGCATGCAGAACCTTTTTGAAAACCAAAGCTCACGAATATATTTTGATGCCTCCCTTGACGCTCTATTCTTAGAGTATACGAATAAGGTTATTAGTCACGGGCAATTTGTTATCATTAATACGGCTGTATTAAACGCATTCGTAAAACTGCAAACTGTAAAATTTATTGCAGACATTCGGAAGATGGGTGTTATCAGCACGGAGTCGCAAAAATTGGTTGTCGACTATCTTTTGCCCGGTATGGTAAAACATCTCAATAGGAAAGATCTGATTCATGTTCAGCTTGTGAATGAAGCCGATGTCTTTTCAAAGATTGCTGCAAATACCATCAAGGACAAATCTTCCCGCACAATGAAGAGCATTCAGATATCACAATTTCATGATTGTGCAAAAATGGAAGCCTACCTGAAAAGCATCATACTATAAAAAAACATTTATAGTATATATCGGTTAACCGCCAACTGTTAATGATTTTTTTACACTTCGAAAAAAATCCATGATCAGGGCGTTGGGTTTCTCCAAAGAGGAATCCAGCGGAGGCTGAAAAAGAGTGCCTTTAAAAAAGCGATGCCCTTTCAATTCTAAGCCGCGTACTTCTCCATCACGAGAAAAGGCCGTAAATACAAACGGTGGCTGTTGAAGTTTGTCTCTATAGGCAGCATTAACACCGTAGTTACAATTAAAGAAACCGGTAATAACATCGCTCTTTAATATAGTATATAGCCACGATTCTTTATCTGTAATAATAACCTCTTCCTGCTGACCTTTTAATGAACAGCTTAATTTAGAAATTACCAGTTGGGGTGCGTCAGGTTCACTCTCTTCATGACCGGCATTTTGTATTCCGAGTATATTTTTAGCGTACTCCACAACCATATACTGAAACCCACCACAGGTACCGAAGATCGGAAAGTTATTTTCACGTGCCCATTGTATAATCCGGTATACAGCTTCATCATTTTTATACGGCGAACCTGGGGCGATCCAGATGCCATCGGTATATTTTGGCAGAGATGCCGGTTCCGGGGTTACATCGGTGGCAATCCACGTTGCTTCGAAGGGAAAATTCAGGTGCCCTCTGCAGTGCTCGATCGCATCGTTCAATGCACGGTGTGTATGTTTGCTATCGGTATAATCACCAATGATCGCTATTCGGAGAGGCTTCATAAGAATAATAAATCCGTCATAACAAGGCTTGATTTACTATATATAGATCAATCGATGTTATGACAGATATTTTTTAAAGACTACGCAAGTCGTTTTGCTACTTCATCCCAATTAATAACATTATACCAGTTAGCAACATACTCGTTGCGTTTATTCTGATACTTGAGATAATAGGCGTGCTCCCACACATCTAACGCGAGTAGCGGAGTACCTTTCAAATCACTCGCATCCATAAGCGGATTATCCTGGTTAGGCGTTGAACCGATCTTTAGTTTACCTCCGTCTTTTACTAGCCAGGCCCAGCCAGAACCAAAGCGCGTCATCGCGGCCTGTGTAAATTGCTCTTTGAATTTATCGAACGATCCGAAAGAACCATTGATAGCATCGGCTACCTTGCCTGTAGGTGCAGCACTGCCAGGCTTCATTACTTGCCAGAAGAAATTATGATTCCATGCACCCCCACCGTTGTTTCTTGCTTTCGCAGATAACTTGGAAGCATTGGCAAAGAAATCTTTCTCCGACTCAAAAGTAATTTTATCAGCAGCGATCGCTTCGTTTACATTTTTTATATAAGCGGTATGATGCTTGGTATAATGAATCTCCATCGTGGTTGCATCAATGGAAGGTTCCAATGCTCCATACGCATAAGGCAGACTAACCTGCGAAAACTGAAGCGCTGATCCCGGTATTATACCGGAGTGTGAAGACGTGGTTTCCGAAAAGGCCTTAAAGGCCAATGACGTTCCGAGCGCTGTAAGGGTTGTAGCTTTAAAGGCTTGCTGCACAAATTCTCTTCGGGTTGTTTTCATAAACAGATATATTAAAATGTGATACTCCTGCAACCTATGTGGCCGCTTTTACCTGCACGAAATTTAGCCAAAAATATTTAGCTTGCACGGAAACAAATGTGTGTGTTATGAATGAAATATTATATGATGAAATTCCTTCACTTGATCTGGCCGACTACCATGGTGGTGATGATAAAAGAAAAAATAAGTTTGTAGCCGAACTCGGTGCAGCATATCATAATATTGGCTTCGTAGCCATCCGGAATCATTTCCTCACGGATGCTATGCAGCAGGATCTTTATAAAGCCATTAAAAGTTTTTTTGCATTGCCGGATGATGTAAAGAAAAAATATGAAAGACCCGACATGGCTGGCCAACGCGGATATACCGGTAAAGGAAAAGAACATGCCAAGGGAAGAAACACCGGTGACCTCAAAGAATTTTACCACGTAGGTCAAGACCTGCCGGGTACAGAACTTGAAAAAGAAAATTATCCTGCTAATGTTTGGCCGAGCGAAGTTCCTGAGTTGGAGAAGGTAAGTGTCGAAGTCTACCGTGCGCTTGAAAAGACAGGCACCTATATGTTACGGGCTATAGCGCTATACCTGGAGTTGCCTGAAAATTACTTTGATGACAAGATCAAACACGGCAATAGTATTTTGCGCCCTATCCATTACTATCCGATTGAAAATCCGGATGCTGTTCCTGAAGATGCTGTGCGCGCTGCAGAGCATGGTGATATAAATCTGATCACACTGCTGATGGGTGCCAGTGCAGATGGACTGCAAGTACTTCGCAGAGATGGCAAGTGGATTCCGATTACGGCACTGCCTGATCAGCTTGTTGTAAATGTAGGAGACATGCTGGAGCGTCTTACAAACAAGAAATTAAAATCAACTATACATCGCGTTGTTAATCCACCACGACAGTTGATGAATACCCCACGCTACTCAATACCTTTCTTTATGCACCCACGCTCAGAGATGAGTCTTGCATCGCTGGAGAGTTGTGTGGATTCAGAAAATCCAAAGCAGTGGGAAGATATAACAGCAGGCGAATTTCTCGATCAACGCTTGCGCGAGATAGGTTTGAAAAAATAAAAGCAGTATAAATAAGTGAGCATGCTGACTGGTATATATCTATAGAATGATCGAGCGGGTTCGATACTATATCTTCTTGCGCGATGTGCTGATGCTGGCGGTTACTACGTTTGGTGGACCGCAGGCTCACTTGGCTCATTTTCAAAAAGTACTCGTTGATAAACGGAAATATCTGACAGAGGACGATCTGATGGAGATCAATTCCCTCTGTCAGATTCTTCCTGGCCCTACCTCTACGCAAACCTTAACAGCAATTGGTTTTAAGATAGGCGGCCCTAATCTCGCATACCTCACGCTTATTGTATGGATTCTTCCCGCAGTTATACTCATGACATTAGCTGCCATGCTCATGTCGAGCATCGAAGAAAAAAAATGGTCGCTTGAATTTACACGGTTTATACAACCGATGGCCGTTGGCTTCGTGAGCTATGGCGCCTATATGATCATTCAAAAAACCATTCGCACAAAAACAGCTGTAGTCCTTATGATTATAGCGGCTATACTTTCATATCTGATACAAACACCGTATGTGTTCCCGGTTATACTGTTATGCTCAGGTTTACTTACCGCATTGAAGTATAAAAAACAACCCAAGGAAGAAAAGGTAAGAATTGTAGTGCCGTGGGCTAACTTTTTATTGTGGGCAGGTGTATTGATCTTTGCTGCAGCGTTGGGTGGTATAACAAAGGCTCTACCGGTACGGTTGTTCGAAAATTTTTATCGTAACGGAAGCCTTATTTTCGGTGGTGGGCAAGTACTCACTCCGTTGTTATATACTGAGTTTGTTCAATACGCTCCGAAGCAATATTTAACTTCAGGAGAATTTTTATCAGGCTATGCCATTGCTCAATCATTACCCGGACCGGTATTTTCATTCAGCTCCTATATAGGAGCATTGTCTATGAGGGAGTATGGTACAGGTGGAGAAATTATAGGGGCACTTGTCTCTGCTTTCGGAATTTTTCTTCCCGGCACATTTCTTATCTTCTTTGTAATTCGCTTCTGGGAAAGTTTGAAACGTTATCGCGCTGTACGCGCATCACTCGAAGGTATAACTGCGGCCAGTTCAGGATTAGTAGCAGCTTCTGCTGTTATACTCTTTCAGCCATTGGAAAATACAGTCATGAATTTCAGTGTTACTATAGCAACCTTTCTATTGCTTGCTTTTACAAAAATTCCTTCTCCCTTAATTATTCTGGGTGGATTGCTACTCGGATTTTTTGTTCGTTGGGTGACATCACAATAGTTGATAAAAAAAATCTTAGTCGAGATCGACTGGTAATTTAATCTGATCAGAATAGAATTGCATGCGCGAATGATTCGTGTCCAACGGAATTATCTTCTCGATTATTGTATTCTTATGATTAATAAAAACTTCAACATAAAAATTTCCGAGGAGGTAAAGATTAACTTTATACCCATAGTATCGTATCGCCATGATGAACGTACCTTTTTCGTACAGCACATCAATTTTCTCCTCGAGCGCCAGCTTTTTATATTCCTTCCACACGATCATGAATTCAACATACAGTAAAAATTCATGGAGCACAACATTGCATGTTAGCGAAGTTTTTCGTTAAAGAAAGCGATGGTTCTGCTCCACGCAAGTTTAGCAGCAGCTTCATTATAGCGCGTTGGTGCAGTATCATTATGGAAGGCATGTTGAGCGCCTTCATATATAAATAACTGGTAATTAACATTCGCTTTTTTTAGTGCTTCTTCATAAGCAGATATACCGGCATTGATACGCTCATCCATTTCGGCATAATGTAATTGTAATGCTGCCTTAATTTTAGGAACATCATTTACTTCGGGTTGCCGTCCATAAAAAGGTACAGCAGCTTTTAATTCACTCACCTGCACAGCAAGATTGTTAGCCATAGCACCACCCCAACAAAAACCAACGCATCCAAATTTACCGTTGCAATCTTTTTGTGTCTTCAGAAAATCAAAAGCCTTGGCAAAATTTGAAATCGTTTTGGCAGCATCGAGTTGCTGAAACATATCACGTGCTTTATCCGGATCAGAGGGAGTACCTCCTAACGGAGATAAAGCATCGGGTGCTATAGCAACGAAACCTTCCAGCGCAACGCGCCTGGTTACATCTTCGATGTGCGGATTAAGACCTCTGTTTTCATGGATCACAACGACACCTCCATACGTCACGCTTTTCTTGGGGCGTGCTATATATGCTTTCATATCACCACCATCAATCGGGTATGTTATATGAGCTGTGGTAAGTCTGTCGTCCTGATCAGGAACTGTCTCCGCTTTGGCATAATTTACTTCCAGCAATGGAAGCACGGCCAATGCTGCCGCAGTACTGCCGGTAAGTTTACTGAGCTTGCGAATAAAATCTTCACGTGTAAGAGGCTTGTGAGTATACTCGTCAAAAAGGTTGATGATGCGCTGATCCATAGGGGTATTTTTTTGAGAAACAGAGATACAGTTTAAAGCTTTGAAAAGCCAGTGAATTTCAGCGAACGGAAACGGGAAGAGACGAACAGACTATAAATAAAAAAGACTCCTAAAAAGGAGTCTTTTTTATTGGGGTGAATGATGGGGCTCGAACCCACGACCCTCAGAATCACAATCTGATGTTCTAACCAACTGAACTACATCCACCATTTTGAGGACTGCAAATTTAGTGAGTGCCTCTGAATTTGCAAAATTCAATTTCAGATCATTTTCGGGTAAACGTTAATCGCTCCCCCTGACGACTTTCATCAAATTTTCCTTCTTTGTATGCCAGGTGCCCCGAAATAAAAGTATGTGTCACACTCGAATGGAACTTGGTTCCTTCCAGCGGAGACCATCCACATTTAGATAAGATGTTGGTTTTGTGCACAGTCCATGTCTTATCGAGGTCAACCAACACCAGGTCGGCAAAATAACCTTCACGTATAAATCCGCGCTTTTCGATCTGGAAAAGTATGGCTGGATTGTGACTCATCTTCTGCACAATCTTCTCCAGGCTGATTCTTCCTTGCTGATAAAATTCAAGCATGGCCACTAAACTATGTTGTACAAGCGGCCCTCCGGAGGGTGCCTTGAAGTATGAATTATTTTTTTCTTCCGATAAATGAGGCGCATGATCGGTAGCGATAACATCGATGCGATCGTCCAGTAAAGCTTTGAAGATCTCTTGCTGATCGTGTGAAGTTTTTACTGCAGGGTTCCATTTCAGCAACGTCCCCAGTCGTTTATAGTCGGCATCATTAAACCACAAATGATGAATGCATGCTTCTGCCGTTATTTTTTTCTCAGATAACGGAATCGAATTGTCAAACAACGTTGTCTCTTTGGCAGTAGATATATGCAGCACATGAAATCGTGTACCATGTTTCTTCGCGAGTCCTATAGCAAACGATGAAGATTTATAGCATGCTTCTTCACTGCGTATAAGTGGATGATATTCCATAGGCAAATCTTCTCCATAGCGCTCTTTATACTCAGCCGTGTTTTTTCGTATGGTTGGTTCATCTTCACAGTGTGCTGCTATCAACGCAGGGAAACGTGAGAAAAATCCTTCCAGCGTAGTTGGATTATCTACCAATAAATTACCCGTAGACGATCCCATGAAAACCTTGAGTCCGCATACTTTGGTAATATCCGTCTTCATTACTTCCTCCAGATTATCGTTGGAAGCTCCGATGAAGAATGAATAATTCGCGAGCGAAGTACGTGCTGCAATCTGGTACTTGTCTTCCAACAAAGCTTGCGTGAAAGTAGGAGGATTGGTGTTCGGCATTTCCATAAAACTGGTAACGCCACCAGCAACCGCGGCCATCGCTTCCGTATAAATCGTTGCCTTGTGTGTTAAGCCAGGCTCGCGAAAATGAACCTGGTCATCAATTACTCCGGGAAATAAATATTTTCCTTTTGCATCAATAACTCTGTCTGCTAACGGAAAAGACAGTTCTTTCCCGATTCTTTCTATATAACGATCTTTAATAAGTACATCGCCCTGAAAGACCTTGCCTTCGTTGACTATATTTGCGTTTGTTATCAGCGTAGTTTTCATCGTAGTAAAATTAGAACCAAAAAGTGTCTGCCATTACAACTTTCCAAGAATTTAATCTGAACAAGCAATTACAGAATGCTGTTTCTGATTTGGGGTTTGAACATCCAACAGAAATTCAGCAGAAATGTATCCCCATGATCTTGGCAGGACAAGAAGTCATTGGCATTGCGCAGACGGGTACAGGTAAGACGGCAGCCTATATGCTGCCCTTGCTGATGAAGATTAAATATGCCCAAGGTGACGAACCCCGTGCGTTGATTCTGGCTCCTACAAAAGAACTCATCGTTCAACTCGCAGAGCATGCACAGCAATTGGCAAAGTATACCGACCTGCGCATATTCGCGATATACGGTGGCATCGGTCCGAAAACACAAATTGAATATATACGGCAAGGTGTAGATGTACTCATCGCCACACCGGGCAGATTTATGGAGCTTTACCTGAAAGGTGAGCTGCCCGTGAGCCAGTTTAAAATGCTGGTGCTGGATGAGGCCGATCGGATGATGGACATGGGCTTCATGCCACAGCTTCGTAAAATCTTTGAAGTCATTCCGCGCAAGCGTCAAAACTTATTATTCTCTGCTACATTTTCAGAAAGAGTGGAACGTTTGTCTGCAGAGTTTCTGGAGTTCCCTATAAAGGTTGAAGTTACGCAGCAGGCTACTCCAGCAAAACAGGTAGAGCAGGCGTTGTATCATGTTCCCAACATGAAGACGAAGTTGAACTTCATTGACTACCTGTTGCAGGATAAAGAAGATTTTAACCGGGTGATGATCTTTACGCGTTCGAAAGAAAATGCGGATAACGTTTTCAATTTTATAGAGCGTAGAAATCTCGGGCCGGTGCGTGTCATTCATTCCAACAAAGGACAAAACAGCCGCATCAACGCTGTGAATGAATTTAAGGAAGGTAAACTTCGCGTACTGGTTTCAACAGATGTAACGGCCAGGGGTATAGATGTAGTAAAGGTATCGCACGTTATAAACTTTGATGTACCTATACTATATGAAGACTATGTACATCGCATCGGGCGAACAGGAAGAGCATTTCAGGACGGGAAAGCAATCACATTTGTAAACCGGGCGGAGGAATCGCATATAGAAAAAATTGAAAAGCTTATCCGTGAGAAGATTCCTTTCAAGGAGCTACCGGAAGGTGTATTTGTAGAGAAGACACCATTTGAAGAGAAGCAGGCAATCGCCAAGTCAATTGATGATCAGAAGCGCAGAGAAGATCCGACTTTTAAAGGAGCGTTTCATGAGAAGAAAGAGCCTAAAAAAGAAATTAAGGTCTATAAAAAGACTCGTAAAAAAGACAGCAAGAAAGACGCTAAACGCGACTATTATAAAAAAGGTGTTAAGGTAGTAGTTAAAGAATTTAAGGAAGGTAGCAAGAGAGCCATCAAAAAGAAAACACGATAGCTGTTATACTATATTTGTTGTAATCAACTATACATGAGATTTTTTCTGTGCAGTATCTTTTGGCTAATGGCTGGGGTTTATAGCCTCCGGGCACAGGTAGCTAACAATGATATACAGCACGGCTCTGTCCTTACACTGAATAATGATTATATAGAATCGTCTACGAGCCACGCCACCGTGGAGTGGAATTGTATCAACAAATCTCTTCGTGCCGCTACTCATAAATGCCTTATATACCACAACGATCAGTGGTTTACTTTTCGGGTTACCAAATCAGGTAAATACTATTTAAATATAGCATCACAGAAGTGTCGTGATGAAAAGGGAATTCAGGCTATAATAGTGGCGGGAAATCCGTGTCAAACAAAAAACTATACGATCCAGCATTGCATCGCGCAGATTCGCGGAGAGGATGCTTTTATCACGTTGGATTCTATACAGGCAGATGAAGATTATTTTGTAAACATTGATGGTTTCCTGGGAGATTTCTGCAACTTCAAAATACAACTCAGCACAGAGCCACAGGGATTTCCACACCACTATCAAAACCTGGATACACTTGGTCTCTCAGCAAATGTGATGGGTAAAACGGTACACCTGCAATGGACAACAAGTGAAGCGCTTCAGCAAACCCTTCGTGAATTTGAAATATACCGAAGTCAACAAAGTATTCGTAAATCTACTTTGGTTGGCAGAATACAAATAGCACTCAACACAATCGGAACATATACCACATCTTATTCTACAACCGATACGCTCGCGACCCGCGGACGCTATACATACGAAGTGGTGGGGGTGTCAAGTGAAAACAAAACGAAGCAGGTGCTTGACCGCCAGTTTATAGAGTATCGTCCATCGTCCGGTATAAATCCCTTTATTGATGTAGCACTGGTATATAAATCCGGCACGAAAGTTCAGTTGCTGTTGATTGACGAAATACAGGATGTAATTCTGAAACAGACCTCCTTCGTGTATGAAGCAAAGCGTGATGCAAATCAAAAGATCAACGTAGGAGAATATCTTGATCGTGGCATCACCAAATTCCTGGTTGTATCTACCAATCTGAAAACTTTTGAGAAGCGTGTTTACAAATTCATGTTGTCGGCAGATAGTAGAATGAAATTGGTTGTTGAATAACTAAAAAGGTATTTGTCTCGCTACTCCAATCTATTTCTCAAACCGTTAATACCCGTGTGTGCTGTGAACATGGAAAAACTTTTCATCAGCACAGTAAAAGTATTTAACTTGGTTTAGCAACCAACCCCTATAACAATCATGACTCGAATAAAACGACATTGGATACTATGCTTTGCATTGTTTTGCATACTACCGATATGCATACATGCCCAGACCATTTCGATCATTCCTGCTCCTGTCAGCTTAAAGCAGGAGGCCGGTCATTTTCTATTGACGAACTCTACAACAATAAGTGTTCCTGCGAAACAGCCAGAGCTTGCAAGCATAGCGAAATATTTTGCTGAAAAGGTTAAGCCAGCAACAGGCTATATATTGACTACCGTTGAAGCAAAACCGGCAAGTATAGTTTTAACACTAAACGCAAAGCCAGATAGCCGTTTAGGACAGGAAGGATATACGTTGCATACCGAAGCTGGTAAGGTTGACATCACCGCCAATACAGCGGCTGGTATATTCTATGGTGTTCAAACATTGTTGCAGCTTTTGCCTGTTGAAATATTGTCTGCGTCTTTGATCCAGGATGTTGAATGGAAGGCACCATCAGTAACTATTTTGGATTACCCGCGCTTCACCTGGCGCGGTCAGATGTTTGATGTGAGCAGACATTTCTTCTCGAAAGAATATGTGAAAAGGTATATAGATCGCATGGCAAGCTATAAATTGAATCGGTTTCACTGGCATTTAACAGACGACAACGGCTGGCGCATTGAAATCAAAAGTCTGCCCCGCTTAACCTCAGTTGGTGCATGGCGCGTGCCACGCGTAGGTACATTTGGTAGTAACGATGCGCCGAAGCCTGGTGAACCTGCTACCTATGGCGGTTACTATACACAAGCGGATATAAAGGAAATTGTCCAATATGCAAAAGAGCGATATATAGAGGTCCTTCCGGAAATAGATGTACCCGGCCATAGTATGGCGGCACTCGCCTCGTATCCTGAATTGTCCGTTACCAATGATACAACCTTGAAAGTTAATCCAGGATCGAGTTTCTCAACCTGGTTTGGTAATGGGAAATTCGAAATGCACCTCGATAACACACTCGATCCTACTGATGAAGAGGTATATCAGTTCCTGGACAAAGTATTTACAGAGGTTGCCGCTTTGTTCCCATTCGAATATATACACATGGGCGGTGATGAATGTTATAAAGGTTTTTGGGAGCGCGATAAAAATGTTCAGGCTTTCATGAAGAAGAATAACTTGAAGAATGGCGAAGAGCTGCAATCATACTTTGTAAAGCGTGTTGGTAAAATCATTCAAAGCAAAAAGAAAAAGATGATGGGTTGGGATGAGATCTTGGAGGGAGGTATAGCACCAGGTGCAGCTGTTATGAGTTGGCGCGGAACCAAAGGTGGCATTGAGGCATCGCACCTGAAGCATCCGGTAGTCATGAGCCCTGCCCCTGTATATTATCTGGATATGTACCAGGGCGAGCGATCCATTGAGCCTCCGGTATATAACAGTGCCCGGCTGAAAGAAGTATATACATTTGATTTGGTTCCGGCTGAAATGGACTCAGCCTATGTCCTCGGTGCACAGGGGAATTTATGGACGGAGCAAATCCCTACGGAACCACAGGTAGAGTATATGACCTACCCGCGTGCGCTTGCCATGGCAGAATCGTTCTGGACTCCGGAAAAACAGAAAGACTGGAATAGCTTCGTGCCGCGCGTAGAACATCACTTTAAGCGCATGGATATAGCGCGAATTAACTATGCACAAAGTATATATGATGCTATCGTCACGGTGCGAAAAAACGCTTCCGGAAAATTTATCGTTGAACTCGCCACGGAAGTACCAGGGCTTGATATTTATTATACAGTAGATAACTCGATTCCCAATCAATATTATCCAAAGTATAATTCACCGATTGAATACCCGGCTGGTGCTGACAACCTGCGAGTAATCACGTTTAGGAAAGGTGAACCAGTGGGGCGGTTGATCTCACTGAAGACCGAAGACCTTGAGAAAAGAGTAAAGAAATAATTACCAGTACTGCTTGAAATACCTGCTAAAGTATAGCAGGTATTTTTTTGAAATATAGTAGTGCATTTGACGCATCTGCCCCGTAGTCTGTCGCATTCACACAGGATTTTTCGCATTACAAAATATTATGTTTACAAAGCGTTTATCTACAGGAAGAATCAATAACAGTACCTATGAAAAATACACAAGCATCAAGTATAGATGAATACATTGCTGATTTCCCGAAGGAAGTTCAGAAGTCCTTGAATGAAATACGAGATACTGTAAAGAAGGCAGTGCCCGAAGCGGAAGAAGCCATTAAATATGCGATGCCTACATTTGTGCTAAACGGCAATGTGATACATTTTGCGGCCTTCAAAAATCATATTGGAATTTACCCTGTGCCGAGAGGAGTAGATGGATTTAAGAAAGAGCTTGATGCATACGAAGGTGAAAAGGACACACTGAAAATCCCATTGGATGCACCACCCCCGTTGACATTAATTACCAAAATTGTGAAGTATAACGTGAAGCGAAACGAGGAAAAACAAAAGATGAAAAATGGCTAGTGTTAATTATTGGACAGTAATCTTTTCATTTCCCATGATCCACTGCTGATGTGATTCATGTTGCGGCCCGAGTCAAGAGTATAGATTGTTTCAATCGTCCACATTCCCTTGAATTTCTTTTCCGATTCATCATATATACCGGAGTACTGAATATAGGCCGGCCCTTTTGCGACCATTCTTGTGCCGTGCTCATCAATAGAGTACGAGTTCTGATATGTTTTGGTGAATTGTATTTTCCGTAGCGCAATGCTGCCCTCAATTCGTGCCACCTCCGGAATTCCTGTAGTATCTTCTCTTATATTTCCCTCAAACGCATTGTCCTGTGCTATAATGTCCGCTACAAATGAAACCGTACGGTTTTGGACAGTTGGAGAATATTTACTGCCATAACCATAGTGGCCAATCCACTGACCAGACAATGCTAACGCGATATCCTTGTTTTTAAATAGCGATAGTACTTTCTGAAGGATACTCATAGTATATAATAATTGCTAATCATCGTAGAGTGGGACCCGAAATTGAGGTTCCTGGTACGGACGATAACGTATTATTATATATAGATGTTACACAGCATTTATTCTATCACCATACCGCCGCTCAATTACATACGTGCCACCGATCTTGTCATGCAACGATCTCTTCCGCGAATCGGACAACATCACGATCATGTCTACAAGGGTGATGATTCCGCTTACTACGTTTATAATTTGAAGCGATGTATGTTGATTGCTGTATGTTGAGAATTCTCTGAATCCGGTTATGTCCTGAAACTCTTCTGATGAATATATACCAATGGTAATAAAGAGTGTGATCAAAGGCGGTACAATGTGAAAAATGTTTCGCAAAAGAATCTCCTGGAGATCGGCTTTTTCAAATTGCAAATTTACAACTTTGAGTCTTAAGGCCATCTTTCCAAGCGTAGCCCCGTAGTTGTATTCCATAAAGGGCTTGTAGGACAAGGATAGTACCGTGACGATCACGAGTACCGGAACGCTCTTCCATGAAGTTATATTAAAATACATAACGCCAAATGTCAGAGGAGTTAGTATCAGTCCATCCAGGAACAGCGCTCCAAGGCGAGGCCAGAATCCTGCATATAGAACTGAATTACGATCTACGTTAAGCTGGGGTTCATCTAATATTTCCATAGAAGGGTAAGTTAGTCATGGTAAAACACCATAGTTAAATATACTTCTTCTGTGTTAAATGTGATAAAGTGGTGTGTTAAATTTTTCCGTAAAGGTGATTTATTCCATAATCGGTGATATAGGGCTTAGAACTACAATGAAGCTAATATAGCGCTACAGGTCAATTTTTTTTAAAAGCGCACAGGTGATTGACAGCTCGCCGAGAAGCTTGAAGCATTCTTCCCATAAAACTCCCGCAGCAAAAACATCTATGGTTACAGAAGCGGTGCCGAGTATAGCAGCGGAAATAAGAAGTACGCGGCTAACGCCTTCCAGATATTTCCATAAGACAATAGCTATATATACACCCACCAGCGCTCCTGCTGTAGCCGGAAGTTCATATACCCATCGTGATGTTTGGTTCGTGTGCGAAGAGAAAATTATCCACTCTTTGAGACGCTCATGAAACATGAAGCGTTCATCCAGCGCCAGCACAAAGAAAAATGCAGCGAGCACAAACCACGGGCGCCAGCCGTGGCGCATTCCTAAGATAAGGGATATAGTGGCAGATATAATTAGCAGCACACCAGACATCCATGTGCCAACAGATGATTCACCGGCAATAACAAGTGCAGGGTAATGTCGATTAAAGGTGAACGCAATGGCAAAAAACAGAATAAAGAATGCGAGCAAGAATGCCGTGGCTTTATAATAAGATGCTCTCGCTCTCATGTGCAATCAAGCTCTTGCCCGCTGTCAATAATTTCCCAGCCACCCTCGATGTTTACAAACCATAACACATCAAGCATTACATCGCTGGCGATTCCCTCAAAGGAACCTGTGACACACGCAAACTCGGGAATGCCGTCATTATTCAGATCCGCAGTCCACACGAAGTTGGGGTGACGAGTAATTTTACAAGATGCTATAGGCGTTGTGTTGTAGGGGATATATATACCGAGTATGTCTTGTGCTTCTATATTTTTAGAGCAGGCGAATACGAGATTCGGCTGATCAGAAATACAGCCCAGGGACTCCGGAACAATTTTAATTGTAATGGAAATGAGATGAGCAGGAACCAATCCATTTTCTGTGAAGAACACAACAGGAATGCGACTATTGAATTCATGAATGAGCGATCCGACTCCATTCACTTCCTGTGGTCCGGCATCATACGAACCCAGCGGTGGCCCAAAAGATATAGTAGTGGGTAAATTCTTTTTAAAGTGATATATAGAATTTACTATATAGTTTCCATTCTCAGATACATAACTTTCAAAACGAGTCTCCGGGTTTCCCTGCGGATCGCTATAAACAGCATTGTCATCCGTAGTAAGTTTTGATATAAAGGGTGCGCCACCGAGAAAGAAGAAATCTCCATGTGATAATACGGTAGACACGCCGGCCGAAGGAAGCAGGTTGGATGAAGAATCACCGGCATCAGTGATGCGGTTCAGTCCAATTAATTTAGGGCACGCATCTTGAAGCGAAGGTCCTGATGCCATTAGCTTTTTATAGTCCAGTATAGCCTGGTATGCGCGCGTTTCATGCGGCATAAAAATGAGACTGTCCTGTGGATCTGTGAGTGGTTTTGTTTCGTGAGCGAATTCCAGACTATCCTTAAGGCTAATAGAACGCTGGGCAAGTTCCAGGACTGAAGTAAGCGGTGAAAATGTTTCCAATGAAGTTCGGATGTTGTTCTGTACGGCACCACTATAGCGAATTACGTTTTTTAATGGAATGGTGTCCCTTCCTCCTACAACCAGCTCTTCGGCCAGCGGTATACTATCCGTTTCGCTTAACTCCGAAGCCTGTTCTTTTGATTTACAACCTATGAGTGTTAGTAGATATACCGTGACAACCAAACTTAAAAAGATTTCTTTCATATTAATTTGTAGAGTATAGAGTTCCTGGTTTTTATTGTTGAAAATCCAGGGAACAAGGCTCTGGATACAATGCCTAAGGTTTTCAATCAGGATGCAAGATATATTAATTGCCGGGAATGCATATAAGGACGAATTATATATAGCTGCGTTTTACTCTCCCCTCAAATGGTCAACCGGATTTGCACTGGCTGCTTTTATAGTTTGTACTCCGGAGATTAGTAGTACAATGATTAGGATGGTCACTACAGGCAATAATGCAAGCCATGCCGTTAACTGAATTCTTTCAGGATAAGCAGAGAGCCACTCTTGCGCAAGAATGTATATAAGTGGTGTAGCAAGAGCGGCTGCAATTGCAATGAGCCTCACGTTAGTCTTCGACAAGAGTACAGTAACCCTTAATACTGATGCTCCCAGAACTTTTCGTATGCTGATTTCTTTTAACCGCGAATTCATTTCAAAGAGCGTCATTCCTATAATTCCCAGGCATGCGACTATAATGACGATACCTGCAAACAATGTGAATATCTTCTGGAAATATAGCTCACTTCTAAATTGCTGGTCGTAGTATTCATTGAGAAAGAAGTAATCAAAGGGCCGGTCTGGAAAAAGCTCTTTCCACGTATTTTCAATTTGCGACAACGATTCTTGCGGGCGACAACCTTCATTCAGACGTACCGAGAAATATACCTGCTGAAAGCTTGCATAGTTATGGAACAGTATCGTTGGATATACTTCTTTCCGACTTGCTTCATGGTGGTAGTCTTTAATGACACCAATGATGCGGCACTTCAAGGGTTCATCAAATGCCGTAAAGTATATTTCCTGATTTATCGCCTCAGCTACAGATGGGAATCCCAGTTGTCGTACAGCACGTTCGTTCAGAATCACTGACGACCAGTTGGCGGTTTCCCACGGGGCTGTGCCATTGAAGTTTGAAGGAACTTCAAACGTGTTGCCTGCAAGCATATCAATGCTATAGGTTTCAATAAAATCTGCGCTCACAAAGAGCGTTTTATAGACCGCAGGGTCGTATGGGTCGCTTATATTTCGCTTGATCAGATTAATATAGTTGAACCCAATCTCTGACCCCGGTATAGCAGACGAGCTCGCTACCGATTGGACCGCTGGATATTGTTTCAGTTTGTTCTCAAGATTTTCAAACTCACCATACTTAGTCGTTAGTTCCTGATTTGAATATGCTGTCGGATTTCTGATTGCCACTACAGTTTCAAGCTCAATACCTTTATTGATAAGTTTCATGAAATCCAGTTGCTGATGTACGGTTATAACAAACGCAACAAGAATGATAGAAACTGTGAACTGAAACACGACAAGCGTCTGTCTCACTTTGTTGCCGGCCTTATATTTACTCACCGTACCTTTGATCGCATTTACCGGATTGAACCTTAACAGAAAAATGGCAGGGTATATTCCGGCAGCGATAGACCCGAGCAAAAATAATATCAATGCCGCTATCCATACCATCGGCTGATCCAAGGATATGCGTTGTAGTTGAATGCCCGTTAGATCAGAATAATACGGTGAAAAAGAAACAATGATTGCAACGGATAGAATAAGCGCAGCTGTAGTAAGGCAACAGTACTCCGTTAAATATTGTGCCGCCAGATTACGTTTACCCGAACCAATAATCCGCCTTACGCTAAACTCTTTTGTGCGCGATACAAACCTGGATGTCTCCAGGTTAATATAGTTTATCCAAGCAAGAGCAAGAATGATAACCGCGATGCTACCCAGCAGATATAGTAATCCTTTATTGCCATTGGCTTCAAACTCATCTTTACAGTGTGATGATAAATGAATGTCGGTAACGGGTTGCAGATATAGCGTTGTGTTTTCAACCAGTTTATGTTCTTTTTTTAATTTATCGAGCAATAGATTTAGTTTCTGTTCGATTACATCGGGTTGTATCTTTTCTGAAAAGGTTACATAGGTAGCAAGCCTTCCTTCTTCCCATAACTCTGTTTCTTGTTCCGGCCTACTGTCGTTGATCTGCTCAACAATGGTTGCATGAAAGTGTGCATTGCCTGGTATATCTTTCAGTACACCACGTATGGTATAGTGTCCTCCTTCCGAATGGTCGTCAATTCTATCGATCACCTGACCGACCGGATCTTTATCTCCGAATAACTTCTTCGCGACAGCCTCTGAAATCACAATACTGTTCGGCTCCTTCATCGCTGTTGCTGCATCACCACGAAGAAGAAGCGAAGGAAACACCATAAAGAATGCGGAATCAGAACTAAGCCATCCACCAGTCTCATTATATATTTTGCCCTGATGGCGAAATAAAAATCCGGTATTGGCAGGAATCTTGTAAAACCCGGTAACGCTCTGCACTTCGGGGAAGTGTTCTTTTAATAGCGCACGTACACCCGGAAATGTTTTCGCTGAAGTCTCTACCAATTCACCATTTTCGTGCCTCTTCAGCCCAACACGGTATATATAGTCTTTGTTGGAATGGAATTGATCGAAGCTCAACTGAAAGCTTATGTAGTGCGCAATAAGCAGAAATGCGGATATACCTATAGCAAGTCCGATGATGTTAATAAGTGTGAAGATCTTACTTCGGGTGAGATGACGGAGAGCTACTTTCAGATAAGTTGTTAGCATATGTCAGGTGATTGGAGAAATCTAATATACCAATCTTATTCTTTGCCCGGGGATTAATCCCCGGGCAAAGAATTAATTTTCTTTGATATTTTTTTATTTTTAGGATCGAGGATAATGACACCACAAATTGCTTTTGATCCATAGATAGCCGGTGCTGTACTGTCATTCAAAATTCTCACATCTTTGATATTGTGGACATTAATGAGCTCCACTAAATTTTCAATTTGTTTATTACTGGTTTGATTAGTAATGTTTATGGGTTGATTGCCAAGGATGAATAATGGTTTACAGCTACCCTTAATTCTTTTTTCATTTGCGTACTGGTCTCCCACTCTTATTCTGTCAGCAAAAGTCCGCCTGATATAGATTGCTGTGTCAGATAAGATTCTGTTTCTAATGATAGTCAGTTTATCTTTCAGGTCTTTCCCTTCAAATTTAGTTAGCCATTGTTTATTCTCATCCAAAGTGATGATGAGGGTGTCGCTATTGTTTGATTGGCTATACACATTGCCTGATAATAAGAGAAGAAGTATGGTTACTAGCGATTTCATTAATGGCATGTTTATAATAATCACATCCTTATCTTAAACTGATATAATGCTTTGTTGGGCATTTGATTTCATCAGCGCTTATGTGCCTGTATCCATTGCACAGGGATTAATCCCTGTGCAATGGATATGTGATATAATGCTATTCTTATTTTATTAGTTATTTCTCCCCGAGCCTCTGCCCGCGGTTCTTTCGTATCAACGCTACTACATAACCACCGATCACTGCTAAGACCAGGTATATAGGGAATGCCCATGTTAGTGTTTTAAGAAGACCATAGAGAAAATCTCCGGCACCATGAAGTGCATATTCCGAAGAGCGCTGTGCGAACTTCACAATATGAAAGATCAGGAGAATTACCAGTATTATTGACGAGTATGTGAAGAACTGCTTTTTCATCGAGCAACTTGTATAGACACAAAGCTAATATGAAAACGTACTTTACAGGAATAAAAGTTGAATCTGATAATCGATTTTCATTGGCAGCCGTTGGCTGCGCATCTTAACTGCCAGTTATGAAACGATCATAGCTAGCTATTTTACTACGCAGTCGGTCGGCAAGGTATTTATTCCCATCGCCAAGTTCTTTCAGTATAATTTCAGCTTCTTCTTTATACTTCTTTTTCTTGTCGTTGTTCCAATAGTAAGGAGGTTCGTATAGGTTTACGATTCTATCCGCCAGCTTAACAGCCCAGATTTCTTTGGGCTGTTGTTTGATCCTCTTCAGACTGTCGAGCATCTTCTCAAGATGATCTTCAATTTTGTCATTTTTAGACAATGCCATAACTCCGTTGGCAACCTCATCACCAAACAGCTCTTTTACTTTTGTATCGGTAAAGGACGTATCTTCAATAGTATCGTGTAAGATCGCACATTTGATAGCGAGACCTGCATCTATATCTTCGGTATAGTGTATAGCATTTATAACCTCGAACGTTACGCTGCCGATATGATTTATATACTCAATCTTTTCGCCCTCATTGGAGCCACCATATTTTTGCCCGTCATGTAATCGTGAAGCGAGTTGCCAGATGTTCTGGACTTCGTCTATTGACCAGTGTTGTTTCATATGTATAAAGTTATAAAATAAATGGATTGCGTTTATAGTCGCGAACACATCAGAGTCCCGGAAAAAACCGGTGACTCTGATACGGTTGAATCACATCTATACTTAGCATCTTAATTGGAATTTTTGTTGACAGTTGATTTTATTAGAACCCATTTGCCTTGCATCCATTGCACAGGGATTAATCCCAGTAATGGATATGTAATGTAGTGCAATTCTTGCGTCCGAGCGAAGTCTCCCGCTTCGGGGACTTCGCGATATATATAGTTGGGCGGCAGCGGGTGAATTCACTATAAAGTATTCCAGTCCTTTGTATTTCGATATCTTCCTAATCCAACGGTATCAAACTCATCCAATGACTTGCTTTTTTTGATGCCGAATTGATTTAGTATAATGTTTATGACGTCTTGTTCAGCCAGCTTTTTGAAAATTCTTTTCCCATCCCTCCAAATTATTCCACATTGATTTCCCATCCCTCCGAAATATTCAGCTTCCACATAAGCGATCATTTTGTGCTGAATGATCTGTAATATTTGTCTTTCCGTTTCTGTTGTTAAAAATTCAAATGTATCTATACTCTCACTTTTCTGGTAGTTATTAATCTCATTATATAGTTCCTCTGTTAAAGGAAGTAAAGCAATGTGATCAACAAGTGCAATGACGTTAGCGTGTTCAAAACTCTTCTCAATGATCTTTAGATCTTCATCTCTGCCAATAAAAGCTTGTAAATAGTAGCCCATACATAATATTGTTACGCTGTTAAATCACTTAGCTTTAGTGAGTGCTGAAGGACTATGCGGTTTTATCTCCTATATATTTTCGCGTTCAGCTGCAAAATACAGTAATTTGCAATCTTGACAAGTTTTTCGTTTTCTGTTTCCTTTACTCCGCGGGACTTGGTGATACACCGAATGCTCTTCAAATATATACACGTTACTTATTAGCCATTTTCATTCGTAGCACTTTAGCAGCGCGTGCCAGTTCATAAAACTGGTGTATCTCATGGCGAGTGTTTATATATAGATTAAGCCGCTCTTCAGAGGGCGATGTAGTACGTACCTCGTTGGCTAAAAAATTAAAGAAAAGCTCACCCAGGAACTCGTATGTATCTATACCTACTGAAAGCTCGCTTAAGGCTTCTATTATTTCCCGTTGGCTGGTGTATGAAGTTGCAATTTCGAATTCGCTTTCTGGTAAAGAAAGCTCGACTTTCTTCCTTCGGTCGTTGGATTGTTTATTTTTAGCCATACCTGTTTGTTAGCAGGTATAAAGTAAAAGCTTTGTGATTAATGTTTGTATGTCCGGAATGGTTATAGTCGAATTTTTGTCGTTCCCTATATTTCAATACACTTTAGTTCTTTAGATAGGGTTCCTGTCGTGATAAGATATTCATTTTTTGAACGGCCTTTAACCCCCAAATTTGACTTACTTGTATGGCTGTAATTTTTACAGATACAGTTACTCCTGAGATTGCATTATCATTGGATAGACAAACATGGTAAGTTCCTTTTATTGGTAATGTCATTTTAGAAAAGTCATTGATAACTTTCCCTTTTTTTATGTAGCTAAAAGGCTGCCCTGTCAAAAACAAGTTTACATTGTCACTGTCGACAATAAAAAAATCTATATCCTCTCCTGATTGAAGTTGGGATAGAAACGAAACACCTCCCAATGCTAATGCAGCTAATGGGCCATAACCTGGCATCTTTGCGACCAAAGGAACAGCTTTACCAGAAAATTCTTGCGCAGCTTTTTCATACGCTTTTTGACCTCCTTGATTAACACCTATATAATAGCTCCAAACAACTGTATTTTCAGGAAACGTAAAATTGAAGGATGTCTTAGCACCATTCATATTTGTTTGTGAATGAACTTTTGCTATTTGATCTGTTAAGTTCATGATAGAGGTGTCTGCACGAATCAAATACTTTTCTTGTTCTGTCATATAGACTGTGTCGTATACTTGACGCCAATAAACGCTAGTATTAAAGTTTTTTGTAGCATCGTTTGATGGGATTCTTTGAATTCTAAATTTACAAACCCGTTTGACTAGTGCAGAATTAGCGAAACGGAATTTGTATATGCCAGTCTTTGAAATAGTAAGTTTTTTGTCCTGAATCATTTTGATTTTATAGTCCATAAATTTTGAAGATGAAGGGAGCTCGACGATTTCAATCTCTTTGAGTTCTTTTCTATTAATTTCTTCGAAATTGAAAATGAGTTGGTCTCCTTCCGAAAAGCCATAATAGAAAACTTCTTCTCCAAGTCCTCCTACTTTAAGCGTGCTTTCAGCAACATCTACTAGTTGTTGTCCGAAAAGATTGCGGGTTAATAGTTGACTTACTATAACTAGAGTTAATAATAGCTTATTCATTGATTCTTGTATTATGAGTTTAGTTTTCCTCGATTATTACTGTCAACGGACTTAAGAACATGAAATACTATATTTATAGTCGTCCCTTATTCAATCATTATATATTGAATCAGTCTCTGACTCTTTCAGATAAGCCTGTATATTAATTTACATTGTAAGCTAAGTGAATCATAGGGAGAGAGACAATTTTCCTTCCCAACAATATCATTTTGTTTCCGAAACAATAGATTTGCTTTCCGAAATGATGGACGGCGCGACAAAGGTGTGCTATACGCTCAGCGGATTTTAAGTCGCCTCTTTCGGAAGGACAGTGATGACTGTTATACTTTCTGTTTGACGACTCTGGCTACTTTACTTAACCTCTTCGTATCAAAATATACCATTACCCGGGGCAGAAGTTAGTTCTATCATCTGCCAGAGTGGCTCAATAGATCACGGTGTATAGGAACGCCTTATCTAGCCTTAGAAGTATTTTAGAAAAGTACACTGAAATCCAACGATTTTTTAAAAACCTGGCAATTATGGTAGCATGCCGCTCCTTACATCTTGTTCGCTAATTCCTAATTCTGCTTTGCCTCTTCTTCCATTTTGTGAAGCTTGCGATCTACGCGGATTAGAAATACAACAAAGCCGGTGAGTATTACTACGAGTCCGGCTACTACGGTATATATCTTTCCATCGCGTCTCAAAGTGTCGGCCATTTCAACGGGAGTGTTGTCTTGGGCTAAAGCTTGTAATGAGCAGGCAAGTAGTATGATTGTGATGAGTGCGATACTATATTTCATGGTGTAGTCGGGTTAGGGTTCTTAGGCGGAAGAGTATAGTTTTAAACCACCAGCCTGTCATGATAAAGGCGATGATGGCGGTATAGATCACCAGCTTCATGTTGTGCGCGGTGTCAAACAGACGAAACGTAGGGTTGTCGCCACTGCCGGGGTGGAGTGAATCCGTCATGCGTGGCAGTATATATATCAATGGTATAAATATACTGAAGGCAAAAATATTGTAGACAGCACTTAGTCTGGCGCGCTGGGTTTCGTCTTGCAGGCCGCCACGCAATACGAAGTAGGCAGCGTATATCATGAGCCCGATGGCGGTGTTGTTCAGCTTGGGGTCGGTCGTCCAGAAAGTGCCCCATGTAGCGTTGGCCC
>CABHOV010000025.1 GCA_902168185.1 uncultured Bacteroides sp.
ACAGACATTTAAAATACTGAAAATCAATGAAATTAATTCCTGTTTTTCGAACAAATTGGAGGATTCACGCCTGACTTTTAGTTTTAGGCATGGAAGTTAAAATTGCTCCCTCGTGGAAAAACAGGTTGGAAGGCGAGTTCAATCAGCCTTACTTCACCCAATTGATTGATTTTGTGAAGCAAGAATACAAAACCCAAACGGTTTATCCTCCCGGAAAAGAAATATTCAAGGCGTTTGATGCATGTGATTTTAGTAATGTAAAAGTGGTCATCATCGGGCAAGACCCCTATCACGGAGAAGGGCAAGCCAACGGTCTATGTTTTTCTGTGCGTGATGGCGTGAGAATGCCGCCATCGCTGGTAAATATTTTTAAGGAAATTCTAAATGACATTCGAAAGCCGATCCCTAAATCCGGTGATCTCACACGTTGGGCTGAGCAGGGTGTTTTATTACTCAACGCAACGCTCACGGTACGCGCAGCAACTCCCGGCTCACATCAGAATAAAGGATGGGAAGCATTTACAGATGCTGTCATTAAAAAGATCTCCGAAGAAAGAGAGAATGTAGTCTTTTTACTGTGGGGTGCTTATGCTCAGAAGAAAGGTGAAATCATCGACAGGAAAAAACATTTAGTATTGATGTCTGCACACCCTTCGCCTTTCTCTGCGGATCGTGGGTTCTTTGGCAACAAACACTTCAGCAAAACAAACGAGTATCTGCGAAGCAAAGGTATAAAGGAGATCGACTGGTGAGATAGGGAGTGGTGAATTGGAAGATCAGGATTGACAGATTATAAAGTAATAAGGTTGAGAAATTGAAAGTTAGTCTCCTTAGTTTTCAATTTCTCAACCTAAATATTTCTAGTCTTAAGATTCTTTATTTGATGAGCTTAAAGAATCTGCTCCAACGAATTTTATTTACGAAGCTTGAATTCTTATCGATCGAAAGCCAGATAAAGAATGCTTTACCCACAATGTGATCTTCAGGAACAAATCCCCAGAAACGTGAGTCAAGTGAGTTATGACGGTTATCACCCATCATGAAATAGTAATTCTGTTTGAAAGTATATTCTTTAACTTCCTGACCGTCTATGATCAGCTTGCCGTTTTCGATTTTTACGTCTTTGTTGTGATCATAAAGTTTGATCGTTGTGCCATATAGTGCCAGCGTTGAATCGTTGATCGCCAGCGTAGCACCTTCCTTCGGAATCCATAGCGGCCCGAAGTTATCCGTTGACCAGCGGTAATATTTCTTAGACTCTGTTCCGCCAGACCAATCGTAATAGGTAGAGTACGGTATAGTGCCGTCTTCATCAACACGCTTCTCTACTTCAATACTTTTAATATACGTGAGTCCTTTGATCTCATCGGCTTTCTTCTGCGTAAGCCACATCATGTATACAAATTTACCATCGGCTTGTCTTCCGTATACCTGGTAATCTTCAGGGCCAAGCTCCAGCTTTTCGAGATTACGTTGGTTGATAGGACCATCTGAAGTTACGAGATAACTGTATTGCATCTCGGGCGGATTGTTCTCCGGTGCTCCATTGATATATACCTGTTTGTCTCTGATAGAAAGAGTATCGCCCGGTATACCTACGCAACGTTTAATATAGTTTGTCTTGAGATCAACTGGATATTCTTTACCATCATTCAGGCCGGTAGGGGGTACGTTGAAGACTACTACATCTTCACGTTTTACTTCACTGATACCCGGTAATCTATACTGTGGAAGTTTAATCCACTCCAGATATGAAGGTATATTTGTGAACCAGATTTTTTGATGTGTCAATGGAATTTGAAGGGGCGTAGTGGTTGTACGTGTACCGTAATGGAACTTGCTTACAAAAAGAAAATCTCCCACCAGTAACGAGTTCTCCATAGAAGGCGTTGGAATGGTATAGGCTTCCATGATGAGCCAACGGATGAGCGTGGCAGCTACAACAGCGAACAGGATGGCATCCCACCACTCGCGTGCTTTAGATTTTGGTTCATCTTTTTTTTCCTTTGTTGATTTCTTCCAAAACTGCCAATTCATAATTGTATAACTGAATTTAAAACTTGCAAATAAAGAGAAAATAATTTGATCGTAAGGTTAGTCGCTGGAAAGGGCTTAGAATTTCAGGTAATCATCCATACCCAGTACACCTTTTTTATCTTTTATCCATTCGGCAACCATTACAGCTCCTTTGGCGAAGCCTTCACGAGAGTGGGCAATGTGCCGAATCTCGATATCATCGATCATAGAAGAATATTTTACAACGTGCGTACCCGGAATCTGGTCGATACGGAAAGATTGAATGAACAGATCTTCTTTTTTATCAGTGTCTTCATTCACCCAGCCTTTTTTACTTTTTACGTGTTTTAAAACACCTTCTGCCAGTGTAATCGCTGTGCCGCTGGGAGCATCTCTTTTTTCGGTGTGATGGATCTCATCCATACGAACATCATACTCTGAAAAATTACCCGTCATCTTTGCCAGGTATTCATTCAACTTAAAAAAGATGTTTACACCAAGGCTATAATTGGAAGCATAAAAGAATGCTCCAGCATTTTCTTCGCAGAGAGCATCAATCTCGGGTTTCCGTTTTAGCCAGCCGGTAGTGCCACAAACCACAGGTATATTTTTGAGAATGCACTTCTTTACATTTTCAAAGGCAGCCTCCGGATGGGAGAATTCAATGGCTACATCGCCTTTTATGGTTTCGAATTCATGTTGATTGTTTACGTCAATGCGGGCCGCGATGGTATGGCCGCGCTCAAGCGCCACACGTTCGATGATCTTGCCCATTTTGCCGTAGCCGAGAAGAATGATGTTCATAGAGAATCAATTGGTCGTAAAAATGCATTTTGTCTTTGGATTTCAAAGACTGACGGCTAATAAATCTGAAAAGGTTTGTCCTCTGAGATTGGAGAGAGGTGATACTAGAACTTAACGACCAATGAAAATCCGGTCTGTTTGCCCAGCATATAGTTTTGCTCCATCATCGGTTCGATGCTTACCCGTAATTGTGGATTGAGATCGAATTCTTTTAAGTGGGCATCTACGTGAGCATCCACTACTTGCAATAGATACATGGCGCCCATCATAATCAGCCAAAAGTCGCGGCTACGTTTTGCGCGATCTACCGCTACACGATAATTCTTAGTGGTATAAACGTCACCGGTACGAATGTCAGAATCTCCGGTAAGGCCTAACTCAAGATTTGTAAAGAGTTCTCTTTTATAATCACGATACAAATCATTGTAAAAGAGCATCGCGTATGTTGTGCCGAAAAAACCTCCGTATACAAGTGGAAGCTTCCAGTATTTTTTGTTATATATCTGGCCAAGTCCCGGGAGAATTGCAGCATATAGCAATGCTTTGCGCGGATTATACCGGGATGCGTATGATTTTAATAACACTGTATCCTGGCTCTCTACAATGAGACTATCGCTTTCAGTAACAACAACATTGTTCTGTGCATGAAGCTGCGATAGCAGCAAAAATGTAAATACACTCAGTAATACTATATTCTTCATGATGTTGCCGCTTAGGGGCAAAAGCCGGTACAAGTTACCGAAACATCGGTACAAGACAAGTAGTAGATTATCTCATCTGCGAATGCTATACGTATATAGTTATTCGCAGTCTTGATAAAACTCTATTATTCTGTACGCAGTCTGAGAATATCGAGTACTCGATTTAAATCTTCTACAGAAAGGAACGGTATCTTGATCTCGCCTCTTTTGCCATCGCTCTTCACTACAACACGAGTGCCAAAGTGTGATGAAAGCTTGGATTGAAGTTGTGAAATTTCGCGTGATGCCGGTGTACTCGCTTGTGCGGTCTCTGGTTTAGAGGTAACTCGTTCAGAGATTTCACGAACAAGTTCTTCGACTCTGCGAACCGAGAGATCTTCTTCCAGTGTTTTCTTAAAGATATATAGTTGCTGCTCAGGATTCTCCACGCTGATGATAGCACGTGCTTGTCCCATGGAGAGTTTATTATCGCGTACAGCGATTTGGATATCCGGAGGAAGCTTTAACAGACGAAGATAGTTCGTAACGGTTGTCCTGTTTTTACCAACACGTTCACCGAGTTCTTCCTGCTTCAGACTACATTCTGAAATAAGACGCTGATAGCTCAAGGCAATTTCTATAGCATTCAGGTTTTCGCGCTGAATGTTTTCTATCAATGCCATCTCCAGCATTTGCTGGTCATCCGCAGAGCGGATATAGGCAGGAATTGCTTTTAACCCTGCAAGCTTGGAAGCTTGAAAACGTCTCTCACCAGAAATTAATTGATATTGATGATCAGAGAATCTTCGTACCGTGATAGGTTGAATGATACCATGCACCGTAATGGATTCTGCCAGTTCAAGCAACGCTTCCTGGTCAAAATGTGTACGAGGCTGAAAGGGATTGACTTCAATCTCTTCTACTGGTATTTCAGTTATACCGCTTACCGGTATAGCAGCGGGAGGTTCCGTTGCTGCTATAGATGGTGTGGAAATTCCAACCGGAATATCTACTTCAAGTTTTTCTTCTGTGGAGCTGTCGCTCAGCAATGCGCTCAATCCGCGTCCTAATGCTTTCTTTTTGTTTGTGCTCATTTCGACATGCCATTTTTATCTAATACTTCATGGGCAAGGTTCAGGTAGCTGATCGCTCCTTTACTTTCAGCATCATGAACAATTGCCGGTAAACCAAAGCTTGGAGATTCGCTCAACTTTACATTTCGTGGGATGATGGTATTGAATGTCATCTTCTGGAAATGCGTGCGAACTTCCTCTACCACCTGGTTGCCCAGACTGGTACGTGAATCATATAACGTCAGGAGTATACCTTCTATTTCAAGCTTAGGATTTAAGCGTGTTTGAATGATCTTGATAGTGTTCAATAATTTTCCAAGACCTTCCAAAGCGAAGTACTCGCATTGTACGGGAATAATAACTGAATCTGCAGCCGTTAGTGCATTGATTGTGATCAAGCCGAGAGAAGGAGAGCAGTCGATGATGATGAAGTCATATTCATCGCGCACAATGCCTAAGGCGTTGCGCATCTTTTCTTCTCTTCGTTCAATGCTTACCATCTCCACTTCAGCACCCACAAGATCGATGTGAGAAGGAAGTACATCCAGAAATTTAAGATCGTTTTTAACGATAGCATCTTTCGGATTAACACCATCTACCATGCATTCGTAAATGCCTTGTGTGATATCTTTCGGATTAAGCCCCAAACCAGAAGTTGAGTTGGCCTGCGGATCGGCATCCACCAGCAGCGTTCTTTTTTCTAACACCGCCAAACTGGCTGCGAGATTGATTGCTGAAGTTGTTTTACCTACACCACCTTTTTGATTTGCAATCGCAATGATTTTTCCCATTCAAGAATGACGTTTAAAAAATAAAAACCCGCCTGGGGTTAAATCCAGGCGGGCACAAATATATAGGAAAACTTAAGGGGGCGTGGAACATCGTGGAACGGTTTATCCACAATCGTTGCACAATCCGTTAACAGTTTTTATTACCTGTTAACAGTTATCCATTAATTATTTCGTGGTAAAGATTTGTTTGTAAATCACTTATACTATAAATATAGGTTACTTACGCTTCTTTTTATCGTCATCGCCACGTTTCCTCGCTTCCTCACTTGCTTTCATTGCTTCTTCCAGCTTGGTCATGAATTTCGATTTCTTTCCACCACCGGCTGCATTCTTTTTCTTATTCTCTTCCATGATCGCACGAATCTTACTCTCGTCTACAAAACGTTTGATGATCGCCTGCTGCGCGAACGTAACTAAGTTCGATACGAAGTAATAGAATGTAAGACCTGCTGAGAACGAGTTCAAAAAGAAAAAGAATATAACAGGCATTATATAGGACATGGATTTCATAGGGCCTTGCACAGACGATAACTGGTTATTCTGCCAGGTATATACCAGTGTAGATATAGTCATCACCAGCGTAAATAAACTGATGTGACTTCCCACTCCGAAAGGAATAACAAACGGTAATTGAATCAATGAATCGTAAGTCGATAAATCTTCTGCCCATAAGAATGGCTGCTGACGTAACTCTATACTTGCCGGAAAGAGATAGAACATAGCAAAGAGAATCGGCATTTGTAACACCACGGGTATACAACCACTAATCGGATTGACGCCCACTTGCTGGTATAGCTTCATTTGCTCTTGCTGCACTTTGGTCATGTCTTCACCAACACGTGCTTTGATCTCGTCCAATTCTGGCTTCAATACTTTCATTTTCGCCATACTCAGGTATGAGCGATAGGAGAGTGGGAATAACACAAGCTTCAGCAAGATCACCAGGATGATAATGATGATACCGTAGTTGCCAATGTGCTGCGTTAAGAAATGGAATACAGGGAAGATCACAAACTTGTTAATCCAGTATACCGGACGCCATCCTAAGTATACATTTTCCTTAAAGCGTTCTGAAACATCACCGATGACCTGGTAATCATTTGGACCAACGTAGTATTTGAAGGCAGCTGTTCCATCTGCTAAAGATTTCTTCGGGATAGAAAGCTTGATGCTTGCTTTTTTAACAACCGATGAATCTGTTGGTGTAACGGAAGACTGTACTTCGCCACCAGCAAAATTATTTTTTGAGATGAAGGATGCGAGGAAGAATTTTTGTTTGATCGCTACCCATTTCACAGAGCCTGCAAAAGCTTCTGTCTCTATACTGGTAGATCGTGGTGTCAGTTCACTGAAACCATCTTCATCTGTATAATACGTGATCGTGGTGTTGTTACGTGTATCGGTCAGATCTTTCTCCAATGGCTGTACAGCGTAGTTCCATTGAAAGCTCAGGTTGTCACCAGTCAACTGACTATCCAAACCTTTACTTGAAATGTTATACCCGATTTCATAACCATTGTTTGGTATTCTATATATATGCGAGATTGTAGCACCAGCACTCAAGGATGCTGTAAATGTAACTTCAGTAGTGTCGCCATCTTTCTTTTGATCAACCTGGTAAAACAAAGTATATAGATCGATCTCTTTACCTTGGAACTGGCTTAGTAATTTTATTTCACTGAACTCCGGTGACACTAATTTTAGAGGATCAATTACTTTCTTTTCAAACTTTTGATCATAGGATTGAAATTTCTTAAGCTCTAATTCTTTGATCGAACCTCCCTTATTGCTGAACGTAATTTTCAGATCGGCAGTCTCGACAACCGTTGCTGTTTCAGTTCCTTTCATAGCAACGGATAGATCTCCATAAGTTGCCTGAAGTATACTATCACTTGGAAGTGCAGCTGCTGTCTCAACAGAATCTTTCTTTTGAGATGCGGAAGATTGTGTAGTGGTTACTTTTGGAGCAACAGGCTGAGGTTGCGGAGAGAACCAATAAAAATATCCGATCAGTAAAACTGCAATTAAAGTAAGGCCAATAGCCGAATTCCTATCCATTGTATTCTGTTCTTAAACTGATTATTTATTTACCGACTTTTTATGCTCCAGAGAAGCTTCCACGAACTTCACAAACAAAGGATGTGGATTCAGTACTGTGCTCTTTAATTCCGGATGATACTGCACCCCTACAAACCAAGGGTGATCTTTTAATTCAACGACTTCAACAAGTCCTGAGTCAGGATTTATACCGGTAGCTTTTAAGCCAGCCTCTTCAATTTGTTCGAGGTACTTGTTGTTGAATTCATAGCGATGACGGTGACGCTCTTCTATAACGGACTCGCCATACGCAGCATGTGCTTTGCTTCCTTTCTTAAGCTTGCAGGTATAAGCGCCCAAACGCATGGTGCCACCTTTCATGGTGATCTTTTTTTGTTCTTCCATCATGTCGATCACCGGATTTTTAGTCTTGGGATTAAGCTCCGTTGAACTCGCCTCCAACTCCAGAACATTGCGCGAAAATTCTACTACTGAACATTGCATGCCCAGGCATATACCAAAGAATGGAATCTTATTCTCACGGACATATTTAATGGCTTCAATTTTTCCTTCAAGCCCACGCTCCCCAAAACCAGGTGCTACTAAAATACCATCCAGTCCGCGTAAAACCGTTGCCACAGACTCCTTATTAATGTCCTCCGATGAAATCCATTTTACTTTTACCGTACAATCATTTCGCGTACCGGCATGTACAAAAGCTTCCGCTATAGATTTATAGGCATCGGGTAACGATACATATTTACCTACCAGACCAACCTGCACTTCATTCACCGGGTTTTTAAGTTTACCCAAGAATGATTTCCATTGCTCCAGGTTGGGTTCTTCCTTCGATTGGATTTTTAGTTTCGATAATACGCGTTCATCCAACTTTTCTTTACGCATCAGAAGCGGTACATCATAGATAGTTTCCGCATCCATCGCTTCAATAACAGAATTGATATGAACGTTGCAGAATAATGCAAGCTTCTTTCTAATCTCTACAGGAAGCGGCATTTCTGTACGACACACTAATATATCAGGCTGAATACCTGCTTCCAGCAACTCCTTTACAGAATGTTGTGTTGGCTTTGTTTTAAGTTCTTTCGCTGCATTCAGATAAGGAATGAGCGTAAGGTGGATCACAAGTGAATTGTTCGGAGGCAAATCATATTTCACCTGACGAACCGCTTCAATGAATGGAAGTGATTCGATGTCACCAACGCATCCGCCGATCTCAGTAATGATGAAATCATATTCGCCACTCTCTCCGAGTAGAAAAATATTTCGTTTGATCTCATCTGTAATATGAGGGATCACCTGCACGGTTTTTCCCAAATACTCACCTTTCCGTTCTTTGGTGATTACATTATTATAGATTCTTCCGGTGGTGATGTTGTTAGCTCGGGAGGTACGAACGTTGAGAAAACGCTCATAGTGTCCAAGGTCAAGATCAGTTTCCGCTCCATCATCCGTTACGTAGCACTCACCATGTTCATATGGATTAAGCGTACCCGGATCGATATTGATATACGGATCGAATTTCTGAATTGTGACCTTAAAACCCCGAGCCTGAAGCAATTGCGCTAATGAAGCAGCAATGATTCCCTTTCCCAGTGATGACGTAACGCCCCCGGTTACAAAGATGTATTTGGCAGTAGATGACATAGATTAGTGAAGCAGCCTGAGTAAACCGGGTGCAAAGGTAGATTTTTCAGGTAAATATTGAAGCCTAATATTCAAAGTTCCGGTTTTCATTCCTGATTACTTAATTCGATCGGTATAATTGCCACTATGCGCATGGAAATTTGGTGATTTCTCTTTTAAACACCCTGCTTCTGGATGCATGGTATCATGGATATATAGTAAGGTCGGCTATTGGTCGCTGAATATTGTGATCACATTACATAAAAAGGGGAGGCAATGAAATGAATCGGCTAGCCTTTTTATCTCTTTTCATCCGGAATTCAAGAATCTATCACCTCTATTTTTGGACGAGTGGATAAACCTGAAAACGTTCGTCTGGTATTTTTTCAATTTTTTTACATAAATTTGGTTTTAATGAGGGATTTTCAGTTTTGGCTGTATGTAATAATAGGAGTCATCTACCTGCTAACCAGGTTAAAGAAGAAGCCTGAACAACAAAATGATTTTCCTTCAGGGAGACCGGAGAAGCCGGTTCAGAAGTTTGAGCCACCTACTGTAAAACCATCGACTGCTGCACTACCCAAGCCGTTGACTTTTGAAGAATTGCTTAAAGAAATAACGGAGAGCAAATTTCAAGAACCAGCGAAGCCGCAGCAGGAGTACGTTGATTATGATGATCAACTAGAAGAGGAAGCGAAAGATCTTGAAGACGTTGACTACGACTATCGTAAAAAAGACAAGATCTATGATGTGTATGATAAAGGTAAGCTAGAGGCATTCAACAAACTTTCCCTGGAAGAAACGATGAGGATTGAAGACACGGATGTGAAGTATGAGCGATTCAAAATGTTTGAGAAACAGCAGAGCCGTGATTTGATCCAGGAGTATTTAGCCGATTTCAAAGATCCGGAAGGATTTAAAAGGGCTATCGTTATGAGTGAAATACTGCAACGGAAATTTTAATTTTTTGAGAAAATAGTACATACGAATTAAGGGAAGGTAATTTTTTAGACTGTACGGATTTTTTAAGCTGATATTGTAGCCGACATCTTTATTCGGGTAAAGACGGTTACCATAATTTTTTGAATAATATTTAGACTATAGGAATTATCCATTTTCATCTCTTTCAAAATGAGAGTTTCATTATTTTTTATTGTATTCCTTGCAGGAATATCATTTGTAAGTAAGGCGCAGTCATCCTGTAAGTCATCCATCAAGGTGACGCAAGTGCGCTCAGATATTAAACTAAACGTATCAGGTTCCGGTGACTTCTCCGGTAAGCTAATCCAATACGAAGGTATAAATGAGATCGTGGTGAAGGAATTCTCTGGGGTAAATACAAAGAGCTTCCTGTTTGAAAATCTGAAAGTGGAAAAGACTTATAGAGTGAAAATAACATTTCACAACGAACAGGATTTCCTATGCAGGACTAAAGTTTCTGAATTCATTGATCTAAAGGGGGACAAATAATATGCTGAAAACTCTTTACAAATATTTTTTCGCCTTAGCATTCCCACTTCTTTTTTTATCGCACTCGGCTATAGGCCAATGTTTAACGATAAATGTTTCCAGTCAGGATGTAAACTGTAACGGAGGCAACGATGGTCAGATTTCAGTAACGGCAAATACCGGTGTAGCTCCGTTTCGTTATGATTTATACTATGATGATGGAGGATTGACACTCCTGGGTAGTGTGACTACAGCAAGCACATCAGTGACCTTTCAGACCGGTAACGGTACACTTACTGAACCGGGTGCCGAAACGTTTGGTATTCCTGCCAGCGCAGGCGTAAGTCAATATAGAGTCGTTGTCCAGGCAAGTGGTGGTGGTACTATAATTTGCGAACGCAAAACATCATTTGTCACAATAGATGAGCCTACGAATCCTCTTCTGGTCACTGTAAATTCAATCAACCCAGATTGTAATCCATCGGTTGGTATAGGAGAAGGTGACGTGAACATAACTGCATCAGGAGGTACATCGCCCTATACATTTTTATGGTCAGATGGAGCTACTTCTGAAGACAGAACAGATATAGATGCCGGCACATATTCCGTAACAGCAACGGATGCCAACGGATGCGAGACAACTATATCCGTCACTATACCTGTCGTAACACAAGCGAATGCCGGGGCAGACCAAACGGTTTGCGCTGATAACACAACGCTAGCAGGTAATGCAGCCGGCACCGGAGAGATCGGTACTTGGACGGTTGTATCGGGAACCGGAACTTTCGGGAATGCTAACTCACCTACAACTACTGTGGGTAGTTTGTCATTTGGCGCTAACGTATTTCGCTGGACTATAACAGATTCTGGGCTTACGTGCGCAGGAACAACATCAACCGTAACAATTACAAGAAGTACACCGGCATCAGTAGATGCGGGCGCTCCTCAAACTATTTGTAATGGAGGTTCTGCTACATTGGCTGGTGTGATCGGTGGCTCAGCTACCAGTGCAACGTGGAGTGGTGGTACAGGAACATTTGCTCCAAACAACGCGACATTAAATGCGGTATATACTCCGAGTGCAGCTGAGATAACAGCCGGTACAGTAACACTTACATTGACTACGAATGATCCGCTGGGACCTTGTCCCGCTGTAAGCGATAATGTTGTTATTACAATTAACGCAACGGCTACGGTAGACGCAGGACCTGCGCAAACTATATGTGCGGGCAGTACAGTAACATTGGCTGGTACTTTCGGAGGATCAGCTACTGGTGTTTCCTGGAGCACATCCGGAGACGGTACATTCAACAATATAACAAACCCGAGTGCGATCTATACTCCTGGAGTAAATGATAGAGCGACAGGTTCTGTAACCTTAACATTATCAACGGATGATCCGGCTGGTCCATGTTTACCGGCAACCGATAATGTAATCATTACGATTAGTCCGGTAGCTACTGTAGATGCTGGTCCTGCACAAACTGTGTGCGGAAGCAGTACAGTAACACTCGCGGGTACTATTGGTGGTTCAGCTACCAGTGCAACCTGGAGTGGAGGTACAGGAACATTCTCTCCTAATAATACAACACTAACGGCGGTATATACGCCAAGCGCTGCAGAGATTACGGCAGGTTCTGTTACACTTACTTTAACAACGAATGATCCTGCAGGGCCATGCCCGGCAGCAACGGATAATGTTGTTATTACACTCGATCCTATAGCAACCGTAGATGCTGGTGCCGCACAAACTATATGCGCAGGCAGTACAGTTACTTTAGCAGGTACGATTGGTGGCGCTGCAATAAGCGCTACATGGAGTGGAGGTACAGGAACATTCTCTCCGAATGCTAATACACTTAATGCAGTATATACCCCGAGCGCCGCTGAAGTATTAGCCGGTACAGTAACGCTCACGCTTACTACAAATGATCCTGCGGGTTTATGTCCTGCTGCAACAGACAATGTAGTAATTACAATCAGTCCAGCAGCAATTGTAGATGCTGGCCCTGCACAAACTGTATGCGGAAGCAGTACAGTAACACTCGCGGGTACTATTGGTGGTTCAGCTACCAGTGCAACGTGGAGCGGCGGTACAGGAACATTTGCTCCGAATAACACAACATTAAATGCAGTATATACTCCGAGCGCAGCTGAAATAACAGCCGGTACAGTAACATTGACATTAACAACCAATGATCCTGCCGGAACATGTACAGCAGCAACGGATAATGTAACGATCACGCTTGATCCGGTGGCTACCGTAGATGCCGGTGCAGCACAAACTATATGTGCTGGTGGTACAGTAACGCTTGCCGGAACAATAGGCGGTGGAGCAACCAGCGCAACATGGAGTGGAGGCACAGGAACATTCGCTCCGAACAATTCTACATTAACGGCAGTATATACTCCAAGTGCAGCTGAAGTATTAGCCGGTACAGTAACGCTTACGCTTACTACGAACGATCCTGCAGGTTTATGCCCAGCAGCAACAGATAACGTAACCATCACAATCAGTCCTGCAGCAACCGTGGATGCTGGCCCTGCACAAACTATATGTGGAAGTGGTACAGTAACATTAGCCGGTACTATTGGTGGTTCAGCTACCAGCGCTACCTGGAGTGGAGGTACAGGAACATTTGCTCCAAACAACACAACCTTAAATGCAGTATATACTCCAAGTGCAGCGGAGATAACAGCCGGTACAGTGACATTGACATTAACAACCAATGACCCTGCAGGAGCATGTACAGCAGCAACGGATAATGTAACGATTACCATCGATCAACCTGCAACAGTTGATGCAGGCGCAGCACAAACTATATGTGCAGGTAGTACAGTTACTTTGGCTGGAACGATTGGAGGTTCAGCAACCAGCGCAACGTGGAGTGGAGGTACAGGCGCATTCTCTCCGAATAACTCTACATTAACGGCAGTATATACTCCGAGCGCTGCTGAAGTATTAGCCGGTACGGTAACGCTTACGCTTACTACAAACGATCCTGCAGGTTTATGTCCTGCAGCAACGGATAATGTAGTAATTACAATCAGTCCTGCTGCAACCGTGGATGCTGGCCCTGCCCAAACTATATGCGGAAGTGGTACAGTAACATTAGCCGGTACTATTGGTGGTTCAGCTACCAGTGCAACGTGGAGTGGAGGTACAGGAACGTTTGCTCCGAACAACACAACATTAAATGCAGTATATACTCCGAGTGCAGCGGAGATAACAGCCGGTACAGTAACATTGACATTAACAACCAATGATCCTGCCGGAACATGTACGCCAGCAACGGATAACGTAACGATTACTATTAATCAACCTGCAACGGTAGATGCCGGTGCAGCACAAACTATATGTGCTGGTGGCACCGTTACCTTAGCCGGAACGATAGGCGGTTCCGCTACCAGTGCAACGTGGAGCGGAGGTACAGGTACATTCTCTCCGAACAATTCTACATTAACTGCAATATATACTCCGAGTGCAGCTGAAATAACAGCCGGTACAGTAACCTTGACATTAACTACGAACGACCCTGCAGGAATTTGTCCGTCTGTGAATGACAACGTGGTAATTACCATTACGCCTGCGGCAACAGTGAATGCTGGTCCTGATCAATCTATATGTGCTGGTAATACGATAACGCTTGCAGGTACAGTAGGCGGTTCTGCTACAGGCGGTACATGGAGTGGCGGTACTGGTACATTTGCACCAAATAATACTACACTGACAGCAGTTTATACTCCAAGTGCTGCAGAAATTACAGCCGGTACGGTAACGCTGACATTAACAACGAGTGGCCCATGCGCAGTTGTAACAGACAATGTAACAATCACAATCAGTCCGGCTGCAACAGTAAATGCCGGCCCTGACCAATCTATTTGTGCAGGAAGTACAGTAACCCTTGCAGGTACAATAGGAGGTTCTGCCACAGGAGGAACATGGAGTGGTGGTACGGGAACATTCGCTCCCAACAACACAACGTTAGGTGCGGTATATACACCGAGTGCCGCTGAAGTTACAGCGGGTACGGTAACCTTAACATTGACAACAAGTGGTCCTTGTGCAGTATTAACAGATAACGTAACGATTACAATTAACCCTGCCGCTACAGTAAGTGCTGGCCCTGATCAAACTATATGTGCCGGTGGTGCAGTAACACTTGCAGGTACTATCGGTGGTTCAGCTACCGGCGCTACGTGGAGTGGCGGTACTGGTACATTTGCTCCCAACAACACAACGTTAGGTGCAGTATATACACCAAGTGCTGCTGAAATTACAGCGGGTACCGTAACCTTAACGCTTACAACGACTGGCCCATGCGCCACGGTGACCGATAACGTAACTATTACCATTAGCCCTGCGGCTACAGCAAACGCTGGTGCTGATCAAACTATATGTGCAGGAAGTACAGTAACACTTGTAGGATCAGTAAGTGGCGCAGCTACAGGAGGTATATGGAGTGGCGGTACGGGAACATTTGCTCCCAACAACACAACCCTGGGTGCAGTATATACGCCAAGTGCCGCTGAAGTATTGGCGGGTACAGTAACATTAACATTAACAACGACCGGACCTTGCACTGCAGGAACGGATAATATAGTGATCACGATCAATCCGATTGCTGTCGTAGATGCAGGTCCGGCGCAAACTATATGTGCTGGAGGCACTGTTACATTGGCTGGTACGATTGGAGGTTCTGCAACATCGGCAACATGGTCAGGTGGTACAGGTACATTTGCACCTAACAATACTACACTGACTGCAGTATATACTCCGAGTGCTGCGGAAATTACAGCGGGCGCGGTAACCTTGACATTAACAACCAATGATCCGGCAGGACCTTGTGCTGCCGTAACGGATAACGTAACCATCACAATCAGTCCTGCGGCAACGGTAAATGCAGGCCCTGATCAAACTATATGTGCAGGTAATACAGTAACATTAGCAGGTACGGTAGGCGGATCCGCTACAGGTGGAACCTGGAGTGGAGGCACGGGTACATTTGCTCCAAATGCAACTACTTTAAATGCAGTATATACACCGAGTGGCGCTGAAGTATTGGCAGGTACAGTAACCTTAACACTGACAACCAACGGGCCTTGTTCTACATTAACGGATAACGTTACGATTACAATCAGTCCTGCTGCAACGCTTACTGCCGGACCGGATTCGGCTATATGCGCTGGTAGTACAATAACATTATCAGGAGCAGTTGGAGGAGGGGCCACCGGAGGAGTATGGAGTGGCGGAACAGGAACTTTCGCACCTAACAACACTACTTTAACGGCAGTATATACACCAAGTGCCGCCGAAGTATTGGCAGGTACCGTAACCTTAACATTAACAACGACTGGGCCATGCGCAGCAGCAACAGATGATGTTGTAATAACGATAAGTCCTGCGCCAACCGTAGATGCTGGTGCAGCACAAACTATTTGCGCAGGTAGTACGGTAACACTTGCTGGTACTATAGGAGGTGCCGCTACATCCGCTACCTGGACGGGTGGTGCTGGTACATTTGCGCCTAACAATACTACACTCAACGCTATATATACACCGACTGCGGCAGAAATAACTGCAGGTACGGTTACTCTCACATTGACAACCAATGATCCTACAGGATCTTGTACAGCGGTGAGTGACAACGTCATTATTACTATCAATGATGCAGCAATAGCAAATGCAGGTACGGATCAGGCTATATGTGCGGGAGGTACAGTAACGCTGGCAGGTACTGTCGGAGGATCTGCTTCAAGTGGAACGTGGAGTGGAGGTACAGGAACATTTGCTCCGAACAACACATCACTAACTGCAGTATATACGCCAAGTGCCGCTGAGATTGCAGCCGGTACAGTAACACTCACATTGACCACAAATGATCCTGCAGGTTCATGCGTAGCAGGTACAGATGATGTGGTAATAACAATCAATCAGGCTCCGACTGCGGCCAATGCAGGTCCTGACCAAACGGTGTGTGGTCCTGCTACATTAGCAGCGAATACACCAACTGAAGGTACAGGCGAATGGACTATAGTAAGTGGCACAGGTGGAAGCTTAGGAGATGCTTCTAATCCGGGAACAACATTCTCGGGTACAGGAGGATCTACATATACACTACGCTGGACAATTACAAATGGATCATGTACAGCGAGTTCGGACGATGTTTCAATCACCTTTGATATTAACACACCAACTACTGCCAACGCAGGAGCTGATCAAGCTATATGTGCGACATCCACTACACTGGCTGCTAACACAGCGGTGGTAGGCACCGGAGCATGGACTATCGTTAGTGGCACAGGAGGTGTTCTTACGGATGCTGCGAATCCAACAACAACGTTTACAGGTATAGCAGGAACTACGTATGTATTACAGTGGACAATTAGCACTGGAGGCGGATGTATACCAAGTACTGATAATGTAACGGTTGCATTTGAAGTTGCTCCTACGACCGCCAATGCTGGTGCTGATCAAAGTGTATGTGCTACAACAGCAACACTTGCTGCGAATGTAGCGGCGATTGGTACAGGCACATGGACAATTATCAGCGGTACAGGCGGAAGCTTTGCTGATGATAACGATCCGGCTACTGTGTTTACAGGTACTGCCGGACAGACTTATGTTCTTCAGTGGACTATAACAAATTCATGCGGACCTTCTTCCGACCAGGTAACCATTGAACTCGAGTCTGCTCCAACAGCAGCGAATGCAGGTCCTGATCAAACTATTTGTGGTCCTGCTACATTAGCAGCGAACACTCCAACTATTGGCACAGGTCAGTGGACTATAGTAAGTGGCACAGGGGGAAGCTTGGCAGATGATACAGATCCTGCAACTACTTTCACAGGTACAGCAGGTTCAACCTATGTATTACGTTGGACGATCACCAATGGATCATGTACACCGAGTACAGATGATGTGTCGATCACCTTTGATATCAATACACCAACAACTGCAAATGCTGGCCCTGACCAGGGAGTATGTGGCACATCCACAGTGCTAGCAGCAAACAATGCTGCTATAGGCACAGGTCAGTGGACTATAGTAAGTGGTGCTGGCGGAAGTTTTGACAATGATGCGCTTCCTGCGGCAACCTTCACGGGTACAGCGGGAACCACCTATATATTACGCTGGACGATAACCGGATCATGTGCAACTACATTTGATGATGTTGAAGTTGAATTTGAAATAGCACCGACAACAGCAAGTGCTGGTCCTGACCAAACCGTTTGTGGTCCTGCTACATTGGCAGCAAACACACCAACTGTTGGCACGGGCCAATGGACTGTGGTAAGTGGAACAGGTGGAACTTTTGCAGATATTACTAATCCAGCAACAACATTCTCAGGTACAGGAGGTAGTACCTATGTGCTTCGCTGGACGATTAGCAATGGATCATGTACACCAAGTACAGATGAAGTATCGATTACTTTCGACATCAATACGCCTACAACAGCGAATGCTGGTTCTGACCAGTCTATATGTGCAATATCAACAACGCTTGCAGCGAATACACCTGTAACAGGTACGGGTGGATGGAGTATAATTAGCGGCACCGGTGGAGTGTTAGCGGATGCAGCAAATCCAACAACAGCATTTACAGGTACAGCAGGAACCACCTATATATTACGCTGGTCAATCAGTACCGGTGGAACTTGTACGCCAAGTACGGATGATGTAACAATCGCATTGGAAGTAGCTCCAACTACTCCTGTTGCAGGAGCCGATCAAAGTATATGTGCTACAACAGCAACGTTGGCAGCCAATACAGCAACAGTCGGAACAGGTACATGGACAATCATAAGTGGTACAGGCGGAAGCTTTGCCGATGATAACGATCCTGCTACTGTGTTCACAGGCACAGCAGGGCAGACGTACGTTCTTCAGTGGACTATAGCGAACTCATGCGGATCATCTTTTGATCAGGTAACAATCGAACTTGAGGCAACGCCCACAGTGGCCAATGCAGGAGCAGATCAAACCGTTTGTGGCCCTGCTACATTAACGGGTAACACACCTGTAGCTGGCACAGGTCAATGGACTGTTGTGAGTGGTACAGGCGGTGTCTTCGCGGATGATACGAATCCCACAACAACATTCTCAGGTACAGGCGGTGCCACGTATGTAGTTCGCTGGACAATCAGCAATGGTTCATGTACACCAAGTTCAGATGATGTATCTATCACTTTTGATATAAATACGCCAACAACGGCAAATGCTGGTCCGGATCAGTCAGTGTGTTTGACTTCTACAACGCTTGCTGCGAACCTGCCAGTGGTTGGTACAGGATCATGGACAGTGGTAAGTGGTACAGGTGGAAACTTTGATGCTGCTGCCAGTCCAACAAGTATATTTACCGGTATAGCCGGAGCAACTTATGTATTACGCTGGACTATAAGTACAGGCGGAACATGTACACCAAGTACGGACGATGTAACGATTTCATTTGACGTAACTCCGACTGTAGCCAATGCAGGAGCAGATCAAACAGTATGTGCTACCACTGCAACGCTCGCTGCAAACCTGCCAGTGGTTGGTACAGGTACCTGGGCAGTTATAAGTGGTACGGGTGGAAGCTTTGCAGATGACAATGACCCTGCTACTATATTTACAGGTACAGCCGGGCAGACTTATGTTCTTCAGTGGACAATCGCTAATGCTTGCGCGACAACATCAGACCAAGTAACGATCAAGTTGGATGCAGCTCCTACAGTTGCAAACGCGGGTCCTGATCAAGGTCTTTGTGGAGTGTTTACAACAACACTTGCAGCGAACACACCAACGGTGGGAGCAGGCGTATGGACAATTATAAGTGGTACGGGTGGCGTTGTAATAACACCAACGAGTCCTACATCTCAATTTGTAGGGGTTGCAGGAAACTCCTATACATTGCGCTGGGTAGTTACCAACGGATCATGTACACCAAGTATAGATGATGTAGTGATTAATTTCTCAGCATCACCTGTAGCGACAAGTCCGGTTACTGTGTGTGTTAACAATCCGGCACCGTTATTGACTGCAACTGCCCCTGGAGCAACAAGCTTTAGATGGTATCTGTTTACAGCACCCTCTACAAGAACACTCTTGGCAACTACACCGACTGGAAGTTTCACGCCGGGAGCTGAATTAATTCGTACAACACCAGGAACCTTTACATACGAGGTAACGGCTGTATATACTTGTGGTGAAAGCCCTGCAACTCAAATTGTAGTCAACGTATCGAACACAGGGGGATGTAGCGGCGGGGGTACAGGCAATTGTGCTACGGTAAGAATTGTGCCGCATCCTCATCCGGCAACCTGTACATTGTCCAATGGCTGGGTTTCTTTCACGATAGACCCATTAGTACCTGCAGTTAATACGGTAGGTGTTATAATCAGAATCGATGGTATATCCAGTACAAACCTGACGATAACAAGAACAAACTATAATGACACAACCATGTTGAATCTGCCAATGGGTACGTATACGTATACCATCACCTATGGCGATCCAAGTTGTGTTAAACCAGGAACGTTTACGATTGACCAGTCCGGAACTGTAGGTACTCCGGTTGCTTCAAATATAGTTCAGCCAGTTTGCGCAGGTTCTGCAACAGGAGCTCTTACATTGGATATAGTTGGTGAAACCGGTAACGTGTTGGAATGGTCTCTCGATGGAATTACCTGGGAGACGTTTACAGCGGGAAGCCAGATCACGGGTATACCGGCAGGAGCTGCACCTACATTCGAACGTGTGATAAGCGTGAGAAGAAATTCATCAGATCCTTGTAATGCGGCAGTAACCGTTGTCATGCAAGATGCAAACCCGGTTATCAACGCTACGTTCGATATCACGTCCTCTACTTGTAACGGTAATGATGGTGAGATTAAGAATATAGTCGCTACGGGCGGAGTAGGAGGACCTTATACATACTCGTTGGACGGAACAACTTTCCAGGCAGCGAATGAATTCCTTGCTATACCTGGAGGCGCATATACACTTACTGTAAAAGATAACGGAGGTTGTGAGCAGACTTTTGCAGCCAATGTCACCTTCCCTGGTTTCATTGACTTCTCAGCAGCAGTTGTTACAGCCACGTGTACAAACAATGGGCTTAGCGGAAAGTTAGTGGTGAAGTTTACCAACCCTGGAACTTATCAGGCTGGTATAAGTGCTGATCCACTCGTAGAGCCTACGAAATATAGAACGTACACCACATTCGATCCTACTAATGATGTTCCGCTTACATTTGATTCATTGGGAAGAGGAACATACTATATCTTTGCAAAAGGAGCTTCGGCACTGTGTGCTACAAGACAAGGTCCATTTACAATTGATGGTGTGTATGCAATCACATTCGATATTGTACCGATCTGTAACAACAATGAAGTATCTATATCTTTAACAAACATTACAGGCGAGCCAGGTACACCTTTTGAAATTCAGGTGTTCAAGAAGTTCACGAATATAGTGTTGGAAACTTATCCGGTGTCTTCCATTCCGGTTACTGGCAGTGTATTGTTAGAATATGCAGATCATCCATTCTTGCAACTGCCGGATGAATATCAGATTCAGATCAACCAGGTCCAGTCTTCAACATTCTGTTTATTGTCTTCCGAGCTTACAGATTTTAAAGTAGTACCACACCTCTTTGCGCAAGTAGGAGCTACCAGTGAATCGTATCCGGACATACTTACGGGTAAAATGCAGGTTGGTAATTTCACCGGAGGACAGATACCATACCAGATCCGTATTGAACTTGACTCAGCTTCCGTAGGCGGCCAGGCATATCAATCTGATTGGGAAGAAGTATTGGTGAATAATAACTTGCAGTACGAAAAGAACTATAGTAATGTGCCTGCAGGTCGCTATAGTGTTCAGGTGATGGATTCTATAGGATGTGTGATTGAAATTGTTGGACGTGTTCCGCTGGATACCGATATCTATATACCAAACATCTTTACACCAAACGAGGATGGATCGAACGATGTATTCTTTATCCGGAATTTACCGGATGCAGATGCCAAGCTGGTAATAACAGATCGTTGGGGTAAGCAGGTTTACTCTACCAATAGTTATCAGAACAACTGGGAAGCAGAAGATGTATCGGATGGTATATATTTCTATCGACTCAAAATTGGTGAAGGAAGCGCGATAACCGGATGGATAGAAGTATTACGAGGAGCGAAGCCATAGAATAGCGTACTATAAATTAAAAGCCCCGAATGACAAAGGTTGTTATTCGGGGCTTTCTTTTTAGGGCGAATGTGTAGTATATACCTTAGTTCAATTCCGACAGGAATTTCAAAGTATCCACTCCGTCTGCATAATCCCATAACTCAGGATACTGTGCTTTGCCGAAAGGAATCATTCCCGCATCTTTACCTACGACACATTGAATCTTGTCTTCAGAGGCTTTTAATTTCTCAGATAGCTCTTCTCGATTTGCATAGCGTTCATAGTATACAACGGAGATTGGAGAGACCATCCGGGTACTTTCGTGGAGCATAAGAAAACCATTGTCGAGAAAAGGTATCTGGTTTACCAGCATGATTGATTTTTGGTAGTCGTAATTGTTACAGTATTTATGATGATTGATGATCGGTTGATATCTTTCAAGACTTGGGTAGAATTTGTCGAAAGTATACTCTGTCGGCAGGAATATCTTGGAAACATTCCTGCAGCCTAATCCAAAGTAACTGAAGATGTCGACTCCTATATTTATCAGATCTTCTTCACTTTCATTTCCTGTTAAGATTGCAACCGATGTTCTATTCTTTCGGATGACATGAGGATACTTGCTAAAATAGTAGTCGAAATAACGCGCGGAGTTGTCGCTTCCAGTAGCGATCACAGCATCAAAATTTTTAAGCTGTTCGACCAATTCAATTCGTGAGCGGAATGAAGGTTCAATGCTACATAAAGTATTGAGTATATAGTTTAGTAAAACAGTATCCTTTGAACTGAGTTTTATCACTGCGACATTCCCGCTGATCAATACAGAAAGCAAATCATGGAATCCTACCATGGGTATATTACCGGCAAGTACGAGCGCTATCTTTTTTGATTCCTCTTTAAATTGATACTGTGACAACCACTTCTCCAGATTTGGTTTGTCAAGAAGTTTTACAACACCATGGATTGCCATACGAACGTTCTCTTTGGTAAACCAGGGATTTTCTCTGGCAACTTTCTCTGTCAACGTTTGAAAATCATCATCACTGAGTTGTTGTAAAGACTGGCCTAATGAAACAAAAGCATTTATTCTTACATGTACATTCATCTGTCGTAAACTTTTATGGAGAGGTGACCGTTTTATGGGATGATTAGATTATTTTTGTAATTGGTAAACGGACCAAAATTAGATAAAGCATGGCAATAATTATTACGGACGAGTGCATCAACTGTGGTGCATGCGAACCGGAATGCCCCAACACAGCGATCTATGAAGGCGGCCGCGAGTGGAATTGGGCCGGGGGTACTAAATTAGACAAAGTAGAATTGGAGGACGGGTCAGCAGTAAATGCGAAGGATGCCCAAACACCTGTCTCCGATGAATTTTATTATATCGTTCCTGGAAAGTGTACAGAATGTACAGGCTTCCATGAAGAACCTCAGTGCGCAGCTGTATGTCCAGTGGATTGTTGCGTGCCTGATCCTGACTATGTAGAAACCAAAGAGGAGTTGTTGGCAAAGAAAGCCTGGCTCCATCAGGAAGTAGAAGCTTAAATCAAGTTAAGTGCTTATTCGTTAATAGGTGTCGAACAACTATTAACGAATAACACTTTAATGATTCTCATTTCATCTTCGCTCTTTTTATCAGATACGTTTGAAGTACATTGTTGAAGTCGCTCTGCACATCAGCTTCAATGAAATCTATTTTGTACTGATTGCATCGCATTTTCAATGCCTTGTGAAATTGATCGGCTTCTTCCCGATAGGATTGTTTTATATCTGCAGGATTTAATTTAAGGCGATCACCTGTCTCCAGGTCTATAAATTCCATCGGCCTGTCTTCGAAATTGAATAGTAATTCGGTCTGGTTATCCATAACATGAAATACAATTACTTCATGCTTGTTGTGCTTCAAATGTTGTAGCGCTTTAAAAAGGTCATCCGTACTTTCATCTGAATCAAACATATCGCTGAAGATCACAACCAATGATCGCTTATGAATTTTCTCTGCGATCTCGTGTAATACTTTGGCTACTTTGGTTTTTGTCTGTGAAGGTTTTCGATCTTCGATATCATTTAGTAGTCGGAGTAATTTATCAAGATGAGTAGGCGATGATTTTACAGGCGTAATCTCATGAATCACATCGGAGAAAAGGCAAAGCCCCACGGCATCACGTTGCTTATTTAATAAATAGGAGAGTGCTGCCGCAGCATATTTACTAAACCTGATCTTTGCTTTTGAATCAGCAGGATATAGCATGGAGGCAGATATATCCAGCGCAATGAGGCACCGGAGGTTAGTCTCCTCTTCATATCTTTTTGTAAATAACCGATCCGTCCGCGCATATACTTTCCAGTCAATATGGCGTGTACTCTCTCCTTCATTATAGAGTCTGTGTTCTGCGAATTCGACAGAAAAACCGTGATACGGAGACTTATGGAGTCCCGTGATGAAGCCTTCCACAAGCTGATGAGCGAGTAGTTCAAGGCTGCTGTTTTGATTGATTTGATTGAGGTCTGCCTTCACGTATTTGGAAAAGCCGAATATTGTTGATTATTTGGACATAATAAAGCTTTATTATTAGTACAAACCGAAATCGTTAACGAAATAGTATTTGGTTAGTTTGGAATCAATAACCAAAGTACTAACTTAGTTGGAACCAAACTTGAACCTAACCCTAAAAACTGAAGGATTGTGGAAGAGAACAAGACAAACGGCAGAGACGAAATTTACTCAGCGAAAGTAAAGGCCGGCAAGAGGACGTATTTCTTTGATGTGAAATCGACTCGATCGAATGATTACTATCTCACAATAACTGAGAGTAAGAAGCGCTTTAAAGAAGATGGATTCTCTTATGAGAAACACAAGATCTTCTTGTATAAGGAAGATTTTAATAAATTCCTTGAAGCACTTACCAATACTGTGAATCATGTAAAGCATGAACTCATGCCTACTGTGGATTTCAGTCAGTTCGATCATGCACAGGAAACTGAAGAACCCGCGGGAGCTTCGTCTTCCAAACCTTCAACGTTGGATACAGAACTTAAATGGGATTGACCTTTTACCTAATCCAACCTATACTAGCTGAAAGCCCTCAAGTTTATTGAGGGCTTTTTTATTGTCTATACTTTATACTGTGATATATCCTCACGATGTCGGTCAAACGGTATTTGTGGATACAATTCAACTGTCGAAAATGTTTTTTCAAGGTTACATTCCCAGTATTACCACTATATAATCAAGTCTATTTGTAGCCCTATTAGGGTAATTGCCCTTTTATGGAAAGGCTTTAATGCTTATTTTCGAAGTTTAAACCTTACTTGAATTCTATCGAGATGAATTTTTTCTACCTGGTCAGGTGCATAATCATTTTTTCTGTTTTTAGCGTTGGAATTTGTCAGCAAGCCTTGTCACAATGTGCTGTACTTCCTCCAATTATAGGACTCGGAAGTGATAAATTTCCAGATAAACTGTGTTCTCCTGTAACAGCAGATGTAAACTATAGGATTACATTTTCTGGAGCCACGACAATAGGACCTAATTACGAACTCGTATTTAATTGGGGTGATGGGAGTGCCGCAACGGTAACGCCACTGGTCGGAGGTAACACTATATATAACGTAACGCAGAATCACGCATTTCCCGCGAATAGCAATTGTGAGTACCAGGTAATTATATTCATTCGGGTAGGTGGGGTTCCCTGTACAAATACACGGCAGGAACAAATTATTTCTACTTGGAGAACAGATGAATTCAATGGTGGAGATGTAAAATTAATCTCGCCCTTAACGGGAACAACAATTCACGAAGTCTGTGAAGGTGAAAACATCGATGTGATATTTGAAGACCAGACGGACTGGAATTGCAATGCGAACTTCCCTGCTAATTATCCACCCAACAACCCCGTACAATTTCCCAACGAACAATATCGCTGGCAGCAAATAATATACAATACAGTACCCATCGCGTTGGATAAGATTCCGAATGTTACAGTCAACGGAGTTCCTGTAACTGCGGCTGGTGGAAGTGATCTGCAATTAAATTATCAAGATCCGCGCGGTGTTCACTATTTGCCACCACTGGTAGTAGTAAATGACGGAGACAGGCGTGATGCTTTACAGATAACGGCACCCGGAGGTTTCGGTGCAGGATTTCCAAAAGTAGGTGATGAATTTCAAGTCACGATCCGATACTGGAATATATGTAATCCTTATGATAATGATTTCACGAATGGTAACACGACTCCAACCAACGGAGATCTGATCAATGGCGATAATCCTCCAGTGGAGCGCACTGCGATTATTCGAATTATAGATGCACCGGATAAACCCATCGTTGCCGATCAGCTTATCTGTAATGGAAATTTAGCTACGACAACACTTACTGTTACCAACGTACAAGCGAACCTTACCTATAAATGGTATGCTACTTTAGCGGATGCACAAGCAGATGCTAACGTAATCCAAACGGGAACTACATTTACGCCGAGTGCTTCACAGGCTCCTGTAGGTATAAATGATTTTTATGTAACGGCTACACAAACGAACAACTGCGTTAGTGATGTAGAAGAAGTAATTCTCACGCGCAGAGAAAATATAAGTACAGCACCACCGACACTTGTTTTACCGCAAACCAATGTCTGTCCGAATACAACCTATATATATTCTTTACCGAGCGATCCCGCAACGGAACCGGTAGGCGGACAAACGCAATTTGTATGGAGTGTTATACCGGCTGCGAATGCAACCATCACCGGTGGACAAGGCACCAAGCAAATTACTTTACAAACGAATGGGACGCTGGGAGCCTTTACATTAAGAGTGGTGAGACAATTCGTGAACGCTCCTACATGTCCCTCGAACCCAAGAAATACTACCATCACCGTTCGCGCGAATCCAACGGCGAGTATATCTCCTTCACCCGTAGAGATCTGTGAAGGAGAAACACCAACATTAAATGGAAACCCATCGAATCCCTTTGGTGCTATAGCATCGCATACATGGACAGGGGCAACCTCTATTATTGATGATGCAACTATTCAGACACCAACCATTCTTTCAACAGCAACTTCCGTTGGATCACCTTTTACATTAACCTATACTGTAACCAATGATATAGGATGTTCCTCAACGCCTGTAAATGTATCGGTAACTATAAATGACAATCCTGCTATAGCAACCGTTGGTATAGACCAGGCACTATGCGGTACTTTAACTTCGCTTCCCATGGGAGGAAGTAACCCGTTACCCGGAACAGGTACATGGACTTTTGTGTCCAGTATACCGACACGCCCTGCCCCGACTATATCGAACGCGAGTACTCCCAATGCTACCATTACCATTACCTCGGGCAACGAGGGCGCCTATACCATGCGTTGGACGGTGAAGAACGGTACGTGTGAAAGTTCTGCAGATATAGTTGTTGATCTTGGATCAAATCCGACTGACCCTGCAGCAGGTGTTGATAAGGCTGTCTGTGGTGAGAGCTTTATACTGGAAGCGAATACACCTATTATAGGTTCTGGAAATTGGACAGTAGTAAGTGGCCCGGGTGGATGTTCTGGCGCAGGTTGTCCGATTACAATTCAACAGGCTGATAATCCAGCTTCGGTTGTTGAGTTGAATGGACCGATATATACCTATGGTGCATATATACTTCGCTGGACAATATCAAGCGGTACATGTACTCCGGAATCTGATGACGTAACCATTACCTTTAATGAGCCGGGTACAGCAGATGTTCCCGTAGATTTTATATCCTGTGTAGACCTGACAACGCTCACGCCAATAACATTAACCGGTGCAACCGTGGGTGGTGGCGCTACACAAGGGCGCTGGGAAGTTGTGAGTGGTACAGGAACTTTTACCAGTAACAACGGTAGCCCTGGGGGCGCACGGCCCGCTGCCAATACTTCTGACGCATATAGACCTACTGCAGCAGATTTTGCAACCGGTTCTGTGCAGCTTAGATTCGTTGCTTTGGATCCGGATGGTATAGGGCCATGCTCTAATGTAAGCAGCTCTACCAATCTTGTAATTACCTTTGATCGTAAACCAGCCGATGCAGATGCTGGCGCAGATATAGCTATATGTGAAGGTGAAGATGCAAACCTTTCTGCTGTGGCCGTTACAAACTCTGGAACCGGTACATGGAGTCCGACTCCGGGTGTTGTAAATATAAATGATGAGACAACGGTTGTTACCGGATTAACCAGTACAACTACATTTACCTGGACTGTAAACAGTGCCTTCGGAAGTTTTGCTACACCACCCATTGGTTCTTGTGCAGCAACAACCGATCAGGTTGTAGTTACGGTGAATCCGTTACCGGATGCAGTGGATCCTGCACCAAGCGATTTGTGTGAAACTACAGCAGGAACCTTGACGGCAACCAACGTTACCCTATCGGTATATGATGACGATGTAATCGGCGCTGCCAATCCTGCGGATAGGTTAGTGAAGTGGTATGCAAATGCATTCGATCAGGTCAATGATATAAATCCAATCACCTCGGTTGATATACATAACAACGATAAGTTATTCATAAGAGTAATTGATATTACAACGGCCCCGTTGAACTGTGGAAAATTACAGGAAGTAAACTTTACTGTAAATCCAAAGCCGGTAGTTGTAGCCAAGAGTTTTTATTTCTGTGAAGAAGCTCCTGCCGGTACAGGCAGAGTAGATGATATTGATTTAACCCTGGTGTCTGTAGGAGATGATATAACTACGTTGCCAGCTGTTGATCGGGTTATTACCTGGCATACAACAGCGCTCGATGCCGAGTCAGGTATAAATCCTATAGCCTCTCCGAATGATATAGACATTACTACCAACACTATATACTATGCCCGTGTTGAAAATGTGAACACAAGCTGCTTTAATGTAGTACAGGTAAATCTGGTAGTAAAGCCATTACCTTCCGATCCGGTTATAACCGGAAAGGCAGATCCTTGTAAAAATGGTTCAGAGCTTTATCGTGTCGCGCAAATACCAGGCGCCACCTATACATGGACCTATCCTGCTTCTTTCCAATACCTGGGCGGTGGTGGTGCCAATGACTTTTACGTTCTGTTAAGTTTCCCGAATGCATTGTCAGATGAGATCTCTGTAAAAGTTACGATCAATGGTTGTGAAAGTAACGTTGTGAAGAAAACAATCCAGGTGTCGGATGATCCGCAAGGATATTCCATCGTTCCTCCAAATGTAGATATATGTGAGAATGGTATATATCAGTTCACTGTATCGCCAAACAATACAGGAAGCTCCACCTATAACTGGCAAGTGATAAAGCAAAGTGATGGATTAGTGGGGGGCGGTATAGTAGCCGATGGACAAACAACCGGTGTCGTGCAGATCCAGTTTTTGAGTGAAGATGTATTTGTAAAAGTATCGGAGAGTAATGCTTCCGGATGTACAGGCCCACCGACACAAATTCCGGTTGTCGTAAACAAGCGCCCCATTATGGACAACTCCACCATATCAATTTGTAGTGGTGACATTACGGGAATTATACTCTCGGAAAATGCTTCAAGCCCGGTGCCTGCTACTACATTTGACGTACAGGTTCCATCGGTGCTTCCAGGAATTATACCTGTAAGCGGTCCGACCCAAGGTGTGTTGTCTCCGGCAGGAATCGAGAATGATAGCTATAAAAATCAGACGATAGCACCGGTTCTTTCCTTGCTATACCGCGTAAAGCCAATCAGTGTTGTGGGGTGTATTGGTGAAGAGAAAAGTATAACACTTGATATCAAGGCAGAGCCTGTTATGGATGTTAATTTGGGGAAAGCAGTTTGTAGCGATAATCCGATTGAAGTTACGCTAAAGTCAGCGATTGGATTTTTGCCAGCAGATAAATTTGTGATCGAATCTATAGTATATAATTCTGCAAATGTAACACCGCTTGATCCACTCCCGGTAACGGGAACCCTAACGCTCTATGATCCAACGATAATTTATTCACATCGTTGGGAGAATGTTACCAGCAGTGATGCAACGGTTACATATAATGTTCGCCCCTATAACTCAACCACAGGTTGCTATGGAAATCCTGCTGTACCGGTAGTAATAACTATTCAGCGTAAACCACTGGTTACACCGGTTACACTTGCTCCTATCTGTAGCGGTGATGTTTTGAATATACCGCTGACATCGGCGAATGTAAGCAATGCAACTTTTATATGGACCGTGTTCCAGGTGAATGGAAATATAACCGGTGCTACCGGTTCAACTACCAATGTCATTGCGGATAAGCTTGTAAATAATAGTTTAGCATTGGGATCGGTGGTGTATGAAGTGCGCGCGACCAACCCTTCCTCGTCTCCATTATGTAGCGGCCCTCCTGAATATATAACAGTAACCGTAAGGCCTTCACCGGATATTACAACACCGCTCAATGAGGCAGCCTGCTCCGATGGTTACGGTGGTAATACGGTGGTAAAAGATCTTACAACCTATCATACACAAGTCAGTACAGAAGCCGGAGTAACCTATACATGGTTTACCGATGAAAGTGACTTTGCAGGATCACAGATTCCTCCTGCGCAGATTACAGCCTATACATTAACGGATGAGCTTCCGGTATTTGTGCGGGTTTTGAATCCTGCTGCAACCAGCGGATGTTTTAAAGATGCCAAAGTAACGTTCGATGTAAGGCCAACGCCTCAACTCTCGGTAGACCCTGTTGAAACAACCGATCCAAGATTTAATATAACCTGCAACGGCCTGGCTAACGGACAAATCGTAGTGTCTGCACAGTATGGAACAAACCATACCTTTAGTAAAGACGGTGTTACGTTTGTGCCAACGGTTCTGTTTTCAAATTTAGGCGCTGGTAATTATACTATATATACAAAAAACGTAGAAGGATGTCAGGACTCCGCGCCTGTAAGCATTGTTCAGCCTGATCCAATTGTAGAAGGTACACCTTCTGTAGTGGATGTAAGTTGCTTTAATGATCCAACTCCGGATGGTGAAATTCACATCACCGCTACCGGTGGAACGTCTGCAGGTGGTGGAGATCCTCTGGTGTTTTCATTGCTGCAGGATTCAAATATACCTTACGATGCTGCAACGCAGAGTTTTGTCGGCTTACGCGCCACAACCTATACGGTGCGGATTGAAGATAAGAACGGCTGTACGAAATTTGTTCCCAATATAGTCGTTAAGCAGCCGAATGATATAGCTTTTACCATTGACATCACATCCGATTACAATGGCTATGATGTAAGCTGTGCCGGCCAGAACGATGGTGAAGTAAGTGTAGACATAGCAACCATCACCGGTGGAAATCCTGGATATACCTATGTGTTGGATCAGGACCCGATGAATCTTACCGGTCAGACAGACGGAAGTTTTCAGGGCTTGTCTGCCAATATATTATATACCATTACGGTAACAGACACCAAAGGCTGCGAAAAAACTTCCCTGCCAGAATTGCTGATCGACCCTATACCGTTGTTCGCAGGGGTAGTAGGCTTCGATAAAGATATTTGTGAGAATGCAGATCCAACCGCGTTTCAGGAGTTATCACAGCCGTTCGGTGGTATTGGTAACTATATATACCGGTGGGAGCAATCACCGGATAATGTATCCTATAGCCCTGCGGCAGGAGCCAATAACAACCCTACCTACGATCCACCTCCATTAACAGATTTGACGTACTATAGGAGAGTAGTAGCATCCGGCACCTGTGCTGAAGATATTACGGATGTTGTGAAGGTAGTGGTTCATGCATTGCCACAAGCAACGTTGACTGCACCAAGTGAAATTTGCGAGAACGGTTTCTTTACGCTTGATTTCAAATTCACCAATGGACAGTCTCCTTATTTCTTTGACTATACCGATGGCACTACAACGTTTAGCCTGGTGGGCGGTGAAGACCGCCCGGTACCTGTGCTTAACTATACCGCTACGAAAACATTCACACTAACGCACCTGAAGGATTTTTACGGCTGTGAACCGATATCTTATCCTTTGCCGGTTACGGTGAAGATGATCAATATGAATACAAGCTTTACCATTGCACCGTCAACGCCTCAATGCAGTGGTGGCGAGTATACATTTACCTGGACAGTTAATCCGGATGTTGAATATGTGTGGACGTGGAATGACGGATCACCCGACGAGGTAATCCCGGCAATTCCCGGTCCTGCCAGTCCGGTAGTGATGCAGGTGAAACATATATTTACCAGTGCTAATGTAGCAGGCAATACCGTGATACCGGTTACGCTTACAGCACGAAGCACTACGGTAGCGGCCTGTATAAAACAATCGACTGGACAGAATATAACTATATATCCCAACATCTTTATCAATGCTACGGGTGATCGCACGCAGATCTGCAGTGGCGAGAAAGTGAAATTCATTAACTCAACTGTAGGAGGCTCTGTACACCGTTGGTTCTACCGAACACAAGGAGGTGATCCGAGTGAGGTTCGCGAAGAGCGCATTTTCTCGACAGCAGCTTCACAGGAATATACCTTCACGAATACCACCAGCGCTACCGTTGTATACGAAGTTGTTTATCAGGTGAACAATGGATCATGCTCAGCAGAAACAATTATACCCGTAACGGTATATCGTGATATGCTGGCCGATTTTAATGCTACTTCCATTACTCCATATACCGGTGGCAAGGCCTTTGTCGATTTTCTGAACACTTCGCTTCCTGCAAATGATGCTGAATTCAGATATGAATGGGATTTCGGAACATCTTCCAATCCAACAACTTTTGGAGGCTATACTCCTCCTCAAATTGAGTATACTTCAATTGGTGATAAGGATATACGATTGGTGGTTACCAATACATCAGCAGAGGCAGCTGGCCTGGCGTGCTTTAAAGACAAGACAATCCGAATACCAATCTTGCTTCCACCGTTGATGGCCGCATTCCGGTATACTCCACAGGCGGCATGCTTCCCTGCAGATATCAAGATCTTAGAGAACCAGGCAACGGGAGATGTATTCAAGTGGACCTTAAAAGATAAAGGCGGAAATACACTGATCGTGTCCAATGAGACATTGCCTACATTTCAAGTGGCAAGTCCTGGAGAGTATACCATCTTCCTGGAAACAACAAATTCTATCACCGGGCAAACAGCTACAGTCGATAACCGGAATACACCTGTGCAGATCATGGAAAATCCCTATGCTGCTTTCGAAGTAGTACCGGATACCATTGTGTTTGTACCGGATGAAACGGGAATTCAAATGCGCAATAACACTTTGCGTGCGAACGGCTATACCTGGGATTTTGATGATGGCGAAACGTCAATTGAATTCCAACCGCAGCATCACTACCAGTTAGAAGGTAATTATACTATACTGTTGGTTGCTTCCTATAATTTCGGTGTAAAGGATTTTGATGGCGATGGAGTAACCGATGGTGAACTGGTTTGCTATGATACCGCGACACAAGTAATTATTGCCAAGAAAGGTGGTCGTATAAAAATCCCGAATGCCTTTACTCCCGATGTTAACGGCCCGAATGGTGGCTTTAGTGATGGACTATTCAATGACGTATTCCGCCCGATCATGGAAGGAGTCCTGGAATTCCAGATGCAGATCTTTGATCGCTGGGGTAATTTGATCTTTGAAAGTAAAGATAAGAACCAGGGATGGGATGGGTATGATAAGAATGGAAGGTTGTTGCCGGCGGGTGTATATGTATATAAAATTACAATGCGCTTATCAGATGAGCAGCGAACAACACAAATAGGCGATGTAACACTGATCCGATAGAAGCAGATGAAGAAGTATACAATGAAACGATGGATAGGAGTTGCTGTGGTGATGCTGGTGGCGTATGGATCGGCCGTTGCACAGGATCCGCAATTCTCTCAATATTACCAGGCACCGTTATACCTCAACCCTGGTTTTACAGGAATTACACCACAACAGCGCGTGGCATTGAATCACCGGATCCAATGGCCCAGTCTTCCGAAGGCATTTACAACCTATGCGGCTTCATACGATATTTTTGTAAATGAACTGCGAAGTGGTTTTGGGTTCCTCTTCACTACCGATCAGATGGGATCTGCCGGATGGAGAACCACAACGGCCGGGCTGCTGTATTCTTATAAAGTAAAGATCACGGATAATATAGTGTTTTCTCCAGGACTATATTTTGGTTATGGATCGAATGGTATAGATCGGACAAAAGTAAGATTAGGAAAAGATCTGGATGTAGAGTATGAAGTGCCTGGCTCATCCCTTGATCCGGATGTAGCGCGTATTGGTAATACCTCGTACTTTGATTTTGGCTCTGGCTTTTTGATATATAGTCGTCAGCTTTGGTTGGGTGCTTCGTTTACGCACATGAATCAACCCAGTATTTCGGTATTGAATGATGACAGCCGCTTGCCGATGAAAACTTCCATTCACGCGGGTGCAAAAATCAATCTGAGCGGAGGACCTCGTAATGCCTCACGTGCCTCGTACCTCACGCCATCATTTATATACCGGATGCAGGGTAAATCTTTCTCTCAACTTGATTTGGGACTTAACTACCACATCGATCCGGTGTCGGTTGGGTTGTGGTATCGTGGTAAACCGTTTGAAAAGACTGTTATAAATTCCATCGCGCAAGACGCGCTCATTCTTACCCTTGGACTATATTTTAAGCAGCTTTCAGTCGGGTATAGCTATGATTTTACAATCTCTGAAATGGAGACATCTTCAGGTGGTGCGCACGAGATTTCAATTGTATATGAATTCTCATCCAAGCCCAGCAATAAGAGTAGTAAGCGAAAGTATAAGCTGATACCGTGTCCAACCTTCAATAGCAAAGAAGGCTTTTGGAATTAACAATTTTTGAATCTTTAGTCTTGAAGCTTAAAGACTAAAGATTCAACTTTAAGTTTTAAAGAAACCCCTTGCTTTTATTTGCAGCTTCCTGGGAAATCTGCTCTGCGTTTTCTTTGCCGAGATAGCGGTCAATCAAATTGTGCCCGAAGTAAATGAGAGGCGTCAACAGGATTGCAACTGCAAATTTGTATATATAGTTTGTGATGCCGATGGCTAAAATCTGTTGGTTTGAAAATATACCGGCAAAGGCTATATATAGTACCACAAAGCTATCAACAAACTGCGATACCAATGTTGAACCTGTGGCACGAAGCCAAAGTAGTTTGCTGCCCGTCACGTTTCTAAGTTTGTGGAAAACGAAAACATCGACTAACTGCCCGATGACAAACGCTGTGAGGGAGCCCAGAATAATGCGTTGGCCTTGTCCGAATATTTTACCGAAAGCGTAATCAATGTTGAAATAATTTCCTTGGGGATCTTTACTATAGGCATCAACCCACCAGCCAGCAGGAGGGAGGTGGATGCTGAGAAAGAGTATAACAAAAGAATAGGTAATGAGTATAGCGGTAAAGTAGCTGATGCGTTTAACCCCAGGCTTACCAAAGTACTCATTTATTAAATCTGTGGTAATGAATACTACGGGCCAGATCACGACACCGGCTGTTAAATTGAAATCCATGGTGAACCCGAGGATGTTCAAGTGTGCGGGCTGTAGGCCAACCGTTGTTTCTGCAGAGAATATTTTCACCCCGATCATCTCTGCCATCAACGCATTCGTGATGAAGATTCCCGCAAGGATCACAAACAGACGATTGCGTTTTTGTTCAAGAGTAGGCTCCATGCTAGTAGTATTGTTCATCGATTTTTAAGTCATCCGCCCAGGGTATATAATTGTATTATTCCTGTACTGTAATCTCATCGCCTTCCACGGCTAATTGTGCATTTGGGAAAATACGTTTCGCTTCTTCTAATATAGGGGTTAAATCTTTATAGCGTGCAGAGAAATGACCAAGAAGGAGTTTGTTTACATTCGCAAGCTTAGCAATGGTTGCTGCCTGTTCCGCTGTACTGTGCAGGGTTTCATTCGCTTTCGATTCTTCATCGTTGGCGAAAGTAGCTTCGTGGTATAGCAAGTCTATATTTTTTATTTGCTCAACGATACGCTCCTGAAAAGCTGTATCGGAACAATAAGCATAGCTTCTTGATCTTTTAGGGGGGAGTGTATAGTTTTCGTTTTTGTAAAGTATATCTCCATTTTCCTGAAATACATCTTCACCTTTTTTTAAAGACGCAATCTGGTTGATAAGGATCCCGGCAGGAAGCTTGGTTTTATCGATGCGTTTTAATTTCGGTTTCTCGCGGAAGAGAAATCCGGAGCAACGAATTTTATGATGCAGTGGGATTGTCTCAACAGATACAGCATCATCTTCGAAGATGATTTTACGTTCACCTTTTTCCAGCCGGTGAAAAATAATTTTAAACGATGGTGAAGAACGTGAGTAGCGCAGCTGCGTAGTGATGATTTCATCCAGCCCGCGATGACTGTATAAATGAAGATCACTTGTTCTGCGTTGAAGGTGCATGGTAAAGAGCAAACCCATTAAGCCCAGATAATGATCGCCATGCAAGTGACTTATAAAAATATGATTGATCCGGTGATAGCTTATTTCAAGTCGCATCAATTGCATCTGTGCACCTTCACCACAATCCACCATAAAGTATCGGTTCTGGATTTCCACCAACTGCGCGCTCGGATGCCTGCCATAAGCAGGTAACGCACCACTTGAACCAAGAATAGTAACTTTGAAACTCATACTTGACGAAATAAAAAGACCAAAACCCGGAGGAGCTTTGGTCGTACAGACTTTTTACGTGCTGAAATATTAATTCTCTCCGCTCTTCAGATCCTTTTCAATCTCGTGCATATAAACAGCATCAATGGCTTCTTCTGCCGTTGGCAGAATATTCAATACGCTGTCAAGTTGAGAGATCTTGATAAGTTTCATCGTGTGGTCGGACAAAGATGCCAATACAAAAATGCCACCATCTTCCTGCATGATTCTGTTTCCTACGAGCAAGGCACTGAGTCCGGAAGAGTCGGTATATTTAACATCTGACAAATCGAGAATGATATTTTTCATGCCTTCAGCATGCAATGTGATCAATTCTGATTTTAGTCCAGGTGCTACACTTGAATCCAACTTCTCTTCATGCAATTTTAGCATGCAGTACTTCTCTTGCTTGTCGATAGTATATTTCATCTCTATATATATTTATAATGGGTCAGATGGAATTCGCCATAGTCTTTAATTGCAGGAGCGGAGGTCTTGCCTCACAACTCGTTCAATCTTAGATTTCCTGACTTTCCAAGTTAACGGAATTTATTGAATTGAGAATGCTTTGCTCAATTCTTTGATTTATGCTTGAATAATCTACCGGAGCGAGAGCCTCTCCACGAACTTGCTGATACAGCTCTTTATAGCGCGCGGATATTGAATTCACAATCTCATCGGTCATCTCGGGTATCTGCTGGCCGTCCTTTCCCTGAAATCCATTCTCGATCAGCCATTGTCTCACAAATTCTTTTGAGAGCTGCTTTTGAGGTTCTCCCGCTTTCTGGCGCGCCTCATAACCTTCCGCATAAAAATAACGCGATGAATCCGGAGTATGTACTTCATCGATCAGATAAATTTTACCCTGATGTTTACCGAATTCATACTTTGTATCCACCAGGATGAGTCCGCGCTCTGCAGCTAACTCTGTTCCCTTCTGAAAAAGTTTGAAAGTATATTCCTCCAGCGTCTTGTAATCACTTTCACTTACGATGCCACGCGAAAGAATTTCTTCTCTGGAAATATCTTCATCATGTCCTACATGTGCTTTGGTTGTCGGGGTGATGATGGGTTGAGGAAGCTTGTCATTTTCTGTCAAACCTTCCGGAAGAGCAACGCCACAAACCGATCTTTTTCCGGCTTTATACTCGCGCCATGCATGCCCTGCCAGGTAGCCACGCACCACCATTTCCACGGCAAAAGGCTCACACTTGAAACCTATCGTAACATTCGGGTCGGGTGTTGACATTACCCAGTTCGGTACCAGGTGCTTGGTAGCGTTCAGATTGAAGGCTGCGATCTGGTTCAATACTCTTCCTTTATCCGGAATAGCGCGGGGCAGAATAACATCAAAGGCCGAAATCCGGTCGCTGGCAACCATCGCCATACGGTCTCCGAAATAATAAACATCGCGAACTTTACCCTTGTAAAACCCGGTTTGTCCGGAAAATTTGAAGTTAGTCTCTTTAATTGCCTGCATAGTATTCACTAGATCGGGGGCAAATTAACGAAAGAAATCGGAGTTCGGTAGGGACAATTATATGGGATTTGTATTGATAATGTTTTAGTTTCCTGTTCCACTTATGCACCTGAAAAACAGATTGCAGGTCAACGGCATAGGTATAAATAGCAAGTACCAGGCTTGCTGAAACCTGGTACTATAGTTTGGGAGTTGAAAATGGTTAACGATTATTTTTCTTCAACGGTCTTCATGTTATCATCCGGAATCCGGTCGATAAGTTTATTGTAAGGATCAATCCCAGCTTTAACAGGTTTACCTTGCACCACCAATTTAATAATGTGTTCACCTTCACCAAGCCAATGCTTCTTGAGGTAAAGAGGCACCTTCTTAATCATGCCTTTGTCATTTTTTCCGTCTTCTGTAAAGATGCCGATATCAATGAGATCTTTTCCCGTGCCTTTACCGGTCTCTTTACCAAGACCATCATAATATAGCTTTCGAGTCTGTACCGTCATCGTTACCTTATACTGATTATCTTTTAAAGGCTCTGCTATAGCTTTCGTGATCCGGTTTTCATACAGCGCGATTTTCTCAAATGAATCTTCAATGAAGTATTTCAAAGAATCCGGCGTAGCTTCCTGTATATAGCTATACCATTCACGTGAAGTAGCGAAAGGAGGATGCTGACGGAAAGCGGCAGTATCGATAAATTTTTTGAAGGCACTGTTCAGCCGCGCTTCTCCAAGAAGATCTTGCAGGGAGTATAAAACGAGTGAACCCTTTTCATACCACACATACGAACGTGAATCATTCTCAAGGAGCGTCTCTTCAAATTTATCTTCCCCTGCACGACCGCGCAGGTAACGGTCAAGACTATATTTCAATCGGTTTTGCATGCAGTCAACACCGTATTCATGTTGCAATACCATCAGCGAAGAATACTCCGCCATAGATTCCGAGATCTGGTTGGCACCGCGTGTGGCGGAAGGTGTTACCTGGTGTCCCCACCATTGATGTGCCACCTCATGTGCTGTAACATAAAATGTATAGTCGGTATCATCGGGATCGCTATTGTCGGCTACCCATCCAAAGCTTTCGGTATAGGGCACAGTATTGGGAAAGGACTGCGCGAAACCAGCATACCGCGGGAACTCAAGTATACGCATCTGTTTATATTGGTAAGGCTTGAAGTTATCAGCATAATAATCAAGCGAAGCCTTTACTGATTTCACATAGCGTTCAATATTATAGGCATGCGATGGATGATGGAAGATCTCGATGTTTACAACTTCACCATTCTTTCCTTTCCAGGTATCACGATGTATAGCATAGCGGGCAGAAGATATATTAAAGAAGAGATCCATTTCTCCTTCCATTTTATAGTGATAATATTTCCTTCCATCCTTCATCCATTCTTTTTGAAGATACCCTGGCGCAACGGCAATCTGGTCGGCATCGGTGCTGATCGTAGCTTCGAACGTAACATAGTCTGCATCATCGTTGAATAAAAGATTACTCAACCCATGCGGATCAGTTTGAGGAGGAAGTGTATAGTCTTTCTTGGGCAATCCATATTTTTTTCGATCCTTGTCACTGTTAAGCGGATCACCCGGGTAACCAAACGAAGGAAATATACTCAGGTCGAAGAACGTGCCGTTGTAAACGATCTGTCTGCCGAGACCACTGTTCGGGAATCCTTTATAGCGTGCATCCATGGTGATTTCCATCTTCATGGTATCGCCCGGTTGCATCGTGCGTGGCATTTTATAGATATAGAAGCGGTTGACTTCGTCATTCAGGATCAACTTCAGATCGTCTCCATCCAGCGTGAGGCTTTCAATCGTGGTGTGATCTATAGGACTTCCAACATTCAGAATCAGAGAATCGATTGGCTGTTTGCTCTTGTTGACGATCGTAAATATACCCGATGATTTTGTTGTCCTGTCTTCCGGGAAGATGTCGATGTTTACTTTTACATCCGTGACTTTCGGTTGAACGGTAAACTCGAATTTTTTATAGCTCTTCTCGAAATCTGCGCTAATTTTTCTGCCCTCTTTCGCGGTGCGGTATACATTGAGGACGCTCATGTTGTAGTATATAAATATACCTGAGCCAATCCAGAGTATGGTAAAGAATGTAAGTGCAGCAGCGGGGAGTCCGCTGAAGCGTTCCTTTACCAATTGCCACCGTGTTGAGAAACTGGTTTCAGCGCCACGATTCCAGAATAAATTTCCGATGACCAGGAAAATCGATCCCAAACTTAGCCAGTATACATTGAACCATGTTATAGATTTTAGAAAATGTCCGAATCCATTCATGTCAGAAATCCGGTATTCCGGGATATAGCTATAGAAGAAGAGATTGTAATTCAATTCCGCGAAATTCCTTAGACCAAACAGCGCGACCCATATCCCGATGGAGACTACGTGGCCGATGAATTTGTTGTTGATCAGGATGTGAACCAGAAATGCCAGCATTGCGAGCTGTAAATATTCCGGAAACTCGATCAGGTATAGATCCGTAAAGTACATTCCGAATTCAAAATTGAAATATCCTTTGATCACCTGGTTGAAGATACCGCATACGAGTACCAGATTTACCAGCACAAAACTAATCAATACCAGCGAAAGGAATTTGGAGCCATATACAACCCAGTTCGGAATTGGTAACGCATCCGCGATGTTTGCGTAGTTAACGCTCTTATCGCGGTGTACAACTTCTCCAGTGTAAAATATAATGATGATGAAGACGAAGATTATATAGTTATAGTCTTTTACCTCCAGCATATAATATGTGAGCGGAAGAGAAGGCGTGCCGAACGTGGGAGATCCAAACCATCCATCCAGGAAGAGAAATAATACACCGGCCAGCAGTATGGCAATGAAGTAAAAATCTTTGATGATGTTATTAAACTCAAGCAGACCTAACCTGAAAAGCTTGCGTAAGTATACACTTTGAGAATATACCTTCTGTACGACCGGTAGATCAGAGAGCGATCGCCCTTTGCGTTCAACGGCTTCTTCATTTTTAATCTTGCCCGAGGATACCTCCAACATACTGCGGAATGAGAACCGGAAAAATGTAAATGCAAATAACAGCAAGCTGATGCCGATCCAGAGAATTCGATTCCAGAGAAAATTTCCTTCAAGAGGAATGAGCGTTATATTTTGCTCCGAAGGCGTCCAATACTTGGTAGCATTTATATAGGTTGTGAGCGCATAGGGGTCGAGTATATCTACCAGGTCTTTATTGTCGAGATCTTGTGTGAGTGCGTTGGCAAGCAGATATCCTATAAACAGGATAACGCTTCCGACATACGTCACTACAATTTTACGAGTCAGCGCTACCAGGGCGAAGAATACAGTTCCCGTAAAGAACAGGTTCGGGATATTAAGGACGAGGGTGTTGTATATATAGTGGTATAGTATAAATGGGCCAAATCGTTCAGGCTCCACTTCGCCTGTTAATACACCCAGCGGACCGCCAAGCCACGCACCAACATGATACCCGAAGCTGATGAAGATCAGGATCACGAACGATCCGAGGAACCGGCCGAGTAAATATGATTTTTCAGTAATCGGGTAGGTGAAGAAGTAATCCTTCGTGCGGTATTCAATATCCCGGTATACCGGAACACCCATGACTGCAGAGGCGATCAACGTCTCAAAAATGCTGAGGATGATCATGAAGTAACCGATGGCATAAGCAGAGTTTACGAACACTTTCTCCGATGCAGGGCTATTGCCATATATACCACTGACGAATGCAAAAAGAAACAATACAAAAAAGTACGCATAGGTAGCAGGTCGTTTGAAACGATACCTTACCTCGAAAAGAAATATTTTCCAGAACATAGTATAGTAGGTAAGGTGTGAATTACATAGTAACGATGTCTGTCTTTTCAGCGATCTTCGAGAAGTATACATCTTCCAGTCCGGCTTCTACAGGTTTGAAGTCTTCATCGGGACGGATGTCGCTGAGTACATGGATCTGTGTTTTACCTGCCTTGAGTTGTGTGGAGATAACCTGGAACGAATTACGGAATATAGTGAGTTCCGTTTTTTCAATGATCCTGCTCCATACTTTACCTTGCAAGGATTCAACGAGGTTGGCAGGATGTCCTTGTGCAATCACTTCTCCAAGACAAATGATGGCCATGTTGCTGCAGAGGTTCGTCACATCTTCTACAATGTGCGTAGAGAGTATAACAATTGTGTTCTCACCGATTTCACTTAACAGGTTGTAAAAACGATTTCGTTCAGCCGGGTCGAGACCAGCAGTAGGCTCATCCACTATGATAAGTTTAGGATTGCCGATGAGAGCCTGCGCTACACCAAAGCGTTGCTTCATGCCTCCTGAAAATGTTCCCAGGTTTTTATTCCGAAACTGAATCAGGTTTACTTTCTCCAGCAGCGTCTGTACAATTTCCTTGCGTTGTTTTTTATCTACTATACCTTTCAGATCAGCAATGTGATCGAGCATCGTCTCTGCCGTTACCCGTGGATATACTCCGAACTCCTGCGGGAGATAGCCCAGTATTTTTCTGACCTCATGTTTCTGATGGAGTACATCGAGATTGCCTAATGTAATAGAGCCACTGCTCGCTTCCTGAAGTGTAGCGATGGTGCGCATCAGCGAAGATTTACCGGCACCATTTGGACCCAGTAATCCGAACATACCCTGGTTAATGGTGAGCGATACATTCTTCAATGCTTGCACACCATTCGAGTAAGTCTTGGAAAGATTTTCAATAACAAGTTGCATGGGTAAGAGTTAGGTTATGAGTTATAGAGTCTGGTGGCGGTTAATATTTTTTAAGATAGATACAACCCTGCAAACCTCCAACGGTTTGGAGGACGATGAGCGTAACAATTTTGTTACAGATGCCGATGTTGGAAGCGGAAATATTTCAATGGATATTCTGCAAGACAAGAAAAAGCCTTCCCCATTAGTGAGGAAGGCTTTTTGGAAAAGTATCAGCGTTGTTGTTATAACACGACATTCACGATTTTGCCCTGCACGATAATTACTTTCTTAGGGGCTTTGCCTTCAGTCCATTTTTGTACAGCTTCAGAGGCCATCACTAATTTCTCGATGTCCTCTTTCGGCATATCCAGTGCGAAGTTCATCTTCACACGAACTTTACCATTGATGGAGATAGGATATTCAAATGAACTTTCCACCAGGTATTGCTCATCATATTTCGGATATACCGCATTCAAAATGGAATCGCTATGACCAAGTTTTTCCCAAAGTTCTTCTGTAATGTGTGGTGCAAAAGGAGAGAGGGCAATTACCAACGGCTCCAGTATAGCACGCTTGTTACATTTCAGAGAACTCAGTTCATTGCAGCAGATCATAAACTCACTCACGGAAGTATTAAAAGAGAAACGATCTATATCATCTTCAATCTTCTTGATGGTTTTGTGAAGGATTTTGAATTCTTCACGCGTTGGTTCTGTATCACTCACGGTGAAATTTTCATTTTTGTCATGGAAGAGATTCCAGAACCTTCTCAGGAATTTATATACTCCATCTATACCATTCGTGTTCCACGGCTTGGATAATTCCAATGGGCCCAGAAACATCTCGTACATACGAAGTGTATCTGCACCGTAGTTCGTTACAATGTCATCCGGGTTAACAACGTTGTATTTGGACTTGGACATTTTTTCGATCTCTGTTCCGCAGATATACTTTCCATCTTCCAGTATAAATTCAGCGTTACTGAAATCATCTCTCCATTTCTTGAATCCTTCAATATCAAGCACGTCATTGTCCACAAGACTAACATCGGCATGAAGCGGCGTTACATCGTACTGTTTACGTAAACCATTCGATACAAATTTGTGAGTACCGTTGATCCGATACACAAACTTCGACATCCCCTGAATATGCCCCTGGTTGATGAGCTTCTTGAAAGGCTCTTCAGCATCTACATATCCCAGATCTTTCAACGCCTTGCACCAGAAACGGGAGTATAGCAAATGCCCCGTAGCATGTTCTGATCCTCCCATATACAGGTCTACATCTTTCCAGTAATTTATTTTTTCCCGGCCGGCAAATTCATTTTCATTTTTAGGATCCATATAGCGGAACCAGTACCAGCTCGAGCCAGCCCAGCCCGGCATGGTGGTTAATTCATACGCGTTGCCGTTATAGTTCCAGTCTTTCGCGCGCGCTAAAGGAGGCTCTCCGGTTTCAGTAGGTTTATACTGATCGATCTCCGGTAATGTAACCGGAAGGTCTTTATCCGCGACAAGCTTTGGTATACCTTTCTCGAAATATACCGGGAATGGTTCACCCCAATACCGTTGTCTGCCGAAGATGGCATCGCGCATTCTGAAATTTACTTTCCGTATACCAATGCCCAATGCTTCGACTTTCTCCAAAGCTTTTTCAATCGCTTTGTTCCAGGGTAAGCCATTCAGGAAATCGGAATTGATCATCGTACCGGACTTCGGCTCGAAGTTATCTTTCGTTATATCACTGGTTGGTCCTTCCAACACATCGATGATCGGAAGATTAAAATGTTTCGCGAAAGCGTAGTCACGGGTATCGCTGGAAGGCACCGCCATAACAGCACCTGTACCATAGCCTGCCAATACATAGTCGGCAATCCATACCGGTACTTTTGCATTGTTAAATGGATTGATCACATACGCGCCTGTAAAGGCACCGGTGATTCGTTTCACTTCGCTCATGCGCTCGCGCTCACTGCGGTTCTTCGCTATATCTATATACCTGGTAACTTCTTCGCGTTGCTCTGGCGTTGTAATTTTATCTACTAACTCATGCTCTGGTGCAATCACCATAAAGCTCACACCGTAAATCGTATCGATGCGCGTTGTGAATACGCGTATGGATAGATCAGACTGCTGATCGCTGGCTGCGCTCACTTTAAAATCCAATTCGCAGCCAACGCTTTTGCCAATCCAGTTGCGTTGCATTTCCCGTACGGGCTCCGGCCAATCTATAGTATCAAGTCCTTTAAGCAGGCGTTCAGCATAGGCGGTGATGCGCATACTCCACTGCATCATCTTGATGCGTTCTACCGGGTAGCCACCACGTTCGCTCACTCCATCTTTTACTTCATCGTTAGACAATACGGTGCCGAGTGCTGCGCACCAGTTCACCATCGTGTCGCTCAGATAAGCGATGCGATATTTTTGTAAGAAATCCTCTTTGCCTTTTTCATCAAAGCTCTTCCATTGCTCTGCTGTGATCACAGGTGTATCTTCATCACAAACGGCGCTGATATTTTTGTTGCCGTTCTTTTCAAGTTCAGCGATGAGTATAGCAATAGGCTCCGTTTTTCCTTCGGGTCCTGATTTTTTATTATACCACGCATTGAACAATTGAGAAAAAATCCACTGTGTCCATTTATAGTATGCCGGATCACTGGTTTGAACTTCACGATCCCAATCGTAGGAGAATCCGATTTGTCGTAACTGACGTTTATAGGTCTCTATATTTTTAGCCGTGGTAACAGCAGGATGCTGACCTGTTTGAATAGCATATTGTTCAGCAGGCAATCCAAAAGCATCGAACCCCATCGGGTGCAATACATTAAATCCTTTCACACGCTTGTAGCGCGAAACTATATCTGAAGCAATGTAACCCAGTGGATGCCCTACGTGAAGTCCCGCCCCGGAAGGATACGGGAACATATCCAAAACATAATATTTAGGTTTCGAAGTATCGTCCTTTACTTTGTAAACGCCATCTGCGGCCCATTTATCCTGCCACTTCTTTTCAATGCGTTTGATCTCGTCTTTGCTGTAATCGGCCATGTTGTAATTCGTTCTGTTAGGCGAGCCGCAAAAATAAGCCTTTTATGAAAATTACAGGCTTGAATCAATCGCTACGACAGACTTTTTTGAAAGGCTTCCATCATTGTCTTCAGTGTACGGCTGTTTTTATTCCGCTTTCGCAGAATACCAACCGGCACCGGGTTTAAAGAATCCAGTGGTTTAAACGAAACATGCGGGTATTCTTCGTGAAGAGAAGCAGGAGCGAACGTAAGGCCGAGCCCCTGATGTACCAGCAGTACGCGGGTTCTCGGTGATGAGAGTTCACTGATGATGTTGGGTTCCTGTCCAGTAAACTTTAATTGCTGCATCACAGCATCGTGAAGCCACGGCTGATCCTGGCGCTTGTATAAAATAAAAGGCTGGTCCTTTAAATCTTCGCGTGATAATTTTTTTCGTTTTGCCAGCGCATGATTGGCGGGCAGCACAACGTGATACGCTTCTTCTGCTATAGCATTCCACTCCAAAGCATCTTCCTGCACGGGGCCATATACCAGTGCGAGATCAACCATGTTTTCTTTTACATGATGAATCAACGTAGCCGTACAGTGCTCTGCGATCGTCACCTGTATATCCGGGTATATCTGTTGAAATAACTGCATTGCTTTCGCGATACGCTGCGGACGAATACCCGGTACCAATCCCAGCATTAACTTACCCGTCTTCTTCTCCCGAATAGACCGGATGCGTTCTTCAGCTTCTTCTACCTTCTCAAAAATCTCAAGTGTATACTGGTATAGTATTTTGCCTGCATCGGTAAGTTCATTTCCTTTTTTGAGTCGGTGAAAGAGCGATGTCTCCAATGACTCCTCTAATTCTTTGATCTGCTGGCTGAGCGGAGGTTGTGAAATGTTCAGGCGTGCAGCCGCTTTGCGGAAGTTCAATTCTTCCGCCAGTACTTTAAAATACCGAAGATGTTTCAGGTCCATGATTCTTTTAACGTATCACCGTGATAGCAAGATCGAATGAGTGAATCGATTCCTGCGCAAGGCTTTCACCGTTATTTGTACAGTAACAAATAAACACATCCACCCGGATAAACTCACACTACAGATCAATCTATTTATACTATGAAAGCATTACAATTAACAACACCCGGTTCCCTGCAGGGAATAGAATGGAAAGAAACACCAACGCCTGCTATAGGTGATTACGATGTACTGGTGCGCATCAAAGCTACTGCTATCAATTATCGTGACTACGCTTTTATTACAGGTCGCTATCCACTTGTGAAACCACTGCCCATAATTCTTGGATCGGATGCGGTGGGTATTGTTGAACATACAGGAAGTAAAGTAACACGTTTTACTCCTGGCGATACCGTGATCAGCTTGTTGCGTCAGCGTTGGTATGGAGGAAAGTTTGATGCCTATAAAGCTTCACTGCAATTGGGAGCATCGGTTGATGGAGTTTTTTCGGAGTATACTTCCTTTCATGAACAGAGTTTGGCCAAGGCACCGACTACACTTTCATTGGAGGAAGCGGCTACTGTTCCAACGGCCGGGCTAACAGCTTTTCGGGTGCTCACACAATCCGATATCCAGCCCGGCGATTCAATATTGATCCAGGGAACGGGTGGTGTGTCGCTATATGCATTGCAGCTGGCCAAGCGCATGGGCTTTCAAACCATCGTAACGACTGGGAAAACTGAGAACGAAGAATTTTTAAAACAGCTTGGAGCGGGTAAGATCATCAACTATAAAACAACGCCAGATTGGTATAAACAAGTTCTTGATCTGACACAAGGACGAGGTGTCGACCTGGTGATCGATGTGGCCGGAGGTACTTCGGTGCAACAGTCTATTTTGGCAACGGCTATAAATGGCCAGGTGGCGTTAATCGGATTTTTAGAAGATACACAAACATCGATAGACCTTGTGAGTGTAATCAGACGGAACATCACCTTGCGTGCCTATACAACAGGCAGTCGTGAAGATCTTGAACAGTTCGTTAAATTTCTGGAAGTTAATCCTGTGCGGCCGGTGATTGCAGGTATATATCACGACTATATGACGGCCTTTAAAGTTTTTGAAGGGAACAAAACTCCGGGCAAGATCATCGTAACAATACCTTGAGCTTCCCGGTTTAAGAACGGGATGTTACAGTTCATCAGGAATGTTCTACAGTTCAGTAAAGCCTTTTTGAGGAAGCGGGATGGAAGGTGAATTTTTGGTTCATAATTCAAATGACCAAAAACAAAATCACATCCCATATGAAATCATTCGCTTTGCTTCTGCTGGTAACATTCCTGAATTTTTCTTTTGCGTTCGCGCAGTTCGATGATAAATTTTACTATCCGGTTACCGCCTGGAAACCGATGGAAGGTATATCATTTGAAGAAGTTACTCTCACAACGGATACCGTAAAGCTCAGTGGAATTTTCCTGAAACCGGTCGGGACACCCAAAGCCACTATATTATTTCTGCATGGTGCTGGTGGTAATGTTACCAGCTATACCTTCATGACCAAGCCGTTAGTAGATAAAGGCTTCCAGGTTTTTATGATCGACTTTCGTGGATACGGTAAATCTACCGGTAAGCCGACTCACCTGAACATTGCCAAGGACGGACAATTTGTATTCGATTACCTCATCAGCCGTAAGGAAGTAAAAAATACAAAGCTGATCCTTTTCGGAGCTTCCATCGGCACGCAGATCGCAACCAAACTTGCCAAAGACAATGCAGATAAAGTTAAAGCACTCGTGCTGGATGGCCCCATGAGTTCATTTACAGATATAGCATTGGCATACGCTCCTGCGGAACAACAGGCTATGATCAAGCAATACCTGGTATCGCCTTACGCTGCTAAAGAAGATATCAAATCAGTTGCTGCTCCCAAGCTGATCGTTCACAGTAAAGAAGATAAAGAAGTTCCCATCGCAGGTGCTGAGGTGGTATATAATAACGCTACTGGACAAAAAGAATTCTGGGTATACCAGGGTGGACACCTGGAGGCGATGAAAGTAAATCCGGATACCTATACATCCAAGATCGAAGCGCTGCTAAAGTAATTTTTTTCAGGATGAGCTTTTAACAGTTCATCCTGATCGTTTTACAGTTCAGTAACTCATTTTTTAAAAAGGTCTTTACTCCGCCAATCTTTACCCTGTAATCGAACATAAGATTCCTCTATGAAAATACTCTGCAGCACTTTGTTAACATTCATCGCACTCGCGGGCTATGCGCAAACTAAAATTACCGGCAAGGTTGTGGACGAGCGCGGTGCCGGTATACCATTGGCCAATGTAATTCTGGTCGATACCTATGATGGCACAAGCTCCGATACGGAAGGTAACTTTGAGTTCACGACAACAGAAACCGGCACTAAAATTCTGCTTGTGAAATTCGTAGGCTATAAAGATTCACAGCGTGAAGTAGTGCTTCAAGGAAAGTCGGTTACGGTCACTGTTCAACTGGAAGAAATGATCAACGAGCTTGAAGCGGTAATGATCACAGCCGGAGCGTTTGCTGCCAGTGATGAATCACGAAGAACTGTTTTCAAGGCGATAGATATAGCCACCACAGCAGGCGCTACCGCAGATATAGCAGGTGCCTTGAATACCTTGCCAGGCACACAAAAAGTAGGGGAGAGCGGAAGACTGTTTGTGCGCGGAGGCGATGGCACAGAAGCAAAGACCTTCATTGATGGCTTGCTTGTGCTCGATGCTTATAGTCCTTCTGCACCCAACACACCTTCACGTGGTCGTTTTCTGCCCTTTATGTTTAAGGGCACAAGCTTTAGTACCGGTGGATATTCTGCAGAATACGGGCAGGCTCTTTCTTCCGCGCTGGCGTTGGATTCAAAAGATAAAGCGGAGATGACACGTACAGATATAGGTATACTTTCTGTGGGCGGTGACATCACGCATACACAGGCCTGGAAGCGTGGCTCTATTATCGGCAAGATTCAGTATACCAACATTCGTCCATACTTCGGGCTGATCAACCAGGAGATTGATTGGGAGAAGCCTCCGGTTTCGATCGAGGGAAGCGGGGCCTTCCGTCAGCAGGTTGGTAAAGACGGAATGTTGAAAGTATATGGAAATTTCAATCACGCCAATTACTCTATATACCAGCATAGCATCGATGACTATAATTCAAAATTCCTCTACGACCTCACCAATAATTACCGTTACCTCAATGGATTTTATAAAGAAGCATTGAACGACAACTGGATCGTGCGGGGCGGAGTATCCTATACGTATCAGGAGAATGACGCGATGGTGGGTGACGACAATATTGTAGAAACGGAAAAGGGTGTTCATGCAAAAACGGTTTTTGAAGGATCGTTGTCCGATAAAGTAGAATTGAAAACAGGAGCGGAACTGATTCAACGAACGTACAATCAGCAGTTCACGTTTGATGACGGCAGTAACCTGACCCGTGCCTTTGATGAAGTGATCGCTGCCGGGTTTGCAGAAGCCGATATATATACAAGCAACAAGTTTGTCACCCGGGCCGGAGCGCGTTTCGAATACAACAACTTAATGGATCAGTTGTCAGTTGATCCACGTATTTCACTGGCCTATAAAACAGGGACGTCAAGCCAGGTGTCATTTGCTTATGGTAAATTTCGCCAGACTGCTAAAAATGAACTCGTGCGTATAAACACCACGTTGGATCCTGAGAAAGCCGAGCATTTTATTTTGAACTACCAGCGGATCGAAAACAATCGCACGTTCCGCGTTGAGACTTACTATAAAAAGTATGAAGACCTCGTAAAGTATGTAAATGACGATGCATCTGTATTAAATAATGCAGGTAACGGATATGCGAAAGGAATTGAATTGTTCTGGCGCGATAACCGCTCGCTGCGCAATACGGATTATTGGATCTCGTACTCGTTTCTCGATACAAAACGCAACTACCTGAACTATCCATACAAAGCTGCCCCTACGTTTGCTTCGAAGCATAATTTCTCTGCAGTATATAAATACTTCGTACAAGCCATCAACAGCCAGCTAGGATTTACCTATTCCTATACTTCTGGCCGTCCGTACAATAATCCCAATACCGGTAAATTTAATAACGGCGAGACACCAGTATATAGCGACCTGAGTTTTAACTGGAGTTACCTGCCCAAACCGTACCTGATCGTTTACCTGTCGTGTACCAATTTACTGGGCAGAGATAATATCTTCGGTTATGAATATAGCACCGAGCAAAACGCGAACGGTATATACAACAGCCGCCCCGTTCGCCAGGCTGCACCGCGATTTCTTTTCCTGGGCATCTTCATTACGCTATCAAAAGATAAATCTGTGAATCAATTGCCGAGCCTGTAACAGCATCGGTAAATCATATAGTATATCCTTTAAACAATCCCTAAAATTTAAAACAACCTAAAAAATGAAAACATTAAACATCATCCCGGTTCTGATTGCGGTAGTGATTATCCTGTTGTCCAATGCTGTATTTGCCAATGACGATAAGTACACCCAGGCCATGCAAAAGAATATACAGGCTGTATATACAGCGCAAAGCATTCCCGATTATCAAACTGCTGTCAATGCCTTTGAGCGTATCGGAGCAGCGGAGAAAACAAAATGGGAGCCATTCTATTATGCATCCTTCGGCTATATCATGATGAGCAATCAGGAAAAAGATGGCGCGAAGAAAGATGCGTACCTCGACCAGGCTACCACAGCGTTGAGTAAGGCGAAAGAGATTGTCCCAAATGAATCTGAAGTTATAGCACTTGAAGGTTTTATATATATGATTCGTGTTTCTGTAGACCCGGCATCGCGGGGTCAGCAATTTGCAGGGCTTTCCATGCAGGTTCTGAATAAAGCTGTTGAGATCAACCCTAATAATCCGCGAGCTCTGGCATTGTTAGCGCAAATGCAATATGGCACAGCCCAGTTCTTTGGCTCCTCTACAGCAGAAGCATGTGCAACCACAAACAATGCAATGGAGAAATTTACTACATTCAAATCCGAAAATCCGCTCGCGCCACAGTGGGGGAAACAAATGGCAGAGGGGATGAAAGGAAAATGTAAATAAGCACCTCAGCATCCAAAACTCAAGCTATATATAGCGATCAATGTTGGTATTCAATTTTTTGTAGACTATGGCACCTTTAGTTGTATTGATTGGTTCGTATTTTTTGTTCTGGTTGAGTAACCGGTATATCGTGAAGGGGGAATTTTCCATGAGTTTTATCGGACGGGTTTCCCTGGCGTTGATGTTGGTGATGACGGGCTCTGCACATTTCTTTAAAACTGAAGTAATGGTGCAGTCAATGCCGGATTTCTTTCCCTATAAAGAGGGGCTGGTATATTTTACGGGTGTTGTTGAATTACTGGCAGCAGCTGGTTTGGTGATAGACCGTACGGCTAAAGTTACCAGTATAATGCTGATCATTTTCCTAGTATGCATTTTGCCGGCGAATATCATTGGCTCCCTGAAACGGGTAGAACTGGGAGGGATGGAGAACGGACCTATATACTTGTTCTTTCGCCTACCGCTTCAGTTGTTCTTTATCTGGTGGACTTACTTCTTCGGAATACGGTTAAAGACTAAGGGTAAGGCTAGAAACTCAAAGCTTAAATTATAAACATTTATAGTATGACAGCCGAATCAAAATTGATGTGTGGAGTGATTCTGATCACGATTCCCTCCATAGAGTATGGAGGATATTTTTTGTTGAATGTATTGTCGGGTAATCTCCGGAAAGTTGAGCTCAATGGCTTTCAGAAAGCGATGTTCCGGGCAGGCCATGCGCATGCTGGTGTTATTGTAATCTTGTCGTTGATCTGTCAATTACTGGCAGACCATACAGCCCTACCGTTGCAACTCACCTGGTTTGCAAGAGCGTCCGTTCCAACGTCAGCGTTGCTGATCTCGGCAGGATTTTTCTTTTCAGCGATGGACAAAGATGCCATGCGACCGAATAAACTCATCGCTTTAATTTACTTCGGCGCGTTGCTATTGGCAGCAGGTCTTATTACGTTAGGGGTCGGATTGCTCCTATAACAAATTGTCCAGATGACCATTGACCGGAAATTAATTATTGAGGAAGGCAAGAGTGTGATTGTATTAATCATCCTCGGGATTTTCATGGCATGGTCGGGGTTGGGATGTAACAACTGTTCATTCAATACTCCACATTTCTGGAGAATGGCATCGCTAAACGCACTCATGTGGATTACTCTTTGGAAAGGGAATTCATATCTCGCAGACCTGATCTCCTGGAAGCTTCCGTGGATTAAATTTCCGGTGCAGCGCTTCGTGGTCGGCCTCATCGCTACTATAGTTTACTCTTTGCTTGCCATGTATACCATCATTGCGTTATACTCCTGGCAATTTGAAGTGAAGGTCTCCTATAGTACCGGGTACTCTATTCTTATTACGATTATAATTTCCTTGTTTATGCACGGAAGAGAATTTTTAATTAACTGGCGCCAGGTCGCCATTGATGCGGAGCGCCTGCAAAAGGAAAATATAGCTGCACACTATGAAAGCCTGAAGAGCCAGATCAATCCTCACTTTCTGTTTAATACATTGAATGTACTTACCAATGTAGTATATGAGGACCAGGATAAAGCTGCGAAGTTCATCAAGCAACTTTCAGAAGTATACCGTTATGTGTTGGACACACGCGACCGTGAAGTTGTGCCGCTGGAAGAAGAACTGAAGTTTCTGTCGTCTTATTTATTCTTGCAACAGATCCGGTTTGCCGATAAGCTTAAACTTAATATTCAGCTCGAAGGTGTAAAAAGTATGGTAGCTCCGCTTGTATTGCAAATGCTGATTGAAAATGCGATCAAGCATAATATAGTATCCGAAGAGAATCCGCTTACCATCAGTGTATATACTTCCGGTAATTTTATTGTGGTAGAAAACAATCTGCAAAAGAAAATGGGGATCAGTGAAGATTCAACAGGTATAGGTCTTAATAACATTTGCAAGCGATATGAATTTCTGAGCAACACAAAAGTGGAGATCAATCAAAATGAAAAATTTATAGTGAAGCTTCCTGTTATTCCTGTTCAAGCATGAATGTACTGATAGTAGAAGACGAGCCGCAGGCAGCACAACGGTTGGAGACGCTTGTAAAAAGCATCGAACCATCGGTGACTATAGTAAATAAGATTGATACCGTGAAGCGGGCCGTACAATGGTTGCAGAACAACCCGGCTCCTGACCTGATCTTTATGGACATCCAACTGGCGGATGGTATCAGCTTCATGATCTTCGAGCAATGCACCATTAAGTCACCTGTAATTTTTACAACAGCCTACGATGAATACGCGTTGAAAGCCTTCAAGGTAAACAGCATCGATTATATACTTAAGCCGGTGGACAAGGATGAGCTCGCTGCTGCCCTTGTAAAATTCAAGACGTTAACACGGCAGGAACCGGATACCAAATCGTTGCTCAATAACATTGAGCAAACCATTCAGATGCTGACGAAAAAACACAAGTCACGTTTTGTTATCAAGGTAGGGGAGCATTTAAAAACTGTAGAGGTCGAAAATATACTTTACTTCTATAGCCAGGACAAGACTACATTTTGCTGCACATCGGATAATCGTAACCTGATCCTTGACTATACATTAGAGCAGTTGGAGGAGATGCTGGATCCTGCACGGTTTTTCAGAATAAACCGGAAGTATTGCATCGCGGCCAACGCGATACAGGATATAATAAGTCATACGAACAGTCGGCTGAAGCTGGTTTTAAAAGGCTCGCAGGACAATGATATTATCGTAGCACGTGAACGCGTGCAGGAGTTTAAAGACTGGCTGGACAACTAAATCTCGCTTACTAATTCTGATTGATCAGCTTTTTGAGATCTTCGATATCAGTTTGCTTCAACGGTTTGGTGATGTACTGGATCACATTCTTGTTTTCAAATACAAGGTCACGGTCTTTCATATTGTTGGAGCTTGTCAGCACAACGATCCGTGATTTTGATGTTACCTTTTCGGGTAGGTCCATGAATGTTTTCAGAAAGGAGAAGCCATCCGTTTCAGGCATGTTCAGGTCCAGGAAGATGATGTCTGGAGCAGGTTCGCCATTCATGTTTTTCAGCCAGTCAAGTGCTTCATTTGCTGACTTGTAGAGTACAAGTTGGTTCGAGAAGTTGTACACTTCGAGGAATCTCCGCTGAATGAACAGGTCGATATCGCTGTCGTCAATCAGGAGTGTTTTATCAACTAATCTTGCCATAACATTTTTACAATGTGCATAATTAAACTTACTAAAAAGTAACCGAAGGATGAAAAAATTACCTGCCATCCTTCAAAATTAATTTTCATACACATGAAAAATGTGTTAAACTTGGAACTCAAAACCTAAGCTTCACATATGAAATTGAATCGTCTCACTTACTTCTGTTTATGCGTAGTGCTGGCCGTTGGGTTAGCTTCATGCGGATCATCGTCCAGCGATAAAGATAAAAATGCTGCTGATTTTCAGGCAGCGGAGGATAGTCTTAAACAGCAAATAGAAGAAGTTGTTTATAATATACCTTCACCATCAGAAATTCCATACCTTCTTCAGGCAACGGGTGCAGAATTTAACGAGAGCCTCGTGAATTCCCGTACAAAAGTTGATCAGTATGCTTCCCGTACAGACAAGGCTGCTCTTAACCTGGGCGTTTATGCTGCTGATATCGGATACCTGACTTCATATGATAAGACACAGGAAGCAATCGACTATCTAAATGCTTGCAAGACACTGGCAGATAATTTAGGCGTGATCGGTTCTTTCGATGCTGAGATCCTTCAGAAATTTGAAGCTAACATTGGTAACAAGGATTCATTAACGCATCTGCTTGATAAGACTATTAAGAGAACTGAGAACTTCCTGAAAGATGATAGCCGTAACAAGCTTTCTTCACTGGTAGTTGCCGGTAGCTTCATCGAAGGCCTATATATATCAACAGGCTTGATCAAGACTTATCCTAAAAATCTGTTACCGGAAGATAACCGTATCCAGGTGTTAACGCCACTGATGCGTATTATACTTCAACAGAAGAAATCTGTAAGCGAGTTGCTGAAAATGTTACAGACTGTTGAACAGACTGAGCCTGTAACAACATTAGTTGCTGATCTTACTGCACTTGAAAAAGCATATGCCTCATTGAATATAGAAGAGCAGATCAAGAATAACCGCGGAGATCTTGTGTTATCTGACAAGAACCTTGAAGAAGTAACGAAGGTGGTAGAGAAGCTTCGTAAAAACATTACCGAATAAGCTTACCATTTATGTAAGAAATATTGAAAAGGACTGGTTCACAAAGCCAGTCCTTTTTCTTTTTCTTTTACTCCTGCATCTTTCATTATATTTAGATTCATGTAATTCAGTTTTATGAGTGAACCTCTACTCAAAGCTATCCTGCGGTTGTTCGCAGTAGTTGCGAAAGAAGACCAAGTTACCCACCAGGAGCGCGACCAGATCCGAAACTTCCTGCAAGATCATTTGAGTCGTTCAGCCGTTGATACCTATACCACGAAATTCGATGGCTATGTGCAGGCACTACCGCCTACCACGGAGGAGCTAAGCGCAACGTTAAAACGCATTGAGAAACTTTGTTCGGAGGTTAACCTTGAGCTCACTCAAAAACAAAAAGTTGTTATCCTTCTGGAACTGCTCACCATTGTGCAGGCCGATGAGCAGATCACACCGCGTGAAGAAGAATTGGTAAATGCGATTGGTGCAAACTTCAAGGTGTCGCAAACTGAGATAGATGCTATTAAGAAATTTGTGTTGGGGAAGAATGCATCTCAACTCGACCATGATCATTTTCTGATAATCGATGCTGCTCCTGAAGGGTCGCTAAAAAAAGCACATCACTTGCGCAGGAAAGAACTGGATGGCTTCGTGGCTATTGTATATATAGAGCAGGTTGAAATATACTTTATAAAATATCTTGGTGGCTCAGATGTATACCTGAATGGTGTACCTGTGAAGAGTGGAAAGATTGCCGTGCTGGCAGTAGGAAGTATGCTGCGTTGGGAAAAAGATGAACCGGTATACTATGGCGATCTGTTGAACCGCTTTAAAAAATTTGGTGACTTCCCGCGACTATCATTTGAAGGAAAGGGAATAAATTTCAAATTCAAAAATGGAAGGCTGGGCTTACGCGATGTACAACTTGCGGAAGAATCCGGTAACCTGATTGCATTGATGGGAGCCAGCGGTGCCGGTAAATCAACGCTGCTCCATGTATTGAACGGTTCCGAGAAGCCATCACAAGGCCAGGTACTCATCAATGGTATAGATATACACACCGATCCGAAAAGAATCGAAGGTGTGATCGGTTTTGTGCCACAAGATGATCTTCTTATAGAAGACCTCACGGTATATGAAAACATGTACTATGCCGCGCGGCTTTGCTTCAGCAATAAATCGGAAGAAGAAATTAATAAACTTGTGCTGAAGGTATTGGAAGATCTTGGTTTGGAAGAAACAAAAGATCTGAAGGTAGGGTCTCCGTTGCGGAAGACGATTAGTGGAGGGCAACGTAAACGACTAAATATAGGGCTTGAACTACTGCGTGAGCCTGCAGTGTTATTTTGTGATGAGCCCACAAGTGGTCTCTCATCCCGCGATTCAGAAAATATTATAGACTTGCTGAAAGAACTCTCATTGAAAGGAAAGCTTGTCTTTGCAGTAATCCATCAGCCTTCTTCGGATATTTTTAAGATGTTCGATAAACTGCTGATCCTCGATACCGGTGGCTATCAGATATACTATGGAAACCCGGTGGATGCTGTGGTATATTTTAAGAAGAGCATCAACCTGGTGAACAGTGAAGAAGGTGAGTGTCACGATTGTGGAAACGTAAACCCGGAGCAGATCTTTAATATCATTGAAACGAAAGTGATCAATGAATACGGCCATTTTACCAACGAACGTAAAATAACTGCCGAGCAATGGAATGCTATATATAAGCAGAACTATCGCACGTTCTCAGTCGAGACTTCCAAGGAAGTTCCTCATTCGACATTGCGTATTCCAACGCGATTGAAGCAAGCCTTTTTGTTCTCGATGCGTGATATACAGGCCAAGCTTCACAACCGCCAGTATATGATCATCAATTTATTGGAGGCGCCCGTACTGGCATTTATACTTGCCTTCATTGTACGCTACTTTAATGAAGATGATTCTGCTAATACAATCTATGTATTCGGAAAGAATTTGAATATACCGGCATACCTTTTCATGAGCGTCATCGTAGCACTCTTCATGGGGCTCACGGTAAGTGCCGAGGAGATTATTCGCGATCGAAAAATTCTGAAACGTGAAGCCTTTCTGCACCTGAGCAGAAGCAGCTATATTTTATCGAAGATCTCGATCCTCTTCATGCTCTCCGCTATACAGACGCTCATGTTTGTATTGGTTGGTAACTATGTGCTGGAGATCAAAGGAATGCTATTCCATCATTGGTTTATCTTATTTACCACCTCATGCTTTGCAAATTTACTGGGGCTTAATATATCGTCCGGATTTAATTCTGCGGTTACCATCTATATACTGATACCGCTGCTTATTATTCCACAATTGATATTGAGCGGGGTAGTAGTGAAATTTGATAAGCTGAATCCTACGATTGGCAATACCGCAACGGTACCCCTGGTGGGCGACCTGATGGCTTCGCGCTGGGCTTTTGAAGCAGCGATGGTGTCACAGTTTAAAGACAATAGTTTTGAACGTGAGTTTTATGCCTACGATCGCGCCATGGCGAGCGCAGATTACAGGAAGGTATATTTTATACCTGAGTTGGAGAGCAGACTTCAATATGTGATCAATAACTACCAGGCAGCCGATCCCCACATCAAAGAAAAAGTTGTGAATGACCTGGCGTTAATGAAAAGTGAAATTTCACAAGAGCTTGAATCGACAGGGCAATCTCTGAAAACTATCAATGACCTGACGCTGTCGAAATTTGATTCTGCTGTATATAACGAAGTGTCGGAATACCTTGTAAACCTCAAACACTATTATATAAAATTGTATAACCGCGCGGATCAACAACGTGAAAAGAAAATTTTCAATCTCACCAGTACACCCGAGAAGGAAGCTGCTTTTAGCCGCTACCGTGAAATGTATCACAACGATGCAATCACTGAGTTAGTAAAGAATACATCTGAGACGCACAGGATCATTGAACAAGACGGAAAGCTTATTCAAAAGATATACCCTATATACAAAGAACCAAATCCTGAGCATGCTATAGATTTCAATGCACAGTTCTATATGCCTCGCAAGCATTTCCTGAACCAGAACATTGATACCTTTTATTTTAATACCGGTGTGATTTGGTCCATGACATTGGTGCTGGCATTAACGTTATACTTTGACGTGCTGCGAAGGATTATCGATGGGTTTAGTAATATATCCAATCCTTTATACCGGAAGAGGTAAATGATTTGTAGCGCAGATTTTTAAATACAATCTTGTATTTCGTCTACGGTAGTCTGTGAGGTCTGCGGGAATGTATTGCGGTATCAGAGAGACCCCCTATAGATATAAATGCAAACTCTCGCAGAGTACGCAGATTGACGCAGATTTTTAAATACGGTCTTGTATTTCATCTGCGGTAGTCTGTGAGGTCTGCGGGAAATGTATTCCGGTATCAGGGAGAGTTCCTATGACGTAAATGCAAACTCTCGCAGAGTGCGCAGATTGACGTAGATTTTTAAATGTTGTCTTGTATTTCGTCTGCGGTAATCTGTGAGGTCTGCGGGAGATATAGTATCGGCACGTCCCATGTTTATGTGAACTTTAATGTTTTTTATACCTTTGGTTTTGTTAGTCAATCTCGAACCCAAATAGATCTGCATGTTTTTCTTCCTTTCAAAGACGCTTAATTACCTTGTACTGCCACTGACGATCATCCTGATTTTGTTGGTGCTTTCCATTGTTTTGAAAAATCCTAAATGGAAAAAACGGTTGTTATATAGTGGTGTTATTCTGTTGATCTTATTCTCGAATGATTTTCTGGCGAATGAAGCTATACATGCATGGGAAATTCAAACGGTGGCTTTTAAGGATATGACTCCTCATAAACTCGGGATTGTATTAACCGGAACCACAATCGCTGGGCTTGAACCTAATGATCGCGTTTACTTTAGTCGTGGTGCTGATCGTGTAACCCATACGGTTCAACTATATAAATTGAAGTTGATTGAAAAGATATTGATCAGTGGTGGAACCGGGAGACTGTTTGGTGAGGATGAACCTGAAGCGAATAAATTTCAACGCGCCATGATCATGATGGGTGTTGATTCTGCGGATATCATGATCGAGAATGAAACACGCAACACTGCCGAGTCAGCGCAGCAAGTAGTGAAGATGCTGGATTCTTTACAGTATAGATCTGAAGATTGTTTATTGATTACCTCTGCATTTCACATGAGGCGATCATTAGCGTGCTATAAAAAAGTAGGACTGAACTTGCAGCCTTTTACAGCCGACTTTTATTCACATCCCCGAGAGTACTATCTCGATTCTTTTATTGTTCCCAAGATCGATGCACTCCATGTATGGCATAAATTGTTTAAGGAGTGGGCGGGCGTAGTAGCCTACAAAGCGGCAGGGTATATTTAAGTTTGCTATATATAGTGAAAGTAATTCATAAAAAAGGCTGCCCTGGAGCAGCCCTTTTCGGTTTAGGTTAATGAATGTCTTTATAGTATCGAGTGTAGTTAATTCGTTGCCGGTAAATCGTTTCCAGGGTAATCGTTTGGATTTGTTAATGGGACCCGTGCATTGAATTTAGTATTGATAATCGTGATCATTTTGTTGGCCATGTATGCTGCACCGCGGCCGTTGGGGTGTATACCATCTGCCGAGAAGAATGCATAAGGAGGTTGAAGCGTTGCATTTAATCCTATACCATTAATAGATGCGCCATTCGTTTTAAGATCTGTGAAAATAGAATACGCATCCACCAACGCAAGCCGATCGCTATGGGCAGCGACTCCAGCTTCTATGATATCGTTAAAGGTATCAACGCGTTCTTTAATCTCTTCAATTTCAGACGGAACTAACACATACATATCCGGTAAAGGATAGCTCACACCATAAATTATAGTGGAGCTTCCGCCAACACCTGTTCCTATAACAGATGAAGCCGACAGCGTGATCAGATCATCAGCAGTGGCGGGTCTCGCCTGAACATAAGGAGTTAATGCAGCACGTTGTTGGTCATTGATAGCATTGGCAGCTCTTAGCATATCAAATTCAGCAGAGAGATCAGTTAATGATTCATCGGCAATCAGGATTGGATTTGCACCGGTTGAATATGAAACCTTCCTGCGTGCAGCATCAGCAGCATTATGTCCGAGGTAAGCAACTGTAGCATCTAGGGCAGCATTAAAGCCTGCAAAATTACTATTGAGTAATTGTATCGTTCCTTCTGCAACGGGATCACCGGCTTCAAATTCAACAACATTCCAGCCCACAGTATGGAAGTATGCTATAGAAGTCACATCGGGTATATTTCCTACAATTCCCTTTGTAGTAGCACTCGCATCCAATACGGTAGTAAGACCGGCATTGAAAGCTGCTTGAAAATTAACGACTGATGTAAGTGTTGCTTTTGCAGGGTCACCGCCATTTATAGCATATAGTATAGCATCGTTGTTACCAAGCCAGAACGAAAAGAACGTTCCGCCATTGGCAAGTGCTGTTGACGCATCGCCTATAGGAGTTGATGTTCCCGGATTCGAAGCGAACCTTGCATAGTATGGATTAAAGAACTGAGATGTATTGTCACCTGTTTGTGGAGCCAATGCCGCCTGAATGGTAAGGCCTGGAACGCCAAAATTATTTAAAGCAGCTTTACTTCCGCTATAAGGGGCAAGTGATGCTCCACCGTCACCGGTTTTATTAACAATGGTAGCGTCACCATCGGAGTCGTAAGCAAAATATAGTCTGCCTTTGCTACAGCCTCCGGTGATATCATAGCATCCGGTTTCTGAATTTACAGTTGGTTGATTGAATTCACCACCGCCAACCAGCGCGAACTGTTTCGCCAATATAGAAGGGAAGGAGTTGCTTTGCCCGCGGGCATAAAGTGCTCCGTCCATATAGCCGGCAGTAAGTGAATTACCGATCGAAATATACTTTGCGAAATCCGCTTCGCCTGCCGTTGGCAAAGTAGAAGAGTCAGCTTCCGGAAAATCGTATGAACAGCCACAGACCAGTGCTGCCATCGAAAGGAGTTTGAGTATGTTGAGTTTCATGTGTTTATATTTTTGTTGTTGGACGCCTACGTTGATCATCATTTGTGTTTGATCGTGGTGAGCATTGCTACCTATTTATTGAACATTTGGTCGAATGTTACGGATATATAATATATAGCACCTATAGTAGGGGCTCCGTAGTTAAGGACATAGCGCTTGTTGAAAATGTCTGAACCACCAATTTTGATAACCGATTTGATCGGAGCCACTTTATAGCTTATTTGTGCGTCCACCGTGCTTACAGCAGGTACTGTTCCGTTGGCAAAAGAAGATTCCCACAGGAACGCTTGCTGCCATCTCCAGGTTAGCGCAAACCCAATCTTGTCTGTCAGCTTACGATTAGCAAACGTCAGGTTTACTTTGTGCTCAGGCGTGTTGAACTGGTATATGCCCGTGTTGTCGTTTTCCTTTTTATCAAAAGCATTCCAGCTATAGTTACCGGATACAGTGAAGCTCTTTGGTAAATTATACGTAAGACCTGCTGAAGCGCCCTGTGACGTTACTTCTTCAGTTGCATTGGTATAGATCTGGAATGTATTGGTATTATCACCACTCAGAAGGCTTGATGCATTGATAGCATTTGCATTCACATCACCTGATGCACGTCTTACCCGCACCTGGTATTCGAAGTCGTTATAGATACTATAGTAATACGATACATCGAGCATCAGCTTTTGTTGAGCCATTAATCCCTTGTATCCAACTTCAAAAGATTTGATCTGCTCTGGCTTAACTTCGCGGAAAGTATCGAATCGTCTCAGCACCGCTATATTTTCCGGATCGACAATAGCATCTGTAGTACCGGCAGCCAGTACATTTCCGATATACTGATTTACCGATTCAATTGTATAGGTATTGTTTGTGATCTGGTATTGATCAGCGTATTCCTGAAGTCCTCCGAGCAGCTGAGCCGAAACAACGTTTAAGTTGATGTGCTGCGCCTGCGATGTAGGGTTTCTGAAACCTGTTTGAAAAGATGCTCTGAAGTTATGGTTTTCAGCAACCGTATATACACCAGAGATACGTGGCGAAAACTGTCCTTCGAAGTTTTCATTCTTATCGTAGCGAACAGAACCTGTCAGTTTCAGGTTGCCTAAACTTTTAGCGGCCTGTACATATGCACCATATTCATAAATGGTAATATCGTTGCCCGGTACATCTGCGAAGATGGTTCCATTGGAGTTTAGATCAAACAACCGGTAACTCGCACCTGCAAGCAGATCTACAAATTTGATTTCATTCTTGAAGTTATACTGACCTTGTACATGATACATATTCGAGTTGTCATCGAACTTGCCACCATTCGGTATAATAAGGTCTTTGTACTTATCAGCTAGTGTATTAAACTCTGGAGTGCCAGGAAGAACGCGTCCCTGGTCGGCAGCATTTCGGGCCGCCTGATGGGCTGCTTGTTGTATAGCGAGTCTTTGTGCTTCTGGTAAATTATTTATATCGCCAGGCTGTAAACCAGCTTGAGCGAGTGCTCCCATATAGGTTAATCCATATGTTCCGAACCAGGTGTTATTATTTTTCCAATCATTGTTTACCTGGAAGCCGATCAAATCAGCGATATAGCTATCGCCAGAATTTTCGCGTGTGGTATAGGCACGAACAAAGAAGTTATCGCCTTTTAATTCCAGTTTATGTTGTGTGATGGCAAAGTTGTTCAAAGAATAACGTTGTGCTCCGGTATATACTGAAGTTCCATAACCAAAATTCAAAGCATATATCAATTCAGCTTTATCACTTACACGATAATGCAATGAACCACCGGCTTTCAAATTCTCTGCACCATAATCAACCAGGTATTTTTCGCTATAGGGCGTTCTTGATACTACATTGTTTGGAAGATCTCCCAGATAATCTTGCAGACCATTTGCCTGAGCTTGTTGTTGGAAGCCACTGCTAAAGGCAAGTAAGCCAATGTTGGTAGCGGCTTCATCTCCGAAACCATGTACTTCATCTTTACCAGGATTAGAAGAGAATCCGGTAGGAGTGCGTTCCGGGTTTTTATCGGTATGATTTGTTCCGTACCAGTCTTCAGCTTTCGAATATGAGAAGTTGATTTTAAAAGCAAAGCGATTATTAAAAGCTTTCGCATAGCGAATGGAAGCCTCATACATCGGCTTCGGACTGCTAGGCTCTTCGGAAGAACCATTGAAATGGTTGAGTCCGAATTTAGCATATGCACTTATACCTTGATATTCAAAAGGACTTTTACTGTTTACGAGAAGTATACCATTGAATGCGTTCGGGCCATATAGGGCAGAAGATGCACCGGGTAAAAATTCAACGCTCTCAACGTCCAGTTCGGAAGGACCGTTTAGATTTCCGATCGGGAAGTTCAGGGCAGGGGCTTGTGTATCCATACCATCGGTGAGCTGTACAAAACGTGTATTGCCAGTAGAGTTGAATCCGCGGGCGTTTACAATTTGAAAGTTTATACTACTCTGCGTCATATCAAGGCCTTTCATATTGATAAGGCCTTTGTAATAATTTTCAGATGGTGTAGCCTGTACCTGGAGTATATCCATCTTTTCAATGGATACCGGTGATTGAAGTATACCTTCTTCGACACGCGAAGCGGAGATAACTACTTCCTGTCCAAGTATAGTTTGTTCTTCCAGTTTTACATCGAGTCCTGTAGTGTTGGCATCGCTGACTTCTACTTCAAACGTTTTGTAACCTACAAAAGAAAAGACGAGCGTGAGGGGAGGAGCATCATTGGCTTTTAAAGAGTAACTACCATTTGCATCAGAGACTGTGCCGATTACACGCCCCCGTACAATGATGTTTACACCCGCCAGTCCTTCACCTGTAATGGCATCCGTTACCTTACCTGAAATGTTTGTCTGCGCTAAGACCACCGTGGCAGACAACAGCATCATTAGCATGGTTGCCAACGTAGCCTTGTAAAAGTTTTTCATAAAATACAATTTGGTTTTGGTTTTTTAGGATTATATGAGTCCTCCAGGGAAAACCCGAAATGGTATGCATACCGAGCTTTCTTATCGAAAAGTACAAAAAATCTGCAAAAAACAAACGTTTGAAAAGCCTGTTACGACATTAAAATGATTGCACGGCAGGTAGAAAGAAGGTAGGATGAGGTGTTTATACCAGTAAAAAAAGTATCAGGAATATCCTTCCAGGGTATAAATGAGGATATATTTCAAGAAATCCTGATACTTTTTATAGAAGAGTATTTTAAAAACTACTCTTTTAAGTTCTGAAGATGTTTTACCAGACGATCACACAAAGCATTAATTTCACTGGCAATATATTCGTCTCCGGTAGCAGTCAGTGCACTTTGTGCTAATCCACCAATGCAATCAACGTAGAAACGCTTCATCTCATTTACAGGCATGTCTTTCGTCCATAAATCGATGCGAAGTGTGTTTTTATGTTTATGATCCCAAAGCGCGACACTCATTGATTTTGTTTCAGAAACCCCGGGATCGGGCTTATCAGTAGCATCCCACAGAATCTTATCCGGTATATTATTCTGATCCAGCTCGACTGAGAAATTTATAGTTGACTTTTTCATGGCAGCAAAATTAATAATTGTGGTCTTAATGTGTTGATTTCAAAATAAATTCCAGACACGAATAATCAGTAGCTGGTCTCGTCCAGTTTAACCTTGCCTTTAAAGGTCCAGAATACAAACGTGGTATACGCGGCAACAAGCGGAACGCCAATGGCAGCCACGGTGAGCATAATGCCTAGTGTTTTGGAAGAGGACGCTGCGTTATATACTGTCAAACTATTTTCCGGGTTAACAGGAGAATAAATAATAGTAGGATATAGCTCAAGTGATACGATGATAAGGAGTACACTAATGACGACTGCCGAAGACAGGAAAGCAAAAAGATACTTTCGCTTTGTTACCTGACGTGCAATGTTAGCGATGGCAATAATCATAATCACTGGCAGAATAAACATACTGGGGCTATTGTGAATCTGATCTACCAGGTGTGGAATATATAGTAATGTATAGAACGAGGTGATTACACAACTGATCACAAAGAATATAGTTGTTCTCCGTACAATGATGGTGAGTTTTGCATACAAGCGATCTTCTGTTTTCATCACCAGGTATATGGCACCATGCATCATAAAAAGTGAAAGCGATGTGATGCCCACCATGATCGCATACGGGTTGATGAAGTCTGAGAATTCTCCCCGGTAGATGTGATCTTTATCTAACGGTACGCCTAGTGCTACATTGCCGAGAATAAATCCCAATAGAAAAGCAAGCAGCCCGCTGGAGAGACAATAACTGACGTCCCACATTTTGCGCCACCACAACATGGGTTCTTTACTTCTGAATTCAATAGACACTGCACGGAAGATGAGTGCTACCAGGAATATCATGAACGGCATATAGAATGCAGAGAGGAGTGAAGCATATACTTCGGGGAAACCTGCAAAGAGCGCTCCGCCTCCAATCACCAGCCATACTTCATTGCCATCCCACACCGGACCGATGGCGTTGAGTACAGTTCGCCTGCTGGCTTCTTTGTTCAGAAATAAATGGAGTGCACCGGCACCCAGGTCAAAGCCATCGAGAATAGCATAGCCTGTAAATACGGCCCCGATTACCAGGAACCACCAGGTTTGGAGATCAATGCCTGCAAATGTTTCCATGCGTTGTGAATTATATACTTCCTAATCTTTATCCGTGGGGTGTTCAATTTTTTCGGGTGTAGCACCGGGTGTAAATGAATCCGCCATTTCCATGTGTCGTGGGCTGTGTTCATCATCGTGACGATCCAGCGGCCCGTGCGTTATCTTTTTATTCAACAGGTATATAAATAGCGCAAAGAGTAACATATATACCAGTGTGAACATGATGAGCGAAAACATTACCTGGTTTGCTGTAACAGCTTCCGATAAAGCATCTGAGGTTCGGAGCAGTCCATATACCACCCATGGTTGTCTTCCTACTTCCGCGGTATACCAGCCAACCTGATTGCCAATCTGCGGAAGCAATACAGCCCAAACAAAAATCCACAGCAGCCATCGTTTCTCAAAAAGCGTTCCGCGCCACCAGAGGAAGACCGAGTATAGCGACAATGCAATAAGCGCCATGCCGATACTAATCATAATGTGATACGTTTGAAAAACAAAGTTCACTGCACCGGGCCTTTCGTTTTCAGGGAAGCTGTTTAGTCCAGCTACAGGTTTATCAACGTCACCGTGAATCATATAGGATAAGCCTCCCGGTATAGCAAGGCCGGTGGTAGTTTGCTTTTCTTTGTTCACCCAGCCGAAGAGGTATAGATCTGCAGGTTTGAGTGTATCGAAGTGGCCTTCTATAGCAGCAAGTTTGGCAGGTTGATAATGTGCTACAACGTCTGCCGATCGATGGCCGGTAAACAACTGGAGTAAAGATGCAGCCGCAGCTACTGACAAACCAATTTTAAAAGAAGCCTTTGACAGCTCTATATATTTGCCTTTCAATAAATACCATGCGCTCACACTGGTGACAAGGAAAGCTCCTGCGAGAAAAGATCCCGACCACACATGTGAAATACGTTCTACAGATGATGGGTTAAAAACCATCGCCCAGAAATCAGTGATCTCTGCACGTGCTTTCATGCCTTCGCCTACGATGTGATAGCCTGTTGGTGTTTGTTGCCACGAGTTTGCCACTACGATCCAGATGGCAGAGAACATGGATCCCAGTGTTACCATGATCGTGGAGAAGAAATGTACCCTTGGACTAACACGGTTCCAACCGAAAATAAGTACACCCAGGAAGCCGGATTCAAGAGCGAAAGCAAATATACCTTCCGCTGCGAGCGCGCTGCCGAATACATCGCCTACATAGCGTGAGTAAACAGCCCAGTTGGTGCCGAACTCAAACTCCATTACGATTCCGGTTGCTACACCTATACCAAAGATCAATGCAAAGATCTTTACCCAGAAACGAGTCATCTGCTGGTATATTTCTATACCTGTTCGCAGATACATGCCTTCCATGAAAACCATTACTAATCCAAGCCCGATGCTAAGCGGAGGATAGATGTAATGAAAAGCAATCGTAAATGCGAATTGTATGCGAGAGAGAATTTCTACGTCCATCGGGTTTTAAAGCTACATCACAATGCTGAAGCTGCAAAGTGAAATCGCCTTCAAATCGGATTAAGTTTTGAATGTGGACTCAGGACACGTTTGCAATTATTTACGTCAGATTTTCTCGATGGCTTATCGCTTTGTCTGAAAATATTGACGGTACTTATCGAAACTATAAACAATGGAGATCGTTGAAAACTAATTGCTGTCTTCGTGCCAACGTATAAAGAAATCCATCGATTGGGGATTCTTCAATGCACCGGCATTCACAACTTCTTTCGGATCTTTACCTATGAGAATTTTCTTAACGGGTGTCTCCGTTTTTTTACCACTGATGGTATAGGGTATATCGGGCACAGCAATAATTTCGTCTGGCACATGGCGGGGACTATAGTCACTGCGGATCGTTGTATTTATTTTTTTCTTAATCTCATCAGATAATGCAACGTCCTCTTGCATCACAACAAAGAGGGGCATCCAGAATTCACCGTCTTTTTTTTCGATGCAGATAATGAGACTGTCTTTTACTTCCTTTACTTTATCTACAGCCCGGTATATTTCGCTAGTCCCGATACGGACACCACCGCGATTGAGTGTAGCATCGGAACGCCCATAGATGATAACACCGTTATGTGTTGTGATCTCGATCCAATCTCCATGACGCCAAATGCCAGAGTACATTTCAAAATAACTTTCATGATAGCGTTTGAAGTCAGGGTCATTCCAGAAATATACCGGCATGGAAGGCATTGGCTTGGTGATGACCATTTCACCTACTTGTTCAGTGAGTGAATTTCCATCGGTATCAAAAGCTTCCAGTTTGCAGCCGAGTGCGCGACATTGAATTTCGCCTGCGTATACAGGTAGCGTTGGCATGCCCCCAACAAAAGCGCTGCATACATCGGTGCCTCCGCTCATGGACGTAAGCCACAGATCGTTCTTTACTTTTTTATATACCCATTCGAAACCTTCAGGAGGCAGCGTACTTCCGGTAGACCCGATCGATCGAAGTGAAGACAGATCGAATTCATTTGCGGGATATATACCGCCTTTTAAATTAGCCAGTATAAAACCGGCACTTGTACCAAAATGATTTAAGCGGGCGTCTTGCGTGAATTTCCAGAGTACAGAGAGGTCGGGGTAAGCCGGACTACCATCGTACAGTACCATGGTAGCGCCGGCCAGTAAACTGCCATGTATATAGTTCCACATCATCCAGCCGGTAGTAGTATACCAGAAGCACCGTTCACCTGGTTTGAAGTCGTTGTGAAATGTTCCGTATTTAAGTTGTTCCAACAATATACCTCCATGCGAATGCGTAATCGCTTTGGGTAATCCGGTAGTACCGGACGAATAGAGTATCCAGATAGGATGATCGAATGCTACGCGTACGAAATCAATTTTATCAACGGCTTGCGTTGTCACCTGTTTCCAGGATACAACGGGTCTGGCAGATTGGGGAAGTATATCTTTTGAAGAGATGATGATCAATTGCTCAAGTGAAGGCAATGATTTTATCAGGTCCTGGATCACCTCTTGTTTATCGAATACTTTTCCATTGTATTGATAAGAGTCAACTGCGATCAATACTTTTGGTTCGATCTGCGCGAAGCGATCGATCACAGAGCTGGTTCCAAAATCAGGAGAGCAGCTAGACCATATAGCACCTAAAGTATTTGTTGCCAGAAAGGCAACTGTTGCTTCCGGACAACCGGGAAGATAAGCGGCTATCCGATCACCAGCCACTACGTTGCATGACTTCAGGTATTGCTGAAGAGACGCAACCTGCTGCGTTAATGTGTCCCAGTATATTTCCTGGATTTCACCAGACTCCGCTTTAAAGACTATTGCGGGATGTTGTTTGTTTGCCTTGCGGAAAATGTGCTCGGCATAATTTAGTTCGGTACCCTCAAACCATTTACATCGCGGCATGGTGCCTTGCAGTATATGTTGATAGGTGCCATCATGCATAACATCAAAATATTTCCAGAGACTTTCCCAAAAAGCTTCGATGTTATCGACCGACCACTGCCACAACGAATGGTAATCGTCAAAGACCAGATTTTTATTTTCTTTGAGCCACTGCTGGTAGTGGGTGATATTCGACTGCCGGATGAATTCTTTTGAAGGACTCCAAAGCATGATGTTGCTGTTAATCGTTATTTGTGGAACGGTTAATCACTCCTGTTGATTGTATACAAGATTACAAAAAGCAGGCGTGCACTACAACATTTGTAAATGCGGTTCACTTATTCCGGAAACGGGTAACATTATTACAACTGCTCCAGCATACGGAGGGCATCCTGCTTGTCAATGCCGAGTTGAACTTTCAATTCCTCGAGATCATTAAACCGGGCATCGCCGCGAATAAGTTTGTGGAAATAAAGCGTTAACGATTCGCCATATATATCCTTATCGAAATCAAAGATGTTAACTTCTATATTCCGCTTTGTTCCGTTCACGGTTGGCCGGTTGCCAATATATAGCATACCCTTGTAGGTTGTGTGTTCGTGCAACAATGTAACGGCATATATACCATCGGCAGGAATGAGTTTGTACTTGGTGTCAACTTCAATGTTGGCGGTAGGGTATCCGAGAAGCCGGCCTAGTTTATCACCCATTACCACGCGACCGGTAAGTGCATATGGCTGTCCTAAAAAATGTGTAGCAGTATCTATATCACCTTCATCGAGTGCTTTTCGTATTTTGGATGAGCTTACACCAACATGATCTATATCCTGTCGTGGAATCTCTTCTACTTCAAAACCATATTTAGGTGCGTTCAATTTAAGCTGTTCGAAACTGCCCTCGCGGTTATGTCCAAAACGGTGATCGTATCCTATCACAAGTTTCTTTGTGCCAATAGTATCCACCAGTATCTTTTGGATAAACTCCTCTGATGTATACTGTGAAAATTCTTTGGTAAACGGAATGCGGACGAGGTGTTGTATACCTTGTTCTTTCAGCAAGGCTGCTTTTTCTTCGAAGGTATTCAGTAGTTTGAGAGAGTCGTCTTCCGGATGAAGTACTAAACGTGGATGTGGCCAAAATGTGATCACAACGGTTTCTCCATTGTTGCGCGTTGCAATCTCCTGAAGACGTGCTAATATTTTTTGATGACCAACGTGAACACCATCAAACGTGCCGCTGGTAACCACTGCGTAGTTTAATCTTGATAAGTCATCGATGCCGTGATATATCTTCATAACATTACTTCTTCGATGGTTTGAGCATCTTTTAACAGGGAAGCTCCAATCCTGGTTCGGCAAAGTTCTGAAAGATATGCTCCAACACCAAGGGCATTTCCTAAATCACGTGCTATACTCCTGATATACGTTCCTTTAGAACAAACAATTCGAAAGGACAACTCGGGCAAGTTGATCGCGGTAATTTCAAATTCCCGGATTTCAACATCCCGATGTTTGAGTTCTATTTCTTTTCCTTTACGGGCATAGTCATAAGCACGTTTACCACCCACGCGTATAGCGGAGTGCATCGGCGGCAACTGACTGATGTTTCCTATAAATGGTTTAACAGCGTCCTCAATTGCCTGAGACGTGATATGCGCGATATCGGTTGCCTCACTTATTTCTGTCTCAAGATCATGCGAAGGAGTGGTGCTGCCCAGTATAAATTTGCCGGTATATTCTTTCTCCTGACCCATGAATTCTTCGATGCGCTTGGTCATTTTACCAGTGCATATAATGAGTAGTCCTGTGGCCAGTGGATCCAACGTACCCGCGTGTCCGATCTTCTTAATCTTGAGTTTATACCGTAGCTTGTTTACGACATCAAACGATGTCCACTCAAGAGGCTTATTGATGAGCAGGATACGGCCTTCTTCCGGAGTTGAGTTTTCCATTATACGATGGAGAGTCCTACTCCAAGATAATATAGCACAAGGATGACAATGCCTAATACAATACGGTAATATCCGAAGAGCTTGAAGCCATGCTTGGTAAGAAATGTGATAAAGGATTTGATGGCGATCATGGCAACTATAAATGCTATAACATTGCCGACTGCGAAGAGCGTTATTTCGTGCGTGCCGAAACTCCCACCATCCATAATATACTCCAGAATCTTTAAGGCGGTAGCTGCAAACATAGTTGGTACTGCCAGGAAGAATGAGAATTCGGCAGCAGTCTTTTTATTAAGTTTTTGGGACAGTCCTCCGATGATGGTAGCGGCAGAACGTGATACTCCTGGGATCATCGAAATGATCTGAATGATTCCGATCTTCAATGCCGTAGGATAGTCGATTTGTTTTTGACTCGTTTCATTTCCTTCGAAGATCTTGTCTACGAACAAAAAGAAAATTCCTCCAATGAGCAACGTATAGCCAACAACATCCACACGCTCGAGCAATGCATCTATATAATCTTTGAAAAGAAGACCCACAATGGCCACGGGTATAAATGCGACAATCAGTTTGAAGTAAAATTCAAATGACTGGAAGAAGCGTTTCCAATAGAGTACGATTACCGATAGAATTGCACCAAGCTGGATGGCTACCGTAAACATCTTTGTGAACGGATCACTCGCAATCCCCATCAGGGAAGAGCCGATGATCATGTGCCCGGTAGAAGAAATAGGTAAAAATTCAGTAACGCCTTCAATGATGGCGAGAATGATAGCTTGCAGGATAGTCATGCGAATTGATTTCAGATTCCACTATATATACTTGAGCATTGGTTAATGCCAGCAACATCTCATGGAATTTTATACTATACTATTTTGTAGGGCGATGCAGGATGGCATAAATCTGTACAACGAAGCCGGCCATTACAACAATGGGTCCTAAGGTCAATCCCAGGAAACCAAAGCCATGTTGTGTTTTGTCAAGAGACATAATGACGAACCCAATGATGATTGCCATCACGCCGATGATCATCCACTGATAATTCTTTTTGCCAAAGGGAAGTTTGCTTTCCATGTGTGTTTTAATTTTTCAATATAATTGGTCGAGTGACATTCGTAAATACCGGTTGATAGAGAAGAAAGTGCCGATAACAGCTACGATCATTCCGATCATCACCAGCGAGCCCAGCAACATCATGAAGTGCTCTTGATTATGTAAAAGTGCCAAGTCTGTAATTTTGCGCTGTGCATAGTCTGATAAAGACCAGAGCAGGAGTGAGGTGATGAACCCTGCCAGTAACCCATACGTTGCAGCACGCAGTAAAAAAGGTCGTTGAATAAACCAACGCTTGGCACCTACCAGTTGCATACTGCGTATAAGAAAACGCTGTGAGAACAAAGCCAGGCGCAGGGTATTATTTATTAACAGTATAACCGTGATCAGTAATAATACAATGAGACCCATGAGTATAAAACCAAGCTTGGTAACATTGCTGTTTACAGATTCGATCAAACCTTCTACATAGTATACCTGGAAAACACCATTCATTTTTTGAAGGTCAGCCTTTATCTTTTCCATTTGACTCTTGGAGTGAAAGTCAGGATCAATGTTTATGAGGTATGCATCCTTTAAAGGATTCTCCCCTATAAATTGCGTAAAGTCTTCTCCGGTTTCTGCAATGAATTTTTTGGCTGCATCTTCTTTTGAAAAGAAAGCGACACCTTTACCTTCTCCATGATTTACAAAATCCATGGAAAGGAGTTTGTTCTCGATCTGAAGTCGTTGTGTTTCTGTCAGGTTTGATTTAAGATACACCTGCATTTTTATATTCTGTCGAACCTGGTGTTCTAACTCCTGCGAGTAAATGATTAAAAGGCCAAACAAGCCGATAACAAACAGGGCTAGTGTTATGCTGATGACTACACCAATGCCAGGGTAGCCTCCTAACTTCTTTTTACGGGCTTTCTTCTCCATGTTGATCGCCAAAGTTAGGAGAAATTACCAAATAGTAGCGCGGTAATCGAATCGTTGCTGATTTAGGCTATAAACAAAAAAAGTCCCGCCATAAGCGGGACCCTTAGAATTGAATGTTTATTTCTGTTTATCAATTTCCGCGATGCTCTTTCAATTTCTTGATCAGGGCCGGGTCGCTGATGGCCGCCAGAGGTTTCACTTTTTCATTAGCCTCGTTCAGCAGGTAGTATTTATTTTCATGGAACAGGAAAACAGTGTGTTTGTTTTCGCTGAAGAACTCCATGATCTCGATAAGTTTTTTATCAAATGGTCCATATAAGTATAGCTCTCCATTTTTAAACTGGTAGTGGAAATTATACTTCTTGTTCTTGCTATCTGTCTTAACCATGAGCGAAGACTTGGCAGACTTCGGAGTGCTCTCCGTTGCTGTTTTATTTTCAGCAGCTTTTGTTTCTGTTTCTTCACTTGGATCAAATACGTTGATCTCAGGTTTTGATAACGAGTCCTTTTGCTTCGGAGCAACAACTACAGGCTTGCTTACGCTGGTTGTTTCTTTAACAGCAGGCTGTTCTTTCTCAACCACAACAGAGGGTTGTTCCTTTGGCTTTTCAGGTTCAGGAACTGCCGTTGAAGGCGTTGAATTTGTTTCGGGTTCAGGAGTCGGTTGTTCAATTTCCTTTTGAACTTCCACTGGCTGTTCAGTCTTTGTAATAGGCTGCTGTTCAGCAGCGGTGGTCTCCTCTTTCTGATCCAGGTAGAAATATATACCTGTAGCAACCAACCCTGCGGCTACCAGACCAATCAGCGTTTTGGCTCCAACCGAAATCTCGGTGCCATACGAAGATGGGATCGGTACATTATTCAACATGCTTTTCAATTCGGCAACGCGCGCCTTCCTTATACCTTCTGCAATTTTTTGCTGCAGGTTATATTCGCGTTTCAGGCTCGGATCAGCTTGCAATTTTTGTTCGAACGCTGCTTTGTCGTCAGCGCTTAGTGTATTGCGGATGTATCCGTCCAGTAAATCAAAATCTTTTTCTAATGCCATAACTCTAATCCAAAAAATCCTGCTCAGAATACTGAGTTTTCACTAATTCATCCAGTTTCATTTTACATTTATACTTCTTGGTCTTTGCCGTATCAGTATTCGCGAATCCTAGTTTGTCAGCGATTTCCTGCATCGACATTTCTTCGAAGTAGTAATACATGAGCACCTTCTTGCACGTTTCTCCAAGTTGCTCGATGCATTTTAAAATTATTCGATCACGTTCTGCCGTTTCAGTATCTAACGAAACAGCCGAGTCTTTTTCTTCATTGGAGAGGCGTTTTTTTCGATCCAGTTCTTTTCGCCACAGATTCTGACAAATGCTGTAGATATAGGTACTGATTTTCGAAGTCATCACCAGATTGCCGGAGGTAGCCTTCTGCCAGAAAACGATTAGTGCATCCTGGTAAACATCACGAGCCTCTTCTTCCGTTCCGCTGTTGGTGATGACCAGCTTGGTCATCATCCTGTAATATTTCTTATACAAGAACTCAAGAGCCTTCTCATCGCCTTTACAAATGCGCTCGAAAATTTCCTTTTCGTCTATGTGTGAGCTCGACCTGTATACCATCTTTTAATGAGGTTGTAACCGCTGGGGTTCCTTTTTTATGTTTTTTTCTACGAATTAACGAATATGAGAGATCAATTTATACGTGCCCACGTTTGTGTTCGGTAAAATGGTCCCCAGTATCCGCGTACTTTCAGGTCATTTCCCTCCAGCCATAATTTGCACTTGTATACCTTGCCTTCCTCCGGATCAAGTATATTTCCTTCCGAATACTCACTTCCCGACTTCTGCATGTCTTTGATAATTTCCATGCCGATTATCTTTTTCTTATAGCGTGCATCATCTTCAGGACATTCATTGCAAAGCGGATCTGGATTTTCGCCTTCCGAAGGAAATATCCTGATAATTTTCCCGAAAACCTTCCCGTCTCGTTCGAAGATTTCAACGATCGATTTTTGCTCGCCTGTCTTGTCATCCGTTGTCTTCCACTTTCCGGTGATGGATTGAGCATGGCCAAGGCAAGCTATAAAAATGAAGAGGAGAGGGGGTATAAGTTTCATTGTCAGGTATTATGCATGAATAAAATTTTTTAAAAATAGTCTATTTTGTTGTATACAGCTATTCCCAAAGATCAGTCAACAACGCAAGGCTCCGGAACGTTGATTTTCGATGACCAGCCAAAATTGTTGAAGATCATCTAAGTATAGTTATAGATTATTTTTCTAATAAGAAACCCCGGGCTATGCCGGGGTTTCTATATATCTTGATATTCAATCGTGTTGTTTATTTCACCACGGCTTCACTTACAATTTCAACTTTCGCTTTTGTCTGTTCTTTAACAGCCGCTGCAGTATGATCCTTGTGAGATATATGTGGAGCGATGATCAAGGCTACAATGGAAGTAAGTTTGATAAGGATGTTCATTGAAGGACCTGATGTATCTTTGAATGGATCACCAACAGTATCTCCGGTTACAGATGCTTTGTGGGGTTCAGATTTTTTATAGTACATCTGGCCGTTGATCTCAACACCTTTCTCGAAAGATTTCTTGGCATTGTCCCATGCACCACCGGCGTTTGATTGAAACATACCCATCAGTACACCGGATACCGTAACACCGGCGAGTAAGCCTCCCAATACTTCAGGGCCAAAGGTAAATCCTACAATGATGGGAACGATCAATGCGATAGCACCCGGAGCGATCATCTCACGTATAGATGCCTTAGTTGATATAGCCACACACTTCTCATATTCAGGTTTTGCTTTATACTCCATGATGCCTGGTATTTCGCGGAACTGTCTGCGTACTTCGTTCACCATATCCATCGCAGCGCGGCCTACGGCAGCAATTGCTAAAGATGAAAAGATAAACGGTATCATTCCTCCTACAAATAAACCTGCCAATACAGGAGCCTTATATATATCAATTGCCGAGATGCCAGATATACCTACGAAAGCTGCAAACAACGCCAATGATGTAAGCGCAGCAGAAGCTATAGCAAATCCTTTTCCGGTGGCTGCAGTAGTGTTCCCTACAGCGTCAAGGTTATCTGTGCGATGACGAACTTCTTCTGGTAACTGACTCATTTCAGCAATACCTCCAGCGTTGTCAGCGATAGGTCCGAATGCATCTATAGCCAACTGCATCGCGGTGGTTGCCATCATACCGGCAGCAGCAATCGCTACACCATAGAGACCTGCAAATTCATACGAAGCAATGATACCGCCTGCCAGTACAAAGATCGGAGCCACTGTAGATTCCATGCCTACTGACAGACCGCCTATGATGTTTGTGGCGTGGCCCGTGCCGGATTGCTTGATGATCGAGAGCACTGGGCGTTTACCCATAGCCGTATAGTATTCGGTGATGATACTCATCAACGTACCCACTACCAGCCCGATGATGATCGCTATGAAAACATCCGTAGAAGTAAATTCAACACCACGGTGTACGAGTTTTTCCGGAAGCAGATATTTCACTGCAAAGAAAGAAGCTATAGCCGTCATGATGATCGATGACCAGTTGCCTATATTTAGTGCAGTCTGAACACTGTCTGTTTCTTTTTTGATGCGAACAAACCACGTACCTACGATCGAGAAGATCAATCCAAGACCAGCGATTAACATTGGTAACAGGATTGGTGACATGCCACCGAATTTATCACTGGAAGCATCAATCTCCTGACCTAATACCATAGTAGCAAGAATGGTTGCCACATAAGAGCCGAATAAATCTGCGCCCATTCCGGCAACATCTCCTACGTTATCTCCTACGTTATCGGCAATGGTCGCAGGGTTACGAACATCATCTTCAGGTATACCGGCTTCCACTTTACCAACCAGGTCAGCGCCAACATCGGCAGCCTTGGTATATATACCGCCTCCTACGCGAGCGAACAATGCTATAGATTCAGCACCCAAAGAAAAACCAGCCAACACTTCAATGGCTTTTTTCATTTCAAGGCCGGTGACCGCAGCACCTTCCGGAACAAAATATTGCATGAGTACAATGAACAATCCTCCAAGGCCAAGTATGGCGAGACCAGCAACACCTATACCCATTACAGAACCTCCTGTAAAAGATACTCTGAGGGCAAGCGCAAGACTTGTGCGTGCGGCTTGTGTGGTGCGTACATTCGCTTTGGTAGCGATCTTCATACCGATGTATCCTGCGAAAGCAGATAACACAGCACCAATCAAAAACGATACGGCAATAATGGGGTGAGAATCTTCAACGAGTCCGCCTGACCAACCGAGCAGGATGGCTGCTATCACTGCGAAATACGACAAAACTTTCCATTCAGCTCTCAAAAAGGCCATGGCCCCGGTAGCGATATAGCCTGCAAGCTCCTGCATTTTTGCGTCACCGGCATCTTGCTTGGTGACCCATGCTGATTTGATTGCCATCGCAATCAGGCCGACTACTCCGAGGGCGGGGATAATAAGTAAAATACTATTCATTGGTTTAAAGATTTAGGGATCTGATTGTACATAAAAGCCATCTTGATTAACAAGATGGCTTTCTAAGAATGGCAAATATAGAAATAGGAGGCAAACCGCCAAATTTGTAATGGAGGCAGATTTTTTCGTGAGAGACTTTTAATCAATGCGTTACAACAACAATGATCCGGGTTTGAAAGCAATCCCACAGCATTTTGATGAAGCCGGGGCGTGGCTGATCCGAGTGGTGGATTTTGAAATAACTATTGAAACAACTCAGGTATAAATTGAACCTGATTTATATACCGAACATTTGCTTTAAGGCAATCCAAAGATTTTTCTTTTTCACATCATCCAGTTTATGAATGGCATCAGCAACAATGATCGATACTCCATTCATGGAAAGGTGTTCATATACTTTATCGGAGGAGCGAAGAGGAGCACCCAACGCTAACACCTTTGTGGGAGCGAGTGGTGCTATAGTATCGAGTGTAAAATCGTTGTGTATTACAATCTGCACAGAAGCCATGCTCAACTTTACAGCAGCCAGCATTTTTGTAAGAACGGTTCGTTCTTCCTCCGTATGTTCTTCCCACGGTCGGGAAAGTATAATTAACATGCGGGAAGGAATCTGGTATAGCTCTTCCTGATATAGGCTTTCGATGACAGATGATTGACTCACGCTTCTTTAATATCAAATATAGACCTTAACTCATTTGCTTCAGATGGCTTCATCCTTCCGGAGAGGATCAAACGAAGTTGTCTTCTGCGAAGTGCACCACTATAAAGTTCTTTCTCTTCTTCTGTTTCCGGTTCTACTTCCGGAACATTTATAGGCTTGCCATTCTGATCCAGCGCTACAAATGTAAAGTAGGCAGCATTGCTTTCAAACTTATGACCTGATGGTGCATCTTCCGCTTCAACATCAATGCGTATCTCCATCGATGAGTTAAACGCGCGGGTAATTTTTGCTTTTAATGTCACCACGTTGCCGAGTCTGATGGGATGCTTAAAAGATATATTATCCACCGAAGCCGTAACGACCGTACTATTTGAATGCTTTTGTCCGACAATTGCCGATACGATATCCATCCAATGCATCAACCGTCCACCCATCAGGTTATTAAGTGTATTCGTATCGTTTGGCAAAACCAACTCCGTCATGCTGACAGATGATTCGCGGGGAAATTTCTTTTTACGCATTATTTAATATGGATAAAGGTTAGGTTGACTGAAAATATAGTGGGCAGATAGCTTTAGAAGCATAATACTTTCCTATAGTTTATACATCAACACACGAGAACATTCGATTGCAATTCACTAATAACCGTTAGTTCGTGCAAAAATCTAAAAAAATAGCTTGCAATCAAGTATATCATTTCATTATTTCGGTGCGCCTTATGCAAGCAACACAAAATATAGCAACATCCTCTCTCTTCATTTCTGCGAAGAGCGTTGCTTGCATTTCCATTATCGCTATTATTACCATTACCATCATTACGGGGTAACCCGTGATCATCCCTTACCTCGCCCCATAGGATTATGTCCGTCTCCAGGAGACGAATGCATAACCGACAGTTAAAGTAGATAGAACACCCTGACAATTATTTTTCATGAAAATATTAAAGTTCGGTGGCTCATCGGTGGCCACCCCTGCGCGGATACAATCTGTTGTAGAAATAGTTAAGCCTTATTTAAAAGGAGATGTAGCCGTAGTATACTCAGCCTTTGGAGGAATAACCGATGTACTAATAAACATCAGCAAGCTCGCACTGGAGAGTAATCTGGAATATAAAACCAAACTTGCTGAACTTGAAAAACGCCACCTGGATGCGGTACGAGAACTGATTGGGGTACAGAAACAGAGCAGCATTCTGGCGCAAGTAAAGTTTATGATCAACGAGCTGGAAGATGTTCTTCATGGGATCTTCCTGGTAAAAGAGCGTACACCCCGCACGTTGGATTATATCATGAGCTTCGGAGAGCGATTGTCAGCGTATATAATTTCAGAAGCTTTTAAAGATCGTGGCATTGCCGCTGAATTTTTAGATGCACGTAAAGTCGTTCGCACCGATGCAAACTTTGGATATGCTAAAGTAGATTTTGAGACAACGAATAAACTCATCGGTGATTATTTTAAGAATCATACCGATCTTCAAATCATAACCGGTTTCATTGGAACCTCCGAGACGGGTGAGACAACAACATTAGGACGTAGTGGTTCAGACTATACCGCAGCCATTTTTGCCGGAGCATTGCATGCAACGGATCTGGAAATATGGACGGATGTAGATGGTATGATGACTGCTGACCCGCGCCTGGTGAAGAAAGCATTCACAGTGCCGCAGATGAGCTACGAAGAAGCGATGGAGTTATCGCATTTCGGAGCGAAAGTAATTTTCCCGGCTACCATGCAACCTGCCATGGTAAATCATATACCTATATGGATCAAGAATACATTTAATCCTTCTTTCGAAGGAACTGTTATTCATGCGGATTCAAAAAATGGAAAGCTGATCAAAGGTATATCTTCTATGAACCAGGTGACTTTGCTAAGCGTACAAGGCAGTGGTTTACTCGGTGTAGTGGGAGCATCCATGCGATTGTTTGCCACACTTGCCCGCGAAAAAATAAACGTGATCCTCATCAGTCAGGCATCGTCAGAACACTCCATCTGTCTGGCGATTGAAAATCAATATACCAAGCAAGCCAAGTCAGCGATAGAGAAGGAATTTCAATATGAAATCAGAAATGAGGAGATAGACCAAGTGCAGGTAGAAACAGATTTGTCCATCGTTGCCGTAGTAGGCGATGGCATGAAGCATAGTCCGGGTACAAGCGGTCGCATGTTTAGTTCTCTTGGTAAGAACGGTGTCAACGTCATGGCTATAGCACAGGGCTCTTCGGAGCGCAATATATCCGCGGTGGTTCGGCAGGCAGATGTTGCCAAAGCATTGAATGCTTTGCACGAGGCATTCTTCTTATCGGATCGTAAGGTGTTAAATGTTTTCCTGGTGGGTACAGGACTGATTGGAAATTCCCTTGTGAACATGATTGAGGAACAGTATAACAAACTGGCTAAAGAAAATCTGCTGGAAGTAAATGTTATAGCGGTTGCCAATAGCAAGAAAATGATCTTCAATGAAGATGGTTTGAAGTTGTCTACTTGCATTGAAAAAATGAAGCAAGAAGGGGAGGCCATGAGTATGAAAGGATTTGCCGATAAAATGATCGGTTTGAATTTGCCGAACAGCATATTTGTTGACTGTACTTCAAGTGAAGAGGTTACTGCTTCTTACGAAGAAATCTTATCTGCCAATATATCGATCGTAACACCGAACAAGAAAGCAAATTCCGCTTCGATGGAGCAATACTACACTTTGAAGCAAACTGCTTTTAAGCGTGGTGTTAAATTTTTGTACGAGACCAATGTTGGTGCCGGACTTCCGGTTATCAATACATTAAATGACCTGTTGTTGAGTGGTGATAAAGTGATCTGCATCGAAGGTGTGCTGAGTGGTACATTAAACTTTATTTTCAGTTCCTATACCGAAGGCAAGAAGTTTAGCGATGTAGTGAAAGAAGCGAAAGAGAAAGGATATACCGAGCCGGATCCACGTGATGATTTAAGTGGTATGGATGTAGCGCGAAAGATACTCATCCTCTCCCGCGAAACAGGATTGTCCTTTGAGTTGAATGATATACAGGTAGAGAATCTTGTACCCGATGATTGCCGCAAGGGAAGTGTAGAAGATTTCTTTGCTTCGTTAGAGAAACATGACGCAGCGTTTGAAAAACTTCGTGCCGGTGCTCATTCAAAAGGGGAGAAGCTACGGTATATGGCGGTTCTTAAAGACGGAAAGGTGAGTGTAAAACTAGGCTCTGTCAACAATGATCATCCATTCTACTCACTCTCCGGTAGCGACAATATAATCTTGTTAACAACCGAGCGCTATCATGAGAGGCCGTTGGTAATCCGCGGACCGGGAGCAGGAGCAGCCGTAACAGCAGCGGGTGTATTTGCAGATGTGATACGCATTGGACACTACGCCAAATAAATTTTGAACCGTTGATCATTGTCCGTTAATAGTTATATATACTATAAAACGAATAGCGATTAACAGATAACGAACAACCGACAACAACCAAGAATGAAATCAATAAAAGCATCTGCCCCCGCGACTGTAGCAAACGTCTCTTGCGGCTTTGATATTTTCGGATTTGCAGTAGAAGCACCCGCAGATGAAGTGATTGTAACACTTACCGATAAACCCGGAGTTACCATTGCTAAAATTATAGGGGACGATGGCAGACTTCCCTTGGAAGCAGAAAAGAATACATGCGGTGTTGCTGTATTGGAGTTTTTAAAAGCTGTCAATAGTAACTATGGTGCGGAAATTATACTCTATAAAAACCTTCCATTAGGAAGTGGCATGGGATCAAGCGCAGCTAGTTCTGCCGCAGCCCTGGTAGCGATTAACGAATTGCATGGTAATCCGCTTACGCGCGAGCAGCTTCTTCCGTTTGCGATGGAGTCTGAGCGTATAGCATGTGGTTCTGCGCATGCCGATAACGTTGCGCCATCTCTGTTAGGCGGCTTTGTTTTGATCAGAGGATATGCTCCTCTGGACGTTGCTACTATACCTACACCGGCTAATTTGTTTTGCACCTTGGTACATCCTCATCTTGAATTAAAGACCGAAGATTCCAGGCGCGTATTAAAACCAACTATACCCATAAAGGATGCCATTACACAATGGGGAAATATAGCAGGTATGGTAGTGGGCTTAATGAAACCGGATTACGGGTTGATTCAACGTTCTTTGAACGATGTAGTCGCTGAGCCAATTCGTTCGGTATTGATTCCCGGCTTTTATAAAATAAAAGAAGAAGCAATCAAAGCAGGCGCACTGGGATGTGGTATATCCGGATCAGGGCCAACCATCTTTGCGTTATCAACCGAAAGAACTATAGCACAAACCGTTGGTGAAGCGATGCAAAAACAGTTTGACCTCCTGCAGTTAAAGAGCGATGTGTTTGTTTCTAAAATCAACGGTGAAGGAGCCATGATATTAAAAGGGTAATGCTATTCAATGGTATATATCGCTACACGATCAGCGACTTGCAAATTATAATCTACAACCATCTGCGAAATGAAATTTTATAGTACCAATAACAAGAATTTAAAAGTTGATCTAAAGGAAGCGGTAACACAAGGCCTCGCACCGGATAACGGACTATATATGCCCGAGCATATACCAGTGTTGCCGAAAGAATTTTTCGATACCATTCATATGAAGTCCTTCCGGGATATAGCCTTCATCGTTGCTCAAAATATAATAGGGGATGATGTTCCGGCTGATGAACTCAGAAGAATCGTTGATCACACGATTCAATTCGATGCCCCGGTAGTGGAGGTTGATGATCATGCGTATGCGCTGGAACTTTTTCATGGCCCAACATTAGCCTTTAAAGATTTTGGTGCACGCTTTATGTCTCAGTTGCTGGGCTATTTTGCGAAAGAACAAAGTCAGGAGATTGTTGTTCTGGTGGCGACCTCTGGAGATACCGGTAGTGCTGTTGCCAATGGTTTCTTAGGAGTAAAAGGCACGAAGGTTATTGTGCTATATCCTTCCGGGAAAGTAAGCGAGATACAGGAAAAACAATTTACAACACTTGGGCAGAACGTAACAGCGTTGGAGGTAGACGGTACATTTGACGATTGCCAGAGCCTGGTGAAGCAGGCATTTTTAGATGACGTGCTGCGTAAGAAATACTTCCTCACTTCTGCGAACTCGATTAATATAGCGCGGCTGATTCCACAGTCCTTTTATTACTTCTATGCCTATGCACAAGTGAAGGATAAAAATAAACCCGTAGTGATTTCTATACCAAGTGGAAACTTCGGAAACCTGACAGGCGGATTGCTGGCACAACGTATGGGACTACCGATCGAACGATTCATTGCCACTACGAATGTCAACGATGTTGTTCCGGAGTATTTGAAGACTGAAGTGTTTACACCGCGTTCTTCCAGGCAAACGATCAGTAACGCGATGGATGTAGGGAACCCGAGTAACTTTGTAAGGTTGTTAGATCTGTTTGATAACGACTTCGCGAGACTATCGAAAAATATTGTGGGCTATGCCTTCTCGGATGATGAGACACGTGCTGCCATGCGTCATATATATGCGTCTACCGACTATGTTATGGATCCTCATGGAGCCATCGGGTATCTGGGATTGATCAAGTACCTGGAGGAACGTGGTGAAGATATAACCGGTATATTCCTGGAGACTGCACATCCTGCCAAATTCAAGGAAGTAGTGGATGAGACTTTGTCGCGCCCGATCGATATACCTTTGCCGCTTCAGCGATTTCTAGAGCAACCCAAGAAAAGTATACCAATGAAAAGCGACTTCGAAGGATTTAAAGATTTTCTTCTGAGTACTCTGTAGAAGACTGCTGCGTTACAACAGCGCGATTACGAAACACTAAATGTTTTCGCGTAAAGAAATTCCAGATAACAGTGATAGCGATGGCTATCACTTTTGCTATTCTGTAGTCTATCAAGGTAAACTCCACAACTGCCCATAGTACAATCTGATTTACTACGAGGCCTCCCAATAAGCAGAGAAAAAAGAGACCAGCCTCTTGTGCTTTGTTAGCACTCTGCGTTCCGTTAAAAACGAAGCGCTTGGTTAATATATAGGTAACGATGTTGGTCAATGCAAATGCAAACACATTGCCGAAGAGATAATCTATAGCGAGCTTCTCAACAAATAGAATCAGTAAGGAGAATTCAATGATTGCTGAAATACCTCCTACAAAAACGAACTTGGTAAACTCAGCTTTCAGTAACTTCAATATGTTTTCAAAAATGCTTTTTGTCATAAGGAGTGGCAAAGAAACGAATTTTTATCTTAACATCTGATATGCTTCTTAATTGCTGTTAATCAATCGATTGAAGCCTAGCCTTTCCATCCTTGTTCACCCAGCAGCGGCACAAAAGCGAAGTAATCAAACTCTTCTTTCAGAAGTTTTCCGCCCTTCTTTCTGATCCGGAGCATTACTTGTTTTTCTTTATCCCCAACCGGTATCACAAGAATGCCATCTTCTTTCAACTGGTCTGTGAGCGCAGTGGGTACTACAGGTGCTCCTGCGGTTACAATAATTTTATCAAATGGCGCTTTCGCGGGAAGTCCTTTTGATCCATCGCCAAAAAAGAAATAAGGCTTATATCCAATCTTGGGTAAAAACTCCATGGCCGTTTCGTAAAGCTTCCGCTTATACTCTATAGTATAGACTTTAGCTCCAAGGGCTAAGAGCACGCATGCCTGATATCCTGAGCCAGTCCCGATTTCAAGTACTTTATCGCCTGGTTTGATTTCAAGCTTTTCTGATTGAAAGGCAACCGTGTAAGGTTGCGATATGGTTTGGCCTTCACCAATTGGAAAGGCTTTGTCTTCATAAGCATGTTCCAACAATGCATTTTCGAAAAAAACGTGCCTGGGCACCGTACCAATGGCTGCCAAAACAGCCTCGTCTTTGATGCCCTTCAGCGCTAGTTTTTTTACGAGTTTATTGCGCAATCCGCGTTGTCTATAGTTGTCTTCAAACATGAATTTTCTCCTTCAAAAATGCCGTTGTGGATAAAATGTGGATCGATTGTGTATAATACTTAATTATCTGATTTACAGTACATTAAAACAAAATTTAAAAATGCACGTCAAGCAAAAAGTGCGTTTTCAGGGCCTCCGAAAGTGTCAACTTTTAGAGGGGGGAAAGTTTCAGAAATTCTTTAGGAAAATTCGAAGCTATGCCCTTACTTTAAAGTCTCCTCTCCACACAGTGATCAGCTTTTTGCCATAGCGTTTCACATGTGCCTCGACCGGAGAGCCGGTGGTTTCACCACTGACCTGAAGGGCGAGAGAGAAGTGTAAATTAAGGCCAGTTACTCCTAAACGAGTGGCTGGCCTTTCACTTTTAGATCAATTTCTTACAAATCTGCTTGAAACTTTCAGCTCTTTGCTCCCAGGAGTATAAGCGTAAAATCCGTTCCCTGACTTTATTCCTTTGTGCCCGGCCTGAACCATGTTTACCAATAAAGGACAAGGCGCGTATTTGGGATTACCAAAGCCGTCATGAAGCACATTCAATATAGAGAGGCAAACATCCAGTCCGATGAAATCAGCAAGTTGTAAGGGGCCCATAGGATGCGCCATTCCGAGCTTCATAACAGAATCGATTTCTTCAACACCGGCAACGCCTTCATACAATGAATATATAGCTTCATTGATCATGGGCATAAGTATACGATTGGCTATAAAACCTGGATAGTCATTTACTTCTACTGGAATCTTTTCAAGACTCCGCGATAGTTCCATGATGGTACTTGTAACCTCATCACTCGTATTGTAACCTCTTATAACTTCTACCAGTTTCATAACCGGTACAGGATTCATAAAATGCATTCCGATTACTTTGTCGGCTCGTTTTGTTACCGATGCAATCTTGGTGATCGAAATAGAGGAGGTGTTGGTTGCTAAAATAGTTTCCGGTAATGTAGCGGCATCAAGGTCTTGAAAGATTTTTAGTTTCAAGTCTATATTTTCAGTGGCGGCTTCCACCACCAGATCAACGTTGCTTACACCTGATTTCAAATCAGTAGATGTAGCTATATTCTCTAAAGTCTGTTTTTTAATCGCTTCCGTGATGGTTCCCTTCTCTACTTGCCTGGTCAGATTTTTATCAATGGTGTTGATTGCCTTCTTCAGCGCTTCTTCCGCGATATCGATTAACGTTACTGTATATCCGTGTTGTGCAAAAGTATGTGCGATGCCATTTCCCATTGTACCCGATCCGATCACAGCAATGTTCTTCATGTTGAATAAATTTAGCGAACAAAGATAAGCATAGTAACGAGTTTGGATGCCGTGATGCAGGCAGTATCAGAACTCTTTTTTGATGTTGAAGAAGAACCCGCGGTCGCCTTCTGCATTGTAAGTGTACTCGAAGCGAAATACCATGTCATACGATCCTACTATATCAATACCTGCACCTACACCAGAAAGAAATTTGTTGGTTAAACGACTATTAACTTCATAGTTCGGATAATTGCTTACGTATCCGACATCCGCGTAAGTCTTTAGGTAAATCGCTAACGGTATATGTCTGAACTGTGGAATGGGCATAGCGCCCCAATGATAGGTTCTGGAAAGTATTTTTTTCTTGAAGGTTGTTTTGTTTAATATATACTCAGCCCCTTCAATTACATAAATTTCGTATCCACGAATAATTTGTTTTTGATACCCCAGGGCACCGTAGTTATAGTAAGGAAGATTCTTTGGATTACTCCAATATCCAACAGTATAGTTTGAAAGATAATATCCTTTTTGAAGTTCAATGAAGCTGGCAAACGTTGCACTGATTTCAAATTTCTTCACGTCATCCGAAGCAGCTAAACCGTTTTGTGTAGCAAAAGCAGAAAGGTAATACCCTCGCAACGGATAGCCTATATAGTCACGGTGATCGGAATTGAATTGATATGTAAGCGCTGCATACTGTTGTGATCTGTTCTCTTTGCCGAGATAATTCGGATTTAACAACGCAACGGTATCGCGAATAGTAGTGCTTTTGTAAAATAGAGAAAGTATATGCGATTCATAGAATGAAGGTCTATAGGTATAAGTAAGTCCTCCAGTTCGTATAGTACGAACAATGTCTTCGGATTCAAGGAATACAAGTTTGTGATCAGCTGTGCGATAGGCCAGGTTTTTTGTTTCAGCGAAATCAAAATCGATGGCTAAACCGTGCCGTTGTTTTTTATCTATATAAGGAAAGCGATAGGTGATTCCGAACCTGCGCGAGAATCCGAATTGTGCCAGAAAGCGTAACGTTTCATTTCGTCCGCGCATATTATATTGATATAGCCGTAAGCCATAATTTACCCTGCTGAAATCATGACCATAGTTTTGCCACCATTCATTGAAGTTACGATCCGCCAGTTCAAATATAGGGGAGGGGAATGTATACCATCGCTCATTCAGATCGATCAGTAAATCAACCTGGTCTGTTTCCAATTCAAGGGTTCTGATCTCTACGGTATTGAACAGCCGGGTGTTGATCAATTTTTTCTTGTCGACCTCCAGTATACTCTGCAAATCACTGCTATAGATGAAGTCTCCTGACTTAAGTGTGAGCTCCCGCAAAATTATAGGGTCACGCGTTACACGATTGCCAACAATAAAGATCCTGTTGATTCGAAGAAACCGCCCGGTGCTATCGGCGACAACGGTACGGGTACGGCTCGGTCTTTTGGTAGAGTCAGACAAAGCAGTACTGTCAGAGATTTGAGTACTCTTTGCAGGGGTAAAAAAACTAATTAAACTAAAGATAATTGCCAGCATTCTGTAACGCTAAGACTTACTCTATGTTAGACAAGTTTAACGTTAACTTCCGAAAATCCTGATTTTTAATCAGCCTTTTTTCTAAAGGATAGCACTAGGATAACAATCCCTGCCAGCACGAGCGGAATGCTGAGGATTTGTCCCATATTAATGGGTAGTGTTGCCTCGAATGCTTCCTGATTTTCTTTCAGATACTCAAAGAGGAATCGCATACCAAAACACCAGATCAGGAAGATTCCGAAAATTCTTCCCGGCACCAGGTGCTCTTTGTATTTAGCCCACATCGCCAGTAAAAATAAGAATAGCAGAACGCAGGAAATGGATTCGTATAGCTGTGCCGGATGACGTGCTATACCCACTGTATTGACTTTTGCTACGAAGCCTTTGTTATCAGGATTTGCGATCTGGTAATCGAGCCTGAGCTTTGGAGTTTCATCAAAAAATTCGGATAACTGTGATGTCAGCAAGGGGCGCATTGTACCATTGATAAGATTATCAATCTGATCTTCACCAGCCGTTGGCTTGAAGAATACATATACCAGCAACGGTACTTTACCTTCTGCGACTTTCGGTATGGAATCGTTTTTATAGTATACTACATCTTCTACGATCTCGTCAACATCGTGACGTTTGTCTTTCAACGTTTCTGTTAACCTTCCGGTGAATACAACACCCCATGGTTTATCAGTAGGCTTACCAATGATCTCCGAGTTAAAATAATTACCAAGTCTGATCAATGCTCCAGTCAATGCCACAAGAATGACGATGCGATCCAGCACTTGCAGATAATTCTGACCAGGTTTCTTCTTACGACTATATAACCACAAAGCGAACAAAATACCGATAGCCCCACCGTGACTTGCCAGACCTTGCAAGCCTGTAAAGCGGAACGGATTAAACTCAAATGGTAAAAAGATACTTAATGGATCGGTCCAGATAATTTCGGGCTGATAAAAAATAACATGACCCAGGCGTGCTCCCAGAATAGTTGCCACCACCATGTAAATGGTGAGCGTATCAACATCCTTTTCAGGTTTGCCTTCTTTGCGAAACATATAGTAAAGGATCTGCTGGCTTACCAGGAAGCCTAACGCGAAAAACAATCCATACCAACGAAGAGCGAAAGAACCAATTGAAAAGATCTCCGGACTTCCGTTCCAAATAACGTAACTGAGTATAGCCATGGCGGCAAATATAGTAGAAAGCTGAAATCAAAAAGCCTGTTACGGCTTAAAGTGAAAAGCTTAAAGTTGAAAGATATTGAGCGACAATAAGGTTACAGCACATTAATGCCGGTTTAATATTGATCAAGCTTTGAAAGTTCTTCACTAAATCCTGAAGATAAAATCGGGAATCTGCACCATGTACGCGGATCTACGTTGAGGTCGTCCAGGTGAAACGCTGGCGCCAGACGCTCGCGCTTCCATTGGTTAGCAGCCCAAAGCCGGAAGAATTTTTTAATCCAGATTTTCAGCGCAGCGGGTTCCTGATTGATCTTCATCACCTCATATACTTGCAAGGGAGACTTCCTTTCATAGATCGCCCACTTTTCAATTTCCGCCAGCACAGCATAAGGCATCAGGTCATCTTCATCTGTTTGGTTGCGTTCCAGCGGTCTCAACTCCGCAGTAGGCTGCAGGTTGTTTACAGCGTTGAGCCCTGTCTGGTTCAATTCCTTTTCAGCCCAACGAAGCCATTGCAGTATAAATACCTTACTCAACCCTGCTATAGGGGAGAGGCTTCCACTGGTGTCGCCATCCATCGTGGCATACCCTACGTCACCTTCACTTCGGTTGGAGGTGGTGAGAAGCACAGCACGTTTTACATTCGCTAACATCCAGATGATGGGAGAGCGTGAACGCGCCTGTATATTTTGAAGCGTAACATCATCTTCTTCCCAGGTAAGTTTTCGGCCGATCGCCTTTTCAATTTTTTGTGAATAAGAATTCACTTCTTCATCGATCGTCCATTGATGGAATTCCGCTCCTATAGATTCTGCTAAAGTTTTAGCAGCGTTAAATGTTTGTGATGACGAATTTGTGGTGCCCTGGTATGCACAAGTTAAAAGTTTGTTCACCGCCTCGTGAACGCTCTCCGCCTGAATGCTCAATGCCTTGTTAAATTTTTCCCAGCCTAATTCTGATGATGCACGCTTTACCATTTCAGCAACGAACACTGCGCAGCAAGATGAATCGGCTCCACCACTTAGCGAAAGAACGAATCCCTTTGCTTTACTCTTTCGGATATAGTCATACAACGCCAGGGCTGCGGCTTGGGCAAGTTCCCCATTCTTGTCTTTGATGTCGTCAGAGATTACAACCTGGCTGTTAGCCGGATTTTTAAAATCTACATCACATGCCAGTATATTAAAATTGTGGAAGGAGAGTCGCTTGTTTACAGCCAGTAATTTTTCTTTTTGCGAAATGATAATGTCGCCATCGTAGATCATTTTGCCGGCTTCATTTCCGAGGAGGTTGGTGAAGAGGTATACGCAGTTAAAATTTACAGACCCATCCAGTACAACTTCCCTTTCACGAAGTAAACTCTTACCCATGGCAAAATGACTCGCACTCGGATTCAAGATCAGGTGTACACCTCTCTCCATTAACCGGTACCCCGGCCGATAGTTTTTCCTCCAGCCATCTTCACAGATCTCAAAACCGAATTTTATACCTTCAATTTCATAGATGAGATCGCCAGCCTGAATCTTTTCATCACCTCTTATTATTTCGATGGTACGATAGGGGATCCAGGGATCAAACCAACGTGGTTCATAGTGCACGCCATCCCGCGCCAGGTTCTGCTTGAATGTTATACCTATAATTTTTCCATTACTGATAACGCACGAACCATTATAGGTTATTCCATCCAATCGTACAGGCAGACCAATACAAATCGTAATACCATTGGTATACTCGCGAATTTTCAATACTTCTTTCCAGGCGCGTTCACTTAGCCATTCGCTGAGAAACAGATCTTCACATCCATAGCCAGTTACACAGAGCTCCGGAAAACAAAGGATTTTAATCTGTTGCTTTTTAGCTTCTTCAATGGCTTCAAGAATGTTGTTTGTATTGTTATTCCAATCGAATGGAATCTGGTTCACTGTAGCGCCTCCGATTTTCAACATAGCGGATTGAGTTTGAATAGTAAAGCTTGAATGCAGCACGAATGTAAACTGCAGCCATTGTATGCCTATAGCAATTTCAATAGCGCGATTCGTATTCGCAGCAACTCCTATATCACAAACAAATATGAAAATTAATTCGTCACTTTCCTGAAGTGCTTTTTTAGAGATTACCCGAATGAGTAAGATGTAATTTGAAAAGGGATTACAGAGGTTTGCTTAGGACAGAAGATTGAGCATCTCACACGTTTTCAGCGCTGCATCCTGTTCGGCTTTTTTCTTGCTGTTGCCATAGCCAGTACCTTTGGCCTCATTATCGACAAGCACTTGTGCCGTAAATTCTTTGTGGTTCTTTCCTTTTTTTACATTGAGGATTTCGAACTTCACTTCTTTTCCTTCGCGTTGTGCCCACTCTATAATTTTACTCTTGAAATTGGAGTTTGAGTTTACCAATTCATCCAGATCATAATTGGGGTTGATAAGTTTATCGATCACAAACTTTTTTGTTCTCAGATAACCCTTGTCAAGGTATATAGCTCCAACAATGGCCTCTAATGTATTTCCTAAGATCACTTGTTGAAGATGAGAATTCTTCTGATCGTATTGAACAATGTTGCCGACACCAATCTTTCGGGCGAGGAGATTAAGTGTTTCCCGATTTACGATACGGGATCGTATTTCGGTGAGAAATCCTTCTGATCTGAATGGGAATTTTTTGAAAAGATAGTCTGCAACTGCAGCTCCTAGAATTGCATCACCAAGATACTCAAGCCGTTCATTGGATTCTTTAAAACCCTGACCGTTTTCTTTGGCAATAGAACTATGGACTGTCGCTAAACGGTATAGTTCAAGATTGGAAGGAGTAAGGCCGGCAATGTTTTTAATAGCCCTGATCAACTTCTCATCATTCTTCGATTTCCCTTTCGGAAGCTTAAGGATTTTCCAGACCAAGTTGTATATCAGTTCATTTTTTAGTCGGATGCTAATTTAATAAGATTCTTTGTATAAATACTCTGCGAAGGAAAGGTGTTGTTCAGATTATTGTGTTGAAGGGTGAAAAAATAATCAAAAGTATATTTCAGCCTCTTCAATAATACCTCTGAAGTATACACAAACCTATACCTCAACTCCCAATGAAAAAATCAGAAGCCCTCGTGAATATTATCCTTAAAAGAATCAGATTTTCTTGAAGATCACGGAGAAGTTATGACCGCCAAAGCCAAAGGTATTACTCAACGCGATGTTTACGTTGCGCTCCTGCGCTTTGTTAAAAGTCATATTCAACTTAGGATCAAGTTCCGGATCATCCTCGAAGTGATTGATAGTAGGAGGGACGATGGAATGATTGATTGCCATGATACACGCTATACTTTCTATCGCTCCTGCGGCACCAAGTAAATGTCCTGTCATTGATTTGGTAGAGCTGATGTTTAATTTATAAGCATGCTCACCAAATACTTTTTGTATCGCGCGGATCTCACCTATATCACCTAGTGGTGTAGAGGTACCATGTGTATTAATGTAATCGATTTGGTCTACAGTAATTTCAGCATCTTCCAATGCATTATACATTACCTGGATGATGCCGGCTCCGTCGGGATGTGGAGCCGTGATGTGATAAGCATCGGATGACATACCGCCACCAATCACTTCTGCATAAATTTTAGCACCTCTTTTCATGGCATGCTCATACTCTTCCAGGATCAATGCACCGGCTCCTTCGCCAAGTACAAAGCCATCACGGTCTTTATCATAAGGACGTGATGCCGTCTCCGGAGAATTGTTACGCTCAGAGAGTGCTCTTAAAGCGTTGAATCCACCCACACCTGCTTCACATACAGCAGCTTCAGAGCCACCGGATACAATAATGTCGGCCTTTCCTAAACGTAAAAAAGTAAAGGCGTCATACAGTGCGTTGGTAGAAGAAGCACAGGCAGAAACGGTTACATAGTTCGGCCCGCGAAAACCATATTTAATAGAGATGTGACCTGCACTGAGGTCAGGGATCATTTTAGGAATGAAGAAGGGATTGAATCTTGGAGTTCCATCACCTTTGGCATATACCTTTACTTCTTCCTGAAAAGTTAATAACCCCCCGATACCGGAACCCCAAATCACACCAACGCGATTCGGGTTGAGTTCAGCTAGCGGGAGGTTAGCATCTTTTATAGCCTCATCCACAGCCACCATAGCATATTGCGCGAACGGGTCCATCTTACGCGCCTCTTTACGATCCATAAAGTTACCGATGTCGAAGTTTTTTACTTCGCAGGCAAACTTTGTTTTAAAGAGCGTTGAATCAAAGCGTGTTATGGGAGCTGCTCCACTTTTACCATTTTTAAGTCCATCCCAAAACGCTGTTAACGTATTGCCGATGGGTGTGAGTGCACCAAGTCCTGTAACGACTACTCGCTTCAATCTCATGATCTATGGGGTGTGGTTGTATAAAGGCAGAGGTCAATTATTTCTTTACGTTTTGCTCCAAGTAAGAGATGGCCTGGCCAACAGTAGAAATATTTTCAGCCTGGTCGTCCGGGATAGAAATATTGAATTCCTTTTCGAACTCCATAATAAGTTCTACGGTGTCAAGTGAGTCAGCTCCAAGGTCGTTAGTGAAGCTAGCCTCAGGAGTAACTTCAGATTCTTCAACACCAAGTTTTTCGATGATGATCTGCTTTACTTTTTGTGCAATTTCAGACATGTTTTTAAGGTTTATGATTTAAAAATCAGTTGCAAAGAAAGAGATTTACGTGAATATTATCAAACTTTTTTGAATAGCCTCAAAGCTCTAATAAGGAGTGAATTCATCGGAAAATGAAGAAAAGCAAACTTGTTATCGAATATGAATATGACTTTGATCTGTTGGGACTGACCTCAACGGCACGTGGCTATAAACTCGCGTGGGAAATTAACCAGGCATTACATGTTCAACTGGTAAAACAGCCCGATTTAGCCGTGGGATTTAAAAATAATGAAGAAAAATTTTTTTCTTTCTATGCTTTTGAAACTCAACTCAATCGATTGAAACTGTTTAAAAACAAACCTTTGGATACTGAGCCCGGAAAGTATTTTTTAATCCCTGAATTTCCTCACTTCGATTTTATAATTTTGGCGGCTATGAAAGATCAGTACACCCATCTGCAGTTGCTGGAGTTGATCAAGTCAATACCTTCTATTCAGTTTGTGGCGTTCATACCTATGGATGGCCTCAAGTCTAAATCAAATTTTATTTTCTGATCCCTTCCATGCACGCTGATTTATTTCATATTATTCATCCATACGAAATATCTTAAACCTTTATGTTAGAAAAAGTATCGTTCAACAAGACTAAAATTGTTGCCACTGTAGGCCCTGCTTCAAATTCAAAAGAGATGCTTCACGCATTGATCAAAGAAGGAGTCGATGTTTTCCGGCTTAACTTCTCTCATGGTAAACATGAAGATCATTTGAAAGTAATCAACTTCGTACGCGAGTTGAATAAAGAGTTGGGCACAACGGTATCGCTGCTGCAGGATTTACAAGGCCCGAAAATCAGGGTGGATGAAGTTGAGCCAGGCACTGTAATCGAACGTGGACAGGAGCTTATCATCACAACACGTGACTTGGTTGGTAATCGTGAGATCGCCAGCACTTCTTACAAAAATCTTCCGAGAGATGTAAAAGTTGGTGATACAATTCTGGTTGATGATGGTAAGATAGAATTGAAAGTAAAGGAAATCCGTGATATAGATGTGGTAACAGAAGTCGTTTATGGCGGACCTCTTAAATCACGAAAAGGTATAAATCTTCCTTTCACAAAAGTTTCTGCTCCTTCATTGACAGAAAAAGATTTGAAAGACCTTGAATTCGGTTTGGCAAATGATGTGGATTGGATCGCGCTTTCTTTTGTGCGTAAAGCTTTCGATATAGAATCATTGCGGTCTATCATCGATTCAAAAAAATCCAATGCACGGATCGTAGCGAAGATTGAAAAACCTGAAGCACTTAGCAACATTGATGAGATTATCGCTTTGACGGATGCTGTAATGGTAGCACGCGGAGATCTGGGTGTTGAAATCTGGCTCGAAGAAGTACCGATGGTTCAGAAAATGCTGGTTGAGAAATGTAACAAAGCAGGGAAACCTGTAATTGTTGCTACGCAGATGATGGAGAGTATGATTGAGAATCCTCGCCCTACACGCGCAGAAACCAATGACGTTGCCAATGCAGTAATGGATGGCGCTGATGCAGTGATGCTTTCAGCAGAAACAGCTGCCGGTAAATACCCAATCGAAGTAATTCGCAGTATGGTGCGTACGGTGGCTTCTGTAGAGAAGAGCCCGAATATTTATTATCGCTTTCGTGATGTAAATAAAAATTCACCAACCTATATCCACGATAACTTTGTATTAGCAGCTTGTAAACTTGCTAAAGATGTTGGAGCTAAAGCAATCGTAGGGATGACACAATCCGGCTATACTGCTTTCCAATCTTCAGCATATAGACCGAATGCAAATATATTTGTGTTTACATCTAACAAATCGCTGTTAACAAAAATGAACCTGGTGTGGGGAACACAAGCGTATCATTATGATAAGATAAATTCTACTGACGAAACGATAGCCGATGTAGAAAAAATCCTGAAAGAAGAAGGACACGTTCAGTCCGGTGACTTATTTATTATTTTGGCAAGTATGCCGATCCAGGAGAAAGCGCGTACAAACACCTTGAAGATTAATGTAGTGAAGTAATTTTGCTATACTATATATTAAAAAAGCAGCAGACCATAAGTCTGCTGCTTTTTTGTTGTTAATCGTTGAAGGTATATAGGTTGTTTGTGGATACGATTAACGGCTAATGCTTAGCTTCTAAAGAAAATCAATATCAACATTTAGCGGATAGCGCATCAGGTAACGGAGCGCTTGCTTCATGGTAAGATCTTCAAACAGAACTTGATATAGTGTATTTGTAATTGGTGCGCGAACCTTATAATAGTCAGCGCATTTCTTTGTAATGCGAATGGTATTTATACCCTCGGCAACTTCATCGGTGCTCTCCAGAATTTGTTTTAGCGTTTCACCTTTAGCAAGCCTGTGGCCGATCGTAAAGTTTCTGCTCAACGAACTGTTACAAGTAGTTACGAGATCACCTATACCGGCAACTCCTAAAAATGCTTTTGTATTTCCTCCCAGGGCACGACCGAGGTATATCATTTCCACCATGCCACGACTGACTAACAATCCTTTTGCGTTTTCACCGTAGCCAAGACCACTTAATGCTCCCGCTGCTATAGCGATAATATTTTTAAGGACACCCGCGAGTTCAACTCCAACAAGATCGTTGTTGCCATATACCTGGAAGTGGTCGTTGCGCAGTAATTGTTTGCCAAGTGTAATTACTTCGTTGAAATGACTGGCTATAACAGTTGCTGCCGGCTGATTTGCCGCAAGTTCTTTGGAAAGGTTGGGTCCAGCCAAGCAGCCTACGCGAACAACAACACTTTCTTCCATGATCACTTCACTCATGGTTTTTACCTGGCTTCGATTCAGCTTTGTTATAGTCTCCATGCTTTGACCATTTGTAAGTGTAAGGTCAAAACCCTTCGTGCCATGAATTAAAATATGGTAGGGGTGAAGATGTGGTGATAATTGTTTCATCATAGAGCGAAAATGCTCCGATGGAACAATCGGGAACAACACGTTACACTCGCGTGCCATAGCAGCGAGGTCGTTGATAGGTTCAATGTTCGCGTGCATCATATGCCCGCGGTTTTCACGTGTCTCCAGAATGCGTTGTATTACTTTCTCATCACGAGCATATAGTAATACTTTACGGTGCTGCGCCAGAAGGTTTGCCACCACACTGCCGAAATTACCAGCCCCGATTACGCCAACCGGTTTATCGTCAGATAAACTTTTCAAGGTCATAGCCAACCAGCCTGTTGTGGTAATAATATAATGTATTGAAGTCTTTTGTGATTACGTTTCCTTCACGGTTAAGCAACAGCGGTCTCTTCAAATGAAATATACCTACGTTGTCGAGCCCATGACGGATAACTAAATCAATATTACCTTTCAGATGTGTAGCATGGTATACTTTACCTTCATCTTTTAATTTATAGATCTGCTTGCGAACGCGTTTACACGTTTCGCGAAATTCTTCATACGGGATAACTTGATCTTCTTCAGGAAGACGCAGCAGTCCGAACAAGTCAAGTTTAGGATGCTTCTTCTGCCATAATTCAAATGCCACAAAAGCAACCAGGTGACTTGCAAATACTCTGTTGATACGATGATACTCCGATACGATCTTCTGACTTAACATCCGGGTATATTCATCTTCCCGTTGTTTGTCAATCGTTATCTGTTCATTGCTGATAAAGTAGTCGCGCGTATCGATAACTCTTCCCTGCGGATCAAGGCTGTTGCCATTGTCATCTACATAGTTACCCATAACATCGAGCGCCTTACCAATGGAAACTGAAATGTTAGAACCTTTGGTAAAGAACTTGAACAGGAACTGAAGCAGTTGCCAGCTACCATATTTATCTTGTTCCGGCAAGTAACGATCTTGTCCTTTTACCGATAGATAATCATCAATTAAGTCTGGTGCCTCCAGTACGAAGTGATAATTCAGTGTAACCGGAACAACGAAGATCTTCCGTACTTCTTCATCTTTTGCTAAAGAATCAATGTATAGATTGCGTTGTGCCTCAACGGCCGAACTGAGTAATCCAAGCTTGAGTTGTTTTTCAAGAACTCCCGAACGCGAGCGTGTTCCCCCGGGGAAAAATAAACTATGCGCTCCCTTTTGTATAGCAAGCGTTGAATATAGCTTAAGTGTTTCGAGGTAAGGGAGATTCTTTTTTCTTCGGTCAACTTTATAGGCGCCAAGGCTATTCATAAAGTAAGCGAAGATCTTGATGTTGAAAAGATTCAGCCCGGCTCCATATATAAAGGCCGGTAATCCAAGCGAATGAATAACCCAACCGATGAGGATGGAGTCAAGATTGCTAAAGTGCGTAGGCACCATGATCACCGTTCCCTTTGTGGCCAGTGTTCGCAGTTGCTTTACTTTGCCAACAATGTGAATCTTATCGCGCAGCGTATAGCGGTTCCTGAAAAAGGCACCGAATTTTTTTACACGTGCTCCATTTAATAAACGTGAGAACCAGAATTTTACAATCTCGCGAGTTACTTTATAGGAACTTGCGTTGAAGTTGCCTGCAATCTCATTCGCATAGCGGGAAACGATTCGATGCAAAATTTCCTCAGCTTTCGCCTGAGCTTCTTCGGGAGGTTTCGTATCGAGACCTACCATATCCTCTTTGATCGAGGCCCAAAAGCGTGGTTCATCTACCGGATCAACGCGCCAGCGATTCCGCTTCATGCGTTGTTGTTCGCGGTAAACAGTAGTTTGAAGTTCGTCAATAAGTTGTTTTGTGGTAGGGCGTAATTCCTTTACACGTGCAATGGAATTATTGGCAACCTCTTCTATAAACTCCTTGCGGTTTTTACTCAATTGATAGACAGGCCAATCAGGTATACCATCCAGGATGGGCTTGTACTTCTTATTCTTATTTTTCTTCTCTACGACTTCCATTCGGGGACGCAAAATAGTGAAAAGTTGAACGTTATGGTTATTCGTTAAATCTTAAGGCCACACAACAGTTAACCTATCACATTCAACCTGTCGCGAAGGCTAGCCTCCATTTCTTCAAACCGGATGAGGGTCTGGCGGATAAACTCTTCGTTGATCAAGGTGCGAAGATCAGCTTCGGCCGTAATATCATACTCGTTGATCTTAAAAGTTTGTTCCATAAGCCCTTGCTCAAATTTAATAAGGTAGCGGTTGTTCCAGGCAAAGAGGGTAATCTTACAATCCGGATGTGGGATTTCTCCAACTACGCGCATAGTGTTAATCAATAGTTTAAGCGCGTAAAGTTCAATGATTTGTATCGAAGGATCAAACCTTTTTTAGATATGACAGTAATCCACACAAAGCGTTTTGTGATAAATTAGGATAGTACTTATAAAAAAGTTTGGAAGCGTGATCGTCAGGATTCCTGAAAGGTAAGCTGTTCTTTTACAACGGTCAGTTCCTTTTCAAGATTTCTGTACACTGAACTGTTGTGAAGTTGATCAAATTTCATTTGACGAATAAGGCGTTGAAGTTCCAGCTCGCGTTTTAGCAAGGAAGCCTTCAAGGCTTTAGGATCGGATTTCATGAAAGGTTAATAGGTTGGTTTGGTAGAGACGAAGATATTAGATTAAATCCAAGAGAGAAAATTCAGGGTATAATTTTTTTATGAATGTTCAAAAAATAACTTCCGATCAGCGGAAAGTAAAGCTGGTAAATACATTCCGGGGATCGTACAATGAGATGAATCAGGTATACATTATAAATTAACTGCTTAAGTAATTCTTATAGTCAGGTATAAAACGTTGATGATGAAGTTTACTTTAATCCTTACCATATTCTGAATGGTTTGCTTAGAGAGACGAAATGAAGTGAGATATTCGCGGCGCCGTTATGAAAGCAAAGTGTTACGTTGTTTTGATTAAGGATCGGAAATAACTGACAGGAGGGGAGTGAAAAACCTGTTAAACTTTAAAAAACTGGTCCCGGGTTAAGAATAAAAGACGTTTCATACCGTTAAAGTAGTTGATCTTTCAAGTTCAATCGGAAGATTTTATATTGTAACTTATCGTATTCTTTTGATGTTGATCAACAGGACAATACATTTACATCCATGAAGGCGCCCCTTTTAACCCGAAGTATAGTACGAGGAATATTCCTGGTATTTTGTTTTATTTTGTCAGGCGTAACAGCATTTGCCACGCACCTACGCGCAGGAAATATCATTGTTAAGAGGATAGGAACCTGCGATGCAAGGAAATATAGTATAACCGTTGTTGTTTATACGAATACCCTCAACACAAATGTTCTCTTTGGTGGCGACCAGGATTATCTGGATTTCGGTGATAAGAGTCCAAGAATATTGATTCCTGAGATTGGCCCCGGCCATCCCAACTATTCCGTGATCGATGCGCAGCGTGGTATTGCGCGTGCATTTTATACTGTTGAATGGACATACGGTGGTCCTGGCCGATATACAATCAGTTACGTTGAGCCTAACCGTAACGAAGGTGTTCTTAACATGGACAATTCGGTAAACACTACTTTTTATATAGAGACACAAATTGTTATAGATCCTTTTTTGGGTTGCAGTACACCTGCTGATCTTACCATCCCTCCAATCGACAGAGCGTGCTCTGGTAAAGCTTTTTTTCATAACCCGGGTGCATTTGATCCGGATGGAAATGATAGTTTATCATATGAAATGGTTGTTCCATACAGAGACCGTAACGCAACTGTTTTAAACTATAGAGCTCCCAATGATCCTAAATTTTATGTTGACTTCAATACCGGTAATGAAACCGATGATGGTCCTCCTACCTTTAATATAAATCCACTGGATGGCACGATCACTTGGGATGCGCCTGGGTTTGCGGGAGAATATAATATAGCGTTCATCGTCCGCGAGTGGCGAAAGGTACTTGGCAGATGGGTGGCAATGGGATATGTAAGGCGTGATATGCAGATCATCGTTGAAGATGATTGCAATAATCAGCGACCAGATCTTGAAGTGCCGGAAGATGTTTGTATTGAGGCCGGTAAAACACTGAAGGAAACTATCATTGGAACAGATCCGGATATACCGCCAGACAAAGTTAAACTCGAAGCCGTCTCTCAGATTTTTGAATTTATACCTTCCGAGTCACCGGCTACAGTTTCACCTGATCCTGCTATATTTCAAAACTCACCCGGTAAACTGGAGTTTGAATGGCACACAACCTGTGAGCATATTCGTGAGCAGCCGTACCAGGTAGTATTCAAAGTTTCCGATAGTCGAAGTAATGGTGTCTCGCTCGTCACCTATAAAACATGGCGTATCAAAGTTGTCGGGCCGGCACCAAAGTGGAATGACGCGACATTGGATATTAGTAAACGACAGGCGACTATAAAATGGGATCCATACTTCTGTGTTAATGCCGAGAAAATGCAGATATGGCGTAAAGTTGATAGTACTTCTTTCAGGCCGGATACCTGCCAGACCGGCATGCCCGACTATTTGGGATATACCAACATTGCTACCATTGCAGCTAAAACTGCTTCCGGAGTTCAGGTAACACAGTATATCGATAACAATGAAGGTAAAGGGCTTGCGCCGGGTGCTATGTATTGTTATAGACTTGTGGCTACATTCCCGCTTCCGGATGGAGGAGAAAGCTATGTATCAAAAGATACTTGTGTCGGGCCGATTCCTGCCGATGTTCCCATTATTACGAATGTGAGTGTTGAAAAAACTGGTACTACAGATGGACAAATACGAGTCAGTTGGAAGCGACCATTTGATGCCAATAAGACACTATATCCACCGCCTTATACTTATGAAGTATACAGGGCGATTGGGTATACGCGCGGTACAGACTCAACACTTGTCACTACCCTAAGCGATACTACGTTCCTCGATCCTGGGCTGAATACCGAAGAGAGTATATATAATTATAGTATAGCAGCATATTCTCCAGGTTCGTCTCTGCCTATTAAATTCGTGGGCACTTCAGATGTTGCCTCTGCTGTAAGGCTTGATACAAAATCACAGGTAGGACAAATTCAGTTGAACTGGACAGCCATCGTACCGTGGTCTAACCAGATACAAGATCATCCGAGGCATCTCATCTATAGAGGCCCTGAAGGTTCTACCGAGTCAGAGCTGGTTCTGATTGATAGTATAGATGCTACGATCGATGGACTGCAGTATACAGATAAGGGACAATACAACAATACTCCACTGAACGAAGGAACAACATATTGCTATCGTGTAAAAACGCGTGGGGGATATGGTAACCCTGCTAAAATTCCGGAGCCGCTGGAAAACTTCTCGCAAATAATTTGTGTACAACCAGGAGATAGTATTCCTCCTTGCAAGCCTATTCTTACCGTTGACTTATTGGATTGCGAGGAATTCAAATCTCAGCAGAACTCATGTTTCGGAAGCACCTATAGCAATGTGCTGAACTGGAGCAATGATGCAGCTGCTGAATGTCAATCAGATATCAGCAGTTACAGGATATATAGATCTGCTACACCTGGCGGTGAGAGTGTTTTCATTGCAGAAGTACCGGCTGTACAAACAACATATTCGGATACAAATCTTCCTTCCTTCGCGCGATGCTATACTATAGTGGCCGTTGACCGCTCCGGAAATGAAAGTGAACCAAGCGAGCCTGTATGTAATGACAACTGTCCTTACTATGAATTACCCAACGTATTTACACCAAACGGTGATGGTAAGAACGATGTGTTTAGTGCCTTCAATATCCGTGATTACCTGGAGAGTTGTTCAAATCCGGAAGAGTGTGTGATACCTCAGAACCTTATAGAAAAATGCGCTCGCTTCGTAGAGAAAGTTAAGTTTAAAGTGTTTAACCGCTGGGGACAAGAAGTATATAGTTATGAGTCCGGCAGTGAGAATAGTATATTCATTGACTGGGATGGTAAAAATTCTAGTGGCGTAGAGCTATCACCAGCGGTTTACTACTATGTAGCTGAAGTCACCTTTATTACACTTGACCCTGGAAGCAGTACGCAAACCTTTAAAGGATGGGTGCATTTGGTAGACGGTCAGCAATAAGTAAAAGATATAATTGAATCCTTATAGCAGGCACGATAAACTTGAAAAATCAAGTGGATCGTGCCTGTTTCGATTTACAATGCTTCAGCCGTTGTAAGTCGTAATAATTACCCGATTACAAGTACAGTCTTCACACATTTCAGCTTTTTATTATTTTTGAGCGCGGATAGTTTATCCCTATCTGAAAATTTATGAAGGCATATGTATTTCCAGGACAAGGTGCACAGTTCACCGGTATGGGTAAAGACCTGTATGAATCAAGCGCAAAGGCAAAAGAACTGTTTGATCAGGCAGATGATATCCTTGGCTTTAAACTGACCAAGATCATGTTTGAAGGAACCGCAGATGAGCAGAAGCAAACTAAAGTTACTCAACCCGCTATATTTCTACACTCAGTAGGCATTGCTTTGTCGAGCGATACTTTTCAGCCAGACATGGTTGCGGGGCATTCACTTGGTGAATTCTCCGCATTGGTTACCAATAAAACATTATCCTTTGAAGATGGCCTTCGTCTTGTTTCCAAGCGAGCATTGGCGATGCAACATGCCTGTGAGATTAATCCTTCTACCATGGCTGCAATCCTTGGCTTAGATGATAAAGTTGTTGAAGATATATGTGCCTCTATCGAGGAGGTTGTGGTTGCAGCAAACTATAATTGCCCCGGACAACTCGTTATTTCCGGAACGATGAAAGGGATTGAAATCGCCTGTGAAAAACTGAAGGCTGCGGGAGCTAAACGTGCCTTGCCACTTCAGGTAGGAGGAGCATTTCACTCTCCGTTGATGGAGCCTGCACGTGAAGAACTTGCTGCGGCCATTGAAAGCACTTCCTTCAAGCAACCGATCTGCGCAGTATATCAAAACGTAAATGCACTACCGGCAACGGATATAGCAACGATTAAGAAAAACCTTATAGCACAATTGACAGCGCCTGTTCGCTGGACACAATCTGTGCAGAATATGGTAAAGGACGGTGGCAAAACATTTATAGAATGTGGCCCGGGAAAGGTACTTCAGGGTCTTGTAAAAAAGATATCACCAGAAGCAGAGGTATCCAGTCTTTAAGTATATTTGACAAGTGTGTGCATATATACTATGCACACACTTATACTTTCACAACAGCAAGCTGATCTTTACAGATTAATAAGAGCTCCCGAATCTCTTTTCGGGTGATGGGATGGATAACCTCCGGTGCAATTTCTGATAGCGGCACCAAGGTAAATCTCCGGTTTGTCATTTGAGGATGCGGTATTTTCAGACGTTCATGCTCAACAATAACATCTCCATAAAGAAGTATATCAATATCAATTATTCGCGATCCCCAGACCTCTATCCGCGTTCTTCCCATATGCTCTTCGATCTGCAGCGTTGTTTGTAACAGTGTGTCAGGATCGAGGAGTGATTCAATCTCGATAACCTGGTTATAAAAATCCGGTTGATCACTCTTTCCCCAAGCAGCAGTTTGATAAATAGAAGAAGCTTTCACGATTCTTCCAGCCGTTTGCTGAATAAGATTTCGGGAAGTTTCAAGGTTTTGAGCACGATCGCCCAGATTGCTTCCTAACAAAAGAAAAATACCGTTGTTCATGTAATTGTGTACCCTGCAAACATACTTTTTTATTCGGTTGGGTATTGCTTAATTTCGAACCTTAAAGTCAACACGTATGAATTTTTGGAAGAGCTTTTTTGCCGCTTTTTTAGCACTGATTCTTTTTACCGTCATTTCTTTTATTTTATTGATTGGCGTTATAGGAGGTATAACCGCTGAAGATGAAGTGATTGTAGCGGACAACTCGGTATTGCATTTGAAATTGGATGCACAGATCACGGAGCTTCAAACTGAAAATCCGTTGGAGGGATTGCCTTTCTCAAGTGAAGGACCCAAGATCGGATTGCTGCAACTTAAAGAAGTAATCAAGCACGCAAAAGATGATGCGAGTATCAAAGGCATTTACCTGGAAGTAAGTTACCCGATGGCTGGCTTCTCGACTATTGAAGAAATCAGGCAGTCGTTACTCGATTTCCGCAAGAGCGGTAAATGGGTTATTGCCTATGATGAAGTGATGTCTGAAAGTGCATACTACCTCGCATCGGCTGCTGATAAGATATACCTTAATCCAGAAGGTGAAGTTGAATTCAATGGTTTAACGATAGAAATATCTTTCTTCAAACGTCTCTTCGATAAACTTGAAATAAAACCACAGATCTTTAGAGTAGGTGAATTTAAAAGTGCTGTTGAACCATTTATACTCGAGAAGATGAGTCCCGAGAATAGACTGCAACTTACAGAGCTTGCTAACTCTATATATGGATTTACACTTCAACGCATTTCAGAATCCCGTAACATCCCGGTAGAAAAACTGAAAGAGATTTCAGATAAAATGCTTGTGCACAATGCAGCAGAAGCAAAACAATTTGGATTGGTAGATGAGCTGCTCTACAAAGATCAACTGACAGAAAATCTGAAAGGTCGTTTGAATCTTTCTGAAAGTGATGATATAAAATTTATCAAGTATACTAAATATAGGAAGAGCTTCTCATCCTATAAAAGTTCTAAGAACGAGATTGCCGTTATCGTTGCAGATGGTACCATTATGCCAGGTAAAGCTGATGACCAGCAACAAGTAATCGGAGCTGATACGTTTGTAGAGGAGATTCGTAAAGCACGTACCGATGATGATATCAAAGCGATTGTTATTCGAGTGAATTCTCCGGGAGGAGAGTTTCGTGCATCGGATATGATGTGGCGTGAGATACAACTCGCAAAGAAAGCAAAGCCAGTGATAGCTTCCATGGGCGACTACGCTGCATCAGGGGGTTACTATATGGCGATGGGCTGTGATACCATCGTGGCACAACCTCATACGATCACAGGCTCCATCGGAATTTTTGGGATGATGTTCGACATGAGTGGATTCCTCGGTAATAAACTCGGTATTACATTTGACGAAGTAAAGACTGGAGAGTTTGGAGAAATGTATACTGTATCCAGACCGTTGACAGAAGCAGAAAAGAATTTCTGGCAGAAAAATCTGAATGATCACTATGATACATTTACCGGTAAAGCAGCAGAAGGCAGAGGTATATCTGTAGAAGAAATTAAAAAGGTAGCTTCTGGTCGTGTATGGTCAGGTGCACAGGCAACCGAACGGAAACTTGTTGATGTACTCGGAGGCTTTGATGATGCGGTGAGAATTGCCGCAGAAAAAGCAGGCGTTGCAGATGACTATAAAATCCGTTTCTATCCGAAGCACAAAGCTTTCCTCGAACAACTGATGACACAACTGGAAGAGAATGCGAAGACCGATGCAATCAAATCTGAATTGGGAGAATCCTATATCTGGTATCAGCAATTGAATAAGATTAAAAATTACCAGGGAACACAGGCGCGCATGCCGTTCGAAATTCAACTTCATTAATCATTAACCTACTGAAATATATACATGACCGCTATACGCAATAATTGGACACGCGAAGAAATCGCAGCCATCTATAATAAACCTGTATTGGAACTCATCTATCAGGCAGCAAGTGTACACCGTGAGTTTCATGATCCACAAGAGGTTCAGGTATGTACATTGCTCTCAGTAAAAACCGGAGGATGTCCTGAAGACTGCGCATACTGTCCACAAGCTGCACGCTATCACACCGAAGTAAAAGTGCAGAAGCTGATGGAAGTAAACGAAGTAATAGAGAAAGCTATAGAAGCGAAAGAAGCTGGTAGCACTCGATTCTGCATGGGAGCCGCATGGCGTGAAGTACGCGACAACCGTGACTTCGATAAAGTAATCGAAATGGTGAAAGGCGTAAACTCTATGGGTCTTGAAGTATGCTGCACACTGGGTATGCTCACGCCAGAACAAGCACAGAAGTTAAAAGACGCAGGGCTCTACGCATACAATCACAACCTCGACACCAGCGAAGAGTACTATGATGATATCATCACTACGCGTACCTATAAAGATCGCCTGGATACCTTAAGCCACGTTCGGAAGGCAAATATATCTGTATGCTCCGGTGGTATCATTGGTATGGGTGAACAGGAAGATGACCGGATCGGTATGCTTCTCACATTAGCAACGTTACCTGAGCATCCTGAATCAGTACCCGTAAATGCTTTAGTACCAGTGGAAGGAACGCCGCTCGAAGATCAACCTAAAGTATCGGTATGGGAGATGGTGCGCATGATCGCCACTGCTCGTATCACTATGCCAAGAACAATGGTACGCTTGTCAGCAGGCCGCGTACGCATGAACCTCGAAGAACAAGCACTCTGCTTCATGGCAGGAGCCAACAGTATATTTGCAGGAGATAAACTTCTAACTACTCCTAACCCAGGCTATATAAAAGATCAGGAGATGTTTCAACAGCTTCAGTTAACGCCCCGGAAGGCGCATAAGGAAGTAATTGCATAGCGTAGACCGTTAAATATTTTCTCCTCAAGGGGATAATCGAGTGACTCGATTATCCCCTTTTTATTCCCGTAATAGTGGGTTTCGTTATTCTGAATAATGGATGTCGGTTTATTCGAGAGGATTAATGGTTACCACAAATATTTCACAGAGAAAGCTCTCCGAATACTGATTATTTGAATCCGAATACTAAATTCGGTTAATCTAGGTAGTTGCTTGATTATTGTAATATTACGATTTTAAAATGTAATATATAATTCAATTGCTTAAATACTGTATGTTAAAGTAATACTTTAGGTTAAGTCCTTACTTATTACAAAATAGTGCTTATGGGCTTGCTAAATAAAATGGAGAGAAGAAAAAGAAATGTATTTAGAAAACGGAGTGGAATTGCGTCAACTATAAAAACAAACATGCTGCCCATGGATACTTAATTTCACAGGCAGCATATTTACAAGGGATATAAATCGAGAGTACAAATATGGTGTTAGTACTTAAGGTTTATCCTCGATTGCAAATCCTCCTATAGGTGATTCATCATGTGTTACTTTAGCGGAATTTGTCTTACTATTCTTTTTGATAGTATTTGTGTTGACTGATGCGAATGTAAAAGATACAGTAACAATAGCCGCGATTGCGATAAGACTTAATACTTTCGTTTTCATATTTTTCGGAATTAGTCTTTTGTACTTATTTAGGATCTACAGCACCACCTCCACCGTTTAATTCATTATTGGTTGGAGTTACTTCTTCTTCAGTGCAAGAAGTAATTGTTACAGTACATATAAAGGCAAACAAAAGGATGTAGATAATTTTTTTCATAATATGCAAAGGTTTAGTATTTAGTTTTTTTGTGAGTAAATTGTAAGCCAAAGATGGTGGTCTGAATTTTATTTTTTGAGATAATAAATTTTTGAAAATCACGCGTGTACCAAATAAAATATAAGCTATGGTTTCTTCTGATTGGAACCCTTTTTATCAGTACTGATATTGAAGCTCAAGCATCATCGTCAAGCATCGATTCGTTAAAAACAATTCTTCAAAGTAAACATGGGCAGGATCGTTATGATGTTTTATACAAATTGGCTTATGATCTTTTCGATGTAGATAATAAAGAGGCGTCAATTTTTGCTGAACAGGCTTACAGGCTAGCATATGATGTTGGAGATAGTTTGAAAATTGTTACTTCAGGAAGATTGGCAGGACAAATTTTCAGAAGAACAGAACAATTAGAGACTTCCATTGATGTCTTATCTGAGGTGCTTCCTATAGCTCAACGAAATGACTATATAGATGAAGAAAAGAAAATCTTAAATACATTAGCTATCAATCATACATATCGGGCTGAGTATGATGAAGCTCTAAAGTATAATTTTCAATCATTGGTTATCCGTGAAAAGGGTGGAAAGAAAGATGAAATAAGCGTTGCTTTAAATAATATTGGATTAGTTTATTTTAAACTTAAGAATTATGAGAGGGCGATAGAATATTATGAACGTTGTTTGAAGTTAAGAAACGAAGTAAATTATACATATGATCTTGATCGGGTATTGATCAATCTTGGTCTTTGTTATAATCAATTAAAAAACTATAAAGAAGCCAGAAAGTTTATCAATAAAGGTTTTGAATCATGTGATACAATCTGTAGTGACGCTATAAGTATTGAGGGTAAATTTGGGCTAGGGGTATCGTATTTCATTGAGGCTGAAGTAAGTAGTAACGTGGACTATTATGTTACCTCAAAGAAAAATTTCATAGAGTCGTATACGGTCGCTAACAACATTGGAGATAAAAGATGGCAATTGGAAAACTTGGTATACTTATCCAGGATATATACTCATCTTGACGAAGTCGATAAAGCTAAAAAGTCTTTACATGAAGCAGAAGACATTGCAAATAATACGGATTACAACCTGTTACTAATCGAAATTTACAAGGGTTTTTCCATTTTGTACAATAAAACCAGTGAGTATCAGCTGGCAGCATCCTATCAAGATAAATATATACATCTAAAGGATAGTATATATAGTGAGTCATTAATCAAGAATCTTTCAAAAATCCAAACCGACTTTGAGCAACGCGAAAACATAGCCACCATCGCAGCTAAAGAAGAAGTCATCAAACAACAGCGCGACCTAAATATAGCGATAGCAGTAATTGCTATGCTTGCGGGATTATTGGTGTTGGTGTTGCAACGGAGTAACCGGACGATCAAGCGGGTGAATGCTCAGCTTTCGGAAGCGAAGGAAGTGATTGAAGAACAGAACAAATTACTGGAAAGTAAAAATAAATACCTTGATAAAGAGGTTGAGTCGAAGACTGTTGATTTGGAGCGTGTCAACCAATCGCTCAAGCAAGTGAATGATGAGCTCGATAACTTTATCTATAAAACATCACATGATATACGTGGGCCGCTCGCGAGCTTAAAGGGGATGTGCAACGTGGCCTTAATGGATGTAAAAGATCCTGTGGCACTCGACTACCTGAGCAAGCTTGATACAACAGCAGAGCGATTGAATACTATACTTACGCGCTTGCTGATCATCAACCAGATTAACAACTCGAAGTTGAGTGTTGCACGTATTGACTTTGAGTCGATCGTAAACGATGTGCTGTTGCTGGAGAAGAAAAAGGGACTTCCGCAAAAGCTAAAGATCAGAAGACACATCAGCAATCAATCGACTATATTATCGGATAAAGAACTTATTCGCATTGTATTGGAGAATCTGATTGATAACGCGATCAAGTTTTACAACGACTCCGAGCGTGTAGATTCATTTGTAGATATACATGTCACGTCCAATGACCAGGATCAAGTGAAAGTGCGTGTTATCGACAACGGCATTGGTATCAGTGAAGCGAATCCAGGCAAGCTTTTCAGAATGTTCTTCCGGGCATCGGAGCGATCGGAGACAGGAGGTATAGGGCTATACATCGTTAAGACTGCTACAGCGAAGCTTGGCGGTAAAGTTGGGCTGCTAACCACTCCTGAGGGTTTTACTGAATTTTACGTTGTCTTCCCGTCTACACCTCCTAAGCAGGACGATGATGCTGAAAAGCCTTCGATCTGATTACAGTAGGGAATTTTTTTAGCTCCAATTCTATTATCATCTTTGCACGCTCGTGCATAAAATCATGACTAACTTTAAACGATATACTCTTACGGCTGCTTTGCCGTACGCCAACGGTCCTCTTCACATCGGCCATATTGCTGGCGCGTATTTGCCAGCGGATACATATGCCCGCTACCTTCGGTTAAGGGGAGAGGATGTAGCCTTTATCTGTGGCTCCGATGAGCATGGTGTTGCCATAACATTAGGCTCCCGAAAAGAAGGCGTAACACCTCGCGCCTTCGTTGACAAGTATCATCAGCTGATGAAGAAGGCGTTTGAAGATTTCGGAATCTCGTTCGATATTTATTCGCGCACCTCTAACCCGGTTCACTACGAGACAGCACAGGAATTCTTCAGAACCATCTACGATAAAGATCTCTTCATCGAAGAGACCTCTGATCAGTATTATGATGAACAGGAAGGTATATTTCTGGCCGACCGCTATATCATTGGTACATGTCCGAATTGTAGTAACCCGAATGCGTATGGTGACCAGTGTGAAAAATGCGGCACGAGTTTAAGTCCTAAGCAGCTTATCAATCCCAGGTCTACTGTTTCCGGAAATACACCAGTATTGAAGCCCACCAAGCATTGGTATTTTCCATTGGATAAATTTGAAGGATGGCTCAAAGAGTGGTTGATAGAAGGTCATAAAGACTGGAAGACAAATGTATATGGTCAGTGTAAATCATGGCTTGACCAGGGGTTACAACCACGTTCCATCACACGTGATCTTGATTGGGGTATTCCTGTTCCGCTACCGGATGCCAATGGCAAAGTACTATACGTTTGGTTCGATGCACCGATCGGGTATATATCTGCAACAAAAGAATGGAAGCCGAACGACTGGCAGAAGTATTGGAAAGATCCTGAAACACGACTGATTCATTTTATAGGTAAAGACAATATTGTATTCCATTGTATAATTTTCCCGGCGATGTTGAAAGCTGCCGGTGAATATATTCTTCCTGACAACGTTCCGGCAAATGAATTTCTAAACCTGGAAGGGGAGAAGCTTTCTACTTCGCGTAATCATGCGGTATGGCTACATGAGTACTTGCAAGATTTACCTGGAAGAAGAGATGAGCTACGATATGTATTAACTTCCATCTCACCTGAAACAAAAGATGCTGACTTTACCTGGAAAGATTATCAACAGAAGGTGAACAGCGAGATGGTATCTATACTTGGTAATTTTGTGAATCGTGTAATGGTGCTTACCTGGAAATACTTCGATGGTAAAGTTCCTTCTGAACATGAATTGCCAGGTACAGATGATCGAAGAAAAAGAGTTCTGTCTCTGTACACACAAGCGCATGCCGATCTGGACAAAGCTGTAAAAGATATGGCAGATGCGTTGAAGAACTTCCGTTTCCGTGAAGCTCAATTCCAGATGCTGAATTTGTCGCGCATAGGAAACAAATTCCTGGCAGATACAGAGCCTTGGAAGCTGGCCAAAGAAGACATGGAAGCAGTTGGATGTATACTAAACTATGCATTAACGATTGTTGGAAATATAGCACTTGCCATGGAACCATTTTTACCGGATGGTGCTGCGAGCATTTGCAAACAACTGAACAGCGATTTGAAGCAAAGCAGAAAAAATTTCTGGGAAAAAGAAGCGATGGTTCATATCGTTCCGCAAGGTCATTCGTTGGGAAAAGCAGAATTACTCTATAGGAATGTAGAAGATACTGAGATTGAAAAGCAAACTGAGCGTTTAAAGAAGCATCAGCCAGTGGTTCAAGCAGCCGCTATAGATAATCCTGTGAAGCCACTCAAGTCAGAGATTGTATTCGATGACTTTGCCAAACTGGATATTCGTATAGGTACAGTTACTGCTGCAGAGAAAATGGAGAAGTCAAATAAACTATTGAAGCTGCGTGTAGACGATGGGTTGGGAGGCAGAACCATTTTGAGTGGTATAGCACTGCACTATACTCCGGAAGAAATGATTGGAAAGCAAGTGACATTTATAGCGAATCTCGCGCCACGCAAGATGATGGGCACAGAATCACAAGGCATGATACTGATGGCAGAAGATAAAGACGGCAAGCTTAAACTAGTGAGTCCTATTAATGAAGTATCATCCGGATCGCAAGTATCCTGATTAGTATAGATATTCAGTATAGGTTAATCGTACGCTATATAAGCAATCTTGCGATTAACCTATATTGATTACCATGAAGGTTTTTTTACTGAATACCCTTCTCGTCCCAGGTCACATCACCACTCTTCCTGGCGTGAACCTTCATCGTTACCACAACTTCGTCTGCGCCTGAATCGAGGCAAATCTGTTGTGCTTCTTTGGCAACACGCATGATGGTATCGTAATCTCCCTGCATAACGGTTTCCATAGCACCGACTTTATAGGCTACACCGGATTTATCGATGACTTCAATAGCTTTATCAATTATGGGATAAGGATGCCCTTTGGATATAGGTACAATTTGAATGGCTATGTGTACTTGATTTTTCATAATGCAATAGGTATACTATTTATTGAAGTGATTCATGGTGCGCTCAGGGCCAATGGTGCAAAATGATAAGACTATCTCATTCGCCTTGTTTATGATTTCAGGAAGGGCATTGAATTCTTCTTTGCTAAAATTACTAAGTACAAAATCTACTTGCTGTCCTTTCCCAAAATCACTGCCAATACCAAAGCGTAGCCTTGAATACTCCTGACCGGACAGTAACAGTTCTATATTCTTCAATCCGTTGTGTCCCGCTGCACTGCCTTTTGTACGAAGACGCAAACTTCCAAAAGGGAGAGCCAGGTCATCGACAATCACTAATAAATTTTCTTTTGGAATTTTAAGCTCCTGTAGCCAATACGCGATTGCCTTACCACTCAGGTTCATATAGGTAGTAGGCTTTATCAGGTGAATGCTCTTGCCCTTAAATTTGAATTCAGTTTTTTCTGCTAGCCTGCCCGTTGTGAAGTTTACTTTATGCTGGTCTGCGAGTTGATCCAATACAAGAAAGCCTATATTATGGCGCGTGAGTTCATACTCCGCCCCGATGTTGCCAAGTCCTGCAATTAAAAACTTCATCTGAATAATTTATAGTCGCATGTGAGTGATGATAAACTGACGTTACGCGAACCCAAAGATTTCATTCGAATCGGTAATAAACAAAAAATCCTTCCCGGTTTCTAGGGAAGGATTTTTTATATGATAAGGTATCAAATTACTTTTTACCTTCTTCTTTCTTAGGAGCTTCAGCTTTTTTAGCAGCAGCAGGAGCAGCGGCAGCAGGAGCAGCAGCGGCAGCAGCAGCTTCATCGGCAGCCAATTTAGCGGCACGTGGAACTTCAACAGCAGCGATTGTTGCTTGCTTAGGGTCAAGGAATTCCAGACCTTCTAATTGCATATCACTGATCTTGATAGCGTGATGAAAGTCAAGTGAGGTAACATCGATATCGATATGATCTGGCATATCTTTCGGGAAACCGTATACTTTCAACGCAGCGCGTTTACGCACCAGTGTACCACCTTTAGCCACACCAGGAGCCACACCAACCAGACGAACAGGAATGCTCATCTTGATTTTTCTGTCTTCAGATATACGCAGGAAATCAGCGTGAAGGATTACTTCACTTACCGGATGGAATTGAACTTCCTGAAGAATAGCCTGAGCTTCTTCACCTTCGATATTGATGTGTACAAAATGCGCTTCAGTGGTATAAACCAATTCACGGAACAGGATCATCGGAGAGTAAAAATGAATTTGTTCATTTCCTCCGTACAATACACAGGGAACAAGACCCTCATCCCGTAACTTCTGGGAACCAGTCTTGCCGAGATTTGCTCTTCTATACCCTATAATCTCAACAGTTTTCATAAGTATATAATTGTTTAATTAAAAAATTTCTAAGTTTTAAAGTTTGATAAAGAGTGAACTGATCGACTCATTATCATGAATTTTGCGAATGGCTTTTGCAAAGAGTGTAGAAACTGAAAGCACTTTTATTTTTGAGCTCTCCTGTTTCAAGGGAATCGTATCCGACACCACTAACTCTTCCAGTAAAGATCCATCGATATTTTGATAGGCGTTGCCTGAAAGCACAGCGTGTGTACATACTGCGCGCACTGACTTGGCACCTTTTTCTTTTAACAATGTAGCGGCCTTGCAGATTGTACCAGCAGTATCAACAAGATCATCCACCAGTACAACATCTTTACCATCAACTTCTCCGATGAGTCTCATGGAGTCTACTTTGTTTGCTTCTTTTCTGTGCTTATCACAAACTGCGAGGTCAGCATCAAAGAATTTAGCAAAGCTTCTTGCTCTTTTTATACCACCAACATCCGGAGATGCAAACATAATATCGCTTAAACCTAAAGATTTAAGGTAAGGAACAAATATATAGGAGCCATCTAAGTGATCTACAGGAATATCGAAGAAGCCCTGAATCTGATCAGCATGTAAATCACACGCCATGATGCGTGTTGCTCCTGCTGCAGAAATAAGATTAGCATGAAGCTTGGCAGCTATAGCAACTCTGGGTTTATCTTTTCGGTCTTGACGAGCGTACCCGAAATAAGGAATCACAACATTGACGCTGGATGCACTGGCACGTTTGGCAGCATCTACCATCAACAACAATTCCATCAGGTTATCAGAAGGAGGGAAGGTTGATTGGATTAGAAATACTTCATGGCCGCGAACAGATTCTGTGATGTAAGGTGACATTTCACCATCGCTGAATTGCTGATAGTTTACTTCACCTAAACGCTCACCATAAGCGTTGGCGATTTTTTCAGCCAGGTAGGTCGTAGCTCTTCCGCTAAAAATTTTAACTGCCATGGTTGTGCCCCGTTAGGTCATTACCGGTTAATTGTTATCAAGTATACTGATTCGTTTTATAAACGAATTCAAGGACAACGTTTAACGAAGAATCCCGCATAAGCGGGATTCTAAAAAACTGTTGTCCGACCAGGGCTCGAACCTGGACTTTCCTGAATCAAAATCAGGCGTGTTGCCAGTTACACCATCGGACAATACTCACCTGAAACCGGTCAATTCGATGTCAGACCCATGAATTTGGGATTGCAAAGGTAGAATTATTTTTCAGAAATGTTAATCTCAGCGAAAAAATTTAGAGATCATTTTCTTGGTTGGAGACAGTTGTGCCTTCCATAAAGCCTTCTGCCCAGAAACGATACTTATCAAGGATTGAAATAACTGCATTTCGAAGATGCCTGCTGTTGTTGAAATCAATCGAGCCATACATGGTGGTAGCATAGCCTTGCCATATAGATCTGTTCTGACGTCTGTCGTAAAATTGAATGAGAAGTGTGCCCGTACTCATTGTAAATTTCTGAGCATCATATTCTATATTATCATTCTGAGTCTTTACCCATTCTTCTATAGCAGGTTGATTGTAGCCATTAAACCGGAGACTATCATCGAACATCTTGAATCCTATAATAAGATGTGGTCTGTTTTCTGATTGACGATAGCCCAGAAATTTCATGCGTGCTACAATTGATTTCTCAATGATAGAGTTTACCATGCTGGAGTCAGCAGGGCCTGCAGGCTTCATAATGTCAAACGTTCGATATTTTTTAAAGTTGCCTTTATAGCTATAGTCGTATTCGACTGGTAATTCTTTATATCCTAGGCACGAGGTGAGAAGTGCCAATACTACTAGAGGAGCTAAAATCTTCTTCATAAGCCGGCATGTTATTCTGTGAATATAAGGTTAATCATTCATCAGAACAACAGCCGGTTAGACCTTTTGTTATTAAGAGTTTTTCTTTACCCACTCACGGGCATTCACGAAAGCTTCAATCCACGGAGAGACTTGATCTTGCTTGCGATCTGATGGGTAAAATCCCCAGTTCCAAGGGAAGAGTGATCTTTCTATGTGTGGCATAATAGCAAGGTGCCGTCCGTCTTTCGAGCAAAGTGCTGCAACAGAATAATCAGAGTCATTCGGATTACCCGGATATTCAGGGTATGCATACTCTGCCGCGACCTTGAATTGAGAGTGATCAGAAGGTAAACGGAATTTACCTTCACCATGTGCTACCCAAACACCAAGTCGTGTTCCACTAAGACTATTCAGCATAACGGAATCATTTTGAGGAATGGTAACATTCAGAAATATAGACTCAAATTTTCCGGAACCATTGTGATGCATGCGCGGATGTTCTTCACCCATCTCCGGATATAATAATCCTAACTCCATCACAAGCTGGCATCCATTACAAACACCTAAGCTGAGGGTATCTTTTCGCTTATAAAAATTCTCAAGAGCTTGTTTTGCCTTGGGATTATATAGGAAAGCACCCGCCCAACCTTTCGCGGAACCAAGTACATCCGAGTTTGAGAAACCTCCTACAAATACAATGAGGTTTACATCCGAGAGATCTTCACGTCCTGTAACAAGATCTGTCATGTGTATATCTTTCACATCGAATCCTGCAAGGTATAGCGAGTATGCCATTTCACGATCGCCATTCACACCTTTCTCGCGCATGATGGCTGCCTTTAATCCCGATGGTTTTCTGCGTTTGGCATCTATACTATATGTTTCAAATCTTCCATCGAACTTGGGTTGGAAGTTATAGTGAAGAGCCTGCTTTTTGTAATGGGTATACCGGCTTTCTGCATGTGCAGGTGTACGTTGCTTGCTGTCCAGTAAGAATGATGTTTTATACCACACATCACGAAGCTCATCAACTTTAAATTTCAAGAGTTGCTCCTGATGGCGGATAGTAACATTTCGTTCATCACTTACGTGACCGAGTATATGATATCTTATTCCGTTTTGATTTAAGACTGATGCTACTTTACTCTCGTCTGAAACCTGGATTACTACACCTGGATTTTCTGAGAATAATACTTTGATAAGATCACTATGCAGAGATGAAAGATTTAACGTAAGGCCAACACCCGGTTGAGCGAAACACATTTCAAGTAAAGCTGTAATGATACCGCCTTCAGAGATATCATGCCCTGCCAGAATAAGATCTTGGCCAATCAACGATTGGATACTTTCAAAAGCTTTTGCAAAGTAGCTTTCATCTCGTATAGTAGGTACTTCGTTGCCCAACAGGTTTAGTATCTGCGCAAAGCTACTGCCACTAAGTTTTCGTTCATCATTGGAGAAATCGATGAGTATAACTTTTGATCCTTCAATTTTTTCAAGGACAGGTGAAACAGTTTTAGTGATGTCGCTTACTTCAGCACCTGCAGAGATAATGACCGTACCCGGAGAATATACCACTTCACCATTCGGATACTTCTGCGTCATCGAAAGAGAATCTTTACCAGTGGGTATATTTATGCCAAGCTTTATAGCGAAATCACTTACCGCTTCAACCGCCTGATATAGTCTGGCGTTTTCACCTTCCTGTTTTGCAGGCCACATCCAGTTAGCACTTAACGAAACGCCTTTCAGTCCGTGCGTTAACTTGGCCCATACTATATTTGTAAGCGACTCAGCGATTGCTAATTTACTTCCTGCTACAGGATCGACTAATGCAGCACCAGGCGCATGGCCTATAGATGTAGCTACGCCTTTGTGGCTGCTATAGTCTAGCGCCATCACACCAACGTTATTCAACGGCAATTGTATAGGGCCACACGTTTGTTGTGTAGCAACTTTACCGGTTACGGAACGGTCTACTTTATTTGTGAGCCAATCCTTACAAGCAACCGCTTCGAGTTGAAGTACTTGTTCGAGGTATTCATTCACTTTCGTGATATCATACTCGAGTGGTTTGAAGTTGCTGGGCTTGGTTTGATCAGTAAGAATTGTTTTAGGAGAAGAGCCTAATAAATGCTTTACTTCGAAATCTATAGGTTTTCTTGGTTGATCATCTTTTTGAAAATGTAGTCTATGATCACCCGTAGCTTCACCGATTACATACATTGGTGCACGCTCACGTTCAGAAACTTTTTTCAGGAGCTCTATATCTTTTTGCTTGATCGCGAGCCCCATACGTTCCTGCGATTCGTTGCTGATAATTTCTTTGTCTGATAAAGTTGGATCACCTATAGGAAGCTTGTCGATTTGAATGGTTCCCCCAGTTTCTTCAAGTAATTCAGATAAACAATTGAAGTGTCCACCAGCACCGTGATCGTGAATAGAAACTATAGGATTTATACCAGCTTCCACCATCGCGCGTATGGCATTCATAACACGCTTCTGCATTTCAGGATTCGAGCGTTGTATAGCGTTAAGTTCTATAGCATTTCCATACTCACCGGTTGCCACTGACGACACTGCGCTTCCGCCCATACCAATGCGATAGTTGTCGCCACCGAGCAACACAATTTTGTCGCCTGCCTCAAGGTGTTCCTTCTGACTGTCGTTTTCTTTTCCGAAGCCTATACCTCCGGCCAACATAATTACTTTGTCGAAACCATACTTCTTATTGTTTTCGATATGCTCGAATGTAAGCACGCTACCAACGATAACAGGTTGCCCGAATTTATTTCCAAAATCAGAAGCACCATCGGATGCCTTGATCAGAATTTCTTCTGGAGATTGATAAAGCCATTTACGAGCTTCAAATTTTTTCTCCCAGGGTCTTCCGTTTTCAAGGCGAGGGTAGGAGGTAATATATACTGCTGTTCCGGCCAGAGGCAATGCACCTTTACCGCCTGCGAGACGATCGCGGATCTCTCCACCAGAGCCAGTAGCCGCACCGTTGAATGGCTCAACCGTGGTAGGGAAATTATGGGTTTCAGCTTTTAGCGAGATCACTGAAGCTATATCTTCAATCGTAAAGAAGTCGGCTATATCCTGGCGGGCAGGAGCAAACTGCTCTATAGTCGGACCTTTTATAAAAGCAACGTTGTCCTTATAGGCTGATACTATATAATTCGGATTCTCTTTCGAGGTCTTTTTGATAAGCTGGAACAGTGTTGACGGTTTTTCCTGTCCATCAATAATAAAAGTACCGTTGAAGATCTTATGACGACAGTGTTCTGAGTTCACTTGCGAGAAGCCAAATACTTCGCTATCGGTTAACTTGCGGCCCAGTTGTTTGCTTACGTTTTCAAGGTATTCAATCTCAATTGCGCTTAATGCAAGTCCTTCTTTCTCGTTGTATGCAGCGATGTTGTCGATTTCCAAGATCGGCTCCGGTGTGTGGTGAATTGTAAAGAGATCCTGATCCAGTGATGTATACACCACCTGCAGCATTTTATCATGCTTGATGGAATCGCCTTCCACTGCAAAAAATTCTTCGATCCGTTGAATGCCAACAATACCCATAGTTTGCGTGATCTCCACTGCATTGGTGCTCCAGGGAGTAATCATTTCTTTACGCGGACCGATAAATTTTCCGGTAAGCGATTTTTCGGCTAAAGGTTCAGCTTTGCTGAAAAGCCAGGTAAGCTTCTGAACGTCTGAATTTTGCAAAGGCTGTACCGTGCCAACCGCGTAAATGGTGTTGGCCTTCGAACGAAAGAATAAAATCATTGGATTAAACTCGGATTTGAGCTCGCAAAAATACAAGCATTTTGCAGGAATGGGAGCGTTTTCTTTAAATAATGTCTCGATACTTTCTAACGCTTACAGAAGATTGCCAAGTTCCCGAGTGCTGAGAAGATTATGTCCTGCTTCAATAACATGTAAACGATGGTGCTCAACGCTTTGCGAAAGACGGTTCATGCTTTTCGGTGTGATCACTTTATCGTACTTCCCAACGATGATCGTAAGCGATATTTTATGGTGATTGATCAATCCGCCAATATCACGCATGTTGAATTTCAGTTTACGAAATACCACCCACGAGTAGTAAACTCGTTTTCTTTTTTCTGCGGTATCCATCTGGTACTCAGCAAATCGAAGCACTCCTTTATCAATTAATCCGACACGATGTAATGATTTTCCGATCGCGAGAAACCTTCCATGATGGTTGATCATGCTTTTAAAAAGTTTTCTTGATACCCAGGGGTACGTTGCCAAACTATACCAGAAGTTTGTCGTTACTCCATCGGGAGCCAGCAGGAATAATTCCTTTGTTATTTGCGGAAAAGCCTCTACTGTGGCCAAAGCGAATTTCCCGCCAAGACTATATCCTAAAAGTGAAAATGTTTTTATGTGGGTTTCATTTAAAAAAGACTGCATGATATTTCTCCACTCACTTTTCTCGAGTGGTTTTTCATCGTTAACCCATTTGCTTTTGCCGTGGAAGTAAAGATCGAAAATATAGCATGTATACCGGTCGGCCAGCGATTTTGCTAATGGTGTGAACACAGCGTTATCCTGACCGAAGCCATGAAAAAGCAGAAGCACCTCTTTTCCGTTGCCGGATTTAGTATAAAATAATGTCGATGTTTCTACATTCATGATCTTGCAGGCCGACAAATTAAAAGAACTTACCGACTGGCAGCCGCTATTCGCCTACTTATTTTCGTCTTCCCTAAAATAAATAGATACATAGCATCGTCTTTCAGGCTAAACGAAGCGATTGAAGGCGATGGAATTAGTCATGCAAATAAAAGAACAGACATTTCTTAAGGAGAAAGACAGGTTGCTGAGCTTTATACGCAATCGCGTTTCTACTGTTGAGGAAGCTGAAGACATTCTCCAGGATGTGTTTTATCAATTTGTGGCAGGTTACGAAACGATTGAATCCATCGATCGTGTTACGTCCTGGTTATTTTCAGTCGCTCGTAACAAGATCATCGATCGGTATAGGAGGGAAGCATCCAGACCACGACGTGCTGACTTCAGTGGTACAGCAAGCCTCGATGAAGATGCTCCTATAACATTACAAGAGATTTTACCGGATCTCGGCAATACGCCTGAAGACTCCTATTTACGAGAAGCCATTTGGGAAGCCATCATGGAAGCACTCGATGAGTTGCCACCTGAACAGCGTGAGATCTTTATACTAAACGAAATTGAAGAACGCAGTTTTAGAGATATAGCGGAAGAGACAGGCGTTTCAATCAATACACTTCTCTCGCGAAAACGATATGCGATTCTTGCACTCAGAAAAAAATTACAACGATTGTATAATGATATTTAAGGCCAACGGGTTATGAAAAAATTAGATTTTGCAAAATGTGCAGCGTTGGGATTATTGGCTGTTACGATATTAGGATTGATTACTATGGTATTATGGAACTGGTTAGTTCCGGTTTTGTTTAGCGGTCCCGTTATTACATACTGGCAGGCACTTGGCCTGCTTATTTTAAGCAAGATATTATTCTGGGGCTGGGGTGGTAAGGGCCACTATCAAGCGAAGGATTCGGCACCTTACTGGAAGCATCGTTTTTATGAAAAATTCTCCAACATGCCTGTTGACCAACGTGAAGAATTCAAACGGAGAATGAAAGAAAAGTGGTGCAACTTCGAAAAGAAGACTTCAGATCAAAAATCAGACGCTTCACGCGATTAGAGAGTCGTTTTAGGAAAATTGTCTGAAAAAATCTTTATAAAACTCAACCTGCACGTGTTTTAGGCCGTTTAAGGAAACTGTGGAAACTTTTGATATGTAAAAAGTTTCCATAGTTTTGCGATCATTATGGAAGATTTAAACACCAGAGAAAAGATCTTAAAAGGGGCGGACGGCCTTTTTACAAAATACGGTGTTCGCAGTATTTCGATGGACGATATAGCCCGTCACTTATCGGTGTCCAAGAAAACTCTTTATCAACATTTTGCTGATAAAGAAGATATAGTGACGCTGGTATGCCAGACACATTTGCAGGAAAGCCGAAATGAATTTGAAGCGATTCACGCCAGTGCTGAAAATGCTATAGATGAACTTGCCAAGCTCTCGCTCTGTCTGAGAAAAAATGTTGAGGATGTGAACCCGTCACTCTTATTTGATCTGCAGAAATATTATCCGAAAGCGTGGGCAGTGTGGCTGGAATTTAAACGCATGTGTATATATGACTCTGTCAAGAGAAATCTTGAGCAGGGTATAGCAGAAGGATTTTACAGAACTGAAATTAATGCAGAGATTTTAAGTATAGTGCGGATGGCGTTGATTGAGATTGCATTTGATGACAAGACCTTCTCACAAGATAAGTTTAAAATGGCTGAAGTACAGATGCAGATATTCGATCAATTCGTATATGGCATTGTAACAGAGAAAGGAAGAAAACTTTATCAGAAGTGTAAGGAGAAAAATTCAACAGAAGTAGTAACCCGATAATTAACCCCAATATGAAACGCTTTTATCAAACTATTTTACTTTGTTTAGTTGTACCGCTATGGACGAATGCGCAGTCTACAGACACTACATCATTTTCATTGGAAGAATGTATTAAGTATGCACTGGAGAATACAGTAGATGTTAAGAATGCCCGCGTTGATGCACAGATATCTGAAGCAAAGGTAAAGGAAACCTTTGGTATTGGTTTGCCACAAGTAAGTGGTGAGGTAAGTCTTCAGCATAATCAGAAGCTGCCACGCTTTTTTTCAAACTACGCAACTGCTCAAGGCTTTGCAGGTGTGGATGCAGATGGAAATCCGCTCTTGGATATACCAGGCCTGCAGCCAACGGATGTAGTTGCCTCTCCTAACTTTTTTCAACTTCCCAGCAGTGGTAGTGCTAGTTTAACAGTTAATCAATTACTATTCAGTAGTTCTTACCTGGTTGGTTTGAAGGCAGCGGGAACCTATAAAGAGCTGTCCTATAAAACAGAGGAACAAACACAAATTCAAGTTGTAGAAAATGTAACGAAGGCATACTATGCCGTGTTGATCAATAATGAACGTATCAACCTGTTTGATAATAACATTTCTCGAGTTGACTCGCTGTTAAGAAGTACAACTGCATTAAACAAGAATGGATTTGCAGAAGAGATCGATGTGGATAGAACCAAGGTAACGCTCAATAATCTTAAGTCAGAGCGTCTGAAGTTTCTTAATCTTCAGAATCTGAGTTTGAACCTGTTGAAGTTTCAAATGAATTATCCGATGGAAAAACCAATCCAGGTAAGCGGTACGATTGCATCTCTTCAGGTTGATGAAGATCTTTTTAATGAGTATCAACAAGGTTGGGATTTTAAAAATCGAATTGAGTATAAAGTACTGGATACTCAACGCAAGCTTCAGGAACTTGATATTAAAAACAAATACTCTGCGTCCTTACCAAGCTTGTCTGCTTTTGCAAACTTAGGATACTCAACACAATCAGAAAATATCAGTGGTTTATTTAAAACGAATACAGAGATGCAGGAGACACCTCAGATAGGCCCTGATAAGTGGTATTCCTTTTCTTCGTTTGGTGTGACGCTAAGTGTTCCATTGTTCAGTGGTTTACAGAGAACATATCAAGTTCAACAAGCTAAACTTTCTCTTCTGAAGATTCAGAACAACTATAATTCTTTAAAGCAAAATATAGATCTAAGCATTCAGCAAAATACAGTCACCTATAAAAACTCTATTGAGACATTAAAGTCGCAGCAGGAAAATATGACACTCGCTGAAAAAGTTGCGCGTGTTACCAAGATCAAATATCAACAAGGTGTAGGCTCTAATATTGAAGTAACGGATGCTGAGAGCAGCTTACGCGAAGCTCAAGTAAATTATTATAATGCTTTATACGATGCCATCATCGCGAAAGTAGATCTGGATAAAGCCTATGCTAAAATAGATCCTAGTCAGTACGTAGCAGCAGAACCCAAAAAATAGTCATAACCCCAAATGAAAAATAACCACTTTATGAAATCAACGATATATACTCATTTATCTGTCATCGTCATTGCGGGAATGCTGGCGGCATGTAGTGCGGCTACTCCGGATGATAAAAAAGCACAGCTTGATAAACTTAAGAAACAGGAGACAGAGATAACAAAACAAATTCAGCAGCTCGAAGCAGAGATTGCTAAAACAAATCCTGACTCTACAGTTTCAGCAAAAGCAAAAGAAGTATCGGTAACTGAACTTGCTCCTCGCAAGTTTGATCATTATGTTCAGACACAAGGTAGCGTAGACGCTGAAGATAATATTCTGGTAAGTGCTAAATCTGCAGGTGTTGTTACTGCGGTATATGTTAAAGAAGGGCAGCAAGTATCAAAAGGACAGGTACTGGCTCAAATCGATAATTCGGTAATCGCTCGAAATATAGAAGCACAGAAATCACAGTTAGAGTTAGCCGTATCTATTTTTAATCGTCAGAAGAATCTGTGGGATCAAAAAATCGGTACCGAAGTGCAATACCTGCAAGCGAAGACTAATAAAGAAAGTCTGGAGAAACAGATTGAATCCCTCAATGAACAAAACGATATGACCCGCATTAAAGCGCCCATCGGCGGTACCGTTGATGAAGTTGTGGTAAAGATCGGTGAAAATATAGCACCTGGTATGCCAGCTGTTCGTGTCGTGAATACTTCCAACCTGAAACTTGTCGCTAATATTTCGGAAGCATATGTTACTCAAATTAAAAAAGGTAACACCGCGATTATAGATATACCGGAATTGAAAAAGCAGATCACGGCGAAGGTAACATTCGTTGGGAAAACAATCGATCCGCTTTCACGCACATTCTCGGTTGAAGTTAAATTACCTTCTAACGGTGATCTTCGTCCAAACATGACGGGCATCCTGAAAGTAGTTTTTCACTCAGAACCATCTACCATCGTAGTACCGGTTAATATAGTGCAAGACCTTAACAAGGAGAAAATTGTATTTGTGGTAGAAAGTAATGGTAAGCAAACGATAGCCCGTAAAAAGGTTGTAACCATTGAAGGTGTATATGATAACCTTGCACAGGTAAAAGGTCTGAATGCAGGCGACAAAGTTGTGACCTTCGGATACCAAGGATTAAATGACGGTCAAGTAATTAAAATATAGTTAGATAAAGTTTAGAGTCTTGGTAGGGCATCTGGTTCGGAGGCATTACGAAAGCTCATGACATTACCCACAACTAACATTCAAATTTATGCATGACATTGACAAAGAATTTAAACCCACCAGTTGGTCGATCGATAACAAGGTAGCGATTTACGTTGCTACCGTTATTATCTGCCTGGCTGGGATCATGACGTATAACAGTCTGCCAAAGGAAAATTTTCCAGAGGTAGTGTTTCCACAGATATATGTAGCTACTGTATATCCCGGTGCTCCTGAAGATATAGAGAACCTGATTTCCAAACAGATTGAGAAGCAGGTAAAATCTATAGCCGGTGTTAAGAAAATAACCAGTAATTCACTTCAGAACTTCTCTAACGTAATCATCGAATTTGAAACAGATGTTGAAGTGAAAGAAGCCAAGCGTGAAGTGCAGGAAGCCGTTGATAAAGCGAAGAAAGATCTTCCGACTGATCTGGATGATGATCCACAAGTAGTGGACGTTGATATTTCAGAAGTTCCGATCATGAATATAAATCTTTCCGGTGACTACGATTTGCAAACATTGAAAAAATATGCTGAGCAAATGCAGGACCGGATTGAGTCCCTTAAAGAAATCCGCAGGGTAGATATCGTGGGCGCGCTTGATCGCGAGATCCAGGTAAACGTTGACCTATATAAATCAGCACAAGCAGGGGTAAGTCTTACCGATATTTCAACAGCTATAAAATCAGAAAACGTAATTATAGCAGGTGGACAACTTTCGGTTGACGGGATGAAACGTTCCATGAGTGTGAACGGAGAATTCATTTCTGCCGAGCAGATGGGCGGTATTGTTATTGGTGGTACAAAAGGCGGCAAAGTATACTTAAGAGATGTTGCCGATGTAAGTGATACTCACAAAGAGCAAGAGAGCTTTGCGCGTTTGGACGAGAAAAATGTGGTAACCTTAAACGTTGTAAAACGTGGTGGTGAAAACTTGATTCTTGCTTCTGACCAGATCAATGAGATCGTTAAGGAATATGAAAATGGTATTCTACCCAGTGGATTAAAAGTTACGATCACGGCCGATCAATCGGACAATACACGTATGACGTTGCACGATTTGATCAACACGATCATTATTGGTTTCGTACTGGTAACTATAATTCTCATGTTCTTCATGGGTGCAACCAATGCGATCTTCGTAGGATTGTCCGTTCCACTTTCCAGCTTCATTGCGTTCCTCACCTTCCCTACATTAGGATTTACACTGAACATGATGACGCTGTTTTCTTTCCTGCTCGCATTAGGTATAGTTGTGGATGATGCGATCGTGGTAATTGAAAATACACACCGTGTATTTGATAATGGTAAAGTGCCAATTCGTAAAGCAGCGAAGATTGCTGCCGGCGAAGTATTCATGCCTGTGTTATCAGGTACATTAGTAGTGCTTGCTCCATTTGTGCCGTTGGCTTTCTGGCCAGGTGTTATCGGTAAATTTATGTTTTACCTTCCTGTTACCCTTATCGTTGCATTGCTTGCTTCACTTGTTGTAGCCTATATAATGAACCCTGTGTTCGCTGCAGACTTCATGAAGCGACACGATCACGATCATGACAACCAACCGAAGTTTACCAAGGGCTATAAGATATCAGCTGTTGTTTTTCTGGCCATTGCACTGTTGTTCTATGTAACAGGTTCTTTCGGTATGGGTAACTTTACCATATTCATTTTTGGTATATATTCATTACACCGTTTTGTATTGGAAAGAGTTATATCTGGTTTCCAAACAAAAGCATGGCCTTCTGTACAACGCGGATATGGCAAATGGATTACATGGTGTCTTGAAAGCTGGAGACCATATGGTGTAGTAGGCGGTGTAGTTGCATTGTTTATATTCTCTATAATCTTTACAGGAATTCGTAAACCTCCTGTTGTATTCTTCCCGCAAGGTGATCCTAACTTTATATTCGCCTATGTACGTATGCCAATTGGTACTGATCAAACAGTCACCGATTCGATTACCAACATTGTAGAAGACCGCGTTATTAAAGTGATCGGAAAAGATACAACGATGGTTGAGTCGATTATATCCAACGTGTCGGTAGGTGCAGCGGAAGATCAATTCTCCGGAACGCAGGCGCAGCCACATTTAGGAAAAGTTACCGTTGCGTTTGTTGATTTTGCAAAACGTGATGGACGCTCTTCAAAAGATTATCTTGATAAAATTCGCGAGGCTGTAAAAGGTATTAAAGGTGCTGAGATCTCTGTTAACCAGGAGCAAGGTGGCCCGCCAACCGGTAAGCCAATCAACATTGAAATTGCGGCGGATAATTTCGATTTGCTGGTTTCTACTGCTGATCGTACAAAACGTTATCTTGATTCCTTGCAGGTTCCAGGTGTAGAAGAATTGAAGTCAGATTTTCAAAGTGATAAACCTGAAATCGTAATCAAGATCGATCGTGAAAAAGCAAATCGCGAAGGTATATCAACAGGACAGATCGGTAGCATCCTAAATACTGCAATCTATGGTGAAGAAGTTTCCAGGTTCCGTGATGAGAATGATGATTATCCGATCGAGTTGCGCATAAAAGAAAATCAGCGAAATGATATCAATACCCTGATGAACCTTCCGGTTACGTATCGCGATATGGCTAGCGGAGGAGTTGTACGTCAGGTGCCGTTATCATCTTTTGCAGCGATAGAATACTCGAACAGTTATGCAGGGATAAAACGTATTGATCAGAAACGTGTCATAACGTTGTCATCAAATGTACTGAGCGACTATAATGAAAACGAAGTTGTAGCCGATATACAAAACCGGTTAAAGTCAATTTCGATACCAGACGAAGTAACAGTTAAGATGACAGGTGCACAGGAAGATCAGGCAGAGACGTCAGCGTTCCTGGGTGTAGCAGGACTGGTAGCCCTGGGGTTGATCTTTATGATTCTTGTAATCCAGTTTAACTCCGTAAGCAAGCCACTCATCATTCTGATGGAAATTATATTCAGCGTGATTGGTGTATTACTAGGTTTCTCATTATTCAGAATGGAGATATCCATAGTTATGTCGGGTGTCGGTATAATGGCATTGGCAGGTATCGTGGTTCGTAACGGTATATTGTTGGTGGAGTTTACAGATCTCCTTATATCACAAGGTGTAGAACTGAAAGAAGCCATCATCGAAGCAGCAAGAACCAGGATGACACCTGTACTATTGACAGCCATGGCGGCTACATTAGGACTTATACCGTTGGCGGTTGGATTGAACATCGACTTCGTAACGTTGTTCACGGAATTCAATCCACATATATTCTTTGGAGGTGATAACGTTGCTTTCTGGGGACCTCTGTCATGGACGATGATCTTTGGTTTGATCTTCGGTACATTCCTCACATTGTTCCTGGTGCCAGTGATGTATCTGCTGGTAGCCAAGTTGAAATCCAAAGTTTATAAGGACAAGAAAGAAGAAGTACATGGTGGTGAAACTTCAGACGGAGCGATTGCTACCGTATAAAGTATAAACGGGGAATTAATCGTTAGCCGCGACAGGTAAATAGGTTCAGTTTGGTTTTTTTGATGCGGCTAACGATTAACTTTCTGTAACCAGAAACTAAAAATTGAAGAAAGTCGTCTATACATGTAGACGACTTTTTTTATTATGAGATCTCGCATGACGACTTTGATATTCTTTGGATTACTCTTTCTGGTAATAGATTACTATGTATTTCAAGCGATAAAAATTGTAAGTGAAGACTGGAGTCCGGTTTCGAAAAATATAGTTCGGATTGGCTTCTGGGTTCCTACCGTGTTAAGTATAGGAGCACTTCTTTGGTGGACACTTGGTGATCCATACCAGGTAAGTGCCGGTACCCGTAATTGGATCCTTACCGGGCTCGTTGCTATGTACTTTTCAAAAGTATTTGCTGTAGTCGTTCTGTTTATAGATGATTTATACAGAGGTGTGCGATGGCTGGTGAGCTTCTTTTACAAAGGACCATCGGGTGATTTGCCAGGAGAAGCTATAACGCGCTCGGAGTTTTTATCAAAGACTGCGCTCGTAGCGGCAGCCGTTCCGTTTGGCACCATGGTATATGGTGTAGTTTCCGGTGCGCATGATTACCGCGTAAGAAAGAAAACTATATATCTTCCGAATCTTCCAAAGGCGTTTGATGGTGTAAAGATCGGACAACTCTCGGATATCCACTCCGGAAGTTTCTTTAACAAGACTGCCGTAAAGGGTGGAATTGAAATGATGTTGAATGAAAAGCCAGATATACTCTTCTTTACAGGTGACCTGGTAAACAACGAATCTGCCGAAGTAAAAGATTACATCGACATCTTCAATAAACTGAAAGCACCTTTGGGAGTATTCTCGGTAACGGGTAATCACGACTATGGCGACTATCACCAATGGCCATCACTTCAGGCGAAGCAAAAGAATTTTAAGGATCTTATAGAAGCGCATCGTTTGCTCGGATTTAACCTGCTAATGAATGAACATAAATTTATAGAGACGGGAGGAGAGAAGCTGGCGATTCTGGGTATAGAGAATTGGGGAGGAGGAAGATTTGCCAAGTATGGTAAACTCGATCAGGCCTATGCCGGAACGGAAGATGCGCCTGTAAAACTTTTACTTTCACATGATCCAAGTCACTGGGATGCGCAGGTTCGTCCGTTGTATCCGGATATAGATATAGCATTCGCAGGGCACACGCATGGTTTTCAATTTGGCATCGAGCTCGGGAATATAAAGTGGAGTCCTTCGCAATATGCTTACAAGCAATGGGCAGGACTATACCAGGAAGGATCTCAATACCTGTATGTCAATCGTGGTTTTGGATATTTAGGATATCCTGGAAGAATTGGAATGCCGCCGGAGTTGACGATCATAGAACTGAAACGTTCCTGATCATGACATATAGTATAGATAAGCAAATTAATTTTCCGAGATGCTGTTGTGTCTCCAGAAGTTGATAATCTTTTCTATATCCAATGTGAATTCGCTGGTGTGTGCGCCGCTTAATCCTTCCTCAAGATTTTGCATAGTGCCATCCTTAACGGCATTGTAAATCATGCTTGCGAAATGACCCGAGCCACTACGCCCGCAATACAGGTAGCCACCCTGAGCAGCAATATCGTTAAACAGTGATTCACAGAAGTTAAGCGCAAACCGGTTGCCACCGATCGTTATGCGAACATCCGATGCCGCCCGGTGTATATCTCCAATAATTCCACAATCGAGATAGTCAATCTGCATACCTTGTAATTCTTGTCCCCTGCGGATCGTATCTTTATAGAACGAATTACTGCCATCGATTATAATATCGCTCACGGAAAGATATCCCGAAAGGTTGGCTAGTGTTTCATCCATCCGGTCACCCGCAGAAATCATCATCCAGATCACTCGCTTTGTAGAAAGGCTTTCAACAAAATCTTTTAGCGACTTCGCCGTTGATATACCTTTGCGATGAATGTCTTGCAAAACATCTTCGTTGTGATCATATACAACAACCTCGTATCCTTTCGAGTGTAGTGACAGCGCAAGATTAAATCCCGTTTCTTCGAGACCGATCAATCCAATTTGCATACTTGATATAGATGACGTTGAAAGTTAAGATGTATAGTTCATCTCCTGAAATTCTATTGAAGCACCGATGTTCTCATGTCGGATACTATACTCATATTGAGAAGCAAAGTATTCGTAAGATTCCGGAACAACGGAAAAATGCGTTCTTTATATACCTGGTGATTTGCTAAATCCGGTGTAAAGACACGCACCTGATCCTGCTTAAATGAATTATAGTCGGGTAGCGATTCTAATTTCTTGATCGCCATATAGGCTGCACCAATGGCAGAAGCGTCATCCGTGTTGGTAAGGCCTATAGGTTTACCAAAAATATCGGCCAGCAATTGCACCCAGCGCTCCGAACGAACAAACCCTCCACTTACATTTACCTGTTGTATAACTAATCCCGATTCTTCCAGACATTGACTGATATGATATAGAGAAAGTGTAATGCCTTCGAGCACAGCACGTGTGAAATATGCTTGTGTGTGGTGCGCGGTAATACCAAAGAACACTCCGGAGGTCTCACTGTTCCACAACGGGGCACGTTCACCTAATATATAGGGCAGAAAGATTAATCCATCCGAACCGGCTTTGACAAGATCTATATCTTTAAGAACATCATCGTAATCAGAAGGAGACGCAAGTTCTTTTTTCAGGAAATTCAACATATACCATTTGAGTGCTACACCACCATTGTTAATCGGTCCACCGGAGATAAAAGTATTTTCATCCAGTCGGTAGTTGAAGGTCATGGCGCCATAATTAAAAGTTGGTTTCGTACTGGCAACACGAATCGCTCCGCTCGTGCCGATGGTCAATGCGGCGATGCCCGGGTCAACGGCCTGGCTACCCACATTGGCACAGCAACCATCGCTGGCCCCAATGATAAAGGGTATATCCGTTGGTAAGCCGGTAATTTTGGAAGTCTCTTCTGTCAGTGTACTACGTTGAAACGTTGTGCCGACAGGTGTTGAAAGTTTTGATTCGGATATTTCACATACTTGTAGAGCCTGTTCACTCCAGGTAAGTTTTTCAATATCGAATAAACCGGTTGCCGATGCAATGGAATGATCGATCTCGTAGGTACCAAAAAGCTTGAACCAGATATACTCTTTAATAGATATATACTTTGAAGCAGCTGCGTAGATTTCAGGAGCATGTTCTCGTAACCATATAATTTTACACAGTGGAGACATGGCATGAACTGGGGTTCCGGATTGCTTATATAAGGTTTCACCAAGCGCAGAATTTTTAATCCGGTCGGCTATCGAAGCGCTCCGGTTATCCGCCCAGGTAATCATGTTCATAAGTGGATTCCCCTGCGTATCAACCGGGATGAAACTATGCATGGCACTGCTAAGAGCAACTCCCTGCGGAGTTTGCTGCAGTGCTGTTATGGATCGAAGTATACATTTCAGAAAAGCCTGCCAGATGATCTCCGGTGCCTGTTCGCTATATCCAGGTTGAGTTGACAGCGTGGGGTAAGCAACCTGTTCGGTATATATCGCTTTCCCGTTGTAGTCAACCGCTACTGCCTTTGTGCTTCCTGTTCCGATGTCTATACCGAGCATGTACTTCATAGCAAAATCAAAAGTCCAAATTACAAATTCCAGCGTGAAGTACGGACGCAAACAAGATAATCGAATCGGAAAAGTGTGAAAATAAAAAGGCATCCGAGGTAATCGGATGCCTTCGGTTTAGGTTAGGAGAATGCTTTACGAATGCTCTGCAATGTGCATTTCTTTTCTTCGCTTCGCATCGATAGAATAGCGTCCTGCACCAAACACCATGAATGTGACCAAACCAACTAAGACAACAATGGAAAGCCAGAGTTCCATATGCTGGCCTATAGAAAGAAAACCTTTTGGAGCATTAACCATAAATACAGCTCCAATCAATATCGGGATCTGTATGAGGCACGCTATACGCGTGAATAGTCCGAATGCGATCATCGGTCCTCCGCAGATATGTGCAAACACTATATAGTGCTCTAATGTCATTCCGGCAAAGTAAAGATTTATACCATCGGTTGTCATTTCCAGTTCATGCATGTGCGTGATGAAATACAATCCTTTGTAGGTGATAAATACTCCAAGTGCAACGCGGAATATATCCAGAAAACCAGGGCGGTGATTGTTACCCCACTTTTCTACATCGGTGATAACGCTCATAATTTTTATTGTTGATCTATACAAAGTTTACGAAAATGCTTTCGTAAAACCTAGAAGAATATAACAATTTACAGACCCTGAGTGAGCGGTCTCTGATTTTCATTCCAAAGGCGAATGAACCAGTAAATGATAAAAGGTATTGTCCCAAAGAAAATAAAGAGGAGTATCCAGAGTATCTTTTCAGTCTGATCAAGTTGTTTGTTCAGCGCAGCATGTACAATGTAAAATACATGGAGGAAAAGTGATATGAATGTGAGTACAATAATCGGGACGATAAATGATAGGACACCAGCTATGACTGCAGACTCAGAAGGTTCGTAATCCTGACCCTGGCTTGCTTCAACGGTTGAAAGTATAAAGTGAAATATCTGGTAGAATATATAGCCGGATAAAATGAAGGGCACGATAGTAAATATACCGAGCAGAATTTTTTGGGTCTTATTCAGGTTCATGACTTTAGAATTATATAGTATGAAACGAATATAAAAAAAACTGCCCGGTATATACCGGGCAGTTTTCCGAGTCTTTGGTTATTCCTCCGAATTAATAATCGTTGTTATTATTTCTGCGGTTGAAACCACCGCCACCACCACTTCTGTATCCACCACCGCCACTGCGAGGTGCATCAGACTTAGGTCTTGCTTCGTTCACTACGAGGGTTTTGCCCAGGAAGTTGAATCCGTTAAGGCTAGTGATAGCTTGACGGCCAGCAGCGTCATCCGCCATTTCGATAAAACCGAAACCGCGACTGCGTTGCGTTACTTTGTCCATGATAATCTTGGCTGAAGAAACTTCGCCATACTCTTCGAATAATCCCTTCAATTCCTGTTCGGATGCCTTAAAAGGGATGTTGGCAACGTAAATGTTCATTGTTTAAAAGATAAATGAGAAAATTAATTTTTGAAAACTGACAGACTCGACTGGAACTACTCGCGAATGACTTCTGAGGGTGGCCTCAGTGAAGCTTGACAATTAACAACTGCAAAATAAAAAGATTTTTTTGATTTTTAACAATTTTTGTTTTCTGGCGTTTTTGAGCTAAAAAAAGCGTTTTTGATAGACTTAAATTTCATTCGCACCAAAAGCAAACAAAATGAGAAGCTTCAAAAATGATAAATTCTATGATGTGGACACAGTTGAGTGTTACGACATGCAGCTATAAAAATGCTATAGTGAGGTGATCGTTAAGTAGATGTTCATGTATGTAGTTGATGCATGAAATAAAAAAGATGACCAGATATACCTGTATAGTTTTAGGGTGTGTTCATGTGCATTTATACCTTTTTAAAAGTGTGTGTGGTGTGTACTTAAATTATTTTCATTTCATCGGTTGAGTGTTTTTCAATTCATTTATATTACCGGTAAATATAGATTTAATCGTACAGTATACATTTATAACTAAATATTGATTGCCTACCGATGAGAGTTTTTCTTTTTGCTGTAATGGTGCTGACTTCGCTTTCAGCACAATCACAATCCACCATATTTGATGCAAAGAATATAAAAGTACAATGGGAAGTTATAGAGAACAGTCATCAGAATAAATCCCAATTTCAATCTGCTTTTACATTTACAAATACAGGCAAAACTGATTTACCAAAACAAGGTTGGACATTGTATTTTAATTTCGTGCGTACGGTCGATCCGGCTTCTACAACAGGAGGCGTTACGATCGAGCGGGTGAATGGTGATTTGTTTCGATTATTTCCAAAAGCAGATTTTCAGGGAATCAAAGCTGGTAATTCACTGCGCGTGGAATTTGTTTCAAGCGACTGGGTAGTAAACTTCACCGATGGCCCTGCGGGTATATATATAGTCTGGAACGATGCTCCATCAAAAGGTATACCGATAACAAACTATACCATCAAGCCATCCACCGAACCTAAACAATACTTACGATTTCCAGGAGACAAAATCGGTTTGATAACACCTGCGATCACATACGATCAGAATAAAACTATACTTCCGGTGGCTCCAGATAAATTGACGAAAGTTTTCCCAACTCCGGTTACGTACCAGGAGAATCCCGGAGCTTTTGTTCTATCAAAGGATGTTGCTATTGTGACAGACCCTGCGTTTGCAAATGAAGCAGAACTTTTGGCGACTGATCTGTCGGGTATATTCAAGACGAAGCCTGCTATATCTACTGCTGGTAATACAAGCGCAAAGCACATTCAGTTGCAAAAAAATAGTGATGCTCCGGAGGCATACCAGCTTAGCATTACAAATGAAAAGATCACGATTGCCGCATCATCCGGGGCCGGAATTTTTTATGGCATTCAGTCACTTAAAACATTGTTGCCACCACAATCTTTTACAAAGGCTCAAACGGCTATTGAAGTTCCAAACGTTCAGGTAACCGATGCACCAAGATTTCCGCACCGCGCGTTCTTTCTGGATGTATCGAGAAATTTTCAGCGCAAGCAGCAAATCTTGAAATTGCTTGACCTGATGGCCTTGTATAAATTAAATGTACTTCACTTTCATTTGAACGATGATGAAGGATGGAGACTCGAAATCCCTTCGCTACCGGAGCTTACGCAAGTCGGGTCGAAGCGTGGTCACACCGGTGACAACAATGCAAATTTACCACCATCGTATGGCTCAGGACCGGATATAAACAACGCTTACGGTACAGGTTATTATTCACAAACCGACTATATAGATATACTGAAGTATGCTATGGCCCGACACATTCGCGTGATACCGGAGATTGAAACCCCAGGCCATGCGAGAGCTGCAGTAAAATCAATGGACGCACGGTATGAAAGACTCATGAAGGAAGGCAAAAAGGACGCAGCCGAAAAATATTTATTGCACGATCCTGAAGATAAGTCGGTATATAGATCCGTGCAAGGGTGGAATGACAACGTGATGAATGTAGCAATGCCTTCCACATATGCGTTTCTGGAAAAGGTGGTGGATGAAGTCATAGACCTATACAAGCGTGCAGGCGTACCGTTGACAACGATTCATTTTGGCGGTGATGAGGTACCGGCAGGTGTATGGGAAAAGTCACCTGCGTGTCAAAAGCTGATAAATGAAAATGCATCGGTTAACAACGTTGATGACCTCTGGTATTATTTCTTCGGCAAGGTCAATACAATGTTGCAGAGTAAAGGACTTGGACTGTACGGATGGGAAGAGATTTCCATGCGCAAGACGAAGCTTGATGGTAATAACCATTATATACCGAATCCTGATTTTGTAAAGGATCATCTGCAGGTAGATGTCTGGAATAACGTTCTTGGCTGGGGTGCAGAAGATTTGGCTTATCAATTAGCGAATGCAGGCTACAAAGTAGTACTGTCGTGTGTCAGCAATCTATACTTTGATATGGCGTATCAGAAATCTTTCGATGAGCCTGGGTATTATTGGGGCGCCTTTGTAGATATAGATAAACCTTACTATTTCATTCCGTACGATTATTTCAAGAACGCAAAGGAAGACAAGTTCGGGAATGCCTTGAACAAGTCAATTTTTACAGGGAAGGCTCGGCTCACCGATTACGGTAAGTCAAATATACTGGGGATCCAGGGATTGCTATGGTCAGAAACTGTACAAGGGCCTGAGCGCATGGAGTATATGATGCTGCCCAAAATGTTTGGACTGGCAGAAAGAGCGTGGGCGAAGGATCCTGCCTGGGCAACAGAGAAAAACGAAACACAAAGCGAGAAACTATATCAGCAGGCATGGTCTGAATTTGTTACTGTTGTTGGATCAAGAGAGCTGCCGCGTCTTGACTTTTATAGCGGAGGATTTAACTATCGGATACCATCGCCCGGTGCGGTTGTAAAGGATGGAAAAGTAGATGTAAACATACAATTGCCTGGTTTCGTGGTTCGCTATACAACGGACGGAAAAGAGCCAACAGTGAAGAGTGCTATATATAGCGGACCCATAGTTAAGAAGGGAACAGTCAAGTTGAAGGCATTTAATCAGAAGGGAAGAGGAGGGAAGACCATCACGATTACCAATCCATAATCCCGTCATGTACAACGCACTCACTGCACAGCGCATTCTATCAATCGATGCATTTCGTGGAATCACCATCCTGGTCATGATTTTCGTAAATGAACTGGCCGGTGTGCAAGGTATACCACTGTGGATGAAACACATGCCAGCGGATGCCGATGCTATGACCTTTGTCGATATGGTGTTTCCTGCTTTCCTTTTCATTGTAGGAATGTCAATACCTTTCGCAATTAATAATCGCCTCTCCAAAGGAGATAACATTGGACAGTTACAACTTCATATTCTCTTTCGAACCATCGGTTTGATTGTGCTGGGTGTTTTTATGGTAAATGCCGAAGGCGGTTATAATGAAGAGGCAATGGGCATGTCGATTGCGCTATGGTCGTTATTATTTTATGCAGGTGTTATACTGATTTGGAACGTATATACTTTTAAATCCAAAGCTGTTATTTATACATTGCGGGCTATCGGTATAGCATTGTTACTGGTACTTGCATTTATATACAAAGGTGGTGAAGATGGTACGCAGTCTTTAACGCCACAATGGTGGGGCATCCTGGGATTAATCGGCTGGGCATATTTGATTGCCTGTATACTATATCAGCTACTCAGTGGGAAGTTATTTGCCATCATCGTGGCGATTGGTGTATGCATTTTATTCTACGCGGCAGGACGATCGTATATGGCCGACAGTTCTGCGGTGATGCGTTGGATGAGCGGGCAAACAGGACACGCTACACATACGGCTATTGTGCTCTGTGGTATTGCAGTGTCGCTGATATTTTTCGATACCAAGCAAAAGAGAAGTGACTCGCAGCGATTCATGTTCATATTCGCATTCGCAGCCATTGTATTTATAGCAGGGTTTGTGCTTCGTCCATACTATACTATATCCAAGATTTATGCAACGCCAACGTGGAGCTTGTATAGTGCAGGATTCTGTAGCCTGATCTTCGCGTTTTTATATTGGTTGATCGATTTGAAAAAAATCAGCGGTTGGACTGCCTTCTTTAAACCGGCTGCCTCGAACCCTTTGTTAACTTACATTATTCCCTTCATTTTGTATGCGCTGTTTAGGCTTCTGCACATTGAATGGCCGGATCTGTTTTATGAGGGAACTGTTGGTATTATTTGGTCGGCTGTATATGCCATTACGATTATGGCATTTGTAATCGGCTTGAATAAATTAAAGATCAAACTCCAGTTATAGCGATATCACTAAGCCATAACCGCAAGCATTGTAAATATAGGTTTACCGAATTCAGCATGTCCATTTACCTGGATTACACTTTCTGCTTCTGTGGGGGAAAGCCCTTTGGTGAATAATTTCCAGGCATCGTCACCTGGTATAGTAATGTTGCAATCCACTGCTTCGGTTGGTTCAGTAAATTTCCATGCATCATGTTTATGAATGATAGACCACTGTCCACCAGCTTCACCTGTGATATGTACTCTTACAACGGTACCTTCAGGCGCAGGAGTGGAGCGATAATGATGTGGAAGCGCCTGCATAAATGTATCCAGAACAGGGAAGTATAGTGTACGCGTGGCAATCCCGGGTTTATCAACAGCTTCACGAATCTGCTGCTGATGATGCCACTTCTCGGTATACTCCCGCGCGATGTTAACCAATTGAGCGATTTATCTTCACCAGCCCAGCCCACAGAAAAAATGGCTTCCTCCATGGGATTAAGTGAGGCAAGGTGCGTATAGTATGCATGTCCCGTTGTCTCCAATAGATCAATCAAAACAACGGGGCTCAACCGTTTCATTGCTTTTACCCAATCAGCGTTCAGTCGATTGAGAAAGTTTACCAGGTCCTGGTATGATTGAATATTTTCCGGTGCTTCCCCAAAATGACGGTCACGTGATATGGATAATGTTCTGAGATTACCATCCAGTAAATGACCTGCTATATCTTTTACCGTCCACTGTTTAGCGCGCGTTTTTTTATTCCAGTCTTCGGGAGTTAAAGACTTCAGAAGTTCAATTAATTTTTGATCAAGTATAGGAAAGAGATGCAGTGTTGAAATGGGAACCCTCATCACTTTTTACCGGATAACTCATCGAGACGTCTTCGTTCACCTGGAGTCAGGCTATCGATACCACGAGTATTGATTTTATCTAACAACCGATCCAACTCGTCCAATCGTTGTTTACGCATCGCGTTATAGCGATCATCTTTGGTTTCGAGATTTTTCCCGAAGATGCTGTTGCGGAAAAAATATATAAGAATCGCTACGACAATAAGAGTTCCATAAAGACCCATATGCACGAAATGTATTCTGTTAAGATAGGAAATGGATCACAATTCCTGACCTTAACAGAATATAATTTTTTTAATAAGCGCGGTCGACCGTACCGGATCCGTAGATTTTTTTGACAGCTGTTTTGGTATTGCCCTTGTGTTTTACAGAGCCGCTTCCCAGGATAATAGCATCAATGTTGTTGGCTACGTTAAGTTCACAGGTTCCGCTTCCGCTAACTTTAGCTTTGGCAGTTTCAAGTGGACAGCTAAAACCTTTCAAAGCTCCTGTTCCACTCACCACGGCATCGATCGATGTGGCGTAACCTTTTAAAGTCAGCGTTCCGCTTCCGCTAACTTCTGCTTTTACTGTATTGCCTTTGATATCCACATCCATACTTCCATTTCCGTTTACCCCCAGTGTTATATAGTCGGCAGCAATGGAATTTTCAGAGATAACTTTTCCACCACCATTTACCTGCAAGTCGTTCAGATTTTTTACGCTTACATATACTTTCATGGTAGGGTTAAGTTTGATGTCATCAATTTTTGCCCAAAGACTTTTGTTCGGGTTTTCCGGTTTACGTTCCATGTTGATTTGAAGAACACCGTTCTCAACTTTAATCTCCGTCAGTGAGTAAACTTCTGTGAGCGCCTCAACAGTAACTTCCTGTTTATTGGTTTGCTTCAGATACACCGTGTAGTTAGAGTTGACATAGATTCCTTTAAAATCAGGAAGTTCGAGCGTCTTTTTGGTAGTCTGCGCAAAAGCAGCAGAGGCAAAGAGAGCAAGCGCACAAATGACGAATGCTTTTTTCATGTTGATTGAATTGAATTATAGGGATCAAGTAAGTATCACTCAGGTAAATTATAAAATCATCCTGACGATTAAAAGGGACATTGAACGGTTGAAACGGTATATTTCCTTGCGAATCAGGACTAAACCTTACTTCCCCTTTCGGAAAATAGCTTTCATAATCAGTATAAATGCTATTCCACCGATACACATCAGCAGTAAAACGGTAGGGGTTATCTGGTTGACGGCATGCATATTTCCTTGTGTTTACAAGGTAAAATTACGGATTCAAAACAGAAGTTTCAGTAAGTTTAAGGTAAAGCACGAATATTTATCACGGCCATAGTACCGCCAAAAGAACTGTTCATTACTGAAAATTTGTTGTGCTAAATATTTGGATTGAATGCGACTTTGCGTTGTTATTTATACTCAGAATCAAGTATAGCATATGGTACAGTATAGATTGTTTTTTGTATTACTCTTTATCGGGTTTTCTTACCCCGGAATAAGTCAACCGAGAGCATTGGTGTTTCAATCAGACTTTGGATTGAAGGATGGTGCTGTATCTGAAATGAAAGGTGTCGCTTTTTCGGTCTCATCAGATCTTAAAATTTTTGACGTCACACATGAGATTCCTGCCTATAATATATGGGAGGCATCGTATCGATTATACCAGGCTGTTCCTTATTGGCCTGTCGGTACAGTGTTCGTGTCCATTGTTGATCCGGGCGTTGGCTCCGATCGTAAGTCGGTAGTCCTGAAAACCAAAACCGGGCATTATATAGTTACTCCTGATAATGGTACACTCACACTCGTGGCTGAAAATCTGGGCATTGAAGAAGTACGCGAAATAGATGAAACTAAAAACAGGTTGAGCAACTCCGGTAAGTCCTATACATTTCATGGCCGCGATGTATATGCTTTTACAGGCGCACGCCTGGCAGCCGGTACTATAACATTTCAGGAAGTAGGACCTAAACTTAATGCACAGGTTGTCCGTATGGACTATCAAAAACCGATTTTGTTGAATGGCGTAATCAAAGGAAATATTCCAGTGTTGGATATACAATACGGCAATGTCTGGACAAACATCGATATGGAGATCTTTGAAAAACTAGGTGTAAAGCTTCATGATAAAGTGCATATAATTATTTATGATAACGGTCAGCCAATGTTTGAAGAGGACATCCCGTACGTCAATACTTTTGCAGGCGTACCAGTAGGGAAGAATCTGGTATATATGAACAGCCTTCTTAATTTTTCTCTGGGAATCAATCAGGGAAATTTCTCTGACAAGTATAAAGTCTCCAGTGGACCGGGTTGGAGTATTTCGATTTGGAAGACAAAGCAATGACGTAGAAAATAAATATAGGCTGTGCTATATTTATACCACAGCCTATATTTAAATTTTATTCGCGAAGTTTTACACGAATAACGTACATATCTGCGGTAAGGTATAGTGTTTTCTCATCGGCACTCAAAGCGCAGTTAGAAGTTGCTTCAGGTATTTTGATTTTGCCAAGTATTTTTCCCGCTGTGTTGAAAATCCACAAACCACCCGGGCCGGAAGCATATATATTTCCCTTCTTATCAACTTTAAAACCATCCGGAAGTCCTTTCTCATTTTTCGCTTCAGCCGTTGCATCGTAGAAGATACGCGCGTTGGTGACAGAATCATTTTCATTCAGATCAAATGCATACCAGATCGCTTTCTCTGAATCTGAGTTTGCCACGATAAACGTTTTTTCTCCAGGAAGGAACGCTATACCGTTCGGTCTTGTCAATGAATCCACCAGCAAAACAGTCTTTCCTCCTGAAGCCTTATATACTCCGTTGTAAGGTGTTTCTTTTGTTGGATCCTCTGCTTGCTTTGGCAAACCATAGGGAGGGTCGGTAAAGAATACATCACCATTGCTGCGAACAACAGCATCGTTCGGACTGCTTAATTTTTTGCCGTCAATGTTGTCAGATATAGTGGTGAAGTCAGGTTTAGGATCATTAACCGGTGCGTTCATAACAGCCACCCTGCGATCGCCGTGCTGACAAAGCACAAGCTTTCCATCCGGTGTAAGCGTTAAGCCATTCGAGCCCATCTCGCCACCACGCGGCACCGAGCTGGTATACCCAGAAGGAGTAAGATATACCGACAAGCCTTTTTGTTCTGACCACTGATGAATTATATTCTTGGGAACATCTGAAAAGATCAATGTCTTTGTTTCCTCCAGCCACAATGGACCTTCACTCCATTCAAAGCCTTCCGCTATAATTTCAGGTTGTGCGTTAGCCGAAATAATAGCATCCAACGCAGGGTCCATGCGTTCAATCGATCCGATGGTTTTCATTTCATTTGTTTTACAAGCCGATAAAAAAATAAGCAATGCAAGTATGGACAGGAGGGGCTTCATGAGGTTGTGTTTGGTTTTTAATGTTTGAAATTTACACAATCCCGTGAAACTTGCTAACGGCTCAATGCTTCTTTTACAAGGCGGTTAAAGATCTCTTCGTTGCGTTCAGCATTCAGTTCTTTTGCAGCTATACCAGCGTTAGATTTAAAGGATGCTACCTGCTCCGTTGTAAGTGCGTTTAATTTAGCAGCGAGACTTTTAGCCGTAAACTCCTCCGAAACAACCCCTATAGAATAATGATTTACAATAGAAGCCATTTCGGGTGTCGGCCCTATAGCAATTCCCAATCGCGCCTGGATAAAATCAAACAGTTTGTTGGGAAGTGTATTCTCGTAGTTAAAGTTGACAGGCGGTAAAAGAAACACTCCGATGTCATACGGCTGAATAGTGGTAACAACAGCATGACTTTTTACAGGAGGTAAAATTTTAATCTTGGGGTTTTTAGAAGCACTCGTTTTTAAATTTTCAATGAATGCTTTTGTCTGAGCAGAAGCGAAGTCTGACGTCATCAGCATCAAATCCAACGTGAACCGTTCGTCCAGATGATCCATCATCTCCACCATCAATTCAAGCCTCCGTGAAGGATTGGCAATACCATGGTGGATGAGGCGTATCGTGTCAGGTTTTATAGGTGCTGGTGCTATATCATGATAACGCGTAGCATTCGTAATGATCACAGGTTTCACTCCGAAATGTTTTTCATATTCGTTGGCCAACCCCTTACCAACCGTGAGCATACCGTCAACCCCAGGTATATACTTTTTACAAAGATGAATATAGAAAGGCTGAAAAAATGTCTTCCAGATTTTGTTGTTTTCAAAATGTCGTGGAGCATACTCATGCGCATCGAATATAATTTTCGTGTTGCCTTTAAATTTAAAAGCAAGCGGAAGCGTATCGATATCGTTGGCCACAATGAGATCGAATCGTTTTGACCTCAACTGCTCCATAAGGTGACCATACGAATGAAACAACTGATAGGCAGCGTTGTATTGACGGGTGAGCAGGCTTATAGCCATCAGCGCTTTTCTGAAGACCGTAAGTTTAGTTTGCGTAACCCTTATAAATGTAACACCTGGAGTATCTTCGGCATCAAAGCATACCACCGTAACGCGATGTTCTTTTCTCAGAAAATTTATCTGCCGCGTTACCCGCGCATCGTGCTTAAGGTTACTGAAGACAAGTACTAGGATATCTTTCATCGGATGAATTTTTTACCGGCCTCTGTCGATTATGCTGCCATTTTAACTATTATCGCTCATAATAAATTATTGATTGCCAGACAGACCAGTTTGCAAAAATATAATAATTTTGATCCTTTGAATAACATATTGGGAAACGAGAATTTACATAAAAAATGAAGGGATTTTTAACGCAGTCAAAGCTTAATTATATTCTCTTTCACCTCGGGAACCATATTCATCTTACCAAGGAACTCTCAGAGCGTTTTCTCTTTGTGCAACATCCGAATGTAGTAGCGACTAACACTGGCAGGATTATTTTTATGCTGTCTGGTAAAGATATACAACCCGAGAATGTACTGGATATTGACGGGTTGCCAATACTCTTTCCGTTGTCTGATAGAAAAGAATTTTACACCATTGATGATCGCAATAACCTGATCTTTCATCACGATATACTGAAATCGGTTTTTTACTTATTATCGGGATATCAGGAGTACCATAATAAGGATTCTCATGATGCATTGAATAGATTCTCATTTCATGATTCTATTCAGTATAAATTGAAAATTACTGACCGGCCCCTGGTGAATTATTATTTTGGCATTGTGATGCAGGCAATCGGCCTATACGGAGTACAGAATAATTTCACACCAGTACCTCGAAATGTATTTAATACATTCGGATTTATACTATCTCATGATATAGACTATATAGACCTTTATACTAAAAATTATTTTTTGTATAAGGTTAAGGAAGTGCTGAAGATGAAGCCCAGTAGACTTTCTGTATGGTCTAATTTTAGATTGGGGCTTTTTGGTTTCCTAAAGTACATTGGACTTTTAAAACGGGATAATCCATATTGGAATTTTGATTTTCTAAGAAAGCTGGAGAGGGATAATGATTTTAGAAGCGTTTTTTATTTTCTGGATACGGGTGTGCTACATAGTGATGCTTACTATTCATTTGATGAACCTCGGATGATAGAGCTCTTTCGATATTTAAAGAAAGAGAATTGTGAAATTGGTTTACATGGAACTGTTGAGTCGATCAGTGACCCAGGTAAAATGCAGAGTAGTATTGATAAATTGCAACAGGCAAGTGGAGAACGTGTTGTTGGGATAAGGCAGCACAGATTGCTCTGGCGTCATCCACAAACATCGGTTATTCAGGAATCAGTTGGACTCAAATATGACACCACATTAGGCTTTGCTGCACACGAAGGATTCCGTAATTCATATTGTCATCCATTCAGATTCTATGATTTTGATAATGACCGAATGATGGAGCTTTGGGAGTTCCCTCTAAATGTTATGGACGTTACGTTGTTTGCATACCAGGGATATAGTACATCGGAAGCATTGAGACGATCGTTGGCTGTTATGCACGAAGTGGAGAAATTCGGTGGCGTGTTTAGCGTGCTTTGGCATAATAGTTTTTTTGATGAAGATTTATACCCAGGTGTTACAGCATTTTATGCAGCACTTTTGGAAAGTATAGCACATGCCAAGCCTGAGAATATAGTAGGAGCTGAATTGGTAGATCGTATGAATAATTTTGTATATGGAGAAAAATGAAATAGTAGCCCGTGCGAAGCGTGCTAAAGCAGATAATAAAGATAAAATCATAACACAGTTTTGTACGGGCCAAAAAGTGCTGGATGTAGGCTGTATCGGACAAGACCGTAACTATGCTGCCGATAATTGGTTACATGAGAAAGTAAAGCGCATCGCTCAGAAAATTGACGGAGTAGATATACTCGAGGATGAGATAAAAATACTCCGAAAGAATGGCTACTCGATATACACCATAGAAGAACTACAGGCTACCAACAATAGATATGATGTTGTTTTAATGGCTGATGTGATCGAACACGTAAACGATCCCGTTGCCTTTCTGTCGTTCTATGCGCAATTTCTTTCTCCTACCGGAGTAATGTTGATAACAACACCAAATGCAAACCGAGCTAATAACTTTATTAATATCCTTTTTAATAATAATTATTCCGTAAACCCGGAGCATACCTTTTGGTTCTGTCCCAGGACTTTTGCAGAGGTTGTACAACGCGCTCAGTTGAATGTAAAAGATTTTCGATGGGCGTCTCATTACTATACTTCAAGCCGAGTAAGCGGAGTATACCAGAAATTTAAATTCACCCTTTCTAATTTACTGATTTCATGGCGGAGTAATTTTAATCCTAACATGATTTTTATCCTTACTGCAAAGACGGCTAAGAGTCAATAGCTGTTGTACTAAGGTAAATTTACAATGTCGTATTAAGCGTGATACTATGGATGCAGAAAATCTCAGAAACATTTATAATCAATACTTCTCACAAGGCTCGAGTGCCTGGTCCTCAACCGACCTCAAAAAAACCAGAAAGGTCGTTGAGCGAACATTATATTGGTTGAGGAAGTCAGGATTTTCAAAGGCAAATGCCTCTGTGCTTGATATAGGTTGCGCTACCGGGTACTATACCGAGTCATTCCGATTGACTGGTTGTAATTCGTTAGGACTAGATTATTCAGAAATAGCGGTCGAACAAGCAGCACAACGATTCCCATCCTGCAGGTTTGTACAGATGAATGGTTTTGAACCTTCATTTGAGGAAGAGTTTGATGTCGCATTTTGTCGGGGCTTCAGTGGTGTAAACACTCATGATCTCGAATTTATAGCGCGCTGGGTGAATAAGTATATGCGGTATATCTCTGCAGGAGGCTATTTTGTACTGGCATATTCATCCGATTTTTCAGGAAAAGAAAAATCGGGCGAGACCGTTAATTTGTCACGTAGCGAACTGAGTATGTTAGTAACTTTAATTAATGGAGAGTATAAGGGGACGCATATATTTTATTATTTTGGCTTTGTTTCTAAAGTAAAACGCGCTTTCGAAAAATATATACTTCGAAAAAATGTAAAAGATTACTTCTATATCTTAATTCAAAAGAGCAGTTGAAGTTTTAGTCGTGATTCTGGAAGCTTAGATATTTTTCAAGTATAGTGTCGAGTGTCTCATTGAATAATTTTGAGTCGTACCTTTCTTTATAATACTCTCGGCATTTTAGAGCCATCGTTTCCTTTATTTGCTGATCCTGAATTTTTTCGGTCAATGTTGTATCATCATAATAAATACCACAGCCTGCTTCTATTTTTTCTTTGGTTGTGAGACGCTCATTTCCAATAAGCGGTATACCCAGTGCCAGGTAATCTATATCTTTGTTAGCTTCTTGAACTTCGTAACTATAGTGAGCTGGTTTAATCAGGCTAAAGCCAGCGAGATAAAATTGAGATAGGAGCTTTTCGAGTTCTGTTTTTAAAACATCTACCGAGACTTTTGCTGTATGGCGAATGCCGGGCTTTTTTGCTATCTCTTTTTGCAATGAAGATGTGCTGATGTCACCATATATAAATAAAGGTATATTTAGCTTCTCCTGAAGCTTTATGATTTCATGCGCTCCTTTTTCAGGGCTGAAGATTCCCAGGTATAAAAGAGCTGTAGGAAGGTGAGGCTTGTTGTGATACGATAGCTCTTCAAAAGGAGAACTGTAATATAAAACCTGTGCCCGGTTGTTGAAGTACGCTCTTAATGCGAGAGAGTTTACCAGGATGGCCTGACAATACCTGAATGCGTAATGTTTTTCTACCTTTTTGAAGAAGGAAATTATGATCTTTTTGAAAGGTTTGACTGCTTTGATTTTGTTTTCAAGTTGATAGAATCTAAGGTATACGTTATGATCGATGGTGTCATAAATAACGGTCTTCTTCAGACTCGCAGCATGCTTCACCAGCGGGAGGTATTTCATGTCCGTAACGAAAACAATGTCGAAGTCTGGAATCATTGGTTTACAACGTTGAATAGCATGAAAATCGAAGAACCAGAGCGATATCCAGCTAAGCCTGGAAACCAGATTAGGCTTGTAGTCGGAGGCATGGATGAAGCTAACTTCAATTCCTTTGTGTTTAAAATATTGGTCAAATGAAACAAGACGAGGATGGAGCGGATTGATTTTTCGGGGAGTGAAGAAGGCGACTTTCATCAATTTGTGTTTCTATGCGGAATCTTTATTTAATTTTACAAAATTATGAAGTTGTAACCATTTGAAATGGCTGCCTCTAACATTATCGGTTTGAAAGATGCTTAAGATTCTTAAATCCTCTGTACGGGATACTGTTATTTATAGTATTGGCACTTTTTCGTCTCGATTGGCAGGCTTTATTCTGGTTCCAATATATACAAACAATGCATTTCTTTCGGAGACGGACTATGGGGTCTTGAATCTGGTAGAGGCTAATCTTCAAATATTCATTTCTGTATTCGGTCTCGGGTTGTGCTACGCCTTCGAGCGGTGGTATTATGACAAAGAATTTGTAGAGAAAAGAAACTCAATTTTTTTTACGATTCTTTTTATAACCACTTGTATTGGCCTCTTTCTGATCACTGCATTATTTCCGGTTTCTGATAAGCTCTCTGGAATTTTATTTGAGAGTAAAGCATACTCAGATATTTTTAGGTTAATGATCATTAATGCTGGGCTTGAAATAATAGCGCAGACACCAAACTCTTTGATTCGTTTGCGAGAGAGACCTGTGCTATTTACGATTGCAAACCTTTCTAAACTTATAACTAGCATCACTGCTACTGTAGTGTTCATTGTATACTTAGGGTTGGGATTAAAAGGAGTTTACTATGGACAATTAATTGGTATACTGGTATACTTTATTACACTATCAGGCTTTCTGCTGTCGCATATACAACTCAAATTTGAATGGAAAATCCTGAAGGATATGGTTCATTTCCGGTTTCCGTTTTTATTGCCAGTGATAGCACTTAATGTATTTAACTTCAACGACCGTTTTGTATTATCCAATACAGTCGGTGTCATTGATGCTGGTATATACTCATTGGGAGCCAAGCTTGCCAATACGATCAAGGTATTTTTGATAACAGCCATTTGGCTCGCAATTACGCCAACGATCTATAAAATGATGAATGATCCGAATAATAAAAGGTTCTACTCTAAAGTGATGACCTACCTGAGCTTTACGGTGATCATTTTTGTAATGATTTTTTCTTTTTATGGACGGGAGGTTGTTGTGCTTTTGGCGAAAGAGAAGTCTTATATGGATGCATACAAGGTAATTCCAATTGTATCGCTTGGTATTTTCTTTGGGTTGCTTAAAGATATATCCATGATCGGTTTAAACATCACGAAGAAAACAAGATCAATTGCGACCACAACAATCCTGGTGACTGTTCTCAACCTTTTGCTGAATATTTTCCTGGTTCCCTGGTTAGGAATCATGGGAGCAGCAAGTTCAGGGTTGATAGCGCAGTTTATCTTTTTTATTATCATTTATGTGATTGCACAAAAGTATTATACTATACCCTACGAAATGGGCAAGGTAACAACCATGGTGTTGTTAGCGGTTATACTATATATACTGTCAAGCCTTAGCGAGCCATTAGATATGTGGATAAGAATACCGTTGAAATTTATATTGATATGCTCTTTCCCATTTATTTTATACGTAGTTGGTTTCTACGAAGCTGTTGAGCTTGTCAGCATAAAGGGATTTTGGAATAAATGGAAGAATCCCATGCAGTGGAAGAAAAATCTTAGCTCGCTCCAAACAAAAAGATAATAGACTAAAATAAAAATGTCCAGACTAACAAGTCCGGACATTTTTATAAATATCATTAGTTGATGACTACTCGTGATACAGAGTTGTAATTTCTGATGTAGAAAGTGCTCTTCCATAGATACGGATATCATCAACCGTACCTTTGAAAAATCTAACAAGATTTCCTCTGGTCCCAATGGTCATATCCGCGGTGTTACCTGTCGAACAATACGTGTTGTCTGTAAATTCTGCAGGCAGGGGACCATTAAAGCACTGGCTAAATGTGTTCCCTTGTCTCCCGACAGATTCAGTAATTCTGAATGTGGTACATTGATTTAATCATTTTGTCCATCGAAGTAGTATGCTGAATTAGCGTTTCCTTTTCTGTCTTTTGTTAGAAGCCCTCGTGGACGATACCGTTCAATTTATTGCCACTAAGATCTTTTGCATTTCCATTGAATGGATAATATGCCATTAAGCCTTCTGTCAACGACTGGCTTTAACGTATAATCTTTAGAACAGCATTTTCTTTATACATGATTAACTCTTCCTTGGTAAGGACGACCGTATCCTGGCAGGAGAAAGGCTTAGAAATAGAAATGAGAGTAATAGAAACTTAGCTCTGGACTGATTAGTCATTAAAACAGGTATTTTAAGGTTAGTGGCTCAATTTTAAATGTAGAACGAGACCTGTTTTGGTAACCAGCAATATTATTTCTGTTGATTATCGGTTTTTTGTAGCGACTTGATGCGTTGCTAATGTATATACTTCACTTCCCGCCAACAGAAAGCATCCCAGTCCATAATCTTCAAAGTTAGGAACAGAGGTATAGGTTACAGGTTGTCCGTCTTTGGGCTCCTTGCCAGTACCTTGCATATACCCTAGGAATCCATTCTCATGGACCGCTTCTTTAACCATTCCATTCCATCCTTTGGTTATGATCGGCTGATACTTTTTCGCATCGAGGTAGCCGTTGTTTATTCCCCACGCCATACCATATACAAATAAAGATGTACCCGATGTCTCTTTGCCACCATAATTAGTCGGGTCATGAAGACTCGCATTCCAGAATCCGTCTTTGCGTTGAATAGGAGCGAGAGCCGCGGCCATCGCTTTAAAGTCATCTTCATATTGCTTGCGATGAGGAGCATCTTTTGGTATCGTGGCAAGCACGCGTACAAGTGCTGCGAACACCCATCCGTTACCACGTGACCAGTAACAATCTTCTCCGTTAGGTTCTTTATAGGGAGGATCGAAATCTTTATCTCTCCACCATAAATTGTCTTTAGGATTGAACAATCCATTGTCGCCATGCTTGTTGCGGGTATACATATACATTTCATACATGCGCTCACTATAAGCAGGGTCATTATAGATCACACTAAGCTTTGCAAATACAGGCATCGCCATTTGTATAGCATCTACCCAATTCCAATCATCGATTTTACCTGTGTGCATCATGCTGTCAATCGAAGCCTTGATTTTTTCAATCTTGAAAGGCTTCGGGGCCATCTGGTATAGATCTATATAGGTCTGACCTGCACATTGATTATCAGCATTGCGCGTATACGTTTCACCATCGCGTAAATCCCACTTATGAAAATCAGCCCAGCGAACAGCATAGTCGAGATCTTCAGGTTTAGGATCAAGTGCATAGAGCGCCATCAGTCCTTCATAGTATACCGCACGTGTCCAGATGTTACTGGCACGTGATCGTTCATGTACCATGCGCTTTCCTACATCGGGCCATTTATTTTTGAAATAGCTATTGGTGAGATGCATTACTTCCAGAACCTTATCAGGGGCAGGTAATTTCTTTTGTGCCTGAAGTGAACTGCAGGTGATGAACAGCAGGAGCGCTAATAAAGGCAGACGCTTGATGGCAATGATCATAGTGATGAACGATGATTTAGATTATAACTCAAGGTAAAAGATGCCTTGTCAATAACTTTCGGGTACTGTCCTGTATCGGAAGCGTCAGTAGTATAATATTCCTTTTCTTTTTGTTTTGAATTGATGACTTTTATTTAGATCATTTGTCATTATGAGAGTTACTATAATAATATTATGCTGGTTGGTAAATATAGTTTGCTTGGCGCAGAATGCACCTGTAAAAAGTATTGACCGTTTTGCATTAGTCAGTCGTCACAATGTATTGTTGAACAGAGTTGATACGTTGGGAGCGCTCTCGGTAGGGAATGGAGAGTTCGCGTTTACCGCAGATGTTACCGGCCTGCAAACATTTTATAAGGAATATGAAAATGGTATAGCACTCGGAACGCAATCACAATGGGGATGGCACAGTATTCCTCAGGAGAAGAAATATACTCTAAACAATGTAGCAAAGCTATACGAATCATGCGATGGAACAAAAGCGCCGTATGCTGTTCAGCAACGCGAAGGAATTGCAGGTGAAGCAACAGAAGCACTTCGCGCAAATCCACATCGGCTACACCTTGGATTGATTGGATTAGTGATGACAAAGGAAAATGGTGAAGCCGTACAACTCCGGGACATCAAAAATATTCAACAGCAATTGAACTTGTGGACCGGTACAATCGAAAGTAAATTTGAAGTAGAAGGAAGTGCTGTTAAAGTGACTACAATTGCGCATCAGGCGCAAGACCGCATTGCTGTTCATATAGAGTCACCGTTGATCGCGAAAGGAAAGTTGAAAGTAAAATTCAAATTCCCCTATGGAAAAGATTGCCATGTTTGCCCCGGATACGATTGGGAGAAGAGTGATCTACATCAATCCGTGATAATCAGTCAGCAAAAAGATCTCACGATTCTCGAGCGAACCCTGGATACTATAAAGTATTATGTGCAGGTTGTGCATGAAACATCTGCCTTTAAAGAAGAAAAGCCACACTCATTTTTATTATCTCCCCAAAAGAATAAATCATTTGATTTTACAGTGTTGTTTACAAAAGACAAGCCTGTCAAGGTGTTGGATTTTAAAACTGTAAAAGTAAACAGTATATATGCCTGGGAGAAATTCTGGACGGAAGGTGCAGCTGTTGATTTCTCGGCATGCACCGATCCTCGTGCGAAAGAACTTGAAAGAAGAGTTATACTATCACAATACCTTACCAAGATTCAATGTGCAGGCTCTTTGCCGCCACAAGAGACAGGCCTTACGATGAATAGCTGGTATGGTAAATTTCATTTGGAGATGCACTGGTGGCATGCGGCACACTTTGCGTTATGGAATCGAAGTGCATTATTAGAGCGAAGTATGCCGTGGTATACGAATGCTATACCGCAAGCAAAGGCAACAGCACAATGGCAAGGCTATACGGGGGCACGGTGGCAGAAGATGACTGATCCGCAAGGAAATGAAAGTCCTTCCAGTGTAGGTGCGTTTATTATCTGGCAGCAACCGCACCCTATATATTTTGCAGAACTCTTATACAGGTCTGCGCCCGGTAACTATAAGTTGGAGAAGTATAAAGATATAGTCTTTCAAACAGCGGAGTTCATGGCTTCGTTTGTGAAGTTGCGTGATGGTAAATATCATCTTTGCCATCCGTTGATACCTGCGCAGGAAATTTTTAAGGCGACTGAAACCGATGACCCTGCGTATGAACTGCAGTACTGGTATTATGGTCTTTCGGTTGCGCAGCAATGGAGAAAAAGATTAGGATTGGAAGAAGATAAAAAGTGGAATGCTATACTCAAGGATCTTGCTCCCCTTGCAATAGATGCTACCGGGAAATTATATCTTCCTAACAGCACAACGCCAACAGCCTATACCGATGATTTTTTTCGAAGAGATCATCCCGCTGTAGCAGGTGCATTCGGGTTCCTTCCGTTCAACGATCGGATCGATATAGCGCTGATGAAAAACACGTTTGATGAAATTATAAAACATTGGCAATGGGAAACCACCTGGGGTTGGGATTATCCGCTCATGGCGATGACAGCAGCGCGGCTTAATAAACCCGAGCAGGCGATTGAAATGCTGTTGTTAAATACACAAAAAAATACCTACCTGGTAAATGGGCATAATTATCAGGATGCACGCTTGCGGCTATATTTGCCCGGTAACGGTGGACTGCTCTCCGCTATAGCGATGATGGCTGCAGGATGGGATGGAAGCACAGAGACAAATCCCGGCTTTCCGAAAGATGGTAAGTGGAATGTGCGATGGGAGGGATTGAAGAAAATGCCATAGTGTAGCTTGTAGAAGATATAACGTTCAGATAGCTATAATATACTTGCTGCAAGTTTATTCAGTCCGGAGATGTTCTGCTTTTTGCCGGGTTGCATAATCATGGCAGCACCGTGTGCGGAACCAAGTGGCATGTGCGAGACTTCAATGGTATACTCCGGGAGATAAAACTGGATCAGCTTTATAAAAATTTCATTGTCGATAAATCCGCCATCGATGTATATTTTGGTGACGCTTGATTTTCCGAGCGCAAGCTTTGTGGAGGCAACTTGCAGTTGTGTTAGTCCCCAGATCACATGATGGTAAGCTTCTTCATAGGTGGTAAACTTCTCTGGCCGCCAATTGTTTTCGGGGAATATATCTTGTACCAATAATGGATTATTTAAAGTGGACGGATAAAACGTGGACTTCATTTTACATTCCTCAACTTTCTCCATGAACGAAGGATCCAGTTTAATCTGCTTATAGTAGCGTGCTTCCTTCTGAAATATAGTATTGAGTATCTGGAGATGATGATCGAGTTCATGGCCCAGAAACAAGCGTGATGCCTTCACTGGTTTACCCTGAATCGTTAAGTAATTAAGACAGTCCCGGTCTAATTCGTCTGCTGTTAGACGCTCCGTTGTAAAAGGGTTTAGCGTTATGCTCCAGGTACCGGTGGAGATAAGCGCGAACGGTTCGTGCGTACGCATCATATAGGCTGCCAATGCAGACGAACTGTCATGGACGCCTACACCAACTTCGACAGCATGTCCACCGATGAATGCTTGAAACGTAGTGGTAGCAGGAACAATTTCCGGAAGCAAGTGCTCAAGGTGTTCATCGCGAACCCAGGCATGGTATTGATTTAGCGCGAAGTCCCACAGCTTGGTGTGACATCCAATGGAGGTTGGTTCGCTTACTAATTTTCCTGTAAAGAGATAGGAGAGATACTGCGGAAAATGTAAAGTATATTTTACTTGTTTAAAGAGCTCAGGCTTTGTGTACTTCAGCCAGTATAGCTGTAACCCTGAGTTTAACATGCCCAAAGAAGGAGACGCTGTGAAAAGATTATGTTCGCTCTCCGGATACTTCGAATAAAATTTTTTAACAAGCTCTTCCGGGAAGGGCTTCAGGTAATTATACAATGGTGTAACGGGTTTACCATCTTCGCCAAGGTGAACCAGCGTAGCGCCATAGGTTGAAAAATTCAAACGCTTCAATTGATATTCACCGGATGAAGTGATTTTTCGCACGGTACTCTGTATCCAGTTGCTGAGTACATATATATCATCACACTCAAAACCGTCATCATCGGTCGCCAGCGGAAGTTTGAAGTATTCATGATGAAGCTCCTGCAGATCTTCATCGAAAAGAAAAAACTTCTTGTTCGTTTTTCCGATATCGAAAATAGCCGTAACGGGTTTGGTCATCATCAGAGTCCTGTCGATACAGTTTTAAGTCCGCGTTCCTGGATGAGTTGCTTCCGTACATTCAGGTTTCTGAACAGTGTGATCGGATGCAACGCAGCCCCTGCACGCCTGCGTGCTTCAGCGATCAACGGCCGTACATCTGTTCTATAGGCGTGCTGCAAAATTTCCTGCGCCTGTGTTGCGTCATTATTTTCGCGCGCTGCTTCCAGCTCTTCTTTGTTTACCAGCAGTGCTTGTGTATAGGCGAGTTTGATGGCCTCTACCGACTGAAGTAAATCTTCGAGCGGATCTTTTACATTATGACTTGCATCGATCATCCATGCAGGCGGTGGATTAATAGAAGCAGGATCTTCCATACCATATACCAGCTCATTAAAAATCAGGAATAGCTGATAGGGCTTTATACTTCCAACGGTAAGGTCATCATCGCCATACTTGGAATCATTAAAGTGGAAACCACCGAGCTTGCCTTCCATCATCAGCGTAGCGACAATCTGCTCTATATTTGTATTCGGCAGGTGATGTCCAAGGTCAACAAGGCAATACGCTTTCTTACCAAGTTTACTAGCCAGCAAGTGAGAGGTTCCCCAATCCTGTATAACGGTAGAGTAGAAGTATGGTTCGTAAGGTTTATACTCGATGAACATCTGCCAGTCATCAGGCAGCGCGGTATATATTTCCTTTAGCGATTCAAGTGTGCGTTGAAAAGCCTTTCTGAAATTCTGCTGACCGGGAAAACACGTTCCGTCCGCCAGCCATACCGTTAGCGCTTTGGAGCCGAGCAATTCACCATGCTTGATTACATCAACATTGTGTTCTATAGCCAGCTTCCGAACGGCCTTATCACTGTGGGAAAGCGAACCGTATTTATAGGATAACTCCTGATCGGCTTGGTCTTGAAATGTATTTGAATTGACGGCATCAAACACAAGGTCGTATTCCTTGGCGAGTGATTTTATAGCTTTCGCATCTTTGGGTATATCCCAGGGTATATGCAACGATATAGCACCGCTGGAGCGATTGATCGCATGCAGCAAGCCTACATCCGCTATTTTTTCTTCAAGACTTCCGGGTTCACCGCCACCCGAGAAACGCGCGAAGCGAGTGCCACCCGTCCCAAGAGCCCAACTGGGTATAGCAATTTGCAGCGCGGCTATCTTGGCAAGTATACGTTCTACATCGTGTCCTTCTGCCGTAAGCCGATCTGCCATAAATGAAAAACCGGATTGATGTTTGTCGTGAAGTTTTTTATTGTGATCCTGAATAAGTTGCTTGTCAAGTTTCATACTTAAAAATTTATTGGTCATCAAAATCCATCACTTAAACATGAAGGATGCAATCCGTTTTTATTTAAGAACAGCTATATGTACTTATCGTACAAAAGCAGCTGCTACACCACCGTCTACATTTATAATGTTACCAGTACTTTTGCCGAGGTGTCCGCCCACCAATACAAATACACCGTTGGCTATATCTTCAGTGGTGATAATCTCATTCATGATGGTACGCTTGGCATAGAAGGAAGGAAGCTCCTCAACGGTCACGCCATACGCCTTCGCGCGGCCCGCAGCCCATTCGCCTTCCCAAATTTTACTGCCTTCAATAACAGCATCCGGGTTTACTACGTTGACACGGATTTTTTCTTTTCCGAGTTCAGCAGCCAGCAAACGACTCATGTGTGTTTGTGCAGCCTTCGCGGTTCCATAGCCTACATTATTCGGGCCGGCAACCAACGCGTTCTTACTCGCTATATTTACAATGTCGCCTCCGAGGTTCTGTGCGCGAAGAACTTCAACGCCTTCTTTGGAAACCATGAACTGTCCTTTTACAATGACATCATTCAACAAGTCCCAGTCCTTCTCGGTTGTCTGTTCAATCGGTTTTGAAATGGCAAGTCCCGCACAATTCACAATAATGTCCACACCTCCGAAATCAAGTGATGCTTTTTCATAGGCGAGCTGAATGGATTCTGTACTTGTAACATCTACTACCGATCCGGACGCTACATCCCGTCCAAATTGTTTTGTCGCTTGCTGCAGTGAGGTCTCATTGATATCCGTTAGAAAAACACAGGCACCTTCACCTGATAATTTCTTCGCGATAGCAAGTCCTATACCGCCTGCACCACCGGTGATTAACGCGATCTTTCTGGAAAGCGGCTTCTCCTTCGGCATGCGTTGTAATTTGGCTTCTTCCAGTAACCAGTACTCAATGTCAAATGCCTCTTGCAACGGTAGGGCTACATACTCGGAGATCGCCTCTGCACCTTTCATGACATTGATCGCATTGATATAAAATTCACTGGCTACGCGTGTAGTCTGTTTATCTTTTGAAAATGAAAACATACCGACACCTGGCCATAGTATAATTACAGGGTTCGGATCGCGCACCGCAGGACTATTGCTATGTTTATGATCATCGTAATATTTCTGGTAGTACTTTCTGTATTCTTCAAAATCTTTATCAAGACCTGCTTTGATTTTCTGTTTATCGCTGAGGTCAGCGTCCGGCGGTATATTTAGTACCAGTGGCTTTATTTTGGTACGGAGAAAATGATCCGGACAACTTGTACCCAACGGTGCAAGCTTATCGAGATCTTTACTATTGATGAATTCAAGCACGCGCTCATCGTCTGTGAAGTGTCCAATCATTCTGGCATGACTCGATGCAAGCCCGCGCAATACAGGAGCGAGTGCGGCTGCTTGTTTTAATCTTTTTTCTTTTGGAAGAGACGTGATTTTATTTCCTCCGAACACGGGCCTCTTTTTGCCATAGTTCTCGAGTAAATATTCGGAAGCTTTATCGATTACCTCGAGGCTGTTGATATAGCATTCGTACGCTGTATCACCCCAGGTAAATAATCCATGACCACCGAGCATGATACCACGTATACCCGGATTGTCGTTCAGCGCTTTTTCTAATTTTAAAGCAAGGTCAAAACCAGGACGCTGCCAGGGAACCCAGGCGATTTGTCCACTGAATAATTCACGAGTGATCTGCTCTCCGTTTTTGGAAGCAGCAATGGCTATAGCGGCATCCGGATGAAGGTGATCGATATGCTTGAAAGGAAGAAACGCATGAAGCGGTGTATCGATCGAAGGCGCTTTTGAATTGAGGTCATATATACAATGGTTGAATAGCTCCACCATTTCATCTTCATATTGCAAGCCTCTGTATATATTTTTCAACGCATGGAGTCGTTCCATATATAGCGCAGCCAATCCGCTTTTCGTCAATGTCCCAATGTCACCACCGGAACCCTTCACCCACATGATCTCAGTTTCTTTTTTTGTAAGCGGATCTTTCTCGATAGTCTTGCAACTGGTGTTGCCCCCGCCATAGTTTGTGATACGAAGGTCTGAGCCCAGCAGATTTGAACGGTAGATCAGCAAGCCTACTTCATCATTTTTAAGCGCAGCTTCCTTGGCCTTGTCCCAGCGATAGTTAACGTGTTGAAATGTTTTTTCAAGGATTTCCATAATATACTCATTGATTTGAACAGAGTCTGAGTATCTCAAAACTATTATTGATGAATGGCATGCCTGTCCTGCTGTGTGCTGCAAGACAAGCCACGAGTAATCTCTATTCAAACGGAGCGGTTATCGAAGAGAAATCCAACTCTGGAACTTCAGCGAAAACCCATAAAAAACACCGTGCTACAGGTAGGCACACGACAAATTAAAAATTTCACAAACGGCTTTATTAGATCGAGTTCCGGTTTATAAAACGGAACGCGTTCTTCACCAACTCTTTTTTCTTCTTTACGATCATATAGGCTGCTGTTTCTCCCATCACCTGGAAATCCGTGGAGATTACCGTAATGCCCAGCAAATCTTTTAAGGGTGTGTCGTTATACGAAATCACGCCTATGTCTTTTCCAAGAACAAACTTTCGGTCACGCACTTGTTTGATCAGGTTAACAAGATCATTCTCTTCAATAATGACATACGCATCCTTGGGCCGAAGCTCCATGTCATTATATACTTCTTCAAGCACCTCAAAATCAAAATCGAAATCGGAACAGAATTTCTGGAATCCTTGCTGAATTTCGATCGGAAAAGGATATACCGTTTTACGTGGATATACCAGGATCAGTTTGCTATAGTGTCTCAACAGCTCAACGCCTTCCCGTAAGGAATCATATATATCCATTTTGAAGTCCTGGTATACCGAGGCAATGTCACGTTTTAATTCAGGTAAGTAATTGTCTAACAGAATCAATTTGTCTTCCGGAATTTTACGCAGGGCATCAATGACGTCACTTGTAATGCTTTGATGTGTGAGGTTTTCATCTTTGAAATGTGGCATCACGACATAGTAATCGTATCGGCCAATATTTTCATTCAAGGTGCTGAGGAAAATTTTTGGATCACAATGGTATACATTCAGGTCAACGTGCGCCTGGCTTCCGAGGCTGTTCACGAATGAATTATATATGCCAAGTTTATAGGAGCTGAGTTTATTCATCAGGAACAGAACACTCATCTTGGAAGGCAGCACAGAACGCGCTACATAATATCCTTTACCTTTTGCAGATACGATGATCTGTTTTTCTTTCAGCAGGTTATAGGCTTTTTCAACTGTATCACGCGAGAGATAATATTCTTCACTGATCTCATTGATAGAAGGAATACGCTGGCCTACCGTAAGCAGTCCTTTTTCGATATCTTCTATGATCGAATTTACAATCTGATGATACTTGGGAATACGCGATTCACTGTCAATCCGGATCGCGTGTACATTTTCCAATTCCTGTGTTCTCATGCTGATTTAAGTTTGGTTGGTTACCAAAGTTTAAAAATAACAATCGTTTTTCCCAACATTTCAAACGGTATAGTACAGGACAGTGCTCATTTTTTTGACCGATAGTTTTAAGGAAATGTGCAATCGATTGCTCATTTCTTATTAAATTAACCTGCCATGCGCGATTTGGGTATCTCAAGACGGCATTTGTTAAAAGGATTTTTGCTGACACCATGGTTGGCGAGCATCCGAAATTTCTCATGGCAAGACGATAAAATGTCTCCCTTTTCAAAAAGAATACAACCCATTGGTCGCAGACTGGAGATGGAAGGGTGGTATATATGGTGCACGAGCCCGGTATATGCTCCGGATGGGAAAGTACATGTCTTCTTTTCGCGGTGGCCTGCCGAGCGGGGTATGGGTGGCTGGATTAACAGCAGTGAAATAGCACACGCTGTCGCGGATCATGCTGAAGGTCCCTTTCAATATGTTGATACCATTTTATCGCCGCGTGGAACAGGTTTCTGGGATGGTACAACGTGTCACAACCCACACATTCAATATATAGATGGAAAGTATTGCCTCTTCTATATGGGCAATGCAAATGGCAAGACCGATACAAAAAGAATAGGTCTTGCTACAGCCACTACGTTGTATGGACCGTGGCGCAGACCTGATAAACCTCTATTGGAACCTGGACAGGAAGGAGCGTGGGATGATCACTGCACTACAAATCCTGCGTTTGTAAAACATCCCAATGGTGAATATTGGATATACTATAAATCGTGGAACACAAAGGAATATATAGAAGCGAAAGGCCAGCCCATTCGGGGAAATCGAAAATACGGATTGGCAGTAGCCACCACGCTGGAAGGCCCCTATATAAAGTCATCGGTAAACCCGGTTGTTGATTTTTCTGCGCTGGGTAATAATCGCCAGTTTGAAGATGCTTTTGTGTGGCGGGAGAATGGCGTGTTCAACATGATCGCCCGCGACATGGGATTTTATAATCACGAAGTTGGCCTGCATCTGCAATCAAAAGATGGTATACAATGGTCGGAGCCTTTGATCGCCTATAGCGAGTTGAGCGCGTATGCGAAAGAGCCGCCAGCACCGGCTCATTTAAAACGATATGGCCGATTGGAACGACCGCAGCTTTTAACACGTGATGGGAAACCAGTATATCTTTTTACAGCAGCGCAAGGAGGAAAGTATATGACCTCTTCTGCTTTTGTTTTCAAACTCGAATCCTGAATCAATAAAACAATTCTAAAAATACTGAAGTATGAGCGACAACATATTAACCCGCAGAAAATTTATGACAGCCGCAGGAACCGCAGTGGCCGGAGCTATAGCGGTGAGCCCGTTTACTGCCATTGCAACGGAGTGGACACCCGCCAAGAAGAAAAAAATTGCCATCGTTGGTACGGGAAGCCGCGCCCTGGGCATGTGGTCTAAAGATGTAGCGTTGACGTACCCTGAAAATGTTGAATATGTAGGCTTATGCGATATAAACCCAGGTCGTGTGGAGACCTTTAAAACAGCAGCCGGTTTTACGTGCCCTACCTTTACCGACTTTGAAAAGATGATGAAGATGGTGAAGCCCGATCTGCTCATTGTTACAACGGTAGATGCAACGCATCATGAATTTATTATACGCGGTATGGAACTAGGTGCGGACATCATCACCGAGAAACCTATGACAACCGATGAACAGAAATGCGAAGCTATACTTCAGGCAGAGAAGCGCACCGGCAAAAAAGTTACCGTTACCTTTAATTACCGTTACTCTCCGCATCGCGCCAAGCTATATGAATTGCTGCGCAGCGGTACCATTGGAGATCTTACTTCCGTTGACTTTCATTGGTACCTCGATACCAGTCACGGTTCTGATTATTTCAGACGCTGGCATCGCCTGAAAGAGAAGGGTGGCACATTGTGGGTTCATAAGGCAACGCATCATTTCGATTTACTTAACTGGTGGATTGAATCTGATCCTGCAGAAGTATATGCAACGGGATCACTTGAGTTCTATGGAAAAAATAATTCCTTCCGTCATACAAACTGCAGGCCATGTCCTCATAAAGACAAGTGCAATTTTTATTATGACGTTACCAAGAACAAGATGTATACCGATCTATATGTCAACAACGAAAAGCATGACGGTTACCTGCGCGATGGTTGTGTGTGGAAAGAAGATATAAATATATATGATAAGATGGCGGCTACGATTAAGTACGCCAACGGTGTGCAGGTGGCATACTCGCTTACAACGTACTCCCCATACGAAGGATACCGGATTGCTTTCAATGGAACGAAAGGACGGATTGATGTATGGATTGAAGAAAGCAACCCTATATTGGAAAAACCATACGATGAGATCATGGTCACGCATAATTTCGGAACACGTGAATTTATACAGGTGCCACACGGTACCAGTGGACATGGTGGTGGCGATCGTTTACTGAAAGATAAAATTTTCGGAGGCGTTACAGAAGATCCGTTGCACCAATCGGCCAGCGTACGCGATGGTGCATTGTCTATACTCGTAGGCATTGCTGCCCGTAAAAGCTGTGAGACAGGTGCTCCGGTAAAGATTGCCGATCTTACCAGTGTGAAGCCAGGCACGAAGAGGCAGTTTGTCAATAGCTAAAATAAAATCACCATGACGCATCATTCCATGAAGTATATTTCTTCCGGTCTTTTCCTTTCTATAGTTTGCATGAGTACTATACTTCATGCACAGCAAGCTACGAAGGGAAATGATACCAACACTCCACTGCATGCCCTGCAACCGGATTACAAAATTCCCTATGTTAAAACTAAACCTGAAGATGTAAAGCAGGTTACTGACCGTATACTTCTATACCTTGACGAAGCTACACCTGCACAACTTGTAAATAGTAAAACGGGTGCTGCTATTACTGATTTGAAAAAGCCTGTTAGGGATGCCGTTGTAAAGCAAGGTGACTTTCGCCTGACGAGCTATGAGTGGGGTGTGACTTATGGCGCCATGCTTTTAGCAGCCGAGGTTACCGGGGATAAACGCTATGCAGACTATACGGTGAATCGTTTTAAATTCATGGGACAGGTAGCACCGTATTTCCGTTCCTTCGGAAAGGCATTTCCGGAAGAGAAGAACCCACTGCGACAAACTTTGGAGCCGCATGCGCTCGATGATGCAGGAGCGATGTGTGTCGCCATGATCAAAGCCCTCCGTGCAGGTGTTGATGCAGATCTTCGTCCGCTGGTTGATAATTTTATAGACTATATTATGACGAAGGAGTATCGTCTCAAGGATGGTACACTGGCACGCAATCGTCCATTACCCAATACGTTGTGGCTTGATGATCTTTACATGGGCGTACCCGCGATTGCACAGATGGGTAAGCTTACCGGTGAGAAAAAGTATTATGATGAAGCGGTAAAACAAATTCAACAATTCTCACAACGCATGTTCAACAAAGAGAAGAAGGTATATATGCACGGATGGGTTGAAGGTATGGATGTACATCCACAGTTTCACTGGGCACGCGCGAATGGCTGGGCACTGATGACAAAAGTTGAAGTACTCGATGTTCTTCCGGAAGATCATCCGGGCAGACCGATGATCCTTGCTTTATTGAAAGATCATATACAGGGATTGGCACAACAACAATCCGGTGATGGCTTCTGGCACCAGTTGCTGGATCGTCATGATTCGTACCTCGAAACATCGGCTACAGCAATCTATGCGCATTGTATAGCGCATGCTATAAATAAAGGCTGGATCAACCGGGAAGCGTATGCCCCCATGGCGTTACTCGCCTGGAATGCCGTGAGTATAAAAGTAAATGCGAAAGGGCAGGTGGAAGGAACGTGTGTTGGTACGGGCATGGCTTTCGACCCTGCGTTTTACTACTATCGTCCCATCAATGTATATGCTGCCCACGGTTATGGACCAGTGCTGTTGGCAGGAGCTTCTATATATAGACTTCTAAAGGAACATCCGGCCGACATCAACGATAGTGCATTGATGTTTCCAAAATAATTTTAAAAACAGAAAGGTATAGCGTTGTATCCCGGTCCTGTATATCATTATGCCGTTTGGTTAATTTGAATCACAACGATACCAACGTCCTATAGATTTACTACCTTGATGTCTGAACCGTTAAGCCGCCTGTGCTCCGGTTCATAAAGAACTGACTATACTATGAGGATCACTTTCATTGCCTTCCGTTTTTTCGTGTTGATGAGTATACTACTGCCATCCGTTTCATTTGCACAGCAGGATGCTATAGCAGCTCGTCCGCTCTTTCGTGATCCTGTATACGATGGTGCTGCAGACCCAGTGGTTATCTGGAATCAAAAGGAAAAGAAGTGGTTTATGTTCTATACGAACCGCAGGGCTAATGTCAACGGGCTGGATGGTGTACGCTGGGTACATGGTACGCGCATTGGCATTGCTGAATCGGTTGATAACGGAGCAACGTGGGTATACCGCGACACTGCAGATATACAATACAGGCCCGTATCCGATTATACACATTGGGCTCCGGAGATCATTGAGTATAATGGACTTTATCATATGTACCTTACCTATGTACCGGGTGTGTTCAGTGACTGGGATCATCCGCGTAATGTCATCCACCTGACGAGTAACGATCTGCTTCATTGGAAAAATGAGTCTACATTGAAGCTTGCCTCTGATCGTGTCATCGATGCCTGTGTATTCCGGATGCCGGATCAGTCCTGGCGTATGTACTATAACAATGAACGTGATTGTAAATCTATATACTATGCTACCAGTGAAGATCTATACCATTGGACGGATGGCGAAAAAGTTATAGGTGATCGTGCGGGCGAGGGGCCTAAAGTTTTCCGTTGGAAAAATACCAGTTGGATGGTGGTTGATAACTGGAAAGGGCTTGGTATATATCGTTCAGATAATCTGATCGACTGGAAACGGCAAGAGAAAAATATATTGCAAATTCCCGGCACAGGGGAAGATGATAAAGTTATCGGGGGACATCCGGATGTTATGGTAAGTGGTGATCGTGCCTATATTTTTTACTTTACGCATCCCGGAAGATTAGCAGGTGTTACCGGAGATGGATATGAACAACGAAGAAGCACACTGCATGTGACGGAACTGCTATACAAGGATGGTATTATTACGTGCGATCGCGATCAGCCAACGCGTATACATCTGTGCCTACCGCGTTGAAGAAATAAAAGACTCGCTACCTGAAGGTATACGGATTTATAAATACAGCTATCGCTATACATGCTATTTGTCGCGAAGGCTGTTCATTACCTTGTTGGCAAAAACAAAATCATCGAGCTCTTGAATGCCGGAATGTGTGATGTCATTTTTATTGCCTTCCCACAGATTTCTGCCTTTGTAGATGAACATGATCTTCTCACCAATCCCCATTACAGAGTTCATGTCGTGTGTAACGACAACGGTAGTCATATCGTAGTCCTGTGTAATATCCTGGATCAGATCATCGATCAATACGGATGTCTGTGGGTCAAGACCAGAGTTTGGTTCATCGCAGAATAAATAGTTCGGGTTGTTTACAATGGCGCGTGCAATACCGACACGCTTTTTCATACCACCGCTTATTTCGGATGGCATTTTCTTATTTACATTTTCAAGTCCTACACGCTTCAGACAAAAATTAACGCGTTCAATTTTTTCTTCTGCTTTCATTCTTGTCAGTACATCGAGTGGAAACATTACGTTTTGCTCCACTGTCTTCGAGTCAAACAATGCACCGCCCTGAAAGAGCATGCCGATCTCTCTGCGTACTTCTATTTTAAGATCACGGTCACCTGCAAAGAAATCACGGCCATCATAAAATACCTGGCCTTGGTCCGGCTTTACAAGTCCAACTATACATTTCAGCAATACACTTTTACCTGTTCCGCTGGCGCCTATAATAAGATTCGGTTTTCCTTTTTCGAACGTACCGGTTACATCATTGAGCACAAGCTTGTCGCCAAACGATTTGGTTATACTCTGTATCTTGATCATTTTCCAAGTAAAAGTTGAGCCAGTAAATAATCCGCGATCAGTACAGCAATCACACTGCTGGTAACAGCTTTGGTACTTGATACACCCACTTCGAGTGCACCACCTTGTGTATTGTATCCGTTATAGGATGATATGGAAGAAACAAGAAATGCGAACACCACAGACTTGATGAGTGCAAAGGCGATCGTAAATTCATTATAGCCTGAACGCAGTCCTAAAATATAATCGGCAGGTGTAATCAAACCTGTAAGTGTACCGGCAAGATATCCTCCGAGCATGCCGCAGAAACCAGCCAGGATTACCAGTAAGGGATACATCAACAAGGAAGCTATAATTTTCGGAAGCACCAGGTACGAAATCGAATTGATACCCATCACTTCGAGTGCATCGATCTGTTCTGTGATGCGCATGGTGCCGAGCCCGCTCGCCATACTTGAGCCAACTTTACCGGCATAGATAACAGCAATAATGGTAGGGGCCAGTTCAAGTACAATCATCTCACGCGCTACCTGTGAAATAACATAGTCTGGTATAAAATCACTTACCATGTTAAATGCAGTTTGCACAGTAGTCACGGCACCCATAAAGGTAGATACCAATGCTACGAGAAAGAGCGAGCCAACGCCGATCGCTACGCACTCTTCCAATATCAAATTATAGTAGGTTCTGAACGACTCACGGTTCGTAAACAGGTGGCCCAGAAATATAAAGTACTTACCAATCTCCGTTATCATACATTAAAACAGACGCCTCATTATCTTGCTAAGATAATTGAAATTAAAACATCTGCAGTATAAGGAATTTTAACATTCATGTCCCAGCTTTGCAGCCATTAACTTCAAAGATTTGAAATTCAGTCGTCATCCATGGTAAATGTTCTTTATAATCCATGTCTCATCCATAATTAACAGATTAAAATTCACCTATGAATAACCTCATTATTGTTACCGGGGGAACGAAAGGCATCGGAAGAGCCATCATTGAGAAGTTCGCGGCAAATGGTTTTGATATTGTTACGTGTTCAAGAAATGAAAATGATCTTCTTGAATTGAAGAAAATGATCGAGGCGAAACATGCCGTAAAAGTATTTGTACGGCCAACGGATATGTCCGTGAAGGACGATGTTGTCAACTTTACCCGGTTTGTACAAGGTCTGCAGCGACCTGTTGATGTGCTTGTAAACAATGCCGGGTATTTTGTCCCGGGAGATATTTCAACAGAAGATGATGGCGTGCTGGAGAGTATGATCAACGCGAATCTTTACAGTGCTTATCATACAACGCGGGGGCTGGTGCAAGGTATGCGTGAACGGAGAAGCGGGTATATCTTTAACCTTTGCTCCATTGCCAGTATAAAAGCTTATCCCAATGGAGGCTCTTATGCTATCAGTAAATTCGCGCTATTGGGATTCAGCAAGTGTCTGCGTGAAGAACTGAAATTTTTTAACATACGGGTTACAGCCGTTATGCCGGGCGCCACGCTTACGGCAAGCTGGGCTGGTGTAGATCTTCCGGAAGAGCGTTTCATAAAACCTGAAGATGTAGCAGACACCCTGTATAGCGCCTATAGTTTGTCGGAGAGAAGTGTTGTTGAAGAAATTATTATTCGCCCACAACTCGGTGATCTATAGAAAAAGCTGTTGCAGTATATATTCTGCAACAGCTTTTTTTATATAAGGAAGTCTACTGTTTTATGAGTTTATAGTATCGCGAGCCTTTTGGCGTGCGGACATGAACCACAAACATTCCTGATTTGAAATTGGAGGCATCACATTTTGTTGTCAAGTCAGGCTCCAGTGTATGTAATTTCTGATATACCGGTCTTCCATTCATGTCCACTATATCCAGTTGAACTTCACGGTTATCGAGCAGTATAAATTCATCGTCTTGTGAAAGATCGAGGGTGAATTGCTCCTGTACAGGATTCGGATATACTACATATTCACGGGCTATCGTTGTGCCTTCGGGGAAAGCCATGCGAGCGGATAAAGAGAGGTTGGAAGTATAGGAACCACACGTGATCGCATCTACATCAAAGCCATTGGATGTTTCGTTGAACGCAAGACTTGTTGTCGGCAGACATGTGATCGGAGTCAGTATTTTTGCATGACGATCCGTTTTGTCTACAACCTTAATATAGCGGCACCAGGTAATTTTTCCGGCAAGATCAAACGCCTTGTCCAACGGATCGTTGCATTGCTGTGAAGATCCAGTCAATCCAAGCGAAGTCCATTGCGTACCATTCTGCGAAACAAAAACTTCTGCACGCTCCGGGTGACTCGAAAATGAAGGATCTCCATATGAAGTTTCATGCACGACCAGATCATTGCCAGGCTGATCATACAGGTTGCTGCTCAGTTCCAGTACAAGGAAGCCATTGTATCCAAGCGAGAAGAATTTAGATGGATCAGTAGCCATATCGTTAGCGTCAGGTTCACCAAGCGCCTGCCGTGCATCACTGAACTGTGGCGGAACCGGTTGTCCATTCTTCTGTAAACCCTGGTGATAAGACACTACACTTGCTGCGATCACACAAGCCGGTGGATTGCAAAGCTCCGAAGACGCACCCCGTATCAACGTCTTTGTTCCGGTAATGCCATCCTGCCAACTGATCTTGATTGTATTCGGATTCATAACATTAGGAGTCGAAAATGTAGTATAGCCTGGAGGCATCAATTCCTTTCCGTGATATTCAGGTGCATAAAGCAATTCCCAATCTATATATATACCGGTAACCTCGTGCGGATTATAAACGACCCAGTTTCGCACTCCGATGCTATCGGCACAGAGCGGAGTTATTACCAGCGGCAAAGGAGCGAGGCCACCCAACAAACGTATTGAATATACCTGATCAATTGCTGTACAACCTCCTACAGAAGCACGAATGGTAAAGGTAAAATCTCCCTGCGTGCCTGGTATACCTTTCAGTACAGCTTCTGTTTGTGCGGTGTCTCGTAGTGTAAGGCCGTATGGCAATGCGCCATCCACTATTGAGTAATGAACTTCTGTGACCGGAACATCGAATGCTGCAACCAGACGTTGTTCGAAGTATATATTTTCAATGGGATATGGTAATTCACTTGCTGTGGGGGTAATCGCCGTGGCCACCGGACAAGGAAGTACTTCTACTGTATACGTTTGTTGCGTCCCTTCGCAGTCGCCTAAATACGCCCGGAGTGTAAAGGTATATATACCGGACGTGGTAGGCGTACCGGTTAAATAAGCATCATACAATCCATCTGAACTTGCCACTAATGAAAGTCCCGGAGGAAGTGCTCCTGCCGAAACCTCAAAATTCGTAGACACTCCGGCATAGGACAGCAGAGGCCCTTGAAATCCTTCGTGTATATAGGCACCTGCATTTAATGTAGGAAGCTCAGTTGGATCGAAGCCGCTGTTAAGGCATGTCCAGTTTGAGGTAATGGTAAGTGTATCGCTACATCCCTGCGCTGTGGTTCCAAGAATAACAAAACTGAAAGTGCCAGGCTCAGTTATAGTACCATGCAAGTCTGCACAACCTTGTCCATCCGAATTCAAAGCATAACCGGCTGGTAAACTTAGTGCCGTAAATTGAACCGGGTCTGCGTTTGTTACATTACAGATCTCATAATATTCCGGTACACCTACTATACCATAAGTGTTCTCTGCATGTACAACTTCAAGTGTAAAATTACTACACCGGTCTGCACCCTCTATTGTAACCGTATACTGCTGCTCGCCTCCGGGGCAATTCGTTCCACGATATGCCCGCACGGTAAATGTATATATACCTGGAGTGGTAGGCTGGCCGGTTAAGTAAGCATCGTACATTCCATCTGGACTTGGTACGATTGAAAGTCCGGGAGGAAGAGTTCCTGCCGTTACTTCAAAATCCAGGGCTACCCCGAAAGAGGAGAGTAAAGGTCCAAGGAATCCTTCATGAACATCATCGCCTATATTAAACGGAGGAAATTCAGCTGTATCGAAGCCACTGTTAATACATGTCCATGTAGAGGTAAAGGTAAGTGTATCTGTGCAACCTTGAGTCGTGCTGGCAGCGATAACAAAGCTGAAAGTGCCGGACTCCATCATGGTTCCATATATATCTGCACAGCCTGATGAACTTGTATACAATGTATAACCGGGAGGCAAGCTGATCACTGTGAAATCTACATCATCTCCGTTCGCTATGTTACAGATATTATAATATTCCGGTATACCCACAGTACCATAGGTGTTCTCCGAATACACAACGCCAACGGCAAAATCACTGCAATTGGGATCATCCGGATCTTCCGGATCGGGTGGTTGTGCGAATGCAACTATACATATCAAAAAGCAAAACCCAAAGGCCAACAACGTGAATAGATTTTTCATTTTACAGTTTGGTTAAAAGTTTAATCATTTGCGCAGGAGTTTAAAGAGTTTTTAGGCTTATGAAGTAACACGAGCTTTAACATTTGGTGTATATATTATTCAGGATATAGAAGCATTGTCAGGTCTCAACCTGACAATGCTTTGATACACCAATGCTTATTAGCGTTTAATGAACTTAAAGAATCCTGAAGTGCTATTTTCGGAACGTAGATTTAGTATATACATACCAGGATGCAATCCCGAAAGCTCACACTGTGTCGCGCGGTTGGTATCCAGGGTGTGGATCTTTTTATATACCGGGTTACCACTTACATCGCGGATATTTATTTCAACACGACCATCGGCAGGTATAGCGATTGTTTCTTTCGAGAGATCGATGGTTAATACATCCTGTGCCGGATTCGGAGACAGAATATAGGCTTCGTCATTTAGAGCGGACTCTTCTCCAAATGCTCCTTGTCTTGCAAAGGTTGATCCTTGTGCACAGGTTACAGCATCGAGGTCGAAACCATCAGAGTTTCCATCAAAAGCCAATGCGGATGTAGGAGCACACGTTACGGCATCACGAACTTTAGCATGCCGGTCGGTTTTATCGACAACCTTAATATACCGGCACCAGTTGATTTTTCCGGCAAGGTCAAAAGAATGATCCAAAGTTCCCTGGCATGTAGCAGGACTTGTCAATCCCAGAGATACCCAATTCAAACCATCTTTAGATACAAAGACTTCGGCGCGCTCAGGGTACGCTGCAAAAGTTGGATTGCCTGCTGAATATTCATATACCGTCAGATCATTCCCCGGTTCGTCAGTTACTATACTACTTAATTGCAGTACAACAAATCCGTTATAGCCTAGTGTTAGATATTTTCCTAATGCATCAGGAGCATCGTTGGCATCCGGTTCTCCTAATGTAGTGGCTGGTTCATTTTCGAAGAAGTATATACTACCTCCATCTTTCTGTAAACCAAAAGTAGTTTGAATTACATTCGATGCGTAAACACACGCAGGCGGGTTGCACAGTTCCGTAGAAGCCGCCCGAACAATACTCTTGACGGAGCTTACACCATCATACCAGGATATTCTAATTGTATTGGGATTTGAAATGCTTGGCGTCTCAAAATACGTGTCCCCTGGAGCAGCAGTAATGGCATCAACACTTGTTACCCATACACTAAAGCTGAAATATACCAGGTTCCACTTTACCGCAACTGGGAAGCTGTTGGGATTATAGATTCGCCAGTTACGGACTTCGTTACTCTCATTGCAGATCGGATAAATGATGGGAGATTTTACAGGTTCGTCATTGGCAACCATCAATGTATATACCTGATTGCCTGCAATGCAACTGTCGCCCAATATAGCATACATTCTGAATTTATAAGTGCCGGGTGCAGTTGGTATACCTGATAAGGTAGCGGAAATACTATCGGCGTTACGCTGCAATGAAAGCCCCGGAACGGAACTATCAATTTCATACCGAACAGAGGCTACGGTATATAGTAATGATATACTAAAGCCTTGACTATAGGCTTGCCCTTTGATGGCATAATGAAGCATGGTGTTCGAGGGGTAGATCGAATCTGGCGCTAAGCAGCTGAATTTTTGCGCGTAATCAACGGTATCGTGACAACCATCCGCTGTAGTGGCAGCAACAACAAAATGAAGAAAACCATCCTCTTGTGCTGCTCCTGTAACTTTCAGGCATTCATCTCCAGACTGATAGTCATCGACAGAATAGCCTTTCGGTAAACTGACAACAGAATAGTAGATTGAATCCCAGGGATATTGATTAGAGGGACATGCGCTGGCTTCGCCAACTTCGCCAACAAATCCAAATCCCAGTTCGCCACCAAAAACGATTTCGAATTTATCGCAAGGCAAATTCCATACAACTTCTGCGGTATATTCTTGTTCAAATACAGGGCAACCAGGCGCTGACGCCGCCGCCAGCGTGAAAGTATAGCTGCCAGCTATATTCGGTGTTCCGGAAAGAACTTTTCCGTTAAATGACATACCCGGAGGAATACTTCCATCGGTGACTTCAAATATAGCATTCAGATACCACACGCCACTGGCCCTGGCTTCAAACGGAACGTACCCGGATTTGCCAACGACCAGGTTCGCGGTAATAACAGCCGGAGTAATTTCATCCAGTGTTACACAGGTGTTCTGCGCATATAAAGGAACGCATAACAGATAGCATAGCCCAAAGGCCAAACGGGTAAATAAATTTTTTTTCATACGAGGGGGGTGATTGTATATAATTATTGAAACGATATGCTGCTATAGTTCTCGCAGCAATTACTTACAGGACATACGTATAGCCTGAAGCCCAAGGACCTTTAACGGTTTTTTTTCATAATAAAGGTTTGAATTGTAATGCTAACAACCAGAATTGCTGGCAATGGAGCCAGTCGAAAATGGATATCAATCAACGTAAGCTATATATCATATTGCTAACAGGTTGATTAAAGCCGGGAGCAACTAAGACCATAGGATCGCGAGTACTTATTGAAGTCTCGATCGATTAGATGATTTTACTTTAATAAGGATCATCCCCGAATTTCGCGGTGGGGAAACCGTTGACCAATCATGCAGCCTGAAGGCCAATAATGTACGTAAAATGTTTTTCATAGAGGGGGAATTTTTTGGTAATCGAACATACCTAAAAACGGAGCCATTGACAATTGGATACGCTATTTTTTCAAACCTTTTAAACAATTTTCCTTTTTGCGTGTTAAGCTGTGTTCAAGTCGGGTGTAAACCGTTAATTTTGCAAACAAATTAATTTCAATTTTTGTGGATCAGCCAATAGCTTCATTAAAGCAATACTGCAACAGCATAGTACAGTACAGTCGGAGGAAAACAGTAGAGGTAAAGATTGGTGATGTACCTATGGGAGGTAAGAATCCTATCCGCATTCAGTCGATGACTACGATTGATACGATGGATACAAAGGGTTCTGTTGAGCAAACGATTCGTATGGTGGATGCAGGTTGTGAGTATGTGCGCATTACCGCACCCAGTATGAAGGAAGCGCAGAACCTGGAAGCGATAAAAAAAGAACTTCGCGCACGTGGCTATACAGTTCCCTTGATTGCAGATATACATTTCACTCCCAACGCAGCTGAACTAGCAGCACGGATTGTTGAAAAGGTTCGGATCAATCCCGGTAATTATGCCGACAAAAAACGTTTTGAAACCATTGAATATACCGAAGCTACCTATCAGGCCGAGCTTCATCGCATCCGTGATAAATTTTTACCACTGATCAAGATTTGCAAAGAATACGGTACGGCTATGCGCATTGGTACCAACCACGGCTCGCTGAGTGATCGTATCATGAGCCGCTATGGCGATAGCCCGGTAGGGATGGTAGAATCTGCACTTGAATTTCTTCGCATTTGTGAAGATGAAAATTTCTTCAACATCACGTTGTCTATGAAATCCAGTAACCCGCAGGTGATGGTGCAGGCATATAGGTTGCTATCGCAAAAGCTGGATGAAGAGGGCTTGAAACCATACCCGCTGCACTTAGGTGTAACCGAAGCTGGTGAAGGCGAAGACGGTCGTGTTAAATCATCGGTAGGTATAGGTACTTTGCTGGAAGATGGATTAGGTGATACGATTCGTGTGTCGCTCACAGAAGAACCGGAAGCAGAAGTTCCTGTAGCCTATACGTTGGCGAAGCGCTATGATAATCGTGCAGGGCATGATCCTATTCCGTCCGTGAGTCATTATCCGATAACACCATTCGAATATAATCGCAGAGCAACGCGTCAGGTTATAAATATAGGCGGTGGAGAACATTTGGTACCGCGGGTAGTCGCAGACTTTTCTGCAAAAGAAAAGATAACTGCAGCATCGTTATTTGCCTTGGGATATCACTACTCGGTACCCTTGGACAAATGGAATATTACTGACATGGCGTGTGACTATATATTTCTGGGAGATCGCACAATTGACTTTGAGATACCGGGCACGTTGGGGCTAATTTTTAACTACAAAACATGGCTCACACAAAAAGATAGGGACAGAGCGTATCCGTTTATCCGTGCAGCACAATACATGGAAGGTACAGCGCTATCCGACAAGGTAAATTTCATTTATACCTTGTTGAAGGATGTTAGCGATGAATTGATTGCCAAATTGAAAGAAGATAAAACTGCAGTGTTGTTTATAGATAGCTATAACAAACATGGCATGGCCGAACAACGGAGGTTGTTTGTTGAGCTGATCAACCAGCAGTGTGATGTACCGGTGATTATTGGCCGGGCATATACTGACCTGAGCAGCGAGCAACTCCAGCTTTATGCGTCAACGGATCTGGGTGGCTTACTGGTGGATGGTCTGGGAGATGGTGTATTTATAGCGGCTGAAAATTGTGGCTCCGATAAAATGGTGAACGAAACCGCTTTTAATATTCTTCAGGCGACTCGTACCCGCATTTCAAAGACAGAGTATATATCATGTCCTTCCTGTGGACGTACATTGTTTGATCTTCAGGAGACAACCGCGAAGATACGTGTAAGAACAAGTCATCTGAAAGGAATAAAGATCGGGATCATGGGATGCATTGTAAACGGTCCAGGTGAAATGGCTGATGCTGACTATGGCTATGTAGGTTCAGGGCCCGGGAGAATAACATTATATAAGGGAAAGGAAGTGGTGCGTAAAAATGTACCGACTGCACAAGCGGTGGATGAGTTGATAAATCTGATCCGTGAGCATGGCGACTGGATTGAACTTGAAGCGATAAGCTGATGTTAACGAATAAAGTGTAATCGAAATGGAAGATATAAAAAACAGTGCAACTCCTGCTAACCAGGAGAACCCGAAGAAGGGTGGATGGAAGGAGTTCTTTAGTCTGGGAGAAGTAGGAAATTATTTCTTTCGTAAGAAAGATCCCGCCCGCCCAAATAATATAAATATCCGGATGATGCATGGCGTAAATAAAATTTCCATTGCTATATTTCTGGTAGGGGTGCTATACCTTATTTTCAAACTGGTAATTAAACCGCGTTTATAGGTGAACATAGAAAGTTACCGGGCTTACTGTATTGCCAAGAAAGGTGTTACCGAAGAATTTCCCTTCGGGGAGCAAATATTGGTATATAAAGTGATGGGCAAAGTATTCGCCCTTACCGATGTCGAAGAATTTGGAAGTATAAATCTGAAAGTGGATCCGGAGAAAGGAGTGGAGCTGCGTGAACAATATGCTTCCGTCCAGCCTGGGTATCACATGAATAAAAAACATTGGATCACCGTTCTCATCGATGGTTCCATCCCCGATAAATTACTGAAACAATGGATTGATGAATCGTATCAACTGGTTGTTTCCGGTCTGCCGAAAAAACAACAAGCAGCGCTTCAAACATTATAATGCATTACACCACTTACTATATAGTTGATTCTTGTTCTTTAAGTTTATATATAGTATAGTGATTATAAGATTTAATACCACAATTTTTTATGCTGTTCCGACTCCTCTCAACCCTCATCAGTATTTTTATTGTAACATCTGCCTTTGCCCAGCCGGTACTCGTGCGGGAAAATTTTAATGACAATGCCAACATGTGGGAGTTGGAGAATAGTGACGCAAAGGAAATAGGAATTGCGAATGGCAATCTTTTGATAAAGAATAAAAATGGAGAAAGTGTATTTGCCAGTCATGACTATCCGGTTGATCCTGAAAAGGATTTTTACATTGAGACCAGTATAAAGAAAACGTCCGGTGATAACGTTACTTACGGGCTATATTTCGCAGATACACGGAAGACAAAGAACAACCGGTGGTATTATTACCTTGTTTCTCCCGATGGCCGATTGATCTTCTGTGAGAATAGTACAGAGAAGACAGACTATCTATATTATGAGGATACATCTCCGGTGGCTACACCGTCCTCAGCAGGCAATACACTGGCAGTCGAGAAAAAAGGCGCTGTCACCAACTTCTATTTTAACAATCAGAAAATGTTTACGCTTCCCAATGTACGATTCTGGGGAAGCTTCATCGGGTATGCCTTATATGATAAAGGGAGTATTACCGTTGACTATTTACAGGTGAAGCAAAATTTTAAATTGAACCTCGTGGCCAACAGTGGTGCGAGTTATACCAAGGAGAATCTTGGACCTGCTGTGAATACAAAGGATAACGATATTATGCCTGTCATCAGCGCTGATGGCAAGACGCTATACTACGCGGTCGAGAACGATCCGGCTAATATAGGAGGGACGTCCAGTTCGGATGTTTGGTATACTACGCGTAAAGCGGATGGTACATGGACAGCCCGAAAGAATATAGGCATCCCTTTGAATACAAAAGAGGCAGACTTCGTTGTAAATGCGATGCCAGACAACAACTCCCTGTTAATTAACGGTGACTATATACATGAAAGCGGAAAGCTAAATAAGTACGAGGGTCTTTCCATGACGCACCGAACCAGAACCGGATGGAGTGTTCCTGAGAAACTGAAGATTGATAATGAATATAATTACTCTGCGGAAGTTTCATTCGCTCTTTCTCCGGATAAAAGAGTTTTGATTTCTTCTATAGAACGCGATGTTACCTATGGAAGTGCAGATTTATATGTTTCGTTTCTACAGCCGGATGGCAGCTGGTCGGCTCCGGAGAATATGGGCTCTGTCTTGAACACATACGGTAAAGATATAACGCCCATGATCGCATCTGATGGAAGGACGCTATATTACTCTACGAACGGTAAGTCGGGCTATGGCAGTAATGATATATATGTTACCAGGCGATTGGACGATTCATGGAAGAACTGGTCAGAGCCCCTGAATATGGGCCCATCGATTAATACCATTAACTGGGATGCATACTATAGTGTACCTGCCTCAGGAGATATAGCATATATTGTTTCAAATGATAAAAGCCTGGGCGGAGCAGACATATATAGCATGCGCATCGTAAAAGAAGCGCAGCCAGATCCGGTTGTGATTGTGCAAGGGAAAGTTTTTAATAAAGCTACGAATCAGCCTATAGGGGCAACGATTGTTTACCATGATCTCAGTAACGGCAAAGACATGGGAAGGGCGCAGTCGAATCCGCAGGACGGAAGCTATAAAATTGTATTACCCTATAGTAAAGCTTATGGTTTCCTGGCGGAGAAGGAACAATTTCTTTCCGAGAGTAACAACCTTGATCTCAGCGAAGTAAAGGTATACCAGGAAGTTCAACAGGATCTATACCTTACACCACTTGAAATAGGAAAGACCATTACTCTTAACAACGTTTTCTTCGTTCGCAGTAAACCCGACTTACTCCCCGAAAGTTATCCCGAGATTGAACGTCTTATAAAAGTATTGAACGATAATCCAGCCATTCGTATAGAACTATCGGGCCATACTGATAATGTTGGCAGTGCGGCATTGAATAAGGAATTGTCTGAGAAACGCGTGGCCTCTATAAAAAACTACCTGGTACACAATGGTATAGCAGAGAGCCGGATTTCTGGAAAAGGATATGGCGGATCCAAACCGATCGCCAGCAACAACACTGAGGAAACGAAGAAATTAAACAGACGTGTTGAGTTTACGATCGTGAAGTAAGAGTCAGTCAGACACTCATACATATATACTGGTGATAAAACGTGCTTCTATATTTGTATTTATAGCCATTGCTATAGCATTGTTAGCTAGCTTTATCAGTTATTGGGTTAATACACAACCCGTTGGCATTATTAGTGGAAGGATTAATCCAAATAAATATCAAGAAGAACTTCCATCGCGGAATAAACAAGTTATAGCGTTTGTCGAGGCGAATGGAGTTAATCTTGCACCGGATTATCAGCAGGTGAAGTGTACTGATTTTGTTGTGCAGGTTATTGAAAGATTTGTGGCGTTGAGCGAAGAGGAGCGTAACCAGATCAACATCATAACGAATGAGGACCTCAATACTTTAATAGAGAATGAATCAGCCATTATAAAAGGTGTTCAAACCTCATTGATACGTGGAAGTAAAGGAATTGAAATTATAGGCCTCGATGATGTTCGTCCTGGTGACTTTGTTCAATTCTGGAATGAATACCTTGGTACTCCTTACGGGCATTGCGGGGTGATTTTTGATGTTGAACCATACCACAGTATATCTTTATACTCATCACATCCTTTGACCCACGGATATGGGAAACAAAAGTATATGTGGCCCGACAAAGTTTTTTTTGTGAGGCTGAATTAATCACGACCTCAATTTTAAATCCTAGGTATATAAGTAGCCAAGACTGGCATCACGATATATATCCAGCATCATTTCTTTTATAAATGCCAATGGTACTCTTCGTCACGAAATGATTTAGGCCCCCATTTTTATACAATTAATACCCGTTCTGGAACATATCATACCGTATCTGTTAACTTTTGATGCGCCCTTTCAAGTTGCTTTTCCGATAGTTTTATGCAAACGATTTAGTGTCAAGAATCAAACGATTGATTGGCGCTAAGTAATCTTAAAACTAAACCGTAAAGCGTATGAAAAGTAATTCTACAACAGAACCCAGCCGGCTCAGGATCTTTCCTCGGGGAAGGCGATGTTTCAAAGTAATTATGTTTTGCTTGATGTTATCGGGCGTTTCAACAACAATTCTAAGAGGTCAGTCAACGTACAATTGGGGTAATGTTGCCATTGGCGGTGGTGGTTTTGTTTCAGCATTGATTACGAGTAAGAATGAACAGAACCTGATGTATGCAAGAACTGATGTTGGTGGAGCTTACCGTTGGGATACAGCCGGCAACAAATGGATACCGTTACTTGACTGGGTATCTGAAAGTGAAAGCGGATATCTCGGAACGGAATCTCTCGCTATTGATCCACAGGCTCCTAACAAACTTTATATACTAGCCGGCATCTCTTATTTTAATAATGGTAAGACTGCTATACTTCGCTCTTCTGATTATGGTAAAACATTTTCGGTTGTTGATGTCACCGCGCAATTCAAAGCTCATGGAAATGGTATGGGACGGCAAACCGGTGAAAAGCTTATGGTAGATCCTAACAATGGAAATATACTCTTTTGTGGTACTCGCTGGGACGGGCTTTTTAAAAGTACCAATGCTGGTCTAAACTGGAGTCGCGTAAGTGCACTGGATGTTACCACAACTCCCAATGAGAACGGAGTCAGCTTTGTTGTGCTCGATAAAAGCAGCAGCACAACCGGTACAGCAACGAAGACTATATTTGTAGGTATATCACGTTCCGGAACAAATTTATATAGGAGCAATGATGGCGGAGCAACATTTACAGCAATCGCGGGAGCGCCAACAACGTATATGCCACATCGTGCTGTACTTGCTGCCGATGGCAATTTATATATTACATATGGAAACGGTGCGGGTCCGCATGGTCATTGGTCATTGTCAGAAGAAGCGATGGACAACGGGCAGATCTGGAAGTATAATACTATGACGGGTGCCTGGACGAATATTACGCCCTCCGGTATAAGTAGAGCGTTCGGTGGTATATCTGTTGATCCGAATAACTCCAACAGGATAGTGGCTACCACGATCAATGCATATTATCTTCAAGACAATGCTTATGGTGACAGAATATTCCTGAGCACGAATGGCGGAACAAGCTGGACAGATGTAATTGAAAGAGGCATGGACGTTGATCCGAATGGAATTACCTGGGTGAATGGTCATGCTATACATTGGGCAGGTTCAATAGAGTTCGATCCGTTTAATACAAAGAAAGTATGGGTCACATCCGGAAACGGAGTTTTTTCAACAGATGATATTGATGCAACGTTGAACGTATGGAAGTTTCGCGTTCAAGGATTAGAAGAAACCGTACCGCTCGACTTGGTAAGTATACCAAACAACGGACCTCTAGTGTCAGTCATTGGTGATTATGACGGATTCAGACATACTAATATAACACAATACACCTCTAACCATGCACCAAGCACTGGTACAACAACCGGTCTGGCGTATGCCCCACAAAGTACCAATGTATTGCTTCGTGTGGGGAATAATATGTATTACTCTACAGACACAGGAGTTTCATGGACTGAGTGTACTAAAAACGGAAGTAAAGGATACGTAGCAATCTCTGCGAACGGGAATACATTTTTGCATTGTCCTGAAACTTCCAGCACAACCTATAGATCTGTCAATCGCGGAAGTTCCTGGTCTGCAGTATCAGGCTTGAGTGTTAGCGAAGCAAGACCGATTGCCGATCCTTTAAATTCCAATAAATTCTATGTATATAATTCAGGGAGTGGGTCCGTTATGATTAGTACCGATGGCGGTATATCTTTTACTACAACAGGTGCACCTGGAACTGGAGGATCCAAGGTGATGCGTGCAACTCCTGGCAAAGAAGGACATCTGTGGGTAGCGTTGTATGGCGGTGGATTGTCACGCTCTACCAACTCTGGTCAAACCTTTACAAAGATATCGGCGGTCACACAATGCAGTTCGGTTGGCTTTGGAAAAGAGGCGGCCGGTAAAACGTACCCTACACTATATATATGGGGTACGGTTGGGGGTGTAATCGGTATACATCGTTCCATTGATGAAGGCGCTACGTGGACACGCGTCAATGATGATGCACATGAATATGGCGGTCCTGCAAATGGTAATTTTGTAATCGGCGATATGAATGTTTATGGACGTGTATACATGAGCACTGCAGGTCGTGGCATAGTATATGGCGACCCAGCAAGTTGTACATCTACTGCTATTGTTTCCTATATACAATTGAATGGAGGAAGCTGGCAACAAACTGAAGCTGTAACAATCGCAGCAGGAGGTACAATAAAACTAGGCCCTCAACCCACTACTGGTGGTTCATGGAGTTGGACAGGTCCGAATAATTTTGCCGCGACTACACGCGAAATAACATTGTCAAATATACAGACCTCCCAAGGTGGTACGTATACAGCAAAGTATACCAACAGCAGCGGATGCATAAGTACAAAAGTGATAACCATTACTGTGAGCGGAAACACGGCTATCGTTGTACGTGCAAGAGGTGTAGTGGGAACCGAAACAATTGATCTTCGTGTCAATAATACAACCGTTGCCACGTGGACATTAACGACTGCTTATCAGAATTATACCGCTTCGGGGAATGGAACCATTACGGTACATTTTACGAATGACAGCGGCTCTCGCGATGTTCAGGTTGATTATGCAACCATTGGTGGAGTAACCTATCAGGCAGAAAGTCAGGCAACCAATACTGGTGTGTGGGCTAATAACACCTGTGGAGGGGCAAGCAGCGAGTGGCTCAATTGCAATGGATACATTAGTTTCAGTACAAGCAGCAGTGCGCGTATCGCAGCATCTGAAGTTTCTTTGGTAGAGCAGAGTTTTTCAGCATCTCCTAATCCGGTGCAGGACAATGTGACCATCAGGTTCCAGGCGGAGATGAAAGGCAGCAATATATCTTTCACAGATGTAGCCGGAAAAGTACATTTGAACGATCAGGTGCGTGAGACAGAGCAAACTTTTGATTTGACCGGATTTCCTTCCGGACTGTACATTGTTCGGGTCGCTGGGTCATCGAAGCGATCGACTATTAAAATCTTGAAAAAATAGCCAAACACTTTTATTGTTTGCGTGAAGCCTCCCGGGAGCCAATTTTTGGCAGGGGAGGCTTCTTTATTTATAAGTCCCTTGCCTCATTTTAATTTGCCTACGTTTTTGTCCCTCATATTTCAGTACTAAATCACAGGACAGCCGTACTTTAACTTCACAAATGAAGATTGAGTGAATGACTACCTTCATATTTCTTCGAAAACGTTTATGAAGAAGGCAACCATTTTTTTTAACCCCACGTCTGGTGGAAGATTCTAAAAATACCTTGGAGGACCCAAAGCAGATAAAAGCGTTGCTTCATGATTGTCAGAAAGGCAGTCGCGAAGCACAGAAGAAGCTTTATGAGCTCTTCTATGGCTATGCTATGAGTGTTTGTCTTCGGTATACAAAAACAAAAGAGGAAGCCAAAGAGATAATGAACGATGGTTTTATGAAGTTTTTTACGCACATGCATCAGCACGATGAGCGGGCTTCAGTCAAATCGTGGCTGCGAAGAATCATGATAAATACAGCTATCGATCATTATCGTAAGCATAACAAGCACTATAATCATAAAGACATTGATGATACGGTTGTTCAGAATATTCCAGATAGTACACAAGGCACTGAGCCTATATCGTATGACGACCTGATTCAGATGGTACAAAAATTACCAGATTCTTATCGTACCGTTTTTAGTCTATATGTTATTGATGGATACTCCCATGAAGAAATAGCAAAGCAACTTGGAATCGTAGTCGGTACCTCCAAGTCAAACCTGTTCAAAGCGCGCGAGCATTTGAAAAATCAATTGAAAAAAATAAACGTTAACAGCTATGCGCAATATTTCTGATAACGAACTGGATAAGTTATTCCAGGGTGCTGCGCAGGGTGTACAACCTGAATTTGATCCTGAAGATTGGGAGAAGCTATCGAAACGTTTAGCATGGAACGACCGCGTAAGCCTCTATAAAAAAATCGCTATATATACTTCTGCTGTCTTATTGATCAGTGTTTTATCCTGGTGGGGCATTCAACAGTATAGAATGTCGGATATTCCTAACAATTCGATGCGAGATAAAACACTGAAAACAGAGGAAGCGTCTGGTCTTAATACAGATGTGGATTCGCAAGAGGAAGAGATAATGGTGAAAGATTCGTCTTCTCAGGAAGACCTCTTGGCACAGGGAAGTTCTTCTGCTGATAATAAAGTAGATAATTCGGATCATAAATATACTGATAGCGCGTCTAAAGATGCTGCTATATCCTCGGCACGCGAAGAGATTGCATCATCGAAAGGTACCTCTGACGAGAATGTAAGTAAGACAAATACTGTTGATCCTAAGAATAAGGCAGCACGATCCATCAATACTATATCTTCGTCAGAGCAATCTGGAACACCTGCTGATACGCATGTCGCAAAATCAAGAAAAGGAAAGAAGACTACAAACCAAACAAAGGAGCAGAGTACAACGAAGGACGCAAATGCATCTGTCAACGGTGGTTCACAAACATCAGAAGCCAACGTTAATTCAATTGGGACTACGAATTCTTCAGTTGTGTCCAAAGGGTTGTCGGGGAATGTGAGAAATCAGAAAGACGCTAAAGAGACTAAGTCGCTACAAGACGAAAATGCAATGACCAAGACATCTGGTCTTAGTGAATTAGAGAAAGATAATTCTTCAAGTCAGGAACATATAGCAAATTCTAGTTCCGGTGATTTTAATTCTGATTCCAATACTACTTCTAACTCGAATACCCTCAGTAGTTCTAATTCTCGTTCCGATTCTAGTTTAAATTCTCATTCTAATTCAAACGCTTCGAAATCGAGAAGCGAACAAGTCTCTAAGGATGGGGCAGCACATGATTCAAATATTGTTGCTGATATACATGGCGTTAATCGTACAACAAAAAATGATTCAACGAATAATGCTCCTATAGGTGATACGCAGGTTGATTTGTTAAAAAGTAATATTTCGATTTCTGAGGATAAAAAACAATTGGATAGTAAATCTGTGTCATCCGAGAATAGTAATGTTTCTCAAGATGCTTCCAGTATAGCAAGTGCAACAGAAAGCGATTCAACGAATAATACTCCTATAGGTGATACGCAGGTTGATTTGTTAAAAAGTAATATTTCGATTTCTGAGGATAAAAAACAATTGGATAGTAAATCTGTGTCATCCGACAATAGTGATGTTTCTAAAGAGGCTTCAAGTGTAGCAAGTGTAACAGAAAACGATTCAACTGATAGCGCTCCTATAAGTGATACGAAAAATGATTTATTAAAAAATGACATTCAGATTTTCGGGGATAAAAAATTGAATGACAAATCTGTGTCATCCGATAGTGATGTTTCTAAAGAGATTTCCGGTATAGCAAGTGTAACAGGAAACGATGCAAGAAGAAGTAGTTCCTTACAAGGAGACTCCTTGTCTGGTAAAGTATATATATCTGATGCGAAAAACAACAACATGCAGAAGAGTAGTGAAACGAATTCGCATGGTCTGGATGAACGCACGAATCATCTTTCTAAAACAGATAGTGTAAATATTGCAAGGGATTATTCATCTGATGATTCGCCTCAGTCCGGACAGGTGAGACAGCGTCCGACTGACCAGATTACGAATGGAGTTTCTCAAGGCGATACTTTGCGTGCTGGCGATGGAACAAGAAAATCAATCGCTATAACGGGTAGTAATAATTCTTTGTCCGATAAAAATGCTTCCGCTATAAATAAGAACATCGCAGATGAGCAACTCTCGTCTGCTTCGGTTGTTAATTCTCGTGACTCAATAGAGAAGGAATTCAAAAGAACCCATTCTTCAGTATCAAATTCTGATGATCATAAAACTATAGCGTCTGAAAAAGATAGTTCAGATGTGAAGGCTGATTCGATTGCACGCAAAAACACTGATGAATCTTCTGATACAACTGCACAGAAGAAACAGAAACACTTTGCTTCAAAGTGGTATATCAAGCTTTTGGTTTCGCCTGATTTTAGCGCTATAGGATATAATAAACCTGGGAAAACCGGAGTAAACGCTGGATTGTTGGTGGAGTATAGTCCAATGAAACACTGGGGGATAAGTATAGGAGGCATTTGGTCTAAAAAACTTTACGGTATGAATGATCCCGGTAAATCCTATAATTATGGTGGTGCATCATTCGATGCAGATTATCTCGATGGTGATTGCCGGGTACTGGATATTCCTATCAATATAACATACTATATAATGCCTGAGTCGCGTTTAAATTTTTACATCTCAGGTGGTGTTTCATCGTACATCATGTTGAAGGAAAATTATGTATATACTGTGTGGGAGAATAACACCAACTACTACTATTATGAGAATTATAATAATAAGAATAACAACTGGTTTAGCATGCTGAACCTTTCATTCGGATTACAATACCGAATTAATAATCGATTCATGTTTCAAGTGGAGCCGTTTTTAAAAGCGCCAGTTGCTGGTGTTGGAGAGGGTAAGATCGATCTTGTAAGCATGGGTTCCTTCTTTTCCTTAAAATATAAAATCACTAAATAGTATATGAGGCGTAGTGTAAAATTTGTCATCATTGGTTTTCTTTTTGTTTTTTTTCTGGGATGTACCAATCACGTTGAAAAGGAAGCAGTGGATTGCGAGGTAAATAAACCTGAAGTATCAGTAGAGGCTAAAACAGATCCTTCCAATTGTGATAGCAATGATGGATCGATTACAGTTGCAGGCACAGGTGGGGAAGCTCCTTATCAGTTTAGTATAAATGGCGGTACATATCAGTCATCCGGAATTTTTGCGAGTCTGGGTGGTGGTACATTTTTAATAACTATACGTGATGCTAACGGATGCGAGAATCTTGTTGAAGCTACATTGGTGATTAAGTCCTCCGATTTGGCAGCTACCTATGAATCAACTGAAGACACCGAATGCCTTACTGATAATGGAACGATTACAATCTTACCAACAGGAACGAATTCTCCCTTTGAATTTAGTATAGGATCGGGAAGCTTTGGGTCAAGTGCCGAATTTTCTGATCTGAAGAATGGCACATATATAGTGAGAATCAGAGATTCAGAAGGATGTGCTATATCTCTGAATGCAACAGTAGCAAGAGGTGAAACCGGAACTAGTTGGAGCTCGGAAGTTAAATCGATCATCGATACGAATTGTGCTATATCTGGTTGTCACGTCAGTGGTCAGAGTATTCCAAATTGGGCAGACTTGTCTACTGTACAGAAAAGCGCGAGTGATATAAAAAGACGTACGGGAAATAGATCCATGCCTCCCGCTGGACAACCAGCCCTTTCGCAGAGTGATATCGACAAGATCGCTTGTTGGGTAGATGACGGTGCAAAGAATAATTAATAGACTTCAAAAATTTAAACAAATATCGATTATGAAAATTCATTTAGCTGTGTTGTTAATATGCTTGGCATTTAGCACAAACGCACAAAAATATAGTGTAGCGAAAAGTCAGATTACGTTTTTTTCGCACGCTACCTTAGAGGATATTAAAGCGGATAATACCAAAACCTCAAGTGTATTTGATGCATCTACTGGTAACATAGCTTTTATTATACCTGTGAATGAATTTCAGTTTAAGAAGTCATTGATGCAAGAACACTTCAATGAGAAGTATATGGAAACTGAGAAGTACCCTAAATCTACTTTTCAAGGAAAAATTTCAGGGTATGATCCAAGTGCTGCGACTCAGAACGTAAAGGCTCAGGGTAAGCTTACCATTCATGGGGTAACGCGTGATGTTGAGATTCCGGGAACAATTGAAAAGCAGGGTGACAACCTTGTAATGAAATCAGTTTTTATAGTTCGTCTCGAAGATTATAAAGTGCAGATTCCAAAATTGATGTGGCAGAACATCGCGGAGCAGGTTGAGGTAACAATCAATTTTACATACAAACACTAGAAGTATATATGAAGTTTTTTATAAAAAATGTTTCGCGATTAAATATAGCTTTCATTTTTTTATTTGGATCTCCCGTTTTTGCTCAGGATGATCTTTTAAAAGAGCTGGAGAAAGAATCCGATCAGAAGTCATCAGCCTATACTTCGCAAACCTTTAAAGGAACTCGATTAATTAATGGGCATTCGGTAGAGACCATTGGCGAGGGCACTTTAGAGTTTATTTTCTCGCACCGGTTCGGACGGTTAAATGGTGGCCTTTACGAAATGTATGGTTTGGATGATGCCTATGTCAGATTGGGATTAGAGTATGGCGTTACCGATAATTTCGGGATTGGTATTGGAAGAAATTCGGTTGATAAAACCGTTGATGGATATCTGAAATACAAGCTTTTGAAACAATCACGGGATGGAGCACCAGTTACAATTACAGCATTTGGTAGTACGGCTTACAAGACATCACCCCGCGATTCAGATGTACCCGCAGGTTTTCAGCGCTCAGATCGATTAGCATATACCGGACAGCTTCTATTTGCGAGGAAATTTACTCCTGCTTTATCGCTTCAATTCATGCCAACAATAGTGCATAAGAACTGGGTTGCAGTAAATGAGGGGGATAATAATCAGGTAGCTCTTGGTGTCGGAGGCCGAATAAAGGTAACCCCAAGTGTATCTGTGAATGCAGAGTATTATTACCGTGTGAATCCAAGCGATGCTAATTCATATAAGGACGCAATCGGCATTGCCATAGATATTGAGACCGGTGGACACGTTTTTCAGATCATATTAACGAATACGCGGGGTATGATTGAACGCACATTTGTTACCGAAACTGATGGAGATTTTTTCGATGGAGATATTCATCTTGGATTTAACGTCACCAGAGCATTTCAATTGAAAAGCAAACAGTAGTTTGTTCCTGATGTTTAGTTGAAAATTAAAGGTATAAAGGCCTCAGGTTGTTGAAACTTGAGGCCTTTCTTTTTTTAGCATAAGAAAGTTCGATTTTGAATGAATTTGCCATGAATGGCAAATTGGTGGACATCCCCTTAATCCAAGTGGGAGACTGAGCTTATTTAGATTGGATAATAATAGAGTCTTACTTATCAAAAGGATACATCTCTCTGAACAATTTGGTCACATGATTATATGAAGTACACCTTTTTGTCATCAGGTGATTTACGTGATATTATATGAACGTGCTCATCTTTGTCGAAAGATTAGGTATCTAATCGAAGTAACTATAACCCATGTTTTCTCTTTAGTGAAGATTGATAGTGACACTTACTTACAATCGGTTGGAGCGAGAGAATTCAGAACGGCGAGTTTGCCAGAACAAAGGTTTATATAACAATCATACATAACGAACTTAAAAATTATTCAATAATATGGTAAAACTAATTGTAATTGATGATCACGCATTGTTTAGAATTGGCCTTGTATCGATATTAAAAAAGGACCCAAGATTTAATGTGGTAGGAGAGTTTAATAGCTTTAGTGCTGTGCGGTCACATGTTCCGGATTTAAATGCACACCTTGTTTTGATTGATATTTCCCTGGACAAAGAAAGTGGGTTGGATGTAGCAAAATACTTCAAGGATAAAAAACCAGGAGTAAAAGTCGTGATCCTGAGTTCTCATAAAGAAGAATTTTATATCGTGAATGCAATGGAAGCTGGTATTGACGGTTACATTCATAAAGATGTGGAATCTGAAGAATTGATTTTAGGATTACATAAGGTTCTGCAAGGTGAGAAGTTCTATTCTCTTGAAATATCCAATCTTCTTGTAAGCAGTCTTTATAAAAAATCTTATCGTGGGCTTCCCTTTTTAACGAGTAAGGAAAAAGAGGTAGTGAAATATTTGATAGAGGGTTGTTCAAGCAAGGAGATCGCCGCGCGTATGGAAGTTAGTCCTAGGACAATTGAAACACATCGCGCTAATGTTCTCGGAAAATTTGACTTAAAAAACACAACCGAATTGGTCGCTAAGATCGCTGAGCAGAAAATTAGGTTTTAAGTATATATAGGCAACTGTATTTACAATTGAGTCGGTGGTTTAAGGATTCAAATAAAATATGTTTGAATGAAGAGAAGGACATCATTTGAATAAGCATGCCATGAAAAGGAAAATTATTTCCTGGTTATTTCTCTGGTTTCTCCTGGGTAATAGTAACATTGCGTTTGCGCAAAATAAAACCATTGATAGTCTTAATGTAGTCCTGAAAGTTCTTAAGCAGGATTCGAATCGCGTCAATACGTTAATTCTTCTGTGTGATGCGCAATCTCGCATCGACAATGAAAAAATCCTGCCCGTTGCCAATGAAATTCTCTCGTTATCTGAAGAGATTAATTTTCCGGAGGGAAAGGCCCAAGCCTATATATTTCTAGGGGTATACAATAACAGGGCGGGAAAAATTTCGCAAGGAATTGATTTTTTCCTAAAGGCACTGCGAGTATATGAAACACTTCAGGATACAAACCACATAGCGGTCTGCTATAACAATATAGGTGTCATTTATCTGGCGCAAGAAAATTACAGAGTTGCTTATGAGTATTTCAGTAAAGCACTTACTGCCTGGGATAAGTCAAAATGTAATAGAGGCTCGGCCCGGGTACTGAATAACATTGCCATCGTTTATGAAAAGGAAAAAAAGGATTCGCTGGCGTTAGTGTATTATTATCGTGCCTTGAAATTAAATGAGAAACTTGAAGATAAAGTCGCCTCGAGCTGGATACTCAACGCTATTGGTAAAATCAGCTTTCGAAGAAACCAATTTGCAGAGGCACTTATGTATCAACAAAAGGCCTTGCACTTCGCGAATGAAGTAAAGTCCAATAAACAACTTCCCGCTATATATGGCGCGTTCAGCGAAATATACAGAGCGCTTAATGAACAAAAGCAGGCATTGTCTACCGCGGAAATAGCCTTGGACTATGCACTACAAATAAACTCTAAAGAAGAAATAGCAGCAAGTTATAATCTGATATCAAAAGCGTATGAAGCGCAACGGAAATTTAATTTAGCCTATACATATCAATCTCTATATCTAACACTGAATGATAGTTTGCAAAAAACCAAGAATAACTCTGCTATAGAGAAGTTTAGGAATAATTATGAAATGGAGAAAAAGGAAAAAGAAATCTCCTTTTTATCACATCAACATCAGGAGGAAATTCATAAGAGAAATACAATCCTAATAGCTCTTGCCGGTATAGTCTGTGTCTTTTTGCTTATCATAAGTCGTCAGCGTCTTAATGTAAAGAAAAGACTTGAAGTAGAACGTAAGAATTTTGAATTACTCCAAGAGCAGGCACTTCGTCATGAGAGCGAAGCAAAGTATAAAACACTTATTGAAAGTACATTGCTTGGTGTATCTATAGAGAAGCGTGGGAAAGTTATATACGCCAATAAAAAGCTATTAAATATTTTCGGTTATGAGAATATGGATGAGTATAGTCTGATAGATCCTATTCACATCACCGATCGTTGTACACCTGAAACAAAGCTGTTTATTGAAGAATTGCAGCGTTCACAAAAAGAAGGTAGAGATACTGTTCAATCATTCATCGGACATTTTTACGATAAGGATAATAAGGTTCGCTCTTTTGAAGTTCAGATAGGTGAGATCATGGTTGAAGGTGATCTGTGCAGGATGTATGTTCTGATTGACGTTACTGACAGGTTGGCTGCTGAGGATGCATCGCGGGAGATGGAAAAACTGTTCAGACTATCGCAGCACTTTTCAAATATCGGAAGCTGGCGCTGGAGCTTTCATACGAAAGATTTATTGTGGTCTGATATAACCTATAAAATCTATGGTGTAGATCATACAGAGAAAATTACAGAACAAAAATTCTTTGAATGTGTTTACCCTGACGATCATGCCATAGTTATAAATAACGCCGTTGAAAGTATAGGGAATGGTGAACCCTATCAGGTAGAACATAGAATACTTTTGCCCAACGGCCAGATACGCTGGGTAAGATTAAAGGGCGATGTCTTCAGAGATTCAGAGGGACAGCCTGTTGAAATTTTTGGTGTTGCGCGTGATATAACCGAATCGAAACAGATAGCTGAAGAGCTTCGATTAAGCAAAGAGAAATATAGGATATTAGCAGAGGCTGGTCATGAGATCATGGGGCTTTACGATCTCAATGGTATGGTGCAATATGTTTCACCAGCGATCACACATTTACTCGGCTATTTACCGGAAGATAAGGTGGGGAGGAAAATCGTAAGCGATATCATTCACCCGATGGACAGAAGGCAGTTGATGATGGCTTTCAGAACGGCGAGCGTCCATTCGGAAGAATCAGTCATGGTCAAGATACGGATGCGTAGAAAAGATACGCAGCAATATGTGTGGTGTCAAAAAAGTCTTCGTGCTATAAAGGATAAAGAGGGAGTAGTTACGGCCATCCGTTCACTGACCAGAGATATAGGGTATGAGATTGCGTATGAAACGAAATTAAACCAATCGAATGCACGCCTGACAAACTCCGTGAGGGAATATAAATCCCTGAATAAGAAGTTGAATCATTTATTGAAAGAGCTCGGCAGAAGATCGAAACAGCTTGAGAGTACCAACTATAAATTAACAGTATCGCAAACAACCTTAAAGCAAACCTACGAACAGTTAAAACTGAAGACGGATGCGTTGAATGAAATAGCTATAATAGTTTCATGTGATGGTGAAGGTAAAA
>CABHOV010000026.1 GCA_902168185.1 uncultured Bacteroides sp.
GTCCTTGAGCGTACAGAATTCAAAGAGCTCAGCATCGTACGCCAGATGAAAGACCGTGCGTGGCAACAGATCGGTTCATCCGGTGGTGGAAATCACTTTGTTGAATTTGGTATCGTTGAGATTTTAAGTCCGGTGAATGAATTCAATTTACCTGTAGGGGAATATATAGCATTACTCTCGCATTCCGGCTCGCGCGGACTTGGTGCAAATATAGCACGCCACTATACGCAAATCGCCATGAACAATTGTAAACTTCCTCAAGAAGCTAAACACCTCGCGTGGCTAGACCTGGATACTGAAGCCGGGCAAGAGTACTGGCTTGCCATGAACCTTGCCGGTGACTATGCATCAGCATGTCATCACCAGATCCATGAGCGTATGGCCATCGGGTTGCGTGAGACACCTTTAGCGATGATTGAGAATCACCACAACTTTGCATGGAAGGAAAAAGATATACTTGGTAACGACATCATCGTTCACCGTAAGGGAGCAACACCCGCGGGTGAAGGTGTGCTCGGTATAATTCCGGGCTCGATGGCTTCGCCTGGTTTTATAGTACGTGGTAAAGGCCTGGCTGCTTCAATTAACTCAGCATCACATGGTGCAGGAAGATTGATGTCTCGAACAAAAGCAAAGCAGACAATTTTACCAGGCCACGTAAACAAAGTGCTAACACAAGCAGGCGTTGAATTAATCGGCTCCGGCCTTGACGAAGCACCAATGGCTTATAAAGATATCCACCAAGTAATGGAGCATCAAAAAGATCTTGTAGAGGTACTCGGATCCTTCATGCCTAAGATTGTACGAATGTGTGGTGATGAGAGATTTAAGGAGGTGGATTAAACCTATATTTATTCAGGCTTCAGGTTATTATACTTGAAGCCTGATTACATTTCATAATTATATACTGAAGTGATTTCATGAAAAGTATTATTCTACAGAAACTTGATGAACTGGAACGTATCCATCAAATAAAAATTCTTTATGCCTGCGAATCTGGCAGCAGGGGTTGGGGCTTCGCGTCAACTGACAGCGACTACGATGTCCGTTTTATCTACGTTCACTTTAAAGATTTCTATTTAGGCATCGATGAGCAACGTGACGTCATTGAATTGCCCATCAATGATCTTTTGGATATCAATGGATGGGAACTTCGTAAAGCGCTTCGCCTATTCAGAAAATCGAATGGACCACTTTACGAGTGGCTTCAATCTCCAATCATATATAGGACTGATGATATATTTCTGTCATCGATCAGACTATTGTTTCCAGAGTACTTTTCTCCGAGAGCTTTGATGCATCATTATTTGAGTATGACGAAAACTGTTTTTGACACCGAACTCAGTGGCGCAGAGATTCGTCTTAAGAAATATTTTTACGCACTTCGTCCAATTTTGGCTTGCCGGTGGATTGCCGATAAAAAGGAGGTTCCTCCTATGGAATTTGACAGGCTCCGAAAATATCTGGACGGAGACCTTACGAGTATAGTTGATGATCTTTTAAAACAAAAAGCGCAGGTAGACGAAAAATTTACAATTAAACCCATTGAGGAGCTTCACCTGTTTATCCGCGATCAGATTGCTTATTGCGAAAATCTTGTCCCTGACAAAGTGCCTCCTATAGATAAATCCGATTCCTTAAATAGGCTCTTTAGAAATTATATACAATGACCCTTCAGCAACTACACAACGAACCATCGTCTCTTCTGCTGAAGTGTATCAGTGGCAGCCAGGCATATGGACTAGCCTTACCGCATTCTGATACAGATATAAAGGGAGTCTTCGTTTTGCCGATAAAAGAATTTTACGGGCTTCAATACACCGATCAGATCAACAACGAAACGAACGATGAAGTGTATCTTGAATTGAAAAAATTCATTGATCTGCTAACGAAGAACAACCCCAACATTCTTGAACTATTGAACACGCCACAGGACTGTTTTCTCTTCAAACATCCTGCAATGGAGTATATTAAGGCTGATATATTTCTATCGCGACTTTGCAATCAGAGCTTTGCGGGGTATGCTTATGCACAGATAAAAAAAGCACGTGGCTTAAACAAAAAAATACTCAACCCCATAGACAAACAGCGTAAGTCTATACTAGACTTCTGCTATGTCATTCAAGGTCAGCGATCCATATCATTACAACAATGGCTTACACATAATCGCTACTCGCAAGAAGATTGCGGCTTAGCGCGCATCGATCACATGCGCGATCTATATGCTATATATCATGCATCTCAATTCAAAGAATCTATTCTCTTGCATGGAATCTATTCCGGTGAAGAGGCGCAAGATGTTTCTTTGAGTTCTTTACCAAAGGATATAGCACCGATTGCTGTCATGAGCTTCAATAAAGATGGTTACTCTATATATTGCCGCGAGTATAAGGAGTATTGGGATTGGGTTGACAAACGCAATGAAGAACGCTATAGCAACACAATAAGCCATGGCAAAAATTATGATTCAAAAAATATGATGCACGTGTTCCGGCTATTGAACATGGCTGAAGAAATTGCACGGTATAAACAAGTAAACGTAAGACGGCAGGAACGTGATTGGTTGCTACGTGTGCGTGCAGGAGAATTTCTATATGAAGATTTATTGAAGCAAGCTGAGGAAAAAATAGCACTGGTTGATGGCCTATTTAAAACGTCTGACTTACCCGATGCGCCTGATCAAAAAATTGCAGAAGATCTCCTCGTCAGGATACGGGAAGTGTGTTATCGGTAATCGCCACGGGCTGGTTTACCAGCAACTTCTCAATAGCCGTAGGCGCCATTAAACTTTCGTTTCGAATTTTCTCCTGGAGTTTTAAAAAACCTCCGATGAGGGCTTCGGGTCTCGGTGGGCAACCCGGTACATATACATCTACAGGAACAATGCGGTCAACACCTTTTACGACATGATAGCCATGCTGCCAGTATGGTCCTCCACAATTTGAACATGAGCCCATCGAGATCACATAGCGAGGCTCAGCCATTTGTTCATATAGTCGTTTGATACGGTCGGCCATCTTGAATGTCACCGTTCCGGCAACGATCATTACATCCGCTTGCCGTGGTGATGAACGTGGTGCCATACCAAAGCGATCCATATCATATACCGTTGTGCCAGTGCTCATGAATTCAATCGCACAGCATGCTATACCAAACGTCATGGGAAACATAGAAGACAATCGCGCCCAGTTGAGCAGATCATCCAACCGTGTTACAATCACACCACCTTGTTCAAATCGCTGATCCAGTAATCCCTTCATCTTCAAAAATTATAGAGCCGTTTGATTGTCGTTGTGTCTCGATTTATACTTTGTATTGATGGCATCGTATAATTCCTTTGGCACTACCGATTTTACTTCAGTAGGACGCGGATCAGGCTTTACCCAATCCAGGTGGCCATTTACCCAGGCATACGCCAATCCGAGTGCCAGCACGAAAATAAAGATTACCATCTCTATCAATGAAAACCATCCCCACGCACCGTTAGTTTCCGAGATCAGCTTCTCGTTGGCAAAAATTGTTGCCCATGGAAAAAGAAAAACAATCTCCACTTCGAACAGCAAGAATATCAGTGCTACAATATAAAAGCGAATGTTGAACTGCGTCCACGCAGCCGTAATAGGTTCTTCCCCACTCTCATAGGTTGCGAGCTTCTCGGGATTCGGGCGATTCGGACGAACCACTCTGGACAAAAGAAATGTGCCCAGTATAAACACAATACCGCCTATAATGAACAATAGTACTTCTCCGAAAGCTGAAAGATATTGTTGGTCCATAGTTTATGAAACCAAATATATAACAAGAAGTTTATTCTTTCTGCTTTTGTTAAATAGAGCTATCAGGAGAATACATCAGCGTTCTCCCGATAGCTCTTTATTAGTGTATCTGGTTGTTACTATTTCCAGGCAGCGATGATCACACCCATCACCGTAAGTGCTACGATGCTATATCCGGCATTAATCAAAAACAGTGTGAATGATTTTCTTTCGAAGAGGTAATGCGTGCCTACAAAGGTTGCAACCCAGCCAAAGCCGGCGAGAAAACCCCACAAAGCGCCCATCTCAGGTTTATCTTCCGGCCCCATAAACATGGCAAGGTTAACCGCTGCAATCAACCCCAGCAAAAATGCCAGTCCAAAAATCTTTACCATGTTTGCATTCTTCATGCTCTCTTCTGTAAATCCGTTTTCACGCATCCATGCTTTACCAAAGACTGCAGGTGAATACCAGATGCCTCCGATTACAAAGGTTGAAACAGCTGCTGCGAGAATAGCCCAGTAATTGATGTCCATATTCTAATTGTTTAGGTAGGTGGTTAGTTATATAAAGAAATATAGGGTGATGCGTTATAATAGATATATTACAGTTACAGTCTTCCTTGATTCAATGTACTGCATTAATCGTTTTGTTTTATACTTATCCTTCAGAACATTGAACTACGCTCTGAAATTGTGAACTTTATACACGCAAAACCGAAATGAATTACTGAAGCGGCACTTCCATGACCTCAACCGGAAAAGATATACATCCTGATGAACCCGAATTACCGGAGGTGGAGTTGAATGATAAAACGATTCGGCTCATTGGTATTCCTTTCTTCGGAATTGTGATCCCTAACGTTACGGGAATCTTCGGAGATCTCACTTACCGTGATGGTAAATACTGGGCAGGCTATATCTTCTTCATTTTACTTGCTGCGATAATCTGGCAGGGAAATCGTTACCTGATGTTTCGGACGCGCAAGCGGTTTACGTGGTTCGACAAGCCCATTGAAAAGCTCATACTGCTTTTCATGAATAACATTTTTTATACCACACCACTTACCATTGCATGGATTTGTATGTGGTATCGATGGGCTGGCTTTGATTTTATACATTGGGATACCATCCTCGTGGTTGCCCTTGTAAATGTTATCTGTGTATTGTTCGTGATACATGTATATGAAACAGTGTTCATGGTAAAGGAACAACAAAGCGAGCAGGTAAAGAATGCAGAGTTATCGCGCGCTAAAGCGGAAGCGGAATTAGAAGCTTTGAAGAATCAAATCGATCCGCACTTCATGTTCAACTCGCTGAACAGTCTTTCATATTTGATCAGTACAGATACTTCTAAAGCAATATTATTCACAGAGAACCTGGCGGATGTATACCGGTATATATTAGCACAAAAAGAAAGAACGCTGGTTCTCCTGGAAGATGAATTCAATTTCATGGAGAAATACGCAGCACTTCTAAAACTTCGTTTTGGGCAAGCATTGGACATTCAAAAAAGCTTTAATGGCACAACGACTAAAGAATACCTCATCCCTCCTATATCAGCATTCGTAGCGTTGGAGAATGCAGTAAAACACAACGAGATTTCTGAACGCGATCCTCTGCTGGTTTCACTTTCCATTACGAATGGTATACTAACGATCAGCAATAAGATTCAACCCAAGCGCAGCATTCAACACTCATCAAAAATTGGCCTTAAGAATCTGGATGAACGCTTCAAGATTATTACCGGGAAAGGTATATATACCGGCAATGAAAATGGGAATTTCAATGTCGCGCTCCCACTTATACCTTTATCAACGTAAATTTAATACCGCAAGCATTTACCATCATGAACGTTATTATCATCGAAGATGAACTCCTCGCCAAAGCAAAACTGGAAGCCATGTTGATTTCATTGGATAAGTCTATATCTATACTAGCGAAACTTAGCAGTGTAAAAGACTCCATTCAGTGGCTATCACAAAACCCCTCTCCTGATCTCGCTTTTGTTGATATTCAACTTTCCGATGATCACTCTTTCGAAATCTTCAGACAATATCCTGTAAAGTTTCCGGTAATTTTTACTACTGCGTATGATAAGTATCTGCTGGAAAGTTTCGAATTCAACTCCATTGATTATCTGCTGAAGCCCATTACTGAAGAAAAGTTAAAACGTTCGCTTGAAAAAATGGCTACGCTACGCACCCACTTTCTCCAAGAAAATATTCTAAAACTCATTCAACCTACACCTGCTCCCTCTCGAAACAGAATTATAGCAAAGAAAGGAACTGAGTTTGTAGCATTAGATATAGGTGAAATTGCTTACTTCTACACCGAGCATAAAATTGTATTTGCAAAAGATTTCAGCGGACGTCAATTGATCCTTGATAAAAACCTGGCAGAGTTGGAAGCTGATGTTGATCCTAAGAGTTTTTTTAGACTCAACCGTAAATATATAGCCAATCTTAAATCGATCGAACGGTTCAAACCTGATAATGGGAAGATCAGAGTTTTTCTAAATCCCGAAATGAAGGAAGAAGTATATGTGAGCAAAGAGACTGCGCCTGAATTCAGACTTTGGATTGAAGGGCGCTAGAGGGAAACGTTTATCATTAGTTATTACACATTAACTGTGAATATCAACGCTCGTACGAGGTGATTTCAATATATACTTTGCAGAGTCACTATCAGCAACGCAAAAGCACACCTACGAATAACGACGATATTAACTAATGCGAAGCTTCAACTTCTTACCGAGCTCTTCAACAGAAGCTTTGAAGTTTGGATCTGTTTTCATCATGTCTTCTACAGATTCCAGTGCGTGAATCACTGTACTGTGATCACGACCTCCAAAGTTTTCTCCAATCAATGCCAGGGTCAGTTGTGTATAGCGTTTGCAGAAATACATGGCTACCTGCCGGGGAATTACGATCTCGCGTTTTTTTACTTTGCCTTTCATGGCATCGAGATCGACTTTAAAATATTCGGAAACAGTCTTCTGGATAAAATCAACGCTAACGTCAGACTGAATTTCTTTAATTATATTCTTGAGAACTTCTTTTGCCAGCTCGAGGTCAATTTCTTTTTTCAACAGCGTAGCGTGGAAGATCAGCGAGTTCAATACACCTTCCATATCGCGAAGGTTGGTATCAACACTATACGCTAGGTATTCAGACACTTCGGTTGGAATCTGAATGCCATCCGCCAGCATTTTACGATTGATGATGGCCAGCTTCGTTTCGAAATCAGGTTCCTGTAAATCTGCTGTCAATCCCCACTTGAAGCGTGACAATAATCTTTCCTGGAAACCTTTCATATCGCGAGGCGGACAATCACTGGTCATGATAATCTGCTTACCCGACTGGTGTAATTGATTAAAGATATGGAAGAACATCTCCTGCGTCTTTTCACGACCGGCAAGAAACTGCACATCATCCAATATCAATAAGTCAACCTGGAGATAGAAGTTTTGAAACTCCTGTACTTTATGATTTTGCAGCGCGTTCAGGAACTGCGTTGTAAAATCATTCTGATCGATATACAACACAACCTTGCTGGGCATGTTGTTCTTGATATCATTACCAATAGCCTGCACAAGGTGAGTTTTACCAACACCCACGCCTCCGTAAAGCATCAAAGGGTTAAACGAAGTAACGCCTGGCTTTTTAGCAACCGCCAAACCGGCAGAGCGCGCAAGGCGATTACAATCACCTTCTACAAAGTTATCGAAGGTATAGGTTGTGTTTAACCGGGAGTTAACCGTTTGAGGGTTAAGTGCTTTATAGGTAAATGGAGAATAATCGTCAGAACCAAAAGCATTTCCATTGACAGCGCTTCTTCTGTTACCGGCTCCGTTTACCGGATAACTTACCGATACAGGTGGTGTTTGCTTATCACCGCTATCAACAACAACGGAATACTCCAGCCGTCCCGTTGGACCGAGTACCGTGTGAATTGCTTTTTTGAGCACGGGAACATAATTATCTTCCAGCCACTCATAAAAAAACTGAGAAGGCACCTGAATAGTGAGCACATCGCCATCCACACGAAGAGGGGCGATTGGTTTGAACCACGTATTGAAGTTCTCTTCGCCTACATTCTCGCGAATTACTTCAAGACAATCGTTCCATACTGTACCACTTGTGACTTCCATTTAAGCTCTGAATTTGTTAGGATTTTCAGTTTCCTTTTAGAGAAAGGGAGACAAAGATGTAAAAAAAGAGCTTAAGAAAACAAGTAGCGTTCTCCTTGATTTTTCAGAAAAAAATGTGCTTCCAAAAATTTAGATTTAAAACGCAAGAGGTTGATAAAAACTTAAGTAAAATTGGGTTGAATTGCTTTAAATATGGCTGAAAAAAAATTCCGGGATTTATTACAGGAAATTTTTCCTCACACTAAAAATGAAGATTGGCAGCGTGCAGCTTCACTCGAGAATGAAGGGAAAGATGTTAGCGCGTTATCCTGGACAAATGCTAATGGTTTGATATTCAAGCCATATTATGATTCCAGCAATACACCCTCCACTGCTTTCAGTCTTTCTCCATCGTGTACCTTGTTTGCCGGGCCACGTTACTGGTTAAATTCACCCAGCATCCGTGTAACCAATGTAGCGACAGCCAATACGTTGGCCCTACAATATTTATCGCAGGGCGCAGACGGCGTTGTATTCGATCTCTCCGATCATTCAATAATTGATTTCAATGCGCTTTTACAAGGAATAGATTGGCCGTACTGTTCGGTTTCATATATACTGAACAGTGAGCAACTTGTTACACACCTTTCAGAGTATATATCGAAAAGAGGTTTCCCAACGGATTCGCTGACAGGAAATATATTCTTGAAGAATCAACCAACAAACTATAAAGCTATCTCAGCTTTATTTTCTTCTCAGAAAAAGATTCGCCCGTTCGGATTAATTCTTTCTACGGAGACGCCCGTTGAGGAAATCACACGTGCTCTTCTCGAAGGCGTAAAAATTCTCGATACGTTAAAAGGTGAAGGTATACATAACTCCATTGCTGTCCATCAGATTGCTTTCTCTATATCTATAGGTAAAAACTTTCTGCAGGAGATAGCCAAGCTGAAAACGCTTCGTTTCTTATGGCATCGCTTCATACAAATATTATCTATTCGTGATTTCAGTGCTTCCGACCTGCACATTCATGCACGGTCCGAAGTATTTACCGAGGAACGTTTTCAGCCGCATGGTAACATGTTGAAAGGAACATCTGCTGCCATGAGCGCTGTGCTCGGAGGCTGTGATTCGCTTACGATTCATGCCGAAGATGAAAACAATTCCATGATGAGCAGGATCAGTCGCAACGTATCCACTATACTGCGCGAAGAATCACACCTCGATAAAGTGAGCGATGCATTTGCCGGTGCCTATATATTGGAAGATATGGTACACGCTTTCGCGGAAGCAGCCTGGAAGAATTTTACTACACACAGTAAGCATATACCCGATCAATCGCCTTTTGGAAAAGAACCCGAACCAACGAAGCGAACCAATGAAGGATGGATCAGCTCTGAAAAAATAGAAGTAAAACCGTCCTATACTAAAGTTGATACAGAACAGCTTACACATATAGGATATACCGCCGGTATACCTCCCTACCTTCGCGGGCCGTATGCTTCCATGTATACTATCAAACCGTGGACAATCCGTCAATATGCAGGTTTCTCTACGGCAACGGAGTCGAACGCTTTTTACCGCAGAAATTTAGCAGCAGGTCAACGCGGCCTCTCAGTAGCGTTTGATCTTGCAACACATCGTGGTTATGATTCTGATCACGCCCGGGTAACAGGCGATGTTGGCAAAGCGGGGGTTGCTATAGACTCGGTATTGGACATGAAGATTTTATTCGACCAGATTCCGCTTGATAAAATGTCTGTATCGATGACGATGAATGGTGCCGTGTTACCGATCATGGCATTCTATATTGTTGCCGCAGAAGAACAAGGTGTAAAGCCACAACAGCTCAGCGGTACCATTCAAAATGATATTTTAAAAGAGTTCATGGTGCGGAACACCTATATATACCCTCCCGCACCTTCCATGAAAATTGTCGCTGATATATTTGAATATACTTCCAGGCACATGCCGAAGTTCAATTCCATCAGCATCAGCGGGTATCACATGCACGAAGCCGGGGCTCCTGCACATATAGAATTAGCGTATACCATTGCGGATGGATTGGAGTATATCCGTACCGGTTTAAAAGCTGGTATAGCGATCGATGACTTCGCACCACGCCTCTCCTTCTTCTGGGGAATTGGTATGAACTTCTTTATGGAGATTGCCAAGATGCGTGCTGGCAGATTACTCTGGTCGTATGTAGTGAAGCAGTTCAATCCTAAAAACCCAAAGTCAATGGCATTGCGAACACATTGCCAGACCTCAGGCTGGAGCTTGACAGAACAAGATCCATATAACAATGTAACGCGTACCTATATAGAAGCATTGGCTGCTATAGTAGGTGGAACGCAGTCGTTGCACACTAACTCTCTTGACGAAGCAATTGCTTTACCAACAGATTTCTCTGCACGCAT
>CABHOV010000027.1 GCA_902168185.1 uncultured Bacteroides sp.
GAACAAAGTGAAGTACTCACAAACGCGTTAACACAATGTGCACCCTCATGGGCAAGCTTATCAAGATTGGGAGTTTGTAGTCCTGGTACCTTGCTGGTGAATCCCATGAAATCATAACGATGATCATCCGACAAAATAAAAATTACATTCCGTGGTTTAACATTTTCGATTTTCTTAACAGTTATCGAATCAGCAGAAGTAGATTTTTTTTCTTCACATGCACTGCTTAACAGAAATATAGTACACCAAAGTATAAGAATACCTTTTGATGTAAAGGCATTACTATTCCGTATATTCACCATGTAGGTCATGAGCTTTTCATTTAAATAAAAATACTAATGAAAATACTTTTTCAAACCTGAATGTTACGTTTCGATGCGATCGGCAGGATAGTTCAGGACAGTTTCCATTAGCAGAATTGAATCTTTCGGTAAAATACGATCTAGTTATGCAGGTAATCGCAGGTATCATTTATCACTTTATAGGTGGATTCGCTTCGGGTAGTTTTTACATCCCGTATAAAAAAGTAAAGGGATGGTCGTGGGAAAGTTACTGGATTGTAGGTGGTCTATTTTCATGGCTCTTTATTCCACTGCTGGCGGCTTATTTAACGGTACCTGGTTTTATGCAGATCATCAGGACCACAGATGCTTCCATTATCTTCTGGACATTCTTTATGGGATTGCTCTGGGGCGTTGGTGGACTAACGTTCGGCTTGGGCATGCGCTATCTTGGTTTGTCATTGGGGATGTCTGTTATACTCGGCCTGACATCTGCGTTCGGTTCGTTGGTGCCTCCTATATATCGCGATCTTTTTACCAATAGCACCGAGCATACCTTTTCAGCAATGCTTAACAGTACAGGTGGACAAGTTGTGTTGGCAGGTGTTGTAGTTTGTCTTACGGGAATATTTGTATGCGGGCGTGCAGGTATTCTAAAAGAAAAAGAACTCACAGACGAGCAAAAGAAAAACAGCATTCAGGAATTCAATCTCTCCAAAGGCTTAGTGGTGGCTATAATATCCGGTGTGTTGAGCGCGTGTTTTAACTTTGGTATAGAAGCCGGAAAACCGATGGCAGTGGCAGCTGTGGAGAACGGCAGCAATCCGCTTTTTCAGAACAACGTAATTTTTGTGGTGTTACTGTGGGGAGGGCTTACAACAAACTTCATCTGGTGTATACTGCTTAATTTTCAAAACAAAACATTTGGTGACTATACCAATAACAGAACTCCACTTTTGAACAACTATATATTTGCAGCACTTGCCGGTACAACGTGGTTTCTGCAATTTTTCTTTTATGGCATGGGCGAAAGTAAATTAGGCAACGGTGCCAGCTCCTGGATTCTGCACATGGCTTTTATTATTCTGGTCTCAAGCATGTGGGGAATATTATTGAAAGAATGGAAAGGTGTTAGCAAGAAGACATATTCCACCATCCTGATGGGTATCTTTATAATTATACTCTCGGTTATTATTGTCGGGTATGGTAACTCGATCGAAGATATATAGCATCTAATGTATTTCTAATTTCTGTAGGCTATAGCCATTTGTTGGTCGCTTGAAAACAGCGACTGGTATAATATTTCGTTCATGGCGTAGTGCGGCTGCATGCCGTTTAAAGAATTCATCCTGTCGATCCGAAAATTCTTCCGATATTTCAGTGGCAGATACTGGCGGCTTCTTTGTGGAGAAGTCCGGTAAATAAATTTGCCAGCGTACAATTTGTTGCTTTCATAAACGTATTCATCCGGATTTGTGTTAACTCCAACGCATGTATAAACCTGGACAAGCATATTCAAACACCCGCAACGTGAAGTACATGTTAGCCGTGTGGTTGCTTTTATTTTGTTGCACTGCCCAGGGACAGGATTTTTTTGAGGTAGACGATAGCTATATAGAGCGGAATTTCATGCCGTACGAACTAGAGTATTACCTGGATACGACCAACTCACTTTCCTTTTATCAGATTTCTTCTAATAGCTTTTCTAACCGGTTTCAAAAGCATTCTGACTATCAGAATAAAGACTTTAAAACAAATGCTTCGTATTGGATTCGTTTGCCGATTCGCCACAAAGCAGAGAGTAGTAAAGTATGGCTTCTTGAATTTTACGATCAAACGATCGATCATATAGAGGCGTATGTTCCGCAGGAAAATGGTTCCTACCGGAATGTATTGATGGGCGATGCACAGCCTTTTGCTCAACGGACGCTTCGCCACAAGAATTTCGAAATCATCCTCGATATCAAGTCTGATACTGCGATGTACTACTACTTCAATGTACGTTCGCACGAGTTCGCGGACATCCGTATAGCCTTCCGTTCGGTTGACCGCTTTGTATACTATGCGTTGAATGAATACTTCCTGTTCGGTACCTTCTACGGAATGATCCTCATCATCAGCCTCTATAATTTCCTGGTATACCTGGCCATCCGCGAGATCAAGAATATATATTATATCATTTATATACTGAGCGTAGCAGCTTATGCGATGAGTTATGACGGCATCGGTTTTCAATACCTGTGGCCAAATCATCCCGAGTGGAATAATTATGCGGTAGGGATAACGTTGTACCTGGTAATCATCTGGGGCCTCATTTTCACGCGGAGATTCTTAAGTACGAAGGCAAATGTACCCGTCCTTGATCTCGCGATACGATGGATGATTGTGGCACGATCGATATGGTTTATCGTTGAACTATTTTTCCTTCCACAGCTGCTTACCTATAGAAACGTTGAGATCATTCCGTTGTCGTTGATTTTTTATACTGGTATAAAAGTATGGAGGCAAGGATATAGACCAGCACGCTTTTTTGTAATTGCCTATGGCATTTTGTTTATGGGTTTCTTTATACGGTCGCTGGTATATTTCAATGCCCTTCCGTTTACAACACCTTTGCATTATAGCCTGCACTTCAGTTTTGTTTTGGAAATGTTGTTCCTGACGTTCGCCCTGGGAGACAGGATCCGGATTCTCAAAGATATGCGCGATCGTGCCCTGCGCAGAATCATTCATCAACATGAAGTGAACATGCGGTTGAAGGATAAAGTAAATCGCGAACTCGAACAGAAAGTACAGGAACGAACGCTGGAGCTGAATGAAAAGAATCATCAGCTTGAAGAAACAAACACGAAACTTGAGCGGCAGTCGTACGAGATCAACCAGATCAACTCTATACTTGATCTTGACAACTGGAAATTGAAGAATAGCATCAAGGAAGTGCTCAACGAGCGCCTGATGGAAAAGACAATGGACTATAACCAGTTCAAGACTATATATCCGGATACGCTGGCGTGTTATCGCTTTCTTGAAAATTTAAAATGGACAAAAGGTTTTCATTGTCGTAAATGCGCGAACGAAAAGTACTTCGATGGCGCGCAGAAGTTTTCAAGGAGATGTACCCGTTGTGGCTATAACGAATCGATTACAGCTTATACTATTTTTCACAGCATCAAATTCCCAATTGAAAAAGCCTTTTACATTGCCTATCTCACCGTTGTAGGACATAAAGATTATACACTTGAAAGCCTCGCCGAGCAATTGGATTTGCGGGTTAATACCCTCTGGGGTTTTAGACATAAAGTTGCTGACCGCATACTTGAATTAGAGAAAAAAGGACATAAACCCAACGCTTCCCGATGGGATGAAGTGATCCTTCTGCCGGAGCCAGGCTCTAAAGCTTCGAAGAAACCACAGCGCAAAGTGGTGAAGCAAGTAGAGAGCTGAAACGATTCCTGTTTATCTGAGACCGCGACATATATAGTTAAATCTGTCAGCTAAGACCTGAATTTCCCTCATGCCCTAATTCCATGACCTTGTGGAATTGCCATAAATGACGTCACATTTTCTTTTCACCCTTGCTACTTTTTAACTCCATTGTATATTTGTGTATAATTAGTCTAAATAAAAATAATACTCGACCAAGCATGAAATCTAGCTTTACTCTTCTTTTATTGATGTTTTATACCCTTTTCGCGAACTCTCAAACCCAAACCGGTACGATCCGAGGCACTGTTGTAACCACCGATGGTCAGCCAGCAACCTCTGTAAATATTGTTATTAAGGGCACTGCTCTGGGTACTCGCGCCGATGATGCGGGTCAATTTACTATCAAGAACGTGCCTACAGGCAATCAGATAATAGTCATTTCAATGGTTGGTCATCAGCCAGAAGAAAAGACTATAGATGTGCAAGCCGGAGAAAATGAGATTGAAAATATAGTACTGGCGGAGACATCTGAACAACTTCAAGAGGTTGTGGTGCTGGGTGAAGCTGTAAATAAATTTGCTCGAAAAGAAACGGATTATGTAGCCAGAATGCCGCTGAAGAACCTGGAGAATCCTCAAGTATATACAGTAGTAGATAAAGAGTTGATGAAAGAGCAAATTGTTCTTGAACGCACCGATATCTATTTGAACGTTCCGGGAGCAGTCCCGAATTTTCTTGCGGGTGGTTCACAAGGAATGAGCATGAGAGGATTTGCTACTACTGTGGGTATGCGCAATGGAATGGTTACGAGTGCGATCGTGCCGCTGAACCCGATTATACTGGAGCGTCTCGAAGTTGTAAAAGGGCCAGCCGGAACTTTATTTGGCGGTAACCGAAGCGCTACCTTTGGTGGTATATATAACTATATAACTAAAAAGCCATACGATCATTTTGGAGGTGAGGTAAGCTATACCACTGGTAGCTTTGAGTTTTCAAGAATTACTGCAGATGTTAATGCTCCCTTGAACAAAGATAAAACTGCCTTGTTCAGATTAAATACTGGCTGGCAATCTGAAGGCTCTTTTCAGGATCAGGGATATAGCAAGAACTATACCTTTGCACCAAGCTTTTCGTACCAGGTAAACCCGCGGCTCAAATTTATAGTTGACGCGGATCTTACACGAAGCACGTTTACCATTAGTACTTTCTCAGTGGCATCATTAGCTAAAGTTTCTGCGCGGAACTTTAAAGATTTACCGCTGGATTATAAACATTCCTATATCAACAATAGTCTTGATATCACGAATGGTATCAACAACGTACAGGCTCGCATCGAGTATAAAATTTCCGAGCAGTGGACTTCGCAGACAAACTATTTATATTCAGAAGGATTTTATAAGAACTTCTTATGGACTACGTTGAACATGCTTACCGATTCCACAATGTCCCGCACGGTAAGAAATCAAAAGCCTGAAACTTTTGGAAATGTTCAGTTTCAACAAAATTTCATAGGTGATTTTTATATTGGTTCGTTCCGAAACAGAATGCTTATCGGAATGGATTACAACAAAAATTATAATAAGCTGAACCGTGTAACACTAACGTACGACACAGTGAACTTAAATCAGCCGTTGAAAACCATGAGTGCTGATAAAATTGATGACTTATCGTATCAACGCGGATTTACTGCGAGTTCAACTAAAACGGAAAGCTATGGTCTATATGCTTCAGACGTCTTTAATGTCACACGCCAACTGTTGTTTATGTTGAGCATCCGGATGGACAGATTTACTACCGATGGCTCCTATACAGCAGCAACAGGACTCTATACAGGTGGCTATAATCAGACCTCATGGTCTCCCAAACTTGGTTTTGTATTTCAACCTATAGAAGATAAAGTAACACTGTTTGGTAATTATACCAATGGGTTTATTAATCTCGCTCCAGTGCTGCAACCAGACAATACATTGTTAAATCTCAAGCCGCAGTATGGTAATCAATGGGAAGCAGGTGTTAAGCTGGATATATTAAAGAACAAGTTGAATGCCTCCCTAAGCTATTACGATATTACTGTTACCAACTCTACGCGTACAGAATTGGTTGAAGGTAAAACGTTTATGTTCCAGGACGGCTCACAGAAAAGTAAAGGAGCAGAAGTAGAAATTATTGCGAGCCCGATTACAGGATTAAACATCGTTGCAGGCTACGCTTATAATGAGAATGAATATTCAAAAGCATCTCCAGCGCTCGAAGGTAAATCTCTTGCTGCCAGTCCTAAACAGGTTGCTAATGTATGGGCAAGCTACCGGCTGTCAAAAGGACAAATTAAAGGTTTGGGATTTGGTGTTGGTGGAAATTATGTAAGCGACTCATGGTTCGAAGCTTCAAATACATTTATTATACCATCCTATACACTGGTGAATGCAACCATATTCTATAGTCAGCCCAGATATACTTTTGCGTTAAAAGGTAATAACTTGCTAAACGAAAAATATTGGAACTCGAATGGAACGCCTCAGAAGCCTGTGAATTTAATTGCAAACGTAACGTTCCGATTTTGATATGTATCTTAACTCCTGACAGGCAGCAATTGAAGTTTACTAAAATCGATACATCCTATTGTTAATGAGTTAACGCTACAGTGCAAGAAGAATTGTATCACATGAAAAGGGCTGGAAATCATCCAGCCCTTTTTACTTGCACTAAACGCGGTAGAATTATTTTATAGCTGCCGTAGCCTGCCTGATATTTTGATTAAGCTTCGAAAATAGAACTGGTATAGTATATTTCTATAAGGAGACAACTATATAGATGCCATGTGTTCAGCGCGAACACTATTGCTCAGTTACTTTCTTTTTGTGGTTAATTCCCCAATCCTTGAGCGAATAGATAATTGGTGTTAAAGTATTTGCATACTTCTCTAACGTGTAAGAGATCTTAACCGGATATTCATCCAACACAGTACGCTTTATCAATTTGTGCTGCTCTAAATCTTTGAGTTCCTTGGCCAACACTTTAGGAGTAATTCCAGGTATACTTTCTTGTATGTCCGTGAAGCGATCATTACCAACTCCCACCGAAATGATAATAGGTAATTTCCATTTCCCGTTGATTACATCAAGGGCATCCCGGACGGGCTTCACTGTATTAAGACAATCGCAGTACGTTTTCTTTTGTGCCATTTAACTTCCACTTTCTTTGTATGGTACTTTCCTCTGGGAAAGTACTATACAAAGGAAAGCATGAATTGTTAACTTTGCAAACATCTAAATGGTATTCCAGCTTTTGATTGTATAATCGATTCTGGATACCAGGCACGATAGAAGGTTTGATTGATCTTTAAATTTTTAAAAAAATGAAAATAGGAATAATTGGTGCTGGGGCGATAGGCGGGACAATCGCAAAAAAGTTGGCTGTAGCGGGCCATGTTGTAAAGATATATAGTACACAGGAATTTGATAAACTGAAAACCCGTGCCCACGAATTAGGTGCATTGCCGTCAACACTATATGATATAGTAAAAGATGTTGATGCCGTTATCATATCCATACCGGCTGCTGCAATTCCCAGTCTGCCAAAAGATTTATTTGCTGACGTTCCGGATAATGTTATTGTGGTTGATACCTCTAATTATTATCCATTCCGTGATGGACACATCGAAGAACTCAACAACGGTAAAATTGAAAGTGTATGGGTTTCAGAACAAATAGGACGTCCCGTCATCAAGGCTTTCAATAATCTATTAGCATATAGTCTGGAACACGGTGGCAAGCCTGAAGGGGCCGAAGGACGAATGGCAATGGCTATATCCGGAGATGATGGAAAGATGAAAGCGGTAGTATCCAGCTTAATTAATGACACAGGTTTTGATGTTGTTGATGCAGGGACCTTATCAGCATCCTGGAGACATCAACCTGGAACACCTGCTTATTGCACAGAGCTGGACAGAATAGAACTTAACCAGGCTCTTTCTGAAGGTATAAAAGAAAATGCAGCCTATATCAGGGACTCTTCTATCGCTACGCTGATGAAACGTACAACGTCACCGTCTCATAATGAAATAGTGTCGTTAAACCGTTCTTTATTTCCTAGAAATCCCAAAACCAGTTTGGAGCGTTTGTAATACAACGCCAGTTGTGCATCCCAATAACAAAATCAAAAGTGACTGAGGCTTTAGTCTAAATTGCTTTAATCCTTTTGTGGACAAGTTGGCTTTATAATAAAATGTAATGACCTCGGACTCATCTGGAGTTCGAGGAAGTAAAACGTCCAACCGGATACTCTATCCCTTAATCTCGCACTTTAAAATCGCTTGTTTTTTTTCTGGAAGAAGTGCCTGGTACTTCTATAAATATTCTTTGGAATCGTTTGAAATCAATGTTTTTTATCTGGAAAAATTGTCGTTGAAAATCATCCCTTCAACGATTGCATTTGGTCTCATTTTTTAGAAAAAGTTCTGTGAAGAGCTTGACAAATGTAAAATTC
>CABHOV010000028.1 GCA_902168185.1 uncultured Bacteroides sp.
GCGCGCTGGGTTTCGTCTTGCAGGCCGCCACGCAATACGAAGTAGGCAGCGTATATCATGAGCCCGATGGCGGTGTTGTTCAGCTTGGGGTCGGTCGTCCAGAAAGTGCCCCATGTAGCGTTGGCCCATAGTGACCCGGTTATAAGGCCGAGTATACCAAACAGGAAGCCAACTTGTGTAGCAACGAACGCATGGTCATCATCTTCAATCGCGGATGAGCGCAGGTATCGTATCGAGCACCATACCGAGTAAGCAAACTGAAACATCATGCTAAACCACATGGGCACGTGAAAGTAATTAAGACGTATACTTTCATTGAGAATGTGCAGTCGTGGAACCGGAAGCAGAAAGCCGCCAATGACTGTATAGTATAGCAGTATAAGCGTCAAGACTTTCCACCACGCCAATCGATATCGTGTCATAGTGACTATTTTGGTTGGGTAAAATTAGGACAGGATCACGTAATTTCTATTTATATCTACGGAAATAGCGTTCCGTATAAATCAAAGTGTGCATGGAGAACGCCAAGTGACGCCTGTACGCTGGTCTTCGCTATTGCACAGAGCGAATAAAAAAAGCCATCCCTGAATCAGAGATGGCTTCTATTATGTAGTGCTATATATATTATCCGTTCATTGAGAGCAGGAACTCTTCATTGGTACGGGTTCCACGCATTTTACCTTGCAGGAACTCCATCGCTTCAACCGAGTTCATGTCAGACATAAACTTACGCAGGATCCATACACGTTGCAGTTCGTCTTCTTTCATCAACAGATCTTCGCGTCTTGTGCCTGATGCCGGTACATCCATAGCAGGATATACTCTGCGGTTGGCAAGCTTACGGTCAAGCTGCAATTCCATGTTACCGGTACCTTTAAATTCTTCGAAGATAACTTCATCCATCTTCGAGCCGGTATCGATCAACGCTGTTGCTATAATGGTGAGTGAACCACCGTTTTCAATTTTACGGGCAGCACCAAAGAAACGCTTTGGTTTATGTAATGCATTTGCATCCACACCACCGGAAAGTATTTTACCAGAGGAAGGAACCACCGTATTATAGGCACGTGCTAAACGAGTGATAGAATCCAGCAGGATCACAACGTCATGTCCACATTCTACCATGCGCTTCGCTTTCTCCAATACGATGCTGGCAACTTTCACGTGACGTTCAGCTTGCTCGTCAAATGTAGAAGCGATCACTTCTGCATTTACACTGCGCGCCATGTCTGTAACTTCTTCCGGGCGTTCATCGATCAGTAATACGATCAGGTAAACTTCAGGGTGGTTCAATGCTATAGCATTGGCAATGTTCTTCAGCAATACAGTTTTACCTGTTTTAGGCTGTGCTACAATCATACCGCGTTGTCCTTTACCTATAGGAGAGAACAAGTCAAGTATACGTGTAGACATGTTATCAGGCGTAGTGCTCAGTCTCAACTTCTGCTCCGGGAAAAGTGGAGTCAGGTATTCGAAAGCTACACGGTCGCGAATTTCTTCTGTAGTCTTACCGTTAACAGATTCAACTTTGAGAAGAGCAAAATATTTCTCGCCTTCTTTCGGAGGACGGATCTGGCCTTTAACAGTATCACCTGTTTTCAGACCGAACAATTTTATCTGTGATGGCGATACATAAATATCATCAGGGCTCGCCAGGTAGTTATAGTCAGATGAACGCAGGAAGCCGTAGCCATCTTGCATGATCTCCAATACACCTTCGTTGCTGATCGCTCCGTCAAACTCACGGATCGATGCACGTTGATGCTGAGGTCTCTCCGGCATACGGTGTTCGTGGCGCGGCTCTTCGTTAATGATGATGTTCTCTATATCCGAATCATCTTCGGTATGCTCTTCAAAAGTTTGAGGAGTAGAATCGAAATCGAGGTTGATAGAATCCAGCAGTTCATCAGAAGAGAAATCAGTTTCTGTTTTTGCCGGAGGTTGTGGTGTTGCAGCAGCAGGAGCAGGTGTTGCAGGTGCTACATTCTCACGTCTGCGTGGGCGCATTTTGCGTTCAGGGGCAGAAGCGTCATTTGATTCAGTAATTTCGGCTTTGGGTGCAGCGGCTTTTTTGGCGGGGGCTGTATCGCCTGACACAGCTTGTTGATCGAGGATTTTGTAGATAAGATCTTGTTTCGAAAGCTTCTTGGCGTTCTTTACGCCCATATCCTCTGCAATTTCTTTCAATTCAGAAAGAAGCCTGACATTCAGGTCGTCAATAGTGTACATGAGATTTAAAAATGAATGTGGTTAATTTTAAAAATGATATGTGAATTGGTTGGTGATCAGCGTAAAGCTGAGTAATAACGTCATGGACTGATAACTAGAAAACAAAAATTTGATAAAGAGTTCCGGATTTATATTCAGAGGGCTTGAGATAAAAGCCGAATGATGATGCAAGTATAACCCAAAATTGAAAATTATCAAACCGTTAAATATTTTATTGAGCTTGGAAAAGCGCATGGCGATCAAAAAAAACTAATTTTGAAGCCTTTTAAAAATCATACCCATGTTACAGCTTGCTACTGTCCGCGAACAAACCGAGAAGATCATTCAGGGTTTGGCAAAACGGAATTTCAAAGATGCAGAGAGCCTTATAAATCAGGTACTCGAGAACGATCAGCTACGAAGAGATACTCAGAAAATTCTCGATGAGTTGAAAGCTAAATCTAATGTCGATTCGAAAAAAATCGGAGAGTTAATGAAGTCGGGAAAACAGGACGAAGCTACTGCATTGCGCGCTGCTGTTACCGCTGATAAAGATAAAGTGAAGTCGCTTGAGACATCATTGGATGTATATGAGAAAAAGCAACTCGAGCTGCTATATAAGATTCCGAATGTACCGCACGACAAAGTACCCGCCGGTGTTGGTGCCGATGATAATATAGAAGTATATAGCCACGGTACAGTTCCCGAACTCTATAGTGAGGCAGTTCCCCATTGGGACCTGATCAAGAAATATGATATCATCGATTTCGAATTGGGTATAAAAATCTCCGGTGCGGGGTTCCCGGTATATAAAGGCAAAGGTGCCCGCCTGCAACGTGCGCTCATCAATTTCTTTTTAGATGAGGCAACACGGTTGGGCTACCGCGAAATTCAACCGCCTATAGTGGTGAACGAAGCGTCCGGTTATGGCACAGGACAATTGCCGGATAAGGAAGGGCAGATGTACTTCGTAAATGAAGACGGCCTATACCTGATACCGACAGCCGAGGTACCGATCACCAATCTATACCGTGACGTTCTGGTAACAGAAGATGATCTGCCTATCAAGAATGCAGGATATACTCCTTGCTTCAGACGTGAAGCGGGAAGTTGGGGTGCACATGTGCGCGGCTTGAATCGTCTGCATCAATTTGATAAAGTTGAGATCGTGCAGATCCGAAAACCAGAAGAATCATACGATGCGCTGGAAGACATGTGTGCACATGTACAGGGCTTGTTGGAGAAACTCGAATTGCCCTATCGCAAGTTATTACTCTGCGGTGGCGACATGGGTTTTAATGCTGCTATCACGTACGATATGGAAGTATACTCTGCAGCACAACAACGTTGGCTGGAGGTAAGTTCTGTAAGTAACTTTGAAACCTTCCAGGCAAATCGCCTCAAGCTTCGGTATAAAGGTAAAGAAGGTAAAACGCAGTTGCTGCATACCCTGAACGGAAGTGCGCTTGCACTACCGCGCATTGTTGCTGCTATACTGGAGAATAACCAAACGAAAGAAGGCATTCGTATACCGAAAGTATTGGTGCCCTATACAGGTTTTGATCTCATCAATTAATAAGAAACGATAACAAATTGAATACAAGCCCGCGGTATAAATTCCGTGGGCTATATTTTTTAATGCTTAACCCGCTATGATCGATTCATCGCTAACCAACATTCAGCAAGTATCGGCACACTATATCGGCAACCCGACCAATAGTGAATCGCTCCGCCTCTCGGAAGCGCCTATGGAAGTGAATGATGAAAAGGTACATCAGCTTTTGCGTACATACTTTCTCTCGAACTTCACTACACCCGAGTACTATACATTTACATTTTCCAACGAAGACTTCACGCTCAACCCGAT
>CABHOV010000029.1 GCA_902168185.1 uncultured Bacteroides sp.
GTGTCTTTTTGCTTATCATAAGTCGTCAGCGTCTTAATGTAAAGAAAAGACTTGAAGTAGAACGTAAGAATTTTGAATTACTCCAAGAGCAGGCACTTCGTCATGAGAGCGAAGCAAAGTATAAAACGCTTATTGAAAGTACATTGCTTGGAGTATCTATAGAGAAGCGCGGAAAAGTTATATATGCCAATAAAAAGCTACTAAATATTTTCGGTTATGAGAATATGGATGAGTATAGTCTCATAGATCCTATTCACATCACCGATCGTTGTACACCCGAAACAAAACTTTTTATTGAAGAATTACAGCGCTCACAAAAAGAAGGTAGAGACACCGTTCAATCATTCATCGGACATTTTTACGATAAAGATAATAAGGTTCGCTCTTTTGAAGTTCAGATAGGTGAGATTATGGTTGAAGGTGATCTGTGCAGAATGTACGTTCTGATTGATGTTACTGATAGGCTGGCGGCTGAGAACGCATCAAGGGAGATGGAAAAACTGTTTAGACTGTCGCAGCACTTTTCAAACATCGGAAGCTGGCGTTGGAGTTTTCATACGAAAGATTTATTGTGGTCTGATATAACCTATAAAATATATGGTGTAGATCATACAGAGAAAATTACAGAGCAAAAATTCTTTGAATGTGTTTACCCGGACGATCATGCTATAGTTATAAACAATGCGATTGAAAGTATAGGGAATGGTGAACCCTATCAGGTAGAACATAGAATACTTTTACCCAACGGCCAGATACGCTGGATCAGGTTAAAGGGCGATGTCTTCAGGGATTCAGAAGGACAGCCTATTGAAATTTTTGGTGTTGCGCGCGATGTAACCGAATCGAAACAAATAGCCGAGGAGCTTCGATTAAGCAAAGAGAAGTATAGGATATTAGCAGAGGCTGGCCATGAGATCATGGGGCTTTACGATCTCAATGGTATGGTGCAATATGTTTCACCAGCGATCACACATTTACTCGGCTATTTGCCGGAAGATAAGGTGGGGAGGAAAATTGTAAGCGATATCATTCATCCAATGGACAGAAGACAGTTGATGATGGCTTTCAGAAAGGCGAGCGTCCATTCGGAAGAATCGGTCATGGTCAAGATAAGGATGCGGAGAAAGGATACGCAGCAATATGTGTGGTGTCAAAAAAGTCTTCGTGCTATAAAAGATAAAGAGGGAGTAGTTACGGCCATTCGTTCACTGACCAGAGATATAGGGTATGAGATTGCGTATGAAACGAAATTAAACCAATCGAACGCACGCCTGACAAACTCTGTGAGGGAATATAAATCCCTGAATAAGAAGTTGAATAATTTACTGAAGGAACTCGGCAGAAGATCGAAGCAGCTAGAGAGTACCAACTATAAATTAACAGTATCGCAAACAACCTTAAAGCAAACCTACGAACAGTTAAAACTGAAGACGGATGCGTTGAATGAAATAGCTATAATAGTTTCATGTGATGGTGAAGGTAAAATTTCACATGTGAATTCGTTGTTCGAAAAAATAATGGGATATGAACAAGCAGAAATTATAGGTAATACATATTATGACTTAAAGTCTACTCTATACGATTCTCCGGTACACGATGCGCGTTTCTTTGCTGGTATATGGCGTGAATTAAATGAGGGAAAAAACTGGTCTGGAGAGGTTTGTTATAAAGGTAAAGACGGTGGCTATATCTGGTGTCTCAAGCATATGATACCGCTGTTCAATAACGGTACGTTCGATGGATATTTTTCATTTAGCTATGATATAACATTTGATAAGAAACGTGAGGCCGAATTAATAGAAGCGAAGTTGATAGCAGAAGCCGCTTCAGCGATCAAAGAAGATTTCTTATCGGTCATGAGTCATGAGATACGGACGCCACTGAATTCTGTTATAGGACTTTCAAATTTGTTGTTAAAGAAAAAGCCAAGAGAAGATCAACAAGAAATCATCAAGACGTTAAAGGGCTCCAGTGATAACCTGATGCATCTTGTAAATGATATACTAGACTATAATAAAATACAGGCTGGTAAAATTGAACTCGAAGAGATCGCGTTTAATACCCTTGAATTCCTTCAGCAGTTCAGGTCGGCCTATCTTCCAATTGCTTCTGAGAAAGGACTTGATTTCAAAGTGACTGCCGATGCAATGATTCCATCGATGCTGAGCGGAGACTCTATGCGACTTAACCAAATACTCAATAATTTGGTGAATAACGCAATGAAGTTTACGCAGAGCGGTTCGGTTAAAGTAACGGCTTCATTGGTTTCAAAGAACGAGAAGCAGTGCCGTTTGTTGTTTGAAGTAATTGATTCAGGAATTGGTATAGCGGATGATAAACTTCCGTTGATCTTTATGCCATTCCACCAATCCGAGAAGTATATATCTCGGAAATTTGGTGGTACAGGTTTAGGGCTCTCCATAGTGAAAAGCCTGGTGGAAATGTTGGGCGGAGAGATCTCTGTAAGAAGTAAAGAGGGTGAAGGATCTACGTTTTCTGTATCAATTCCATTTACAATATGTTCGGTTGCAGTTCCGCATGTAAGTATAAAAGAGATAAATGAGGCAACGTTGGTGTCGTCTTTCAAAGGTTATCGCGTTTTATATGTAGAAGACGTTGAGTCTAATCGCATGGTCGTTGGAAGCTACTTAAAGGATTGTGAAGTCGAGTGTACCATGGCTTCTGGTGGTGAGCTTGCATTGATTCATACTGCAAATAAAACCTTTGATGTTATTCTCATGGATTTGCAAATGCCAGGGCTGAATGGATATGAAGTTACACAAGCAATTCGAACACAGAAGCGAGGACGAAATATACATACACCTGTGATAGCCTTTACGGCTGAATCATTATCTGAAAACCTGAAGGCAAAGACAGCGATGCATAATATTCAGGATATCGTTACAAAGCCTTTTCAGTTTGAAACGCTTATACAAAAAATAATAAAAGTTACTCCACGTAAAAGAGAAGAAGAGGATTTTCTATCCTTCCAGTTTTACGAAGATGCCTTTGATTACGATCCGGAAGAAATGGAGAAAATTAAAAAGATTGTGATCAGCGACTTTAAGCTTCTGGAAAACAACATGGCAAAGCATGTTGCTGAAAAGAATATGGAAGGTATACGGGCCGAAATTCATAAGCTCTCACCCATTGTAAAGAATTTGAAATGTAAAGCTCTGATCAAATCATTTGACGAATTCAGAAAGTACGATCAATACTCGCCTTCAATACAGGATTTACACTGCCAACTGCGAAAGTATAACAGCATTCTCTATTCTTCAGTGGAGGAACTGCAGTATTAAGTGGATTTACGCTGTGGTCAAGAGTGACTGCAGATTTTGAGAAAAGGGAAATTCAAATAAATTTGTAGGAAAACCCCTAACTCCTGCAAAGATGTCCCTCATTAAAATCGGCGATAATAAGTTTTATACAATCTCTGTATCGACAGAGAAAAACAGAGCATACCTGAAGATTATTGGTTTTTGGAGAACGCCTGAACAGGTTCCAGATTATATCAATCACTGGATTAGCGGAGTTTCAAAGTTAAAAAAAGGATTTACCCTTTTAACAGATGCGTCTGAAATGAAGACTCATCCCAAAGAAGTGGTGAAGTTACATGAACAAGCACAAGCAATTCTTTTGAAAGCTGGTGTAAGCAAAGTGGCAGAAATTCTCAAAGATGATGTGGCGGAAATGCAGCTGAACGCTGTAGCGAAGACAACGCAATTTCCCAAGAAAAATTTCAGGACAGCAGCAGAAGCGGAGGCGTGGCTAGATCTTTAGTGCTGTATCAACTCAGTACCTCTTCTATATCTATCTCCTATATTTTACGACTAACATTACTTTATGGATATTGTAAAAGATCGTGTGCGTTATTCGGAATATATACTGCAAGCTATATATTCTTCCGGAAGTAATTTTATTTTAGCTCTTCTCTTATCATCTGTATTTATTTGCTGCCATCAAAAAGAAGATGTACAGTCAACGGATGAAAATATAGAGCCAGCTTATCAAGTATTGGAAAGATTAATTGGTGACAGAGCCCACGAACTCGTGTTGACGCTAGCTGAAAATACCACGCAAGATGAAGTTACGATCAGTGCTGTCAATCATAAAGTTACCATTGAAGGAAATTCAATTCCAGCAATTTGTTATGGTGCTTATACATACTTAAGAAAAATTGGAGCTCTTCATGTAAGTTGGGAAGGAAATCGTGTACAGCTTCCACAACAGTGGCCTGAGTATTCGGCTCAAACTTTAAAAACACCCTTTGTCTTCCGGCAATATCTTAACGTCTGTGCTTTCGGATATACTACGGTGTGGTGGAACTGGGAGCGATGGGAACGGGAAATTGACTGGATGGCTATACGCAGCATCAATATGCCATCTGCTATGGAAGGACAGGAGGCTGTATATCTAAGGTTGTGGAAGGAGATGGGACTGGAGGAATCCGAGATACTAAATCACTTCAGTGGTGCTGCATTTCTTCCATGGCATCGCATGGGGAACATAAATAAATATGGTGGACCACTGCCTTTAAGCTTTATTCAAAAAAAGGAAGCTTTGCAGAAAAAGATACTAAACAGAATGAGAGACCTCGGTATGAAACCCGTAGTGCCCGCGTTCAGTGGATATGTACCTGAAAGTCTGAAGAAGAAATTTCCACGTGCAAATATTAAGCAACTTCAGCCTTGGGAGAAAGGCTTTGAAGGTACATACTTACTTGATCCGAAAGATTCTTTGTTCCTTCAGATCGGAAAGCGTTTTATTGAAATATACCAGGATATATATGGCGATGCTTCGTTTTACCTGGCCGACTCCTTCAATGAAATGAAACCTCCTGTTACGGCCGATAATAAACAGCAGACCTTGGCTGAATATGGGGAGGCTATATATAGATCCATTCAACAGGCAGATTCTTCTGCTACCTGGGTGATGCAGGGTTGGCTCTTTGGTAACGATCAGGAATTTTGGGACACAACTTCAATTCAATCATTTTTGAGTAAAGTACCGCCTTCAAAAATGATTATCCAGGATTTTGGTAATGATCGCTATCCTGGCCTGTGGAAGCAAACAAAAGCATATGGAGGAAAGCAATGGACCTATGGTTATGTTCATAATTATGGCGGCTCGAATCCGGTATATGGAGATTTGGAATTTTATAATAAAGAAGCCACTGATTTAATAAGTAGCTCCGAAAAAAGAAACCTCGTTGGTTATGGTGTACTACCGGAGGGATTAAATAATAACTCGATGGTATATGAGTATATATATGATCTGCCGTGGTCTAGTCAGGGTATAGTGTGGAACGATTGGATTTCACAATACACCCAGGACCGGTATGGATATACTTCTGATACTATACTTTCTGCCTGGAATGAGTTAAAGGAGTCTGTATTCCAAACACGCTATTGGACACCGCGTTGGTGGAATGGGGGTGGGGCTTACTTGTTATTTAAACGTCCGACAGCAAACATTGTAGATTTTGAAGGATACCCTGGTGATGCAAAAAAACTAAAAAAGGCATTACATATTCTTGTGAAAGAAGCGAATGCGAATAAAGAGAATACACTGCTGATTCATGATCTCGTGGAGTTTTCAAGGCATTATGTTAGCATGCATGCTGATAGTTTGTTGATGGCAAGTATCCGGACATATAAGTCTGGCAATTATGTAAAGGGAGATTCTCTTATGAATACTGCATTTTCACTTGCTGAGCAATTGGATTCATTGATTGGTACTCAACCTCTTAATAGTTTATCACTTTGGTTAAACGATGCGAAGCAATACGGTGATAATGAAGCAGAGTCTATGCTATATATTAACAATGCACGCACGCAAATTACAATTTGGGGTGGCGACAATTTGAAGGATTATGCCTCAAAGTCCTGGCAAGGTATGTACATAGATTTTTATGTACCGCGATGGCGCATCTTTATGCGGGATTTCCGTGAAGCCTTGGTGGAAAAGAAACCTTTTAACGAAGAGGCAACGCGGTTGAAGATTAAAGCCTGGGAAGAAAACTGGTGTCAGTTGAAGACTGTTCCCAGTAAAATTATGGTTGATAATCCTGTTGAGCGGGTTTCTGAATTGCTCCGCTGAAACGATATATAGTATGTGTAGTGAAGTGTTATTTTAATACAGTAATACTTCCCGTTTTTGGTTGCTTTTCTTGCCCGTCACAGCGAATGACAAAGTAGTAAACTCCGTCCGGAAGGATTTTTCCGTTGAATGTGCCGTCCCAGTCATTGAGGTATGGTTTTGCGGTATATACTTTCACACCTTTTTCATCGAATATAGTTACACTGCATTCAGGATGATCCAGAATGTTATCGATCGTCCAATACTGATTAATGGCATCTCCGTTGGGAGAAAAGAAATTACTGGGTTTCAGTTTCATTATAACGGTCGCATCCTTTATGGATACCTGAACAGTTGCATTCCCTGCACATCCATTACTATCCGTACCGCTTACCGTATAGAGTGTCGATGTTACAGGATTTGCCACAGGATTTGCTATATCAGGTTGCGAAAGAGAAGTCTTCGGCTCCCATGTATAGTTTAATAATCCGGATGCTTCAAGCTGTGTTGTTTCACCTTCTACTATAATTTCCGGATGAGCTGTTGCAGTTACCACGGGTAATGGAAATGTAGTGACATCCTGAATGGACTTTAGTGGACAACCGTTGTTCATTACCTCAACAGAGTATTCGCCGGGCTCCTGTATCGTTATCGTAGATGCTGTAGATCCAGTGCTCCAGGTATACGTGTTATAGGAGCCCGATACTGAGAGCTCCAATTCTTGACCCTCACAGAATTCAAAACTACCGGTATTGCTTGTAATAACAACCGGTGTAGCAGGAGTGATTAGAATGGATTTGTTTGTAGCCTTTATACACGTGGCATTTTTATACGATACAGTTAATGTAACAGAATACGGTGCAGAAGCCGTTGTAGTATATATATGTGCCGGGTCTTTGTCTGTGGAGGTGTGTGAATCTCCGAAGTCCCATGTATAGAATACTTCTGCTAGTGGATCCGTTACTGACTGATTTCTAAATTTTACCTCCTGTCCCTGGCAGGCAGTCGCTGGTGCATCGAAGGCGACAGATGGTGCATTGGCAACCACAAGTTTAGCCGATGATGAAGTTGCCACTGTGCAATTTGGATTTGTAGATGTTGCCTGGAAATAAAATTCTCCAGAACTACCGCGGGTTAAATTCTTACTCGTTTGAGCGGAAATTATACCTGAAGTTTTTTCATACCATTGGTATGTGAAGCCGGTAACAGCGGGGAATACAGAGAGCGTGGAGAGATCTCCCGCGCAAATAACTTCACCCGTTGAACGTTGCACTGAAAAGTTAGGTATATCTACTACTTGCACGGTTGTTGATTCTGTTCGTGCAAGGCATCCTGTCGCAGGATCACCTGCATATACTTTCACGGAATACACTCCTGCATGGGATAGATTAACGTTGGTGATTTGGACAGTAGGTCCAGTGCCTATATTGGTTCCATTCACATCTGTCCACTGATATGAGAAACCTGTTCCGAGGTCATTTCCCAAGGATAGCGTAAGTCCACTGCCCGAGCAAACAGGCCCGTTGTTCATAGGTTTAGGATCACCTGCGGTGCCGGTTGCTATTGTTACACTAACAGTATTTGATATAGGACTGCAACTTCCGCTTTCCGCAATAGCCTTTACGTTGTAATTACCTGTAACAGATGGAGTATATGTATTCGTGCCAGTAGTCGTTACGCTTGTGGACAGGTTTGTCCATTCATATGAGATTCCACCTCCTGATGTTGCTGTAAGGGCAACCGTGTTTGTGTTGCATATATTCAACGGCCCGACAGGCGTTACTTCCGGAATCATACACGTTTTATTTCTGAAAACTGAAATCTTCGAGGCTGCTATATTTAACTGCGCATCGTCTATACTTGTAAATGCTATATCTGGTTTCCCATCGCTGTCAACATCTCCTATAGCAACGTGACGATTGAGGTATGTTGTTGCCTTTGTTGTGGATTGAAACGCAAGCGCACCCGGGCTACTATTGTTATTTAGGATGGTGATTGACTTCTTTTGACTGGATGCCACTGCTATATCTGTTTTTCCGTCACCGTCAAGATCTCCGAAATCAAGTCCCCAGGGAGAACTGTCTGTAGAAAACGTCTGTGGGCTTCCAAATGAAATTTGTGCACCTGTTGTTTGGTTAATCAGAATACCAACAGAAGCTGAAGGAGCAGATTGAGTATAGGCTATATCTTTTTTGCCATCATTATCGAGATCGCCTACACGAATGGCATTGATTGTAGCGGCGGTATTTACAGTTATGATATCGTTGAGTATAATGGAACCAGGGAGGGAGTTATTATTAACAATAAATATGTTACTGGTATTTTGATATTGGCTGGTTATTATTTCCGGGATACGGTCGCCATTCAAATCTTCTACTGCCAATGCATCGAGGTTAGTTACGTTGGGAAATATTATTGTGATGGGAGTCGCTGTAAATAATATAGCTGCTTTTGTGCTTTTGTTTTGAAGTATAGATATAGTATTTGTGGCCTGGGAAGTAATGATTAATTCCGGTTTGCCATCCAGATCGAGATCCGCTATATCAACATGCTTTGGCGTTTTACCGGCAAGTTTTACAGATTGCGTAGTAAATGAGAAACTACCAGGCCCTGAACTGTTATTTTGGAGGAAGTATACTTTTTCTGTTGAACCTTTCTCCGTTATAACCAGGTCTGTTTTTCCATCGCCGTTGAGATCACCACATTTTATATGTACAGATTTTGAAAGGAGGTTTAGCGAGATCTTGCTGTTAAAAGCAATATTGCCTGGTCCACTGCTTGTGTTGCGAAATATATTAACGAAGGCTGAATTGTCATTCGAAGTGGCAAGGTCGCTTTTGGCGTCACCATCAAAATCACACAAACATAAATCATACAAACCAGTGGCTACTGCTGCGCTGTTGGGAAAATCAAACTGGCCTTCCAGGTTAGTGCTGCTGAAAGGTTGCGCATCATCACCATGAAAACTCAATAGAAATTGTTGTTGTGTGTAGCCTGTCAGGTTAGAAGTAAGGTTTGTTATAGCAATGTTGTCGTAAGTAGTACCCACGGGTATTTTTACAACCAACACTTGATCGGAGATTGAAACAATAGAAGCCTTTGCTGTTCCAAACATTACAATAGCTTTTGCCGGATCAATGCCAAATCCATTACCTTTCAAAGTAATGATTTGTTCCATGCTCCCAGTAGTTTTACTCACTACTTTAACCTCGGGTAATTGAGCGAAGCTCGTTACTATATAGCTTGAGAAGAGTAAGGTATATAATATAACCTTCAGGAATGCGATCCCTTTGTTCGAGACGATAGCGATTATCCTGGTGATCATTGTGGGTCTTTTTTATTGCAAGGATAGTGTTACTAATTCCAGAATCCCTCTTTACTATTAAAGGATGGACACGGAATCAGTTTATATTTTTTCTTATTCTTCTTGTCGGATCGGCGCGATGAAAATTCATATACCACAGATATTTCATGCGCACCACCGGATGCAGTCTGAAGTTTTGAAATCGTAAAATCGTAGCTATAGCCAAGAGTGAGATTTTTGAAATATAAGCCAAGGAAAATGATGAAGGCATCCTGTTCTACTGTATTGGCTACACTTTTCTGGAAAGGTTTCCCTCTGTACCATAGGCCGACCGATATGGGGTCAATGTGGTAATTTATACCAAGGTCAAGTTGTGAGAAGGTTGGCCCCTGCATTTTATAGATAAAGGATGGTGTGAGGTACGATGGACGAGACGTTCTTGCACCGTGCAGGCTTAGTTTGACACCACCATGGATTGAAGTTTTCATTGGGAGTCTGCTATCTTCTCCCAGCACCGAAAGCTCGGGACGATTGATGTGCGAGAATGACGCACCCAACCATATATTCTTTGAATACAAGACAAAGCCAGAACCGAAATCCAGATAGCCGTCTTTGCCAAGTTTATTCAGTTCAGGATCAAGCGATGTTCCATCATATTCAAGTCCATCACCCATGCGGAGCTTATTGCGGTCCAATCCATTTACACCGTACCCGAACGAAATGCCAGGCGAGAAGACAAGCTTGCTGGTCAACTTTATTTTGTAAGAATACAATAGGCTAGCCGTTGTACTTCGCCATCCGGCTGATCCCATTTTGTCTGTAGTGAAGAGTACACCGAAGCCGCTTCGTAATTCATTTACAAAAATATCATATGAAGCTGCGTAGGTCGTAAATGCCTGCGGTAGGCTTGGCCACTGAATCCGATGATTCAATACAACTCTTTGTTGGGGAGTTATACCTGTAAATCCTGGGTTGAGAAATAAAGGTGCCTGGTAGTACTGCGAAAAATGTGGGTCTTGCGCGGCAGCACTAAATCCAGTAAATAAAAAAATGATCGCTATAATTTTTTTCATTGCTTCGTTGTCAATCTTTATCCAGATATACTATTGGATCAGTGTGATGTCGCCTACCTTGGTTGTCCGTTGTCCGTTCGATAGCTTGATTACAAGTTTGTATACATATACACCTGCTGGCATCAGTCTGCCGTTTCGATCGTAACCATCCCATCCTTTGTTTTTATCTTCTGTTTCATAGATCAGATTACCCCACCGATCAAAAATCTCCATGGTATATTCTTCTGAACCTTTTACAATCGGCATAAACACATCATTAAAGGTTCCACTGCCCGGCACACCATTGCCACGGGTAGATCCGCTTACGTTTGGTGTAAATGCATTTGGTACTTTTAAAGAGCCTCCCTGCACGGCGTTGATCTCGTGTTGCGCGGTGTCATAGCATACCAGATTGCCGTCTAAAACGCCATCACCATCTATGTCCTTGTCACCGTTATCATATCCTGCAACCAGCATAATGGTATATTTTCCTTCCAGCTCATATATATGTTTCGGCTCTGCATCAACGGAAGTCGTTCCATCGTCAAAGTCCCAGGTATATTGATTTGCTCCCGTAGAGAAGTTGAAGGTTTGAGCTTCCATATCAGGAATATATACTGTGGTCGGGCGTAATTCGAAGCTGGCCAAGGGCACATCGTATACATATATACCTCGCAGACTTGTTGTGTCTGATTGGCCGCTGGCAGTGTACTCAGCTTTCAGTGCGATAGAGTAGGAGCCAGGTCGTGAAACCCTGAATACCGGACTTCGTAATGCTGAGCTGTCGATCAGCGTGCTGGCACTATATAGTTGCCAATGGAATGTATCAGCACCGGGTGAAAGATTGGTTACCTCTATGTCAGCCGGAAAACAAGCTGCTAAAGGTGTTGCTGTGAAAGCGGCCTTTACTGTTGGCAGAAGAATTTTAATGCGTAATAGTTTTTTGCTATTGCACGATTCACCAGCATCGCGGGCCGCGATGTTTGTGGCGGTAAGCGTAACATCTTTGGTGCCGGCTGTATGATAGTCTACAGTATAGGGTCCAATACCATTGGCAGAAGATGGTGTGGCTTTAATGTCATCAAAGTCCCAGATATACTCAAAGTCGTTGGCAACAGGCGTAGACGTATTGTTAAATGTAATCGTTGATACACCTGCTGTGAGTGGAGGCACGTTATCAGCGGTAAGGTCTGCTGAAATACCTCGGTAAACAACAACCTCTTTTCTATACTCACCTTTGCAACCTTCATCGTTAGTGGCTTCATATACCACTTCGTACACGATCGGGTTTTGGGTAGTCTGGTTATTCATGACGTACGAAATTTCGTCCACCGGAGCGGCCGTTTCCTCCAGCCTGTCCGGTGTACCAGGGAGATGGTAATACCACGAACCATGATCAATACCTAAAGAAAGATCTTGAAACTTAACCGTCTGGCCACTGCAAAGCGAAGTGTCACCAGGCAATACATTCAAGGCAATTAATGGATATATAGTGATCTCCTTGGCAGAAGGATCCGGTGAGCAGAGGAAGTTTGATGCTTTTAATTTTACATTATATACCGTGGAGCCTTCAGGAGAACCAGCCGCAAACCCCTGACGAATTGTGTGGTCGCCTGGTGAAAGCTCATCTGCCTGTATAACCGTTGAACTGTCGCTTGACCAGATCCATTCGTATTTGACATCCGGTTCAACGTTCCACTTAAATTCAAAATCATTTCCAGGACACTGTCCATCTGCACCTACAATTGAAAAGTCAGTAGATACATTAATGACATGGATTTCTTCGGGTTGAGGGTCTTCTGCCTTGCAACCATTGGCATCCGTGATATCAAAGAACGTATACTTAGTGTCTACCGTAGTTTCAGGAACTACAATGACATTGCTTTTTCCGCCTTCTTCATTGGCTACAATGTTTGTTCCATCGGTATAGCTATATATAATCGGAATTGCTCCGGATACAACGTTTAAAGTAATGCGTCCTGTTTTTCCATAGCATAAGTTTGAAGGACCAGATATTTGTACAGTAGGAGGAGAGTTGACAGTGATTTTAACCCACTCGCTTGCATCAGAGCCTTTTACTTCACAATATTTCCCTGTCCGTGTGGAAACACTCCAAACAAGTCTTCTGAAATATCGTGTCTCATTTAGTGCTGGCGGATCATATACATTCACTGTACCACCTGCCGAAGCCGGGATTTGAATCCAGTCGTTACCATCAACGGATTGTTCCCACTGGTATTGATAATTTTCCACACCACCAAATGGTGTCGATATTTCCTGGATCATCTCTGTGTCACTATCCTGTGGTGTATCGCTATAGCAGATAGACTGATCTACCCCGATAGAACCACCATTCAATGCCGGAGGATTTAATATCGTAGCTGACGTAGATCGGGAAGCACATCCATTTGCATCTTTAACTGCTATAGTATAGGTGCCTTTGCCAAGATCTGTAAACAGGACACTTTCCGTGCCTTGTAAGGTTGCTGGTGTATCAGATGAATTTATTTTCGATAGCGTGATTGTATAGGGTATAGCAGTTGTTGTAGTACCTCCGGTAAATTTAACTTGCACTTCACCATCGGTTGCATCTTTACACGTGAGGTTGTACCCGGCATCATCTGTCGCTACTGCTACTGAGTTTATTTCTACAGGTGTTGGTTGATCAAGGGTGAGCATTTCTGTAGTAGCAAAACATCCGTTGCTATCTTTTACGCGTACGTTATAGGTTCCTACCGCAAGGTTTTGAAATATACCATCGTTATCAGCATCCGGCTCGTTGGTTTGTATGATCCTGTATTCGGTGTAGGGTGTGGTACCACCACTGACAAGTGTTTCAATGGCTCCGTCTTTTGTTTGAAAGCAAGTGATCGCTTTCTTTAATTGTACTTGTGCAGTAAGAGCGGTTGGCTCAAATACATGTACAACAGAAGAAGCGCTGCATCCTTTCAGATCCTGAACAACGATTGTATAGTCGCCTCCTGATAACGAGTTGAATGTATAGGTATCAGACGGTGCTCCGATCGGCAGCGCATTATTGATTTTATACGAATAGGACGGGGTCCCGTTTTTTACGAACACGGTGATCTCACCATTGTTCAAGCCGTTGCAAAACAAATCTGTTGCAGTGGCTTCAAAGGATACATTTGGATTAACGGTGTATTCAACTGTGATAACTTTCTTACAGGTAGTCGGAGTATATTCCACTTCAACATATACTGGTACCTGGTGCTGCATGCTATAGGCACTCAAAGCTGCAGGAGGAATTATATCGGACGAAGCCAACGTTGCGCTTTTATACCATGTGATTTTTGTGTTCGCAGTACCTGCGTTGGATGTTATAGTCGACTCCAATGCTTTCAGGTCGGCAGTATACGTATTGCCTCCGGGTATATCCGAGCAAACCGTCTTTTCGATTTTAGTTGCTTCAGGTGAAGGATGAACTTTTACAGTGAAGATTTCTGCGGGACCTTCACAACTGCCCTCTGTAGTTGTATTGGTTCCAATTACCTCAAATGTTATAGTGCCATCCACAGTCTTTGCGTTCTGTATCAGCAGGTTTGATATATCGCCCTGGCCTGTTGGAGTACCCGTTGTTATATAGCTGTCGGATGATTTAACCGACCAGCTGAAACTGGCATCCGGGTTGTTGGCAGACGAGAATGCAACGTTTAGCAGATCGTCATTACAACTTTCAAAATCTGCTATCGGGTTGGTAATCGTTTTAGGATGGACAGTCACTTTTACCTGGCGTGTTACTCCGGCACAAGTCAGTTGTGTGCTGTAGGGACGGATGGTATATATAACCGTGCTATCGCTTCCATTGATGTTCTCCCACGTATGTGCTTTGATTGCATCTGCATTATATTGGGTAGTTGCGTCCGGAGTTTGTATGGCCGTTAGTGCTGTGACGCCAGCAGGTACATATATACTTTCAATGATAAACTTGTCTGCCGGAAACGTATTGGAAGCAGAAGCAAGTGTGACACCTGTTTCTACACCACTACAAAGAGTCTTATCAAGCGTTGGATGAAGCTGTGGCTCAGGCTTTATCGTAAGCGTTATGATCTGCGCATCACCTGTACATTCTTTACCGGTAGCGCCTATACTTACAGGCACAACGGTATAATTAACCGGTAATGGCACCGCCTTAAGGTTTTGAAACTGATCATTGCGGGCAGTGTCTGCAGCAACGTCTACGCCTTTCGTTGGTCCATTGATCGGGGTGATTTCTGTCGCGAAACTTGTATTGGTGATGTTATACTTGTCAATGGAAACAGGGCTAGCAGGATCAACTTCAAATTTAAGTCCTGTAGCATAATCACTACAGACCTGCGCATCATTGTCCAGCATGATTGGACGCTTGTTTATTCTGACTGTATCCTGACTAGCCGGACTTACACATATAGAGTTACTTTCCTGTACGCTGATTATAATATCTTCACTTAAATAATTGACAAGTATTTTATTGGTAGCCTGACCATCTGCAATGAAGGCACCTCCGACAGAATTATCGGAGAGCTTTCGGATCTCCCAGCTATAGGAAGAAGTAGGGTAGTTGTTTGGTGTTACGTTATAGCTGATCCCTTCACTGTTTTCACAGACTACTGTATCACCGTGAATCGTAGGTTTACCAGGTGTAGGAGAGACCAGGATTGGTTTTTTGATAACCGAACCACTGCAACCATTCAATTCAACCTGGACCTTGATGGTATCAGGTATAGCATTGACGCTTGCGTTTGGAAATTGAAGCAATACAAAAAAATCACTGGTGGTACCGCCACCAAAAACATTATATACTGCGGGTATATTCCAACGATACTTTACTCCACTGATCGGAGTTATCTGGTATATTTCAACAGCATCACCCTGACATGCAGATTCTCTTCCGAAAATTTGGCTTGCCGTGGGTATATTTTTAATTGTTAATGTAAGCTCTGCATAATCTGCACAAGACGGTTTGTCACTGAACATTACGCGCGCGTAATATTTTGCAGTTCCGTTTATATCTACAGGTGATGTAATTTCAAAGGTATTATTCTGTGCATCGAATAGCGAAGGGTACCAGTTAACAGTAACATTAGTTGCTCCACCCGTTACTTCATCTACATAGGTAGCATCACTAAGATCAATGTTTGAAACCTGATTACTTCCCGGAGTGTCCTCACAAAATGCAACGGTAGCATCTTTGGCAACGGGAAGAGCGCGAACATCTATGGTTACCGTTGCATCGTGCGTACATGACGAACCATTGTCGCGGATACGTGCCAGGTATATTTGACCGGATGATATATTCGTTTGTTCGACTGAAGGATCACTCACAACCGTACCCGTTGGAGGTGTGCCACCTTTATACCAGGTTATGGTGCGATTGGCAGCCGGCCATGTTGTAATGGTGTTCTCATAGTTTGTCAATAACAAATTTGCGACAACGGGTGCACCCGCAGGTGATATTTCACACTCTATTGCCGTATAGGAATTTGCGTCCGGGAGTTCAGCACGTGTCAATGTAACCGAAGATGGATCGGAAACGCAGTTGCCACTGGCACTGGTAACCGTCCAAGTTACAACGACACTGCTAGGCGCCACGGTTAGGCCACGCACCGTTGTTAATGGATTTGTGATGTCGTCGAATGTAACACCAGCTACTGCTGTTGTCCATATACCTGTAGCACCATGTGCAGGCGATTCCGCATTCAGCTTTACAAAGCTTTCACAGATGTTCGGTATATCTGTTCCTGCATTTGCAACAGGTTTTCTATCTATCGCTATCGTTATTTCCTGTTCAACAGATGAGCATGAATTGGACGGATCTGGCGATGCCACCAGTTTCGCACGTATAGGCAACCCTTGATCATAATCTTCAATCGTGGGAGTATAGTTTGCTTCTATGGTAATTGAACCACTACCCGTAGCACTACTTGCTGAAACTGTACCATTTCCCGATACATTTTCCCAATGACCACCGGTTGCACCTGCTGCTACTATACCTGTTAGTTTTATAGGAGCCAGATTATTAGGATCGAGACACACAGTTGAAATGTCTGGTGCGCTGGTAATCTCGGCAGGCTCATCAAAGGTAATTGTGACATCATCCGTTTTTTGAAAACACGCTGCGCCACCGCTCGTGATAGTCCATCGCAATGTATAGGCTCCGTATGAGTAAGGTGAACCTTGTAGCGTAAGGGGTGATTTGGCAGAAGCTTTATCGCTAATGGATATGGGACATCCCGCTCCAGTACAACCTGATGGACCACTCACAATGCTCCAGCTACCTGTCCCTATAGAAGGAGAGTTTCCTTCCAGCGCTGTAGAAGGGCCGCATACTTGCTTGTCTGACCCTGCACTTGGATCCGTTGGGTTGGTTCCAAAGTCTATAACAACATCATCATAGCTTGAACACGAACCACTGTTTACTGTCCAGCGTAAAGTATAGGCACCAGCATTAGTAGCCGATACAGATATATAGGCATTGCGATCATTCTTTCCTGTGGTAAATACCGGTTCCGGTAAACCTGTGGGAACACTTCCTATATATGACCACGTACCTATTCCAGGGGAGGGGTCACTTGCTCCCATCGGAGAGGAGTCTAAGATTAGACCTGACAATTGACATACAAATTGATCAGTGCCTGCATTCGCGGGCAGACCAGGGTTTGTGGACACTTCCACTTCTTCTTCTCCACTGACGGCCTCGTTACAGGGACCATTGTCGACAACTGCGCGGAACTTATATATACCGGGTGAAAGAACTCCCGGAGATATAGTTGTACCTGTTCCGAGAGAAGCATTTGTATTGAATGCGCCTCCGTTAAAGGACATTTCCCATCGTAAAACTGATCCGATGTTACCAGACAGCGTAATGTTCCCAACCGGAGATGTCTGACAGACGTCCGGTGTTGGAGAGAGCGTACCTCCCACAGATGGATTATAGACTCTTATAGTATATGAACTTTCTTTAAAGCACGAAGGCGTGGCTGCATACTGTTTCCTGACTGAAATTTTTCTATCGACAAATAGTTGTCCTGCTGAGAAACTAACTTTAAAATTAAAGGTTGCAGATGTAGCCGTACTTGATGCGACAGTTACACCAGACGATCCTGTCCAGGTATATTGCGTAGCACCACCAACGGGATAACTATCCAGTGGGGGCATAGTAACTGTAACTGTAGTTGGGCTACTAGCCGTACCGTTGCAAACTTCAGTAGGAATTGTACTGGTTGGATTAGGGAGCACGATTTCTTCACGAATCGTTCGTTTGACAATTACCTTCGGACTCTCGCAATTAAGACCATTCGATATATTAGGTTGATAGCTTGCCCATACTTTATATACTCCAGGAGTTTTTTTATCGACCCAGTTTGGATGTGATGAGAGTGGAAGTGATGTAGATGTACCCGAGGTTATTAAAGTACCGGGAGAATCAGTAGCACCTGCAACGTTAGCGTACCAGTTTACAATATAGGTTGCTGGTACACCTGAGATTGAAAAAGCATTCGGGGTATTATTATAGCAAACTGTTTGATCTGCCGCAGGTGTAGGCGCAGCCGGAGCACTCACCACTACAATGGTCGCAGTTTTTTCAATCGGCGCGTTATCACCATTTACGAGATCACCATTTAAAGGCATCAGTGGTGATAACGGATCATTAGAATAGGGATTACAAAAATTCCAATACCGCAGTGTGATCTGAAGTACATCGCCAACCTGCGGATAGCTGGCACCAAAACCACCCGGAGCTGTTATCGTAAGGGATGGCCTTTTATTATTGGCAATAACAGCCGAGCTAGACATATAATTTATACCACGTGTATCCTGGTAGTTGCTTAGCAGATCTACACCTGCGGCTCCTGTAACCGGTATACCGTCAACACTTAGATTAGGTATTTTTGAACCAGTGCTTCCTGTGTTATATACGATCTGTTGCCAGCGGTTTGCAATGTTTGGACTCTCCACGGCATCCGGGCCTGGAGGATGAACATAGCTTGCATTACAATTCCAGTTTGTGGCATCCTGAAACACAACGGATAAATCTACTCCAGCACACACCTGGTGTTCAGTGGTACCAGTAACCGGTGAGATTAATTGAACTTTACCTCCATTATGATCATCTGTTCTCCACGATGCAATGCGCTGCACTTGTCGCGTTATCGGGCAAAGTGAGCCTTTATACCGAATGGTCATCACCACTACAAATTCACAATCACTCTCCACTGGAAAAGTATGGGTGACATCAGCGCTATAGGATGTTTGTCCCTGTGCCTGGGCTATAGTTGAGTTTGTTCCGTCCCCCCAATCTATATATATACTGATGGTACCTGCAGGTACGGCTGTTAAGAAACCAACATTATAGGTAACACGAGCGTTTACCGGTGAGCAAAAGCCTGCTGGAAATTTGTTACTCCCCAACGATGAAACCGTAGGTAATCCAACGCATTGAGCTTTTGTTTCATGAATTCCGGTAAAGAAAATGAGCGCTAAGAAGAATAGATGAAAAAAATGAGCGCGTAAAGATCTAAGCATGCTTCAGTATTTAAAAAGTGTATTGACTTTACTAAATCTACTAGCGACAAAGGTAGGATTTGATGAGTCACAAGATTTCGGTAATGGACGGAGATATATATCCGTATTAATACTGAGATGTGAGGTAATATACCGGGTGAATTTTAAAAATTTAGTAGCAAGCGATTGATTTTTGTCACGTGTATTTTCTGTTATATACTTTTTTGAGTGACATAAAATTGATTTTTGATCTCCCAATTTACAAGATCGTAATCCAGATGGCATGTAAGGTAAATGCGCTATAAGGTTATGACAATGTGTGAGCGAAGACACGGTGATAAAGTATAGTACGGATAGACACATCCGTAACTTTACGGACGCCTATCAAAGTATAAAAAGCGTTTCCTTATAGGTAAAGGCGCTTAAGATTGTGTTGATAATGATGAAGTACATTTGCTGGCATATAGTTAATCGGATTGAGACTAACAAATTAGAATATGCAGTCTAACGGAAATTTTGATCGTGGAGACAGAGAAGTGATCTCTATGATGTTTGGTATAGGTATCGTTTTTCTGATTTTCCTTTTTCTGGTTTTTACTTAGTCCGATTGGCCGCAGGTAAAAAGCTTGGATAAAAGACTACATAAGTATTTTGATTTAAATCGTAGTCAACTTATAAGCTTTATAATAAAAGAGCGGAGTAGGTAGACTCAAATGCTTCATAAAGTACTGAGTGATGAAAATGGTTGACTAAAGATTGAAGTCAAGCGATAAACGTAAGTAACATGTCAACGCCAAAGAATCCAGACCGCCCTCCACGGGTTATTGTGATCAGAAAAATAACGGAGTATGAGGCAAAACTTCTCTTTACTGTATATAAGAGACATGCAGAGATTGTAGAGTCTATAGAAAGTGGCAGGGTGTGGAAGAGGAGTGATGTTACTGGTTTAGATTAATTTTTATAGCATGATTTGACCGGAACGTGATAGTTATCATTGGTCCGTATTTATAAATGTAAAGTTCAGGAAAGTATATATGAAGTCTCTAAAATCTGCAATGATCCTGGTGATGGTTGCTGTGTTAAGAATTGAAGCTTTGTCGCAAGGTGAAACGGAACCTGATGTAATCAAAGATAATCGGTACTACGTTGTCGTGGGAGTTTTTGCAATTCACGACAATGCCACGAATTTTGTAAAGCAGGTAACGACTAAAAATGTTCAAGCGGGGTACGCATTGAATACCGAACGCGCCTGGTACTATGTATATGCGTTGCAGACCATCGATCGTGATAAAGCAGTCCAGGAAGCTCAACGCCTGCGAACCGAAACGGATTTGTATGATACATGGGTGTATCATGGTTTGATGCTGGATAGTAATATTGTTGCTAACAATGATGTTGTACAGAATGAAAATATAGCAAGTAAGAGTGTGAGCTCGGTAGAAGGTCCTCTTCGTGTAGAACAAGATACAACCTCGCAAAAGAGCGCTTCAAGTGTCGTTGCTTTGCCAGCCGAGAATTTGCCGGTGCCGCATGAAAGCCAAAGTATAGATGAAAAAGATGGCAAACGTTTTTTCTTTCGCGTATTCCGTGCCAATGACGAAAAACTTATTGAGGGAGATGTGGATGCAATTGATACCGGTCATTCCCGTAAGATTGGTTCATATAAAGCAAATACTTCGGTATTGTTATCTCCTAATGCGAACACAGGTGAGATCTCTTTTATATGTGACATCTTTGGCTATAGGAGGGTTCAGAACTCTCTTGATTTTAAAGATCCATTAGCAATGGACGGTATATCACAAGATGCTGCTAATAATATTGTAGTGCCTTTTGAAATGGTACGCCTGAAGAAGGGTGACATAGCTGTGATGTATAATGTATATTTCTTTAAGGATGCAGCTGTGATGAGACCTGAATCGAATTATGAAGTGAACAGCCTGGTTGAAATGCTCAAAGAGAATCCAAAGTATATGATAAAGATTCACGGGCATACTAATGGTGGTGCTTACGGCAAGATAGTCTTCATGGGAGATAGTAAGAGTTTTTTCTCATTGTCAGGTACAAAAGATGGATTTGGCTCTGCGAAAGAATTATCAGAAGAACGTGCGAAAGTTATACGTGAATTCCTCATCGAAAGTGGAATTGAAAAGGAGCGTATGCAAATTAAAGCATGGGGCGGAAAAAAACCGGTGCATGACAAACGTAGTGCAAAGGCCCAGGAGAATGTTCGCGTAGAGATTGAAATTCTTGAAGATTGATTATTCAATGGGTATAGTATCGACTATACCGTACCGATATAAATGTACGTATTTATACCTAGTATATTCTAGGTGTAGAAAGTACACTGATCTGTTAATAAATACCGTGAACAAGATTTATATCTTTTCCCGTTTTTTGCGGGGTAATGTCTATTTATTAACTACACAATGAATCTAAAATTAATCACGGTTATCAGTCTGGTTGTCTGCCTGCTTGCGGGCAATACAGTTCGAGCAAAAGGAGAGAAAGCTATCAAATCTGGTGTGTGGCGCGCAACACTGGAAATCCAGGGACTTCAACTACCCTTCAATTTCAAAGTAACATCCGATCCTGCTGGCGGGTTAGATCTTTATATCATGAATGGTGAAGAACGGTTGCTACTGGAAGATGTAATAATTACAGGTGACTCTATTAACATAGCACTTCATATTTTTGACGCTAACATCAAGGCGAGAATATACGGTAAGGGAGATTCGCTCAGTGGTGTATTCATAAAGAATTATGAGCAACACTATAAGGTTCCGTTTCACGCAGTACATGGAGAGGAATATCGTTTTGTAAAAAAGGATCTGAATTTAACCACTGAACCAGATTATAGCGGGAAATATGCAGTGAAGTTCATCCACGAAAGTGATACTTCGGAGGCGATTGGTGTTTTTAAACAGCAAGGTAACTATGTTACCGGAACGTTTTTAACAACCACTGGCGACTATCGCTATCTCGAAGGATCTGTCAATAAGGGTGTACTATATATGAGTGCATTTGATGGTAATCATGCTTATCTGTTTACAGCAAACCGAAACCCTGACAATACATTGATTGGTGAATTTTTTTCCGGTCAAACGTGGACAGAGTTTTGGGTAGCGGAGAAAAATGAAAACGCAAGTTTACCAGATCCAGAATCATTAACGTATCTGAAATCAGGGTTTGAAAAAATAGAATTTTCTTTTCCTGACATACAGGGAAAGAAAGTATCCTTTCCTGATCGTAAGTATGAGGGTAAAGTGGTAATTCTGCAAATCTTTGGAACATGGTGTCCTAATTGTATGGACGAGACTACTTTCTTTTCGCACTGGTATAATGCCAACAAGATGAGAGGCGTTGAAATTATAGGGCTCGCATATGAACGCAAAAGTGATTTTAACTATGCGAGCACACGTGTAAAGAAAATGGTTGAAACATTAAAAGTGCCGTATACTTTTGTTATAGCAGGCACGAATGACAAAGAGAAAGCTTCTCTGACGTTGCCTATGCTGAACCATGTGATGGCTTTTCCTACAACGATCATCATTGGTAAAGATGGAAAGGTAAAAAAGATACATACTGGATTCTCAGGGCCAGGCACTGGATTCTATTATGATCAGTATGTGGAGCGTTTTAATGAAACAATCAATACGCTGCTAAAAGAAAGTGTCAATTAGTAATATATAGATTAAAGTATAACTGTTCTATATCATATCCCTGTCTCTACAATAAGTAGGGGCAGGGATTTTTGTTTTTGGGCTGTACTAAAAAGCTTAGTGATTTTCTGTGTAGGCACTCATGCTTATATCGGTGATATGAGCGTCTCATATCAGTAAGCCGGTTCTTAGGCCGCCCATCAATGAAATCGTGCTCGGTGATCAAGACTCAAACAAGATTGGTGTCCAAGAGCCGAATACCAACGGCACGTCAGTGATTATAAATGAAAAAGAGGAAATTGATTCTTTCAAATTCCTCTTTTTTAAATGGCATTGAGTATTCCGTTAATACGGGAACAGTCAATATATAAATTTTGTGTATACTAAGATCCAGGCTTAGTATAGATATACATTCCTTCCTGACCCTTTTTTCCTTTTGTACCCAGTTTTCCCGGTATACCCGGTTTAGAGGTTTGATCACCTGAACCCGCTGAACCCGCGTGCCCGCCTTCGCCACCGTATCCCGGATAACCGCCAAGGAGGTTGATTTTGATGGTACCAGATGAAAGTATATTTGCAGGACATTTTAAACATTGAAATGTTAATGAGCCACCAGCTGCTCCGTTACCTCCATTGCCACCGTTACTGCCATTTCCACCATTGCAAGAGCAATGTGTAGTGCTCTTGTTCGCATTCCCTCCATTTCCGCCTTTGCCACCGTCACCACCATTGCCACCGTTGAGTCTTACCAGGAGCGGAGCGGCTTGCGTTGATTCAAAGTAGTCTATTTCAAGCGTGAGATTTTTGCCAGGCTCACCATCGGTACCATTGGTTCCGGGCTTTCCAACTTTACCATGTGTGCAAGGACCATAAGCTTGATCGGCATCTTTACCAGCTATGCCGTAGGTTCCCGAGCGACCGGTGCCAATAATCCAGCATTGATTACCAATGATCAGTTTATTGACCTTGATATAGCTTGCAGAAGATGATCTGAACAGGACTATATTTGAAGAATCATTCATGACCAACTCATCGATAATCAGGCTGTCCTCTTTCAATATATAAAAACCCTTTTTCGGGATTTCGAGTCTTCCTAATGTAGTCTGTGCAAATAGTTTTGAGACAAACGGAAAGAGTATAATTAAAATCAACGCTACTATACGGCTGTTACGGTGCAGCAGAAACAGATTGAATGGTTTTTTAAATTTCTGAATAAAGCTCATTGGTATACTTTTAGGACTATTAAAAATACCTTTTGAGCGTTACTTCGTTACTAAGTAAATATACTTATGCGTTTGTACTATAAATACAGACGTATGTGGCCGAGTCTGTTGTTGCGGGATGGCTCCGTATTTATACGGAAGTAATTATCTGTAGTAGTAGCAAGAGTTGCCGCGTAGAATTGCTGAAGAGATAATGCATTGGTCTAGCTTTCTTTGCTTTATAATATAATATAGTATGGGAGTGATCATTGTAAGTATAGCTGTGCTTTTGTCTGTTGCTGTTGTAGCACTTAGACATTTAAGAAAACCGAAAGTGCCACCGATAGAGGTTAAGGCATCGTCATTGATTTCGCTATTTGTTAAAGATTCAAGCGATGCAAATGTAAAATATCTGGAGAAAGAACTTAGGGTAGAGGGATTTGTAAAAGATATACGCGAAGATGAAGGTATTGTGTGGATGGCGGGCGAAGGCATGATTATGATAACAGTGAAATGTTATTTCAAAGGAAAAATAAGTAAGGGAAAATTAAAAGTTGGCGACCCAGTAACGATACAAGGTGTTTGCAAAGGCTGTGCGATCCATGTCATTCTTTTTAAATGTATCCTTTCCAAGACAGTGGCATAGAGTAAGTATATCTTTGCTCGACACAACTAGGTAAAATTACTGACACGAGTTTAGTAATAAAATCGGTTCTCTTGTACTCATTAATACAGAGAATAGATTATTAAAAAGATGATTTACTTTGTGCCATAGAAATTAGATAGTGTATTAGTGATTAATGTTGTGTATCGTTAGATGATTGAAGATTTCTCCGCTTATTTGATAGTGGGGTTTGGGTCGGGGGCGCACATACCAATGTGTGCCCCTTTTTTTGAGTACATGTTGACGCTACTATATACCTTCATTTGCTGGTATATATTGAAAAGAAAAAGAACAGTAAGATTGAGAGGAAATTATTGCCTCGTTGGAATGGTAAATGAGAACTTACTTCCTTTGCCAAGTTCACTTTCAATATATAGGGTGCCTGAATTTATTTCAATGAATTCCTGGCAAAGTTTTAATCCGAGACCTACACCTCTCTCTCCACTCGTTCCAAAAGTTGTGAAGCCTTCTTTTCCCAGGATTTTCAGGATGTCATTTTTTGCAATGCCCTTACCCGTATCGACAACATATGCGAGAACTGATTTTTCGCGAGGCTCAGCTCCTATAATTACTTCGCCATGTTTGCCAGTAAATTTGATGGCGTTGTTAACAAGATTGCGGATAACCAGTTTAATCATGTCCTTATCCGCGAATACAGGAATACTGGTTTCAAGTATATTTGTAAGGGTTATATCCTTGCGTGTTGCCAGGGGCTTGAAGAGACGAAAATTCTCGTCTATGATTTCATGGATATCAAAGGCAGACGGTCGAACCTGCATACCCTCCATTTGTCCACGTGCCCATTGAAGTAAATTATCCGTTAGTCCAACAGTATAACGGATGCTTTCTTTCAAGTCTGGGACTAACCTTTTGAATTCTTGTTCGGTTATAAGATTTGACTCCAGTAGCAAGAGTATCTCTTGTACCTGGTGAACAGGCCCTCTGAGGTCATGAGAAATGATGGAGAATATTTTGTCTTTGGTGAGATTCAGTTTTTCAAGTGTTTCCGCTTGCATGGAAATCTCTTCGTTCTTATTGAGAATTTCCTGATTCTTGATTTGAAGATCTGCTGTCTTTTCGTTTACCTTTTTCTTGAGAGATGTTTTTTGCAACTGGATCTGGCGTGTATAATAAAAGGTAATCATCCAGACAGATGCCGTTAAAAAGAGGAAGTAGAGTATATAGGCCCACCATTTCTGATACCATGGAAATTGAATGGAAAAAATATAAGCAGCAGGTTTGCTGATGATACCATACTCGTTTTTTGCGCGCACCAGGAAAGTATAGTCTCCTCCAGGTATATTGGTATATGCTGCTTCTTTACTTTTCGTCCAGGCAGACCATCTGTTTTCGAAGCCGCTGAGTTTATGTTGATATTCCGTTTTTTCAGCGTCTTCATAGAAAGAACACATGAAATCAAATTTCATGCTATTGTTACTATAGGGAATTTCCGGACGGGTATGTTTCTGTTGGTCAGAGTATAGTATAGAATCTCTTGCCCATATATGCCTGATGAAGGTATGTATAGAGTCATTATAAAATGTTTTCTGAATAGGATTGTAATGCAACACTCTTAGTTTGTTGCCAATGAGCACATCCTCCGGTCCTGCTATTAATATAGGTGCATTTATATCTATTCCGAGATCACCAATAGCGATGGCAGTTTTATTAAATGGCGTAAACATCACCTTATATGTTTCATCATTTTGTTTTTTTAGCACGCCTGCAGTTTCGTATTGTTGCGGCCGGGCACCCCAAAAGTATAAATCTCCTTCACTGTTTTCTGCTATACTATAGATGCAGAATTTCTTGCCGAGTGCGTCCCGAATTTTTTTATCAGGCTCAAACCTGTCTTTTACGGCATTGTACCGGTATATTCCGTCTGTTGTAGTCGCAACAACACTTCCATTGAGTAACTTGTAAATGCGGTTGTTAAGATGTGAAGGAAGTCCGTGACGTGTGTCGTATAGTGAAACAGACGATACTTCACTCATCTCTTTGTTGAGTCGTAACCTGTAAACTCCTCTTTGCTCATGACTAACCCAAAAGTATCCTTGCTTGTCCTGAAGCAAGGAATTGATATTTTCATCAAAGCCTGCTATTCTTTGCTTTTTCCATTTGGCTTTCTTTTCTTTCTTCAAGAGCCATATTCCTGAATCAGTACCCATGAGTATATGATCCGGATTATTGTTTATCTCACAAAGTACATATACGCGGAGGTGATCAACTACCTGAATCGCTTGTTTACCTTTTATTTCGTAAACACCATTGAAATTCGCTGCATATAGCTTGCCTTGACTATTAAGTAAGCTATACGTAACATCACCTAGTATAGGGGTAAATGTGGTGGGATTTTCTTTGTAAAACACACCTTGACCTGTGCCTACATAGAGATTGGAATCTACTTTACCCAAAGCAAACACTACTCCTTTCAATCCATTTTGTTTGTCGAAGTATGTAAGAGGGGAACTTGCAATAACCTGAATGAGTGCGTCTTCGGAAGAGAGCCAGAGGTTATGTTGAGGGTCTTTAAAGAACGTTGATGTCTTTACGTAGCTTCCAATACTTTCAGCGTTGATCGTATACGTAATCTCGCCTTTTTTATTCATGAAGACAATTTCATCAGGTGACGCTATGGCTAATATACCATTGTCAAGTGTTCTTACTTGTTGGAAGTATGTTGTTTTGTAATATGACTGTAATTCGTTTGGGAATGCTTTTAATCTTTGCTTTGTGCCAGGCGAGATATCAAAAGTCCAGAGCTGTTGCAACGTGTCGAGAATAAGTATAGAATTAAGCTCATAATCAGTCATCCATTGGATAGGTATACTTTTCAGCTCGTCAAAAAACGCCTGTTGTTCAAATTTTTTATTTTTATAAAGCATCATTGAGCCGTCCTCTTTGACCAGATAGAACTCTCCCTGAATTTTTAAAAATCCCCAGTTGTCAATGTCAATGACATCTAATTTTTCATCTTCATAACGGATAACGAATTCGGGGTTGTGAAAGAAAACAATGTCTTTATAAACCATAATGAGACCTATAGATTTATTTCTATAGCGCTCTGGAATTTGTAGCTTGAAGGAATGATAACGAAAATTTCCGGTGGAGTCTTTTTTGAAAAATCCAAGTTCAGAATCACTGCCTATGTAAATATTCCCGTGCGAATCAGGAGCCATGCTCGCGATATAGTCTTTATTGGGAAGAGTAAGCATGTTCCATTCTGCTCCATCATACCTCATTACACCTTCGTTATTGGCTATATATAGTGCGCCTTGCTCGTCAGGTTTAATATAGTGATTATGGAGTGATGCTGCTTTATATACTTCAGAGGTGTGATATTGAACAAAAGGCTGTTGTGCCTTTGCAATAAGGCAGGTGGTTAGCAGGAAATATAGAAAGCTTTGGAGTCGAATCATTAAACTTTCAGTATTGAGAAGAGAAAAACTCCTACTGCAATATATTGGTTAAATGCATACCGATTTGAGTTGTACTCGTTTTATATAAATATTTGCAAAGGATTCTGAAAAGCTCCGCACTATTAACCGGTTTTAACAGGCAACTGCTGGCTCCTGCGTTGAGTGACGCAGCGATGCTTTCTTTTACAACGGGCGATGTCAGGCAGCTAATGATGGGCACATATTTGTTAAACTCCCTGATTTTCTGGGTAGACGTATTTCCGTCCTGACCGAGTATAAGATCATCCATGAGTATAAGATCAAATTGGTCTTCGTATACCATCGATACAGTGTCTTCACCAGTCTCTGCTAGTCGGGTATCGCATCCCCATCCTTCGAGCAGCGATTGAAATACCATCGCATTTATACGGCTGTCTTCTACGATTAGAACTTTTTTACCTTCGAACGGATGCTTTGTGTTTTCGGTAGGGGCGTTGATCAAGCGAAACGGAAATGTTATTTTCTTCTCATTCCCTTTACTCAAATCGATTTTCATGTTCTCACGGTCATATCCCGTAATGTCAATTACAATCGTGGTGATATTATCGAAATGATCCTTTTTGGTGATCTCAATGAAGACTTCATTAATGTCAAACGATTTGGCAAGAAAGAGGCAGCCGTGTTTAATAGCACCAACCAATCGATCACCATTGCCGAGGTATGCATCATTCAACTGAACATCTATATTCAGTTTCAGTAATACTGTACGATACCGGTTGAGTTTATTTGCAAGTTTATAGCAGGACTCCCGTAAGCTGAATTCTTCCATAGTAGAGTATTGGCTTTAGATGCATTGCCAAATTTAAAGGCAATTATAGGGAGTAATTTAAAGGGATACATCCGTGATGAATTGAGTATCATATCAGTAAAAATACTGACTCCATAAATGGTTACTTTTTTGATATATTGGTTTTAAGGTGGCAGGGGCCTATAAAAACATTAATCCGACATAGTAACTGCGATCAATAGCCATAAAACAGTTAGATAAATCACTATATAATATATCGCCAAAAACGTATTTTATCGTTAAGATGCTGAATTTGGCTTTGGATGTTAGTGCTGATCCGGGTTGTGCTTGTTTTCCTAAATGTTAAATAGATGAATCTATATTTTTACCCTGTGCCTGCGCATCACTGTAATTATTGAGCACGGTGATGGTATCCGCAATTCTTTTCTTAAAGTATATTCTAAAGGTTGTGCCTTTGTTCGGTTGACTTTCAACTTCAATTTTGCCGCCCATCGCCTGTACTTGTGTCTTTACAAGATATAGCCCTAAACCTTTTCCCTCAACATGAAAATGAAAGCGCTTATATAGCATAAAGATGCTTTGGCTATGCTGCTCAGTATTAAATCCCAACCCGTTATCGGTAACGGAGAGACATATATACTCATCGCAGGGATATGATCGCAGCGTGATCAATGGCGTTTTTTCCGGATCCCTATATTTGATTGCATTGCTTATCATGTTGAAAAGAATACTGTCCATATAGGCCTTGACAACCACCACTACCGGAGCTTCTTCAAAATTTACCATAATCCTGGTGTTGGTCTCCAGTATTTCTTTTTCAAGGTTAGAGTTTACCAGTTTTAACTCCTCGCTTAGATTAACCGGTATAAGGTAATTACTTCCATTGCCCTTTATCTCAAGTATAACATTCAGATCTTTGATAACGGTATCAAGTTCTGCCGTTGAGGTGATCAGTTTCTCAATAATTACTTTCTCTTCCTTCTGGTCCGAGGCGTGATTTAGAATCTTGCCAAGTCCGAGGATACGTGCAGCAGGCGCGCGCAAATTATGTGCAGCGATAAAAGCAAATTGCTGTAGTTGCTGGTTATACTCTACAAGTTCTTTTGTGCGATCTTTTATTTCTTCTTCGAGCGAATCGTTTCGGGCTACAATCTTTTTATTCTGTTCCAGAATGAGTTGCTGCGCTTCGCTGAGTTTTTTATTTTGATTTTTTAGTAAATCCTGCTGCATCGAAATTTCTTCCTGCTGCGCTTTTAATTCTTCGTTCTGTGCTGTGATCTCTTCCTGGTTTTCCTGTAAAGCTCTGTTCTGAGATTTTATTTCCCGGGTTCGTTCGGCAACAACGCGCTCGAGTGTTTCATTCTGACGGGAGAGTATAGATGCCTTTTCAGCTTCCGATTCTCTTAGCCTGGTTTGCATGGATAGTTTCCGATGTGTGTGAAATGCAGTGAAGAGTAATGTAGGTATACATGTGAGGAACAGGAACATTTGCACCAGATAGTTACTTCGCAGTGCTGCATGATATTTGGCAAGCGCTTTACTGTTGATATCATCTTCAAAGCGACTGATCTTTCTGGTGATGTTCTCGTATTGCAACCAGAGTTTATAGCCTTTGTCCTGGTTTGATACCTGACGAAATTCTTCCATACGATTTTCATCCAAAAGAATCTTCATTTGAACACACAAGTCTGCGTAAGCATTCGTTGAATCCTGTAGCTGGTGAAATTCTTCTAATGGGTATCCTTGCTGCTTCAACAGGTTTCCGACTGAAAGGAAAAGTGAATCTTTATCCCGTAAGGCAAACCGCATGGGATAAAGAAATTTTTCGTCTTTAAAAAGCGCATACCCACGAATGCCGAGATCGAGATTGTGAATAATGACGATCGCAAATTGAGAGACCGTGACTTTTATTTCTTCTGCCTGTCGTTGCAGTATTCTGTTTTCTTCAATGATTCTGTTATTGTTAAGTGTGATGACTACATTCAGAATAATTAAAGTGATGGTAAGGAGTACTGCAAAGCTCACCCAGCTCTTGTTGACAATTGGTTTCACTTTTTTATTGGTTGAGCATCCGGTTCGTTACACTCATTAATGTAGGCAGATTTTATGAGTTTTGCACGAAGTTGACATCAACAAAATACGTTATAAATGGGTCTGCTCCTCTACAATTTTTTCTTTATCCCTATAAAAAGCACACCTTTAAAGGCTTTCAGGAGTTTTGTCGTAGGGAATGGAATTATATATATAACAGACAACGTAATTTTGAATGAAAGAGATTTATCTGTTGAGCGGCCTTGGTGCTGATGAAAGGGTTTTTAATTATTTAGATTTAGGTGCTTATAAAGCAAATTATATCCGGTGGGCTAATCCTGATGCTGGTGAATCTATAGCGGAGTATGCACGCAAACTTCTTACTCAGATTAAATCAGAATGTCCAATCCTGGTAGGTGTTTCTTTCGGAGGCATTATCGCTGTAGAAATCGGTAAGCTTATCAAAACAGAAAAAATTATACTTATTTCTTCTGCAAAGACCAGTAAGGATATTCCCCTGCACTATAAGTTGATGGGAAAAATAAGTTTTAACAAGCTTATGCCGCAGCGTCATCTTAAAAAAATGCACAGTGTGATCGCTTGGTTCTTTAGCGTTTCAGATAAAGCTGAACGTGAACTTTTAGAAGAGATCATCAACGACACAGACGAATGTTTTTTGGAGTGGGCAATTGATCAGATCATAAACTGGGAGAATGAAATAGAGTTGAAGAACGCAGTACTCATTCATGGAACCAAGGACAGACTTTTACCAAACGATCATGCTGATTATTCGATTATAGATGGCGGGCATTTTATGATCGTAAACAGGTGCAAAGAAGTCAGCACCCTTCTGCATAAGTTACTCTCGGAGAAAAAGGAAGCTGCAATAGTCAACAATCATTAAATACTGAAACTGATACCATTTTAAACGAAAATCTCACCATTTTTCAAGCCCTATAGTTTGCAGGTTTGTATTGTAATTAAACAATATAAACTATGTCAGGTATAACTAAAATAGCACTGGTAACGGGTGGGAGCCGTGGCCTCGGTAAAAATGCAGCACTAAGTATTGCCAGGAAGGGAATCGATGTTATCATCACTTACAACAACAGAAAAGAAGATGCTGAGTCGGTTGTAAACGAAATCAAAAGCCTGGGAAGAAATGCTGCCGCACTTCAATTAAATACAGGTGTTGTTAAATCATTTGATCCATTCTCACAGCAACTTTCTGCTATACTAAAAGAGCGTTGGAACCGAAACACTTTTGATTTTCTGGTAAACAACGCAGGCATTGATAGCACCGGGCTTATTGCCATGACTACCGAGGAACAATTCGATGCCTTATGTAACGTTCATTTTAAAGGAGTATATTTTCTCACCCAAAAGTTATTGACGTTGCTGGCCGATGGTGGAGGTATAGTTAATTTATCTACTGGCTTGGCTCGCTTCTCGTTTCCGGGATATAGTGCATATGCTTCCATGAAAGGAGCCGTTGAAACATTTACAAAGTATCTCGCGAAAGAATTAGGCGCGCGTGGTATACGTGCGAATGCCGTTGCGCCTGGCGCTATCAACACGGATTTTACGAAAGATAGATTTGATGCACACCCGGAATTGAGAGGGATGCTTGCATCTCAAACAGCACTGGGAAGAGTAGGGGAGGCCGATGATATAGGAGGTGTGATTGCGTTCCTTTGTACGGATGATGCACGCTGGGTTAATGCGCAGCGCATAGAAGCTTCGGGTGGAATGTTTTTATAAACTTAATTTCTACCGCATGACTACTGCACTTAAAATAGTAAATATACTCTGGATGCTTTTCGCTGCCTATGATCTAAAGCAAAGGACAATACCGGTGAGTAAGCCGGCTATGATTGAAATGTTTCAGGCCTGGCACGTGGGAGAATGGCAATGGTGATCCCCGGATTTTTGCTGTTTTAAGTGCAGTGTTATACTCGTATGAATTGTTATAGCTTGAAGCCCGCTATATTTGCGTTGGCTATTCTTGAACTTCATGGAGAATGAACTTACAGTACGGCAACGAAAAATTATTCACATTGATATGGATGCTTTTTATGCATCGATAGAACAACGTGATAATCCAGACTATAGAGGTAAGCCGATTGCTGTCGGAGGTTCCCCTGAGGGAAGAGGTGGTGTAGTGGCAACAGCCAGTTACGAGGCTCGCAAGTTTGGAGTACGATCTGCTATGCCATCAAAGAGGGCAAAACAACTTTGCCCTGATATTATTTTTGTCCGCCCACGGTTTGATGTATATAAAGAAGTGTCTGTTAAGATCAGGGAAATTTTTTATAGATATACTGATCTTATCGAACCATTATCATTGGATGAAGCTTTTCTCGATGTTACTGTCGACAAACAAAATATAGGTTCTGCTATTGATATTGCTACATTGATCAAGCAGGCTATCAAAGATGAATTACAGTTAACAGCCTCGGCAGGTATATCTGTCAATAAATTTATAGCCAAGATTGCTTCCGATATGCAGAAGCCGGACGGCTTGACATTTATAGGGCCTTCGCGCATTCAAACCTTTATGGAAACACTTGCCGTGGAAAAATTCTTTGGCGTTGGTAAAGTAACGGCAGAGAAAATGAAGAAGATGGGATTGCATACCGGTGCTGATCTGAAGAAACTTACAGAGAATGAACTTGTAAAACATTTTGGTAAAGCTGGTCGCTTCTTTTATAAGATTGTACGCGGACAAGATGATCGTGACGTACAGCCACACCGTGAGACTAAATCTGTAGGCGCTGAAGATACGTTTGCCTATGATCTGATTGAGGTAGACGAGATGAATACGGAGCTTGACAAGCTTGCTGTTGTGATCAGCAACCGGTTGCAACGGCATCAACTGAAAGGACGCACCGTTACGGTAAAGATCAAGTTCAGTGATTTTAAACAGATCACCAGAAGCCAGTCGCTTATGAATGCTGTCGATGATTTTGATACCATCGCCTCTATAGCGCGGCAGTTGCTCACGGCAGCCGACCTGGGAAACAAAAAAGTAAGACTTCTCGGAATATCACTTTCTAATTTTGGCGAGATTGTGATCCGCGATAAACCCGATGAAATACACGATCAGCTGAGGTTATTTTAAAGTATATTTTAGCTGCTTCCTACTAATTCACACCTTTCATCGTTATAAATTGCAGAAATAACCTTCAAAACATGACATTTCGTGCGCTTTAACATTCAGTTCCGGCTAAAATCCTTATTTTTGTTTGAATTACCCTGTTCATGCTGAGGGCATTTTTTGTATTATCTTGTGCTATCCTACTCTTAAGTGCCTGTACACAGCGCGTAATATGCCCTGCGTATCAGAGTGCTTTCATTTACGATAAAAATGAACTTCGTAAGAAGTTCAGCTATTTTCAGGAAGATTCAACACCGAAAGTATTCACAGCCAGTAAGAATAAGTATTTGATCGCAGAGCAGACTTCCTATCGGAAAAAGATTCGGAGTATGCAGACGGTAGAAATGAAGCCCGTTTACGTGAATGTGCCGGATTCATTAAAGCCTGACTTTGGCATGGATGGAGAAGACGGTGTGGTGCCAGGTGCTGAGCTTGATCTGGCCGCGCGTTCGGTAATCGACAGTATTTATATTGAAGATGTTGAACGTGATACTGCCGCTACAGCCGAAGACAGTGTATATGTTATCACGAAGGATAAAGAGATCCGTGTTCTTAAATATGATTTTCCGGATAGTCTCATTTACGATCCTGCCACCGGAAGATATGTTCCAAAAACTCCAAGGTATATAGTAACGGAAGTTACCTTCAATGTAGAGCAGGATAACTATATGTGGTATCTGCGCGATTACCTTGTGCTTCCGGATGTGCGACTCGCCAAATTAGGCCAAGCAGAACAAAAAGCTGAAGCTGCGAAAAAAGAGAAGAAAGGCTTCTTCGGATTTTTCAAAAATATATTCAAGAAGAAAAAGAAAGAAGCGCCAGCGGATTCGACCGCGGTGCCAGCAGTCCCTGAACAGAAAGATGACGACTTCGATTATGTGGACGAGGACGAACAGCAAAAGGCCGTTGTACAGGAAGAGCAACCGAAGAAGAAAGGATTGTTTTCATTCCTGAAAAAGAAACCAAAGACTTCAACCGATGGTGCAACAACTCCTGCTGAAGAAAAACCAGCGAAGAAGAAAAAGGAGAAAAAAGCCAAGAAAAAGAAGAAAGATGAACCTGCTATAGAAGAACCTGTAGAGGAAGAAAAGAAAGAGGATGATGGTTTTTAATCCTCAATCAAACAGCGTCAGGTTTCCAAACTGATCTGCAGCAGGCGCAGGCCTGATCAATGAAGGGACATCTGCAGTTGAATCACTGATGAGCGGTGACACCGAATAATGATTCATTTTTTCCGCGCTATACGCTTTCAAAATTGAAGAAAGATCACTTTCAGAGCTCTCTTTGTTAAGCCATATAGCTTCGTCCTTTCGCGATAAAATCACAGGCATACGATCATATACCGAAGCAACCAATGCGTTGGCTTGCGTGGTAATAACCGTGAAAGTATGAAACTCATTGCCATCGGTGTCTTCATACTCTTCCCATAATCCGGCAAAGGAAAATACCTCCTGATCTGTGCAAATGAAACGGTACGGTATAAATGTTTTCTTCCCAGCTTTTTTCCAGGCATAAAATCCATCGGCAGGAATTATACACCGCGTCTTCATCATCGCTTTTTTTATAGCAGGTTTGTCAGCTATATATTCAACAGGTGTATTGATAATCTTTTCACTAAGTGATTTATTCTTCGACCACTCTGGTGATGTGCCCCAATAAAAAGTAGAAACTCCTTGTGGAGATGAATTCGTTATCACCTGCAGCAGCTGCGTAGGGCATGCATTGTAGCGGGGTTTAAAAAAATCCGGAACATCAACTGAAAACCTTTCACTGATTTTTTCGGGTGTAGCGGTAATGCTGTAACGCTCGATCATAAATACAGGGTCTTTGAAAGGTGATGCATACAGTTTTAGAAAATCTCTATAGTATAAAGATGCAAGTTAGTCGTTTATGAAATTCATAGCACGCTCTTCACTCCAATATAATCCATTTTTATTGAATTGAGCGAAACCAACGTGTCCGCCATGCGATGGATTTTCAAATTGTACAACAGGGTGGTTGGTAAGTAACTTTACAGGATAGCATTCTTCGCTAAGAAACGGATCGTTCTGTGCATTGATGATCAATGTTGGAATTGTAATGTTGCTTAGAAACTGGAGTGAGCTGCTTTTGCTATAGTATTCTACAGCATTTTGAAATCCGTGGATAGGCGCAGTATAGCGATCGTCAAACTCAATTAAGGAAGCAATCCTATCGATGTCTTTTATATCAAGCTCTTTTCTGAAGGCAGCCTTCGCTATAATTTTTTTCTTGAGGCTTTTTAAAAATCGCTCGGCATATATACGATTGGAGGGAAGCGATATTTTAATGCAGCTTGTATGCAGGTTAAGGGGCACCGAAAACGCAACCGCCTTTCGTATCTCGGCAGGGGGAGTGTGTTCTCCTATATATTTCAGCGTCAGGTTGCCGCCAAGACTGAAGCCTATTAATGTAATGTCTTTATAGCCTGAGCGGATCGCGTGATCTACTACACATCCCAAGTCATCGGTAGCACCACTATGATAGAAGCGAAGCTGCTGATTCATCTCCTCACTGCAGCCGCGCAAATTCCAGGTCAACACATCGAAGCCATTGGCAAGACACATTTTAGCCATGCCTTTGATATACCCTCGTTGTGAGTTGCCTTCTAATCCATGCGAAATGATTACCAGTTTAGAGGCTCCTTGCTTCAGCCAGTCAAGATCTAAAAAATCATGATCCGGAGTTGAAATACGCTCGCGGATATAGGGCTGTAACGTTACCCGCCTTAATAAGGCTGGATATATAGTTTCGAGGTGAGCGTTGAAAAGAAAGAATGGTGGCTGATAACTCGACAAGGTTGTTACAATTTGCCAGCTACAATTTTCAAATGACCAAGGTGATGTTCTCCATGCCACGCATAGGTAGCAATAGCCTGATCAAGGCGAATATATTTTTTTGAGTCAGGATGGAAGAATTTTCTTTCCAGGTCTTTCTCGGAAAGATCATTCAGCAATACAACCCATTTAGCATGCAATGGTTTCAGTAAAGCAATCGAGATGGATGGATCAGCTTGTGTCTCATACGTATCAGCCCATGCCTTCTCATCGTATGCTTTGATTGTAGGAGTTTCTTCAGTCAATGCCCACTTGATCCGGATATAGGCATTCAAATGGCTATCGGGTACATGATGCAAAACTTGTTTTGCAGTCCAGCCGCCTTCGCGATAAGGAGTGTTCAGTTGTTGGGCCGAAAGTGTACCGGCTATTTTTTCAAACTGCGCAGGTATAGCTTCGATCCTTTTGATGTTTGCTTTTACCTGATCAAGTGTATAGGACTCTTCGGATTTTAGTTTCCCGATAGGGTAACGAAGTTGTTCATCGCTATTCATGGAATTCTTCTTTGGCTTTCTTTCGCTTCGTTCGGACTCGGATGTTTACCATTTCGATCATCATCGAGAAAACAACAGCAAAGTAAATATAGCCTTTCGGTATATCCTTACCGAGTCCTTCCAGGAAAATCATAAAGCCAATCAGGATTAAGAATCCCAATGCCAGTACTTCCATGGATGGATGCTTATGGATGAATTCACTGATTCTGCCTGAGAAGATCATCATAATACCAATGGAAAGCACCACGGCAATGATCATGATAAAGATCTCTTTTGTTAACCCCACGGCAGTAAGAATTGAATCGAAGGAGAAGATCACATCCAGCAATATAATCTGAACAATGACATTGGCTACATTTGCTTTCTTGCCGGTGTTCTCGGTATCAAGATCATCTTCACCTTCCATCTCATGATTGATCTCGCGGGTACTTTTTGCAATCAGGAACAATCCTCCGAAAATAAGGATGATGTCCTTTCCGCTCATGAAACCATGTTCGCTAATCCAATGAGGCACGAAAAAAAGAGGTTCGGTAAACTTCATTACCCATGTTATGGTAAGCAATAACAGGATGCGGACACCCATCGCCAGCAGAAGACCTATATTTCGTGTACGAGCCCGATGTTCAACAGGTAATTTGTTGGATACTATCGATATGAAAATGATGTTATCAATACCTAATACAACTTCAAAAAACGTAAGCGTTAACAAGGCTAGCCAAGTTTCCGCGTGGGTGAATATTTCCATGCCGAGTATTTCCGGGATTTTATTTGGCGCTAAAAATAGAATAACTAACGGTATACTCCAAGAGGGGGTTACTGGATACTAACCCCTCATCAAATTTGAATGAACGCTTTTTAGTATAAAAGCCGCAAGTATTGCTACTATGCGGCCTTTAAGATCATTCTATTTGCTATAAGAATTTTTTAACGTCTGTATAATGCAGGTTGAAAGCATCTGCTACAGCTTTATAAACCACTTCACCGCGGATTACATTCAAGCCCAATCGAAGCTCCAGGCTTTCTTCACAGGCTTTTTTCCATCCCTGGCTTGCCAAACGGATTGCATAAGGCAGGGTAGCGTTGGTAAGCGCCAGCGTAGAAGTATACGGCACGGCACCCGGCATGTTTGCAACGCAATAGTGTACTACATCATCAATGATAAAGGTTGGGTCTTCGTGCGTAGTAGGACGACACGTTTCAATACATCCTCCCTGATCTACGGCAACATCCACAAGCACGGTTCCTGGTCTCATGGTCTTAAGCATGTCGCGGGTAATAAGCTTAGGAGCCTTTGCACCCGGAACCAGTACACCGCCTATAATAAGATCAGCATCTTTAACAAGTTCACGGATTGTATACTCGTTGGACACCATGGTGTGTACATTCTTTGGCATCACATCGTCCAGGTAACGGAGACGATTTAAGTTAAGATCAAGGATCGTAACATCAGCGCCCATACCGGCAGCGATCTTTGCTGCATTGGCACCAACAACACCACCACCCAATACCAATACTTTAGCAGGTTTAACACCTGGGACACCACCAAGCAAAATGCCACGACCTTTTAAAGGTTTCTCAAGATATTTAGCACCTTCCTGGATAGACATCCTTCCGGCTACTTCAGACATTGGCACCAGAAGTGGTAAGCTTCCGTCAATACGTTCTACTGTTTCATAAGCAAGGCATACCGCACCACTTTCAATCATTGCTTTTGTTAGCGGTTCATAGGATGCGAAATGGAAGTATGTAAAAACAAGTTGATCTTTCTTGATGAGCTTGTATTCTTGTTCGATCGGTTCCTTTACTTTCATGATCATCTCAGCCTTGCTGAATATTTCAGCGGCATTGTCAATCATTGTAGCGCCAGCTCTTTGATAGTCTTCGTCAAAGAAGCCACTGCCGACACCAGCTGTTTTTTGAACATGTACTGTGTGTCCGCGCTTTACCAGCTCCTGCGTTCCGGCAGGTGTGAGGGCTACACGGTTTTCATTATTCTTGATTTCTTTCGGTACACCAATGATCATATTGTATAGATTGTTAAAGAACGGTGCAAATATACAGTGGCATCAAGTATGAAAAAGGAGAGTGTGAAAGATGATTTTTATTCGAAATAAATTGTTGTAAAGGAGATAATCATTCATGTAAAATTCCGATGAAAGAGTTTTTCCGAAATAAAATTTGTGAGGCACATTTTTTAAATGACGTTCTGCAATCGTTGGTGCTTTTGAAACGTAAAACTATTCCCTATTTTTGAAGTCAACAGGTTTTACCAAATCCGGATATTTTGAGCGCAATAAAAGAAGCAAAGACAAAATTCTCACAGGCGAAAGTGAAAGATATACTATCTGACTATCGCCTGGCAGTAGAAAGCAGGGAAGCCAGTATCATTGGCCGCAAGGAAGTGTTCATGGGCAAAGCCAAGTTTGGTATCTTCGGCGATGGTAAAGAAGTAGCGCAGATCGCCATGGCGAAAGTTTTTCGTAAGGGTGATTTTCGTTCCGGCTATTATCGCGATCAAACATTCATGTTTGCTATAGGTGAACTCACCGTGCAGCAATTCTTCGCGCAGCTCTATGCGCATACAGATCTTGAAGCAGATCCATCTACAGCAGGCAGGTTGATGACGGGCCACTTTGGTACGCGCACGCTGGATGAAAATGGAAAATTTAAAAAACTGACGGAGCAAAAAAATAGCAGTGCAGATATATCTCCTACAGCAGGACAAATGCCGCGATTGTTGGGACTCGCATACGCATCAAAACTGTATCGTAATAATCCGGCGTTAAAAGAGTATACTAACTTTTCTATCAATGGAAATGAAATAGCATTTGGTACAATCGGTAATGCGTCAACTTCTGAAGGTATGTTCTTCGAAGCCATCAACGCGGCCGGAGTATTGCAAGTGCCGATGCTCACTTCAGTTTGGGATGATGCCTATGGGATTTCTGTTCCTGCAGAATATCATACTACGAAGGGAAGTATATCTAAAGTATTGGCGGGTTTACAACGTACGGCTACTGAAAAAGGATTTGAAATCATTACGGCAAAAGGCTGGGATTACCAGGAGCTTGTTGAAGCCTATCAAAAGGCAGAGAAGATTTGTCGTGAAGAACATGTGCCGGTATTGTTTCATGTGGATGAGTTAACACAACCGCAGGGACATTCAACATCAGGTTCACACGAACGCTATAAATCGAAAGAAAGATTAGCGTGGGAGGCAGAACATGATTGCATTCGCAAGATGCGCGAGTGGATCATCAACGATGTTATGGTATTGCCGGAAGATGTTGAAGCTATAGAGAAAGAAGCCAAGCAGGCTGCCAAGCAAGCAAGAGATCGCGCCTGGAAAGCTTTCACAGAAGATGTGCGCAAGGATCAAACGGTGATCAGTGCTATACTTGATAAAGCAGAGACGCTGAGCAAGCATGGTGAAGAAATTACGCAAGTGAAAAATGAATTAAGCAGCACGATCAATCCTACACGATTGGAAACGATGAAAGCTGCGCGGAAGGCGATTCGTTTTTTCAGGGATGAAGATCATGAAGCGAAAACTGAATTGATAGCCTGGCTACGTCTTGCAGAAGATGATAACTATAATCGCTATAGTTCGCATTTATATAGTGCTTCCGATGAAGCTGCTTTGAAAGTTGAAATTATACCAGCACAGTATAGCGACAACTCTTCCATTGTAGATGGAAGAGAAGTGTTGCAGGCTTGCTTTGACGCCGCCTTAACACGTAATCCGCTGGTACTTGCCTTCGGAGAAGATGTAGGAAAGATCGGTGATGTGAATCAAGGTTTTGCTGGCTTGCAGGCCAAGCATGGCGAACTCCGTGTAACCGATACCGGTATACGGGAGTGTACTATTATAGGGCAAGGTATAGGAGCTGCGTTGCGTGGTTTGCGACCTATCGCTGAAATGCAATACCTCGATTATCTGATCTACGCATTACCAACACTGTCTGATGACTTGGCTTGCCTGCAGTATAGAACCAAAGGCGGACAAAAAGCTCCGCTGATCGTTCGTACCCGTGGTCACCGGTTGGAAGGTGTATGGCATGCAGGTTCGCAGATCGGTATGATGCTGCAAAGTCTTCGTGGTATATATATCATTACACCTCGTAACATGACGCAGGCTGCGGGCTTTTACAATACCATGTTAAAGTCTGATGATGCCGCCATCATTGTCGAATGTCTGAATGGATATCGCCTTAAAGAAAGAATACCTGATAATATAGACGAGTTTAATGTGCCGTTAGGTGTACCCGAAATCTTAAAAGAGGGATCGGATGTAACCATCGTTACGTATGGCTCAATGTGCCGTGTAGTGATGGAGGCTGCTGAAGACCTTGAACAATTTGGAATTACCTGTGAAGTGATCGATGTACAGACGCTTCTTCCATTTGATATACATCACAAGATTGTTGAGTCGGTGAAGAAAACGAACCGGATTATCTTTGCGGATGAAGATGTACCGGGAGGCGCTACCTCCTATATGATGCAGAAAGTATTGGAAGAGCAGGATGCATATCAGTACCTGGATTCCAAACCTGTTACCATAACCGCGAAGGAACATCGCCCTGCGTATGCTTCCGATGGAGATTACTTCACCAAGCCTAATCCAGAGGATATATTCGAGACGGTTTATACATTGATGCACGAAGTTGCTCCGGATCAATATCCTCCTCTCTACTAGAGATTAGAATTAGAAACCAGAATTGATTTTGTTACTTCTTGATTCCTTCAAGGGTAACAAAATCAGTTTCTATAGTATTGCTGGTATTCAGCGCGCGGTCTTTAATCGTTACTCTTAATTTAAAAGACTGCGAACCCAGTATAATAGCAAGTCCTTCCGATTTCATACTATAGCGAAGAGTTCCCTCCAGCGGACCATCTTTATCAGATAGTCGTGGAAATCGCCCGTCAAAGGAAGGACCGCACTCGGTGCCTGTTATCGTTTCCCAGTTCAACTCTGTATTGTTGCTAAGAATGAAATCAACGGTGATGTTATCGTAGTTGGGGTTCTTCTGAGTATAAAAATTCTCCTTGATCTGATATAAATCTTTATTGGAAGGATTCGAGCTTCTTAATGTATCAGTAATGTTATAAGAATTGTCGAAGATCTCTTCATCACCCACTTCAATATATAGACTGTCGTAAATATAGGTTGTACACGTGAAGGGATATATATATTCAGGCATCTTACTCGCATATTCCGGTTTTTCCAATGTACGGATCGTAGCAAGCTTTCCTGTTTGACCGGTGTTCAGGTAAATAATAGGAGGGATGTTGGTATAGGGTGATATAGTTGGCACCGAAATCAACTGACCGTTATTCTCCAGGAAATAATTACGGGGATGGTAAGGGAATGAGATGTCATCCGATGACAGCCCCAGGTCTCCATCACCATCTTTAAAATTAATGGATAGAACGAGTGAGTCGATAGCATCTGCCTCAGCATAAAACTCAAGTCCTTCAAAATCGATGCTTGGCTGGTTTGGATATTCTGGCGGATCAAAGCATGAACTTACCACCACTACTAAAACGCCAAACAGCAATAGACCCTTTGTAATTTTCATTCTGTATTTTTGAATCCGGTTAAGTTAAGTAAACGCTTGGATACTTTTAAAAGTTTTGAATCTACATTATACTCTGTTAACGATCAAACCTTTGCTGATATTGCACTGGAGGTATTTCGTTTTCAGGCTGTTAACAACCCGGTATACAGTTCCTTTATAAGAAACCTATCGGTTGATATAAGTACTATAACCACCCTTCAGGACATTCCCTTTTTGCCTATATCTTTTTTTAAAAGCCATTCCGTACAAACAGGAGAATGGCAGCCGGAGATCATTTTCTCCAGCAGCGGAACAACGGGAGCAGCCGTAAGCAAGCATGCCGTAGCAAATTTGAATTTTTATCAAGAGCATTCGAAGCGATGCTTCGAGTATTTTTTCGGGCCGCTTTCAGACTATCATTTTCTTGCTTTATTACCTTCATATCTGGAGCGACAAGGTTCATCACTGATCGCGATGATGGATTACTTCATCAGAGAAAGTCAATCGTCTTACTCATCGTACTATCTTTTTCAGATTGATAAATTACTGGACGATCTTGCTAAACTTCGGCACGATCAATCCAAAAAGATTATTCTCTGGGGTGTATCTTTTGCATTGCTCGATCTGGCAGAAAAACATCCGGTGGATCTGAATCATTGCCTTGTATTTGAGACGGGTGGCATGAAGGGGAGGAGGAAGGAAATAACACGTGCCGAGCTCCATGGGATTCTCCAGCAAAGATTAAATGTATCCCAGGTTTATTCAGAATACGGCATGACTGAATTACTGTCTCAGGCCTATACCGACGGTCAATTTCGATTCAAATGTCCACCCTGGATGAAAATAATAGGCAGGGATATTACAGACCCGTTAAGTAAGGGGTTACTTCATGAAACCAGCGGCATTAATGTCATAGATCTGGCAAACATTCAAACGATATCCTTCATTGAAACCGAAGATCTGGGAAAAGTTTATCCCGATGGTACATTTGAGGTTTTAGGAAGGATGGATAACAGCGATGTTCGTGGTTGTAATCTGATGATAGGGTAAGATTTCCACAGATGTTTGTTTTGTTCTTAAAGAATTATATTTTTGCTTGTAATCAATCCCATTGAAATGAAAAAGATTGTTGTATTCGTTCTATTGGCAGCTTTTGTTTCTGCATGCAGCCAATATACTTGCCCAACTTATACCAAGAAAGAGGCTCCTAAGAAGTCCCAGGTTTCTTCTCAACGAATTTAAGCCACATTATATAGTACTTACAGAGGTTTAGGATTTCATCCTGTAACCCGTGAAGATATTATAAAGGAAATCGCGCAGGCGGTTTCCTTTTTTGATTTATACCTATTTGACGTGGAGGTCTGCGGGATGACATTTTTCAGGTCCGGTACGTTGTATTTTTACTGGGCATAAAAGAAATTCCATACAACACCTCATGAAAAAAACACAAACCATTCTATACTGGCTGGCCCGAATTGTAGCTGCGATCATTATGCTGCAGACTCTATATTTCAAATTTTCGGGCGCTGAAGAATCTGTTTACATTTTTACCATCGTGGGTGTAGAGCCGTTCGGAAGAATTGCAGCTGGAGTTTTGGAATTGATTGCTTCTATACTATTAATAATAAGTGCAACGGCTTGGTTAGGCGGCTTGCTGGGGGCAATGCTCATGACCGGTGCCATCGGTATGCACCTGACTATATTAGGGATAGAAGTGAAAGGAGATAACGGTTATCTGTTTTACCTGGCATTAACAGTGATGCTCTGTTCTCTGTGGGTAGTCTATTGTGATAGAAAGAAAATCATGACCTCTATATCCATGCTCATGGTGAAAGCCAAGGCTTGAGGATTTGACTGCTATATATAAGGACCTGCATGGCTGCAGATCCTTATATACTATATTAACTGCGCTTTACTCCCTTGTATAAGATCTCGCCTTTTACCAGACCGAATTTTTTTCTGGTTTCATCCGGCAGCGTATTTACAAAATCGTCTTCAATCGCGATTAGTCCGGCACGCTCCATTCGTTTTGGGTAATCATGGCCATACTTCCGGACGTGATCATCCTGACCGAATATTTTTTCACGTTCTCGCGGATTTGTGATTGAGTTATCTTCGAATGTTACTTCCTGTACAGGGCTGAAGAAAGGCACTTGCAGAATCGCGAATCCGCCCGGCTTCAATACGCGGTCGATCTCGCTCATCGCTTTGATATCATCCCGAACATGTTCGAGTACGTGATTACAGAGTACAGCGTCAAATGTATTTTCAGGAAACGGAATCTCATGTATATCCATCTTTACTTTTGCCAACGGAGATTCAATGTCAGCAGTTATATACTGATCGCCATGAATTTTTTCAAATCTTTTGATGAAGCACGCCTCCGGAGCAATGTGAAGCACACGAAGCTGTGATCCAAAGAAATTTGTTTTCTCCTGCAGATATAGCCAGATCAACCGATGTCGTTCCAGTGAAAGGCAATTCGGACAAAGTGCATTTGGTCTCGGATTGATTCGTCCATATGGTAAAAAGGTACGGTAACTCGTTTCACATACCGGACAGGTAACAGCATTACCTCTGTAAAAAAGACCAGCTACTTTAAGTCCGAAACCGCCTACCCGTTGCAGGTACTTGCGAGGTACAAACCGGATAAGGAAGGAAATAATTTTTTTCATGCGGGCGCAAAGATAATTGTTATCTGCTATAGGTTAGCCGTTATCAAATAATCGTTACTCATCATTATTAATCTTGCCAGATCGAATGATGATTCTCCAATAATACTCAGCGTAAGAAATTTTTCAGAAGGCTAAAACTTTTCGCAGCACCTCATCATCTTTACAATAGAAACGGCAAGAACGCCTAAATCCTTCGAAATTTGACCTCATGGCCGAGACCTTACTCGACATCGCGATGATGCATTCTGACACCCTTATTGCCCGGGCAAAGCAAGGCGACCAGAATGCGCAAGGGAAGCTGGTGCAGCTGTGGTACAAACGTATCTACAACTTCAGCTACAAATTCTTTATGGATCATGACCTGGCCATGGAAGTATCGCAGAAAACTTTTATCTCCATGTGCCGGAGCCTGGCTGGACTGCAGGACATTGCCCGGTTCAAATCATGGCTCTATAAGATTGCTGTAAACTATTGCCGCGAAGAAGCCCGCAAGAAAAAAGGAAGCCGGTCACTGTCCTTTGATGTGGTATGGAATCGTGAAGCTGAAGACTCGCCCCAGTGGGAGTCGTCTTCACAACGGTATGCCAACCCGGAGAGTCAGTATCAACAAGCCGAACTTTCTGATATTTTACAGCAGGCACTATATGAACTCAGTGATGAACAACGCGAAGTGGTGATCATGAAAGAATACGAAGGATTGAAGTTTCGTGAGATCGCAGAAGTGTTGAACATTTCAGAGAACACAGTGAAGTCTAGGATGTATTACGGGCTGGACGGACTGAAGAAAATTTTGGAACGGAAAAATATTACTAAAGATACGATTGGATATGAGCTATAAACCTGATCAAAACGATTGGATGGCTTACCTCTACGGAGAACTTGAGGGTGCTGAAAAAGAAAAGATGGAACAATATCTTTTGTCGGATGCGAATGCCCGTAAAGAGTTGGAGCAATTCCAGTATCTGCGAAAGATGATGGGAGCAGTGGAGGATAAAGAAGTGATTGCACCACCTATTGTACTAGGCGACAACAAGCAACGCTTTATCTGGAACACACCGGCTGTCAGAATTATCTCCAGCATCGCGGCTTCTCTGTTGATCATTATGCTTGTAGGGAAATTTACAGACACACAGATCAGCATGTCGGGTAACGAATTCAAGATCAGTTTTGGTGAACCGAAAAAGATAGAAGCAACGCAGTCTGTAACGAGTACGCCTTTACTATCGGCAGAGGAAGTTCAGAACATGATCAATCAATCGCTGAATCAAAATAATATAGCGATGCAGACGAGCTGGAAAGAAACACAGCAAAAGCTCGATGCGTCTGTTCGAAGCAACCTGGCTTCCAATTCCAATAAGATCGATCGGCTTGTAAAAGAAGCTTCATCGGCTTCACAGGATCAGATCCGTCAGTTTGTATCAACACTGCAAAACGAAAACACAGAAGTAGTAAAGAATTACTTTCAACTTACTGCAAGTGAACAGAAGAAGTATATAGAAAACCTGCTCGTTGACTTTGCAAAGTATCTGCAACAACAACGGAGTGATGATCTTCAGTTGGTGCAAACTCAGTTGAAAGCTATCGAACAAAACACAGATATATTTAAACAGGAAACAGAGCAGATACTTTCCAGCATCATTACAACAGTAAATGCAGCGGAAGTAAAAGAGACGAAGTACTAAGTATTAAAGTATAGTAAAATTTTATGAAGCGACATCCGCGTGAGCGTGTGTGCAAGACTAACAGAATTTAATAACAGACAAATTAAGAATATGAAATCTATCATTCGAGTATTGGTGTGCAGTATGGTGGCGATAGTGCTTGGGGTGCAGGCTGCAGAAGCGCAAAAGATTGATGAAGAGCGCATGAGGCGTGATATTGGAGTAGCTGAAAATGTATTGAGCACGCTAATCAAACAACAATTCAGTAACCAGCGCACATTTTTTCCGCTGGAGATAAAAGGAAGTTATCAGGCCGGTTATGGTGTGACTTTTTCCTTGCCTGCAGATTATACTACTCCGATAGCGCTTTCGATCGGAACAGGTGGTAGTAATGATGTGTTTTTTTACAACGAGGAGGAAGAACCAACCACCATCGAGTTTAGAGGCAATGATGATGGTGAAGGTGACCGTGCTGTTATAAATGGTAAAACCTTTAAGCTGAAAGAAAAAAGCAGAGGAAAGTCACGTGTTGATATGGACAGTGTTCGTGATTCGTACAATGAGAAAATAATAGAAGCTGCCAAGGAATTTATTCTTGACTATAGCGATATGATTTCTCAACTCGGTCCGCAGGAAAGAATTGTTGTAACCAATCAAGGCAGTCAGCCGCGTGCATGGGTTAATCAATACTTTAGCGCCCCGAAACGTACGCATCTTTCCATAGAAGCATTGAAGTCAGACCTCGTACTATATAAATCGGGTAAACTGAATCGTACGCAGGCTGCTGCAAAAATCAAAATAGTCAATACAGAATCGGTGGATGCTGTTGAGCCAGACCTTGAGTTACTGTCAAGTATATTTAGCAGACTATATCGTTCAGATCTTTCCAAGACATATTTTACCGGAGAGAATATATACTATGAGCGTCTCAAGGATTTTGGTGTGATTTACTACATGCAGGTATATAGCAGCAATGAGCGCCCGTATAATCGCTTTGATATGCCTACGCTCAACCTGGAGGATGTAGATCAGCAGACACGTAATAAGAAAGTAGTGGAATTATACCCTGCGTTCGAAAAAGAACTGAAAGAAAATATACTCGACTACGGAAGAACGCTGAAGAGTTTGAAAGGTGATGAAAATCTGATATTCCAGATCCGGCTAACCCGCTGTAATGAATGCGGAATTCCGGCTTCAGTAGAACTCTCTGTTAAAGCTTCTGTACTACAGGATTACAATGCTGGTAAACTTGATAAAAATACTGCGCTGAATAAATTCATCCTGAAAAAAGGACAGAATCAATAGTATAGTATTGATATTCTAAAATATAGTGTGCCGGTAAGACAATGCGATGACTTGCCGGCACGTTTGTTATATACCGTTTGTGTAGAATTTTTAGCCGATGGCCTAATATATGTAACCATCTGGCTGAAGTGGAGTAACAAGTATAAGAGCGGATTGTGTTGTTGGGTGTAATTTGATTGTGAAGAAAGAGGGCAGGAGCTTCCGCAGCTTAAGCAAAGAACAAGCATTAACCTATATCAATCCAACCTCTAACTCCTTCTGAAATGAAGAAAAAACTTCTCATCGGTGGCGGAGCATTAGCAGTGCTTCTTGTTGTCTTTTTTATTGTGCGTGGTAACAAGGCAAATGAAACTGCAGATGTAATGACCTCCGTAAAGCGCGGCCCGTTCAAAATAGAAATTGAAACCACTGGCGAACTCGAAGCCAAAAACTCTGTAAAAATTCTCGGCCCTTCTCAGCTTCGTGATTTTCGAATCTGGAATGTCACCATCCAAAGTATAATTGATGAAGGTACTGTAGTTAAGAAAGGTGATTGGGTTGCCACCCTCGATCGTTCAGAATTCCAGAATCGTTTTAATGAAAAGCAGATCGAGCTTGAAAAAGCAAATTCCAAGTTTGTGCAGACTCAGCTTGATACCACACTTCAGATGCGCCAGTCGCGCGATGAGCTGATCAACCTGCGCTATGGTAAAGATGAAAAGCAGATCGTTCTCGATCAATCTAAATTTGAACCACCGGCAACCATCAAGCAAAACCAAATAGATCTTGAAAAAGCGATTCGTGCCTACGACCAGGCGACAGAGAATAACAAGATCAAGAAGAAGCAGAATATAGAAAAGATGCGTGAAGTATCTGCTGAACTTCGGAAGGTGCAAAACGAATTTACGTCCATGACAAAAGTAATGGAATCCTTTAATGTGATTGCACCTGAAGATGGCATGGTGATCTATGAGAAGGGGTGGGATGGAAAACCTATCAAAGGTGGATCACAGATAAACATGTGGGAGCCAACCGTTGCTACATTACCCGATCTCACCAAGATGATGTCCAAAACGTATGTGAACGAAGTGGATGTGCGCAAAGTAAAAGCCGGACAAGATGTAAGTATAGGACTCGATGCATATCCTGATAAGAAGTTAACAGGCAAAGTAATTCGCGTAGCAAATGTAGGAGAGCAACGTCCCAACTCCGATGCAAAAGTATTTGAAGTGGCCGTTGAAATAAACGGCACTGATCCAACGCTTCGTCCCTCTATGACCACAAGCAATCGCATCATTGCCAGCGTTATTGATAGCGCTATGTTTGTTCCACTCGAGTGCCTGCATAGCCAGGCCGATACCATCACCTATGTATTTAAGAAGGAAGGTATAAATACGGTGAAGCAAGAGGTGGTTGTCGGACAAACAAATTCCAATGATGTAGTTATTCTGAAAGGCCTTGCGGAGGATGACAGAGTATATCTTTCAATTCCTGCCGGCTCGGAAAATGATGAGATCACGCTTCTGAAAGAAATGAATGGCAAGCGCAAGAAGAAGGAAGAGGAAGAGAAGCCTGCAGAGCCCGCAAAGAAATTACCGACAGCTTCCAGTAATTAATATAGCATGATATTTTCACCCCGAGTATTAGCAAACCTTTCCATTGCTATTGGAGCGGTTATTTCTAACAAGGTGCGTTCGTTGCTCACAGCCCTGGGAATCATCTTTGGCGTGGCAGCGGTTATCGCGATGCTTGCTATAGGCAACGGTGCACAACGCGAGATCCTCGATCAGATAAAACTGGTTGGCGTAAACAACATCGTAATCAAACCAATCACGGAACAGAAAGAAGAAAAGATAGAAGAACAGGTTGGGCAAAAGGACAAAAAGAAATTCTCTCCCGGTCTTACGATACGCGATGTGAGCAATATCAAGAGTACGATACCAGGTATAGCAAGCATCAGCCCCGAGATTATACTGGATACCTATGTGATTCGTAACGGACTGAGACGCTCTGCGAAACTGGTTGGTGTGGAGCCGGTATATTTCAAGATCTATAATTTTGATTTGCTGGATGGTAAATCTTTTTCCGGTGAACAAGAGCGACTCGGTTCTCCGGTTTGTGTGATCGGAAGTTCTATTAAAGCTAAATTCTTCCCCACAGAAAATCCAATTGGTAAAACCATTAAGGTAGGACAGCATTGGTTAACGATTATTGGTATTTTAAAGGAACGTTTGGTGTCGGAGTCAAGCATCAGTAAACTTGGTATTCGTGATTTTAATATGGATATATATACTCCGATTCAATCGGTGTTGATCCGCTATAAAAACAGAGACAAGATTACTTCCGAACAACTGCGTCTCGAATCTATGCGCAGCCGCGGGATGGTGTCTTCAAGTACACAAAATGCCAGTGATCAAAGCGAGCAGGAGAAGAAAAACTATCATCAGCTCGACAGGCTCGTAGTACAGGTAAATGAAACGAGCCAGCTTGCACCGACCGCTGAAATTCTCTCCAGACTTTTACAGCGCAGACATTATGATGTGGTGGATTATGAAATCGAAATACCCGAGATGCTACTCAAGCAACAGCAGCGCACCAATGATATTTTTAATTATGTACTCGGTGCTATAGCAGGTATTTCATTGCTGGTAGGCGGTATCGGAATTATGAACATCATGCTTGCCTCTGTATTGGAGCGTATCAAAGAAATCGGGTTACGATTGTCCATCGGTGCCAAGAAGAGCGATGTGGTGCAGCAATTTTTATTTGAAGCGATTATGATTAGTGTATCCGGTGGCATTATTGGGGTTGCTCTAGGCGTAACGTTGGCTTACCTCGTTTCAAAATTTGCCGGTATACCTACCATCATCACGTTTACCTCTATCATTTTATCATTTGGTGTTGCTGCAACCGTAGGTTTAATTTTCGGTATAGCGCCTGCGCGCAGAGCAGCCAGTCAAGACCCTATCACATCTCTACGATATGAATAAACTATATTCCTCCCTCTCTATTTTTTTTCTTCTTTTCGTGATCTCTTCTTTTGCTTATGGACAAACTGTGCTTGCGCTGGAAGATATTATTGCGCGATCGAAGGGACAATCACCGGCTTCGAAACAGGCAGAGACGAGAAAAGAAAATCGCTACTGGCAATACCGGTACTATAAAACCAACTATAATCCACAGCTTCGTCTCGAAGGAAGCTTGCCGAGCTACTATAAACGTGTTAACCAGATACCACAGCAAGATGGTACATTTCGATATATACCCGTTGAGCAGACTAATAACAACGTAACCCTGGGATTGGAGCAGCCCATTCAATGGACCGGTGGTACGATCTCTGCAAACACTGGGCTTGGGTATTTTAAAGATTTTAATGACAATACAAGTTTGTCGGAACAATGGAGCGGTACCGTGATGAACGTTCAGCTTAATCAGCCACTCTTTGCTTTTAACCAATTGCGTTGGGACCGTAAAACAGAACCGCTTCGGTACGAAGAGTCCAAACGGGAATATATAGAGCAGATGGAATTTATATCCCGCGAAGCCGTTAGTCGCTTTTTTGATGTTCTACAAGCGCAGATCAATCTCCAGATTGCAACTTTTAACCTGGCAAACAATGATACTATCTATAAAATTGAAAGAGGTCGCTATAATATAGGAACTACTTCTCAGGATAAATTGCTACAGGTGGAGTTGCAATTGCTGCGTTCGAGACAAGGCGTTGCACAGGCTACACTGGATCAAGAGACCGCACGACTTCAGTTGCGTACATATATAGGCTTGTCAAAGGATGAAAACTTTGCGCTGAGTCTGCCCGAGTATATTCCGGCTTTTGATGTTACCGTAGATGATGCATTGCAATACGCACAAAAGAATCGCGCTGCATACATTGCCTTTGAGCGAAGGCGAATTGAAGCCGATCGCGAAATTGCGCAGGCAAGGGGACAGCGATTTCAAACCGAGCTAACAGCTGCATTTGGGTTAAACAACAACGGGTTGATGTTGGATGATGTATATAATGATCCTTCGGAACTACAACAGTTCAACCTTACTCTTAATGTGCCGGTACTGGATTGGGGACGGAATAAATCGCGTATGCGCACGGCTATGGCCAACAAGAAACTAAACGACTACGTCATTGCCCAGGACGAAGTAAATTTCGAACAGGAGATCATGACGCAGGTGCGACAGTTTGAGATGTTGAGGTTGCAGATCGAGATCACTAAAAAAGCGGATGAAGTAGCTACCGAGCGCTATAATGTAGCACAGAATCGATACCTGATCGGTAAGATCGACATCACAAATTTAAATATAGCATTAACGGAAAAGGACGATGCGAAACGAAGCTATATCCAGGCACTGAAATCTTTCTGGACGGCTTATTATGATTTGAGAAGACTTACGTTGTACGACTTTTCAACAAAACAACTTCTGTATACACGGGAATAAAAAAGAGGCTATCATTCAAACAGAATGATAGCCTCTTCATATTGAGTATATAAATTATATACCGATGTAAGTGAACGGCGTAATTTCCTTTAAACGTTTTTTTACGTCCGGTTTTACATTAAGACCTTCTATAAATTCAGCTATACTTTCCGATGTGATCTTCTCATTCTTTCTGGTGAGCGCTTTTAACGCTTCATACGGATTCGGATATCCTTCTTTACGAAGAATGGTTTGTATCGCTTCGGCTACAACAGCCCAGTTATCATTCAGGTCGCGATCGATAGCCGCCTTGTTAAGCTCAAGCTTATTGATGCCTTTCGATAAAGATTGCATCGCTATATACGTATGCGCAAGTGGTACACCTATATTTCGCAGTACGGTTGAATCGGTAAGATCACGTTGAAGCCGCGAGATCGGAAGCTTGCTCGATAAATGTTCGAAAATCGCATTGGCGAAACCCAGGTTGCCTTCGGCATTTTCGAAGTCTATCGGATTTACTTTATGAGGCATGGCTGATGATCCTACTTCACCTTCCTTGATCTTCTGTTTAAAATACTCCATCGATATATACTGCCACAAGTCACGACTGAAGTCAATCATGATGGTGTTAATCCGTTTCAGGTTATCGAATAAAGCAGCAAGGTTATCGTAGTGCTCAATCTGCGTAGTGGGGTAGCTCCTTACTAATCCAAGGTGATGACAAAATTCATCTCCGAATTTATTCCAGTCAATAGTAGGGTATGCCACTGCATGTGCATTGAAGTTACCGGTAGCACCACCAAATTTTCCAGAGTGCGGCACCGACTTCAATTGATTTAATTGCTTTTCAAGACGTGCAGCAAACACCATGATCTCTTTGCCAAGTCGGGTAGGAGATGCAGGTTGTCCATGCGTAAAAGCCAGCATCGGTATATCTTTCCATTCAATGGCCAGTACATTCAGCTTGCTCAACAACATCTCAATGGTGACCATATATTCCCGCTCTATAAACTCTTTCAGCAAGAGCGGTATAGCGGTATTGTTGATATCTTGAGAAGTCAATCCAAAGTGAATGAACTCTCTGAAGGGTTCAAGTCTTAATCTTTCAAACTCTTTCTTGATATAGTACTCCACCGCCTTTACATCGTGATTCGTAGTCTTCTCGATGAGTTTGATTTCAGCGGCATGGGCTTCATTGAAATTCTTATAGAGCCTGCGTAGTTCTTGCAGCGTATGCACTGGAAAATCTTCCAGTTCGGGTACGGTAGCAGACATGGCGATGAAGTATTCGATCTCTACCTGCACGCGATAGCGCATCAATCCGAATTCAGAGAAATAAGGCGCTAAGGGTTTAACAGTTTCAAAATACCGGCCGTCAACGGGCGAGATGGCAGTGAGTGGATTTAATTGCACGATGTCTGGTGTTAAAGTTCAAAATTAATCGCTTCGGTCAATACACCAAAATCTTATAATCGCGGCAGCTTCCGTAAAACGCAACAGCGACTCTCTGCAGCAAGTAAAACGCATTTGCAGGCAATCTGCACGGTATTCGGTCAAACAATTCTGTAATCTAATGTGTTGAGACGATTAACTTTTTATGGATAAAATATTCCTCATTACTTTTGCAGTACTATACATTGCGCTATACTGACAATTAAAAGGATGCACATCGGCATTACTTTTAAGATGATACGCGTGGTAGCCTCATAAAGTAGCGGCTGAAGCGTTTGGTTTATAGGGATTGAAAACGGATAATTGTTAATTGATAATCGAAACAAAATGGCATTTAGTTTTTTTAAAAAATCGGAGAAGAAAGAAGAGACTCACAGTGGTCCGCATTACTATGATCTGAAGGTTAAGACAATCATCAACGAAACGAAGGATGCCATCACCATTGTGTTCGATCAGCCTGCCGGAAAAAAGATAAACTATAAATCAGGTCAGTTCTTAACCTTGATTGTAAATGTGCAGGGGAAGGAAGTGCGAAGAGCATACTCGTTGTGTAGCTCTCCGTTTATTGATAATGACCTGGCTGTAACCGTAAAGCGTGTAGAGCAAGGACTTATGTCGAATTGGCTCCCTGATAATATAAAAGAAGGGCAGACTATAAAAGTGATGGAGCCCATGGGGCAGTTCACTACCGAGTTTGATGCAAAGCGGAAACGTCACATCGTTATGTTTGCAGGCGGTTCGGGTATTACACCGATGAGCTCAATCATTAAAAGTATACTCTCTCAGGAACCGGACAGCATGGTGTCGTTGATTTATTGCAACCGCGACATTGACAGCATCATCTTCCGCGATGAACTTGATAAGTGGCAAACGAAATATGAAGGTCGTTTCCATGTCATTCATGTACTCGATAATGCACCGATGAACTGGCAAGGATATTCCGGTTTATTGAATCATGAAATGCTTCAGAAATTATTTGAGCGTATTCCGGATTGGGGCATTGAAAAGACAACGTACCTGATGTGTGGTCCGGAGGGAATGATGAAGAATGTGGAGACGTTGCTTGACGCTCATAAAATTCCAAAAGAAAAAGTCTTCAAAGAAAGTTTTGTTCAGGGAATTCTTGACAAGAAAGAAGAGAAGCCAACAGGCGATGCAAAATCCCGTGAGGTAACCATTCGTTATGATGGACAGGAATATAAAGTATCGGTAGAGCCTACTGCTACCATTCTGCAGAGTGCACTTGATCAAGGTATAGATCTGCCATACTCATGCCAGAGCGGATTGTGTACTGCTTGTCGTGGTAAAGCATTGAGTGGACAGGTGAAGCTTGATGAAGAGGAAGGACTCTCTCAATCAGAGCGTGCCGAAGGATATGTACTCACCTGCGTGGGCCATCCGCTTACGGATGATGTAGTGATTGAAATTGGTTAAAATTTTCAGGTTGATTGTTTGTGGTATCTATACTGCAAACAATCAACCAATATCTATAGTATAACTCTATATCTCTTATCTGTTCAAGAGAAAATTAATGCGCTGGATTGTTCAGCGAGTGCTTTTTATTCTCGGATATATTCTCCACCGTCCATTCGATTTTTCTTACGAGGGCGTGCTGACGTACGGGGCAATCACTTTTGTCACATATAGGGCACGATGCTTCCAGGCACCCGTCGGTGTGAATAAAGAATTCAACGGAACTTCCAAAGCGGTCGCGCACTAATCCGGTTAATTTATCGATCTCCAGGTGTGCTTCATTTATATTGAGATACCATGGCACCGTAAGGTGACAATCCATGTGTAGTTGATTGCCATATTTTATAATGCGCAGGTTGTGCAGATCAACCCAGTTCCAGTTACGATTGCTGTTGAGTAAGCCAACCAGCTTTACAAGCAGATCGCGATCTGTTTCATCCATGATGCCGGCAAGTGAACTGCGCAAAATTTTATAGCCTGTGCGCATGATCAGCAATGCGAACACGATCGCCACAACGCTGTCGATCCAAAGTATTTTTGTGAAATATACCACGATCAATCCTCCTGTGATACCGAGTGTGGTATAGGTGTCCGATTGCAGGTGTTTGCCACTGGCTTGCAGCGCTATAGAATTATTTTGCCTGCCCACACGAATGCAGAGTATACCCATCAGAAAATTTAGCACCGCTGTTATGCAGATCAGTCCCATACCAACATCCAGTTGGTCAAGTTGTTCAGGATAGATAAGGTTTTTGACAGCGTTATAGATGATGAAAAGTCCGGCTACTAAAATGAGGCTTCCCTCGAGTGCTGCTGAAACGAATTCAACTTTACCATGACCGTAGGGATGATCTTTATCCTGAGGTTTAGCTGCTATATATAGGCTATATAATCCAACGAATCCGGCAACGATGTTCACGATACCTTCCAGTGCATCGGTAAGAATAGCGACTGAATGAGTGAGGTAATAGGCAACAATTTTGATCACCAGCAATCCAACCGAGAGTATTGCTACCCATTTCTGAATCTGAATATTTTTTTTGGATGCCTCCACTTGCACTGCCTTGATCGGTGCAAATAACGATTATCTTTTTGATTTACGAAGCGTTTTTATAACGGCAGGCACAGCAATAAAAACCCATACAACATTGATGAATGTATTCGCATAAGCACCCTTGAAAATGGAGTACACAATCAGCAAAAGACCGCCTGTGATATTTAATGCATAAAATAAAGGGGAGTCGGATTTTATTTTTTGATAACTGTTTAATCCATAGGCAATCACCACTTCTACAGAGCCGATCCAGCCAAGAATTTCGATTAGCGTTTCCATCATGACCCCAAAATACAAAGAATGTTTTGTGATGCGATTTCAGAATTTTACAAGCGTCTGTATTTTTAAATCGCTTCTTACATTTCCCGCAGTCGCGTCAACACCAGAGCCGATGGATTCACGATCGGTGTAACGCGTATGTGCATACCGAAGCCAGAAGCTGATATAGCGGTTCAACTTATACTCTACCAACACATATCTTCGAATACCAGCGCCATAATATGCAGGGAGTGAAAACGCGAGCCATACATCATTTTCATAAACATATTGACGGTTGTCGTAATCATCGGTATCGAACAAGGCATATCGGCCCGTGACTTCAAATTTGCGGATACTGAAATTAATATCCTGCATGAGCGCCATGCCTTGTGTGGTGTGATGGTCGATTGAATAAGAGCTAAACTGCAATCGCGTTTTGGCCCGTAAGTTTGGAGATACGCTCACATCGCTGTGCAACCAGTAATTGTATTTCTTTCCATTGCTAATTGGTATATGGCGTTGCATTATTAACGGCAGTGTTTCTTGCTTTTGCTTCTTCGCGGATTTGTGCAAAGAGAACTATTTTTTTCGAAGGCTGATAATTTATGCGAACCAGCCATTCGTGCCCAGTGGAAGGCGCATAGATCCGATAGCGAAGCCATGCGAATTGAAACAAGTCCATATACCGGTAATGTTAAATCTTCTGTTAAAGGTATATTTCCATCCACAGTACATGCCGCGTCCATTTTGTGTTGTACGTGCGCTTTGCGCGGATATAGTATAGCTTATACATGCCATGCATGCTGCTACTAGCAGTTTAATCACAACGGTTTTTGGTTATTGCGACTAAAAGTAGAATGTAAATAACGACTGCTACAAGAGAATTGCAGAAGATATTAACGCGGTATCATCACATGTATATTTTAATGTATGTAAATTTACGCGCTGCTTGCAGCTATACTATATATGGGATGAATGACTGTTTTTGATGATATGTGTTTAAACTCATTCAATACTGATCTCCTTGGCCAGCCCGACAGCATTGAAGCGTATAGCAAGTCGGAGTGCATTGTCAGAGTGAGTCGGACATTCCGGAGCTGGTTGAAGATAGTAGTAAAAGAATTTCTGATTACGCTTATAAAGCTCGTTCCGGTCGGGCTTACCAAATACCTGTACAATCTCCATTTCACTTAAGCCAAGGAAATTTCTTTTCTGCTCTTTCAGTACATCAATTGTAGCGGTGCGTGTGCCCGAGCATCCGTTCCTGTCGTTCATCCAGCTTTGAGCTTCAATGCCTTTCAGTTCGGGTACAGACTTACGGCAGGATGTGAAAATTAAAAGGACGACCAGAACACTATACCAATTGAAACTTCTCATGCTTGTGAAGGGAATAAAACCAGCTCGCCGAAATAATACAATACACCACCGCGACACCATAAAGCCCCATAGGCCAGGCGTTGAAATAGGTTGCTACCAAAAGAATTATCGGATATAAAATGATGCGGAGCCATTCAGACCATTTCACCCAAACCTTTCCTTCAAATAACACCCCGCAATTTACAACCACAAGCGAGATGAGTATAGTAATAAATAGATTTTCTAATGTAGTAAAGCGATCACTGCCATCTGCGTTTTTCTGGCGGAAGAGAAACAGTGCGGTGCCTCCCAGACAAAGTACATATTGAAACAACACATAGCGCGTCAGTGCTATAACAGAAGGCGTATCGTATTTGCGATAGGTGGTCTTGTCAACCTCCGGTGCTGCCCTATATCCGCCCAGGTAATCGGGGAGCCATCCTGGTTTTTTAAAGAGATACCGGACTTTGTCACTCCATCGCGGAATGCGCTTCAGGTCGTTGCCCATCTCAACATAATGACTTACGTTGGCGAACACTGCATTCCAGCTATTGATGGGCTTGGTAATTCCATAGGTAGGCTTTTCTTCTTCAGCCTGGAACGTACCAAACATCTTATCCCAGATGATAAGTGACCCCGCATGATTCTTATCAATATACTTGGGATTTCTGCCATGGTGAACGCGATGATGGGAGGGAGTATTGAAAATATACTCAAGCCATCCCATTTTCCGGATCGTCTCGGTATGAATCCAGAATTGATAGAGTGTATTGAGAGAAGAGATGAGTACAAAGTCGAGCGTTTCAAACCCGAGGAATGCGATCGGTAAACTGAAAGCAAACGTCCATACAACCTGCAGTGAACTTTGTCGCAGGGCAACCGATAAATTGTACTCTTCACTTTGATGATGTACTACATGGCCTCCCCAGAAAAGATTGATCTCATGACTCATGCGATGTGCCCAGTAATAGCAAAAGTCAACGAGCAGAAAAAGAACCAGCCAGTAAAGCCAGTTTCGCTCCAGGGTTAATAAGGCAAAGTGTTCGAATAAAAACTGGTATGCTCCGATAGCAAAGATCTTCATGAATAACCCCGATAGCTGTTGCGTGATGCCGCAGCTCAGGTTGGCAATGGTATCCGGTAAACTATAAAGCTTTCGATGTGTAAAGCGCTCGATCAGCAGTTCTATACCGATCAGAGTAAAGAAGATTGGAATAGAGAGAACGATCGGGTTAAGATTCATGAGAGGCGCTTTATAGTGATAACTACCGGATCATGGAATGCGTTGGAATATTACGGTTTGGGTATGATTGATATATTCCGTAAAAAGAAAAAGCGACAGTATCCTGTACCATCGCTCTTCTGATTTTTTAAAGGAAGAAATCAGTTGCCGCTGAAAAGATTTTTCTGCGTGTCGTCAATTTTGTTTTCGACAGCTTCTTTTACTTCAGCTGCTTTCTCTTCAATAGCATTGGCAACAGAAGTTGCTTTCTCTACTACAGCATCTTTAAATTCAGTGGCCTTCTCAACTGCAGTCTGCGACAGATCAGATGCTTTCTTTGCTACTGATTTACGAATCGCTTTTGCTTTGGTAACGACCTTGGCTGTAAAAGATTTCTTGGCTGCTTTCTTTGGAGATTTTTTAGCAACTTTTTTAACTGCTTTCTTCGCTGCCTTCACAGCTTTTTTCGCAGTCTTCTTAGCTGATTTTTTTCCTGCTTTCGCGGCTTTCTTCGCAGCCTTTTTAGGAGCCTTCACTGCCTTCTTGGCAACTTTTTTGGCGCCCTTCTTGGCCGTTTTCTTCGCTGCTTTCTTAGATGTTTTCTTTGCTTTTTTTGCCATAGCGTTGAATGTTATGTATTAGGTACCGAAAAGTTAATTAATAATCTTTTTACTTGTGAGTGAATATATAGATTTTATTCAAATATATCTTTCAACCTCATGTAGCAAGCAGTGAAAATGAAAAGGTAATTATACATTTTGTTGATACATCTGCACCGTAAACAACATCATAATCCCATGCTATAGACTTCTGGTTATACTGTATTTATACCACTCTGAATGATTAGATATTCATTGCCTTTCAATGTAGAGAAACTCTTAAAATCAACGTTTAAAAGCATGCTGCGCGCTTTTTAATGCAATCGCTGGATCAAATACAACCGGAGCATTACACCTCTACAGCGGCTGCAACGGGGCTTGAAGTATTGGCATGGCTCGTTGCAGATTCGTTAAGTATACCCGGTTTATACCTCGGTACATGCATGGACGGTATGTTTAACCGAGCCATCTCTTTGGCAGCCCAATCACCCAGCAACTTGATGAATGGAAGAAGCTCGCGGCCACTGTCTGTCAACTCATACTCTACACGAGGAGGCAGTTCGATATACTCGTATCGCTTAATCAAGCCATCATCTTCTAATTCCCGTAAGGCCTGCGTCAGCATCTTGGGCGCTATACCTGTAACCGCTTTGCGCAGTTGCCCATACCGTAATAAACCATGGCTAAGGTGCCAGATGATTCTTCCTTTATGTTTACCCCCTATACGCTGAAAGCCATAGTCGATTGAACATTGTGGTGCGAGGTCTTTCTTTTTATTCATAAAACTGAAATTTCTTTTCTCCTGATTTTCACCATTAGTACCCTTTTGGTATGCAGGATACTAAAAAGTACATACTTGATACGAGCATTTTTGCCCCGTTAGTTTGCCTTCATACAATAACACAATTTTTATGAAGACCATTCAAATCAACAAATTTGGTATTGACGATTTAAAGATCACAGAAGCACAAAAACCGACACCAGGGCCGCATGAGGTATTGATAAAAGTAGAAGCTGCTTCCCTTAATTTCCTTGACCTGATGGTGATTAACGGAGACTATAATCCGAAGTTGCCATTGCCACACATCCCATGCTCTGATGGAGCAGGTGTTGTTGAAAGTATAGGAGACAACGTTAGCCTCTGGAAAAGCGGAGATCGCGTAACGACACAGTTCATTCAAAAATGGATCTCTGGAGGCAAGACGCTTGAAATGCTTTTAAGTCGTACGGGACTCGAATATCCGGGTGTGCTCAGCGAGTATATCTGTGTTCATGAGACGGCTCTGATTCAGACACCAACTGCGCTTTCTTCTCAAGAAGCATCGACACTTCCTATCGCTGGTCTTACGGCCTGGTCGGGATTGATTGAGTATGCAGGTATCAAACCAGGGCAAACCGTGTTGACGCAAGGCACCGGCGGTGTATCAATCTTCGCGCTCCAACTGGCTAAAGCTGCCGGAGCACGTGTGATTGCTACCTCGAGCTCTGATGCTAAACTTGAGAAGCTTCGTGCCCTCGGAGCCGATGAGACCATCAACTATATAAAAACTCCGGACTGGCATTTGGAAGCGAAGCGATTGACTAACGGAACCGGTGTGGATGCTATCCTAGATGTTGCCGGAACAGAGACGCTTACAAAATCAATTTATGCTGTACGCCAGGATGGATTTATAGGGCTGGTGGGAAATCTTTCCGGTGCCATAGTGCCGTTTAATATATACGACACTGTTCCGAACAACACAAACATCCGTGGTATATCGGTGGGGAGTCTTGAGTACTTTAAAAACTTCGTACGTGCCATTGACGTGGTAAAATTGAAACCTGTAATCGATAGTATATTTTCCATCGATAAGATTGCAGAGGCATATCGCTATATGCAGAGCAATGCTTTTATAGGGAAGATCGTTATCAGTATAGATTAAGCATGCGTGCCTGGCGCTGAATGTAAACGACAATGAAGTTGTTGCGCTATATATAGAGCAATAACTTCATTGTGTTTGATATCTTTGTATTCCGCTAATTGAAATAGAATACTGCTTCTGTTAAATTCTGGCCTGGTAAGTATATAGATCAAAATATCTTCCCTGCTGGGCGATCAGTTCTTCGTGTTTGCCACGCTCTTTAATACGACCTCCTTCAATAACCAGGATTTGATCTGCCTGACGAATCGTACTTAGCCTGTGGGCAATCACGAAAGTAGTTCGGCCCTTCATAAGGCTCCGGAGACTATCCTGTATAAATGATTCTGATTCGGTATCGAGATTCGAGGTCGCTTCATCCAGAATTAAAATACGTGGATTTGCAAGAATCGCGCGTGCTATAGCAATACGCTGACGTTGTCCACCCGAGAGTTTTACACCACGCTCACCGATCACCGTGTCTAATCCTTTTTCAAAGCGATCTGTAAATTCATGCACGTGCGCAGCATGCACTGCCCGATCAAGTTCTTCAGCAGAAGCGTTTGGTCTTGGGAAGAGTATATTTTCACGAATCGTTCCTTCGAAAAGAAAGTCGTCTTGTAGAACCACACCCAGCTGACTCCTATAGCTGCTCAATGAAACTTTGGAAAGATCAACACCATCTACCGTGATCATCCCACTTTCAGGATTGAGAAAAGTTGCTGCTAATCCTGCTATCGTAGTTTTGCCAGAGCCGGACGTACCCACCAAAGCAGTAACGCTACCGTTGGGGGCTGTGAAATTGATGTCTTGTAAAACGGGTTTACCTTCCTCGTACGAAAATGAAACGTTGTTGAAAACTATATCACCTTTTATAGTATCGATCTTGATGGTGCGCACTGTGCCGTCATCTTCCGGAGTCATATTCATAATCTCTTCGGTACGATCAAGCCCTGCAAAGGCTTCTGTTAACTGGCTCCCTATATTACTCATCTGCACGATAGGAGCGATCATAAAACCAAGATATAGCGTGAAGGAAAGAAAATCTCCAAACGTCATCGCGCCATCAATGATCATATAGCCACCAATGCCCATGATGCCGGCACTGGCGAGGCCAAGTAAGAAAGTTGCTGCACTGGTAACAACACTGGTTGATGTAAGACTTTGCTTTACATTCAGGAAAAGTTTTTCAACACCAGCTTCGAAGCTTTTTATTTCCTGCGCTTCAGCATTAAAGCCTTTGATCACGCGAACACCATTTAATGTTTCTGTTAAGCGGCCCGTAACCTCTGCGTTGAGTTTGCCGCGTTCGCGAAATATAGGGCGGATCTTATTAAAGGCTTTCAGGGATATAAATCCAAACACTAACACGGGTACCAGTACATATAGTGTCATCAATGGGCTAATGCGGATCAATAGCACAAGGCATATCACGGCACTGAGCAAGCCTCCCACAAGCTGTACAAGACCAGTACCCACCAGGTTGCGTACACCTTCAACATCCGTCATGATGCGCGATACGAGTGCTCCCGATTTACTGTTATCAAAGAACCGAATCGGTAATTGTAAAATTTGTTTTTGAACACGTACACGTAGTACAGAGATGAGGTGTTGTGCTTCGACACTTAGTAATTTTGTAAGCAGAAACGATGTTACAGCTTGTACAATGATGGCAGCAACCACACCTCCCAACAAATAGTACAACATGGTTATATTCTTGTTGGCAATCACTTCATCGACCAGATATTTGCTGGCCCAAGGGAGTGTTAGTCCCGATATTCGACTGATAACGATGAGGATAAGCCCGATGAATAAAAGATTTCTGCGGGGCCAGACTATTGTTTTGAAAACGTGACCAATGGTGACTTTGGACTTCGACATGGAGGTGCTTGATTAAATTAGCGCGTAAACAACAAGACGAATCGCGGAACAGTTTATTCTTTGTGAAATAAAAATAACTGTAACTTTCGATCTCTTTATGCTGGTACGTTTTCCATCGGATAGTATATCTCAAGGCTTGTTAAAGGCTGGCGAGATTTCGTTTGCCCGCCACAAGCATGAAACGAAGCCGCATACTAAAACTGTTTTGCTTCAGGAAAACATGCTGGCCTTTCCGTTGGGAGGTTATAAGAAATTGCATTTCAATGATCATACAGCGTTGATAGAGCCTGGTAATTTATTCTTTATGAAGCGTGGCTTGCATGTGATGAGTGAGTTCACACAAGAGGGATTGGACTATGATTCGTTAATCATTTTTTGCAGTGATGCCTTTCTAAAAGAGTTTTCAATTCATCATCTTTCTTCACCATCAGGATTTGTGCACCATCCGCCACTCATGCACCTCACTATACCAACAGATAAGTTACTGGAGAGCTTCCGGGATCAGTACCTGCGTTATTTCGATCAGCCTCTGCATCACCTTCGCGAAATTCTCGAACTTAAACTGAAAGAATTGTTTCTCTTGTTAATATCGGGGAACCATGGACAGCAGGTAATACGCTGGATTCAGGGTATCGCGAACAGCCAATCTATAGGTATAGAATATACTGTAAAACAACATTTGTTTCAACCCCTAACATTGGCGGAGCTTGCTGAACTCTCTGGCAGAAGTCTGGCGTCTTTCAAACGCGATTTTCAAGAGCTATACCAAACGTCTCCTAAAAAGTGGATCAACAGCCAGCGGCTCGCACATGCAAAAATGTTGTTGCAGAATACAGCTGATAATGTATCGGAAGTAGCGGCTGCCTGTGGCTTTGATAATGTACCTTACTTTATACGGATCTTTAAAAATGAGTTTGGTACGACACCCAGTAGCTGGCGCGCTAAAAGTGCAATAGTTTGAGCTTTATGTAGTATATCCAAGCTTTTCTATCACTATACATTTGTGCTATAATTTATAGCGCATATGAAAAACTATTTTGCAATCATCGCTATGCTGTTATTCAGTATAGCCGCACATGCACAGAACACTGTTATAACCTCCGGCCTTCTGCATCCGGAAAGCATCATCACCGATGGGAAATTTTTGTACACAACCTTGATCGGGAAGGCACTGGCCCCCACTGTAAAAGATGGTGACGGAGCGATCAGTAAACTTGATCTTGCCGGTAGACCCATTGATCTTAATTTTAACAAAGCCGTATTGAACGCACCTAAAGGAACGGCTATTCTTGGAAATATACTTTATGTTGCCGACGTTGACAGAGTTGTTGGATTCGATCTTCAGTCAGGGGAGAAAGTGGATGAGGTGGATCTGTCCGCACAAGGGACCCAGTTTCTAAATGATCTTACATTAAAAGGAGATTCGGTATTTTTTGTAAGTGCCACAGATATTGGGAAGATCTTTAAGGTCACTATAGCTACGCCTCACCGCATTGAAGCACTCAATATCCCCAAGCTGATTGGCCCAAACGGATTACTGTACGATGCAAAGACAGATATACTATATGTAGCAGGTTTGGATCGGAGCGATAATCCGATGGGAGAGTTGGGAGTGATTTCTTATAAAGGCGGACATTATACCTACAGTACCTTAACAGACGCACGCGGTATGTTTGATGGCATTCAGATGTTCGATGCCAACACGCTGATTGTTTCTGATTGGGTTACGTTGAAAGAAAGGAAAACACGACTTCTTAAGATTAACATCAAAGAAAAAACATATATAGAGATAGAGAAAAATATCGATGCCGCAGATATATTGTACGACAGGAAACAGAAACGCTTTCTTCTGCCTGCCCTTCGTGATGGTAATATTGTGGAGTATAAATTCAAATAATCAATTATCACTTATATGAAACAGTAAAAGCAGCCATCGCGGCTGCTTTTACTGTTTTTTGTTGAGTTATTCAGAAATGCACTGCTTTTCAATACTACTAAGTCCGTTCATCAATATGATCGGGGGCATTGTTGTTATCGATCGATTCATCTTCAAATTCATCTGTAGTAGATTCAATCTCAGTCGATGGTTTCTTGCTACGTTTATTTTTTGATAAACTTCCCGGTGTATAAATGTCCTCGACTGGGATTTCCTCAGCAAGATTTTCCTCACTTCTTGCAACTTGCTCTTCAATTACAGGAGACGTGTTGAGTGTATTATCTGGGCTAAATTGCCGTGTTGCGTTTCTTCTTGTAGTTCTCATGGCTTTAAATGTTTTGTTCACAGACTATGTCGAAAAAACTATGCCTTTTTTGGTACGGTGGCATTAAATTTATCCACATGCTTTGGTCTCTTTTTTGATAGGCGCGAACTTCATAAAATGAAGGTTCATGGAAATAACATTATGCAGTAGATTGATTTAAATTGCCGACATATACTATAATAAACTTAAAGCACTTATGAGCAATTGGTTCAATATAATTGAAGAAAAGCTGATGCGTTGGTGGGTATACTTGATTAAGATGTTACCCAATTTCGCACTGGCCGTTATTGTGTTAATCGCCTTTATTTTTGCAGCACGGTTGATCCAACGATTATCACATAAGTTTTTTCTGCGCGTTGCTAAAAGCGAATCTATCAGCGGGTTGATCTCGGGTGTATTATATACTCTTGTCGTTATCTTTGGGATCATGATCTCCCTGCAGATCATGCAGCTTGATAAAGCAGTATCTTCTTTGTTAGCGGGCGTTGGTATTATAGGCCTTGCGTTGGGTTTTGCGTTTCAGGATCTTACCGCCAATTTTATATCGGGTGCCTTCATTGCCTTTAAACAACCTTTTGATATAGGGCATACGGTGGAGACCAATGGATTTATAGGCACCATTGAAGAGATCCGGTTACGATCTACAACACTGCGTACATCGGCAGGGCTGCACGTTATTATTCCCAATAAGGAAATCTTTCAGAAGCCAATCATTAATTACTCCCTTAGCAAAGAGAGGAGGGTGGAGCTTGAGTTCCAGATCCCGAATACCATTGACTTGAATTTTATGGAGGCGGAGCTCAAAGCGGCTTTGAAAGATGCAGGCTCTAATGAATCAGTTCGTAATGTGGAGGTGGTATATTCTGGTATTGCTGATCCGAAGATACAGGTATATATATCATTCTGGACAAGTAACAACGAGCCGAATGAATTCCGAAAAGCTCGTCACCAGGCGATTCTGGCGATCTATAAAGTTTTCGCTGATAATAAGATCTATACCATTCAGTTCTCCAATAAAGAAAATGGGCAGATTAAACAACCTGCCCAATAATCTATAGCGATGCTGTAGATCTATAATGATGCTGTAACCACAGGAGATCGTTCCCGTTGAAATTCTTCTTTGCTTTCAATCGGCAGGGACACGATGAATGTAGAGCCTTCTCCGGTTTTGCTGAGCGCAGAGATATGACCTTTGTGGTGCTCTGCAATTTTTTTGCAGAGTGCCAGTCCAATACCAGTACCTTCCAGTTTCACTTCGGTATGTAAGCGCTTGAACATGCCGAATACTTCTTCTGCGTATTTCTGATCGAAGCCCATGCCGTTGTCTTGTACAAGAATGCGACAGTATTTTTGAGGGGCTTCACCACCAGCCTGTCCGTTGGGCTGGTGATCAACGCGGATCGAAATTTCGGGCGGTACATTCGCTTTGCTATACTTTAGCGCATTATTAATGAGGTTATGAAACAACAACCGGATTAGCCCCGGGTTGCCGTGCAGCATTGGAAGTTTGTCCAGCGTAATATGCGCTTGCTTCATTTTAATCTCATCATCCAACTCCGTCAGTATATCTTTTATAGTATTGGTTATATCTGTCGAAGTAAACTCCTGCGTATCTTCCGAAATCTTCGAGAAGGTAAGTATATCACGGATGAGCGATTGCATGTGCTCAGCTGATTTTTGAATGCGTTCAAAATCGGCTTTGCCTCCGTCATCCACTACTTCTTTATACTTCACGAAGAGCTTGTTGGCAAAGAGCCTGATCTTGCGAAGCGGCTCCTGTAGATCGTGTGATGCCATGAATGCGAAGCGATCGAGTTCTTTATTAACAGATTGCAGTCGCTCGATATTTACCAATAGCTCCTGGTTCAGTTGCTTCACCTTCTCTTCTGATGCAATGCGTTCCTTTACTTCATTCTCCAGGCTTCGGTTGATCGCAATCAATTTTTGCTCCTGTACCTTCAGCTTGTGTGTCTTTTGGTATAGATCTACCAATACAGTAACCTTGGCGCGGAGCACATCCGGATTTATAGGCTTGAATATATAGTCAACAGCACCTGCCTGGTATCCCTTATACATATTCTCATCGCCAAAATTATTGGCGGTAATAAATATGGTAGGTATATGTTTGAGCTTGTCGCGTTCATAAATCAGTGAGGCTGTTTCAAACCCATTGAGGTTTGGCATTTTAACATCCATCAGAATCATGGCGAAATCAAACTCGGTGAGAAGTATTTTAAGCGCTTCTCTTCCTGACCGGGCCTTGACGAAATGATAACCGTTCGGTTCAAGTATACTTTCTATTGAAAGCAAATTGTCCTCCCGGTCATCAACGAGTAAAATCTTTGGTTGCATCTAGCAAATATTTTCCAACTTATACAAAATCATTTACAGAACCATAAGCGCATCAGCGAAAGTAACTGATCGACCTTGACAGGTTTGGTAATATAGTCTGAAGCTCCGGCTTCAATACATTTTTGTCGGTCGCCTTTCATCGCTTTAGCAGTTACGGCAATGATGGGGAGTGAACTGTTTTTGTGTTCACGCCTGATCTTCTGCGTGGTTTCGTAGCCGTCCATTTCAGGCATCATAATGTCCATCAGCACCATTTCAATTTTAGGGTCGTCATTTAGTATTTGTATAGCATCTTTTCCACTTTCTGCAGTCACTACGTTAATATTATAGCGCTCGAATACAGTGGTTAGTGCAAACAGGTTTCGTACGTCATCATCCACAACCAGAATATTTCTTCCGCTGAGTATATCTTCTTTGTTGCGGATATTCTCAATGATGCGTCTCTTTTCGCGCGACAGATCTTTGTGGTTGATATGCAGATGCGAAATAGTTTCCTCGAGAAGTTGCTCGATGGAAGTTGCACTTTTTAAAATCAATGCGTTGGAATTCTGGTTGATTTGATTCAACTCGATTTTAGTGAAGTCCTTGGCAGAGTAAACAATCACAGGCGTGAGCTTCTTTTTCGCGTGTGTGATTTTACTCACAAGATCAGCCCCAGAAATATCCGGCAAGGTATAATCCAGGATGATGCAATCCGGATCTTCACTCTTGATCAACTCGAGCGCCTCAGCACCAGTAGGTGCTATAAATACCTGGAGTGTGTTGTCCTGGATGATCTTGGCGATCTGAGAAGAGTCAATCTCATTGTCTTCAATTACCAGGATGCGTTTTGTTTCGCGTTGATTATAGGACGCTATATCTTTAAACAGATCGTCCAGCATGGTGTTATCCAAAGGCTTCAGCAAGAAACTGCGGGCGCCACGTTTCAGTGCCAGCGCTTTGTTCTCTTCTCCGGAGATCACATGTATAGGAATGTGACGATAGTTCAAATCATTGCGCAAGAGATCAAGTACTTTCCATCCGCTGGTAGCAGGGAGTTTGACATCAAGCGTCAAGGCGACAGGGGAGAAACGGTTTATGAAATCAAACACTTCCAGATAATTGGTTGCAATGATACCTTTTAACCCGAACTCGTGCGCCTTATCAATAATTATTTTTCCGAAGCGATAGTCGTCTTCTACTACCAATACAACTTTATCATTCGGTTGTATATGTGTGCGATCATCACCGGTTTCATTGATCATCTCACTCACGATCTCCATGTTCCCGCTGCGATTCTCAACGCCATCTTTGGTTACACGCAATGTACTGAGCAGTGAATCGATGTTGCCATCATTATCACTCAACTGCAATTGCTCAATAGCTTTTATATTCTTCGAAGTTTCGCGTGTCGCTATATTGGGTACACTGTCTACCGGCAGGAACAATGTAAATGTACTTCCTCTTCCCAGTGTACTTTCAAGTTCTATCGTACCGCCTAACAATTCTGCGAGACCACGACTGATTGATAACCCTAAACCTGTTCCTCCATATTTACGACTGGTAGAACCTTCTGCCTGCTGGAAGGCTTCGAAGATGATCATCTGTTTCTCCTGCGGTATACCTATACCTGTATCGCTGATGGAGAAGGCTATAACTTTCTTCGCGTGGTCGAGGTTCTGATTGCCCGGTTTCCAGTTTCGCGGAGCATCATATATCTTCAGACTTACTTCACCTTTCTCTGTGAACTTAAATGCATTCGAGAGTAAGTTTTTGAGGATCTGATTCAGTCGCTGCAAATCGGTTTCCATAGAATGAGGCAGCGTTGCATCCATCTCGATTCTGAATTTAAGATTGCGTGCTTCCGATATAGGCTTAAAGGTGGTTTCCACGAACGAAGCAATTTCACCCAATGGAACAGGGGAGATGTTCGTAGAGATAAACCCGGATTCGATCTTGGAAAGATCGAGGATATCGTTGATCAATTGGATCAAGTCGTCACCACACGAGTGAATGGTTTTCGCATAGCGAATCTGTTTCTCGTTCAGGTTGCCTTCTGCATTTTCATAGAGTTGTTGTGCGAGAATGAGCAAGCTGTTAAGTGGTGTACGCAACTCGTGCGACATGTTTGCAAGGAACTCCGATTTATACTTGGATGTAAGCGTGAGCTGTTCTGCTTTTTCTTCCAGCGATCTACGCGCTTCTTCTACTTCTTTGTTCTTCGCTTCTACTTCTTCTTTTTGTTTTACCAGCAGCAATGCCTTATCCTGAAGCTCATCGTTTGTTCTGCGTAATTCACCTTGCTGTACTTTCAACTCACTAGCCAGTGATTGTGACTGCGTAAGAAGTTCTTCCGTACGTGTATTCGCTTCAATGGTATTCAATACTATACCTATACTTTCTGTTACCTGATCGAGGAAGTCAAGGTGAGTTTCGTTGAATACTTCGAGTGATGCCAATTCAATTACAGCTTTCACATCGTTCTCGAATAACACCGGCAAGATGATCAGGTTAGAAGGTTTCGCTTTCCCTAAGCCTGAGTTTATCTTGATATACCCTTGTGGTACATTGGTAAGCAAGATTTTCTCTTTCTCAAAAGCACACTGTCCTACAAGTCCTTCCCCTATCGCAAATTCTTTTGGAATAGACTTCTCGTCTTTATAAGCGTACGAAGCAAAGAGCTGGAGTTTTACATTGGATGTTTCTTCATCTTGCTTTAATATATAGAACGCACCGAAGTGAGCATTTACCACTTGTGCTAATTCAGAAAGAATACGTTTTGATACCGTATCGAGATCACGCTGCCCTTGCAACATCTGCGTAAATTTAGCAAGGTTGGATTTCAACCAGTCCTGATCCTGGTTACGCAATGTTGTTTCGCGCAAGTTAGAGATCATCTGGTTGATCGTATCCTTCAAGGCTTCAAGTTCACCTTTCGCATCCACACGAATTGTTCGCGTCAAGTCACCCTTCGTTACCGCGGACGCCACCTCCGATATGGATCGCACCTGCGTAGTAAGATTCGCGGCAAGCTGGTTCACGTTCTCCGTTAAATCTTTCCATGTACCCGATGCACCCGGTACACTGGCCTGACCACCGAGTCGTCCTTCAACACCCACTTCACGTGCCACCGTTGTTACCTGGTCTGCAAACACCGCGAGCGTATCAATCATCTCATTGATTGTATCCGTTAACTGCGCTAACTCTCCCAATGCGTTGATGGAAAGTTTCTGCTTCAAATTACCTTTCGCTACAGACGTTACAACTTTTGCTATACCGCGCACCTGACCCGTTAAGTTCGATGCCATCTGGTTTACCGAGTCGGTCAAATCTTTCCATGTACCCGCTACACCTCGTACTTCGGCTTGTCCTCCAAGTTTACCTTCTGTACCTACTTCACGCGCCACACGCGTTACTTCAAATGCGAATGAGTTAAGCTGCTCCACCATCGTGTTAACAGTATTTTTCAACTCGAGCATTTCTCCGCGCACGTCCACTGTAATTTTCTTGGACAAGTCTCCGTTCGCCACCGCAGTGGTTACACCTGCTATATTTCGAACCTGGTCAGTAAGGTTACCCGCCATCTGGTTTACAGAGTCCGTCAAATCTTTCCATGTACCAGCCACACCGGGCACGAATGCCTGTCCACCAAGTTTACCTTCTGTACCTACCTCCCGGGCTACACGCGTTACTTCCGATGCAAAACCACGAAGCTGATCCACCATGGTGTTCAGCGTTTCCTTCAACTGCAAAATTTCTCCGCGTACGTCTACCGTAATTTTCTTGGACAAGTCACCGTTCGCCACGGCCACAGCAACGTTCGCTATATTTCGGATCTGCGCTGTTAAGTTACCCGCCATCTGGTTTACAGAATCCGTCAATCCTTTCCATACACCTCCAACACCTTTTACCGTTGCCTGTCCGCCAAGTTTACCTTCGGAACCCACTTCACTTGCCACACGCGTTACCTCTGATGCAAACGAGTTGAGCTGATCCACCATGGTATTTATAGTGTTCTTCAACTCCAACATTTCACCCTTCACATCCACGGTAATTTTCTTCGACAAATCCCCCTTCGCCACAGCCGTTGTTACCTCTGCTATATTTCGTACCTGGTTCGTCAGGTTATCGGCCATCTTGTTTACAGAGTCCGTTAAATCTTTCCATGTACCACCAACACCCGGTACATCTGCCTGCCCACCGAGCTGACCTTCAGAACCCACTTCACGCGCCACACGCGTTACTTCAGAACCAAAGGAGTTGAGCTGATCCACCATGGTATTTATAGTGTTCTTCAACTCGAGCATTTCTCCTCGTACATCCACCGCGATTTTTTTCGACAAGTCTCCTTTCGCCACCGCGGTTGTTACGTCTGCTATATTTCGAACCTGGTTGGTAAGGTTAGACGCCATCTGGTTTACAGAGTCCGTCAAGTCTTTCCATGTACCACCAACACCCGGCACGTTTGCCTGTCCACCAAGCTGACCTTCTGATCCCACTTCACGCGCCACACGCGTTACTTCCGAAGAGAATGAGTTGAGCTGATCCACCATGGTATTTATAGTGTTCTTCAACTCCAACAATTCTCCTTTCGCATCCACGGTAATTTTCTTCGACAAGTCTCCCTTCGCCACAGCCGTTGTTACCCCTGCTATATTTCGCACCTGATTGGTAAGGTTACCCGCCATCTGGTTTACCGAGTCTGTCAAATCTTTCCACACACCACCAACACCACGCACCGTTGCTTGTCCTCCCAATCTACCCTCGGTACCTACTTCAAGCGCCACACGTGTTACCTCGGAAGAGAATGAGTTGAGCTGATCCACCATCGTGTTGATCGTGTTCTTCAACTCGAGCATTTCTCCTTTCACATCCACGGTAATTTTCTTCGAGAGATTACCACGTGCTATAGCGGTTGTTACTTCCGCTACATTTCGCACCTGGTTGGTAAGATTACCGGCCATCTGGTTTACGGAGTCGGTAAGATCTTTCCATACACCATCAACACCTTTTACTTTTGCCTGTCCACCCAGTTTACCTTCAGAACCTACCTCCCGGGCTACACGCGTTACTTCCATGGAGAACAGGTTGAGCTGCTTCACCATGTCGTTTACTTCTTTCGCGATGCGCGCAAATTCTCCTTGCAGTACATGGCCTCCGATTTCCTGTGGCATCTCTTGTGAAAGATTTCCTTTTGCCACCGAACTGATTACGTGCGCAATTTCAATAGTAGGGTGCACGAGATCTGATATAAGTACGTTGAGTGAATTTACACCTGTACCCCAAGATCCTTTTGCATTCGGAATCTCGATACGTTGCGTGAGTTTACCTTGCTTACCGATCGTGTTACCGGCACGCATAAACTCCTGCATCATCTTTTCATTCAGAGAGATAATGTCATTCAGTGTATCACAGATTTTGCCGCTTACACCCACCTGATCGAATGGCATACGCACGGAAAAATTTCCGTTTCTGACCTCAGTCAACACACGGAGAAGCTCCCGGTTGTCCAGGATGCCCATCACTTGCTGATATTCATTTTGATCTATAGTATGGAGCGGATGAGATTTCGGAGGAGATTTCTTTTTACGGGAAACTTTCGGTCGTGAAATTACTTCCACAACATCCCCGTTCTTCGAAGAAGCTGTCGCCTTGGATTTTTTGCCCATGAGGTAGAAAATTTAGATTAACAATTTACTAGAGAAAAACTGACAAATAAATGCGTATAGACATTTAATAGTGCATTTTTTAAAAAATAATCTTTGAGCGGTTATTTCCTGCGGAATTAGTTCTACAACGGTCGATGAAAATGTATATTAAAAAAGTATGCCAGAGAATTTCCCTGGCATACTATATATAGCATTCATGTTTGTATTATATAGCAATTAGTCTTGGTGAACACCTTCCGCTATCTCTTCAACCATTTTTCTGCAAAACGCAGGAAGATCTTTTGGGCTTCGGCTGGTCACTAATCCATTATCGACAACCACCTCTTTGTCTGACCAGGTTACGCCTGCATTAATCAAGTCAGTTTTAATAGAAGGATAGGAGGTCATCTTGCGACCTTCCAGTAAACCCGTTTCAACTAAAGTCCATGGCCCATGACAGATAGCAGCAATAGGTTTATGCTCCTGTAAAAAATCAGTTACAAAACTTACAACACTTTTATTTACACGCAGCTGATCAGGATTAATGACTCCACCGGGAAGTACGAGTGCATCATATTCCTGTGCACTGACTTCATCTATTGTTTTATTAACATCATATTCTGGACCCCAGTTTTTTTCCGCCCATGATTTTATCTTGCCTTTTTGAAGTGAGACAACTTCAACAGTAGCACCTGCTTCCTTCAACGCTTTGATCGGCTCTGTGAATTCGGATTCTTCAAAGCCATGTGTTGCCAATACGGCAACTTTTTTCTCCGCCAATCTTGCTTCCATGTTTTAAGTTGATTTAGGATTTACAAAAATATTTTTAATGTGCCGGACATCCGTCCAGAGAAGCACATGAGTTAAAGGGCAAAAAATTATGCCTCTTCAGATCCTATATATAGGGACGAACATCAATAAATATCTGATTAAACACCAAAAAGAAAGGCTGTCTTTTTGCAAAGGCAGCCTTTGTATCTTTCGCTTCGTTTACCTACGCCAGCATTACCTGGATCAGGCAGAGGGAATAATTTCTCAGCCGTATACATTTTACAACCTATTAAATTAGGCACTCCCAACGAAATGAAAGACACGATCGTAATTTAAAACGTTATGCCTGCAAGCAGATCGATCATATTTATATTAAAAGGATATACACCGATTGCGAGCACCATTGTTGGGGTTGGACAAAGTTTTCTACAAACAAATGGGTAACATTTTTACGAACTAAGCGTAAAGCATGTAGATGAAGGGTAAAGCGGCTGGCATGATATTTTAGTAGACCTTTCGCTAATCCTCTTAAATATGCATACACGCTGGACAGGGATTCTGGAATTTGACTTGGTAAATATTCCTTTTAAAATTGGTACCAGTACGTTCCGGTCAGGATTGGATTCCCCCGATCTTGTGAATGGTAATGTAATCAGAATAGAAGATTTTTTTCCGAAGGAACATATGATCCTGTCAAAGGATGATTCTACCTTCTTGTTCGAACCGAAGGGTGATGGTATACATGCCTTCAACTTATTCTCCGATGGCCTCATTCGGAACAACAAGGTGGCCTTTGGAGTTTTTAACTCTAACGATACGAACTATAGATGTTGGCTCTATGCTGCCGATAATGCTGTGTGGTTTCAGCTTGGAAGCGAAGTTACCGAGAGCGATCCATTGGACCGCGGAATGACTTCTAACCGTCATGAGAGTATAGATGCAGTTTTGAAGAAGACATTCAGTTTTAAAAAAGTAAAAGAGATCTTTTCAGGTCAGAGAATCCGGTTCTTTTAGGCATCCGTCCTAATACAGATATAGGCCTCATCCCATCCCCCTCTACGGAGAAGGACTTCGGTCCTCTCCGGAAAGAGAGGACTTGGAATGAGGCTTTTTTTTGCTGGCACATTATTTATCTGTTTAATATCGTAGAGTCCCTGCGTCAGGCGTGTTTGTTCTCGCCTCGTAACAGGTCTTTTAATATAACTATAAATTACAAGCACATGAAAGCGATCTGGACAGGAGCCATTGGTTTTGGGTTGGTAAATATACCCGTGAAATTATATAGTGCCACGCAGCAAAGTGAGCTTGATCTCGATCTTCTTGATAAAAAAGATCACGCGAATATAAAGTTTCAGCGTGTGAATGGAGAAACCGGTGAAGTAGTGAACTGGTCAAATATAGTGAAGGGGTATAAATACAAGGGCGAATATGTAATTCTGGAGGACAAGGACTTTGAACGCGCCAGTCCCAAAAAAAGTAAAATGATCGAGATCACTGATTTTGTAAAAGAAGATGAGGTTGATCCTATATATTATGAAACGCCTTATTACCTGGAACCCGAGCGTTCGGGTGCGCGTGCTTATAGCCTGCTATATGAAGCATTGGAGAAAAGCGGTAAAGCCGCTGTGGGAAGTTTCGTGCTTAGAAGTCGTGAGCACCTCTGCGTGTTACGCGCAAAAGACAAAGCAATTATCCTAAACAGGATTCGCTTCGCCGAGGAGATCCGTGATCTCTCTGAATTAAAACTTCCTTCATCTAAACCTAAGCCGGCAGAGTTGAAGATGGCGCTTTCGCTGATTGATCAGTTAACCGGTTCGTTTAAAATCGATAAGTTCAAGGATACATATTCAGAAGAACTGCAAAAGTTAATAAAGGCAAAAGCAACGGGTAAGAAAACAGTATATCCGAAAATGAAAGTAACGCATCGGAAATCAAAAGACCTGATGTCGCAATTGAAGGCAAGTCTTAAAAAAGCATCCTGATGAGTTTAACCACCTATACCCGGAAGCGCGATTTTAAACGCACACCAGAACCAGTCGGTAAAAAAAAGGCTTCCGCTTCATCACTGTCTTTTGTTATACAACGTCATGATGCTTCACGTCTTCATTATGATTTTCGTCTGGAGGTAAATGGTGTTTTAAAAAGCTGGGCTATACCCAAAGGACCGTCTTTAAACCCGAAAGATAAACGTCTCGCGGTGATGGTTGAAGATCATCCTCTTGCCTATGGAAAATTTCAAGGTGAAATACCAGAGGGAAATTACGGTGCAGGAACCGTGGAGATTTGGGACAGCGGCATATATGAGCCTGAGAATGTAGACGACCCTTCAGACTATCAGCAAGAGATTAGCAAAGAACTGAAGAATGGTTCTTTGAAATTTGTACTGCACGGCAAAAAACTTAAAGGTTCGTTTGCACTGGTGCAATTAAAAAATGGTGATGGTAAAAATTGGCTATTGATAAAACACAGAGATGAATTTGCAACCGATGAATATGATATAGAAAGTATACGCGCAAATAAAAAAACAGCTACGCAGAAAAAAGAAACGAAAAGTGAGGCAAAGGCGAAAACTACAGCAGCACCGGTACGTTCTGTTCGTTCTTCGAATGCAAAGTTAGAGAAATATATAACGCCCATGATGGCGCATACGCGTGAAGATTCATTCGATGATCCAGATTGGATCTATGAGATTAAATGGGATGGTTATCGCGCCATTGCAGAAGTCAATAAGAAAGAGATTAAATTCTACTCCCGCAATGGTTTATCGTTTGATAGACTATATCCGGCAGTAGTAGATGCATTGTCTCAAATAAAGGACGATGTTGTGCTGGATGGTGAAGTAGTCGTGCTGGATAAAAATGATAAGCCAAGTTTTCAGAAGCTGCAACAGTATGGAGAGAACCGTTCGCTTCCGCTGCTATACTATGTCTTTGATTGTTTGTCGTATAAAGGAAAAGATCTTACAAATCTTCCTCTCGTAGAAAGAAAAAAGATTGCAGAGAAAGTCGTCCCGAAAAGTAATGTGCTGAAATATTCAGATCACGTAGCGGGAGATGGTATAGCATTCTTTTCAAATGCTGTGGCCATGGGACTGGAGGGAATTATAGCGAAACGTGCGGACAGCAAGTACTATATCGGACGCAGAAGTTATGATTGGCTAAAGATCAAAAATCACAATACACAGGAAGCTGTAATTGCTGGCTATACCGAACCTCGTAAAAGCCGAAAATACTTTGGCGCGCTTGTGTTGGGCATGTACGAGAAAGGTAAACTCAAATATATAGGGCACACGGGTACGGGGTTCACAGAAAAGATATTGAAGGATGTATATACCAAGTTGCAATCTTCCATTCGCGAGAAATCTCCATTCGATTCCAAAGTCCCTATCAACGCACCGGTAACGTGGGTTGATCCGGTTCATGTATGCGAAATAAAATTCACAGAAGTAACAGATGAAGGAATTCTGCGACACCCTGTTTTTATGGGACTTCGCATTGATAAGAGCGCTAAAGAAGTGGATCACCTGGATGTGAAGGTTCCTGAAAAAAATAAATCAACTGATAAAACTGTGAAGACTTCGAAAGCAAAAAAAGCGGCTCCAGCTAAAAGTAGTTCTGCGAAATCCAATACTACAAAAGCTGTAGTGAAGCGCGGCAAAGATACTTCAGATGAGTATAATAAAGTTGTAAAGGTAGAAAAGCATGAATTGAAGTTTACGCACCTTGACAAGATATACTGGCCGGACGAGGGCATCACAAAAGGAGAGGTGATCGATTACTATAATAGTGTCTCCAAATACATTCTTCCGTATCTCAAAGACAGGCCGCAATCTCTGAAGAGAAATCCCAACGGCATTACGGATAAAGGATTTTTTCATAAGGATGCAGGAGATGCTGCTCCGGATTGGGTGGAGAGTATCGAACTATATTCCGATAGTGCTCAGAAAGATATTGACTATATTCTTTGTAATAACAAGGCAACGCTCTTGTACCTGAACAACCTGGGATGCATCGAGATTAATCCCTGGAATTCACGAACAAAAAACCTCGATCGTCCGGATTACCTGGTGATGGATATAGACCCTTCTGACAAGAGTACATTTGAGGAAGTAATCGATACGGCACAAGCTATAAAAGAGGTATTGGATAAGGCAGGGGCCAGCGCATTTTGCAAAACTTCCGGTGCATCGGGTTTACATATATATGTTCCGCTTGGCGCTAAATATGATTATGATCAGGCACGTTCGTTTGCTGAGATTGTAGCTTCGTTTACGGAAGAGAAATTGCCGAAGATCACAACGATGGAACGGTCGCTTAATAAACGCAAGGACAGAATATACCTTGATTATCTTCAAAACAAGCGTGGTCAAACCCTTGCATCGGTGTATAGCCTGCGGCCTGTTCCCGGTGCCACTATATCTACGCCGCTTGAATGGAAAGAGGTAAAACATGGTCTTTCTCCCTCACAATTCACCATGAAGACATTACCAAAACGATTGGAGAAAAAAGGCGATCTCTTCAAAGGTGTATTACTGAAAGGTATCGATATGGAGAAATGTCTCAAGCGCCTTGGTGGCGGGTAGGGTGCTCGTTGTAGGGTATCATTCAAGTGTTAATTACTTAAGATCTCTGCCAGTAATTGGATGGTTGCCCATACTCCCAATCCGAAGAAGATGTGTGCAGTAAGAATGGAGATTATATACGACTTTAATGGAACTGCAGGCGGGTTGGGATGAATAGCAAAGAATAGCCGCCAAACACCAATACCAACTACTCCACTTATAAATCCATATACGGCACAAGTTATTAGGTCTGGTGAGCCGATTCCTCTTGACCACAGCCAATGGTATATCAGTGAAAATATTATCCCTACCAGGTAGTGTCCAATTATACCCGTTGCAATAGCGAAATTACTTTCTGACAACCCTTTGTCAGGCGTTGTCTGGAAGGTGAGCATCGTTCCCAGTATCTTTACTACCTTCAGACGTTTTTGTGTAATGTAAGATAGTATATAGATGAAGGCGGTCATAACAGCCGTTCCGCCTATACCTGCTGCAATGGCGATCCAGATATTCATACGTATTTATATATATAGTTTCTGGCATACGTCACAGAAGAACGTTCTTCGGTTCGTTTTGCCTAAATATTCTTTTTTCAAGGGTACATGGTCTCGGGGGCATGTTCGTTTGGTATGCGCCAGCCAGTGTTTTTTTAATTCAAATTTTTTCTTCCATTCGAGAAAATCAAAACTATAATTCACCGCTTCGTATACGAGTTCTTTTCTCTTTACGGGTGGCAGTTTTCCTATCGTGCTTAACGGATGAACTTTGATCCGGAAGAGTACTTCATTTTTAATAATGTTGCCTACACCTGCGAATATATTCTGATCGAGCAGAGCATCGCAGGCTAATTGTGATGGATTCTTCTTTAGCTTGCTCATCGCATTTGCAGCGCTCCAGTTTTCATTCAACACGTCAGCGGTCCAATCGTAAAGTTCATCCAGTGGTGCTTCAATGAGTGATAGCGCACACGCATAGAAGTTCAATTCTTTCTTGCCGAACTCCAGATGTAATCGCGGAATAGAGTCTTTTTGTTCGTTGATCCGATATGTTCCGAATAAAAGAAAATGTACCCGCACCGTAAATTTTGGAAAGCAAATTAAGAAGTGTTTGCCCCAGCTTTTAAAGTCTGTGATCTTCTTGCCTTTAAGTAATGCCGGATCAAACTTCTTTGTACTGCCACTCACTTCAGTAATTTTCTTTCCTTTAAAAGCTTCCACGGCTTCTTTTAAAATAACGATCGATGGTCCTTCTGGCATTTGGGAAACAGTTGCGTAAATGAAGTGTCGTTCATATAAAATGCGGCATACGATTCGAATCAGTATGCCGCATGATTATAGTATATATAGATAATGATCAGTTTTCTTTCTCTGACAAAGTGCGCAATTCAATCGGTTCAAGGTCGCGACTTGCCGGACCGGTCACTACTTTACCATCCGCTGAATAACGTGCACCATGGCATGGGCAATCCCATGTTTGCTCTGCAAGATTCCAGGCTACGCTACATTTCATATGCGTGCAAACCGGAGATACTGCGTGCAGTGTACCATCACTATCTTTTGATAAAGCGATCACTTCGCCATTGTATTTCACAACTTTACCTTCGCCTTGCGCAAGGCCAGCCACACCATCCAGCTCCTCCGTTGCAAACCACTTACCAATGAATTGTTTTACAACATCGGCATTGTGTTCGATGAAGTCGACAAATCCTGCAATAGGCTTGATACGCGATGGCGAGAAGAGATCAGCATATATACTCTCACCCGTAGTGATCAGATCACGTAACACAAGAGCTGCAACACTGCTGAAAGTCATTCCATTTCCGCCATACCCGGTGGCTACATATACATTTTCTGAATGGCCTGGTAAATGTCCGATGTAGGGTAGGCCATCCGTTGGTTCAAAATATTGAGACGACCATTGATATGCGATTTCACTTACATCGAAATATCTTCTGATTGTACTCTCCAACTGACGGAAACATTTTTCAGTGTTAGCCTCATGACCAGTCTTATGATCTTCGCCTCCTGCAATCAAATACCTTTCGCCATCCACAACCTGCGTACGATAGTAATGATAAGGATCATACATGTCATACAACAGTCCATCAGGATATTTGCCGTCCTTTAGCTTTACAGCCATCGCATAGCTTCTCCACGGAGAGCAACGTAAATGCAATAAGTTTATCGAAGGTGGTATATGCGTTGCATAAATAAGCTTCTTCGTTCTAAAGGTAGAGGACTCAGATTCTATCTCAATGATATCGTCTTCCTCCGTGGTATTGTTTACGCGTGAATACTGCAGGATGGTGCCACCGAGCGCTTCAAACTGTTTTGCTAAGGCATATATATACTTTAGTGGATGAAACTTGGCTTGTTCCTCTACACGTATCGCTTTTTCAAAAGGAATTGGACTTGGGATGGTGGAAGTGTATTGCAGATTCAATCCTACCTCTTCACAAGCTTTCGCTATATCGTCCAGTTCTTTGGATTGCTTTTCATCTTGTGAAAAAAGAAATGCAGACGCTTCTTCAAAACCGCAGTCGATGCTATAATCCTGCACGTGATGTTTGATGAGATGTATAGCATCACGGGTTGCCTGTACAACAAGCTTTGCATTATCCGTTCCGAAATTTTTTATGATGGTGGTATAAGGATTGTCCAGCAATGTATTCAAATGCGCAGTGGTTCCGCCCGAAGTTCCAAACCCTATATTGTGAGCTTCCAGTACCAGGCAATTCTTCCCTGACTTTTGCAGTAAAAGCGCAGTCGATATACCTGTAATTCCGCCTCCCACAATTACTACGTCATACAAAAGCGTTGATGATGGTTTACGCTGTGTTTCATAAACCGGCATATCCTGCCACAGACTTACATAGGCTCCATCTCGTGTAATCATAACTTTATTTTTTAATGTATGTTACAGTGCATGGTAAATTTTCCGGCCACACGTTAGCGCGGTTTATTTTGGATAATTTGTATCGAGTATAAAAGTATAGGGAAGGCCCTGGGGTGGTAACTCCACAAAAGTGTTGGGCAGTTATTAGAACAGCCGGCATTCTATGCGCAGGACTATATTGTTCAGGATGATATCAAGCCTCGAGTATATATAGGGAAGCAAGAAGTGAAACTTCTCTTCGTATCAAAACAGTTTCAACTGTTGATTTTTCTTTGGTGGAACAGCTTTGCCAAAAACAGTGCGGCCTTCGTATTTCCACGACTCATCGCGTTCCTTTTGAATGACAGCTTCCAGATTCGTATTCGGAATAAAATCTTTTTCAGCACGAATGGAAAGGTCGGAGAGACTCTTGATCGCTTGCTGCTTATCGGTTTCGCCAAGCTTTGCTTTCTCAACAGCGGTTTTCAATGTAGCAATGGTTTCATCATATACCTTTACAGGAACTGGAAACGGATGACCATCCTTTCCGCCATGTGCAAATGAAAATCGAGCCGGGTCTTTAAAACGTGAAGGTGTTCCGTAAATCACTTCGCTAACCAATGTGAGAGATTGAAGTGTACGCGGTCCGAGTCCTTCGAGTAATAGTAATTCTTCAAAATCTTTAGGTTGTTTTTCGTGTGCCAGCCAAAGTATACTTCCCAATCTTTTTATATCGACATCAGCCGCTTGCACTTCATGATGCGAGGGCATGGTAAGTTGCCGTATCTCTTTCATCATCCTGTCCGGAGATTCATGCGCCATCTCCAGTAAGCTCGATCGCGTAGGCAACGCTTCTTTGGCAACCATGTTTAATATACTTCCCTGATTTTCTCCACAGATAGATGTATGCGGCTCTTCTACAAAGGAAGAGAGTGATGCCGAATGCCAGTGATACCTTCGGGCGGTAGTACTCATCGGGCTCATGCCTTGTTGTACAACAGCCCATTGTCCTTCATCACTGACTATAAAATTATGAAGGTATAACTGAAAGCCGTCTTGTATAGCAGTGTTGTCAACCTTAGCACTGAGCTTGCTGCAGCGCACCAGGTATTCACCATCGAGTCCTGTGCGTTCGCCTACCTTTAATAATTCGACTGGAGTTTGTCTTGATATTTTTCCTTTGCCTCCGCAGATATATATACCTAGTTCTTTTGCGTGTGGATTGAGCGCGCGTTTCAATGCACCCATCACAGAGGTCGTAATCCCCGATGAATGCCAGTCCATTCCCATCACACAACCCAGACTTTGAAACCAGAATGGATCACTGAGTCTGCGCAGCACTTCACCTTTTCCATACTCTGCTAAAATAGCTTCCGTGATAGCAAGCCCAAGCCTGCCCATCCGTTCGGCAAGCCAACGGGGAACATGTCCATAATGTAAAGGAAGATCTGCGGAACCGGAACGCTTCAGTGTCATCAGATTGTAAAGTAAAGTATTTGTCCGAAAGTTCCATACTTAAAAAAGGAAGTATAGAGGCATGGAATTTTAAGTTTAATCAAAACAATAACAACGAAGCTATGGCAAAGTATTCAAAATCAGCACAGAAAAAAGTCGCGAAGGTAATGCGCGAGAAAAAAGCCGGAACGCTTAAAAGTGGTCGCAGCGGAAAAAAAGTTACCAGCCGCAAGCAGGCGATCGCCATTGGTTTATCCGAAGCAAGAAGGGCAGGAGCAAAGGTTCCCAAGAAGGGAGCGAAGAAAACTGCGAAGAAAGGAGCTAAAAAATCGGCCAGAAAAGGCGCAAAGAGAACTGCGAAGAAAAGTCGCAAGCGATCTTCTTAAAGCATCTGAATATATAGGTTTACAATTTGACACGTTGTTTGTAAATGTTTTGAGGGATTGACAAATCCTGACGGATATAGTATCCGTCAGGATTTTTTATTTTATTTTTTTCCTTCCCATCGGTCACACCATTCGGTTCTGTGCATCCAACCTCCTAAAACTTAATCCAAAATCTATGAAGAGGATTTTACAGATCGTATTGCTGGGATTCTGTGCGTTTGCTACAGGGACCAGTATCGCGCAAGACCGAAGTATCTCCGGGACGGTGACATCAACAGATGATGGCCAGGGTATTCCCGGAGTAAATGTAATGGTGAAGGGAAGCACCATTGGTTCCGTAACCGATGCGAATGGTAAATATACTATAGCGCTGCCTCCTGAAGGTTCAGACCTTGTGTTTTCATTTATAGGTTTCAAAACACAGGAGGTAGCAGTCGGTGAACGCTCCGTTGTGGACATTGCACTTGCTCCCGATTTTCAACAGCTCTCGGAGGTTGTCGTGACAGCCCTTGGTATTGAGCGAAAAGAAAAATCATTGTCGTATGCAGCTCAACAATTAAAGGCCGATGAGAAACTTCGCATTACGCGTGATGCTGATCTCAACACGACACTTGCCGGTAAAGTAGCAGGTGTACAGGTATTGAATCAGTCGGGTGCCAAGCTAGGTGCAGCGGCAACGATCCGTATTCGCGGTTCAGCTTCGCTTACCGAAAAAAGCCCGCTATATGTTGTTGATGGAACACCGGTAAATAATTTTGAGCGGGGCGCCACGGGAACATCGCCGATAGATTTAGGTATTAATATGGATGATGTTGAATCTATATCTATACTCAAAGGTCCGAATGCCACTGCCCTTTATGGCCAACGTGGGGATGCGGGTGTGGTTCAGATTACAACCAAGCGTGGCAAGAAAACAAAAGGTATAGGTCTTGAACTAAACAGCACAACTACTTTTGAGCAGGTAAATATATTGCCCGAGTATCAGAATACATATGGTGGTGGTGGAAGCTCGGCATTCAGAACGTTTACCTATAATCCGGGTGTACATCCTGCAGACTGGGCTGTATTTGATGGCAAGAAATATCACGATTACTCGGATGATGCCTCATGGGGGCCGAAGATGGACGGCTCTGAATATATACCTTGGTATGCCTGGTATCCCGGAAGTAAATATTCTTTCAAAACAGCAAACTATACAGCACAGCCTGATAATGTGAGAGATTATTATGAAACCGGCAAAACGTTTAATAACAACATTAATTTTTCGAAGAATGGCGATGGATATTCCGTGCGTGTATCTTATACCAATCTTCAGCAGACCGGTATCATCCCGAACACAAATTTAGAACGTCACTATATATCTACACAAAACTCGGCTACGCTGAGTAAGTATATCACGATCGGTTCCAACATCAATTATACCAACGAAACAGTCTTTGGAAATTTTGATGATAATTACTCAAACTATACGGGGGCGGGCTCTTTTAACCAATGGTTTCACCGCGACCTGGACATGGGTATATTGAAAGAGCTGCGTGATTTCAGAACACCTACCGGTGCCCTGGCAAGCTGGAATCACAGTAACCCGAACGCGGCAACAAATTATACGTCCACTAATTTTAACCGTGGAAATTACTGGTATAATCCGTACTCCTATATGGATCATATTAATTTTACCACGAAGCGTGATCGCTTGTTCGGTGATATAAATTTGTTGGTAAAGCTAAATGATCACTTACGGGTACAAGGGTTTTTCCGGAGAAATCAGTCGTCATCAAATTATGAGAACAAGACACCCTATATCATCGAGCAAAGTGTAGCGCAGACAAACGCACAGGCAGCCTATAGCACAGGGCAAACGTCCAACGCAGAAAACAACTACGAGTTTTTAGCAAGCTACGACCAGGTTTTTGGTGATTTCGATATTGATATAAATGCCGGTGGTAACATTCGTCAAAATGTATATAAAGATGTACGCATGGCTACGAACGGAGGGTTGGTTGTTCCTGATCTCTTTACAGTGTCCAATTCAAAAGGTGCGTTGAACTATTACAACTATCGCCAGGATAAAAGTGTACGAAGTTTATATGGAAGAGCTTCCGTAGGGTATAAGGACTTTGCATTCCTCGAAGTTACTGCACGAAACGATTGGAGTTCAGCATTGCCGAAGAACAACAATTCCTACTTCTATCCTTCCGTTGGTGCATCATTTGTATTCAGTGAATTAACGCAACCCCTTATTCCGTTTTTGTCCTATGGAAAACTACGGGGTAGCTGGGCACAGGTTGGTTCAGATCTCGATCCTTATCAATTATACCTTACCTATCCGGTGGATCAAATTCAGTTCGATGGAAATATACTCATGACAACACCCGATCTGTTAACGAACTCCGATATCAAACCATCACTCTCTTCTGCGTATGAAATGGGAGTCGATATGAAGTTCCTGAACAATCGCGCCGGTATAAGCTTTACATATTACAATGAAGTAAAGAAAAACGAAATCCTGAATGTTGATGTAAGTACAGCCAGTGGTTTTTCGGATAAGGTTATTAATGCAGGCAGAGTGGAACGCAACGGTATAGAGCTTCAACTGGAAGGAACCCCTATATCTACCCGTGCATTTGAGTGGAATATAAGTGTGAATCTGGCGCGTAACAATTCGCGCATCATTGAACTTGCTGAAGGGATAAATTCAGTTAACGCATCAACTCCGGGATATGATACATTCGATTATTTCGGATATGTATACCTGGTGAATAAAACAGACTACGATGGTGGCAGTAACAAGTGGGGGCAGATTCGCGGTGTTGGTATAGAGCGCGTCAACGGGCAGCCGGTATTGAATGATGATGGTACATATGTATTCAAGAACGATGTATTCTTTGGTTCTGTGCTTCCCGATTTTACGGGCGGTGTATTGAATAATTTTACGTATAAGAATTTTTCATTGGCCATAGCTCTGGACTTCCAGCGTGGTGGTAAATATTTCTCGCTGTCTAATTACTGGGGTGAATATTCCGGATTGATGGAAAACACTGCCGCTAGAAACAGCAATGGTAAAAACGTGCGTGATGATGTAGCCGAAGGTGGTGGTATACATGTGAAAGGTATAAATGCAGAGGGCCAACCCGTAGAGTATGATTTATCCGCATTCAATTACTTCCACCAGTTTGGTAACAATGATATACTCGACAACTCGGTCTTTGACGCATCGTATGTAAAACTTCGTGAGATCAGCTTGGGATATCGTGTACCGTTAAAGAGTAACAGCGTCCTGCAGAACCTTACGTTCTCGGTGGTGGCGCGAAATCCATGGCTGCTATATCTATCCAACCGGAATATAGATGCATCTGAACTTTCTCAGCGGTGGGGAGAGAACGGCCAACAACCGGGCACGCGCTCGCTTGGATTTAATATTAAAGCATCCTTCTGATAACCTATAAATAATTATTATGTCATTCACTATATTCAGAAAAAGACAATGGAAAGTTTTTGCCATGTTGTTGTTGAGCGTTGGTTGCTCTGATTTCGGTGACACCAACGACAATCCGAACGCATCACGTGTACCCGTACCGTTTGCTTTACTCACGGAAGCTATAACGGGCGTGCCCTCTACAGAAGCCGGTCGTTCACTGCGCGGAGGTATAGCTGGCATTCAAACCGTTGGTGCCCCCGAGCCTATGCTATATGCTCAATACTGGTCGCAGAGTCAATATCCGGAAGATTCACAATACTCCACGACGTTTGCTCTTTGGGACAATTACTATGCTGTATCGTTACAAGACTTGCAGTCAATTATAGACTTCAATACAAATGAGGAAACAAAACTGCAGATGTCGCAGTTTGCATCCAACAACAATCAGCTTGCAGTAGCACGGATTCTGAAGGCATATCTATTCTGGGTGGTAACCGATCGTTGGGGAGATGTTCCCTATACAGATGCGTTAAAGAAAAATACACAACCTTCATATACTCCTCAACAGCAGATATATACTGATCTCTTCAAGGAGTTGCGCGAAGCTGGTGATCAGTTTGATAACGGACCGATGCTTGGCGGGGATATACTCTTTCACGAAGATGCTGCCAAATGGAAAAAGTTTGCAAACTCCCTGCGCATGCTCATGGCGTTGCGCATTTCAAACGTTGATCCCGGTACAGCGAAAACAGAATTCCTCAGCGCACTGAATGACGATGACGGTCACATTACCGATAACAGTGATAACGCTTTCGTAGCATTTTTGGATGATGATAAATTGCGGAATCCATTGCATGTACTATTTGATGGGCGTGATGATTACGGTGCAAGTGATGTATTGGTGAATACTTTAAAAGATCTGAACGATCCGCGCATCACGGTCTTTGTTGATCCGACCGAATCAGACGAATATATAGGACTTCCCTATGGATTGCGGCGTGAGTTGTTGATTGATTGGACAAATGAGAATGAATACTCTCGTCCCGGAAGTGCCATTCGTGAAACTACATCCCGTGGCTATATACTTACGGCATCACAGATCTTGTTTGCAAAAGCAGAAGCCGCGTTATTGAATTGGACAACGGATGATGCTACAGATCTATACTATGCTGCTATTCAGGCATCGTGGAATCAACAGGATGTTTTTAATCAGGATGCGTTTGAAGAATATACCGCACAGGAAGCCGTGGAATTTACAGGCACACAAGAGGAGAAACTTTCGAAGATCGGTACCCAACGCTGGATCGCTTTATATCCAAATGGAACGGAAGCATGGTTTGAATGGAGAAGGACCGGTTATCCGAACTTACAACCTACGCCCTATGCGGTGAACGCGAGCAAGCAGATTCCCAGGCGATATGCTTATCCCAACGTAGAGGCTACACTGAATAAACTGAACTACCAGGAAGCCTCCGGAAGAATTAACGGAGGCGATACACACGATAGTCACGTGTGGTGGGATGTACAATAACCTTATTGGATTTGTTTGATTCCTAACCGAAAGTGTCCGGAGGAAATTCCGGGCACTTTTCACAAAAAATGAAGTATCCCACAACGGATGGGTTACATGCTTTTACCATTTTGAATTTTAAGAATATGAAGAGATTCCTCGATACCTGGGACATTAATAACCGTATCAATTTACTGCTGCTTGATTCTTTTACGGAAGAGCAATTCCGAAAATTACTTTCCGGACACCGAAAAGCAGATCTCACCAAACACTTCGTTCACATTTATAATACGCGGCTGTTGTGGCTTGAGCAGAATGATCCGGCACTGGCCAATGGGTTTGAAAAACTGAACGACCACGGCTTGGAAAAGGAAACACTAAAAGAGGGGCTAGGAAAAACCAGTGATGCAATCACACAGTTAATTCAAAAGACCATGCGTGAAGGGAAAGTCAAGAGCTTCAGCACGCCGTATGAATTTCTGGTGTTCATGATCTCACACGAAGCACAGTGCAGGAATAAAATTGTGATGACATCAATTTCAATTATGAATTAAAGGACGATCGTTCGCGATGCAGGTGTGCTGGCAAACAGACTTAACCTGTAATTTCAATGGCGAAGGGCTCTATTTCGGAATGCTAAAGCTACATTTCGAAGCTATAGTATATCTTTTTCCAAGCGGGATGGGTGATTTTTGAATAAATAAACAAACAAAACCCCGTTCTCTATGAAAGCCCATGTAAACCCCCACATTTTTAAAGATCCGGATGGCATTGCCTGCGTCCGGTTTGAATTGTCACAACAACATCCGGCCATTATCGGAGGGCTCTCTTTCTTTAATTCGGGAAATATAGCGTTGCATGTTAAAGAACAACTCCCGGACCATGTCCTCTGGTTTGGTCTGGGGTTTATGATTTCCCTGGAGCTTTCCCGTGATATGACATCGATCCAGGTTATCCCGGCAAGGCAAATGCCCGGTATCGATCAGCACGAGATTTTACCGGCTGAAGTATTTTCTGAATTGGAATATATATGTTCCGAGGCCAAGAAGTTTTTTATTGATACAGCATCTGGTTATTGGAACAGCCCCGTGCAGGATTGCTGCATTCGTCATGGCAATGTCCAATGGCATTCAAAATCATTGTCTCTTGGGTTTGACCAGCTAGTAGACCTCGCCCTCGAAAAACAATATACCGCCCGATGTGCATAACCCTACCGTTGTATGAAGCCCGGATTATACCAGTATACCGATGATCAGTTGGTAACAGAGGCGAAAGCCGGAAACAACGCTGCCGCGGAAATTCTTTTTGTGCGACACAAGACTTTTGTGTCGCGACTCGTGAAGCAATTCGGAGGCACTGCTGAAGAAATTAAAGACACCACGCAGGATATATTTATTCGCGTGTGGGAACACCTTCATGGATTTGAACAGCAGAGCTCTTTTACAACGTGGCTCTATAGAATTACGGTGAATCATGTTTTACAATCGAAACGTAAAGAGAAATCGCAGCAGCGACAAATAACATCAGGCCTGTGGCTGGAAGAAGAAGACTCCGAAGATTCAATGCTTCCGGAAAACTTTCTGACAGATTATTTCTCTGGCGCATTGCTTTGCCTGAGCGAAGAGCAACGCATCGCTTTGGTACTCGCCGATATATTCCGGATGGATCACGTGCAAGCATCCTATATACTGAAGATTACACCGGATGCTTATCGAAAGCGATTATCACGTTCACGGAAAGATCTGCGAAACTGGATTTCAAAAAAATGTAGTCTGCTTACACCGGGAAATACCTGTCAATGTCCAAAAAAGAAACAATGCTTTATTGATGAAGGCAAGGTTAACGAACGTACCGGTAAATTTGAACGTGACTATATCCGTAAAGTCCAAACCTATATAGCAGCCCATTTAGAGCAGACCGGTACTGCGGGTTTTATTAATTTTCAAATACATTAAACGTTTCTTTCATTTCGCGTAGCCGGTTTCGTGAAATTGTGAATTCTGATTTCCGTGGATCGCGCATCCGGATAATATATTTATGATTCTCCCAAAAAGAATAATTACTCATCTGTGACGTGTTGATGATCACCGAGCGATTAATCCTGAAGAACTTTGTTTTTGGAAGAGAATCTTCCAAATCAGTCATATTCTGGCGCACACGATAATTCCCTTTTTCAGTAAAGGCATGGTATGATTTTCCCTCTTTCTGAAACCACTGGACATCATCTAGGTTGATGAGCTTCATGCCTTGTCCGTTGATTACTTCCAGGTGTACTGCTGGCTTTGGCATAGCCATGCCGTTGTCCGATGTCATAGCTTGAAAATTTTCGGACACAGGATTATTACCAGAAGCTATATCCTGCACGTTGTCCGATATTGTATCCTGCCCATCATCAGGCGCTATATATTCTTGCACAGTGTGTGCAGTGGTATCGTTCATAATCATTTCGGCGATAGTAGGCGAATGGTGTTGATGTTTTCGCTTGCGATAAAATATAAGTCCCAACGAGGCGCTTCCCACCAATACCAGACTTAACCAAGGCCAGTATGCTACAGGTGCAGGCGTAGATGCTTGTATGGTCTTTTCTTTTAGATCTGCCAGGTCTGTAGCTGCTTTACGCTCAACATTGGCAATGGAGTCTTTGAACGATGAACACTTCTGCTGGTAGACCAGAGCTTCTTTTAATTCTCCCATCTTTTCATGCAGTATACTTAGCTGATGGTATATTTCTCCTTTAATGTGCGAAAGGTGATACTTATCCGCGAGGGTATTAGCTTCTAATGCAAAGTTCTTCGCTTCACTTAGTTTGTGTGTATGCTCACATTCATACGCCATATACTGCAAGGCGCTAATGTAGTTTACATGGAATGAATACTTTTTTGAAATTGCCATCGATTCGCGCAGATATACTTCTGCCTGATCATGCGCACCGTTCTGGCAATTCGCACCGGCAAGTCCCAACAGCACCGTAGCTATACTCTTGCGGTTTTCGAGAATCCGTTCTATTTGCAGACTCTTCTGGTAATATTCTATACTCGCACGAAAATCCTTTTTGTGATCCAGCACGGTGGCGATGTTGTTTAAGCTGACGCTCATGCGGGGAAGATCATTATGCTTCTGCTGGATTTCGTATGCTGAGCGATACAGCGTGAGTGCTTCGTCCAGGTTTCCGGTTCTGAGTTTGAGCGATCCGATATTGGTGAGCACATTCGCGAGGTTGACCGAATCATGTTCCAGGTAAGATTTCGCTTTATTCAAATAATAAGACGACCACGTGACGTGATTCAGATTGAATAAATAAACAGTACCCATAGCGTTGTATGTACGTCCGATGCGAGTGGAGTCGTTGAGTGTCTCAAACAACTGAAGGGCATGCCTGTACTCGCGAAGCGATCGCTGCGGGTCGTTAAGCTCTTTATATACCATACCCAACATGAGAGAAGATTTTCCTTCCAGGAGGATATCATTCTCTTCGGTTGCATAGCGAAACGCACGCTCGGCAAGTTTACGCGCCTGATCCGGGTATGTTCTGTAAATTTTCAACGAGAATTCCAACAACACGTTGATGGAGTCTCTTCGCGGCAGTGGATCGGGAGATTGTGCAGAAAGAATATTGACAGATACAACGCACAGGGTAAGGGCCAGCAGTAACATTTTTTTCATACGCCACACGGTTTAGTTATCAAATGCACAATATTCTGATATCCAAAAACTCTATTCCAATACCGGACAACGATGGTTGGCTGCCAGAATATTCGCGCTTTAAATCTTAGAAACGATTTTTGTGCAAAAGGTTTGAAACCGGACGATAAAATTTATCATCGATGCAAAAAAAGATTGCGATAGCGGAAGCTGATTACCGTTAAAAAAAAATCTCTACAAAGACCCTCTCTCTTTAATGTTTAGGTTGGTTATAAGGATTGCCCGAAAGAGTAATCCTTTTTTTGTTTTGTATTTCCGTAACACCGGTCTGCGAAAAGATGACGAGGCGTGTAATCTCACCGTAAATTTTATATCTTTCTATGGTTCATGGTGGATACTTATGGAAGAACGTAACGTTGTACGCTGGTCTCGTTTATTATCTGCAGCCGTGTTGGTGATCGCTGTGCTCACATTGGCAGGATGGCAATTTGATGTCGAGTTCTTCAAGCGACCGTTGCCCGGCACCATGCCGATGAATCCGTTCACAGCAGTTTTGTTCATCCTTACCGTATGTGCATTTATACTCACCGTATCCGATCATCAGACGCATTCAAAACGAAATTTTATACTTGGGCTCACGGGCATCATAGCCGCTGTTTCAACCTATAAAATTATACAGGTTGTTTTCGATCTGAATTTCATGCTCGACACCACATTGTATACAGACAAGCTGGCGATCGATCGTGATGAAAATAAGTTGAATCGCATGCCGCTTGTAACGGCGATCAATTTTCTATTGATCGTGCTATCATTACTTCACCTTTTTTCGAGGAAGAACAAGTACGTTATTTTTGCACAGCGCTGCGCCTTGCTTGTTATGCTCAGTGGTTTGTTTTTCCTGCTCGGCTATATATACCGCGTGCCTGAGTTTTTCTCGTCTGAATATTATTTCCCGATGGCTGCACATACAGCGGTCGGTTTTCTTTTTCTGTCTATTGCATTCCTGTTCGCGAATCCGAAAAAAGGGTTGATGAAGCAGCTTACAAGTTCATATGCAGGCAGTGTCATTGCGCGTATACTGATACCGCTGGTCATTATACTGCCGGTGCTGATAGGCTATATCCGCTTGTGGGGACATTGGTATGGTATACTTTCAACTGAGCTTGGTGTTACCAGCATCGTACTGAGCTTTATCATCATCTTTGTGCTACTTATTATATTCAATACAAACTCGTTGAATAAAAAAGATGTACAACAAAAGGAAGATGCATGGCATCTTCAATACTATAACACACAGTTGCACGATGCCAATCACGAAGTCGCGTCAGCAAATGAAGAGTTACGTGCAGCGCTTGAAGAGCTCACCACTACCAATGAAGAACTGATCACCTCAAACGAAAACCTGGCAGAGCTGAATGATAAACTGGAGATAGCAAAAGAAACGATTCGTCAGCAAGCGGCAGAGATCATTCAGCGAAAGGATGATCAACTCAGTGAGTACCGAAGGAATATAGATATAATTTTTACCAATACGCAGGAGGGAATGTTGCTGCTGGATGCAAACAGCACCGTTATACTTTTTAACAAGACGTTTGAAGCATTTATATATAGTGTGGCAGGAATTCAACCAAAAGTAGGAATGCTGTTGTCGGATGTGGTGGTGAAAGAACGGAGGGATGCAGCGCATCTCCTTTATACCAAAGCTTTGCAAGGTGAAGCAGTTGCCGCAGAAGCATACTTCAACGCAGCGGGTAAAGAGCTTGTTCACCTACTTCGCTATGAACCGGTGCATCAGTTTGGCAAGGTGACACACGTCATCATCATGTCCATGGATATCACGGAGAAAAAAAATCGTGAGAAAGCGATCTTGCAATCCGAAGCTAACCTGAAGGCAATCTTTGATAACACACCCGATGCATTTATACTTCTGGCAAACGACCGGAAGATCATTGCCTATAATAAAGCGTATCTTCATCGGTTCATGCTACACTTTGATACAGAACCCGAGATCGGTACAGATATAGTTCGCTATATCCCGGAAAGCCGGAAAGAATCTTTTCAGGCAATGCTTGAAAGGACAAGTCAGGGTGCTACCGTGCTATATGAAGTAGAATCGTTTGTGAATGAGAAACCGCTTTGGTCTTCCGTCATGATCACACGGGTTAAGAATGAATCCGATGAAATGGTAGGCTATTGTCTCAACATCCGCGATACAACCGAAATTAAAAATGCTGAAGTTGCTTTGCGCGAACGCGAAGAGAAGTTCCGCGCGCTGGTTGAATATAGCGATGATGTATTTTGCCTGGTCGACTTGAATGGAGCTATACATTATGCAAGTCCGAGTTTGACTCGGAAACTCGGGTATACCTCGAAAGATCTGCAGACTTTACAAGGTCATGATCTTATTCACCCGGATGATTTGGAACAATATACCCGCGACTGGCAGGACATTGTTCAAAACCAGGGGAAACTCATTGCAATCACCTGTCGCGCGCGACATAAAGATGGTCACTGGCTTTGGATGCAAGGCACCTCTATCAACCTTACACATATACCCAGTGTGAAGGGTATTGTTGCAACCTATCGCGACATCAGTCCACAGAAAGAATACGAGAATAAAATTACCAGTATTGCAAAAGAACTGTCAGTGCTGATTGAGACTTCGAACGTTCCTATTTTCGGGCTTGATGAAAATGGAGCCATCAATGAATGGAATGATGTTACTGCGCAGGTTATGCAGTTAAGTAAGTCAGATGCACTAGGAAAAAAGTGGATAGAAGAATTTATAGAAGAGCCCTATCAGGAAACGGTGTCTCATCTTTTCGCCCGTGCTATACGCGGCCATGCCCTGAATAATTTTGAACTGCCGGTGTTAACGCGCAATGGAGAGTCGATCATTCTGCTGTTAAGCGCATCACCACGCTACAATGCAGAAGAACAGATCAAAGGAATTATTATAGTGGCACAGAATATAACGGAGCTTATCGATTACCGGAAGGGTCTTGAAAAAATGGTGCAGGACCGCACGCGTGAATTGAATGATGCATTGCAAAAGGAAAAAGAACTTGCCGAGTTGAAGACGAAATTTGTGTCGATGGCTTCGCATGAATTCAGAACACCGCTTTCAACGATCTCGCTCGCTACCGGTTTTATCAGGCGCTATAAAACTAAAATTCCTCCCGAGGACATTGATAAGAAACTGGACGATATCGTGCGCCAGGTAGAGCACATGAATTACCTGTTGGAAGATGTACTTACCGTTGGTAAAGCTGAGTCGGGCAAAGTGATGGTGGGCGTTATGCCTATCGAAGTAAATGTTTTCTTTGACAGTATATCAACCGAAGTATATCAGAGTACCGGGAAGACACATCGAATCCGATTGGACATTGCGTGCGATCAGCAAGTTATCGCCAGCGATCCGCGGATGCTCCGGATCATCGTGGTAAACCTGCTTACAAATGCAATCAAATTTTCTCCCGGGAAAAATTCTGTTTGGTTAAACGTTGCTTGCAGTAATAATACGTTGCAGTTGAAAGTAAAGGATCAGGGCCTTGGTATACCGGAAGACGATATGGAGAAGCTCTTTCATTCTTTTCACCGCGCATCGAATGCAAGCACAATACAAGGTACCGGTCTTGGATTGTCGATTGTGAGAAAAACGGTAGATTTACTGGGAGGATTTATTCAGGTTGAAAGTAAATTAAATGAAGGCACAACCTTCACAATATCCATACCTATAGATGGAAGGCAAGAAAATATTAGTAGTGGATGATACCGCTGACCTGCTGAAAAATATAGTGCAGGTATTGGTGATGGAGGGATATGAAACGACAGCTGCCGTGAATGGACAGGATGCGGTGAACAAGGTTATGGAATCTATCCCAGACCTGGTGATCACAGATTTGCTGATGCCGGTAATGGACGGATATACTTTGATTGAAACATTAAAATCAAATGCAGCGTGGCAACATATACCGATCATTGTATTTTCAGCCAAGCCCGAGCAGGAAAGTAAAGACAGAGTATTGGCATTGGGAGCAGTGAAGTTTATTCGTAAACCTGGAACAATCGAAATGATTCTGGATGGTATAAACGAAGTGCTTTCAGGGGGGTAAGCACAAACTATATTTATATATTGTAACACAGGTTTGTGTACTGGATATAAGTATCAACCTGTATATATTTCATTCTGAAATTTAAACGTATCAACGTAGATGATAAAAGTAGCGATAGCAGATGATCATGGACTCATGCGAGAAGGGATAGCTTCCATGCTTGAAAATGTACCGGATATAACTGTGGTGGGTACTGTGCAGGGTGGGGAAGAGGCTGTTAATCTCACCAACAAAATTCAGCCGGATGTTTTTTTAATGGATATAAAAATGCGCGGTATGACCGGTATTGAAGCTGCGCGATGGATCACCGATATCAATCCCAACATTCGTATTATCCTCATTTCTGCTGAAGCGAATAAAGAATTTATAGCGGCAGGAATCAAGGCTGGTATCGCAGGCTATGTTTTGAAAGATATAGATAAAGAAGCATTGATAAACGCGATCCGCACCGTGATAAAAGGGGAGCGTTATTTTAGTCCCGATGTTATGACAATCGTCTTTCAGGATTTTTATGCGCAGGAGAAAGTCGAGAAGATTCCGGGAGCACGCGAAATAAAAACAGATCTTACAAAACGTGAACTTGAAGTGCTAACGTTAATCGCGCATGGTAAAAGTTTGAAGCAGATTGCTGATGAGCTTTTTATCAATATAAAAACGGTGGAGACGCATAAGCTTAATATACAAGGCAAACTCAACCTCACCAACACAGCACAACTTGTTCGCTATGCTATCGAGAACAAGATCATCAATCTTGGATAGACAGCTTTTTCAAAAAATCGGATTGCTGTAAAAAATGATTTTTACAGCACTGACGTGCATTTTAGAAAGCCGACTTGTGCAGTAAACTAATATTCAAAGTTAAAGACTAAGGGAAGCCCTTAGAGAAATCTAATCCTCACCCTTAGATTCGAAAGAATAAATCCGATCTATACTATAAATCCCGCACTGGTCTGTGCGGGTCTAATCCTCTCCCTGATTTTTTAAAATCCTCTTTTTGCTAAAGGTTTACTCCTGCATCAGGGCGAATCTTTGTAACATCAATTCGGGTATACATGACGACAGACACGAGGCTTGAAGCAAACAAGTTGGTTGTTTTAAACGAAGGAAGAGAAGTTGAAAAACTGATGCGTGTTATCGGACAGTTTATTACGAGTTGTTCAAGTTCTATGCGCGGTCCGCTGAAGTCTATAGAAGGCTTGGTAAGCTTGTTGCAGAACAGAAATATATACTCTGACGATGAGCTTCGAATGTTCCTTTCACATATTAATGATAGTACACGGAAGATGGAAAATATGTTGGATGGACTGGAGCAGTTCCTTGAGAATTCAAGGAAGGATTTAGCACCACAGGAAGTTGATCTGACAGAGTTGATTCAGAAAATTTTTCACGAGTTCAGTGCAGAGCTTCATGAGCATGCGATCACGCCCCGTGTAAAAGTTGAGCAGCATGTAAAGCTATATACAGACGCTGCAAGGTTGCGTATAGCACTGTGCAATGTTATTGAGAATGCCATTCGTTTCAGCGATCCTGGCAAAGAGAGAAAGTATATTGAGGTTCAAGGCAACGTGAATTTCACAAACTGCTCGATCAATGTAGTTGATAATGGCATCGGGATAGAAAGCGGGGAGGAGTCCAAAGTCTTTGATCTGTTCTTCCGCGGAACAGAAAGATCGAAAGGCCTGGGTGTCGGACTATATGTTGTGCGTGAAGTATTGGAACGGATGGGTGGCAGCATAACGGTATATTCCAGGCGCAACATCGGTTCAAAGTTCTTTTTATGGATTCCGAATCAGTTGAAGCCGGGCTATATAAAAATTGAAAACAAGGTATAGATATATAGTTGATTGATAAAACCGGAGGTGTAAAAACCAAAGGTGAGTGGTGGAGGTGGAGGTGGTTTCATATAGTGCCTACCGGGGGGATAGGAGCTTATGTTACTTAAACGTACTAGCACATCTTGCACGTACGCAACCTCTGCCTCCGTCACGAATTTAGATAATGTGTGTTTGAAGTTTAGGTTAAAGGGCATCCATAACGGATGCCTTTTTTTGTTTGTTATGAATATACCCGTTGAAACATCTATATCCATAAGAAGATCACTACATTTTATAATCTGGCGGCAACATTCTTTTCATATTTTAAAAGTAGTTTCGCAGGCTTACTGTGTTTGATACTCCGAACTAAACCCCACATTACATGAAACATCATTACCCGTTAGTGTTTTTTCTTTTGTTTTTGCCCGCGGTTGCTTTTTCACAGGTGAAATTGAATTTCATTAATTCACCCTATAGGCAGCACTTCGATTCTCTCGCCAGCAGCGGAACAACCAATGATCTGGCTACACTCCCGAATGGCTGGACTTTTTCAGAGTCAGGAACGAATGCCAATACAACGTATGCCGCAGGTACAGGTTCCTCCAATGCCGGCAACACCTATAGCTTTGGACTTACTGCTGACGATCGTGCTCTCGGAGGTTTGCTTTCGGGGTCGCTTAGCCCAACGGTCGGTGCAGGCTTTGAGAATTATACCGGTAGTACCATTACTTCCTTGCAGATCACCTATCGTGGTGAGCAATGGAGATTGGGCGCAACCGGAAGAGGAGCAGACCGTCTTGATTTTCAATATAGCGGAGATGCTACATCTTTAACTTCCGGTACATGGACGGATATAGATGCACTTGATTTCAATAGCAAAATAACGGTTGGTACTGCAGGTGCTTTAAACGGTAATGATACACTCAACAATCGTATACTTAATTTTACCATTGCCGGATTATCGATCGAGCCAGGAGAAACTTTTTATATACGCTGGCAGGATTCCAATGTGGCAAGTTCAGATGATGGATTGGCCATCGATGACTTTACCATTGTCCCGGTAGGTATACCATCAAATATACCATCGATACAATTCGTGCCGGCCGCGTTGAATTTTGGTGATGTAACCGTATACGACAGCGCACACCTGCGATACCAGGTGATCGCTGCAAACCTCGAAGATTCTATTACCATTTTTACGTTTAACAATGTCTATACATTATCTGCCGACAGTACACATTTCAATGCCTCCGCTAAATTACCGCCAACAGGCGGATTTATAGATGTACTGTTTGCTCCAACGGCACCTGGCATTTCCAGAGATTCTCTTTTTCACATCAGTGGCACTACATCCAATGTAGTACATGTGACCGGAAACGGGTTTGACTTTGCAAGCAGTATAATTCCGATTGCTGTGGCGCGTACCAAAGCGCTGGGAGAAAAAGTTACCATAGCCGGTAGGATCACCGTTGGCAGTGAACTGGGAAATCCTGCATATATCCAGGATTCAACCGGTGGTATACCGGTTTTTGACTACGCATTCGCGAATGGTGTTACCATTGGAGACTCTGTAATTGTTACAGGTCCGATTGGAATATTCAATGAGCAGAAACAGATAAGCGGCAATGGTATAGCCTATATTAAACCGGATTCTTCCAAACGATTCATTGCGCCAAAGCCTATCGCTATAAATGAACTGCTGATAAACGAAGGCTTGCTTGTAACTGTGCAGAATGTTGAATTGGTAAATAAAGCTTTTGTGTTTTATCCACAGAGTACAGAGGTTATTACTGGAGGAGGTGTACAGGCGGACTTGCGCATAGATGGAGATACAAATATACCGGGCCTTGCTAAGCCGCAGGGTATAGTTTCCATTACAGGGGTAGTGGGAAGATTCCGCAGCAATGCGCAGCTCCTTCCTCGTTTCAGTCGGGATATACCGGGAGCTGCAGTGCCATCACCTCCTTCCGATAGTATACCAAAAAGCAAAACGCTTGATGTCGTTACCTGGAACCTTGAGTTCTTCGGTGCTAAAAAAGAAGACTATGGCAATGAAGAGTACGGACCGGAAGATGAAGCGCAGCAGCTCGTGAATGTAAAACGAGTACTCGATTCATTGCAAGCCGATGTTGTTGCCGTTGAAGAAGTTTCCAATGATTCATTGTTCACCGCCCTGATCTCACAATTAGGGAAATATAGGGCTGTATGTTCCGATCGTTATTCATATTCTTTTGACGGCCCCAGCAATACATTTCCTCCGCAAAAGGTTTGCTTCATATACGATACAGCAACCATCGATGTGCTGTCAGCCAGACCGTTGTTTGAAGCGCTATACGATGAAGCCCGCACAACAAACCCTGCGTTGTTGCCAGGCTATCCCGGAGGCAATCCATCCAGTTTTTATTCCAGCGGACGATTGCCATACTTGCTTACGGTACAGGCAACCATTGAAGGTGTCAGCGAGCGAATTTCGTTCGTGGGCATTCATGCTAAATCTGGCGCTACAGCAGCAGACAGAAGCCGCAGAGAATATGATGCTGCGGTATTGAAAGATTCCCTGGATGCAAACTTCCCGGGTGAACAAGTTATTATTCTAGGTGATTTGAACGATGATCTTGATCAATCTATAGCGACCGGATTGGAAAGCCCGTATGCTTCGTTTATGAATGACACTATACACTATAGCGGCATTACAAAAAGTTTGAGCGATGCCGGGGCAAGATCTACAATCAGCTTTAACGACATGATCGATCATCAGTTGATCACCGATGATCTGCGGGAAGAGTATATTTCTGGTTCCGAGCAGGTCATTACACCGTTCAACTTTATTACGAACTATGCAGCTACTACGTCAGATCACTTGCCGGTAATTGTTCGCTACAGCTTGCAGGCTCCGCGTGTTGATTTCGTGCAAAGTGCCGTTACACTTTCGGAGGACAGCACTACATATATAGCACAACTTACCATCAGCAAAAAGTCGGCTACTGATAAATACATAACGATAGCGCTCGATGGCGAAGGAGTATATGGTGAAGACTTTATAACCGAGCCGGCAGCCGTTGACTCTAAAATTATCCTGCCGATCGCTGCCGATATAACAACAGCTTCATTTAAAATTATAGTGCTGAACGATGCCATCGATGAACTGGCGGAAACCACAATGTTCACAATTCTCGAAGAGGGTGGTTTGACCGGTGGAGATCAATCCGTATTTGCATTAACGATCGAGGACAACGATATCCCTTCAATTGCTTTCGAAGAGTTATTCGCCAGTGCAAAGGAGGGAACAGGAGTATATAACCTGAAGTTAAAGCTGAGCACACCAGTTGCATCCGATCAAACCATGACGATTCAGGTAACACCAGGCCCGGGTGCGGTATATGGTATAGACTATACCACTGAACCAGCCTTGAGCCAGCAACGAATTCAACTGCACGTACCTGCTGGCAGCAATGAAGTATCTATAGGTATAACGCCGTTGGCGGATGGCGGCATTGAATTTCCATTGGAGTTTATTTCATTCTTCTTGGAAAAGACAACGGACGGACTTGTGTTGGCGAATCCCCGCATCTCAATTTTCACCATCATCGATGTAAAGAAAAGACAGCCGCACATTGTAGCATCGCCTAACCCAACCACGGGCAACGTGAAGTTACTGAGCAAAGATGTCAATGAAAACGAAATGATCCAGGCGGAATTGCGTGGCACAACGGGTGAGATACTGTACACGGGGACCGGTACATTGAATGATCTGAGCGCGACCTTTACTACCAGGCTCCAGCAAAACAGAAGAGGTGTCTATACTGTAAAACTCCAGATCGATGGTGAAACCATCCTGGTAAGAATACTGAAGATCTGATTCTGATATACTATATATAAAAGAGTGCTCATCGAAGCACCCTTTTATATGGTTCAATATCAATATATAGTTTTTTCCTTTATTGGAAAACATCAGCAGGAAGCAGGAACATTTCTGCTATCAACTCATAGGAACGAAGCCTGTCTTCAAATGTATCTGCGAAGGTGGAGATCACCACTTCGTCAACATCAAAATTCTTTGCGAGCTGGTTGATCTTTTCCTTTACAACGTCAGGGGTACCTGTAATCGTGCGAAGGCGATTGTACTGAACCCGAGCAAGCTCTTCGCGTGAGTATGCATACGACTTGATGGATTCATACGAAGGAGATTCATCGATTTTTCCTTTCTCTATACTGAGCAGACGATAATCCATTACGGCCTGTACCTGTGCTGCCTTTTCTTCCGTTTCTCCACAAAACACAAAAACACCTACGCTTACTTTCGGCTGCTGTAACTGTGCAGAAGGTTTGAACTGCTGACGGTACGCACGAATTGCTTCGGGGCCGCCTACCGGGTTAATAAACTGAGCGAATGACAATGCCATTCCAAAGTGTGCTGCTATATATGCACTCTCGCCACTACTGGTCAGCATCCATAATTCAGGTTGCGTATCGATTCGGGGAATTGCCCGAACCTTTTCGTGTACCGTGCCCGTTGTAGCATCGTCCGACAAGAACGCCTTCATGTCCACAATCTGCTGAATATAGTCCTGCGGGTTAAACGTGTTCGAAGGATTTAAGAGCGATGCCGTAAGCCTGTCCCCACCGGGAGCGCGTCCTATTCCTAAATCGATTCGGCCGGGATATAGGGCTTCAAGCAATCGAAAATTTTCAGCAACCTTCAATGTGCTGTGGTTGGGTAACATAATACCGCCTGAACCGAAACGGAGATTTTTAGTCTCACCAGCCAGACGTGCTATTAAAACTTCCGGTGCTGCACCTGCGAGTGTCAAAATGTTATGATGTTCCGATAGCCAGTAACGGGTATAGCCGAGCTTATCGGTAAATTTGGCGAGCGCTATACTTTCCTGTAAAGCTTCCCGCGCATTGCTTCCCCTGCGGATCGGAGTCTGATCCAGTACACTAAGTTTCAATTTCATAGACCACGGATACCCGCCTGCAAAGCAGGAGGTGTTTATTTTGTACTTTTCATAAACACCGTTGTGTCCCGTAAAGGTTCAACGCTCATCCGGATATTGAAAAAAGTATTTGCTTGATCCAGTGAAAGTCTGGTGTACTATACATGGAATCTTCAGGATATAAAAGGCTGTTTCGAAATGGTGCTGCACTTCGAAACAGCTCATGATAATTATGCCGTTGTAACCTGCTTCACCTCCCTGATCTGTAAGTAAGCCATAGCGGCAACCCATAAAGCCACTGCCGTGATTGCTATATAGCCGATTACCGATAAGTTAAACAGTTGAGGAAGTACAATGGCGAAGCTGCCAATTACCCAAAGAACATCCAGCGTTATGATGGTATATACCTGGAGAGGTCGCGGTGATTTTTGAATGCCTTCATACAATACACCGGCAGCAAAAACAACCAGAAAAATTCCAACACCGGTAAACGCCTGTGATTGTGATGTGCCGAAGAGATCAGCAACGGTGCGTGCAAAAACAATGAGTCCAACACCGGTAGCGCCTGAGCTTACCGCGTTGATAAGAAGTACATTTTTTAAGGATTTCATAACCGTTTTGTTTAGTGTTTATTGATGATGTAAAAGTATAGCAGTGGCCTTGGAAGCCATTTATCCTTTCACGCCAACCATTTACCATTTTCCGCCATTTATATATCCTGATGACAAATGGGTTTTCTCAATCCCTATATTTGTTTCATGATAGAAGAACAACAAAAACGGTTTATACTAAGCCTGCTGGCCTACGCAGTACAGCGCGGTATATCGGCACAGCAACTTTGTAAACTCAGCAACATTGATCTGGCGGCCTTGAAGAAAAAAGGACCTATAGCAATTAGCGACAAGCAGCGCGATGACCTTTGGCTGAATGCCAGTCATTTGAGTGGCGATCTTTTATTTGGATTACATTTTGGAGAATCGATGCAGTTGAGTGCGCTCGGTATAGTAGGTGAAATCATAAAGACCAGCAGTACAATAGGGGAGGCGTTGACACATGCTGCAGCCATGATCCCCCTGGTAACCGACCTGGTGAGTATGCAGGTAACGCGATCTAAAAAAACATTTATACTTGAATATATACCCACCGCTGCCGGTAAAAAGCAGGAGGATACTTTTACCTTTCACCAGATGCTGGATCTGTTAATGGTTTTTACGATTCACGAACTGGATGGTTTATTGCTTCGCAAAGTTGAGCCCTATGCCGTGCAGTATTCTTTTAAGATCCCGAATGCGCAGGAGTATGAACGAGTCCTGCGATGTATACCCTCGCGAAAGGCAGGTAAATATACTCTGGAGTTTGAGAACTCCTATTGGGATGAGCCAATCCTTACCGCCCACTATGAACTCCAGAAGATATTACTTGATGCAGTAACATCCATCAGTAAAGAATCCGTGAGCGGGCAAACCCTCCAATCGAAAATTTATACTTACCTGTTCAGCAACGCTTACCTGGGCGTACTCACGCTGGAAGAAGTGGCTGCTAATTTCAATGTTAGTGCAAGGAGTTTACAGCGCAAGTTACAAGAGGAAGGTATAACGTACCAGCAGTTATCCGATGCCGTAAAAAAGTCACTGGCGGTACACTATATACAATCCGGAAGTTACCCGTTGAAAGAGATCTCGGCTATGCTTGGCTATAATGAACTCAGCGCCTTTACGCGTGCTTTTAAACGGTGGACCGGTAAAGCGCCTGTAAACTATAGAGGCTAACGTAAAACTAATTTTGGTGCCGGCCAATGACTTTCACAAGGCATTTTTCTATTTCAGTTTTCAAGAGCGAAAAACGCATCGGCTTTTGTATATACTGAAATGCTCCAAGCTGGTATGATTTTTCAATGTTGTCCATAGCCGAAGATGTAGATAGAATCACAACAGGAATTGCCTGAAGGCTGGTGTGTGTTTTAATCTCTTTCAGACATTGGAAGCCGTTTTTCAAAGGCATATTCAGATCCATGAAAATGACATCCGGATGTTGCCTGCTGGCAAGCAGTTTTTCCAACAACACAATTCCATTTTCAGCAATGGTCAGGTTAATAGGATGGCCTAATTCTACAAATACATCTTTAAATAGGAGAACATCATCTTGGTCGTCATCGGCATAGTAAATATTCTGGATCAACTGATTTTGGTTCATCTTGGATTTGAATGTTGAAGGTGGCAGGTTTTTATACTGGGGAGGCTGCTATACTTCACGCTTAAATTTAGGTCACAATTACAAGTTCAATATTAGATTGTTAACGTCTAAGATTCTATCAGGGAAATCCCTGATTTTTGTCAGTATTTGAGGGAATTCTTGAACGATTCCAATAATGCCTTATACCTTTAAGGATTTATAAATTGAAAAATGACTCAAAAGATTAAAGTCTTTCACCTCGAAGATTACAAAATTATACGTGATGGTATCCGCTTCCTGTTAGGTCATGACGAGTCGATCGAAGTTGTTGGAGAAGCTAAACTTGGTGAAGAACTTCTAAACGTTATCGATAAAACAGACATCGATATACTGTTGCTCGACATCTACTTGGACGGCATGCAGGATGTTCGTACCATTGATGGCTTTGAGGTTTGCGATATAGTTCAGAAGAAGTATCCGAAGATTAAAATCGTAGCGCACTCTGTCTATGACGATGCGGACCGTGTGGCCAAGATCATGAAGGCGGGTGCGATGGGATTTGTTTCGAAAAAGGCTGGTTACGAGGAATTGATTCAGGCTATAAAAGTTGTATATAGCGGTAAAAAATATATTTGCGCGGAGACATCGCGAAAGCTGAAAAACATTAATAAATTTTTGGCTGGGATTGAGGATACTCTTCGGGGAGAAGACGAGTTCTTTTCAAAACGAGAGCGTGAAGTGTTGGAGTTGATGGCGAAAGGACACTCATCCAGAATTATAGCGGAGAACTTGTTCATTACCGAAAAGACTGTGGAGTCGCATCGCAAGAACATGATTCAGAAGGCAAAGGTAAAAAACACAGCTGAGTTGATCGCATATGCTTCAGCTCGCGGTTTTTTAAAGATATAGAGGCCAGCCCCGTTGCTGCCTGGGGTATAAACGTTTAATTAATGCACGACAGTCCTGACTACCTGGAGATCAAACGTATTGGAAAACTTTCCAAGGATGGAGTATTTATCTATAAAACAGATGATCGTAATTTTCAATATCTGAATGCCGCCTTCGCGGAAATCTTTGATGTAGCCCATGAGGATATATACTCTCAATCCAGGTTGTTGCTCGCTTTAATTATATCGGAAGATCAGCATTACTTACAATCACGATTCGCAGACCTTTTACAAACAGGCTGCATTACCAGTACCGAGTTTCGGATCAGGTTGTCCAACGGAGTGCTTAAGCATGTTTCCTGTGATGCGTATGTACTGGATAATCAAACCACGATCATCGGCTTTGTAAAGGATGTGAGCAAGAGCAAAGAGCACGAAAATTATATCATTAACTACGGAGCCAAGAAAGATACGTTACTTGATACGATTACCCATAACTTGTACGGCCCACTCAATTTATCGCAGAGTATAACCCGCAGAATTCAGGAGTCGTACAGCGATGGAAAGTATAAAGAATTGAGTCCCTACGTTCATCTCATTCACGAGATCACCAGCGAATGTATCGATATAGTCACCAATTTTTTAAGAGAAGAGCACCAGGAGTCGGAGCGTATCTTCGTTAAGAAAAGCCGCTTTGATATTATCGAGAGAGTCAGAGCTACATTGAGTAAGTTGGTGGAAACGAATCATGATAAGAACTTCAGACTGATCACAAACCTGGAAAACCTATATATCAATGCTGATAGTGTCAAATTCTTTCAGACACTCCATAACCTGGTTTCAAACGCTATCAAATTTACTCCTGAAGGCGGTCAGATTGATATAATGCTGGATGAAGCAGAAGATAGTTTTACCATTTGTGTGAGAGACAACGGTATAGGTATACCGAAGCAGTTGCAGCCTATGATTTTTAAAAAAGACGCAGCAACCGGTCGCCCGGGATTAAAAGGCGAAAAATCCATTGGCTTGGGATTACCCATCGTTAAAAGTCTTGTCGAGCTAATGAATGGTGATATGTGGTTTGAAAGCGAAGAGAATAAGGGCTCAGCATTCTTTGTAAAGCTTCCCAAGGAGTAGAATAGCAGCTTATACTATATTTTTCCGCACTATATCCTGGCGTATTTCCTGAAACGCTCAGATCAAAAAAGACTAAATACAAGAATGTATTTTAAAATAGCCTATACTGGTGAAATCCGTAGGATTAACATTCACAGGTATATTTCAGTATGGTATTTCTCCCTTGAAGCAACGCGTTGAACCACTGTGTAATATCCTACACAGGACTACTTTTTTCATGTCATGAATAAAGAAATGATATGATTCAACAGATCACTGAAATTCCAAATACCATGGTTGCGTTCCGCGCAGTTGATGAAGTAACGGAAGCTGATTTCAAAAATACGGTGCTACCCGCGGTACGCGAGTTGGTAAAGCGCACTGGTAAACTGAATTACCTGTTAGTAGTGGATACTCCATTGAAGAATTTTACAATAGGAGCGTGGTGGCAGGATGCACTCTTAGGATTAAAAGAACTAACCCACTGGAATCGTGTAGCCATCCTTACCGACTCCGATGGTATAAATAGCTTTACGGATGCATTTGGCATTATGATTCCCGGAGAGTTTAGAGGGTACAAGCAAGATCAGCTTTCGGAAGCGATCGATTGGGTGGCAGGCTGAATGTGGTGATGAAGTATAAAGTATATCATACGCAAAGTATACCTGAAAGTTTATACTTGGGAGACTGCCAGGGTTGCAGGTTATATAATGTTCGTCAGACAGATTTACGGATCATTAAATCTTTATACTGACAGATTTGTTTAACTGCAGGAACCTATACAAATTTTTATTTACCCTTTGGCAACAGAATTTTCACACTTCTCCAATGAAATCATACACAAGACGAAATCCATTCCTTATTTGTAAAAATACTTGGCCCCAAGGTTGCAATATCGATAATACTTCTTGGCAATAGAAGTAAAGTTATGGACCCTTTCTGTAGACATAAATGCTCTGTTAATCCACACTCCACGCAGTTTACTGCTGATCAGAAGTCAAATGAGGTTGGAACCGTTTTTTCAAATCTGGAAGTGATACGTACCACTATGAGGAACAAGATGTATAAAAAAGTTTACGGGTTTGGAGTAAGTGCACTTTGCGTTTCCATATTCTTTTCTTGTAGTAAAAATATTACGCCGGTTGATACCGCTAAAACCAAAGTACAGCAGGAAACAGTGGCTGCTGCTGATTCTCTTGAAACCGAGAAAGTAGTAAGAGCTGGACGCAGTTTATCAATCGATACGTTGCAACATCCGCTCGATACCCGGAAGACTGAAGTGTGGAAGCGTGATGCTGACTACAATCTGAAAGTCCATGATAAAGTGGTGCGCTTCTACGCGCTGAACGATTACAGAACCAAATGGCTTGGAGAATATGCTCCTAATTCATTCTACCAAAAGTTTACGGAACTGGTAGCGAATTCTGTCAGCTATGGACTTGTACCTGAAGATTATACAATAACAGGCATTGAAGAAAAATTAAATGACCTGTATAAGAAACAGCCGCTGGATACAGCTGCTATAACTGCTCTCGATATACAGATCAGCGAGCGATTCTTTTTGTTAACCACACACATGATGGATGGCAAGATCCGCTACCCTGGCAACGGAGCAGCAATCTGGATTCGCGATACAAAGCAGAATGATCGTACGTCTGATGTATTTGCGCTGGCAGAGACAATAGAGCCTGAGCAGTTAACTGCTTCCATCACGAAGCTGCAACCGGCTTATGAGCAATATCAAAAATTGCAGAAGGCATTGGAGCAGTACCGCACGCTGGAAAAGTCTGAGCCTGTAGCCCTTACGTTGAATACTTCTGTGGGCAAGATCAAGCCTGAAGATAAGAACCTCATTATACCGCTTATTCGCAGAAAGCTGGCACTTACTGATTTGAAAGTATATGCCATGCCGGTGGACTCTGTTTCAGGTAAAATGGACTCCCTGCGTTACGACACTGAGCTGGTGTCCGCCATCAAATGGTTTCAGTTTCGTCATGGCCTGGAGCCCGATGGAATTATAGGGGAGAAGACTTTGAAATTCCTGAATCAATCCTTTAAGGAAAAAGCAAACATCATTGCCCTAAACATGGAGCGACTTCGCTGGTTGCCCAAGGATAAGTACAACGACAACTATATCATGGTAAACATTCCGGAGTATAAACTGAGAATGATCGAGAATCAGAAAGAGGTTTTCAACATGCGCGTTATTGTCGGTGCTCCTGGTAAACCAACACCAGTTTTTAATGATGCTGTGAACCATATTATATTCAGTCCTACATGGACAGTGCCCACCAGCATTATCAAAGAGGAGATCATTCCGAGATTGCGGAAAGATTCTTCATACTACACGCAAAAGAACTATGCGTTCTTTAAGAATGAAGAGACCATTGATCCTGCAGGAGAGTCCTGGAAGGATGAAGAGATCAACCCCTATAAATACCGCATTGTACAACAACCCGGTCCGGATAACTCGCTGGGGCTTGTGAAATTCGGAATGCCGAACAAGATGAATATATACTTGCATGACACACCCAATCATTCATTGTTCAATAAAACGTACAGAGCATTGAGTCACGGTTGCGTACGACTGGATGAACCCGCATTATTTGCAGAGTATCTATTGCGCGATCAAAAGGGATGGAATAAAGCCACGGTACAAAATGCCATGAAAGCGGGCACACCTACTACAATACATTTAAGAAAGAGATACCCGGTACACATCGAGTATCATACCGCCTGGGTAGATGAAAACGGTCTTATCAATTTCCGTGAAGATATATACGGCCACGACAGACGCCAGTTAGAACAATTATATCCGACGGATAAAGCGTCTGCAGTAGCAGGTATATAGTGCTGGAGTATATAGCGTGCGTTTATTACTTGGAGAGCTTAGCGATTACGCTATAATTATCAAGCAACTGATCCAGGTTTAAATACTTGGACGTAGAGAGATAATTTTCATCATTGTAATACGCGAAGATGGCGGTGTGATCTTTAATTGTATTAATCACTTCTTTTGAGATTTCTTTTGGCAATGCAGGGCATCCCTGGCTTCTTCCCAACCGGCCATAACGCTTGATCCAGTATTCGCTTACGTAATCAGCATCATGCATTACAACGGCACGCTTGCGCATGTTGTCATTGTATCCACTTTCCACGCCATCCAGTTTCAGGCTATATCCTTTACTTCCTATATACGTCTCGGCTGTAATATAGAATCCGAGACTGCTTTGGTTGGAGTGTACTATATTTGAAAATGACTTAGCCATTTCCTCGCCCGTATTTTTTCCATGGCTTACATACGTGAAAAATTTCACAGTATGACTCGCTATATCAATGGTATAGAAACGCTTTGTGCTACTGGGTTTAGTGAAGTCTATAATCGATAACAAATTCTTATCGCTGAGTTTTCCCTGCATCCGAAGTGTATAGTATCCGATAACGGCATACCTGAAAACTTTATAGGACAGATCATATTGTTCAAGACCTATAGATGTATAAAGTGATTGGATGGAGTCTTCAAAACTTACAGCCACGGATTGCTCTGTGTGAGAAGAGTCTGCGACTGCATTGATTTTTGTAGAAGAGGTGTAATTTGATTTTGCGGGTTGTGCAGGTGAAAAGGAATACCAAGCTAACAACAGATATACTGCGTATGTCATTCTTAAGAGGGGGTTATTTTAAGACAATGCGAAGCAACTACGAAATGGATTTTTAAAAAAATTAAAAAAACGCGAAAAAGTACATCTGAGCTTAAATCAAGTCGAAATGAACCGCGTCTTTCGAAAAAATCAATCTTAAGTATACGTAACGGGTAGCGATTTCTACAGTTCTCTTCTGTGAAATAATGGATATGTCGATAAAGTGAGTTATGTTAGAGGTTAGTATGCCCTGGAAAATCAAGTGATGTGTTCCGGGAATGCAGACAGAAAACTATATTTCAGCACTAAAGTTCTACAATCATGACCCTGAAAGCGGCCTTTACAGAAAAGAAATATCTCGTTACCATGATTTTCGTGACATCCTTATTTATGTTGTGGGGTATCGCGATCACTATGGGTGACGTGCTCAATAAACATTTTCAAAACGTATTGAGCGTGTCCAAATCCGAATCGGGGCTTGTTCAATTCTCAATTTTCGGAGCCTATGCAGTGATGGGTATACCCGCAGGATTATTCATGAAAAGATTCGGATACAAAAACGGAGTACTCCTCGGATTATTCCTATATGCATTGGGCGCATTCTTGTTTGTGCCTGCAGCAAACTCAGAGTCCTTTACTTTTTTTCGTGGCGCATTGTTTATACTCGCCTGTGGCCTGGCTACACTTGAGACGGTAGCGCATCCTTTTGTGGCTTCACTCGGAGATCAGCGCACAAGTGATCAACGGATTAATTTCGCGCAATCGTTTAATGGATTAGGAGCAGTACTCGGGCCGTTGCTCGGAGGATTTTTTATTCTTCGTGCCGGCCAGGATTATTCGCATGAACTTGATTCGGTGAAATTCCTATATATAGCCATCGGATCCGTAATCACGGTGATTGGAGTATCGTTTGCATTTGTAAAAGTGCCGCCCATTTCTGATCCACATGATTCAAGTATAGATATAGCATCAACAGGAGCCGTTGCTCCGAAGAAGAAACTATTTCAACATCCTCATTTTGTGTGGGCAGCGATCGCGCAGTTCTTTAACGTAGCGGCACAAGGCGGAACGTGGGCATACTTCATTAACTATAGCGTGGAAATCAATCCAGGCATGAGCGATGAACGTGGTGCCTATTTCTTTTCACTGAGTATGGTAGCGATGATGGCCGGAAGATTTTTGTCCACTTTCCTTATGCGATTTATAGCTCCGAATAAATTACTTTCCATATATGCGTTAGCGAATATTGTACTCTGCATCATCATTGCGCAGAGCTGGGGTACAGTGTCCTTTGTGTCGCTCATCATGTTAAACTTCTTCTTCAGCATAATGTTCCCCACAATATTTAGCTTGGGATTAAAAGACATGGGTAAATATACCCAGCAGGCTTCCTCCTATATTGTGATGGGCGTGGTAGGCGGTGCACTGTTCCCGCCTATTATGGGGATTGTAGCAAACAAGAGCATTGCCGCTGCGTATTATCTGCCAATCATCTGCTATGCAGTGATCTTTGTCTATGGCTATACACTTTATAAAGTAAGGAAATAGCGAAATATAGATTTGAAGTTAAAGTATGAAGGGCCTTGTCGGGATGTTGATTCCGGTAAGGCCTTTTTTTATATAGCGAAGGGTTGATGTAATCACGATAGAAATCTATACTTGACTTTCCTGATTTGTTAAACGAACGGAGCTGAGTGCTTTTATCGGTATGTTTTCTGGAGTCCAATACCACATAATTTGTCGTGATAAGCAAGTGCGTTTTCTTCGGAGAAACAGGAATGTCTGTAGAAGATCTTGTACAATGAAAAGAACAATCCGTTACATATCTGCATAATCAGTCCTAAAATACATGGGAAGAAGATCTGGCGCTGAATTTTAAGAGTTGTTCATTTATATAGCGAAAGATCATGGAATCTATTTTAACAACCGAAGGACTGGTGAGTTTGGTAACATTGACATTCCTGGAAATTGTTTTGGGTATAGATAATGTTGTTTTTATTTCGATTTTGACAGGGCGACTTCCTCAAGCGCAACAAAGCAGGGCCCGTGCGTTGGGTATCGGTCTCGCGCTGGTAGCCAGAATACTTTTACTGCTGGGTGTGAGTTGGCTCATTGGATTGCAGAAACCAATCTTCACATTCAACGATTTTCAACTCAGCTATCGCGATATAATTCTCTTGGCCGGTGGACTTTTTCTGATTGGTAAAAGCGTATCAGAAATTCACGCCAAGATTGAAGGCGCTGGTAAAACAGAAATGAAAAGCAAACCACTGAGCCTGCGTGCAGCAATTATTCAGATTATTTTAATCGATCTTATTTTTTCACTGGACTCTATACTGACAGCCATTGGTCTTGTTGAAAACGTGCTCATTATCATTATTGCCGTGGTGATCTCGCTATCGGTGATGCTGTTCTTTTCACGCGCCATCAGCGACTTCATTAATCAACATCCGGCTATGAAGCTTCTCGCACTTGCTTTCCTGGTCATGATCGGAACATTGTTGGTAGTGGAAGGTTTCCATATCCATGTGCCACGTGGATATATATACTTCTCCATGGCGTTTGCGCTGGGTATAGAGCTGTTGAATATGAAGATCAGAAAGAAGACTGTTGTCATTACCGAAGTAGAACCCCAGCCCGATAAAAAAGTAAAAGCAAGTAACACGGTGCGTAATATTTAATCAACCGGTATATATAAATGAAAGCCATCATCCGGATATTCTTTCTGCTGATCATAATTTTTTTAACGGCTTGTAATTCGCGTAAGCAGGAAAATGTACAGACATCCTTGGACACTGTTGCAGCGTCTCAAGGAGATACAGCATTGCCAGTTCCGTACGCGACCAAATCCGTGAAGAATTTTTGCGATGTACTGGGCTGGCCTGCCGATAAAACACCTATTGCTCCCGAGGGATTTACCGTAACGAAGTTTGCGGATAGTCTGCGGAATCCACGATGGATCTATATAGGTGAAAACGGAGATATATTTGTTTCGGAAGCAAATACAGAAGCGAAAGGCGGAAAGAAGATTGTGAATGAACTCACGGGTAAAGATGATTCGCAGAACCTTGGCGAAAGTGCAAATCGTATTACGCTGTTTCGTGATACTAATAGAGATGGTAAACCTGACGAGCGTCATGTCTTTTTATCAGGTCTTACGCAACCCTTCGGTATGCTCATACTCAATAATCATTTTTATGTTGCCAATACCGATGGTGTCTGGCGTTACCCCTATAGATCAGGCGAGAATTCCATTAAAGTAAAAGGAGAGAAGATCCTTCCGTTGCCCGCGGGTGGCTATAACAATCATTGGACACGAAATATTATAGCAAACGAGAATAACTCCAAGATATATATAGCGGTGGGTTCTGGTAGTAATAATGGTGAGAACGGAATGGAGTATGAATTCCACCGGGCAAATATACTAGAGATCAATCCTGATGGATCGGGTCTTCGCGTTTATGCAGGAGGACTACGCAATCCGGTAGGTATAGATTTGCAGCCCGGTACGCATACGCTTTGGGCAGCCGTAAATGAACGCGATGATCTTGGAGATGAACTTGTACCAGACTATCTCACTAGTGTAAAAGAGAATGGATTCTATGGATGGCCCTATACTTATTTCGGTAATCACGATGATCCAGGTGTTGACCTTCCGTTACCGGATTCTCTCAAAAATGTACTCACTCCCGAAGTAAAGCTTGAAGCACACTCTGCGTCTCTGGGATTTACATTCTATGATGCAAAAGCGTTTCCTGCTAAATTTCACAACGGTGCATTCATAGGACAACACGGCTCCTGGAACAAGTCTACGCTTGCAGGCTATAAAGTTGTTTTCGTTCCCTTTAATAATAACAAGCCCGGTGTGCCTGAAGATTTTCTTACAGGTTTTATTAAAGACGCCAGTAAGAACGAGGTATATGGCCGCCCGGTAGGAGTGACCGTTGCTGCAGATGGTGCCTTGCTGGTAGCAGACGATGCAGCCAACACCATTTGGCGCGTAAGTGCTCAGTAAGTATATATAGCTCCTTCTATAGCCTCAATTGGAAACAGGCATATATATCTTTGACTACATCTTTCGTGTCGGCCATGATAAGCAAGTGGTCGTTCCCTTCAATCACCGTATCACCACGCACTGTCAGGTATTTTCCATCGCGGTGGATTAAAACAATTAAAGCGCTACGAGGTAAATCCAGTTCCACTACTGCCTTACCGGCTATCGGGGAGTCAGCAGGTATATCCAGTTCTAGCAGTTCAGCTTTCAGATCATCTTTGATTTCTATATCGAGTGGAAATTTCCGTTTGAGTTTTTCGGGAACACTTACCTTCAGCCACTTCGCCACTACGGGTAGCATGGTGCCCTGCACCAACACCGATGATACCGATATAAAGAACACAAGGTTAAAGATCATGTGAGCATTCTCAATACCCGCTATTAATGGATATATAGCAAACACGATCGGTACAGCGCCACGTAAACCCACCCAGGATATAAATAGCTTTTTGCGCCAGCGCAGGTTCGCTCTAGCCAAGGCTATAAATACTGCGATAGGTCGTGCAACAAAAATAAGCACCACTGCCAGCAACACTCCCTTTCCTATAAACGGTACAATCTGACTTGGAAATACAAGAAGTCCTAGCGTAAGGAACATGATGATTTGCATCAGCCATGCTTGCCCATCGTAGAACTTCATTAAACTTTTCTTATGAATAAAATTACTGCTGCCCAGAATGATAGCCGCTATATAGATTGCCAGGAAACCGTTGCCACCGATAAAGTTCGTGAAAGAGAACGTGAAGAACACCATCGATAGTATCAATACAGGATATAGTCCTTCAATATCAAGCTTGATCTTGTTGGTGATATAGATCATGAGCTTGCCAAATATATATCCACAAGCGGTACCCAATCCCATACCAATGAGAAATTTAGGGACCAATGAAACAATGGAAGCATCCGGATTTTGTACCAGGAATGTAAAGCTTACGGTGAGGAAATACGCCATGGGATCATTGCTACCACTCTCGAGTTCAAGCAGTGGGCGAACGTTTCCTTTCAATCCTATATTACGCGAGCGCAGAATCGAGAATACGGCCGCGGCATCTGTAGAGGATACAATGGCACCTAGTAACAGTCCTTCTTTCAGAGATATATTTAGAAAATACGAAGAGAAGATTCCGACAACAGCAGCCGTAATCAACACACCAATGGTTGATAATGATATTCCGCTTTTCAGTACAGGCTTTACGCTTTCCCACTTCGTGTCCAGTCCTCCGGAGAAAAGTATGAATGTAAGCGCTACTACTCCGAGGAACTCGGCAATCTTCGGATCGTTAAAGTATATCCCGCCAAGGCCGTCCGATCCGGCAACCATACCAACAATAAGAAATAGTATCAATGCAGGTATACCAAATCGAAAAGAAGTTTTGCTTGAAATGATGCTGACAAACAGGAGGAGTGATCCTAAAAGTAGAATGTTGTGTGAGGAAAGTAGCATGGTCAGACTAGTCGTAAAGCTAAAAAAGGTAAAGATAAAAAAACGAAAGCGAAGATTTCAGAGCGTTGATCGATCCCCGTAAAATCGGCACCAGCGTGCTTATTTCGGTATTTTTCGAGTAGCCGTTGTAGTTATAGAAAAAATTTCAAACGATTTAAATGTAGACCGGAGTTGGTTTTTGTAAAATAATTTGATTTATTTCAACGCACTAAGATCATGCACGGAGATTCAACAATCGATATGGAATTGCAGCAGTGGGATGCCATGAGAGGGGGAGATGAGCAAGCTTTCTCCTGGTTGTATGATCGTTATTTTAAGTTGCTATATAATTACGGCCGGAAGATCGGCACGAGTGAAGCAGCGCTTGAAGATGGTATACATGATCTGTTTGTAGACCTCTGGCGTTTTCGAAAAACATTGTCTTCCACTACCTCGGTTCGTTTTTATTTATACCGATCCTTACGAAGAAGGCTGATGCGCAATGATTCACGCAATAGTTATTTTACTTCCGATGGATCGATCATTGAAGATGCACTGAAAGCATCAACGCCTTCCTCCGAAGAAAATCTAATCGATGAAGAAGATAATCATCAGCGCATATATAGGCTGAAAAAGCTCTTGAGTGATTTGTCGCCTCGACAATATGAAGCACTTATACTTCGCTATTACGATGAAATGGCATTCGATGAAATTGCCGCTATATTAAATGTAAACGAGCAGTCAGCCCGCAACCTGGTTCAACGCGGATTGCTACAACTCAGGCACTACGCCAAATATGTTATCAGCCTGACATTATTCTGTCTTCTGAGCTGACCAATCTTTTTCTTTCCAAGCGACATACTTCCGTACTGGTATACTTCTCAGAGAAGTAAGACTTTGATCGTACGTGTGTCTTCAACACTTCTTAAAAAAAAAATATTTTTTCCGGAAGGTGAGTTAAATTCAGAAAACGTTGCTTTTAGCTGTTATATCGTTTGAATTAACTTCATGTATGAAAGACTATACCCGTTTTAGTGCCGAAGATTTCGCTACCGATGATGACTTCATCAAGTGGGTAAAGTATGCCCACCGGTACCCTGACCTCGATGTGTTCTGGACGAACTGGCTGCAGACATACCCGCATCGCCAGGAAGAAGTGGAGGAAGCGAAACTGATGATCCGCGCTATACTGGAAGAGCCTCAACATATACCCGATGCTGAAAAACAAAAAGCGGTATGGAAAGATATATCCGTTACATTGAATCTGCTGGCGCAGGAAGAAAAAAGAACTATACCTTTTTGGCGCAAGTGGTATAGTAAAGCAGCGATGGTAATGATCGTGCTGGGTATAGGTTGGTATAGCTACAGAGTTGTTTTTGTGGGACATCCTGCCGTCAATCATCATCCGGTGATCGCCATGATAAACCTTGAGAAACAAGTTAACAACGGAGATGTACCCAAAACGATTATCCTGGAGGATGGTTCATCTATAGTATTGCAGCCCCATAGTATGCTGCGGTACCCTAAGCATTTTAAAATTGATCTCCGTGAAGTATACCTCATCGGGGAAGCATTCTTTGAAGTAAAGAAAGATCCGAATCGCCCCTTCATTGTACATGCCAATGAGATTGTCACGCGTGTGTTGGGAACGAGCTTTACCGTGCGCAATTTCATAGGAGAAAAAAAGGTAATGGTGCAGGTAAAGACCGGAAAAGTATCGGTGTTTAAAGACCTGAGCAAAGAAAAAAAGAAAGCGCCTGTTAAAGACGAAGTAGACCGCGTGGAAGGTGTTGTACTCATGCCCAATCAGCAGGTGGTATATGAACGCAACGCGATGAAGATGGTGAAGTCACTCGTAGAAAATCCATCCGTGTTGATACCCGTTGCCAAGCTGGAATTTGAATTTACTGATGAACCGATCCGTGAAGTATTTAAAGCGATCGAAAATGCCTATGGTGTAGAGATCGTGTACGATGAGGAAGTACTTTCCAATTGCTATATCAACGCTTCGTTATCGGATGTTCCGCTATACGATAAGATGAAACTTATCTGCAAAGGTATAGATGCTACTTACGAGATCATTGATTCGCACATCATTGTTTACGGCAAGGGATGTAGCACACGATGAGATGCTCTGATGAAAGAATATACACGTACCCAAACTCAACCAGCAACACTATGAAAACATAACTACAAAAAAAAGAAACCGATGGTGCGCTAACACCACCGGTTCTGAATGCCACCCATATTCATCCTGGCGAGGATGAGGGGGCGTTGTCTCTCTGTATCACATCAAGACAAAACATTTCAAAAGTATGAAAAAAGAACTACAAGTTCATGGACATCTATTGTTCATTATGAGGGTTTCATTCATTCACTTTATTTACTTCCTTACATTTTTAGGCGTGGCTCACGCCAGTGAAATCACTGCACAAGTGTTGGAAAAGAAGGTTACGATCGAGTTAAAGAACGTAAATCTTCGCACTGCGTTACAAAAAATTGAACGTACTTCGGACGTTAAATTTTTATATCAGTCGCAGCTGATCTCTCCGAAAGAACACGTCAGCTTAACGGCAACAGACGAGCGCCTCGGAGATCTCCTGAAACAGATCCTTGAACCCCTGCATATTGTATTTGAGGCAGACGGTAACCAGATCGTTCTCACCCGAGAGCGAACCGGCTCAAGCGAAAGTACTCCTGAAGACTATAGCAGTACGGGAGCGTACGATATACTCATCTCCGGAACGATTACCGATGAACAGAGTCAACCTTTGCCCGGAGTAAATATACTCGTGAAAGGTTCTTCGGTCGGGACAACTTCGGATGCCAACGGTGCCTATAGTATTTCTGTTGAAGATGAAAACTCTACACTTGTTTTTTCATTTATAGGTTTTCTTACACAGGAAGTAGCTATAGCAAATCAAACAACGATCAACGTAATCATGGCGGCTGATGTCACTTCATTACAGGAAGTGGTTGTGGTGGGATATGGCGAAGTAAAAAAGTCTGACCTCACCGGTTCAGTAGCTTCTATCAAGTCGGAAGAACTGAATGCATACCCTGCAACAAATTTAGTGCAGTCACTTTCCGGAAGAGCACCCGGTGTACAGATCTCGCAAAATACAGGAGCACCCGGAAGTTCCATAAGCGTAAGGATCCGCGGTACAAATTCTCTACAGGGCAGCAACGAACCGCTCTACGTAGTCGATGGTTTTCCATATTCGGGTAATCCTACCTTGCTGAACAATGTAGATATAGAATCTATACAAGTATTGAAAGATGCATCGGCTACTGCTATATATGGATCGCGTGGTGCAAACGGTGTGGTAATCATCACAACGAAAAGAGGCAAGCAGGGAAAGACTACGGTGGACTATGACGGTTACTATGGCTGGCAAACTATTCGTAAGAAAATTGAAATGATGAATGCGAAGGAGTATGCTTTGTTTTATAACGAACAAGCCGCCAACGATGGACTAGCTCCGCATTTTACACAAGATGAAATAAACTCATTCGGTGAAGGTACCGACTGGCAGGAACTTGCACTTCAAACTGCGCCCATTCAAAATCATTCCTTAACTATAAATGGAGGCAGCGAAAAGACACGCTTCTCTATTTCCGGAAGTAATTTCAACCAGGACGGTATTATTATTGGAAGTAACTATATACGCAACTCAGTACGCGCGAATATTACTACCGACATCAGTAAAAAATTCAAATTCGATCTCAATACTATATTAAGCCGTATTGATTCAGATCGGAAAAATTCGGGAGGTGGAAATAGAGGTGGGTCATTAATCTCTGCCATGCTATCGGGTTATCCTACACAAACACCCTATAACAGCGATGGTACCTATACCAATCTGATGACGGCATATTCCTGGGGATCCAATGTTATTACAAACCCCTTGAACTATATCGAGCAACAGTCCGATCACATCCGTTCGAATAAAGTGCTCACCAACGGTGCACTGACCTTTACACCCATTGAAGGATTATCGATTAAAATACTGGGTGGTATAGAAAATACCGAAGATCGTACCGATGGCTACACCACAAAGAAATTTATAAACTCGGCTGGATCGGCTTCTGTGGGCACAACCCAGATCAGTAGTGTGCTAAGCGAAAACACGGTGAGCTATACCAAGGAATTCGGACGGCACAATCTTTCCGCAGTAGCTGGTTTTACCTATCAGAATTATACCACTACAACACTCAATGCATCCGGCAGCGGATTTGTGAGCGATGTGCAGGAGTCTTTTGATATAGGAGCAGCGGCTACGCAAGGCGTACCCAGTTCATCTTTCTCGGAGTGGCATTTATTGTCTTACCTCGCACGGGTAAACTATTCATTTAACGAAAAGTATCTGGCCACGATCAGTTTTCGTGCCGATGGTTCTTCACGCTATAGCGAAGGGCAGAAGTGGGGGAGCTTCCCTTCCGCATCGTTGGCATGGCGATTATCAGAAGAGGAATTCATGAAGGGTATATCTTTTATATCTGACTTTAAAGTACGTGCAGGATACGGTGAAACCGGAAGCACAGCGATCAATCCATACCAGACGCTTAACCAACTGGTGTCAGGGAAAGTAGTGTTTGGCGATGCACTGGTTACATACTATGCTCCTGATACACGATTGGCAGGTCCCTTGAAATGGGAAACCACCGCGCAGTCAGATGTAGGTATAGATATAGGGTTCCTGCAGAATCGATTTACGTTCACAGCGGATTACTATGTAAAGAATACACGTGATTTGTTGAACAACGTGCCACTGCCTTCATCGCTCGGGTATGGCTATACTATCCAGAACGTGGGTAAAGTTCAGAATAAAGGACTTGAGCTCGCTGCCAGCGCCGTTGTGCTGGAAGGACCATTTCAGTGGGATGTTTCGGCCAACATGTCCATCAACAGAAATAAAGTAGTAAAGCTGTATGGCGGTAACGATGTGTTGGGACAATCCATTGATATATCCGTGGTAAATGATAATATAAATATACTGCGTGAAGGGGAGTCGATCGGTGCCTTCTTTGGTTATGTTGAGAAAGGGTATGATGCTAACGGTAAAATTGTGTATGAAGATTTTAATGATAACGGAACACGGGATATAGGCGATAAGCGCATCATCGGAAATCCCAATCCTAAATTTATCTATGGATTCAATTCCAATATGGCTTATAAAAACTTTGAGCTTAGTGTATTCATTCAAGGTTCATACGGCAATGACATCTTCAACTTAAGTGCTGTGAACCAGACTTTGGATTATGGTCAGGCATTGAACATGCCGCGGGAAGTATATGAAGACCATTGGACACCTGAGAACACGGATGCTAAGTATCCGGTCATTAGTCGCTCGACACAAACACAAGTGTCCGATCGCTTTGTAGAAGATGGATCATATCTGCGGTTTAAAAATATACAGCTAAGTTATAATCTTCCCGTAGGCAATTTAAACCTGAACTGGCTACGCAAAGCACAGATCTATGTGAGCGGACAAAACCTGATCACCCTTACGGGATACTCCTGGTATGATCCGGAAATTAACTCATACGGTGGATCCAATTCTATTCGCCTGGGTATAGATCACTATAGTTATCCAACATCCAAATCGATGACGGTTGGCGTACGACTTGGATTTTAATTATATATACTCAAAGAGTATACTACACGCGCTCACACATCACACCAGGCTGGCGGCCCAATAGCCAATAGCAGAAGCTCTTAAACCTTATATTATGAAAAAGATATTCACCTATATAATTACAGCGCTGGCCGTAACAGGTTGCAGCGAAGTTTTAGAGGAAAATCCTAAATCTTTGTCAGCAGAAGTTTTTTATAACACTGCCGATGAAGCTGCTGCTGCCGTGAATGCGATCTACGGCCCGATGCGCACAGACGGTGCATTTGGGATAAATTATCCTGCACAGCAGGAAGGAATGGTAGACTATGGTAATTCACGTGGAAGTCAGACTCCCGTGAGCTTATACCAGGGACTTGATAACACCAACATCACACGTGTAAGTGCTGTGTGGGACAATCTTTATCAGTCCATTCGCAATGCGAATATTGTAATCAAGAACGTGCCCAACGGAAATGATATTTCGCAGGCCGCTATAGATTTATACGTTGGCGAAGCAAAGTATCTCCGTTCACTGATATACTTTGTTATGGTACGAAACTGGAAAGGTGTACCGCTTCGTACTGAAAATAATATGACGGAAATAAATGTAGAGCGCGCCAGTATAGAAGAAGTATATGCGCTCATTGAAAGTGATGCGCTTGCTGCCGAAGCTTCGCTGCCGGATGCGCCCGCGCAACCCGGCAAGCCTACGAAGTGGGCTGCTAAAACATTGCTGTCGGAAATATACCTCAATCTGGGACGGTGGGAAGAGTCAAGTGTAAAAGCACAGGAAGTTATAGCTTCAGGTAAATATTCGTTAGTACCGGTTTCAGTGTCAGAGGACTTCCAGAAAATTTATGGTCCTGAGGTAGTGACGACATCCGAAGAGATCTTCTATTTTAAATATTCCCGTCAGCAGGGATTCGGATTGGTAAACTATGCGCATCGTGCCACAACACAGTATAAGTATTACGGTCCGGGTGGTGTATATGCTCAATATACTGATTCGGCATCGAATAGTATTATCAAGAACTGGGATAAGGCTGATCTCCGCAAGGCACATATACTCTATAATGTAGATGTAGGATTAGGCGCTAACACGTGCCTGTACCGAAAATATAGAGATCCGATTGCGACTAATCTGGGTGCAGGTAATGATTTTCCATGGTATCGATATGCTGATGTTCTATTATTCCATGCAGAAGCCAATGCACGCGCGAACAATGCGCCCACTGCGGAAGCTATAGAGAGTTTGAATAAAGTACATCGCAGAGCGTATGGCTATGATGCAAACACACCTTCTGCGGTTGACTTTGCCATAGGCGATTTTGATCTCACTACATTTATTGACCAGGTAGTGGAGGAGCGTGGCTATGAAACCATGTATGAAGGTAAACGCTGGCTTGATCTGAAGCGGTTGGGTATAGCGAAGCAACGTATCAAAGAAGTGAAGAATATTGACGTTGCTGAGAAACATATGTTCTGGCCGATCCCGAACTCGGAACTGCTCTATAATAAAGCATTGGACGCTTCTGATCAGAATACAGGTTACTAGCTTTTTTAACAGGCACCAGCCTATAGCGGGTGCCTGTATATATAACATTCTAAACTTTACGGCATGATCTTTAAAAAATGCATAGCGGCATGCGTTATACTCTTGTCACTATATTCACCTCTGTGGGCCCAACGAATTATTGAAACGGATATTTGTGTTTATGGCGGAACTTCGGCAGGAGTTATAGCGGCCTATACAGCACAAAAACTTGGCAAGACCGCCATCCTGATCGAGCCGGGCCGGCATCTGGGGGGAATGAGTTCAGGGGGATTAGGATATACGGATATCGGCAACAAATATGCAATCACCGGTTTGGCGCGTGACTTTTATAGGCGTGTGGGACAGCACTATGGTAAATTTGAACAATGGACATTTGAGCCGCATGTAGCAGAAGATATATTTAAAGACTACGTTGCCCTGGGCAAATTTCAAGTGCTGTTTGAGAATCGCGTAAAGGAAGTAAAGAAGCAAGACAAACGAATTACTGAAATTACGCTCGAGCATTCTGCAAACCGCAGTGCTGAAAATATAGTGATCCGGGCAAAGGTATATATTGATTGTAGCTACGAGGGTGATGTGCTGGCAAAAGCCGGTGTCTCGTATGTAGTAGGAAGAGAAGATAATAAGGACTTCAATGAGACCATCAATGGGGTGCAGCTGATGGAAGGGCACCAGTTCCCGGAAGGTATAGATCCCTATATACTTCCTGGAAGACAAGAGAGTGGTTTGGTTTGGGGTGTTAGCCGCGAAGTATTATTACCAGCAGGAACGGGAGATAAAAAAGTACAGGCCTATAATTACCGCATTTGTTTATCGTCTGATAAAAATAATTTTGTGCCAATTACCAGGCCTGAAGAATACGACTCAACACGGTATGAATTAGCAGTTCGTTTGTTCAAAGCGTTCCCGCAGAAGAAAAGACTGGATGATTATTTCATCTGGAGCCGCATGCCAAATAACAAGACGGATATTAACAATCGCGGTGGATTCTCTACCGATATGATTGGTATGAACTATAAATATCCGGATGGAAACTACGAACAGCGTAAACAGATTATTCACGAGCATGAGCAGTATACGAAGGGCCTGCTATATTTCTTTGGACACGATCCACGTGTTCCCAAGGAACTGAGAGATGAAATGCTCAAGTGGGGATATCCAAAGGATGAATATATAGACAATGGACATTGGTCGCCACAACTCTATATTCGCGAAGCCAGACGAATGGTGGGAAGTTATGTAATGAGCCAGGCAAACTGCGAAGGTAAGTTAGTGGTGAAAGATGGTGTTGGTATGGCAGCATATACTATGGATTCTCACAACTGCCAACGGATTGTCGTGAATGGTCAGGTAAAGAATGAAGGCAATGTGGAGATTGGCGGATTTGGCCCTTATCCGATTGCGTATGGTTCTATCATACCGAAGGCATCCGAGTGTACGAATCTTTTAGTGCCGGTATGTTTGTCGGCTACACATATAGCGTATGGCTCTATTCGCATGGAACCTGTTTTCATGGTGCTCGCGCAATCGGCTGCAACGGCTGCGGTACAGGCCATCAACAAGAACATCGGCATTCATGCCATTGATGTGGCAAAGCTTCAGCAAGAGCTAACGGCAAATCCGTTGGCGGATGGCAGCCTCTTTGATGTACTGGTGGATAACGAGGATACCAAACGTGTAACCAAACAAGGCAACTGGACTGCTGAGAAAAAAGGTGGCTATGGACCTTCATTTTTTGTCAACGATCCTGCATCAAAGAGCAATCAATCTGTACGGTTTACTCCGGATATTCCGAAAAACGGATCTTACCATGTATATATATACTTCCCGAAAGTGTCGGGTATCTCTTCCCGGACTACCGTAACGGTATCTGACGGAAAGAAGCAATATCCTCACATCATTAAATCGTCTGAGATCATCGTTGAAGGTCAGACTTCCGGGGAATGGGTCGATGTTGGTAAATATACACTTGCCAAAGGAAATACAGCCTTCGTGGAGATTTCCTCGGCCGATTCCGATGGTAAAGTACTTGCAGATGCAGTCATTTGGGTACCTGCCGACAATTGAGACGCTATCATCTATGTTAAAAAAGCTACCGCTAACATGAAGACTACATCCATCATGAAAATTTTATTCCTGAGTATATTCTCTTTTTTATCAATATGTTCTTTCGCGCAATATGACCTTGTTATAGTAGGTGGAACTCCCGGAGGAATCATGTCTGCTATAGCAGCTGCAAAGGAAGGCAAGACATCGGTTATACTGGAGCGTACGAATCACATTGGTGGTTTACCCGCAAATGGTTTGGGGGCCACTGATATCGCAACACGTGGTGCTACCACCGGCTTATTTTCGGATTTCATTAACCGGATTAAACTATACTATACTGCCAAGTATGGCGCAGATTCCAGGCAGGTAAAAGATTGTTCCGATGGATTCCACTTCGAGCCTTCCGTAGGAGAGATTATCCTGGAGCAAATGCTGGCAGAACATAAAACGAAAGTAACGATTCTCAAGATGCGGCAGTTCGATGTGTCTGAAAAGAATATAGTCATGCAGAATGATCGGATTGAGAAGATCTATATAGTGAATCGGGAATCGCAACAACGGGAAGAATATACCGGTAAGATCTTTATTGATGCAACATACGAAGGAGACCTGGGTGCTGCTGCAAATGTTCCTTTCCGACTTGGACGTGAAGGTAAAGATGAGTTCAACGAGCGCGGTGCAGGTATAGTATATAAATACTGGGGCGGTACTGAAGGGGAGGGGACAACGTTTCAGGGCGACAATGCAGTGCAGTCTTATAACTATCGCTTGTGCCTTACCAACAATCCGGCTAATCGGGTTGAAGTAAAAAAGCCCCTGCAATATAATCGCGAAGAGTATATATCATTGATTGAAGACGTATGGACAGGCCGACATACCGGTGGACAAATGCAACAGGTAACAGCCGCGATGCTGGAGGAGAATCGAGAGCATATTCAAAAAGGGAACGCCAGTAAAATTCCGGGCGATGTATGGGGCATTGCAAAAATTACAAACATGGTACCGCTGCCCAATGCCAAAACGGATGCAAACAATCAGCATATGGCATTTATATCTACAGATCTCCCGGAAGAGAACTGGCCATGGCCCACATCCAGTTGGGCATGGCGCGACCAATATGCATTGCGTCTTCGAAGCTATATACAAGGTCTGATCTGGTTTGCACAGAATGATAAAGCACTTCCCGAGCATTTTCGGAAAGCTGCAAAGGAGTGGGGCTTTGCTAAAGATGAGTACACCGATAATGAAAATTTCCCACGACAAGTATATGTGCGTGAGGGAAGAAGATTTGACGGGATGTACTTTTTTACGGTGAAAGATGCTACAGAAGTTGCACCGGGTCAGCGCCCTCCTGTACATCCATCAAGTGTTACCGCCAGTCATTATGCGTTTGATTCACATGCCGTAAGAAAACGCGAGCCCAACCGGATTCATCTCGATGGTTTTTTAAGTTACCCCTCACAGGTATATACTGTGCCGTATGGTGTGATTGTTCCCAAGACCGTTGACAATCTTCTTTTGCCAGTGCCGGTATCGGGAAGTCACATCGGTTTTTCAACGATCCGCATGGAGCCTTGCTGGATGGCCTTGGGACAAGCGGCCGGTATAGCCGCATCATTGGCCATCGACAAGCAAATGAAAGTAAGAAATATAGCGGTTGAAGATTTGCAATCTATACTCATTGATCAGCAGGCAACACTTATATACTTTCAGGATGTAAAACCAGGAAGTCCGGAATTTAAAGTGATACAGACCATGGCCCTCCGTGGTTATCTGCCGGCATGGCAGGCAAGACTTGGTGATCCCATCGATGCAGAAACGATCGCAAGTTGGGAGAAGCTCTCTGGTCTAAAAGTGAATGCTGAGCCCGGTAAAACAAGCAGGGGAGATGCGTTACGCGATCTTTATCAGAAACTAAAATAGAGTAAAACGAACTGCAGCGTAATCTCTATATACTAGCATAGTGAACGCTGCAGCATTGTGCCCTTATCATCCGTAAATTCCTAATCATCTTTCGAATGAATGAAAAAAGCACCTGGAGACAAGTTCTTCAGCCACCGGTAATTATTGCCGCGCTAGGATACTTTGTCGATATATATGACTTGTTGTTATTCAGTATAGTTCGTGTACCCAGTTTAAAAGCACTGGGGCTAAGCGGTGATCAACTTCTGAAGGAAGGGATTTTTCTCATCAATGTCCAAATGACAGGGCTGCTCGTGGGAGGGGTTCTGTGGGGAATACTTGGTGATAAGCGTGGACGGTTGTCGGTATTGTTTGGATCTATACTCTTATACTCGCTGGCAAACCTGGCGAACGGTTTTGTTACGAACGTTCCCGAGTATGCTATACTTCGATTTATAGCCGGTATAGGATTGGCAGGCGAGCTGGGTGCTGGCATTACACTGGTAGCAGAAATTTTGCCAAAGCACATCCGTGGATACGGAACAGCATTGGTAGCATCCGTAGGATTGTTAGGCGCAGTGCTGGCTTACTTTGTGGCTGCCTATACCGATTGGCGTATAGCCTATGGGATTGGAGGCGGACTTGGCTTATGCCTCTTGCTACTTCGGTATAGCGTGGCGGAATCAGGAATGTTTTCATCTACAAAAAAGAAGGCTGTGCAGCGCGGTAATTTCTTCCAGTTGTTTACCAGGGCGAATACCTTTCTAAGCTATATACGTTGTATCTTCATCGGGTTGCCGATCTGGTTCGTCATTGGAATCCTGATTACGTTTTCACCAGAATTCGCTTCGACACTTTCATTGCCTGGAGCTGTCGATGCTGGTAAGGCTGTTATGTTCTGTTATATAGGCCTGTCGCTTGGCGATCTGAGTAGTGGAAGTTTGAGTCAGTTTTTGAAAAGCCGTAAAAAGGTTGTGTTCCTTTTTATGATCATTACCAGCGTAGCCATAACGTTGTATCTCACGCTTTCTCAACAGTCGGTTACTATATTTTATAGCACGTGTTTCTTCCTGGGTTTCTCGATTGGCTATTGGGCATTGTTTGTCACGATAGCAGCCGAACAGTTTGGTACAAACATTCGTGCTACCGTGGCGACCACCGTGCCGAATGTAGTACGCGCTACAGTACTGCCGCTTACGTTTATATTTGAATTGCTGCGCGGAAATATTGGTATGATTCAGAGTGCAGCCTTTGTCGGTGCGGGAACCATTATAATTGCCATGATCGCACTGTGGAAAATGAAAGAGACCTTCGGGAAAGATCTTGATTTTGAAGAAAGATAAGTAAATATAGCAGGAGTGTTTGCCGATCCGATCACTCCTGATTATGGATTAATGACTATAGGCGTGCCAATGGACACGGAAGTATATAATTCTTCCATTTCATCATTGGTTACGGCAATACACCCGGCTGTCCAGTTTCGTATGCGGTGAAATTTTCCAATGAAACCATTCCCGTTTTTTAAGCCGTGAATTTTCACTTCACCACCCGGCTTCATCCCTTTTGCTTTAGCTTCTTGAAGGTCAGCTTTATCAGGATAAGATATACCCAGGTTTTTATAGTAGCCGCTGTTCGGATTCTTTGCGTTGATAATATACTTACCTTCCGGAGTCCGTTTGTCACCTTCATATTCTTTGTCGCCTACAGCATTTTGGCCCAGCGATACTGTATATACCTTAATGACCCGGCCATTGGAAAAAGCAGTCATGGTTCGCTCCGCTTTACTTACTATCAATTTGTCAATCTTTGTATTCGGAGGCAGTTTTTGCTCCGGCCAAAAATAATAAGTGATGGGTATACTGATAAGCAAAAACAGAACTGCGAAGACTATCCTTTTCATAGCAGGAGTATGGAGTATTGAAATGTTTACTTCTTCGGCTCAATCATATCCCAAAGATTTCCATACAGGTCTTTAAAGACAGCCACCGTTCCATAGGCTTCTGTAGCGGGCTCGCGTACAAAGGTCACACCTTTTGCTGTCATACGCGTATAGTCACTCGCTATATCATCGGTGTGCAGGAACAGGAATACCCGTCCACCGGTTTGATTACCGATACTTTTCTTTTGTTCATCATTCGCTGCCTTGGCAAGCAGTAATCTGCAACCATCCGATCCTTGCGGAGCGACAACAACCCAGCGTTTTGTTTCACTTAAAACAGTGTCTTCTACAAGTGTGAAATTTAGCTTGTCGGTATAGAATTGTATCGCTTCGTCATAATCGTTAACAACAAGCGTAATCTGAAATATAGTTTGCATGTTAAGGTGTTTTATAGCGGTCTGGTGTGATCGATATTTTAAGCATCCGTTGCTTGTTCTTGTCCAGATAGAGGTACGCCAGGGTGGCGTTACAGTCTCTATAGTATTTAAGCTCAGGGCTCGTCTTTATATTATTAAGGATTGTAGGCTCCAGGAAATTTTTCAGATCTGTTGTATCTACGCTCGCCTTCTCCATGTTCACAAGTGTATAGTTGTATTGTAACGTCCTTCCAAAAGCTTCTACGCTATCCAATCGCGTTTCAGTATCCACCATCAACGGACACGTTTCGTTTATTTCTGTTGCCGCTTTTTTTATAGCCTCGTCATAGGAAGGCGTTTTAAAAAAGTATTGTTGTACAATAATCGATACGATTGCAGTAGTGATTATTCCCACAATTACCTGGATGTTGAATTTCTTTTTCGGTGGTTGTTCCATAGCCTGGTATAACACTTCAAGTATACACAATTTCTTGTATCCGGAGTCTGTAAATCAAAAATGCCACTCCATACTGAATGGCATTTTTGAAAGATTATCAAGTACGTATACTGAACGTAAAGCGTGTCTGATTTTTAGATGTGCAACGGAACATTGATACCCGCAGACCAAATATACTGTACGGAGAAGAATGTGTGTTTAAAACGGCCTTGCTCATATACCTTCGCAGATGTATAGTCAGCGAAAGCTCCTTTTATACTCCCTTCTACATATAAATACTTGAACAGGTCATAACGGGCCGCAACACTGGATCCCACTACGAATCCGCTCAAGCGAAAAGGACCATCGTTGTGATTGCCCATAATGTACGAGTCTGTTTTAGGGATCAGACCACCGGCACCTGCCTTGATAAGAAGGCTGAGATGATTTTTAACATGCGTCTGCTGAAGGACTCTGATTCTTCTTACAGCACTCACCATTAAATAGTTATTGCCATTGGTATGTTCGACGTGAACAAAAGAAGGAGTAACGAGTGTATCAAGGTCGTAATGTTTACCACGTATGTCTCCTTTCAGGTGCATCATCTGGTTATCAACCACTACATATTTTAAATGATCCCAGCTTACTTCAATTCCCCAATCAGATTTCTTGGCAAAGAAGTATCCGAAGTTTATAACGTACTGCGGAACTGTGAGCGGTGTACGAAAGAGATCATGCATATCCGGCTTATCTTTAGCTTTGGCATTGTCCAAAGTGAAGTTATAGTCATCGGTTTGATTGTCTTTAAAATGAATGTCGCTTCTGCTATACTGGTCTCTGTGGTAGCCCCATGTCACGTATAGATTTCCGAATTTGTTTTGTCCGTAAGCACAAAAGGTCCACGTAATGGCAATGAAAATGCCAATTAGTTTTTTCACTAGCTGTAAATAATTTGGTAAAGTAGATTGATTACTTCAGGAAGGGGGGCCTGAATGAAGGGAGATTTTTTGTGTAATCAGGAGATTAAATCATACGCAAAACAAAAATTAAAATGCCTATATACAATGACTGCGGTTGGGATTAGGAGGCGCAAGGTTAGGGATCATTTATCGATATATACATGTTTTCACATATAAATATTTTTATAGAAAGTAATATGTCCATTCAGCCGCCAATAAAACGTTTGCATGTACAGTATAAATTCGTGGCTTTGCAGGTCGCATTTTGTTGATTTCGAAAATTCCAAACCCAGCCAGCACATTAAGATGGCTAGCGGAAGTCCTCGTCAAGGTGCTTTTTCCTTGCTTTGGTTTAATCTTTTGGCTCTTTTACATGTCCGGATTTACGCTTATCTTAACCACTCAGAGCCGGGTATTTTTTAATATTGGATTACTACGAAGGTTACTATGAGAGTCTTACTAGCCTGGTTACTTTTTGCTGCCCGATTGGCTATGGCCACCGATCCGGCACCTCCTGTAAAGTTTATTGAGAATAAGAATCAATGGCCTTCCTCCATTCAGTTTGCAACGCGGGTGCAGGGTGTTAACATGCAAGTTGAGCCCGGGCGCTTCGTATACTATTTTCTGGATGAACAAAAGATTCAGCAGATCCATGAACGCTCTCATCATTCAAACCATAAGAATGAAGCCGATATTCTGGACGACCAGATTGAGGGGTATGCCGTGCATGTAAACTTTGCTGGCGCCAACCGGTCGGCTAAACCACTTCCCTTTGGTAGATCATCTGAATACTATAACTATTTTATCGGAAGTGATTCATGTCACTGGGCATCGCGGGCGTATGCGTACGAGGGATTTATATACCCTTCATTATATAGTGGTATAGATCTTGAAGTATACTCATCGGGAGAACACGTGAAGTACGATCTCATCGTTGCCCCCAATGCTGATCCAACACAGATCATTGTAGAGTATAGCGGTGCAGCATCACTTCAACTTCGACAAGGCGATCTGCATGTATCGACACCTCTCGCTGATATTATCGAAAAAAAACCTGTGGCCTGGCAGCTTATAGACGGTCGTAAAGTTTTGGTGGAATGTGAATACCAGCTGGTACACAATATACTTTCCTTTCATTTTCCTGCCGGCTATGACCCGTGTTATGAACTTACCATTGATCCGTTGCTGATCTTCTCAACCTATTCCGGCTCGGCTGCAGATAACTGGGGCAGCACAGCCACACCAGGAGAAAAAGGTAACCTGTATTCTGCCGGTGTTACCAATCATTATGTCCAGGCAGTATATAGTGGGGTATATCCAGCCACAGCAGGAGCTTTTCAAACATCGTATGGAGGCTTGTATGATATAGGTATATTGAAGTATGATTCAGCAGGAAGCAAGATGTTATATGCATCTTACCTGGGCGGCTCCCAGTCAGAATCACCGCATAGCCTGGTGATGAATGTAAACGAAGAACTCATTGTGATGGGGACCACCAGCTCTTCAAATTTCCCAACAACGGCTACGGCGTTCGACAGATCGTACAATGGCGGTGATGGTGTGTCGCATGTGGTGACTTATAATACGGGCTCAGATATAGTCATCTCCCGTATCAGTAAAGATGGAAGTACATTGCTAGCATCAACATATATAGGCGGGACTAAGAACGATGGGTTGAATCCTGATGGCAGTGCCCTGACAAAAAATTATGGTGATGAACTTCGTGGAGATGTTATAACGGATGTACAAGGTAATATTTATGTGAGCTCGGTTACACTGTCAGATAATTTTCCGGAAGCGCTTAGTAAAGACAATACGTACAATGGAGGGTCAACGGATGCTATCGTGTTTAAGATGGATGCGAATCTCAGTCAGTTGATGTTTTCCCTTTACTTGGGAGGTAGTGGTTCAGATGCTTCTCATACATTGAAACTCGATGCCAACAACGATATATTTGTTGCGGGTGGTACTACCAGTAGTGATTTTCCTGTCACCACACTTTCTTACCAGAAAACACTGGCGGGGGATGCTGACGGATGGATTGCGAAAGTTAGCAATACGGGCGATGCTATATATTATGCCACCTATACCGGCACATCCTCGTTCGATCAGATATACTTTCTGGATATGAATGAAGCCGGAGAGATATATGTATATGGACAGACTTCCGGAAAGATGCCGATAACGCCTTCCAATGTATATCGCAATGCAAACAGTGGGCAGTTTATTCAGAAGTTTGATAATACGCTGAGGACCCTCAAATTTTCTACCGTGTTTGGATCAGGGCGCGGTACACCGGATATTTCTCCTACTGCGTTTTTGGTGAACGAATGCAATAATCTATATATGTCAGGTTGGGGAGGAACCCTAAATAGAAGAATTTGGAAAGGAAGTGGTACAAGCGGTATGCGCGTTTCCGCGGATGCATTGCAATCTCAAACCACCGGCAATGACTTTTATTTCATAGTGCTCACCGATGATGCTACTGAATTTTTGTACGGTACGTTTTTAGGAGGCGGTCAGTCGCAAACACATGTGGACGGTGGTACAAGTCGTTTTGATAAAAACGGAATTGTATACCATGCTGTATGTTCAGGATGCCGTGGGCCATTTTCTGATTTCCCTACAACACCCGGTGCATGGTCGCGCACAAACCGAAGTCGGAATTGTAATAACCTCGCTTTCAAATTCGATCTTTCATCACTGAAGGCACGGCTGCAAACAAACTCGGTAACACTTGATATGCCGGGCCTCAACAAAGTTTGCATGCCTGATAAAATTGTATTCCAGAATTTCAGTACCGGAGGTGAGACGTTTGAATGGAGGTTGGGCGATGGCACCGTAATTGCCAAGACGGACAAGTCCATGATTATACATCAGTATAAAGCGATCGGAAGATATACCGTATGGCTGAAAGCCATTGACCCGGGAACATGTAAAGTAAAAGATTCAGTCTCTACCATTGTAGATATATTCAATGCAGAAGCAACCATTCAAGGTGATGACGAATTATGCATGGGCAACGAATATACGCTGAAGGCGAGCGGTGGTGCTATATATTCCTGGGCCAGTGCCGATGGCTTGTTTAAATCCAACGCTGCTAACCCGGTAGTAAAGCCGACCGATACCACCACGTACTATATAACCGTTACCGAAGCGAGTGGTTGTATTCATAGAGATACCATTCAGTTAAGTGTAATTCCGGTAGTGACGCCAGAGTTTGAAATGCAACGTCAGGAAAATTGTTTCACCTTGCCCGCTATACATGTGCGCAGTTTGACGGATAGCCTGGAAGTAACGGACCGTATATTTTTTGATTTCGGAGATGGCACTACTTCGGATGAACCCGAAACCGATCATGAGTATAGAGACGATGGTACGTATCCGGTAAAGTTGGTGGCTGTGAGAACCATTGGCAATAGTGTATGTATCACGGAGAATATACAGCCTATACCGGTATACACACTGAAAATCCCGAACGTGATCACACCAGGCAATGGCGATGATTTGAATCAGGCATTGTTTGTTCAATATGGAAAAGTAAAAGGAGAAACGCCTTCCGACTTTGGATTCACAACGGCACTGGTAGTGTACAATCGGTGGGGTAAGAAGGTATATGAAGCTGCTGACTATAAAAACGACTGGACGGCTGACGGCCTTGCATCAGGTGTTTATTTTTTCGAGGTCACGGTTCAGAACCACGCTACCTGCAAGAGCTGGGTGCAGGTAATCAAGGGTGATTAAATTTTTCACCGCTACAGGTGGTAGACTATATATTTCTTTTGTGACGAAATTTATCGGGCTGGTTTAGATTTCGCGTGCTATCTTGCTTTCGAATTAGAGTATACAAATGGATATCCGCGCGATCTGTACCGATATTGATGGTACGTTACTGGACAATAGGAGAGAGCTTTCTACCCGAACTATTCAGGCAATCAAAAGTATAAAAGACAAAATGCCAGTGATCCTGGCATCTTCACGTATGCCCAGCGCCATGCGCCATCTCCAGCGCGAACTTGATATATTGGATCATCCACTCATTTGTTATAATGGCGGGTATATCATTCGTTATAAAGCTGATGGAGTAACACCAGACGTACTTGATTCCGTTACTATACCAGTCCCGGTTTGTGAAGCAATTCTACAACAGGTCAATGTAAAAACTACGCATGTGAGTCTATATACGGAAGATCACTGGTATGCACCGCAGGTTGATCATTGGACTGAACGCGAAGCACGTGTTACAAAAGTTTTGCCTCAGATCGCCTCGTGGCAGGAAGTTTTATCACGCTGGCAGAATGAAGGGCTCGGGGCGCACAAAGTAATGTGCATGGGCCCGGAAGAAGATATGAATGCTTTGGAGTCTGCTTTGAATGAAGCGCTTTCAGAAAAGATCCATATATACCGTTCCAAATCAACCTATATAGAAATCGCACCACGGTCGATTTCAAAAGCATCAGCATTGATACAAGTACTGCAGGTATACTATAAACTTGATATACTACAGGCGATGGCTTTCGGTGATAATTATAACGACATCGATATGCTGCAATCTGCAGGCTATGGCGTTGCGGTCGCAAATGCACGCGAAGAAGTGAAGGCCGTGGTGCGCTACACCACAGCGTCAAATATAGAAGATGGAGTCGCGGCTATACTTGAGAAATATATTATTTCAGCTTCTCAAAGTACTTTTTAGATTCACGTTTCACATGCGAGGCTAACGCAAATCCTGAAAGCATTGTTGGAATCGCCATCAATGCGAAAGATATATCTATAATGTTGAGCACGAGATCCATCGAAACCACAGCACCCACTACAATCATCGACAGGTAGAAGTAATCATACCACCGGCTTCGTTCTTCACCAATCAAATAGGAGAGCGCCTTTCTTCCGTAATAGCTATAGGAAAATAATGCGCTGATCGCAAACACAAATGTGCAGAGCAGTAATATATAGTCACCTGAAGGCATTGCAGCGCGATATGCGAGCGATGTAAGTGTAATGCCGGTGACATTTTTCGTTTGCCATACACCGGTCACTAAAATTGCAAAGGCCGTAAGCGAGCATGATATCAGCGTGTCGATTACCGGGCTCAACATCGAGATCAATCCCTCCCGTACCGGTTCTGTGCTGATCGAAGCTCCCATTGCCATAGGCGCAGTACCAATGCCGGCTTCATTCGAGAAAGTTGCTCTGCGAACACCCAGCATAATGATACCACCGAGCACACCTCCTAAAAAAGGATCACCATGATAATGTTCTGCTGCAAATGCATCTGTAAAAACAAGCTTGATATAGTATGGAACCTGGTCGGCATACGCAATAAGAATAACCGCTACAGAAATGAAGTGCAGAATGATCATCAGCGGTACAAGCCTTCCAGCCCAACTCCCGATGCGTTGTATGCCTCCTATAATCACAACCGATACCAGTATAGTAATAAATATACCGATGATGAACTTTTGAATGCTGATGGGAGTACTGCCGATCATATACATTTGCTCTTTTATACCCATTGGTTTCAATCCAATGTCTATAATCGCTTGTGTAAGCTGATTAGCCTGAAAGATTGGAAGCATACCCACCAGGCTACACAAACAAAAAAGTGTAGCCAGTGGCTGCCAGTTTTTTCCGAGCGCTTCGCGGATCACATACATTGGGCCGCCTTGTAATTCGCCTGTTGAATCTTTACCGCGATACATACTCGCGAGTGTACTGGTAAAGTAATTCGTGGACATACCGATGAAAGATGTAACCCACATCCAGAACAATGCACCCGGACCACCCATCGCTATAGCGGCTGCTACACCTGATAAATTACCCATACCAACCGTGGAAGCCAGTGCCGTTGATAATGCTTTATAGGGGCTGATCTGCCCTGGAGCGTTAACGTCATGATACTTGCCCATCAATACATGAATGGCATGTATGAAGTATTTATACTGAACAAAGCCGGAGTATATCAGAAAGAAAAGTCCACCACCGATAATAAGAAATAAAACAGGCCACCAGGTATAGGAAGCAATGTCGGCTAAAAGTTGATTGAAATCTTGCAAAGGATATCGCGTTAATTCAGAAAGATAGGAAATTATAGTTTACCCGTTTAAACGTTGTGAAGAAGGGTGAAATTATCCTTTTAACACTTCACAACAAGCGTCCATGTTTTTCAAAAAAATGTTCAACATCGAGAATGGAGTTATAATTTTTTTCACGGGGCGACCCCACGAAAATGTGGCTTCAGAGTTTTTAAAGCGGGTTGAACCAAAAGAGTGACAAATTTTTATGCCGACAATGTATCCCAAATCGTGGTGTATGCGTACACACGCCATGATCTTACTTTCTGATATTCCTGGTGCAACCACAAGTGTATTCGCATAAACCAACGTATGCGTACAAAGATGTGTCAATAGGTCTGTTGCCAGACAATATTCTGCGATCATGAATAGTATTTTAAATGTAGCGGACGTTGAGCGGGTCTGATAATTATCAACAAAACACTTATAAGCGTATGACAATGCTTGAACATGCAGAGATAAGCGTGTGGCAGGATATTTTTACTTCGATCATTGAAGATGCTGACTCAAATATTTTATTGCTGGATGAAGATTTCAATATCATCAATCTCAACTCAGGTTTCTACTGGATCTTTATAGAGACCTATGGTATAGAGTTGAAGAAGAGTACATCAATCATAGAATCTATGCAACGGGTAAATATAGAGCTTACCCAGGAATGGAAAAGTCGCTGCATGGTAGCGTTGAGTGGTACTGCTATTAAAGTAGAAGATGTTTTTGAAATAGATGGACGCAATTACTACTGGGAGATACATTTCAAATCCAGTACACGTCCGGATGGGTCACAAATTATATCGGTATTCAGTCGCGATATAACGGTTCGTAAAGCGTATCAGAAAAAGATCATCGAGAACGAAGCGAACCTTCGGTCGATTCTAAATACAATTGAAGACAGCATCTGGTTAGTGAACACCGATTTTGAACTGATCGACTTCAATAAAGAATTCTTTAAGAAATATAAACAAGCTTATGGCGTTAGGTTGCTGAGAGGCGCCAGTATACTGGAATTGATACCGGATGAATTGCCGGAATTGCGCGAAATGTGGCGCAGTCGTTATGAAAGTGGATTGAAAGGAAGACCTGGTAAATATTACGATACATACCAGATAGAAAAGGATACTAGAACTTTTGAAATAAAAACTTATCCTATAGTGGAGAACGGAACAGTAACAGGTTTAACAATGTACTCACGCGACATTACAAACCAGACGCGCACAGAAGATCTTTTAAAAAGACAAAATGAAGAGCTCATCAAGATTAACTCTGAACTTGATCGTTTTGTATATAGTGCCTCGCATGATCTTCGGGCACCCCTTATGTCTGTAAAGGGTTTACTCAATATGATCAAGCTCGATCCTGAAAAGAAAAATGCAGATCAGTATCTGGCGTTGATCGAAAAAAGCGTTAACAAGCTCGATCATTTTATTTCCGATATCATTCATTACTCGCGTAACGCGCGCATGGATGTTATGCAAAAGGAAATAGACTTTAATGAATTGCTCCAGGAGTCTATCGATACATTAAAGTATATGGAGGGTGCCGACAAGGTGCAAAGTATACGCAACATTACCGTGACAGCGCCATTCTGTTCAGACTATAGCAGGCTGCTGATGGTGTTTAATAATATCATATCGAATGCTGTTCTCTATCGGGACACGCGCAAGGAGGATTCATATCTGAAAATAGATATACAGGTAGACGCTGCCAAAGCAACACTTCGTTTTTCCGATAACGGTATTGGTATTCCCGAGGAATATGTAGACAAGATCTTCAAAATGTTTTTCCGTGCCAATGCGGATAGCAAAGGTTCAGGGCTTGGACTATATATCGTAAAGGGTGTACTGGAAAAACTGGAGGGAACTGTAAGCGTACAATCAAAAGTAGGGCAGGGTACTACCTTTGTGATTGAGGTTCCCAATCTGTGTGTATAACATAGGGAGATCCTTTATTTAGCAAGCTCTTTCGTTATTTCGTTGAGGTTTCGCAGTACATGGCGTAAGCGATGATTTGATCGCTGAATATTCCTTGTCAAATCCCGCCTGTCCCTTAACTTTAACTATTATAAAGTAAGGGCGATTGAATAACATCACTGATAAAGATTTTCATACACTTCCCGACCCGGAATTGTTTTCGGCTATCCTCGATACCATGGGGGAAGCGATCTGGGTTATTGATTTCAACAAGCATCATCTATACTGGTTTGCATCCGCTTCCAACCAATCCAAGTATGGCATTCCTTCCGGTACCGTGCCGGACGACTTCTGGAAAAACAACCTTCATCCGGAAGATCGCGATCGTGCTGTAAGCGGGTTTGAAAAATCGCTGCATAATCCTGCGGTATATTTCTATACACATGAGTATCGTTTCCATGGCGCCAACCGCGAGGTATATTTCATTCATGATACAATACGTTTTTTGCGAAACGATCAAGGCGAAGTAACACGTGCTATAGGCTCATGGCGTGATACAACGAACGCGCGTCTTCGTGATCAAAAACTGGAAGAGCTTGTTATCAAGCTGGAAGATGAACGGAACCGTTTTAAAAAAATTGCTGAGCTGTCCAATGCTGCAATGTGGGAAGTGGATTTTTTGAATGATCGATTGTATTGGAGTGCCGGAAATACAACACTGGAAGAATTCGGTTTTAACGACCCTGATTATACTTTACAGGATTGGATAAACGCTATACATGAAGACGACCGTGAGCGCGTAGCCAAGAATTTCGAACGCGCTGCTGCTACAGAGGAAAATTTTTTTGATACATATCGGTTTTATAGAAAAGACGGATCGACCGTTTGCGTAATCGATCAGGGTACATTTGATCGTGACAATACGGGTAAAGCTATACGGGCTGTGGGAAGCTGGATTGATATAACCAGAGAACGTAATCGCGAAGAAGTATTGGAACGATCGCTGGAACAACAGCGCACACTGAACCAGGTATTGCGCGTGCGTGAAGAGGAACTCGCAACAACTGAAGAAGAACTCAGGCGAAGTAATGATCAACTCTCACACCATGTGCAGCAACTTTCAGAGCGGGAGTTTATACTCGATCAATCGCAGAAGCTAGCCCGCATTGGCAGTTGGGAATACGATCCGGAAAAAAAGACAATGTTTTGGTCTAACGAGATGTATAATATATTCGGTGTAGACCAGACTTTTAATACGAACGATCTTCGTGTGATTGAAGACCTCTTTGACACACCCGGGCGTGAGTTATTAAAGGAGGCGTTTCACCGGATGGAATTACAGCATGATGTTCCGTTTGATATAGCCGGAAGTATATCTACACCGCTCGGGTATAAAAAATGGGTGCGGATTACAGCGTATCCCGTGCTGCATCGAAATATAGCACACCGTATGGTGGGGCTGGTCTTTGATATCACCTATCTGAAGGAAGCCGAAGAACGGATGAAGACCAGTGAGCAGAAATTCTCACGCGCCTTTCACAGCAACCCCGACCTGATGACCATCGTCCGCGAAAGCGACCTGATGATTGCCGATGTAAATGAACGCATTGAATCTGTTCTGGGCTATAAGCGACATGAAGTCATTGGGAAAAAAGCCAGTGATATAGGGTTCTTTGTTCGCAATGAAGACCGTATTAATTTCTTCGAGCGCTACCGGCAGAATAAAGTGGTGGAGATCGAGTGTCCGTGGCTGCGCAAGGATGGCAGCGTAATTTTTGTCATCATCTCAAGTAATCGACTCGAAATTGAAGGTATACCGTATATCCTGTCCGTTGTACGCGATGTTTCAGAGCGGAGAAATGCCGAAGAGCGCTTTCGTAAATCATTCGATTTGAATCCTGATCTGATGCTCATCTTCCGCGAACGCGATCTGGTTTTGGTTGAAGTAAATGAGAAGTTACAATCCCTGGCTGGCTTTACGCGTCAGGATGTTATTGGTAAATCATCGAAGCACTTTAACCTCTGGGCAATACAGGAAGACCGCGATAAATACTTTAAGACGCTGTCCGTACAAGATACGGTTTCCATTGACTCTGTTTTCCTTCGTAAAAACGGTACACACTTTCTCGGTACTATATCTGCACAACGTATCCAGTTGCATGGTGAAAATCATTTGCTCGTAATTGTGCGTGATACCACGGAGAAAAAGATCATCGAACAAAACCTGGTGAAGAGCGAGGCCAACCTCCAATCCATTTTAAACCATACCGAATACTTCATCTGGTCAGTAGATATCCGCTATAAATTGCTTCGATTCAACAGTCGCTTTGCGGGGTACTTTAAACGTTTTCAGAAGACGGATCTTTTTATAGGCATGCCTATTCTCGATTTCATAAACCCCGCATCGTTCAGTAATTTCTGGCGGAGTAAATATGAAATTGTAAAGGGTGGCAGCACCGAAGAATTTGATATTGAAGCAAACGATCATATATACCATTGTGTACTGCACCCGATTTTTGTGGAAGGGGAGATCAGCGGTATAACGGCTTACATGAATGATATCACCAGCAAGCGGCAGGCAGAAGAGCGATTGATGTTGAGTGAAGCGAACCTGCATGCTACCGTTAACAATACAAAATTTTTGGTGTGGGCTGTTGACCACCATCATCGGCTTATTATTTGCAATCAAACGTTCAAAGACTTTATAAAGCAAAACTATGGCATTGATATAGTATATGGTCAATCCATTGTTCCGGAAAACTCAGATCGACCCGATGCCATCAGACTTCGCGAAGCATGGAAAGAACGGTATAGCCGCGCTTGTGCAGGAGAGTCCTACGAATTCCAGGAGCAGCAAAACAACCTATATTTCAAATACTCAATCAGTCCGATCAGAGGGAAAGAGAGTATCACCGGTGTAACGGTTTTTGCAGAAGACATCACTGAACAAAAACTGGCTGAAGATAAAATCCGTGAGAATGAAACGAAGCTCAATGCGATTATCAACAACACGGATCTAAGTATATGGTCGGTAGATATGGACTATCGCATCACCGCCATTAATGAAGTGTTTGTCGAAACCATGAAGAGCCTTTACGGACTTGAATATAGCGTAGGGCAAAACATGGTTGAAGTCTCACGCGGAAAACTTCCAGATTATCTGATTGATTACTGGGTACGATTATACAATCGTGCCTTCACCGGTGAGTCTGTACTCGAGGAATACGAAGGTAAAATGGTAACTACACAAAATTCTGTTCACCCGATTATTGAGAAGAGCAGAATTGTGGGGGCCTCTATATATACCCGCGATATCACAGAGCAGAAGAAAAAGACGGAGGAACTATCAGAAGCCAACAAAAAAATTGGTGAGTTAAAGTTAACGGCATTGCGCTCGGTGATGAATCCTCATTTTATTTTCAATGCATTAAACTCCATTCAATATTTTATTGCCAAGAACGATCGTCAGAATGCGATCAGTTATCTCTCTACATTTTCAAAACTTATCCGCGGTGTATTGACACACTCTGTCAATGACAAGATTAGTATTGCCGATGAACTTGATCTGCTCAAGCACTATATTAACCTGGAGATGGTACGTTTTGAAAACAAATTTGATTTTTCATTGGTGATTGATCCGACACTTGATCTTGAGAATATTGAAATTCCTTCGCTGCTTATTCAGCCGTATGTTGAAAATGCCATTCTGCATGGCCTATATTCCAAACAGGAAAAAGGTCTTCTGAAAATATCTGTCCAAAGCGATGGCGATCGTGTGCTGTTCAGTGTAGAAGATGATGGAATCGGTCGTGCTGCTGCACAGGAGTTGCGTGCAAAGAATTTTCCAAAGCATAACTCCATGGGTACTGTGTTAACAGAGGAGCGCCTGCGTTTGATCAACGAGCGTGACAAAGTTGCTTTTGAGATTCGGGATTTACAGGATGCTTTAGGACAGCCGTTGGGGACACGTGTAAATATTTGGGTCCGTTTCTGAGGTTATGAAGGTTTACTTTTTTAACTTGTGTAAGCCCAAACTATGATCAACGCTATAATTGTAGACGATGAGCTGAAAAGCCGTGAGAGTCTAAAAATTTTGCTGGAAGAATTTTGTGATAATGTCACTGTTAAAGCTCTATGTCAAAATGTGGCGGAAGCTGTTCAGTCCATTCAACAACATAAGCCGGACGTTGTTTTTCTTGATATTCAGTTGCAACGCGAAACCGGGTTTGATCTGCTTACTCAACTTGGTGATTTTAATTTCGAAGTTATCTTCACAACCGCTTATGCAGAGTATGCCATCAAGGCATTTAAGTTCGCGGCTATAGATTATTTGCTCAAGCCCATTGATATTGAAGAATTGAAGCGATCGCTCTCCAAAGTTGAGAAGCGTATGAATGATTCAATCTCACAACGTCTGCAGCAATTGATGCAGAATCTGAAAAGTAATATTCCTGAAAACTATAAACTTGCACTGCCAACCTCGGATGGTTTGATATTTGTAAAAACGCAAGACATCCTATATTGTGAAGCTTCGAGTAACTATACCGAAATCACCGTTGCCGATGGAAAGAAATACGTGGTAAGCCGCACGCTAAAGGAATACGAAGATATGTTGAGCGATCATAATTTTTATCGTATCCACAATTCTTACCTCATCAATCTGAACGCTATAAAAAAATATGTGCGGGGAGAAGGAGGCTATGTTATCATGACGAATGATAAATCCCTGGATGTGTCCAAGCGCAAAAAAGAAGGCTTCCTCGCGCGTATTGGTGCCAAAATGTAGTACAGCGTTTCTAATTTTTTTTCGTGTTTCCGAGTACTCAAAGAAACCGTCCACTTACTCATTAAGAATCATCTGGTTGTTCTTGCGAAGTTACCTTGCGGGAAATTTCAGTTACCAAATGAAAGTATTTCCTTATTCTGTCATTAAGAAGACCCAACTTAATGCATTGCGTCTTCAACTTTCTCAGCATCAGCAACAAATCATCGGAGCAACAAAATTTGTAAAAGCGATTGAACAAGGCGACCTGGATGTACAGTACGATACTATAGATCAGGATAACGATGAGCATTCACTCGCCTCATCGCTTGTGAGCATGCGCAATCAGATGAAGAAATTTTCATCTGAAGAGAGACAACGCAATTGGGCAACGGAAGGGCTGGCGCGTTTTGCAGATATTTTAAGATCGAAAAATGATAGCCTGTCTGACTTGTCAAATCAGATCATCAGTCACCTGGTTAAGTATATGGATGCAAACCAGGGAGCACTATATATCATTGATGAGGAGGATTCAAAGAATATAGCATTGGAACTGGTAGCCTGCTATGCCTACGATCGTCAGAAGCATTTAAACCAACGCTTTGGGTTAGGAGAGGGTATAATCGGACAGGTGGTGATGGAAAAAAACACAACCTATTTGAAGACTATACCCAAAGATTATATCCGCATTACTTCGGGATTAGGACAAGGCTTGCCACGCAATCTTTTGATCGTTCCTTTAAAAATTGAAGAGAACGTATTGGGTGTTGTAGAGATTGCTTCTTTCAAAGAGATAAAACAATATCAAATTGAATTTGTAGAGAAGCTTGGTGAAAGCATTGCGTCCACTATATCTGCAGTAAAAGTAAGTGAACGCACCAAGAAGTTGTTGCACGAATCACAAGTGCAAGCAGAACAAATGCGGTCGCAGGAAGAAGAAATGCGCCAGAGCATGGAAGAACTTGCTGCTACGCAGGAAGAGATGCAACGCATTCTCAAAGAAGTACAAAGTCAGGAAGGGTATCTGAATGAAGTCCTGAATGCATCGAAAGATTCGATCTTTACAGTCGATCGCAATTTTAGCATTATAAGTTTCAATAAAGCGTTTGCCACAGGTGTTGAAGCGATGGGAGCAACACCACGCAAAGGCCTGGATATATTAAGCGTATTTCAGCAAGGACCACAGCGCGATAAACAACGGACATACTATACGCGCGGGCTGGCAGGAGAGAACTTCAACATCACCGAGTCATTCGACATGGGTGGAGCAACAACCTATTTTGTTACCACCTATTCACCGCTGCGAGATGAGCAGGGCCATGTATTTGCCACAGCATGTTTTGCAAAAGATGTTACCGAGTTGATGAATGCGCGGCACGAAGCTGAAAAGCTGGCGCACGATGCTCAGCAGGTAAACGAAGAAATGAAAGCGCAGGAAGAAGAACTGCGTCAGAACATGGAAGAGCTTTCGGCCACACAGGAAGAAATGCAACGCGTGCTTACCGAAGTACAAAGCAAAGAACAATATCTCAATGAAATATTGAATGCTTCCGCAGATTCCATTTTTACATTAGACCGTGACTATAAAATAGTAAGTTTTAATAAAGCCTTTGGTGTTGGATTGGAAGCGATGGGGCTTTCCATTGGAAAAGGTTTTGAAATGCTCTCTATTTTTCAACAGGATGCAAAGCAGCAGGCGCAGCAACGCAGCTATTACGACCGGGCCTTTAAAGGTGAAGTGTTTCAGGTGACCGATGCGTTTGATATGAATGGTGTGCAGTCACACTATGTAAATTTATACTCGCCGATCCGCAATGATAAAGGCGAAGTAACCGCGATCGCGTGCTTTGCAAAAGATATCACCGATCTTGTTAACGCACGCAACGAGGCAAAGGAAAAAGAGCTATACCTCAGCAACATGCTGAACGCAACCGGCGATGCCATTCTAACGGTAGACAAAACGTTACATGTAGTAATGGCGAATCAGGTGATGATAAAAACTTTTCGGGCACAAGGTATAGCTATGGATGTAGGCTTTCATATTACCGAGCTGGCGAAAAATGAAGCGGTAGAAGAGTTTGTGATGCCTTATAAAAAAGCATTGGCCGGTGAAGTTGTAGAGATGACGCGCGATTATTTCGATCATCATTACCTGATCACCTATAATCCACTGCGTGATCTTTCCGGAGAGGTTACAGGGGTGAGTCTTTTTACAAAAGATATAACCACACAGGTAAGCCTTCAAAAGCAAACGGAGAAACTACTGGCAGAATCGCAGCAGCAATCTGAAGAGCTTCAAGCGCAGCAGGAAGAGCTTCGTCAGAATATGGAAGAGCTCGCGGCAACGCAAGATGAAATGAGCCGTCAGATGAATGAGACAGCCCGCATTAGTCGTGAACTCGAAGTACGCGAAAGTGTATTCTCGCTAACTACGATTTTATCGGAAGCCGATGAACACGGCACGATCACGCTGGTGAATGATAAACTTTGTAAAGTATCCGGATATACCAAGGAAGAACTGATCGGTAAACCGCATAGTATATTTCGTCATCCCGACATGCCAAAGGAGCTCTTTAAAATTTTTTGGAGTACGATCAAGAAAGGTGAAGCTTTCAAAGGTATCATTAAGAACCGTGCAAAAGACGGAAGTCATTATTGGGTAGATGCCACCATTGTACCCGTGAAAGACGCAGATGGTAAAATTGTGAAATATATAGGAGCACGCTATCATTTTGAAGATGATGAAATAGCAACGATCCTCTACAACCGGCAGGCTGCCAAACTAAAGCTTCCCGAGTTAACGAATGTATATATAAAAAAGCATCAGGCATAGAGTATAGTTGGATGTTTAACGTGAGATAAAATGGCAATGACTTCGCTTCGGGAAATTTCGCTGGGATTGATATCAGAAAATGAGGTCAGGCAAAAGCTGACATCCGTTTTTGTCGAATCAATCATTCTCACAAATAAATTTGAAATTGATCTCGTCAGTAAAGATGTGCTGGAAGCATTGGGCTATACGCTTGGAGAACTCAAGGGCAGGAGCATTTCTTCTCTCAATCATGAAATCAATCTTCAGAATCTATTACTGAATAATCTGAACCGTGGATTCTTTGAAGAAATTGTAGTCGCATTGAACAATGCGCAGCACCGCCATGTGATGTTTAGCATTTCGGGTTTTTACCTCGGTGTAGTAAGCGACATCAATGGATATATTATACTCAAGGTTAAAAACCTGGATAAGATCCGCGAGCACAACACGAAGTTAGAGCATGATCGCGAAGAGCTTGACAACTTTATCTATCGTGCTGCCCACGATATTCGCGGGCCGCTTGCTACCATGCGTGGCTTGATCAACCTGATGAAATTGCGTAAAGATGATTCTGAGATAAACATGATGCTTGGCATGCTGGATGCGAGTGCTTCGCGTCTCGATGAACGTCTTTTTAAATTGCTATACCTGGCAGAGTCTAACGAAGCGGAAGTGCCTTCCGGTGATTTAAAGTTTTCATCACTGGAGACATCACTCCGCGAAACACTCGCACAAAATTGTCCCCTAGAAGAAATCGATCTTCACTTCAAGGCGCAGCAAGCCGGTGCAAGAGGAATGCACGAACACCTGGTTCAATCTCTTTTGAATAATATACTGTTATATATTGTAAGCTTGCCCAAGTGCAACGCAGCAAGCATTGTATTCCACTGCTCTTCTACAAGCGAAGGAATTTCGGTTGATATACAATCCGAAGGTTTTCAAATCGAATATAAACTTCGCCAGGCACTTCGTCAGAAGACATCGCTGTACTCGGAGTTATTAATCTTCCCAAGCCTCATAAATTATTACGCAGCGCGCAAGATTGCGCTTTCATTGAACGCTGAACTCCGCATCAGTTTCCTCGGTGAAGATATCCAGGAAATGAATGTATTGATCCCGTTTCATGCCGCTGGCGCTTAATTTTTGAAGATGAGATATCATCGCTTTGCCGGATCGTCCACATACTCAAAAATTACCTCCACCTACTCATTCCGGCTACCAGAACCCTGCGATCGATAATACCTTTGCTATGCATACACAGTAAAATTCTCCTGTACAATTATAGGTTTTGGGTTTAGGTTACAGGAAACAAAAAAGCTCCGCTGGCAGACGGCCCGGAGCTTTTTACTTTTTCAGCCAGAACACTTTTAAGAGTCATGTTTGAAAAGGATTTCTGTAAACGTTGTCACACGCTGTTTAAGCGGATAATCCGAATCGTCCACCTGCTCAATCAATTCTCCCGCGCAATCATTTTAGGTTTTATGCCGCCGATGCTATAGCCAACTTTAGTTATTAAATAAAACCCCTATGAAACAGTTCATCTTTTTTTTCATTCTTTTTCTGTTGGCGATGTGGTCAACAATAGCGTAAGCAATTTCACTATGAAGAAAACAATTCTGGTTGTAGATGATTACGTAAGCATTCGCAGTTTTATATGCGAAACATTGCAACGTAAAGGGTACAATACGCTCGGTGCAGCAAACGGTACGCAGGCGTATCAGATGCTGCTTGAAAAAAGCAACGAGATTAACCTTGTACTTTCGGATTACAACATGCCGGAATGCAATGGTTTCGAATTGTTGAAGATGATTAAAGAGAATCCATCGATGGCAAAGATGCCAGTGATCTTTCTTACCACTGAAACCGATTCAGAAAAAATAAACGATGCGAAAGAAGCAGGACTTTCTGCGTGGATCAGAAAGCCTTATCGTTCAGAAAAATTTTTCGCGCAGATAGAAGAGAGCATCACCCACGGATAAGGGTTGAATATCGCTAATCTCTTTCTATCATAGAAGTAAATTCAGACACTGCCATCACTTTACCGCGGAATACTATATATTTCTGACGGAAAAAGAAACAAGATGTGAGTATACTCCTGCCTGAATTCAATGTAAGCACTGCCAATCAAATTGTTGACGCTACTAATGTTCAGAGACTGATTTGTCTTTGTTGCAGAAGTGGGTACTCACAGAACATCATCCTGAACCAATGAAGCGCCCTATAAAGGTTCTGATCATTGACGATTCAGCTCTGGTTCGTCAAACTCTCAAAGAAATTATAGAGTCCGATCCGCAGTTGGAAGTGATGGATACAGCGGGCGATCCATATCTTGCTGCGCAAAAGATCAGGCAGAATATTCCCGATGTAATCACGCTCGATATAGAAATGCCGCGCATGGATGGGCTAACTTTTCTGAAGGCGCTCATGGCGCAGTATCCTATTCCCGTTGTAATCATTTCAAGTCTCACACAGAGCGGCAGTCAACTGGCGTTGCGTGCGCTTGATTTAGGCGCGATTGAAATTGTAGCAAAATCGGAAGTAACAAATACGAAAGAGCATCTGGAGAATTCACGTATTCGCGTAACAGATGCTATCAAAGCCGCATTCATGTCACCCGTGAAGCGCATCGGATTAAGCAGAGAACCGTACAAGGATATACCGGTGGTGAAACCGAATGTCAATCTGCAATCACTGCACTATAACACCACGGATAAAGTTATCGCCATTGGTGCTTCTACCGGAGGCACGGAGGCATTACGCTATATTTTGAAAGCTATACCTGCAAATTGCCCGGGTATTTTGATCACGCAACACATGCCGCCAGGTTTTACAAAATCATTTGCCGATCAGTTGAATTTGTTATGTGAGGTAACGGTGAAGGAAGCCAGCGATGGAGAACGTATCATGCGTGGCCATGCCTATATAGCGCCCGGAGGCAAGCACATGGAAGTATACCGCAGCGGTGCTAAATATTTTATTAAAGTTCGCGATGGCGAACTCGTCAATCGTCACAAGCCTTCAGTAGATGTACTCTTTGATTCCGTTGCAAAACATGTAGGGCAAAACGCTTTAGGAATTATCATGACAGGAATGGGGCGCGATGGTGCAGAAGGATTGATGCGTATGAAAGAAGCAGGCGCAAAAACATTCGCACAGGATGAAGCTTCCAGTGTTGTTTTTGGAATGCCCAAAGAAGCGATCAAGCTGGGTGCAGCGGAACAAATCTTGTCGTTGCAGGAGATGCCAGAAAAAATCCGCATATATACCTGATCATGTCAGTGTATATATGCGGATGCTATATTTTGTAAATCGTGTATTCTAGAATATAGATCTAAACAGCAGGAACAAGGTTCCGGAAAGAACGATCACTACGGGCAGTGTTAACAACCACGCCATCAAAATATTTCGCACAGTATCAGCTTGCAGATTCTTTACACCTTTGCTGGCAACCATACTACCTGCTATACCAGATGAGAGTACGTGGGTTGTGCTCACCGGCAACGATAAATAAGTTGATATACTGATCGTACTTGCAGCGATAATTTCGGCACTCGCGCCTTGCGCATAGTTCAGGTGTTCTTTACCAATCTTTTCACCGATCGTTTTAACAATTCTTTTCCAGCCGATCATCGTACCAAGTCCCAATGATAAAGCAATCATGATGATAACCCACTGCGGTGAGTAATCCGTAATTTTTTTAACAGACTTTAATTCGTCCTTTATTATTTTTTTATCGCTTTCGCTGATTCGTAATTCAGGTTTGTCAAGAAGCTCCTTCATATAGCGATCAACAAGAAGTATATCTTTACGGATCACGAATCGCTCTCCGCCTTTAATCGATTCAACAGAAGGAGCGCGCTCCACTTTTCGAATCAATTCTTTATTCATATCCAGCGCTGATTGAAACTTGGCATGATCGAGTGCTGAAAGAGGCGTAGCATCGATCGAGCCCAACACAGTCTCGACTTTATGAAGCGAACCTGTCAACGAACTCGGAACCACTTTTGAATTCAATGCAAAGTAAGAAGGCACTATACCGATCAGGATCAGCATCACCAACCCTACACCTTTCTGACCATCATTAGAGCCGTGTGAAAGACTTACACTTCCACAGGTAAGAATCAGCAATGCGCGGATCAATGTTGGAGGCGGAGCATTCTTTTTAGGCTCCTTGAAAAGACTATCACCGTATGACTTTTTCTTCGTCAGATTACGGATCAGGAACATCAGGATTATAGTCATTGAAAAACCAAAGAGCGGAGATATCAGCAACGATAAACCAATCTCCTGAGCTTTGCCCCAGTTCACAGCAGCTTCGCGTGAATCCGGCAACAACGAGTAGGCTATACCAACACCAAGGATCGACCCGATCAGTGTATGTGAGCTTGAGCAGGGTATACCGAAGTACCACGTTAGCAGGTTCCAGAAAATAGCGCTTAATAAAAGTGCCATCACCATGGAAAGGCTATGGGCTATATTTTGATCTACGAGCGATTCTACCGGCAGCAGATTAACAATTCCGACAGCGACACCAACGCCTCCGATCAGTACACCGGCAAAGTTGCAGATGCCTGAGTACACCACGGCAGTCCAGGGCTTTAAAGAGTTTGTGTAAATGACAGTTGCTACGGCATTGGCGGTATCATGAAAACCATTGACAAATTCGAATCCGCAGGCAGCAATAAGACACAGAATTAACAGAATAGAGTACGAAAGGTCTAATTCGAACATAAAAGTTGAAATTCGGGCGCAATCTAAGCTGAATTCAAACACCCATTGTTACCTCTATGTTAACTTTTTTAATTCAAACACACCCAATTTGTTTTAATTATATTGATTATCAGGAGGTTAAAATGATTTTGAAAGACACACTTTGTTCACGGAAAACTGCGGTGGAACGCATTTTCAAGGCACCCGAATTAAAGGCGAGTGCGTCCTGAATATCGGAAAATATTATCTTGCCCCCATACCAAAAAAAGTGAGGACAGCATGACGGAGTTGACCATTGCCGGGGATGAATTTTACTTATGCCCCCAAAAGGCTTTGTATTGGAAAAAGAATAAAACGTTGTTGCTGGCCGACCTTCACCTGGGCAAGGTGAATCATTTCCGGAAGGCAGGCATTCCCGTGCCATCAAAGGCAAACGACCGGAACATCGAGGTACTGATTGAACTGCTGCAGAGTACCAAACCCGAAAGACTGATTTGTCTCGGAGATTTATTCCATAGCCATTACAATACCGAGTGGGAAGTGTTCGGTGAAGTGGTAAATCATTTCAGGAATATATCTTTCGAACTTGTACTTGGCAATCACGACATCATGAGTGAGCGACAGTATACCCGTAAGAACATTGCGATACACAATGAATTACTGATCGATAATTTCATTTTTACACACCATCCTCTCGAAGAACAGAAGGCATCAAAGTATAACATGGCTGGTCATATTCATCCCGGTGTTTACCTGCGCGGGAAAGCAAGACAAGCGATTACGTTACCGTGTTTTTACTTTGGGAAAAACCTCGCGCTGCTTCCAGCGTTCGGTATGTTCACAGGATTAGCACGCATTCAACCGAAAAAAGAAGACCGTGTATTCGCGATCATTGAAGATAAAGTGATAGACGTGAGCATACTATAGCAATCTGGTGTCTCTGCGTGTTTATATTCGACTGCACGTTTTATAATTTATAGTTTAACTTTAGGCTATGATAAAAACAACATTGCTTTCATCTCTTCTGCTGCTGAGCTGCTTGCTGGTTTCGGCTCAGGACACTACACGGCTCTCTTTATTATTTGTAGGGGACGTTATGGGACACGATTCGCAGATCAATTCTGCCTATGATCCTGCAGCGAAGAAGTATGACTATAGCAGTTGTTTTCAGTTTGTAAAGCCCTATATAGAAGGCGCTGACCTCGCCATTGGAAATCTGGAAGTAACACTGGCCGGCCCGCCTCATAAAGGGTATCCGCAGTTTAGTTCTCCGGATGCTCTAGCCCATACGTTGAAGGATGTCGGCTTTGATGTTCTGGTAACGGCAAACAATCATTGCGTTGACCGTGGCAAGAGGGGATTGGAGCGCACCATCATGATGCTTGATAGTCTCAGAATTCCGCATACCGGTACTTTCGTGGATACTGTAAGTCGTATGAATGATCACCCGTTGATTGTGGAGAAGAGCGGATTTAAACTGGCTATACTAAACTATACCTACGGCACGAATGGTCTGCCGGTATATAAACCGAATATCGTCAACCTCCTGGATACAGCCATTATGCGAAAGGATCTTCGCAAAGCAAAAGAATTACAACCTGATGCGATTATAGTATTCACGCATTGGGGATCAGAGTATCAAAGCCTTCCCTCGAAGGAACAAAAGAATCTTACGGAGTTCTGTTTCAAACATGGCGCACAGCTGGTGATAGGAGCACATCCCCATGTGATACAGCCAATGGAATGGCGGAAAGATAAAAATCAATTCGTGGCATACTCGCTTGGAAACTTTGTATCAGGACAACGTAAACGGTATACCGATGGTGGTGCTATGGCTTACGTGGAATTACAGAAGATCAACTATAAACCTGACAGTGCACTTACGACTATTGACAGTGCCGCGTATTACCTGGAATGGATATACCGCACCACCGATGTACATAAAGACTACTATATCTTACCGGCACCGAAGGTTGAAAGTGATGCAGCCGTTATAAAGGATGCTGCATCGAAAAGTGCCTATAAAGTTTTTGTAGATGATTCAAGATTACTATACAAGAAGTATAACAAGGCTGTGGAGGAAGTGAAAGCCATTCCAATGCCGCTCGGTATACCGGAAGAAACACAGGCTCCGGCCATAAAGCAGGAGTAGGCTATAGATATAGCGAGCAGGGTATACCTGATACGTTCGCCTATCTTCTTCTCCGTTTCATTTTCTTCGGAGCAGAAGGCCCTCCGCCAGAATTGAAAATAAGTCCGATGGAAAATTCCAGTCCGGTGAAATCAATTTTAGCATCGGCATAGTCAACAGGTTTTGTTTCAAGGGTAGTGTTGCCTCCGGTATAGCTTCCCTTCAATGGAAACTTGGATTCGCCCACCAGGTAATTTGTTTCAATGGATACACCAACCTGGTCCGTTACATATACCGTTAGCTCTGCTCCACCGTGGTATCCCCAACCTGGTTTGTTTTTGAAATTTAAGTCGCTGTTCGCTACAAGCCATCCTTCATAACTGCGAATGGCGCGATCGAAATTTCCATAATTTATTCTTTGTCCAAAGCCATGAAATCCAAAAACACCGCCCTTGATATCGAACTCTACGGATTGACCCTTGAGTTGAAACACTAATTCCACCGGGACAAAGATTGTAAAGTTAGGTCCGATCAAAGGATCTTTACTTTCGAACGGAAGGTCTTTCATATTAAGGCCTGACATACGATATAGAGAAGCGCCCGTCTCCAACGCCACAAATCGGTTGATGTCAAATCCCAATCCACGAATAGAGAATGGACTGATAGGCGTTGAGAAATATCCGTTCTTCGGAATGAAATACGAGAAGGAGAGTCCGAACTGCTGCGCCTGCACAGTGCCTGCGATCAACATAAAAATTGCCAGTATACTATTTTTTCTCATATCGATTTGATTTATAGTGTGGGTACAGCTTATGCCGTAGTGTCCAAATATATTTATACCTATAGCGGGTTAACGTTGAGAGCAAAACTGTACATCATCGTTTGTTATAGTCGCTATATAACGTCTGTTCATATGCTTTGCTCAATTCCAGGTCGCTTTCAGTGGTGCCTTCTTCCTTTATGAATTGCTTGCCGGGATTATCATAGATCATCAGCTTCCCCGGCAGAACAAAACCATAACCATCTGTAAAGAAGAACGAAGCAAACTGCACCGTCTTGTTGCCCAGGATATTTTTACTGAAAGTAAATTCAGGTGAAGGCTTGTCCAATTGAGCCAGCAGCGTATTGGCTATATCTGTTTGACCAGATATAGTATGGATCACGGTATCTTTTTTAACGGGCCCGCCGATGATCAGCAATGGCGTACGGAAGCGTTCTTTTGTAAAAAGAGATTTGTTCCCCGGATGACGGTGTCCATGATCTGCGGTAAACACTACAATGGTATTACTCCACCAGGGTTGCTGCTTACACTTCTCTATAAAGTCTCCTATACTCTTATCGGTATAGTGGCATGAATTCAGGAAAAGAGATTCTTCATCATTTCCTTTTATATAGGGCTCCATGGGTACATCAAAAGGCTCATGGCTGCTTAGCGTAAGGATTACTTTAAAGAATGGAGCACGCGTTGTATCCAGTTCCTTTAAAGCCTGTGCAAACATATAGTGATCGTGCACGCCCCACTTCGAAGTATTCAGCTCCTCCGGAAAATCATTCATCCCGGTGATATGATCGAAACTTCCCATCGTCAGATATGAACGGAAGTTTGCAAAGTTCACATCGCCACCATATACAAACGAGCTTCTATATCCCAGCTTTTTCAAGTATTGATTGAGATGCGGTAGTCGTTGTGTTTTTGCAGGATATTTAATGATGGAAGTCTGCGGCTGTGCCGGATAACCACTGAGTATACTGATCAGCCCTTTATCGGTGCGATCACCGCTGGCGTAGAAGTTATCGAATAATATACCCTCGTGACAAAGCTTTGTGAAATTAGGACAGAGATCTTTTACACCACCGAGAGGCTCGATAACATCAGCCGTAAAACTTTCCAGGATGACGAAGATTATATTCGGTTGCTGTGCGTTCCACAACCTTGCTGTTGAATCACTGGATGGATATAGCGATGAAAATAATTTCTGTGTTTTTTCTTTATCGAAAAAGTTTTCAGGATATCCAGCGCGTGAACTTTTACGGATACTATATATGAAGTTCCATACTACATTGATGGCAGCATGATTCGCGTAGTTTTTAGTTTTGTGAAAGTATACATAGCCCGTGTTCATAGGCGCTACACTAAAGCTTCCGCGGATCGGCACGAACATGAAGCACGAAACGGCCAGCAGAACAAAAGCAGATTTTTTCTGAGCGGGTAAAGTAAGAAGTGCTGTGCGACTTTTTATTACCCGTATATAGATCCAGCCCATCACAACGATCATTGCCATGAAGATGATCAGGACTTTTATAATCACGCCTGCACTGATACTTCCCAACGCACCTGAGCCCATATAGAAGAACGGAGTGTTGTTCATACGAAAGGCCCAGTGCCGGTATAGTTCCATGTCGGTTACAACCACCAGGGTAGAGATGATCATTAAAACAAGATTGGTATAGGTAAGCGCAACGTGAATCCAGCGCCCCGGAATAATAGCCGAAACCGTAAGCAACAGTCCGGATACCGCCAGAAAATAGCCGGCCATACTTCCATCCATCCGTAACCCGTGAAGCATGGTTAAAAATATTTCCGAGGCCGTAAGCTGAGCGGTGAGATCGTAGTTATAGGCAAGAAATAATCCGCGTATAACGATCATATATCCGAGCCAGTAAAGAATCAATAGGAGAAAAATCTTGAGTCGCGCGCGCATATCCTGAATATGATCCGTAAAGATAATAGCTGCTGACTTCTTCAATAATTTATCTTTACATTAACAGACTAAACTTATTGTACAGCCGTGAAAAAATATCTGCTACTATACCTTGCCGCGATAACACTTTTTACACAATGTTCACAGCAAGCTCCTGTCGATCTGTTAATTAAAGGCGGAAAAATTTATACAGCAGACGCAGGGAACCCGGTGGTAGAAGCCGTAGCAATAACGGGCGACAAGATTATTTTCGCTGGATCAGAGGAAGATGCAGCGCAGTATCTCGGTGGAGAAACTCAGCTGATTGACTTGCAGGGGAAGACCATGACACCGGGTTTAATAGAAGGGCACGTGCACATGCTTGGTGTTGGCTATAATGAATTGAACCTCGACCTGATGAACATAAAGAATTTTGATGAACTCGTTCAGAAAGTAGAAGAGGCTGCGCGTAAAGCAAAACCCGGACAATGGATTGTCGGTCGTGGATGGCACCAGGATAAATGGGACGTGAAGCCTGAGAAAATAATAAAGGGTTTTCCGGTTCACAACGAGCTCAGTGAAGTGTCGCCAGACAACCCGGTATTTTTGTGGCATTCAAGTGGTCATGCTGCATTAGCCAATGCAAAGGCTATGGAGATTGCAGGCGTATCGTTGCTTTCAAAAGAAAATATAGCACAAGGCAATACAGAAGGCGGAGAGATCATTCGCGATGAATTGGGAAATCCTACAGGTTTGTTCAATGAACGCGCCATGACGTTGATCTCCAAAAATATACCAGAGTCTACCGCGGAGACGGATGCGCAGGCACTCGACCTGGCTATACAAGCATGTCTGCGCAATGGAATAACAAGTTTACATGACGCAGGTGCCGGTCGTGAAAATATAGCGCTATATCAGCAATTTAGAAAAGAAGGTAAACTTACCGTGCGCATGTATGTGATGGTAACAGGTTGGGATCGTGATCTGGTATATGAATGGATGAAGCGTGGCCCGGAAATCGATTCAGTAAATATACTTACCATCCGTTCTATAAAATTAAATTGTGATGGTGCCCTGGGTTCACGCGGTGCGTGGCTCCTGGAGCCCTATACCGATCGTCCTGATTTTTCAGGCATGGCTACACTCTCCATGGATACTGTATTGAAAACATCGCGTGAAGCGTTGAAGCATGGCTTCCAGGTATGTTCGCATGCTATAGGAGATCGTGCCAACAGAGAAATCCTGGATCGCTATGAAATCGCTTTCAAGGAAAATACATCGATCAAAGATCATCGCTTTCGTATCGAGCATGCGCAGCATATAGATCCGAAAGATTTACCACGCTTCGCTACCCTGGGTGTTATACCGGCCATGCAGGCAATTCACATGTCATCGGACAGGCCGTGGGCTATTGACAGGTTGGGAGAAAAACGGATTAAGGAAGGTGCTTATAAATGGCAGACGTTGTTAAAGTCAGGTGCTAAGATTGTCAATGGAACGGATGCTCCAGTGGAGCCGATCAATCCTATACCTTGCTTTTATGCATCCATTACACGCAAGACGCTTAAGGGTGAACCGGAAGGTGGTTATGAGCCGGAAGAAAAAATGACACGTGAGCAAGCGCTTCGTTCCTATACACTGGATGCAGCATATGGTGCATTTGAAGAGACTATAAAAGGTTCCATCGAACCGGGTAAGCTTGCTGATTTTACAATCTTCTCTCAGGACATCATGACGGTTCCCGAAAATGATATACTGAAGACAGAAGTGGCGATGACTATTGTAGGAGGGAAGGTTGTGTATGAAAAGAAATGAGATAGTATAAATCACAAATCACCGACCACTTCCTTCAGATTTTTCAATCATCAGGTTGTGATCAGGTGACATGTTTCAGATTAAAGATTAAAGCAACGGTAGACTATAGATCAGGTATGCAACACCGTGTTGTACTGCATAAGGGGTTTACTTTTTTGATAGACATCATCCGGCTGGATGTCGACAGCATATATAGCTTCTACGCGGTTGGCTAATACTGGTTTCCTATAGTTCACCAGCGACTCGATCAGAATAAAGGGGTCACAGTTAAAATTTACCGTACGCGTTTTTCCATCGATATAGGTATAGGATGAAGCCAGTTCAAATTCCAACAGCGTCTTCAGGTGCGGAATTTTTAAATTCAATGTTGACAGATATTTGGCAAAGCGCTCTGCGCTTGCAAAGATGAAAAGGTCCGATGGATGCGTGGCACAATACTCGCGTAACAACGCATCAAAATTTTTACTGCCAATGGACAGTTTGATTAACCGGCAAGTCATTTTTAAACTGCCTAATATAGCGGAGGCACGAAATTCAAATACAAGATCCTGAATGATCCGTGTTCCTGCATTGCTTACAAGTGTCTTCGTCAGTTCGTTTTCTTCAGGGTGATTGTTTAATATACTTCCCAAGGTATATTCCCAATGCTGTGGTGTTATGGTATTTGTACAATTGCTAACGGAACGCGGTGATGGAGTTTGTTTGGATGCAGATCCTCGTACATCCCACAGCGTATGCATTTCAATGAGTTGCTTCTCAATGTCAGCCATGGAAATCGTTCTGTTCAGATTTTCCGGCAGCATCTCGAAAATTATATTTTGTAAAGCAGGAAGCATCCGTATAATTTCCCGCGACAGGTCAAACAACTCTGTAGAGCTTATCGCTGAATGTGCATCGAGATAATAATCTTTATAGTACATGCCACCTGCCAGGTGAATTTCAATCACGCGTTCCAATGGTAATTGCTTTATAAAGTCTCTTACCTTTTGTCTGCCGTTCTTTTCGTTGGCGAGCAGGTTGTGCAGGTCAAGCAATATATAGGAATCGCTTTCTTCTGCGATGCGCGCTACAAATTCGCCATCCGGAATTTCACCGGGCAGTGGGTGTAAATAATTCGTTCCGGTCTCAAAGGCAAAGGGCAGATCGATCTGTTCTTTATAGTATCGAATGTTGCGCACGGCTGCAGCGATGCCTTGCTCATTTTGAACGGGAGGCAACAGGAAGTTGGCCTGGTGTATAGTACCGACAGCATCAGTATACTTATTGAAACTCAAATGCTCGCTGATATATAGTGGTTGAAGTATATGTGCATGTTCTTGCAATGTTTTAAAATGCGTGGCATGCGGAAGTATAGTTCCACCAATCGGGAAACCGACACCGTGAAAAATTTTAGGTTGTGGACAATCGCGCAGGAAAGATGTTATTCTCTGGTCGATTATAAAGGAATCACTTTCCAGGGACTCCTTGAACCAAGATGCCTGAGGTTCAATCTCAAGAACATCTATATACCTGGAAAGTGATTCTACTACAGGCTCAAGACCTGCGAAATGAATCAGTCCAACGCCACCGGTGTTAGAAAACTTTTTCATTGATTCTTACGTCATCAAAAATTGGTCGTACCTCGAGATTTTCATTTACCACAAAGCGATCTTCGATCTCGTATAGAATGAAGCGACCAGAGTGGCATGGTGCACAACCGAGTTGTGCTAAAATCTTTTGCGTAACGTTTGTCAGCTGCTCGAAGTTATAGGCAACCGAGGCAGGCACAGTTACTCTCACGATAGGAGGTGAGGAGGTAACGGGTTCGAAATTCCTTTTCAACTTTTTCATACAAAACGGATTTATAGGAAGTCGCCTACTCTTTACCCTTTTCGGCATCCGGGGCTTACTCTTTGTGTGGATTTTCAGCAGACTCCAAATACATTACTGATAACAGAAAGTTTTTTGTTTGATCTCGGGTCCAACGATACCATAGCCCGTGTGCAATCTTCGTTGTACCGATAAGGTTACGAGGTATGAACACTTCTTCAGATCATTTATAGGTGTATTGTTTACCAGCAGCGAATTGTTGTTGTTGTGATTCACCGCATCATTCGTGTTGCTTGATAACGTTACGAAACCATCGGACAAAAATTTATTCACCGCCAGGTCATTGCTTTGCACATGAATGGATGCACTCATCAGATCTGCATGATGAACCGTATAGGACACATGAACATTGCTGCCGATGGTATTGCAATCACCACCACCGCTTTGTTCATTGATGGCGAGCTCAACCACAGAGCTATCATTGTTAACCGTAATTGAATTCATGGTTTGTCCATTCGCGGGCAAGTACACAAATATATTTGCTGCTTTATTAATGACTTCGCGTACTTCAAAACGCACAGCAATCTTTTTGTTTTGAATGCGATTTGCAACGGGTACAGCATTGCCTGCAGGAACAGCTGCAACAGGTATAGGAGGAACGATGGTTGCAGTGTTCAACGTAATCAGCGGGTCGTCATCGATCCAATGCCACAGGTTGGGAGTACTTAACTCCGCTGGATTAAGCGTTGGATCTGCGGTAAATGTTCGAAGTATAGAATTGTTGACATCGATCCATCCATCAACATCGAAGTCAGTGATGTCGGCATATACATCTACAATTTTAATCGTAGGAGTAAAGCGAATCATTTTTCCAAGCTGACAATTTCCTCCAAAGAGTCCTGGAGTTTTTCCGATAATCAGTGAGCTAAAATTAGCGGCCGGAACAGCAGGCGTACCGTTGTCAGCGGTGGTGGTGCTAACCGAGAATCGATACTCAATCGGATTGTTGTTGGAAGTATTTCTCCGAGGAACTTGCCCCTCAAAAGTTATAATGCCGGTTAATGCATACCGCGAAGCCGAAGCGAAACCCAGCGCATCGAAATGATTTAGACTACTTTCATCCGGAATGGTAAAGTTACCAATGCTCGTCCAGGCACTTACCATGGGATCACCGGCTTCTTTTTCAATATATAGGGTTACGCAAAAGCAATTCGATCTGTTCTCACGATCCGAGCGATGTCCTACAGAACGGTCTTCTGCCGACAGGAGGGTATTGGTAGCATTGTCGTATAGTTTGAAATATATATCGGGCCCTGCAGGCCACTCTATATTTAACCAGGAAAATATAGTCTTGCTGAATTCTGCACTGGTATAGTATATCGTGAAGTGTCCTGAAGGATCGGTTACTCCCGATCCGATGGCATCATCCTGCAGCAGGTCTACATCGAATGCTTCCACCCGAATTCCCGGAAGCGGTGTGTTGCTGTCTTTGCTCAGCACTCTTCCGCAGATAACCCAGAGATCAAGCAGTCGCAAGATCTGGCACCACCATTTGGCAGCCAGGCAATATTCCCAGGCAAAATACTGTACTATATTTTGTTCCTGATTTTTCTCGCGCCACTGCGGTTGCAAGGTTGTAATGTGAAATTGATACTCTTCCAGTTTTTTAGGTGGAAGAGGTTTATGGAAGTTGTTTCCACATACAAAGTCAATTTCGAAAGCCTCGCCACTATATTTATCTCTTTCACCAAGTTGAAAAGTGAAAGCACCGTGGGCATCGGCTACAGTTTCGGCGATCAGTAATTTTTGTTTAGCTTTTAACTCTTCTTCTTTTACCTGGTGAAAAGTCTGGTTGGGATCAGCAACGGCTAACAGCGTAATGTTTTCGTTTCGCGATGGTCTATATAATCTCACCTTCACATTGGCCAGCGGCTCGGAGCAATCATTGCACATGAAGCCGCATAGTTTTCCTCTAAAAATGTAATTCATGATGGGTCTTTATTTTACGTAACTACTTTTGACAAACGGGTTTTGCCGATCTCTTCCGGAAGATGCTGGCGTTGTTTTATAGGACAATATTCGGAGTTACGTCAAGCGGAAGCAATGTGCTGTGAACTGAAAAGGCACCATCAAATGACGATTTATAGTACCGTCATTTAACGGAAAGTATAGGAGGTATACACTATAAAATTACATTGTAAAGTACCCGAAAGGGGTAATTCAAACAGTTTAAAGCATTCTATAAATAACACAATCGCATGAATGCGGTATAGCCCTTTTAATACTTTGCTTTCCTCGCTACTTTTAATCGTAATGTAATTTTTCACTTAATAAAAAAAGGATTTATGAAATCACTATTGTCCTCTGCCGGCATGATCACTGTTGGTGCATTTATTTTTTTCGCCTGTCAAAAGTCTGCGGTTCCTCCCCAGGAGAGTTTCAAGAGTTGCTATAAGTGCAAGCAAGATGAATTTTACGGATTAACAGTAGATGAATTTATGGAAGGTGTAGCACGCTATAAACACACCCATGTTAAAGCCGTAAATGCAGATCCCTATATGGTATCAAACCGCCTTGAAGCTTCCAGGAGTTGCTGGTATTCCATTGATACACTGAAGAAATTCATTTGTCTCATTGAACAATATTCGAAGAAGGTTGATGTGAAACCCGAAGATCTGGGCATCCGCTTTTATTACGCAGTATATCCTTCAACAGGCCCCATTGTACAGAATGGCGATAACTATAAAAGTATGCATACACTCTTTATGGTACCAACCGTACAAGGACCAGATAGTATACCTGTTGATTTCGATCCACGATATTCTGCACAAAATATAGAGAAAGCAAAAGATAAGACTGATACCGATAACCAGGATTCGGCAACGTATAGGAAGTCAAAAGATATAGACCCTAAACATAAATACTATACTATTACCGAACTCGACAAGAGTGTTAAGCTGTTTATGTTGGAAACAAAATCTGCGAATGCTGCTGCTTCGACTTCAGGAATGGTAAAAAATCAAGGGATGTTATGCCCGCCTACCTGCACATCCTTAAGCAGCAGTACACTTCAGGCAGTTGATGCCGCGCATCCAACCGGAGGATATTGATTACGTAAAGCAGATCGCTGTATGAATAGATTTATACCCTATTTCGAATTCGTTGCATTTTTAACTTCCTTGTTAGCCTTTCCTGTCATTCGAAAAAGTAAATACCTGCGGTTGTTCCCGGTGTTACTTTTAGTAATTGTTTCGGTTGAGGTATATCAATTATTCTGGGGATCAAAAGGGAAGATCAATGCGTGGATCTATAATATACTGATTCCCCTTCAGCATCTGCTTTATCTTATTATTTTACGACTCGCAGTCAATAAAAAAAGATACAAGCGTTTTTTACTTGTATCATCTATAGTACTGATTGCATTCTGTGTGATCACCGGATTTTTTCTGGAAGAAAATCACTTCAACGTAAATGCATATTGCCTCGGGTCAGTCCTGATCATCATCGGCATCCTCATAAAGTTCTACGAGATGTTACAGAACCCGGCGGATTTTAATTTTCTGCGGATCCCGTTTTTCTATATGTTATTTGCTTTTCTGTTGTTTAATGTAGGCACCCTTCCGTATTTTGCTATGAGCAACTGGCTGTATTTTGTTACCACACACAAAGATTTACTGCTGATGATGCAGAATGGTATGAGCGTTTTGAACTATGTTTTATATACAACCTATACAGTAATGTTTCTATGGATGATACAAAGGAAGGGCTACTCCTGATCGGGACTTCCATGATCGTGTTGATCCTCTTCCTGCTTACGGTGCTTGCTGTAATGGTCATTTATCGCAAGCGTAAACTGGAACACCTCGAAGAGATCGAAGTAATGAATGAAAAGTTTTCGCGTGAATTACTGCAAACACAGATCGAGGTACAGCAACAGACTATGCAACATATCGGCAGAGAGATACATGATAATGTAGGGCAGAAGCTGACCTTGGCGGTGCTATATGTACAACAACTCACAGAAGGCGATGCGGAGTCTCAGAAGCGAGTGAATTCAATAGCCGGTATTATTAACGAATCGTTAGCGGATCTGCGAAGCCTTTCAAAAAATTTGACCAACAGTAGTTATATGCATCTTGATCTATACCAGTTGATCAGTGCAGAATTTTCAAAAGTACAGGCTACCGGATTTTGTCAGGCAGAAATTCATACCAACCAAACGAAAATACAAGCCTCCACGGCTGTTAAAAGTTTTGTGTTGCGTATTTTACAGGAGTTTTTACAAAATAGCTTGAAACATTCGGGATGCTCCAAAATAACGCTGGACTTCGATCAACAAAAATCCGGGTTGGAAATTCGCGCTGCCGATAATGGAAAAGGATTTATACTCGAAGAAGGAACGGTATACTCCAAAGGGATCGGCCTCGGCAACATGAAACGCAGGGCCGAGATCATAGGCGCGGAGTTTACATTGGAGAGTACACCCGGTGTTGGAACAAGAATGAAACTATATATACCTGTAAGCAAATTAAAAGCATAATATATGCAGCACTCCGTTGTTGTTGTTGATGACCATATTCTGATAGCGGAAGCACTTACCGGGATCATTGAAAAATTCAGGCGGTATAAAGTGTTGTATGAAGCCGAGAACGGAAAAATGCTGATCGATAAATTTCAGCAGGCGGTAAATATACCGGATATAGTGCTGGTAGATATAAATATGCCGGTGATGGACGGCTTTGAGACCGCTACCTGGCTCACGCAAAATCATCCTGGCATCCGTATACTGGCATTGTCTATGCAGGATGAAGAGGAGACTCTTATCAAAATGATCCGCTGCGGAGCGAAGGGATACCTTCTGAAAAACGTTCATCCTACAGAACTCGAAAAGGCACTCGATGCATTAGTTGATAAAGGCTATTACTATCCTGACTGGATCGCCCACAAAGTTCTCATGAGCTTGTCCAATGAAAAAGAGACCACTGCTGCTACTAAAATTCAGCTCAACGACCGCGAGATGGATTTTCTCCGCTATGCTGCTACAGAATTAACCTATAAGGAAATAGCAGAGAAAATGTTTTGCAGTCCGCGCACAGTAGAAAGTTATCGCGACAACCTCTTTGAAAAATTCGGTCTTAAAACGCGCGTAGGACTTGTAATGTATGCGCTGCGAAATGGGCTTCTTAAATTATAGTATAGATAGTTGCAAGCTTTGAGTAATAAAGACGAATCTATACTACTCAAAGCGTGCAACAAATAGCTTGAAGAATAAACGGTTCATTATACAAAAGCCGGTATACCAGTAATCGTATTTCCCAGAATCAGCAAATGTATATCATGCGTGCCTTCGTATGTAACAACGGATTCGAGGTTCATCATGTGACGCATGATTGGAAATTCACCCGTTATACCCATGCCTCCATGGATCTGTCTTGCTTCGCGTGCTATCTCTAGTGCAACCTGTACACTGTTGCGTTTTGCCATAGAGATCTGCGGTGTAGTCGCTTTACCTTCATTCATCAATACACCCAGGCGCCAGTTCAACAATTGTGCTTTCGTAATTTCAGTTAACATCTCTGCAAGCTTCTTCTGCACCAATTGAAATGAAGCGATCGGCTTGCCGAATTGTACTCGTTCCAACGCATATCGTCTTGCAGAATCGTAGCAATCCATCGCTGCTCCTATAGCACCCCATGCTATACCAAAGCGCGCTGAATCCAGACACATAAGCGGAGCACCGAGTCCGCTTTTATTAGGCAACAAATTTTCTTTCGGAACCTTCACATTGTCGAACACCAGCTCACCCGTTGTGCTGGCACGCAGCGACCATTTACCATGCGTTTCAGGTGTAGAGAATCCAGGCATACCACGTTCAACAACCAGTCCGTGAATTCTTCCCTGTTCATTCTTGGCCCACACTACTGCTATATCTGCCTTTGGAGAATTCGAGATCCACATCTTGGCACCGTTGAGCAAGTAATGATCGCCCATGTCCTTGAAGTTTGTCACCATGCCACCCGGATTAGAACCATGGTCAGGCTCTGTTAAACCGAAGCATCCCAGCCATTCACCGGAAGCAAGTTTTGGTAAATATTTTTTACGTTGTTCTTCACTGCCGAATTTATAGATCGGGTACATTACGAGCGAGCCTTGTACTGAAGCTGTGGAGCGCATTCCCGAGTCGCCACGCTCAATCTCCTGCATGATCAATCCATAGGAAATATAATCCAGTCCACCGCCACCATATTCTGTTGGAACCGTGGGGCCGAACGCACCAATCTCACCAAACTTCTTTACAATCTCATAGGGGAAATACGCCCGCTGCGCCCAATCTTCTATATAGGGGGAAATTTCACGCTTCACAAAATCACGGATCGAACTGCGGATAAGTTTATGCTCTTCCGTTAATAAATCATCAATAGCATAAAAGTCAGGATGATCGAAAGCATCTTGCTTCATTGATTTTTTGCTTGTGGTTCCGGTTGCTGTTTGTGTTGACATACAGATTAGGATTAATGCGTTAACTTTAGCGCCAATTTACACAAGTATTTTACATTCTTTAGTCCTAAAAAATGGAAGGTAATAATGTTGATGCGGAGCTGAATGAACAGCTTCGGAAATTACAAGCCAAGTATGATGCGATGGGGCAGGACCTGTCGTCATATCTGGATGGCTTGCTATACTCAGATTTTCTCACGTATTGGGATTACATTCATCTCGATACATTGCTGAGTCTGCAAAGTCCGAAAACACAGTTTCCCGATGAGAAGGTGTTTATCATGTACCACCAGATAACGGAATTGTATTTTCAATTGATCTTGCATGAATTAAAGCAGATTACTGAAAAAGAAAATCCGGAGGAGAAATTTTTCATTGATCGCCTGGACCGCGTTGTACGTTACTTCCGTCACCTCGAAGATTCGTTCGACATCATGGTGAAAGGAATGGAGCGCGATCAGTTTCTGAAATTCAGAATGGCTCTGTTACCGGCGAGTGGTTTTCAGTCGGCTCAATACAGGCTCATTGAAATTTATTCAACGGACATGATCAACCTTGTGAATGCCAACGAGCGGGCTACTGTACAAACGGACGACATTGCCAGGCTTCTGGAAAAACTATACTGGCGCAGTGGTGCCACCGAACTTGCTTCTGGAAAAAAAACACTGACCCTTCAGCAGTTTGAGCAAAAGTATATGCGTGATTTCTACGACACTGGTGTAAAACTAAAGGACAGAAATCTTCGTAAGATTTTTAAAAAACATTTTACAGCATCCCCCCGCAGAGAAGAGATTGTTTCAAAACTTCGAGAGTTGGATACTTTGTCAAATGTACTTTGGCCTTTAGCGCATTTGAAATCAGCAGGTCACTATTTGCATAAAGATCCCGAAGACATTAAAGCAACGGGTGGTACCAACTGGCAGAAATATCTTCCACCACGTTTTAAGAGAATAATTTTCTTCCCGGAGCTCTGGAGTGAAAAAGAAAAAGAGGAGTGGGGCAAAGCAGCGTTCGTTCACGAAACTGATTACTGAAATTATTCGTTCGAAGTAAAAATCGTATCCACCAACACATGACACTGGAACAACTTATAGGCAATACACGGCTGGTAGAATTACAGCACATCCCTGTAAACAAAGGCGTAACAATATATGGTAAACTTGAGGGCGATAACCCGGGAGGTAGCGTAAAGGACCGTGCAGCGTATGGAATGATTAAAGGAGCGCTCGATCGCGGTGATATCAGCCGTGGTGATAAATTAGTAGAAGCCACCAGTGGAAATACAGGTATAGCATTGGCGATGATCGCACGCCTGATGGGATTAGACATGACGCTTATCATGCCAGATAATTCTACTCGCGAACGTGTACTCGCGATGGAAGCCTATGGTGCAAAAGTAATTCTTACTCCCGCTTCACGCACGATAGAATACTCACGCGAGCTTGCAGAAGAAATGGCTGCACAGGAAGGATACTATATATTGAACCAGTTTGCGAATGCTGATAATTATAACGCACACTATAAAACTACCGGCCCCGAGATCTGGCGCGACACCGAAGGTAAAGTAACACACTTTGTTTCGGCCATGGGTACTACCGGTACCATTATGGGGGTGTCAAAATTTCTAAAAGAAAAAAATCCAGGTATACAGATTGTAGGCACACAGCCAACCGATGGTGCATGCATTCCTGGTATACGAAGATGGTCACCAGAATATCTTCCAAAAATATTCGACCCACAACGTGTAGATCGCGTGCTCGATGTACGCGAAGACGATGCGCGTACGTTTACGAAAAGACTTGCACGCGAAGAAGGTATATTAGCAGGCATGAGCAGTGGTGGTGCCCTGAGTGCAGCCATACAAATTGCCAGTGAATTAAAAGAAGGCGTTATCGTTTTTATAATCTGCGACCGCGGTGATCGCTACCTTAGTTCTGATTTGTTTGTCTGATACATTGCTTATTCTTTTTTGACTAGTAGCCTGGTATATTTTTGCCGAGTACAATATCACGTTTGCCTACAAGCATGCCGTGTTTGTTTTTGGTTAATTTGATAATACCACTGCCACCGCGCTGTTTCTGATTGAGTCGTTCTTCTTTTGTGAGAATCGGATCATCGTCAAATAGATATTCATCAATCCAGTACTCCTGAATCCCTTCTTCTTTAATGACAGGATGAATGTGTGCGGGATTTCCGCCTCCGGGATAGGGAGCGGGTTTCAAAGTATAGAATGTATACTTGCCGTCAGCACCTGTCTTGATCCACCCGCGAATATAGCCGTGACGTTTGCCCCATCCGCTTTCATTTCCGCGTGTAGCGTACAAGCCTTTCTGATCAGTATGGTATATATAGAGAATGACATTCTTTGCGGGCGTTCGTCCGTCGTGTTGATAAATGGTTCCGGTGATCTCCAGCTTGGGACCCTCTTCCGAGAAATCAGGAAGCGTGTCAATCCTCGATAGCACCTTCGTTCCGTATTCGAATATAGCTTCACATCCTTCACAATCACCGCCTACGAGACGTCCCGAAGATTGCGCGCATCCTGTCATACAAACAGCAAAGCTTATATATACTGCTATAAAGATCGTTTTCATAATTTTTAAGAGTTGAATGTGAGATTGATCGTTGACTACGCGTCATTGAAAATCAGAAACTGGCATGGTTTGATCAATAAATTCTGATCATTTGCTGGATTTACTTGATGAAAAGCAGCGGCCTGTAAGTCAGGTATATACTGGAAAGACCGACATTTGTAGGTATCTTGTAAAGCATGCATAACTTCTGGAAGTATAAGATCGATCACGTATTGTTTTGGGTAGCCACCGTTGGCTTTCACATGTATACCCGCATGGATCTTTTTTATACCGCAGGGTGGGAGGCTTTAGCATCGGAGATCGCGATTCGCAACGGACTGCTGGCCGTGATGATCTATACACATCTGCTCTTTTTGGTGCCACGCTTTGCGCAGAGACAAAAAATATTTTTATATGCAGCATCCGTCATCGGATTAATCATTGGTTACGCTTTACTCAAGAATATACATGACGTATACGTTTTTAAAAATATACCGGGTGCTGTTGAGAAAAGTCTTCTCGATCATACTTATTATAACATCTCCATCGGTATTTTTTACCTCGCCTTTAGTGTAGCGCTTCATTTAAGCAAGGAGTGGTATATTCAGCGAAAGCGTATTCAGCAAATAGAAATGGAGAAACTTAATACTGAACTGGAATACCTCAAATCGCAGATCAATCCGCATTTTGTTTTCAACTCTATTAACACAATTTATTTTCAGATCGATAAACAAAATGTAACAGCACGTGAAACGCTCTCTCGTTTTTCAGAGATGTTGCGGTATCAGCTATACGAATGCAATGGAAAGGAAATACCCATTGAAAAAGAGTTAATGTATCTTCAGAATTATGTTGCCTTGCAGCGTGTGCGCAAAGATGATAATTACAAGATTACATTTGAATGCAATGACGCTGTACGGGATTTTACCATAGCTCCGCTGCTCATGATTGCATTTGTTGAGAACGCTTTCAAGCACGTGTCTAATTATACCGATCAAGACAACGAGATAACCATTACGCTAAACAAAATTGATACGCTCTTTGTATTAAACGTTGTTAATACAAAGGATCGAATTCAGAGTAATGGCAAAGATACCGGAGGTATTGGTTTGAAGAACGTAAAACGCAGACTTGATCTGCTCTACAATGGCAGGCATACACTTACCATACAAGACCAGCCCGATAAATATAGCGTTGAACTTCACATCCGTAAAGTATAAACCATGAAACTCAATTGCCTCATTATCGATGACGAACCCGTGGCTCGTAAGGGAATGGAAGAGTATGTGAAAGAAATAGATTTCCTGAACCTTATCGATACATGCGAGAATGCCATGAAGGCTGCCGAGCATCTGCGAAGTGCCGAGGTTGACTTGTTGTTACTGGATATACAAATGCCGAAACTTTCCGGAATTGATTTTCTCAAATCCCTAAAGAATCCTCCCATGGCTATATTTACAACGGCTTATTCCGAGTATGCACTGGAGGGGTATTCCCTGGATATCATCGATTACCTGGTGAAGCCTGTTCCGTTTGATCGCTTTGTAAAAGCCGTCAGTAAAGCGCGCGATTTTTACCTCCTGCGACATCAGTCTGTAAAAAATGATCAGTCCTATTTTTTTATTAAATGCGATGGTAAATACGAGCGCATCCGGTTCGATGAGATCTTATATATAGAAGCCTTGCAAAACTATATTGTATTGCATACACCATTGCGAAAGTATATCACCTATCTCACCCTGAGTGCTATGGAAGAGCAGTTGCCGATTCCGAATTTCATGAAAGTACACAAGTCTTTTATTATCGCGTTGGACAAAGTAAAATCCGTGGATGGAAATGAGATGGTATTGCCTAACAATGGGAGAGTTCCGATCAGTCGCGCATTGAAAGATGAAGTGATGAATCGTATCCTCGGGAACAACCTGCTGAAAAGATAACCTTAACCACTGGTGTAAACACGTTTGAGAATCTGCGCCTGCACAGTAACTTCACCGGAAAAAAAAACTATGCACCTCTCTCGTATTTATTTTGTATGCGCGCTTCTGTTCGCAACAAGTATAGTTCTGGCACAAGATCCTTTGCGTTTGCAAAACGAAGTGAACAAACTTGTTCTATCGGATAGTGCTGTTAACAACAAGAAACTCATTCTCTTCACCGGCAGCTCAAGCATACGTTTTTGGGGCGATATAAAAGCATACTATCCGGAGTATAACGCAGTGAACCGTGGTTTCGGTGGATCAGTGACATCAGATCTTATATATTACTTCGATAAACTTATTCTTCCGCATCATCCAAAACAGATCTATATCTACGAAGGTGACAATGATCTTGCCGGAGGAAAAAGCCCTGAACAAATTCTTGCCGATACAGACAGTTTATTAAAATTGATTCGCACAAAAGTATCCAGGAAAGTACCTGTCCTGTTTATTTCACCGAAGCCAAGCCTGGCCCGGTGGAAACTGAAAGAACAATATATTGCCTATAATCGAATGCTTCAGGACTGGACCAAGAAACAAAAGAATGTAAAGTATATAGATGTATGGACACCCTTGCTTGACGCAAGCAGCGGTCAGCCGAAAAGTGATATCTTCATTGAAGACGGACTCCATCTGAATAAAAAAGGATATGAGATCTGGGCAGCCACTATAAAGCCATATCTACCATAAGGCTAGTGTGTAATTAAGTCTACGATTCGATTGTTGCTACATGAATTTGCGGAAGGAATAATTCTTTAGCCTGATACAGTTGAACCAATCGCTGTATTATTATGAATATCGAGAATGTAGCAAAAACACAATTGGACACTCGTCTGGCCAAAGCGAAGCCTATTAAGCTGGGATGGTCAGATGATGAGACAGAGAGAATCGCCAGTGCGCTGAATGAATTGCTCGCCAATTACCAGGTACATTATCAGAAACTCAGAAACTATCATTGGAATGTGAAGGGTGCTGACTTCTTTGATTTACATGAAGAGTTTGAAACTTTATATACCGAGGCAAATCAGAATATCGATGAAATCGCGGAACGTATCCGCGTATTCAGCCATACACCGCTTAGTACGTTGCGTGATTACCTGGAACACTCCGCTATAAAAGAAACCGGAACAGACCTTACTGCCGAAGTGATGGCGCGTGAAGTGCTAAGTGATTTCAGAATACTATTAGGATATCTGGTGAATGTATTAAGCATTGTTTCCGAGCATGATGATGCGGGAACAGAACAGATGATAAAAGGATATATCAAGAGAATAGAGAAGCATCACTGGATGTTGACGGCATTCTTGGCAAAATAGTAATCGACAATTGATTCGACATTAAGGAATAATTTTGTCAAAATTGCGTTCTGATTAAAATGCGTAGAATGACGGACCGACTGTGGATGTATTTGAAGGATACCTGGAATAGATTTATTTCTATATATAAAAATCAATCCCCTGTTAAAAAGATACTGCTGCCTGCAGGCTTTTTAGCAGGGGCTTTTATTGTTGGGATATTTTTAGTTTATATTCTTGTTTGGATCGGAGCGTTTGGATCGTTGCCCGGAAAGGAAGATCTCAAAGCTGTTGAAAATCCACTCGCGACAGAAGTATATAGTTCCGATAGCGTTTTACTCGGAAAATATTTTATTCAGGAACGTTCCAATATACAATATGCAGATCTCCCTAAACACCTGATCGATGCGGTGCTTGCCACCGAAGATATACGTTTCTATGACCATGGCGCTATAGATTCTAAAAGCGTGATGCGTGTAATCGTGAAGAGTATATTGATGCAGAAAGAATCTTCCGGAGGCGGAAGTACCCTGACGCAACAGCTTGCCAAGAATTTATACCCGCGCAAAAATTACTTCATGTTTTCCATGCTCGTCAACAAGTTCAGGGAGATGATCATTGCCTCACGACTGGAAGATATATATGATAAAAATGCTCTTCTAACGCTATATCTGAACACAGTTCCCTTTGGAGATAACACCTTTGGCATCGAAGCAGCAGCACAGCGTTTCTTTTCGGTGCATACAAAAGATCTCCGCGTAGAGCAGTCCGCTGTGTTGATCGGTATGTTGAAGTCAACCTATTTTTATAACCCGCGCGTTTTCCCGGATCGTTCGCTCCAACGCAGGAACGTGGTGTTGATGCAAATGCGGAAATATGAAAAGCTCTCTATAACACAAGCCGATGATGCAAAGAAAGCTCCGTTGAAGCTAGCCTACAACAAGATCACACACCATACAGGATTGGCTCCGTACTTTCGTGAATATATACGTCCAGAACTTCGCGAATGGTGCAAACAGCACAAGAAGCCAAACGGAGATCCCTATAATCTATATACCGATGGTTTGAAGATCTATACCACGATCGACTCCCGCCTACAGCGCTATGCAGAAGAAGCGGTATCTCAACAGATGACATCGCTGCAGAAAGTATTTCTGGATCATTGGGGAAAGCGCGATCCATGGGGAAAACAAAAGTCATTGCTCGATGAAGCAATCCGCAGATCTGATCGCTATAAAGCATTGATTCAAGAAGGCAACTCGCATGAGGCTGCATTAAAGATCATGAAGACTCCTGTGCTCATGAGCGTCCTTACCTATAACGGTGAACAAGAAAAAATGATGAGTCCTGTAGACTCAATCAAACATTACCTTAAATTTTTACAGGCCGGTATGCTCGCGATGGAACCTCGGCGAGGTGCTATACGAGTTTGGGTAGGAGGTATCAATCATCATTATTTTCAATACGATCACGTGCGCGAATCAACCAAGCGCCAGATCGGATCCACCTTTAAACCTATAGTATATGCCGCTGCGTTGGAGAAAGGTATAGATCCATGTGATTTTATTTCGGCAGCACGCATCGAATATGATGAGATGGATGGATGGAGCCCGGAGAATTCAGAAGATAACTACGACCTCAAGTATTCGTTAACGGGAGGGCTCGCATATTCTGTCAATACAGTATCTGTTCGCGTATTAGAACAAGCGGGTATTGGCAATACAATTTCACTTGCACGAAAGATGGGAATTCAAAGTGACTTACCCGCTGTGCCTTCTATTGCCTTAGGAGTCGCAAATATATCCATGATAGAAATGGTACGCGCCTATGCATGCCTGGTAAACAACGGCAAAGAAGTAGAACCTTTTTATATCACTGCCATTGCCGATCAGCAGAACACTGTACTTGAAAAATTTAAACCCAATACAAAAACGAACCAGGCATTATCACCCGACAATGCACGCATGATGGTGCACATGCTGAAGCATACTATTGACGAAGGTACCGCAGCAGGCATGCGTGTACGCTATGGTATAAATAACGACATGGCTGGTAAGACCGGTACAACACAGTCCAACGCAGACGGATGGTTCATGGCAATGACGCCACATCTGGTAGTAGGAGCCTGGGTAGGAGCAGACGATCCACGCATCCGCTTTCGCACCACTGCATTAGGACAGGGTGCCCGAACCGCGTTGCCTATTGTTGCTACTTTTTTTAAACGCGTAAATGCCGACCGCGAACTGGCCTATATTAGCCGCGCACATTTTGCAGATCTTTCACCATCACTCGAAAGCAGGATTTCCTGCGATCTATATAAATCCGATACAAATATATTCGAGCGCATCTTTGGTAAGAAGGAAGAAGAGAAAGAACAAAAGCAAACCTTCGGTACCCGCCCCCGCAAGAAAAAGAAACCAGGCTTCTTCAAAAAACTATTCGGCAAAGGCTAAACAGTAAAGTGTTTTTAGCAAACTATCAAACGTATACGCATTACCACAAGTAGTAACACCATCCTCTTGTAAGCTACATATATATGTAGCTACTGTATTTATCTGCGAAAATCTGCGGGAGAAAATACGGAGTACATTTGTTAAACTACATCCATTATATTTAAGGGTCACAATTCTTGGCGCCTCTCTCAAGTATATAACCTATTACATTATCTGCGAAAATCTGCGCAATCTGCTGGAGAAAACAGAGTATAATTAAAGGCTATCGCTCCTGAAGCCTTCTCAGGTATTTGCCGCGTTATTCTAAAATGTGTGAGCGATCTGATGAAAAAGAGCCCTATTCAAAAAATAATTCCCTATTAGTTTAACAAAACATATAGAAATCACGTACATTAGTCTTACAAAACATATAGAAATGGGCAAGGAATATCTCGGAGAATTTGAAGAACTCATTTTAACGATGGTAGGTATACTGGCAGAGGACTCCTATGGTAACGCTATTGTTGCCGAAATAAAAGACCGTATCGGCAGAGATGTAAACCTGAGCGCCGTACACGTTACACTCTACAGACTCGAAGATAAAGGGCTCATAAAATCACACATGGGCGGAGCTACCAACGCAAGGGGAGGAAGACGAAAGAGAATATTTACCATTACCAATGCAGGACTTGCCATGCTGCGCGCCATGAAAGAAGTCCGCATGGACCTCTGGAAGTTAATACCGCAATTGAAGATTGCAGGAAGCTGATGAAAGAGCCGCTGCGCGATCCGCCCCCTATACCACTTCGGTTTCTCGAATGGTTTTGTCCTCCGGCTTTATACGAAGGTATAGAAGGTGATTTGCTGGAACAGTTTGATATGGATATAAAAGCCCACGGGTATAAACATGCCCGGAGGCGACTGGTGTTGAATATATTTAGATTCTTTCGGCCTGGTATAATTCTAAGGAACAGATTTTCATTTCAATTAATCGACCTCATTATGTTTACAAACTACCTCATCGTTGCTTACCGGAATATACGGAAGAGCAAAGCTTTTTCAGCGATCAATGTTTGTGGTCTCGGTATAGGCCTGGCCGCCTGTTTGCTCATCTTTCAGTTTGTATCTTTTGAGTTGAGTTATGATAAGTTCAATGAAAAATTCGATCGCACCTATCGCGTGACGAATGACCGTTATCAAAATGGTAAACTTATACAACATGGAACCATTATGTATCCTACTATAGGACCGACCATGGCGAAAGATTACCCGGAGATAGAAGAGTATACCCGATTAATGCCAGGTGGTGAGTTAAACGTAAAGGTAAATGATAAAAATTACCGAGGCGATTACTGTCATTTTGCTGACGAACATTTTCTAGCCGTGTTTACGTTTCCGTTGTTAGCAGGGAACAAGACCACTGCATTGAAAGATCGCTTTAACATCGTGCTGTCGGAGAAAACTGCTAAAAAGTATTTCGGTGTTACCGATGGGAATTACACCGATATTATAGGCAAGAATCTATACTGGGGACTGGATGTTCAGCCCTATACTATATCCGGAGTATGTATTGATCCACCTCCTAATTCACATATTCAGTTTGAAGGACTAGTTTCCTACTCGACCCTGATAAGTGCAGAGGAGCCTCACGCTGACAACAGCTGGACATGGTCGGACATGAGACATTACCTGGTATTAAAACCAGGTGCAGACTATAAAACCCTTGAATCAAAGTTCGAAGCTTTCAGTGAAAAGTATTTCCAAGGCGACAAAGTATCAGGTAGTGTGGAGAAGTTTTTCTTACAGCCTCTGAAAGAGGCTCATTTATATTCCGATTATGAATATGATATCGCCAGGACTGCAAACGGAAAGGCTGTATGGGCTATGTTAATCGTGGCATTATTTATACTTCTGATTGCCTGGATTAACTATATTAACCTCACCACGTCACGCGCTATAGATCGTGCCAAGGAAGTTGGCTTGCGAAAAGTAATGGGGGCGGTAAAATCACAATTGATTAAACAGTTTATTTTCGAGTCATTCCTCATCACCGTGCTTGCGTTTGTGTTTGCATTTATACTGGTGATAACGCTTCAATCTTCTTTTAACCAGATAGTAAATAATAAACTTTCTCTTACAACGATCATCACGTCCCTGAGCTCTGGTAATATACTCATCGTGGTGGCGGTGATTATAGCCTGTGTAATACTATCTGGTTTTTATCCAGCATTTATACTTTCATCGTATCAGCCTGCAGTTGTATTGAAAGGCAAATTTCAACGCTCGTCACGCGGGCATTTTCTGCGCAAGGCCTTGGTAATATTTCAGTTCACGGCCTCCGCAGCGCTTATTACAGGCACCATCATTGTTTCGCGCCAGCTGGTATATATGAACAGTGCCGATCTCGGGATTGATATACACAACACGCTGATTGTACAAGGTCCTGAGCTAAGCGGATACGATTCAACGTTTATTCAACGTGCTGAAAGCTATAAGCATGCGCTGTTGCAAGTTGATGGTGTGGTAAATGCGGCGACTTCAAACAATATACCCGGTAACCGGTTAGGCCGATCGTTTGGTATACGGTTGGCGGAAGAACCGTCTTCTTCACACTACACCATGAGCAACATGAGTGTGGACTATAGTTTTTTTGATACCTATAATGTAGCGCTTCTGGCCGGAAGAAAATTTTTGCCAACCGATCATAAAGTAAACTTCGATGATCTCAATACAGTGATTATTAATAGAAATGCTGTTAAACTATTAGGGATTGACAGTGTTCAGAATGCAGTCGGAAAAGAAATTGTATGGGGTGGTGACGGCACTCGCAAGTGGACAATCGTTGGCGTAGTGGGCGATTTTCATCAAGAGTCTTTAAAGAAGCCCATGGAACCTATGATTTTCAGGCCATCGTATGGTGCTAATAATCCAACGTCAATTCGATTGAAGACTGCGGATACACAAAAGGTAATCGCTGATATCGAAGGTATATATAAGAATTTTTTCCCTGGAAATTCATTTGAATACTTCTTTCTGAGAGACAGTTATCAGAGACAGTATAATGATGACAATCGCTTTGGAAAGGTCATCAGCATATTTACTGTACTGGCAATTATTATTTCCTGTTTGGGGCTAATAGGATTATCATCCTATACAGCGGTGCAGCGCACCAAAGAGATTGGTGTTCGTAAAGTATTGGGCGCTTCCATCTATAGCATTGTAACGCTTCTCTCGGTCGATTTTATGAAGCTGGTATGCATTGCAGCGCTCTTGTCGTTGCCGATAGCGTACTATAGTATGCAGAACTGGCTTCAGGGATATACTTATAGAATAACGTTAAGCTGGATGCTCTTTGTAATGCCTGTGTTTGTGGTGCTGATGATTGCGTTGTTTACGATCAGCGCCCAGGTATTGCGTGCAGCGATGTCCAATCCGGCTGACACGTTGAAATATGAATGATCGTATATCGAAATGCCGGGTATGAACAAAGAGAATAAATCAATACCATCGCCACCGGAGTTTGCAAGAAATTTTCTGGAGTGGTTTTGCCCTCCGGCTTTATACGAAGGTGTTGAGGGCGATTTGTTGGAAGAATTTGAGTGTGATGTTGAGCAGTTGGGAGAGAGAAAAGCAAGACGAAGATTTTTATTGAATGTACTCAGATTCTTCAGGCCTGAAATCATTTTACGCAACAAACTATCATTCGAGGTAATGAATACAATCATGGTTGGAAACTATATTAAAGTCGCTGCGCGCAACATCGCCAAACGGAAGCTATATTCTTTTATTAACGCGTTTGGGCTCAGTGTTGCCATAGCCTTTTGTACACTGATATACCTCTTTGTTCAGGACGAGAAGAGTTTCGACCAATTTCAGGTAAATAAAGATCTGATATATCGCATTCATGATACGGGTTTCAACCTGGAGAAGTATAAACGAGGGGAGGATCCCTACGAACGATTTGCGCATTTACCGGCACCATTGGGTTATGCTGCATTGGATGAGCTAGCGGAAGTGCAGTATATGACCCGCTATAGCGAAGGTGGCGAAGGGGTTATGCGCTACCAGGATAAAATATTGAAACAAAAGTATATATCGGTTGATAGTGGTTTTTTCAGGATGTTTTCTTTTCCGATTCTGGCGGGCGACCGTGATCATCTTTTTCGAAATTTATCGGATGCCGTATTAACGCCCGCCACCGCTAAGAAATACTTTGGTGATGAGGATCCGATTGGCAAGATGTTTACAATAGATATAGATGGAGAGAGGACTCTGCGCGTGGCAGCAGTTATACAGGCACCGCCTGCAAACTCCAGCATTGACTTCGAAATGATATTGCCGATAGAGGCTAGTCCGTGGTTTGTTCGTAATCGCGAACGATGGTCTAATTATTCCTATCCTACATTTATACAAGTATCTCCAGGTACCCATTTAAAAACACTCAACGATAACTTAAACCGGCTTTATGAAAAGCATGTTGACGCAGACACAAAGAAATGGCGTGAGCGTAATCTTGTTCCCGGTTACAAAGGATATGAATATGGCCTTACGGCGTTGAAAGATATTCATCTCGAGAAAAAGATAGATTGGCACAAAGTAAGCGACCCGCAATACTCATGGATATTGGGAGGAATCGCTATACTCATCCTGATTATAGCCTGCATCAACTATATAGCATTGGCACTGACCACGTCCGCTACACGAAGAGTAGAAGTTGGTATCCGAAAGGTAGTGGGTGCGCACCGGAAGCAACTGGTACAGCAATTTGGATTTGAGTCTATTATACTCGCATTGATATCAATGATCATCGGTCTTGGACTTGTAGCACTCTTTTTACCTTTCTTTAACCAGTTCACAGGGAAGAACATTGAGCTTACCATCATCGGCATGCTGAAGGTTTCCGGAGTTACCCTGTTACTTTCAATGTTGGTGGGGATATTTGCAGGTATATATCCTTCCCTATATCTGTCAGGATTTTTGCCGGCTGCTGTTTTGAAAGGGCGGTTCACGTCCAGGCTTCAGGCGAATTTTACGAAGCCATTGGTCGTGTTTCAGTTTTTCTTGTCGGCTTCCATGATCATTTGTTCTGTTATTATGTACCGGCAGATGAAATATATAACGACAAAAGATCTTGGTTTTGATAAAGAGCAAGTATTGGTGATAGGAACACAAACCGGATGGAATGAACAAGCGGATCGCGCAGTCGAAAAGTTCAGAAACACAACTAAAGGAGATACTGCTATTCAAGGCGTAGCAGGTGCCAATTTTTCTTTCAATGGTGGATGGTCGCGCAATGGATTTCGTGTGAATGGTGAAGATAAAAATGCATATGTATACCGTGTCGATCCTGAATATATACCGTTATTAGGAATTGAACTCGTTGCAGGCAGGAATTTTGATGAGCGTATAGCCTCTGATAGCAATGCGCTGATTGTTAACGAGGCATTAGTAAAAGAAATGAATTGGACAGATCCGCTGAACGAACACCTGAACTGGCGTGAGGATTCAGTGGGACTCGGTGCGAAAATTATAGGCGTTGTAAAAGATTACCATTTCTTGTCGCTTGAGCGCAAGATCGAGCCCATGTTTTTGTCGATAAATAAAAAGGAGGTTGGATATACTACAACACTCCTTGTTAAAATCGCATCCAATGATATACCTGGAAACGTTGAGCATGTAAATGAAATATGGACAACGCTATTCCCTGACAAGCCCTTTGAATACACATTCGTAGATGAGGACGTAGCACGACAGTATGCATCCTACACCCGCTGGATGAATATAATGGGATTGTCTACAACCTTCGCGATCATCATTGCCTGTCTAGGGTTATTTGGTCTTGCCGGAATCAATGCAGTGAACCGAACAAAAGAGATCGGTATTCGAAAAGTGATGGGAGCAGAGCTTGCCAGTATATTTGTACTGCTGAACAAGCAATATATAGCGTTATCGGCTATAGCCTTTGTTATAGCAACGCCAATATCGTGGTATATTATGACAAAGTGGTGGCTTGCTGATTTTCAATTCAAGGTTGAAGTGGGGTGGGAGCTGTTTGCGTTGAGTATGCTGGGCGGTTTAGCACTTGCGCTTATAACGGTAAGTTACCACGCTATAAAAGCAGCGTTGATAAATCCTGCGATTACATTGAAGTATGAATAGCGTCTTCTTTAGGTAATATTTTTCAGAGTACTTTTTGACGAATGCCTTGGAGTAATCGTCTAAAAAAGGTTTCGAAGGGTCTATGTTTAATAATCGATCATCGTATTTATGTATTTATTGGGTTATATCCTTTTTTATTTTATAACGCAATTATTATATTTATAAAGCATCTATTAAACTAAAACCAATGAAAAAAAATCTATTATGGGGAGCTCTGGTGATTGCTGGTTTTCCTTTTTTAAGCTCATGTGATAAGGATGAAGATACTCCGATAGCAGGGATTTCATTCGAATTAACGGAACAAGAAGAAAACGAATCGGATGGAACCACAAGCTCAATTCACCCCGATCTGACGACAGACGGTGGGGGAAGGGAAATTGAAGTGAAATTGGTTTTCGATAGGGCTACAGCTGAGATTGTGGTGTTGAAGTATAATGTGGGAGGTACAGCTGTACAAGTAAATCCATCCGGAAACGCAGTAAATGATTTCTCTTTATCGGCAGGTGATGGCGTTTCTGATTTGGATGATGATGAGATTACTATTGAAAAGGGCGTTACAGAAGCATCTATTATTGTTACGTTGTATGAGGATTATTCGTTTGAGTACAATGAAGATGCAGGATTGGATGAAACAGTGACATTGGAATTGGAGTCTGTTGTCTCAGGTCCTGTAAAACTTGGCGAGCAGAATATAGCATATACTTTAACTATAGTTGAAGACGATCCTGTTATTTTATTACAATGGGCTGTTAACGGAAGCACAGCAGCAGCAGACGTAAATACGGTAGATATGGATTTGTTCGTTTGGCGAGATGGTAATTTAGTGAATTCTTCACAGTACAATAATGCTGATGCCACTCAAGCCTTACCGTATGAAGCACTATTTTTCCCAGCGGGTTTTCCTGAGGACACGTATGGATTAAGCTATACCTATTTCGCTGGAGCTTCCGATGATGTCGATTTTACGGCTGTTATGTTTGGTACATTCAATGGAACTACATATTCATATGACGAGGAAGACGATTATATCGCATTCACTGGCACTTATACTACTGCAAACATAAATAAATACGATGACTCTGGAATTGCTCCACAGGTAGTTCAAACTATGGTAAAAGACGGAATTAATTTTACCCAAGTTTCAGACATTGTTGAGCCTTCTTCAGGAAGTCGTATTGGATCACCGATTGAACCGTTTAAGTTCAATTACGATATTATAAAGAAAATTAAAGTGCTTCGCGAAATGAAATCATCAAAAGATGGTCTTTTAAGATAGCCTTACACGAAGGACATAGTATATAATTATGCTATAAATGAAATTGCATCAGTTCATACTTAATATGATCTGATGCAATTTTTGTTTTATGGAAGATGTAAATTGTAAATACTTGAATAGTATTGTCAGCGATCAATTCGCATTGATAAACACAAAGCTCCAGCCTGTGCAAGGGTTATTGAATTCGTAGCGGTCGGTAATGAGTTTAAATACAAAGGTGTTATCGCCTTCGGTGAGCTTATCTAAATATATATCGATTTTAGAAATGTCTGCGTCCGTTACCGGATTTCCCAGGGTTGAAATTTGTGAATCAAAGTTGAAGGTGATTTTGTTGTCTTCTAGCACTGGCGTGAACTTGCGATAGGCAAACGTCTGTGAGTTATCACTATTGATAATGGTGAAACCTAGTCCGTATAGTCTTGAACCATCGTTCAGTTGAGTGTTGTAAAATAGATCCATCTCAACAGCACCTTGAATGTCTTGTTGTATAGCGCTGGCTGCAGATACACCGTTGTCAATAATAAAGCTCAATGGTGCATAGTAAAAATCAGATTCCGTAGCGAAGAGTCTTCCGGTTGCATTTTGAAGCGTTGTCTCCAATGTTACCGGTAAATTTGCATTCGTTACTCCCGTATAAGCATGTGTGACAATCGGGTCTACACATATATCTATAGATTTATTTGTGAAAGAACTGAACGCAATACTCTTCAGCGATATACTCGTCCCTGCAAAAGACCCTGCTAAGGGAGTATCCAGTATAAGCGAGTCGCCTTTGATGGTATACCCGGATACAAAATCAATGGACTGTATACTTGCTGTATTGGATTTCTTCGCAGCTGATCCGATGTCGATTGTTCTTTTACTTTCGTTAAGTGCCAGGAACAGGAGCAGGTCGCGTGTTTCAAATGTAAGCTTGAATGAAGAACTGAATATAGCAAGGTCGTCACTCATGTCATTCAAATTCCCTGAAAGCTCCTTGCCAAGGAGATTCGCATCGGTAGCAGAGGCTTCTTCGAAAACGAGCGTAGTAGGATTCGATAAATCTGTTTTGCTTACGAAGACGAGATCTCCTTCGGGAGTTTTATTGGCATAGTTAAATTCAAACTCAGCGCCGTAGGTTGCCTGATCCTGTTCAAACAGAAAACTAAAAAATGAATAGTTCTCTATGATCAACTCCAGCCCAAGGGAACTGTCGATGCGATACGTTACATTCTGTTCATAGAATTCGCCATCCTGGGAGCCGAGGTCAGTTTTGATATTTACTTTGTTCTCGTCATCAAACTTCAGAAGTACATAAAAAGAGCCGCCCCCATCTTCGGGCCTATATTTAAGTCGCCAGCCGTTAGCAGGAGCTGCGAGATCATCTTTCAGTGATTGTATTGCAGCCGCTACACGTTCATCAGCAGTCTCTTCAAACACGTTGATATCATCGTCTTTACAAGACGTCAGCACGATGATCAGTATCCACAGGATGTAAAGTTTTTTCATAATGGTAATTTTGCCTGGACTATATCTCTTACCTCTAACAGATCAACACCGGTATATTGTTTGTAATGCGCCAGGATTGAATTGTATTTCTTTCTGATCAATGCACGGCCTTCATTGCGTGCAAGGCAATCTGTAGTCGTACAGACTTCGTCATCGATATAGCGTTCATAGAACTCCGGATAAAAAAGCAAATGCGCAACGGTCTCGGCGAAATCTTCATTGAAGGAGCTCGTAGCATACGGTGATACAAAGCCACGCGCCAGCGCTTCGTCTTCCGTTAGATTATACCATGATCCCGCAGATGTATACCCTTGCGGGGAGATTTGCTGAAAATTAGGAGGAAGGTTATACCGTTGATGAACGATGTGTGCAAACTCGTGGTAGATCGTTCCAAGCTGGCGAAAGATCCAGTTTATGTTTTCAACGTCAATGTCATTCACTTCGGTGAGTGTGATGCGCGCACCGGCATCGGCAGTACCCAGGGTTACGGTTCCATCTGAATTATAGATCGTTGAACCAATGAATACCATTTCGGCAGGAACATGTTTTGCAAAGAATACTTTGCCGTTGTCCACAGCCTCAAAGGGCTCGATCCAAAAATCTGTCAGGAAGTCGAGCATCGGTTCTACAAGTTCACGTTTCGGAGGTGTTACTCGCTTGTCAGGATCAACATACCGGTCTACATAAGTATACCGGACGGCAACGCCATATTTATCAGTGAAATTGGTTTGTATATACTGATCGATTTCATCGTCAGACTCCTCGTGGGTTTTTATAGGAGCATTAACATCATCCTCTTTACAAGAAGATGTGGTAATGTATGCTGCCGCTATAAAAATAAATGCTAAAAATTTCGTTTTCATATTTTGTGCTATGAAGTCTTCAATGTCGATTATCTTGGATTAGGTTTCAGGCCCCCTATATCTATAGCGGCCTGTGGAATCTGGAGAACCTGTCGGTCATCATCAGCGTCAAGAGAAATAGTACTGCCGTCCGCCAACGGATGCGTCACTTCAATCTGGAATCGCTTGATGTCGAACCAGCGCAGTCCTTCATGCATAAACTCTTTTTGACGCTCATCTAAAATGAAGTAGAATATATTCAGGCGATCGTTCGTAGTCTGGTAATAGTTTCGCAAAGTTTGAGTATTGATTACACGATTGCCGCTATACCGCTTGTTAACCAACACTTGCAGATCTGCTAATGCCTGGCTTACTCTGTTTTGAAATACATAACACTCGGCGCGATTCAGCAATACTTCTTCCCCGCGAAAGGCAGGCATGATGGTATAGTATAGCCCTACATTTGAAGTAAGACTCGTACGCTCGAACAGGAATTGATATTTGGCAAGAGCAAGTCCATTGTTACCGCGTATAAAGATCGGGTAGTTCAGACTTGTGCGTACATCATCTGTACTCCACGGATTGTTATTATAGATCCTGCGAAGCAATGTCTGATCCGGCCAGAAACCAACGCTCACCGGGAAGTTCGTAACGTTGCGCACGACAAGTAAATTACTTTGGTCAGTAGGATCTGCAAACGAACGGATAAAGTCTTCCGGGTTAGCGCTCTCTGACAGAAGAGTCTGTATATCTTTTAAAAATACATCCGGATCTGCGCCTAACATTTCGGAACTATATTTTACGCAATTGGTATAGTCTGCTTTATAGAGATAGAACCGCGAAGCAAAAGCAAGCGCACCGTTTCGTGAAAAGTGATATTTACCGGAGTTGGCATAAAAACTTTCATCAACCAGTTCAAGCCCGTCCAATAAATCATCTTCGATTTTATCATATACTTCTTCTACAGAGAGGCGATCATATTTCTTTATGAATTCTGTTTCGGGTTCTTCTACGTAGGGTATACCTAAATCTTCGTCTGCTGTTTCTTCATTGAAATGTTTTCCGAAGAGATTCACCAGCATAAAGTGTCCATAGGCCCTGGTGAGAAGTGCTTCGCCTTTCACAGCATCTTTCCTCGCCTGATCGCCCGGCAGTTGGTCGATTACAGCCAGTACTTCATTCGCATGCGCTATAGCATCATACGTTGATGTCCAGAAGTTAGCCGGTGTATCCTGGTTGATGCTGGTAACATCTTCCCATTGGTATAATTGTACGTGCTCGGTAAGCTTGGTAGTGCCGGTAGTGAACGTAACATTGTCGCCCATCCACTCGGTGAAAGTATATCCGGCACTCGAGTATGCATTGGTGAGAAGCTGTGCCGCCTTTTCAGGTGTATTAAGTTCAACGCGGTTGTCTGGATTTTCTTCCAGGTAATTATCACATCCGCTCAAAAGCACCAGGCCTGTGGCGAGTGCTGCTATATTTTTATATAAGGATTTACGCATGGGTAGTATATCTTAAAATCCTAGTGATACAGATGCTGTAATAAGTTTAGGCTGTGGTAGCGCCACGCCTCCTGCTGAGAAGAACTCAGGATCTTGTCCATTAAGCTTTTTGTCAGAATAGAGAAGCGCCAGGTTTTGTCCTTCGATTGAGAACTGTGCAGATGCAGCACCAATTCTGCGGACGAGTGCGGCCGGGAAGGTATAGCTCAGGCGAACACTTTTCAATCGCGCATAGTCACCATCGGCAACACGTACCGTGCTTTTATTATATAGATCATACGCACTCAGGTAATCCGGATTGCTGCCGTTTACTATCTGACGATCCAGTATAACCGGTATATTGGTTGTGTTCTCATCTCCGGGAACAGACCAGCGATTTACAAAGCTTTTCGAAAGAGAATTGAAGTCGGTATATCTCGGACTGAACGCATCATCAAGTCTGATCTTGTAGTCAAACTTGAAAGATAAAAATACGCTGAGTGAAAATCCTTTATAGCGGAATGTGTTGTTAAGTCCGCCCGCACCGCGTGGTTCAGCAGGACCTTCATACTTTAATATACTGGTCAGGTTATCGCGATCCTGTAAATCATAATTATATACCACTTCACCGGATCCATCATAGAATGTAGGTATACCGCGTTGATCGAGTCCTGCAAATTTAGTAGAGAACAGACCTCTGCGTGGTCCGCCTAGTACAGCAGCGCCTCCCTGTACGATGGCATCGCCAATCCGTGGATTGAAATCTAATCGTGTGATCTGATCATGCGTATACCCGATATTGAAATTTGTAGACCATGAGAAATCTCTTAACCGTAGATTTAGCGTGTTGATGGCGAATTCTATACCGGTTGCCTTCATATCAGCATAGTTTCCGTTTTTAAAGGCATTACCACCAACACCGCTGGTTTGCAAGAGACCAACCAGATCGTAGCAATCCCGCCTGTAAAGATCCACAGTACCCGTAACGTTGTTTCCAAGAATTCCGAAATCAATACCAACGTTAAATTCTTTCAACTTCTCCCACGTCAGGTTAGCATTTGCAAGATCTTGGATATATAGGTAAGTCTCAACATCCGTGGGGCGCAAGGTTACGCCTGAGCGTATGTTCAACAATGCGCTGGTGTTCGGACCGAGGTTGGCAGATAGGCCATATGTTGCCCGCAGCTTCAGGTAATTGAAAAAAGAAAAATCTATAAACGTTTCCTTGTCAAGATTCCACGCACCACTCACGTTCCATGTAGGCAGGTAACGGGCGCTTTTACTTTTTCCCAGGCGATTGGAACCATCGTATCGAATGGTACCATTAAATATATACTTCTCTTTAAACGAGTATCCACCGTTCAGGAAGAATCCTGCGAATTTCTCGCGATCAATTCCCAAGGCGTATATACTAATTCCCTGGCTGTTCAGAAAGGCAATCATATTCGGATCGGTATTTACAACACCACCGTTATCATATACCACACCGATCCCATCTGCACGTCTGCTTTGTCTGTTGGTATATTTCAATTCCTGGCCTGCAAATACATTGATGGAGTGAATTGCGTTGATGGTGTGTGACCAGTTGAGACTATTCCGTACATAGAAATTCCGAAGATCATCTTCATTGAGATTGTTAAAGCCGCCTTCCGGTAATACTACCTTCGGCTGTGCAGAAGGATCTGCTGGATCTCTATATAGCAGCGGGTTTGCGTCCTGTATATATTGTGTGCCATCGGCACGATACGCTTCTGCCTGGTTTGATCTTTCGTGAATGATGTGTTCACGTTTGGTTGTAGCATAACGACCTTGTACCGTACTGCGGAATACTAAATTATCGAGAATGTTGTAGGTTACATCCGCTTGTGTAGATATATCGGCTACATTGATCTTGATATAGTTTAACTGTAACTCTTCGATGATGTTAAACGGGGCGTAGTTCCTTCGGAAATATTCAAGATTACCATTGTTATCATACGGCCGTATAGAACGTGCAGTATTCAATGCATAGCTGAGTGGATTTATATCAAAGTCACGTTTATATCTGCCGGTAATCGGATCGAAATCACGGTTCTGTGTGCCGGGTGCCTTTTGATCGCGATAATTTGCTGTGAGTTTCAGATCCAGGGCAAAATCTTTGGAGAACTGAAAGCTGTTTTTCGCTGTACCTATATATCGTTTTACATTGTCTGATATAGTCTGACCATTGTCATTCATATAGCTGATAGAATAATAGCTATTATGTTTTTCAGTTCCGGAAGTTAGACTTACAGAATGTTGCTGCTGTAAAGAGTTTTTAAAGAGCACATCGAACCAATCGGTGTTCGCGTTTTCATACTGATTCAGAAATTCTTCATTCAGCGTTCCATCAGGTCCCCAGTTTATTTCCTTGTCAGAGATCTGTGCGAACATTTTACCCAGCGCTCCATAATTTTGTGCGCGCACAGACGTAGTAATATCGATCAACCCCTTTTCGTATAGCTCGCGGTATACCGACATCTCATCTTTGGAGTTGAGTATATCAAATTGATTATACGTTGGTCGCAGGTGAATAGAAAAATTTCCGGAGTAGTTTACTTTGGTCTGCCCGCTCTTGCCGCGCTTTGTTGTAATTACAATTACACCATTTTTAGCACGAGCACCATAGAGCGCTGTAGCCGATGCATCTTTTAATATCTGCTGCGATTCTATATCATCCGGGTTAAGGCCTGCTATAGATGAAGAGGTTAGCGTATTGGCATTCCCAGTAATGATATCATCTGCAGTAAGCGAATTGAGATCTTCAAGTATAACACCATCCACTACCATGAGTGGTCGCGTATCACCATTTATAGTCGTGTTACCGCGGATACGAATCTTCGGGCTCGTTCCGAATGTACCGGACACGTTGTCAACAGTAACACCCGCTACACGACCTTCGAGCATTTGACTGGCATCGGTCATACCGGATGTTCTAATGTCAGACATCTTTACATTCACTGATGATCCTGTAAATAATTTTTTCTCCACATCCTGAAATCCAGTGATGACCACTTCTTCAAGTTCTGTCGTTTCCGCTTCCAGTGCAACGTTAATTGTACTTCGCTGACCTGCCAGCACAGATTTAGGAGCGAAGCCTATAAATGAAAATAATATAGAGTCTTGTGGAGAGTCTATTAGAATATCATAATCACCAGCACTGTTTGTTATCGTACCGCGGGTGGAATTTTTTATTCGGATGCTTACGCCCGGTAACTCCGTACCATCTTTAGCAGATGTTACTTTTCCCGAAACTTTGATCCCCTGGGCATGAACCTGGAGTGCAAAAAATAAACATGTTAGTAGCAGCAGTAGAGGTCTTCCCATAAGCAATTTAGATACAGTCTTCTAAATTTAACCAAATAACAATCAACCGCAAGACACAGTTTACAGGAAGGGATAACTTCTTTTGAAAAATTTACGGAATAAAATTTGGACGGTTATCGTTCAATTAAACGAAGCATTTTCGCGCGAAGATTTTCATCTGGTAATTTTCCGATTGCAGCATTTGCGTTGTCAATCATGTGATGAGGCTTGGAGGTGCCCGGGATCACGCAAGTTACGGCAGGTTGAGAAAGAATAAATTTTAAAAAGAATTGTCCCCAACTCGCGCAATCAAATTCTTTTGTCCATTCAGGAAGCGTCATTCCTTTTACGCGCTGAAATAAAGATCCTTCTTCGAAGGGTTGATTGATAATGACAGCAACTTTTTTCTCCTGCGCAAGTGGAAATAATCTTTGCTCTGCTGTGCGACTCAGCATCGAATAATTGATCTGCAAGAAATCAACAGGATTGTTATTTAGAATATTTTCAATAGCACTGTAGGCGCTTTCCGTATAGTGCGTGATGCCCAGGTAACGAATCTTTCCTTGCTCTTTCCAATCGCGCAACGTCTTGAGATGTATTTGCCAATCCACGAGGTTATGAATTTGCATCAGGTCAAGTTGCTTGCGTTGTAAAAGTGTAAACGATCGGTTCATCTGTGCTATACCTTCATCTTTTCCGCTGGTCCATACTTTTGTAGCCATGAAGAGTTTAGCATTCAGATTCACTTCTGTGGAGAGGTCTCCAACTACTTTTTCAGAGGCGCCATACATGGGAGAGCTATCCACTACACTTCCGCCTTTCTCAACTAATTTTTTCAATACTTCCTTTAGTGGCTCACGTTCTGCTACAACATTCCCTACATCGAACGTCTGCCATGTACCCAACCCTATAGCCGGTATAGATTCATCCGAAGACGGAATTTTCCTTTTGAACATGCTTGAAGCAGTGGGCATAGCCCCTATAGTTAACGGTGCTAAACTTAGCGCTGAAAGATGGTGAAGGCAAGTTCTGCGGTTCATAGATATTGAAGTGTTGAATATGAATGGACTTCGGTAGGGAGCGCGGTGAGGTAAGTTAGGTATTTTATAGCAGAACATATTGATAATGTTCGTAAGTGCAGGTAAGTATGTACATATAGATCAGTGTTATAATTACCGGATTTTTAAGGTATACAATATATATACCCTGATGCGAAAATCAGTGCTTTTACAAGGGTTTCAAATTGTTGAATATCAATTGATTATTGCCTGTTCGGGTAGCCATCACGTTGCTAATAGTTGCTCTGAAAATAAATTAAGTGTTTAAACTTTTATACACTTAACTACACCCATTTGGATGATATTCTTACATAGGTAACGAACCACCTTTCAGTAGCACTATTTAGGTATTCTAAAGTTACTTTCTTGCTTCAGAATGCTTAATGGTACATGTGTATCACAAGATGCATAACGCTATATATAGCGCAGTTATTGTGAACACGTGAATCGTGAGTATATAAAAGCTGTGCTTTGGTTATGGATTTTTTATGATAACCTACACCCTTTAGCCCTAACCCTGTCAGTTGCATGATATTGTCTATACGAGGATTTTTTCGCAGGCTGGTTGCAGTATGCTTTAATTGTACGCCTGTATTTTTTGCTTTTCTTCTTTCGTTGCCTTTTCATTCATCACTTGCGCAGGCTGTAGAAAATACAGCAGCACAAACTACAGCACAGAAACCCGAAGAGTATAGAAAGGCTGTAGAGACCTTCTATAAACTTGACCAATCCAATAATTTCACAGAGTCGCTCGCGTATGCGGATATGAATGTGTTGCCGATGGGTATAAAACAAACCCTCAGCAATATTGAAGTTACCATCGCGGTAAGCGATATGCGGTGGGAAACCAACTATAGCGAGCTTACGGTTTTTGCACGCATTAAAATTCCACAGGACAACAAGCTGCTGTTCTTCGGAGCGCAGGGTATAAAACTATCGCACAACGGTGATATAATAGGAGATGCATCGCTCGTGCTGATGGGTGATATATCTATACCTATAAATGGAAACAGCGCAGCGCTGACGTTGAAAGGGAGCTTTGATAAGAACACAGGTCGTGCGAAAGAACTCACGTATGTATCGATCGATTGTCAGGGCTTCAAGGAAATGGGAATTACAGCAGACGTAGAATTTCCGGAGAGCCTGTTAGTACCCGTAGATACGTCAGGCCACGGTGTGCCTGGACGCGTAAAGGGTTCTTTTAAAACTATTGTAAAAGATTGGAACGATATACTTGCATCCATTTCACTTCCACCTTTTGAGATCAAGGGTTTGGAAGGATTCATCTTTGTATTGAACGAAGCTATATTTGATTTCAGCGACCTGCGCAACGACCCGGCTATTGCTTACCCGGAGGGATACGAAGCTAACTATATGATTCCCGGTAATCCCACCTTGTGGCGTGGTGTATTTGTTCGTGATCTCAGCATTACTCTTCCGAAACCTTTTCAGAAAAAAGATAAAACGCGTCCATCGTTTGCAGCACATAACATGTTGCTCGATAACAACGGTATCAGTGGTGTATTTGAAGCGACAGGAATTTTGCCGATCGATAAAGGCTCAGCTTCCGGCTGGCGTTTTTCGGTAGATGCATTTCGTATGGCGCTCGAAGCCAATCAACTCACTGAAGCAGGTTTCTCCGGTATGATCGGTTTACCGGTATCAGAAAAATCGAATCTCGGTTACGATGCATTGATCACAATGGACAACGAGTATATGCTTCGTGTGAAGCCACTCGGCAAAACCAAGTTTGATATATTTAATGCAGAAGCGGAATTGCTTCCGAACTCTTATGTAGAGCTAAAAGTTGTCGATGGTTCTTTCAAGCCGGAAGCCATGCTGCACGGTAGTCTCAACTTAGCAGCGAGACTTGGTTCTGCTTCCAATCCACAAGACACTACCGGAAAGAAAATAGCAGAATTTAAAGGTATAGAGTTCAGAAGTCTTCACCTGAAAACTGAATCACCAAAATTTACAGCCGAATACTTTGGCTATAAAGGAGAGATCAAGATGATGAACTTTCCAATCTCGATCGATCGCATAGGTGTAAGGATACTTGAAAAAGAAATTGCACTCGGCATGGACATAAAACTCACGCTGAGTGATAACATGTTTACCGGAAGTACACGCCTGGAAGTGGTGGGAGAGTTGAAAGAATCCGGTACAGGCGAAGAGCAGTCTGAACGATGGAAGTATAAGAAACTTAACATCAGCAACATTGCTGTCAATGCTAAAATTGCCGAGACGTTCAGTCTCAAAGCACAGCTTACTATATTAAATGATGATCCGATCTATGGCGATGGTTATGCCGGTAGTATCGAGATGACCTTTGATAAAGTGTTGAAGGGATTCAACGTACAAGCGAGGGCCATGTTTGGCCGGAAAGATTTTCGTTACTGGTTTGTGGATGGTCGCGTAAAATTCGGGCAAGGTATACCGGTGTTCCCTCCGTTGAACCTGAATGGTTTTGGTGGCGGTGTGTCCTATCGTATGAAGCGTGATGGTGCTGACCTGCTGGCATCACCTACTGGCTGTAAATATGTACCGGATGAAAATACAGGTATAGGTGTAAAAGCATCGGTACTCTTTAATGTAGCGAACGATGCCGCTATAAATGGTGAAGCATCTTTTGAGATTGCGTTCAGCCGTTCGGGTGGTCTCAACTTTATTGGCTTCTATGGATTTGCCAAGTTCGTTGGTAAAATACCGGGCACAGAAAATATAGAGAAGTTTGTTGGCGACAAGATGAAGAAGGTTGCTGAACTGGAAGAGAAGTTCGTGAAGAATAATCCTGCGTTGTCAAAAACATTAGAGACACTCAAACAATACGAACCGAACAAAGCAGCCACTGCTGTATTTGAACCTTCAGAAAAACCGGGTGAAGCAGGCTTCTCTGCAGCCGTAGGTATACAGTATGATTTTACACAGAGTTCACTACACGCAACGTTTGACCTATACGTCAATGCCATCGGGGGTGTGATTCGCGGTACAGCTTCCGGGAATCGTGCCGGATGGGCCGTGTTGCATATAGACCCGAAAGAATGGTATGTACACATGGGTACACCAACCGATCGCCTCGGGCTAAAGATGGGTATAGCGGGTATAAGCATTGAGACAGGCTCGTACCTGATGCTCGGTTCGCGTATACCAGGTTCACCACCACCGCCGAAAGAAGTTGCAGATATACTCGGTGTTGATATGGCTGAGTTAGACTATATGCGCGATCTCAACGCGCTAGGCGATGGAAGAGGTTTTGCTTTCGGTGCAAGTCTCAAAGTGGCTACTGGGGATATGACCTTCCTGATTCTCTACGCAAACTTCCAGGCTGGTATAGGCTTCGATATTATGCTGAAAGACTATCAGGACATGCAGTGTAAAGGACGTCCTGGCAAGATTGGTATGGATGGTTGGTATGCCAATGGGCAGTCATATGTATACCTGCAGGGTGAGCTTGGCGTGAAAGTAAATCTGTGGTTCCTGAAAACAAAAATTCCAATCATCAAAGGTGCAGCCGCTGCATTGATGCAGGCTAAGCTTCCCAACCCGACTTTCGTGAAAGGATACCTCGGTGTTCAGTTCGATTTACTCGGTGGACTTGTGCGCGGTAAATGCCGCTTCAAGATGACCATTGGTGATGAATGCGAACTCGTGATACCGGGAAGCAGTCCGCTGGAGATGCGCATGATCAGCGATCTGACACCGAAGACAAGCTCCACCGATGTAGATGTATTTGCAGCTCCTCAAGCTGCCTTCACAATGCGTGTAGGGGTACCGTTCTCCGTAGAGGACGATCAGGGCCCGAAGATGTACCGCATACACCTGAACGATTTCACGGTGCAAGAAGATGGTAAGAAGATTGACGGTAAGCTGGTTTGGGCAAGCAACAGCGATGCGGTATCATTCTATTCGCATGAAGTTCTGCCTCCAAATAAATCATTGAAGGCTATCGTTAAAGTTGGCTTTGAACAATGGCAAAATGGTAAATGGGTAGTAGTATATACTTCCGGACAAAAGGCTGAAGAATTCATGGAAGCAACCTTCACTACCGGAACAGCACCTGATGTTATTCCGCTTACTAACGTAGAGTATGCATACCCGGTAGTAGATCAGAAATTCTTTTTACGCGATGAATCCAATGCAGGGTATATCCAGTTGAAACGCGGACAGAGCTACCTGTTCTCTACTGAGTATAAACATGAGGTACATATAACGTCGGCCAGCAACGATCGCAAAGCACTTGCCTTTACCTACGATGCAGGCCAGAACAGGATCAAGTATGCCTTGCCTGAACTTGATCTGCAGAGCAACTATGGCTTCGATGTGGTAACGTTGAGCAACGCAGGTGGAGGAGAAGCTGCAGCCATTGAGAACACTGTGCAAACTGTAAACGATGAAGAGAATAATATAGAAGTAACAAATCGTCAGGCGGCCACCGTAATTCGTTCTGATGTTGGTAAGAGTTTACTGAACTATACATTTGCTACAAGCCGCTTTGAAACATTCGCGGAGAAAATAAATAGTATACAGAAAGGAAATGCCGTTGCCGGACGTGTGTCATCGGATGTCATCAACTTGCAATACGAAATCTCGCAAGGCGAACCTTTCGAAGTACTTGAAATGATAGGTACATCGTTCAGTGGTAACAAATCACTGGTAGATGCGAAGGCGGTTCTGACGGATGCATACTTTAAAGAAGATATAGACCCGGTTATATATCGCAATTACCCGGTAGCAGGTATCAAGCTGGATCGTGATGTTAATGTACTGGGCATGCCTCCGGTTAAATCTATACCGATCTCAGCAGCGTACCTCACGGAAGTTGAGAGCGGCAATTTCTATGGACTTGCTCGTCAGCGCTTCCCCTATATCTATAACCTGCCGCAGATATACCGCCAGGATTTCACGGATCTTCAGCAGAAAATCGTAAATCAGTTTCTAGGAACGGCACGCCAGACCGACTATAACTATATTATTAACGGATACTATCGTTTCATTCGTGAGGGTAATTATACCATCGAGTTACAATATACTTTGCCGGATGGTACGAAGGGAACCAGCACACGTTTTGACTACTATAATTTTATCAAATAGAACAATGCGTTACGTTATCACTATAATTTTTTGCGTAATCGCTTCATGGGCTGTACAGGCACAGGATACATTGAAGATTCGTGTGCGCGCCAATATCAAGAAGGATATGATCCAACTGCGATGGGCTGTTAATTCTCCTATAGCCTGGAAGCAAAGCAACCGTCATGGATTCAGAGTTGAACGCTATACCGTGGTGCGGAACAATGTTGTACTGCCGGTGCCTGAAAGAGTCGTGCTTACTCCACAACCTTTGAAACCACAACCACTGAATAACTGGCAGACGCTTGCTATTGCGAACAACTATGCTGCGGTTATAGCACAAGCTCTTTATGGAGAAGAATTTCAATTGTCCGATGCAGATTCCAAAGGTGTGTCGCGATTGATAGCCTTGGCGCAAGAGTTAGAACAACGGTATCTGGTGTCGATGTATGCCGCTGATTTATGTTACCCTGCAGCATTACTGGCTGGTTGGGGGCTTGATGATAAAACTGTAAAACCTGATGAGCGATATTTATACAGGGTGATATCGGCTATACCGGAGAAGACACTGAAAGTAGAAATGGGGTCTGCGTATGTGAGCCTTAACGAATATACCAAGCTTCCACAACCCCAGGAACTCACCGCTATATTTGGTGACAAGAGTGTTTTGCTCGCCTGGAACTATGGACTGCTGAGTGATCTCTATAACTCATACTACATCGAAAAATCGAACGATGGCAAGGTCTTCAAGCGCATCACCGATATACCGCTTACCAACATGAACAGTAAGGACAATGTGAGTGTACAGCGGATGTTCTATACAGATTCACTTGCTAACAATACGTCAACGGTATATTATCGCCTCGTAGGTGTAACTGCCTTTAGCGAAGAGGGCCCTGCATCTGAAGTAGTGAAAGGACAAGGCAAGAATCGGTTGATGTATGTGCCACACATCAATCGTGCTGTACCGGATGCTACCGGAAAGCTGGAAGTTGAGTGGGAGTTTGATGAACGTGGTAACAGTCTCCTGAAAGGTTTTGAGTTAAAAAGAGCCGATAATGCCAACGGTCCTTTCAAACCTGTATTAAAGAATATAGCAGCCGATAAGCGCAAGATCACTTACGATTCGCTTCAGGCTTCCAATTATTTTGTAATCGCAGCTATACCACAGGAAGGAGAACCTGTGGAATCATTCCCGGTGCTGATACAACCATCTGATACTGTTCCGCCTGCTATACCTATAGGTTTGAAAGGTATTGTGGATAGCCTTGGTGTTGTAAGACTCTCATGGACTGCCAATAAAGAGAAAGATATACTCGGCTATCGCATCTATAGGGCACAAACAGCCGGAGAAGAATTGATCCCTTTGAACGATGTGGCCGTACGCACCAACAGTTTTACCGATACTGTTGAAGTCCGCAATTTGAACAGCACCATTCATTATGCTGTAACGGCATTGGACGGTCGATACAATCAATCTGATAAATCACCGGCTATAGCATTGGAGAAACCAGAACTGGTTCCACCATCTACACCGGTTATAGCTAATTACAAAGCTACAGCAAAAGGTATTGTCTTGACATGGATTACCGGTGGAGAGGAAAATATAGGCACACTCAGACTTTACCGGCAGGAGCGGGGTACAGCGGAGAATATGCTTGTGAAGACATTTAGCGATGTTACAATAACACAGCATATAGATTCGACGGTGCGATCGAACGCATACTATAAATATACTCTTACAGTTGTAACCAAGCGCGGCCTGTCATCGGCACCGTCACCATCAGTAACCATACAGGCAGCAGTAACTGCTGTGCGTAAAGGTGAGTTTACCAGTTTTACAGCACGTTTAAACCGAAAGAATAAACGTGTCGATTTAATGTGGAAGCACGATATAAAAGATCTGAAGCAGCTTGAAATATACCGAAGCGAATTGGATAAAACCCCTTCGCTTTGGAAGGTAATAAAGGGGTTTGAGACGCAGGTATACGATGACAGTGCTCAGCCTGAAGTACAATACGAATACCTGATACGAGCCGTACTGGAAAATGGAAAGAGCGGAGCAACGGCTAAAGCAATACTAAAAAGATAAGTACGATGTACAGTTTGGTAAATGGACATGTTATGAGAAAAACGATTTTGCTTTTAGTATGTATAGTTGCCTGTGTAACAGTGTCTGCACAGCAGTATGAATATTATTTGAAAGCTCGGTTGATGTACCCTAGCAACGATGTTGAGTGCGGAAGTCATTTTAAGATATTATTGAAAACTCAAAAAGGTAAAGAGATAACTTGGTACCAACGGTTCAATGTTGGTGAAGACGATTGGGCTGAATTCACTAAAACATTTTCCACCAGCGAGAAGGATTCCATTGTGTCACTTAAAATTCATTCAGAACGCTTTACAGAAAGCTGGACAGATTGTGATTACCGGGATGGCGGGGATAAAGATGTAAATATAGGCTCATACTATAGGTATCCGTGTGGTGGCTCCATTAATATATCGGGAGCTTTTCCTGGATATGATGGTAGCAGTTCGCTGCAGGTAGATATTAAACCACTTTCAGGAGTTCATGCTATTCAATCTGATGCCTCGGTACAAGTAATGTCAGGAATAGATGCACTTAATGTAAAGGTCGTATTGAAATATTCAAATGGTACAACGGAAGAAGTTGCTAACGTGAGCGCAAGAAGTGCAGAGGCTGGGGAAACGGTATATTTTAACGAGGCCAAAATAAAGTCTGGTAAAAATATACGAGTGACTCAGGCGTTGGTTACAACGTCTTTCAGAAGAAGCATTTTTTTGAATATTAGTGAAACGAAGACTTTTGACATCACAGACCCGGATCCTCTCGCTGATCTTGATGTGACTTTGTCTGAGCCGTTTTATACGATGGGACCTGAAAGCTCTTTACGAATTCGGTATGGCCGCCCACTTACGCCAGTGAATTATAGTCCTGGCAGTTCTAATACACTTCCATCCACCAATGATATTACACTTTCAATACCCGAATCATATTATGGCTACCAATGGCGTTATATGATAGAAGGCAGCGGCTGGCAAAATTTGCCAACAGTGTTTGGTACAGGAAATAAAATCACTATATCTGGTAAAAAATTGTTTGATGCACTTGGAGCAGATTATCATAACTACCTTTTTAAACAGATATCATTTAAAGCATTTTATACATGCACGTCAGCATATGGTCGTGAGACTGCACCGATATCGTTACGCCATTTGCCATCAGCACCCGGCATAGTATCAACGGAGCCGATTATGGAGACGTGTTATAAGGATAATAATGCGAAGCTTAAAATAACATTTGATCGTGCGCTGTATGCCGGAGAAACCTATTCCGGTATAACGTTCAACGAATTAATATATATCTATATCAACGGAGAAACATTCCAGGCCTTTCCGAACCAGCTTGATGCCAATCATGCTATAGAAATAGGAAACCGGTCGCCTGGTACCTATGGTATATCGTTGCAAACAACGTTTGGAGTACTTGGCAACGGCTACTCCGATGGTGATAACCACAAGGATAGTGAAACCATTTTAGCACGTCCCGCTATTGTAAACTTCAATGCTGTAAAAGCAGATGTACATTGCTTTGAAGGTGAAGATGGTAGAATTGCCGTGACGGCACAGGGAGGAACGCAAGACTATACAGCGTATCTCGTTCAAAACAACAATAACATTGATACGATTAGCCTTAGCGAATCCGCAGGAAACAGTTTTCTTAATCTGAAAAAAGGAGAATATAGCGTACGATTGAAAGACAGCAACGGGTGTGATCCTAAGAATTTAATAACGGCTGCTATTATCGTAAATCCCGCGACTATAGATCAACCCGTTCAGAAGGTTTTGGTAAGTACAGTTGAAAATATAGAGCCTCTTGGTTTTGGATTGAAAAACGGTCGGGTAACGGTTCGTGCCGAGAGCGGTACATACCCCTATACATTCGATTGGACAGATGAGATAAATAGTATAGCGCTTACCGGTGATGCTCCTGTAACCGAAGGAGGCAGTATGAAGAGTACACTGTCCAATATAGGCAAAGGTAAATATCGCGTGGTGGCAAAAGATGATCAATATGCATTGGCATTGCCGCAGACAGAGGTGAACATACGCGGCTGTTATGATACACTAACAATTTTTGTAGAGGAACCACCATTGCTTGAAGTTGCATTGGCTGAACAGCATTTTGTTTCTTGTTATGGTTATACGGATGGGGAAGTAGTAGCACACGCCAAAGGTGGACGCCCTTATCTTACAGGACATACCTATGAACCATATCAATATGAATGGTTTGTTGTAGATAATACAGGAGGTACTACCGCTTTTGGAGAATCGGATAGTACGGCACTGCAACGCCCTTCGGCATTATACCGCGTGAAGATTACCGATCGCAATGGAATTATAGCATGGTCACCGGATTTTAAATTGGTGCAACCGGATGAACTGAAAATTAATTTTAAAACATCACAATTACTTTGCAACGGTGACACCAACGGAACGTCCGAAGCGCTTCCACAGGGAGGTACACAACCCTACCGCTATGCGTGGAGTACGGATGCCACTACCAAAAGCATAAGTAATTTAGCAGACGGCTGGTACTCGGTAGTAATAGTCGATACCCGCGGATGTACAACGTTTGGTCAGACCGAAGTGGTTGTGCCAAATAGTTTAGCGGCCGAAGCCGTTGTTATAGCGCCAACCTGCAATGGCTATACCGATGGTTCGATTGTACTTACGGTTACTGGAGGTAAAACAGATTACGACTATAAATGGCAACATGGTCCGGAGGCTTCTTCTGTGACTGATCTTGGACATGGTATATATACAGTAGTTGTAACGGATGCCAATGGATGTTTCATCACCCGTGAATATAGCCTTGATAATCCCGAGTTGTTTGCCCTTGATCTGGGGCCGGATCGTGTGCTGTGTCGCGGTCAGGTATTGGAATTGAATACAACGATCGAAGACCCAACCTCACAGTATATATGGCAAAAAGATGGACAGTCGTTTGCGACCACAGCTTCGGTAACGTTGAGCGATGCCGGAAATTATAGTGTGGGAGTAACAGACAGTAAAGGTTGCTTTAACCAGGATGAAATAACCATCACGCGTGATGATACCGAGATTGCGGCTAGCCTTGCCGTTGCAACACGTGTACCGCAGGGAGGAAAAGTGCGCGTTGCAAATATAAGTCATCCGGTACCCGACCGTGTAGAGTGGATTATTCCTGCACAGGCAACGGTGTTGGAAGAAACTCCGGAATACCTGGAACTTATATTCCAGGAGAAGGGAGAATATCCTGTTGGTATCAAAGGCTTTAAAGGTCTTTGTGAGAAAATCTCAAGCAGTACTGTCCGTGTTGTTGACAAAAGTGAACTCACCGACTATAAGACTCCGGATGAACCCTATATTAAACAATTCGCTGTAACGCCCAATCCAAATGATGGGCACTTCAAAGCTACGATCGAATTGCGTGAAGCGGGTGCAGTAAAACTGATTCTGTACGCCAATCAATCCAATATTATACAGGAAGACCAAGTTACTGGTAAATCTTTTATAGAGATGGAGTACGATGTATCATCGGTTACCGGAAGCGGCTTGTATATGCTGCAGCTGATCACTGCGCAGGGACAATCAACTTATAAAGTAATGATCAATAAATAATACGAGCCGATCAGTTCAATTCGCAAACATGGCAAGAATGTTAAAACGTTACTGGTTCTATATAGTGTTGCTAAGCACGCTTGTTCTGCAGGCGCAAGCGCAGACAACGTACCCGATACAGGTTAACGCGAACCTGCTGCCTCCCTATAGCGCTTACCTGAGTGATTACTATAGCGGCACACGTGAAAAGCTTACGCTTACGTTGATTAACCGCGATCAGTTCAAGCCTACCCTCAATGTTCGCTTGAGAATGATCATTACAGCGCCCGGTGGACTTCGGTTACAAACCAACGAGCAATCCTTTATTGAACCGATCATCGTAGAGAACGGTTCACCCGTTCGTCTTACACAAGATGATATAGCACCGTACTTTCAGCCGCAGAATTTAATTACACAAGGCTATATGACATCCGGTAAGTTTCCGGAAGGCATGGTGGAGTTTTGTTTTCAAGCAGTAGAAGCATATACCGGACAAGCACTATCGCTATCAACGTGTACTCGTGCGTGGATCACCAGTCAGAAGCCACCGCTGTTGAGTCTGCCGCGTAACAACGAAAGTATAGTTTTCCGTGAACCACTGAATGTTTTATTCCAGTGGACGCCTTTACACCAGGGCCTCGCGCAGGTAGAATATGAATTTATACTGAAAGAACTTTGGGATAATGGTATGACACCACAGGCTGCATTTCCATATGCACCTGAAATATACCGTGAGACAACACGAAGTACATCGCTGGTATATGGAGCTATGCAGCCGCCTCTGCTTGCAGGTAAACGATATGCGTGGTGTATACGCGCACAAGCTCGTGATGGTATGGATGCGGTCAATCTTTTTCAGAACGATGGCTATAGTGAGATACGTTGGTTTACTTTACAAGACAACTGTGCACCTCCTGAATTTGTGATGGCAACCGCTGAGAAGAAAAGGCTCAACGTAGAATGGACAGCGTTACCGGACCATATAGGTTTCAGTGTAAGCTATCGTGTTATCAAAGCGCGAACATCCGATGGCAAGGTGGACGCCTCCGAATGGAAAGAGCAACAATCACAAGAGCCGAAGGTTATTCTTTATGGCCTGCAGAGCGGAGGTACATATGAGTATCGTGTGGGAAGTTACTGTATGGCAGGCCAGCCTGTATATAGCCCTATATTTACCATTACCCTTCCTGAAACCGATAGTGCTCGTCTGGCGCAATGCGGTATCATGCCTAATGTAAATCTTACCAATAAAGAGCCCATCAAAGAGCTGAAGACAGGCGAGATCATTATGGCGAATGATTACCCCGTAACGGTAACAAAAATCTCAGGTGTCAACGGTATATATACCGGGGAAGGATGGACAATTGTGCCCTGGCTGAACGATGCGAAGATCGCAGTGCAATTCACCAGCATCACGGTGAATACCGACAAACAGATGATCAACGGGTATATCGATGCCAAGTATGATAAGAATGAAGGGCAGATTGCCAACCTCGATGATGTATTTGAAGGAGGTTTCGATGTAGGAACGGTGAAGACCGGTATAACCAAAATTGATCATGTTCTCGATTTTTCTATTCCAGGTGTAGAAGCATTCAGTCTCAATGAAGAAGGAGATCTGGTTATTACCGACAGCGAAGGTGAGCCTCATACCATAACGCCTGCCAGCAACGAAGGACAAGGTAATGAAGGTAATAAGGTTGTTGTCTTCCCGATGACAGTACAAGACAAGGATGGAAATGTATACCAGGTAGAAAAAGTTACGGAAACAGATGCAACCGGTAAAGAAGTTGAGAAAGCAAAAGCAACCTATATTGGTAAAGCAGGAACTCCGTTAGCAGAAGGAAGCTTCGATCCATCGCAGTTGAACGGTGATAAAGCGATTGTAACATTTGCCAAAGGTGATGGTATATATGGATTTGATACCTGGCTTGATTACTACGATAACGTATCGCTTATTGAAAACAAATACCAAAAACTATACACCGGCTATTACGCACCATGGAAACTTGTACCGGTAGGTAAAACGGACAAGGTAGTTGCAACCATCGAGATCAAGGATAAGAATATCAAACCGGAGCAGGTAATTTTCAAAACTCCGAAAGGCACAGAGTATAAAGCTACGTATGAAAATGGCAAGTATGCATTGCAACTGGCGGCAGGTCCGGCAGGCGATGTGCAGGAGCTATATGCGCTTTATCCTAATGGTAAAGATAAATACTATACTCTCGGTAAACTGAATATCGTAAGTTACGAGTTGCAGAAATATACCGTAGTGCTTGTTCCGGTGAACAACGTGCCGGTCGATAAGCAGGCAATCCAGAAAACATTACAGGATATTTACGGAGCAGTAGGAGTGACGTGGGATGTAATAGTCGATGCCAATTTTGACTATGCCGACAACTATCGTTTAATGGAAAAGTCAACCGGACTGAGTACCTATAACGAAGATATGCGTGCTCTTAATAATGCGTATAGATCAGCACGCGCAGATAATTTTGATAAAGCTGCTAACTATTTATTCTTCTTAAAGGCAACCGGCTCCGAAGATATCAACGACCGTGATGCTACGGGCTTTATGCCGCGTGGCTCTCAGTTCGGGTATATATTTACCAGTGAGATAAAAGATGTAAACGAACCTATTACCGTAGCTCATGAATTAGGACACGGCCGCTGGAAACTCTTCCACACCTTCGATGAGCACTATGGAGGCTACAAGAAAGGCGAGACCGAAAACGTGATGGACTATAACAACGGCCACCATGTAGCGAAGTGGCAATGGGATGTTATGCATGATCCTGCGATGTTGGTTAGCATTTTTGAGGGGGATGCAGCGAGTGCGTACAGAGATAAACTTGCATACAAATGTTTGCCTCCAACCTTAACCAAGATTTCTAATTCTGAGTATTACTATACTTTAGATAAGAAAGTAATCTTGTTGAATAGTAAATATGAGCCTTATGCATTTGTAGGAGAAGACGATAGCAACGGCAATTTTAAAGGTGCGCTTGCTATAATTCGGAGAAAGTCTGATGGTAAACTATATTTCCCGGCAAAAGAGAATGAGAAGTATCCGCTATACTATGCCCGCACATCATCCGGAGGTCTAGATGTAAATGACAAGTTTACTGACTTCGTGGAAGGTAGTAATATAACCCCTACCATTGTAAAAATCAGTAACAATTGCTCTTATACGATACAACGCAAAGGAAGTGCTGATGTGGTTAGCAAAGCGGATAAGTGTAATTGCTTTGGGGACGGTGGTGATGGAAACGGAAGTCAGGGTGAGTTTAAGATTATTGATAAAACCGGAGAGAATATTGATCTGGCTTCTATAAGTGATTTACTTTCTGGTAAGCTGTCTTATACCGATGCGCATCTAGGGCAGCTTCAAGCGAAAGTTGCACACCTATATCTTACCAGTGATAACAATCCTGCGGCTATGCAGGAAGTTATGGATGCCAAAGTTCCAGAAGGTGTGTTAAAACTTTGGGTACATAAAACAAAAGACAATAAATGGATTGTTAAAGGTGGAGTTGATGCAACGCGACTGAATGATATATACAGGAATAAGTTCAGAGCATCCTATGCTTTTGATATCAATAAGGCATTAGAGAATGCGTCATCCGATCTGAAAGCTGTTGCTACAGCAACGTATAAAATTGCAGATTGGCTAAGTTCGAAAATTTCAACACTATATGTGCCGGAGTCTTGGTGGAATTGTAATAACACGGAAGAGTTCGGTATCACTCCTGATGATCCTCGCTACTTCAATCCTCCATGGTTTGTCGATGTTGTGAAGATTATTCTTTCTCCTACAGATATAGTCGTGGAATCCTATATCAAGAATATGATTCCAGATGACAATCCCTCGTTGGCGAAACTTAAAGATATGTCTATTTCAGACCTCAAGTTCGCATTGGCTGTAGGTGTTTGGGATGGGTTGGTTGGACTAATCGCTGCTTTACCGGATGCACTGAAGTTGGCAACAATGAATTTTGCGGACGATCCTGGCGCACAGAAAAGTGCAACTGAAATAGGTAAACTTATCGATGAGAAAGGTGGAGGGGTAGCTGGTGCTGGACGGATGATTCTAAGCTCTATAGCCGATCAGTTTGATGCCAATAAACCTTGTGTGTTGGCGCACTCGATCGGGCAGGTTGGCTTTGATATAGTGGTTGCCATCTTTACCGCTGGTGGTGGAACGGCGGCATCGCGCTTTGGAAGTACAATAAGAACAATCGTAACTACACTTGATAAACTCGATGTGCTTGGTAATGTAGTTGGCAGTGCCACTGGGGGACTTATGAAGGTCGCCTTTAGGGGAACTTCCAAAGTTTTAACCTTTACGGTTAAAAGTGGAGCAAAAATAATTGAAGCCACACTTGAAAACGGTAAGTATGTTATCAAAGTGTTTAGAGCCGCAGGTACAGCTGCGAGGGAAATAGACTGGAGTGTGGTACGTGTAGCGCAGGCGACCGGTCCTAGAGGGGAACGAATTAATGTGCCAATATTTGTCAACCCTGCCGAGCAAATAGAAAATGCAGTATATAGAATTAAAGAAATATTAAAAGATGAAAATGGTTTCGAGATAAAGAATGACAAAGGTGAGTCACTTGCAGTGGTTGAAGTTGAAAACACAAATCCTAAAAGAAGTGAAATCGCCGTTGTTAGAGGCGTTACCAAAACGCTAGCCGAAAGATTGAGTGAATTTAAAGGCATTGCTAAAAAAATAGATGCTTTTAATGACGCAGCAAAAAGACAGAAGTTTCTGGATGACTTTAACAATGCTTCAGATGATATTCTTCATAAATTGGATGCAGATGATGGTGCTCTGGTCGACATGTGGAACATAATAAACACTAAGCCGAGTCTGAGATTAAAGATGGAAGTACTTGAGGCACTGATGAAACTCAAGAAGAATCCGCACTTGGCCAGATCAGGTGTTGGTATCAATGATAAGCTTCTGTCAGAGATCAATGGCTGGCAGTGGGGTGACGGAGTAAGCAACACAGCAAAAGCTAGTTATGAGGAAGTTATTAATAATATAGACCGCTTTGTTACAACACTTGGAAACAATAGTATAGAATGTAGTAATTGTAATAGACTATGGGAGATATTCAAAACTGGTTCCAATACAGATAAGCAGGCTGCGTTTTGGATAATGGAAGATGTTGCCGGTGATGCGAAGACATTTGCCAAGAAGAAGTTAACATTAGAATACGATGTAACAAAGTCCAATGGCAAAGGAGGAAGAATAGATTTAATAACAAATGACACGCCTCCTCTTTTTGTTGAGTATAAATGGTATGGTGGAAGCGATGGTGTTGCCAGGGACCTTTTTGTGGATGAATTCATAAGAAGGGATTTGAACAGCATAACCGACTTGAGACAACTGCAATGGCGTGTAAAAGGTAACAAGCTTACAAAGGATAAGGTGGTTGAATATATAACTGGAGCTCAATCTGAAATAACGGCAGGAATGAGGCAAATATTTGAAAACTATAGAGTGACAAAAGCATATCCGAAGGCAATAACGACCAATGCACGTTTGATAGAATTTTTGAATAATAATAACGACTGGTTTTCTGAAATTTTTAAATAATGATTATTACGGAAGAACAACGACATCAAAATATACTCTCCATGGACAGCATGGGAGGGGATTTAATTCTCCATACAAAAAATGGTGAACTGTTGATGGGCGGTGATAAAATTAACGAGAGAGTATCAGGATATAGAGTGTGGGGCAATGCATTGCTTTATACTCTGGAAGCAGGCGAATTGATAATTTATAGTGAAGGCCAGTCTCAAAGCATTCGTGGAAACTTCTTTTTGTCTCACTTCTGGGGCGAAGAAGAGAGATTTATTGTACTTAAAGAAGAACAGGATGAGGATGTATACTATGAATGCAGTCGTGATTTTAAAATGCACAGATTGAATGTTAAGAATCCATTCGTTAAACAATTCTATAAAAGCTATTATTTCAGTCTGGAAGGCGATGCTTTATGTTGTTATGCCTTGAATGGGCAATCCCTATGGCAGCATAGTATAAATAGCTTGCTCGGAGGAAAAGATGGTACTGTCATGAGCGATCTGGTTCCTTTTAAGGATCAATTATTCTTCTATTTAAACGATTATGCATTAAATGTTTCCAAGACATTCTGTTTGCGAATAACAACTGGAGAAATATTAATAGTCGCAGAAGAGATGAAAGGCTGGTTAATGTTGAGTGGTGAAAAATTATTTGCAACTAATAAAAAAAGGATATTGATCATGGATACAAATTCTTTTACGGTAGAATCTTTAGATATAGCAAATCAATTATCTGGTCTTCCTGATCATCTGGGTATGTCTTATAATAAATTTTTCGTTGTAAATGACCTTTTGTTCTTTGCTGGTGAGAGAACTTCCAATGTTGGAGTTGTTGATCTTCGGAAGCGAGAAGTTTTATGGACAAAGCACCTTGATGTAACTGAAAATACCATTGTCAAGCAGATTTTAGTTTATGGCAATAAGTTTTGTGTGCTGGATGCTCGTGATAATTTTTACTCTTTCGAATATTAGATTAGAAAAATTTAAGCTAAATAAATATGAAAAGAAAATTTACGAATGCTTTGTTGTTGGTTGTGGCTGTTGTATTGGCATCTTGTGGAGATGATGATGAGGGGCCATCGAGTTACTATACGCTGGATGGTTCGAAGAAGACGCTGGCGTCAGGAGTTTTCTTCTATGATGATAGCCCAGGAGAAAGTAACTCTGGAAAAGATATATACTATCACCAGGTTATACTGGTTTCTGCGGGTATAGATATGACAGGAACAAGTGCAACAGGAACCGGTGACCTCGTTACATTGATGCTAGCTTCAGGGACTATGCAGTTGGAAACAGGTACACACAGTTTTGTTGGTGATGATATGGAGGCTGAACCGAAAGATTTTGTATATGGAGATATCGCGGTTGGCTTCAATGCGTCATCCGGAAACTCTACTGCAGAATATGATTTCACGTCCGGTACCGTGACCGTTGCAAAGTCTGGTGATATTTATACCATTGATTTCGAAGGAAAAGTAGTAGTTGAAAATCAGACACAAGAGCATACTGTGACTGGTCATTACAGCGGTCCGCTTACCAGTATTTTGAATGACTAAGCTATAAATATACAAGCTGTAATCTTGTAAAGGGCTACAGCTTGTTTTAGCCTAACGATAGTTGCCTGTATGAAATTTAACGCTACCCTTCTTGTAATTTTAATTTTGAGTGCCACGATGTTCTCCTGCTATAAAGAGGAGGAGGTTCCGGTCATTATGGACTTTGAGTATATCCAGCCGGAGAGTTATACCGTGCCAGTAGACCTCGCGTTGGTAAACCGGACTTCCGGTGCAGATTTTTATCGCTGGACTTTTGAAGGCGCTTCCCCGGCAACATCGGATGATAAGAATCCTGGGGCAATCTCCTATGATAAAGCAGGTACCTATACTATAAAACTCGAAGCGTGGAATGACACGCAACGTAATACCAAAGAAATTACATTTACGCTTGATTCAGCTGTTAACCTTGCGTTTGATGTTGCTGTACAGGTAAATGATTTTGTGCCCGCTACTGTAAAGATTGCAAATCAGACTCGTGGTGCTTCTTCGTATGAGTGGACATTTGAGGGAGGAACACCAGCAACCTCTACGCTGGCAAATCCTCCGGATGTATTGTTTGATTCGCCGGGCGAGCATGCTATACAATTACGGGTAGGCAATGGGAGGGAGTTCTTCTCGTCATCAAAAACAATTGTCTTAAAGCCTGCCATGGTTATAGATTTTTCAATTATACCCTCTTTTGAGGATGAAGATTATGAGGCTCCATTAACGGCCAATCTTCAGAATGGTACAATCAGCGCTTTACGCAATGCATGGTCTGCTACCGGTGGGGTAATTAATAATACGACAGCAGAAAATACAACTATATATTTTGAGAGCCCCGGAACCTATACGGTAACCCTGCAAACGGAAAATGATAAAGATGTTCAAACGACACAACGCACCATTACAGTCAAACCAAATACAAACCTCTATATCATGGAGGATGTTAAATTGGCGATCAGTGCGGGGCATGTAGCTTCCGGTAGTTTCTACTCTACGAAACTCCGACAAGTTTTGAAACGTGAAGATGTAAATGCGGATAACGGAAGCCTCATCGATATTGTGTTCTTTGGTATAAATTCCAGTTTCAGCTATAGCAGGTTTATATCACCAGACTCTGCTGCCAAGTATGCATTCCCACCTATACCGGGTGCTTCGCATACGGCTTTTATCAATACACTGGAGTCGAGTGCTATATCATTTTCAGGGAGCCAGTTTGATGCCATGACGAACGATACCCCCCTGCAGCCGCTCGATATTAAAAATAACGATAGTAAAATATCCTTCTTCAATAGTACGGTTACACCTCGCATTGTTTTGTTTGAGACAAGTGATGGGAGGAAAGGTGCGATTAAAGTGAAGAGCTTTGTAGTAGACGGATCGCAGTCGTATATACTTCTTGATATTAAGGTGCAAAAATTAAAACGATGAATACCCGCTCAGTTACCGGCTATACCGCTTCCTGTAAAGATATATACAGGTTGTTGACTATTCTTTTCGTGGCGATGTTGCTCAACCTGGAGGCGCGCGCACAGCAAGTTGACCTGGGTAATCTGAAGAATACATTTTCTCAAAAGCCTGTCCGCATTGGTGGTGGTATCTCGGCTAACACTATATTTTACGATGGTAATGATGGTCAGGGGCGACAACCTTTTACGTACTTCCTGAGTGGGAGTATAAATTTCAATATCTATAATCAAATCAACCTTCCGTTTTCTTTCAATATCACCAACCTCGGTTCCAGTTATGGTTATCCTACGTTGCCCAATAGATTCAGTGTACATCCTGTATATAAATGGATTACCGGTCATATAGGCGATGTTGCCATGAGCTTTTCACCGTATACCCTCAATGGTCATATGTTTACTGGTGTGGGTGTAGACCTTACTCCGAAAGGTCCATTCAAATATAGCGCCATGTACGGGCGACTGCAGCGCAGTGTTGAATATGATACCGCTAACCGGATTGTGCCGGCTGCGTATCAACGCATGGGCTACGGGGCAAAGGTTCGGTACGACCAGGAAGACCATTACCTGGGCATGACGATGTTCGCGGCAAAGGATGATCCTAATTCGCTACGATGGCAACCGGATAGCCTGAACATATTTCCACAACAAAATGTAGCGTTCAGTTGGGAAGGAGGAATCAAGTTGATGGACAACCTGAATCTTTCGGGCGAATATGGTGTAAGTGTTTTAACGCGCGATGTACGTGCATCACGAGAAGGCTCATCAATCATCCATAAAACGCTTGGCAACCGAACTTCTTCAGAGGCTTATAAAGCTTTTAAGGTGGAAGCCAATTATCAGCTTTTTAAAAATACAATAGGAGTAGGGTATGAGCGAATTGATCCAGAGTATAGAACGCTCGGTGCATATTACTTCAATAATGATTATGAAAATATTACGTTGCGTTATGCCCGTCCCTTTTTAAAGGACAAAGCAAATATAGCCTTGAGTTGGGGTGTACAGCGAGATAACCTTGATAATGATAAAGAGCAATCATCCAAGCGTTTTGTGAGTTCGGCTAACCTGAACTATACTCCGAATGAAAAAATCAATGTGTCGGTGTCGTACTCAAGCTTTCAAACCTATATGAACATTCGCTCTCAGTTTGATTATATAAATGGGCAGTCGCCGTACGATAACCTGGATACGTTAGACTTCACACAGCTGTCACAGAACCTCGCCATCAACACAATCTATAATTTCGGTAAGAATGAAAACCGAAGACAGAACCTGAATATAAACGCGAGTTACCAGGAAGCTGCCGATAAGCAAGGCGATGTGATTCGTCCAGGAGCGTTGTCTCAATTTTATAACCTCAGCACAGTATATGGATTGTTGCTTGTTCCGCAGGCCATTAATTTCAATGCTGCATTCAACACCACCTTTAATCATGTAGGAAGCGATGAGTTCCTAACACTTGGGCCAACACTGGGTGTGAGGGCCAAAGTATTCAAAAAGGCTGTGACTACGGGATTATCGTCTTCGTATAACGTGAGTTACAATGAAGGTGAAGTGCAGAACAAAGTATTGAACTTGCGTTGGAATGCCGGCTATACTTTATTGAAGCGCCACAACCTCAGTGCCAATACCATCTGGCAGCAGCGCGATATTGAGGAACGCGGAACCACGCGATCGCTAACCGCTACACTAGCGTATGCGTATAGTTTTTAAACGGAACAGGTTTCCCTGGGTAAAAAATCGCTCATGTAACTCTATCGTACTAACTATTCCCACGAAAGCATAACATTACCTACCTTTGGAGGCTGAATTGCTTTTGGAAATGAATCTGTCTTCCTCGCTAGAGAATAAAATATTTAAAATCATTGGTGCCGTAGGCGATCAACTGGGATTTGATACCTATGTGGTGGGTGGGTATGTGCGCGACCTGATCTTGCATCGTCCTTCAAAAGACATTGATTTTGTTTGCGTGGGAAGTGGTATAGAGTTGGCACAAGCTGTTGCGCAGGCACTTGGCCCGAACGTTCATGTTAACATCTATAAAAGTTTTGGTACGGCGCAGATCCGCTACGAAGATCTGGACCTTGAATTTGTAGGCGCGCGCAAAGAGTCGTATCGCAGTGATTCGCGTAAGCCTATTGTAGAAGATGGAACGCTGGATGACGATCAGAAGCGCAGAGATTTTACAATGAACGCGCTGGCTATCAGTCTTAATAAAAATACGTTCGGAGATTTGATCGACCCCTTCAATGGGATCGAAGACATGAACAAGAAAATGATCCGCACTCCGCTGGATCCTGCTATAACTTTTTCTGACGATCCATTGCGCATGATGCGGGCTGTACGCTTTGCATCTCAATTGAGCTTTGATATAGACCCGGATACATTTGAGGCTATTATAAATCAGGCTGAGCGCCTCAAAATCGTTTCGCAGGAACGCATTACCGATGAATTGAATAAAATCATTTTAAGCCCTGTTCCTTCCTACGGATTCAAATTACTTTTCCATAGCGGTATGCTGAAACATTTCTTTGCGGAAATGATAGCGCTTCACGGAGTTGAAGCGGTGGGTAGCAAAACGCATAAAGATAATTTCTTTCATACGCTCCAGGTATTGGACAATGTATCGGTGATGTCGTATGACTTATGGCTTCGCTGGGCTGCTATACTTCATGACATCGCCAAGCCCGCTACGAAGCGATTTGATAAAGTACATGGCTGGACGTTTCATGGACATGAAGATAAAGGTGCACGCATGGTGCCCGGTATATTTCGAAGAATGAAGTTGCCGATGAATGAGAAGATGCTGTTTGTACAAAAGCTCGTGAAGCTTCACTTGCGTCCTATAGCGTTGGTGAAAGAAGTAACGGACTCGGCTATACGCAGATTACTTTTTGAAGCAGGAGAGGACACAGACGCGCTGATGAAGCTCTGTCGTGCCGACATTACCTCCAAGAACAACGATAAGGTAAATCGCTTCCTGAAAAATTTCGATCTCGTAGAGCAGAAGATGAAGGAAGTAGAGGAGAAGGATAACATTCGTAATTTCCAACCGCCTGTTACGGGCGATGAGATTATGCAGATGTTCAACGTTCCTCCGGGAAAAATAGTGGGTGAAATAAAAGAGCAGATTAAAGAAGCTATCCTTGAAGGCAATATAAAAAATGATCGTGCGCAAGCGCTCGAACTCGTTATGAAAATTGCGCGCGAAAAAGGACTGATCCCTGAACGCGCAGGATAACGGGTGGGCTAGGCGGCCTTGCTTAAAAGCTCAATGAATTTCTCGCGTGTTACAGGCTTGATTATATATTCGCGAATGTTCTCATTCTGTTTAGCGCGGTCTACATCGCGTGGATCAATAGATGAACTCACCATATAGATCAAAATCTTTTTAGAGAGATTAGTCTTGAACAGCGAGTAGTCTTCGAGGAACATCCAGCCATCCACAAAGGGCATGTTGATATCCAGGAAAATATAGTCAGGGAGTGTTTCGGAATCACCGGCATGATCCTTCAGAAAAACCAAAGCATCTTCTCCGTTCTCGAACTGCAGAATCTTATCCGTAAGCTGAGCTGCCATAATGGTACGCGAAGCAGTGATCTGGAATACCTTGTCGTCATCAACAAGGGCAATGATGGGAGTCTTATTTTCCATCGGTCAGGTACTTATTAAAGTTAATGTTAAAAGTGGTTCCTTCATTTTCTCTACTTGAAATAGTGATGTCACCCCCCATGGCTTCAATTTGATTCTTTATCATGAATAATCCAATACCTCTGCTTTCCGGGTGGCGATGAAATGTTTTTCGCAGCTTGAAGATCTGATGCCCGTAGCGCTCCAGATTTATTCCCAAGCCGTTGTCTGTCACTTGTAAAAAAGTGTTTCCACTCTCAGTATACGTTTTAAAATAAATGACGGGTGGTCTTCCCGGATAAATATATTTCAACGCATTGCTCAGCAGGTTCAGCAAAACACTTTCCAGGTAAATACGCGGATATTCTATCACCGGTGCTGCAGAAAAATCAGCATATATTTCCGCACCGGTTTCCGTTATTCGCGCGCTCACCATTGCCTTCACATGCAAGAAGACTGTATTGAAAACAAGTTGTTGCTTCTCAATGTTTTTATTTTGTTTGATTTTTAATACTTCATTTAGTTCGTGCAAGGTATTCAGCGTGATGACGCCCGACTCTTTCAACAGTTTCAGGTATTCTGCTTTTTCATCCTCAGCCTCAGTTCCTTCGAAGAAGCTTAACAGTGTGAGTATATTTCCGACCGGTGAGCGCAGGTTGTGGGATACGATCTGCGTGAACTCTTCAAGTTGTTCATTCTTTCTTTTGAGATCTTCCGTAATGGCTTGCAGCTTTATGTTTTGCTCTATTATTTTTTCTTCGGATAATTTACGATCGGTAATGTCACGAAATTCTGTTACGCGAATTGTTTTTCCATGGTATGGTATATTCTTGGCGTGGACTTCCAGAAAATATCGAGTGCCATCTTTACGTATACCTTCTACGTCATAAGGCTTTTCATAACCGGAACGTATATTGTTCATAACCATCGGCTGCCATTCAGGAGCAATCAAGTCCAGTCCATTGCGACCAATCAGTTCTTCATAGGGATATCCTGTGATGTCACAAAGTCCCTGGTTACAGTCAATGACAACCCCACGGTCGTGCAATCCAATTCCACCGAATGAAGCTTCCTGTAGTATACGAAAACGTTGTTCGCTTTCACGTAATTCCTGCTGAATGTTTTTAAGTGTTGTTATATCTGTAAACGTGCAGATAACTTCAACAATTTTCTTTTGCTCGTTTAATATAGGCTCAGCATTTACCAGCAGCCACACTATATCTTGCTTTGTATCGCGGCAGATGCCCATAACGGTACCCCTAACAGGTCTATAGGTTCGCATTACCTGCGGAACCGGATGTGCCGCTCCCGGAAAATCAGATCCGTCTTCATGGATTACGCGCCACCCCGGATTGAACAGAGATCGTCCGAGCAGTGCATCTTCTGATAAATCTAAAAGTTCTTGTGCTGTTTTATTCGAGAGAACAATGTTAGCCTGATCATCCTGCAACAACACACCGATGTTCAGGTTCCTGATCAGGTTGCGAAAACGCTTTTCACTTTCGCGGAGTATATCTTCTTTGTTCTTGCGATCGGTGATATCCCACGCAATGGCTACCAATACTTCCTGTCCAAAATAGGTGCCTCTATATATACGTACTTCGCGCAAGAATATACCACCGTCTTTTCTCTTTCCCCACCAGTCCATAGACTGAGGCGTTCCCGCTGCTGCCTTTTGTAATATATCCGATAGTTGAGTTAGATTATTCTTTCCTTCCACAGCCAGGAATTCAGGCGTACGGCCTATAAATTCTTCTTTGTGGTAGCCATACATTTCACAGGCCCCGGTATTAACATCGAGAAAGGTGCCTTGCAGTGTAAGTATATATATTTCCTGCCCGACCGTATTAAAAAGTTCGCGATAGCTCTGTTCACTTTTATGAAGTTGATCGATAGCACTTCGCTCTTCTGTAATGTCGCGCGCGGTTGCTATAATTATTTTATTTCCGAGGTATGAGCCCTGGGTGAGCTGAACATGTTTCAGAAATATAGAGCCATCTTTCCGTTGTCCCCACCATTCAAAGGACTGCGGATGCCCTTGCAACGCCAGCTCCGTTTGTTTCATCAGCGCATCAAAGTCATTTCTACCAGGAGCTGAAAGAAATGCAGGTGTATTGCCGATGAAATCTTTTTTATCATAGCCATACATCTTGCAAGACGTTTCATTGACATCTACAAATGTACCATCGGGGGCCTGTATATAGATGGCTTCATTTACAGTGTCAAATAACTCGCGATAGCTTTTGTCTCGTTCGCGTATTTGCTCCTCTGCTGCTTTTCGTTCTGTTACATCCTGCGCGATGCCGATGATCTGCACAACGTTTCCATTCTCATCTTTCTTGAAAACAGTGGTGCGACTGGAGATCCAAAGCCATCCGCCATCTTTCTTGCGCAAGCGAAAAAGTGATTCTTTAATAGTGCCCAAGGGTTCATCTGTCCAACCGGCAATGGATGCTATATCATCGGGGTGAACAAGTGCCATAGGGAAATCCGGGGCCATACGTTCAACTTCTTCATGCGTATAGCCGCTGATAATTTTTCCTGTAGAGTATAGATTGCGGCGCTGCACAAGATCGTGAACGAAAAGTTCGCCAGGCATAGTCTTCTCTATACTTTCGCGGAACCGTATATTCTGCGCATAGATTTCTTCGGCTCTGATTTTGTCAGATATATCCTGCATGGTGCCCAGCATCCGCTCTGCTTTACCATGACGACCTGGTAAGAAAAAACCACGATCGTGCATAAATACATAGTCACCGTCTTTCTTTCTAAAACGGTATGTCACATCATATTTAGTCAACAACTTCTCGGCTCGTTCCAATTCATAAAATGCCTTCTCGCGATCATCCGGATGAATCAAATCTCCCCACGTAACAATGTCGCCCATCTCACCGGCATTACATCCCAGCACTTCATATATATTCCCGCTCCACACAATTTTACCGGAGGGTATATGATAGTCGTATACCACCTGCCCGGAAGACGCTGTGATAAGTTCATACCGTATTTTCCAATCATCATTCTCGGCAGTTTTTAACTTGAACTCCGTAATGTCCTGAACGGTACCTGTCATCTTTACGGGCTCGCCTTGTTTATCGACAATAACTTTTCCCGCTGCTTCAACCCAGCGAATGCTGCCATCGAGCCATACGATACGATGTTGTATGAAATAATTTTTCCTGACAGACACGGCTTCGCGAATCGTACCGATAACCATCTCTACATCGTCCGGATAGATCAGCTTGCTATAGGCATCAAAGGTGCCATCAAATGAATTTTTATTTTGTCCGAAGATAGAGAGTACATTATCAGACCAGGTAACGTCATTGGTTTCAATATCCCATTCCCATATACCCATTTGGGCAGCACTCAGTGCAAGGTTGAGTTTATCCTGACTTTCGCGGAGTGCTTGCAGTATACTGACGTCCTTTTTTTTACGAACTGTCTTTTTACTCTTGGCATTAAAAGCTTTTGCAAGAGGAGGCTTCTTCGGGGAGGCTACACGCTTTCGGCCAGGCATAGGAAAATACTTTTGTGTATAAGGTAGCTATTTTTTATTGTCTTCCGGAAGGAATAACCGAAAGTATCGTTTTGTTGTTTAGGGCATATATTGTACTTTTCATCAACATCAACCCCTCGATCATGTTAAAAGAATTCAAAGAATTTGCACTGCGCGGAAATGTTATGGATCTGGCCGTGGGTGTTATCATTGGCGGAGCGTTTGGAACCATCGTTAACTCCATTGTGAATGACCTCATTATGCCGCTGATAGGGATAGCATTTCAGGCAGATTTTTCCAATTTATATGTTCCGCTTTCTGATAAAGTAGCGAGCGGTCTTCCATTAGCGGAAGCAAAAAAGCTGGGACCTGTATTTGCGTGGGGGAATTTTGTTACCGTGGTGTTGAATTTTGCAATCCTTGCCTTTATTATTTTCCTGATGGTGAAGGGCATGAATTCATTGAAGAAGAAAGAAGAAAAATCTCCTACTCCGGTAGAGCCACCGGCTGATGTCAAACTTTTGACAGAGATCAGAGATCTGTTAAAAAAATAAGAAGACTGGTTGATCACCTGCGTGAACAGACCACTCTAATCCTATAGTATATTTAGGTTTCCTGGAAGGCTACCTCGGGGCGTTTGCTGATGAGCGCGAGTTTGTCCATCCAGGTTACTTCAATGGTACATACACCAAAGTCGTCCACTACTTTTCCTTTGATCGCGTAAAATCCTCTGCCACGCATCGGGTATTGGGCGGCTACATTCGGGAAATGAACGGTGTCAAAAACTTCTCCCTGGTGATCGTAGAATGTACCAAAATTCATCAGCTGATGATTTTTAGTATGTGTATTCTTGACGGTAACCATATAGCCGATAATATATACCTGTTGACCGACTTTGGATAATAACTCGCGTGCAACGGTATCTCCGCGATCGGTGGTTTTCAACAGGCGGAACGGGTCACCCAACGGGAAGCCTAACAGTTCGATCTCATCAAATATATCTTCCAGTTCGTTGTGCTCCAGGATCGGAAGCGGGTAGTCTTTCGGCTCTGTATCGAAAAGCTCAACGGCTGTTTTATTTCTATTTTTGGAATTGCCGAAATATAGCATGGCCTCCCAGAGCAACCGTTGCTTGCTGCGTCCTGTAAAACGAAAGGCTCCAAGCCTGATCAGGATGCGGATCTGTTCAAGTCCCAGCGGCACTCTGCGCAGAAAATTATCCAGACTCTTGTATATACCATTACGCTCACGCTCCAGCGGAATTTGCTGTGCTACTTTTGTCTCCAGACTTTTCAGGTGGACAAAGCCGACATATATATGGTCATCGTAGAGGGTGGTAAGATAATCGCTGTGGTTGACGCATGGAGCCTGGATCAGCGCTCCGCTCATGCGGGCTTCATGAAAGTAAAATTCAGTACGGTAAAAGCCCCCGAAGTTGTTGATCACGCCCACCATAAATTCCAGCGGGTAATGAGCCTTCAAATATAGACTTTGATAACTCTCTACAGCGTAGCTCGCAGAGTGTCCTTTCGCAAAGGAGTAGCCTGAAAAACTTTCAATCTCAAACCAGACGCGATCAATAATATGTTGTTCATAATCCCGCTCACGGCAACACTCAAAAAAGCGTTCACGTACCCGCTGAAATTCTTCACGCGACCTATATTTACCTGACATACCTCTGCGTAAAACGTCAGCTTCTGTTAATGATATACCGGCAAACTCATGCGCTACTTTGATTACGTCCTCCTGGTATACCATTACACCATAGGTTTCCTTCATCAATGCATCCATCTTCGGATGGATAGCTTCATAGCTACCTCCGTTGCGTACAGCATGATACCGCTCTATATAGGCGCGCATCATACCAGAGCTGGCTACTCCTGGGCGAATAATAGAACTTGCGGCCACCAGCGTGAGGTAATCGTCACACTGTAATTTTCCAAGCAACATCCGCATCGCGGGCGACTCCACGTAAAAGCAGCCTATAGCACGACTGTTGCGTAACAGGTCTTTTATCTTATCATCTTTCTTGAAATCATCGAAGCGATTAATATCAATCGTAATGCCTTTGTTCCGTTTTACATGACGGATCGTTTCTTTGATATGACCCAGGCCGCGCTGGCTTAGTATATCAAATTTATAAATGCCAAAGTCTTCTGCATTGTGCATTTCAAAATGCGATACCGGGTAGCCTTTCGGAGGAAGCTCTGTGGCAGTGTAAGCATAGATTGGTTTCTCAGTAATCAATACACCTCCGGCATGAATTGAAAAATTGGCAGGCAATTCTTTTTCAACGATATAGGAAGCGTATTTATATACCAGTTCACTGATGTGATCACGTCCGCTGTTCTTTCCGGGATTTTCTACGAGATCGTCAATTTCTTCTTTCGGTAACCCGAATACTTTTCCAAGTTCACGTAAAATTGAACGGCCCTGGTAGGTGACGTGTGTACCGAGCAGACATACTTTATCCGGTCCATACTTTTGAAATATATAGTCATAAATAGCATCACGATTGTCCCATGAAAAATCAATGTCAAAGTCAGGAGGTGAAGTACGCTCTTCGTTCAGGAAGCGTTCAAAGTATAGATTGAGTTCGATGGGATTGACGTTGGTGATGCCCAGGCAATATGCCACGGTGCTGTTGGCTCCACTGCCACGCCCCACAAAATCATAGCCGTTTCGTTTGGCAAAATTGATCAGGTCGTACGTAATGAGATAATAGGCTGTGAATTCTTTTTTCTCGATGATTGCTAATTCCTTTTCAATACGCTCGTTCCAAACCGTATCGTTATCTCCGAAAATTCTTTTGTAGCCTTTTCGTGTCTCCTCTCTTAGAAACGCAAGGTCAGTCTGTTTACTTTCCGTAAAGAACTTCTTGTTCTTGTCAACACCTTGCTTGCAGTCGATGGTACATTTCTCGAGGATAGCATTTGTATTGCTGATCAATTCAGGATAGCGTTCGAAATAATGGAGAAGATCCTGCACAGGAATCATATACTCATCCGGACGAGCTTGCTGATGTTCGGGCAACTTGCTTAGCAGTGTATTATTGGCAACAGCACGCAGCAGGCGATGAGCGTTGTAATCTTTGTTAACAAGTTTGCCTTTTGTATTACGCACCGGCGGAAGGAATGATACCGGGTGAAGAATAACGAACTTCTGCATGTACTCAGTCCGTTGCGCGTAAAGCGAAAATTGGTTGACCTGATGCTGTTGTATACCTATATATTCATACGGACGAAGTTGTTCCGGCTCGAATTTGCCGAATGGATAAATAACGAATACATTTTCAAATTCGGGGGCTTTTGTCGGGAACTCTTTTTCTTCGCGGTTATAGCGGGAGAGAAAGCGATTTATAGTTTCGAACCCTTCATTGTTTTGGGCGATGGCTATATATAGAAGCTCGTTCCCATTTCTGAATTCTATGCCTACTGCTATATCGAGTTGATATGGAGTTTCATTGAATTTAGTAAGACCATTTTTTTGCGCACGATTGTTCTCACACACACGAAGCATCTCCATATAGGAGGCGGTGTTGTTGATCTCCGTCAGGATTAATTTATGCACGCCACAACGTTTGGCTTCTTCAAAGAGCGTTTTTACCGGAAGCATTCCGTATTTAAAGCTGAAGCCTGTATGACAGTTGAGGTACATGCGATCGTATTTATACCAGTTACAGGGCTATATATTCATTCGGTTGAGGTAGGCCAGCACCATCTTGATCTCCCCAAAACTATATTCTTCTCCCAGGGCCTCCTTGATTGGAGAGAGCGCCATGCCTCCTATACTATCAATCGTGCTCTGAATTACCTGGAGCTTGTTGGTGTCGATCAATTGATCGATCGGTAATTGTCCGCGTTGAACATAAAAAGCAAGATGTCCTTCAATGGTGGAAGGACTAAGTCCACGCATCACAGCAATTTTCTCAATGGAATTTCCCTCGTTGAAAAGTGTAAGGCTCTGCTGTTTGGTATCACTTTCACGTTCCGGTTTTTCTTTACGCTGCCGCTTGGGGGTTTTAAGATGCATGCGTGATGCAAGCTTGTTCTCATCACAGTAGTAGGCGATGGCGAGCAGGAAAGGTGGTCCGTACTTTTCGATTTTCATTTGACCAAAACCGGTGATGTTGCTCAGCTCTTCTTTGGAGAGTGGCATATAGGCTGCCAGTTCTTGTAGTGTAGCATCCGAGAGCACAATATAGGCAGGTACGTTTTCTTCTTCTGCCAATTGCTTTCGTACGAGGCGCAGGCTTTCGAAAAGTATAGTATCATATTCAACCGCCTCTGCGGCTGCTTGTGTTTCGATCACCTCTTTCGATTTGGTAATCATTACTTTTTCAGTGCCTTTCAGAACGGCTATACTTTTCGGCGTAAGCTTCAGTACCGGGTAAGCGCCTTCGGATTTCATAATATAGCCTTGAGCCGCTATATCCCGGATAATTCTATTCCATTCTTCTTTACTGGTGTCACTGCCGATGCCAAACGTTTTGAGTTGCTTGTGATCGTCCTGAATTTTGGCACTGTTTGATCCACGCAGAAAGTCGATCACATATCCTGCACCGAAACGTTCTTGCAAACGCGATATAGCCGACAGTATTTTCTGTGCTTGAATAGTACCATCCACCCGCTCAACATGCGCGAGACAAACATCACAGTTGCCACAGTAATCGTCAGCGGGTTCATCGAAGTAATTGAGTAAATATTTTCTGCGGCAAGAAGACAAATCGCCATACATCGCCATCTGGTCGAGCTTGCGAAAAATCACACTGGTCTGCGCTTCATTGCCCTCGATTTGAGTGAAGCGTTTCAGTTTGGTTACATCTGCATACGAGTAAAATAACAGCGCTTCACTTTCAAGTCCATCGCGCCCGGCACGGCCCGTCTCCTGGTAGTAGCTCTCTATATTTTTAGGGAGATCCATGTGTACTACATACCGGACGTTTGATTTATCTATACCCATTCCAAAAGCAATGGTAGCGACCATGATCTTTACTTCATCGCGCAAGAACATTTCCTGGTGCTTGAACCGTTGCTGTCGTTCGAGGCCCGCGTGATAGGGGAGAGCATCGAATCCTTTTGATCTCAGGTCATCGGCCAAACTCTCGGTGGAGGCGCGTGACAAACAGTATATAATACCCGATTCTGTTTTTCGCTTGGCAAGGAAATTCAATAGCTTTTCAGAAGCTCCTTGTTTGGGTTCAACGGTATACCGTATGTTGGCGCGATTGAAACTTGATATAAAGGTAAGCGGTTCTTTCAGCGCTAATTTCTCGACTATATCTTTTCGCGTCAGGCGATCGGCTGTGGCGGTGAGTGCGACTACCGGCACCGTTGGCAGCGACCGTTTTAACTGCGCGAGCATTAAATACTCCGGACGGAAATCATGTCCCCAATGCGATATACAATGTGCCTCATCAATGGCAATGAGACTGATATCCATTGAAAGTATAGTATTGAAGAACGATGATGGCGTAAACTTCGAAGGCGATATATCTTTCGTGCCTCCATTCGTTTCATCTTGTCTTAGTAATTTCTCCGGGGCGAGGTATAATAATTTTAATTCCTTTGCACGCGCCTTATTCAAGATCGCTTCCTGTTCCGGGTATGACTGCGTTGAATTTAAATATGCAGCCTGTATACCATTGAGTCGCAGTGCATCGACCTGATCTTTCATCAACGCGATGAGAGGCGAGATAACGATGGTGAGTCCTTCAAAGATCAGTGCAGGAACCTGGTAACACAACGACTTGCCACCACCGGTTGGCATAAGCACAAAGGTATCTTTCTTCTGCAGCACAGCCTGAATGATACCTTCCTGCTCCAACCGAAAGGAGGAATAACCAAAATGAGTTTGAAGAACTTGTAAAGGAGACATACAAATAGGAATACAAAACGGTTTAGTAATACGATCAAGGCACGAGCCTTTTCGTAAAGTTAGTACTCCCCAAACATTATATCCTTATAGTGAATCCATCTATTTTCAGCGCGCGCAAGTACGGTAATGCGGTCGCATAGAAAATGCTGGCTATAGGGAAGATCTTTTAAATAGGGCCATGCTTTCAGAAAATCTTCTGCCGCCAGTTTTTTAGCGATGGTGATATGCGGTGTGTAACCGGATTCTTCCTTGATCAGCTTCTCGAAAATATCACGTACCGGATATTTATTTACAATGTCGAGATAGATGGTACGGCTTGGTCCGTTGTAAAATACATTCAGGTCTTTTATAAAGATGTTAAAGGGTTTGAACTGTGCAGCCTTTGCTTCAACGTGTCGCATCATATCCTCCAGGTGATCATCGCTATATTTAAACAACGATATATGTGCTTTGGAATATCGGTCATCGAGTTCGTGACCGATCAGATAATGTACATCGTCTTTCAGTACAGATACATCGCTCATGATGTGACGCGGAGGCGCAATAATGAAGAATAATTCCTTTACCGGGTTGCTGATTTTTAATGCTGATGTTTTCATAACCTTTACATTTTTATTCTGACTGCTTTATTTTCTGAGTTCCTATTTTACGTTGCCCTTAAACATGTTCATTTCCATTCGCACGCGGTTGCTTACATCGAGTGTGGTGGCGCGGATTAATTTTTCAACACCATGGCGGTGTTTGATCAGGTCGATCGCTTCATATAGGCTGATGCTCTCCGCTGTATCATCGAAGAGTGTGATCTGGTGATTGCCGTGTACCAATCCGCTGAGGCGTACGCCCACCAAACGAATCAGCATTCTTCTATTATAGAGTTTATCAAAGAGTTGTGTAACGGTTCGCAGCAGTACATGATCCGAAGATGTATAGGGAATGTGTACTTGCTTTGTTTCGGTATCGAAGTTCGAATAGCGGATCTTCACGGTGACACATGATGTTAGTTTCTCCTGACTGCGAAGCTGGAAAGAAACTTTTTCGACCATGGCAATCAGGATTGATTTCATTCGCTTTACATCTATAGTATCTTCCTGAAATGTACTTTCCGTTGATATGGATTTTTGCTCACTATAGGGCACCACCGGAGAATCATCGATCCCATGTGCTTTATTCCATAATACAATTCCGTTTTTACCGAAAGCGCTTGTCAGAAATTTCAAAGGCATTTCACGCAATGTTGCTATAGTACGAACACCCATGTCATATAGAAATGTCGCAGTTTGTTTGCCTACCATCGGGATCTTGTCAACTCCCAATGGAGCGAGGAATTCTTTTTCAGTACCGGCCGGTATACATATGTTGGCATCCGGCTTGCGCTCACCCGTTGCTACTTTCGAAACAAGTTTGTTTACAGATATACCCATAGATATAGTGAGGCCGCTCTCCTTAATAATCTTGGTCCGTAATTCTGTGGCCCATTTATGTGCACCGTAATATTTATCCATACCACTGGCATCTATATAGAACTCATCGATCGAAGCTTTTTCAAAAGATGGCGCATCTTCGGCTATCATTTCTGTTATTTCATGTGAGGCCTTACTATAGGACTCCATATCGCCTGATATAACTTTCGCATCGGGACAAAGCTGAAGGGCGAGATACATAGGCATAGCGGAATGAACACCAAATTTTCGCGCTTCATAACTACAGGCAGCAACAACACCTCTGCGGCTGCTGCCTCCTACAATCAAGGGCTTTCCTTTAAGCTGAGCGTTGTTCTTGCGCTCCACCGCCACAAAGAAGGCGTCCAAATCCAGGTGTATTATGTTCCGATCCATGACGCTAATTAACTAAAAATATTAGTTAATTGTTTTTATTTCAATCTAATTATTTTAGATTTGTATCATCATTGAGAAACAAAGGGAGTTAAACTGATTTTGCCATTCAGATTCTATAAACTCAATGAAACGTTGTGTTGTAGTTTTTTTCCTGAGCCTCTCTCGCAGGGTTATGCGAGAGAGGGCATCAGGGTTGTAAGCGAAGTCAGTGGACGATGTTTTTGTTCAGAGGAAAGTATATCTCTGAGCAATGATTATTGTTTATTCAAATCGTACTTTGTAAATCGTAACTTGTACTTTATTATATATAATGGCAACTGTTAATAAAAATCTGAAGTTCCTTCGTACACAGAAAGGACTAACTCAAAAGCAACTCGCTGAAAAGCTCGGATTGAAGCAAGCCGCCATTGGCGCCTATGAAGAAGAGCGTGCAACCCCTCCGTTGTCTTCACTGCTCGACATCACCAAGATCTTTAATGTAAACCTGGATGCGCTTGTAAGCCAGGATTTAAGCAAGGTTTCCGAGAAGGATCGTAGAACGGGCAGCAGTAAAGGCAAAGAAGTATTGGCGATCACAGTCGATGCTAATAATAGAGAGAATGTTGAACTGGTATCACAAAAAGCTTCCGCAGGATATTTAGCGGGATATCAGGATCCTGAGTTTGTAAAGGAACTTCCCAAGATAAGTTTACCGGTACTGCCAAGAAATAAAACCTATAGGGCCTTCGAGATACAAGGTGATTCGATGTTGCCAGTACAGCCAGGCAGTATAATTTTTGGCGAGTATGTAGAAGACGTCACTGATATTAAAAATGGTAAGCTATATATACTGGTGACACAGCAAGACGGTATCGTCTTTAAACGTGTTTTTAATTTTGCCGATGATGAAGGTAAACTATTGATGGTTTCGGATAACCGTCAATATTCACCGTTCTCAGTGGCAGCGGAAGATATACTGGAGATCTGGTCAGCGAAAGCATTTTTCTCCAATCAATTTCCGGAAGGAAATAGCAGCAACCAATCTGTATCCGATCAACTCGCGTTGCAAATTGTAAAGCTGCAGCAGGAGCTATTAGGAAAGAAACGTTGATTTTTAGCTTGGGTGTCGAGCCGTTGGTTGTAAGGCTAAAATAGTTGTGAGCCGTAAAAAGTTATACCTAAACCGTCAAAGATTTGTCGGGTGAAAGGATTGGACATGATTTTTAGCCCTACAAGTATATAGATTGAAAGTAGATTGTTGATACGGATAAAATCATTCAGGATGTAATGCTCCTAGGTATTCATACTTAATCTATAATGTAGATCTACACGAATATCAATTCGAACTTAAGAGGTGACTTTACGCCTACAATGAATCACACTCTTAAAAGGTAATGTTACCCTACAACGAATCTCACACTTGAGTGGTAATGTTTAACCCACAACGAATAACCATTCACACGTACCTGATAACGTTAAACTTATAACGAATATCAGTCGTACTCATGCGACAATTCTACTCTGTCCAGTTAATTCCCTTCTTCAAAAGATCAAGTGTCTTTTGTTCTTCCGAACCTGGTTCAGTCTGATGATTATATACCCATTGTGCTTGTGGCGGAAGGCTCATTAAAATAGATTCTGTTCTTCCATCCGTATCCAGTCCGAATTTTGTACCGCGATCCCATACCAGATTGAATTCAACGTAGCGACCTCTTCGTAAATATTGCCAGCTCTTTTCTTTTTCGGTGAAGGGCAATGCATGATTGTTTTTCATGAATGTAGTATAGATGGGAGCGAAGGCTGAGCCTACATCTTTCACGAAATCAAAACGCGATTCTTTTGTAAAACCATTTTCTTCTTTCAGATAGTCGAAGAAGATTCCGCCAATGCCACGGGTCTCATTCCTGTGCTTGATGAAAAAATAATCGTCAGCCCACTTTTTAAAATCAGTATAGTACGAAGGATGATGTTGGTCGCAAACTTTTTTTATATGCTGATGGAAGGCACGTGCATCGGCTTCATTTACATAATGCGGAGTAAGATCTATACCACCACCGAACCATGATGTACCGTTACTCATTTCAAAGTAGCGCGTGTTCATGTGAATGATCGGCACCATCGGATTTACAGGATGTAACACAATGGAAATTCCGGTAGCAAAGAAATCCGGGTGATCACCGGATTCAAGCTTCATTGTTTTGAGTACCGGCTCCGGTGTTTTTCCCCACACGGCAGAAAAATTTACACCACCTTTTTCAATGATCTTTCCGTTGGTAAGTACGCGACTCACGCCACCACCGCCACCGCTACGTTCCCAAGGATCGCTGATGAATTTTCCATGGCCATCCGCCTTCTCAAGTTCGTCACAGATATTTTGCTGAAGCGTTGTAAACCAATCGCGAATTGTCTCCTTCGTTATCATAGGGCGGTAAAGTTAATCGTTATCTGCTAAACCGTTATTCGTGAATCGTTAATTGTTGTGAGTGTACGGTTAACTTCTTTTCGAATAATGCTAACTTTAACCCGAGACCAACATGTTGACTATGGCGATTGAAGAGACCACAAAAGCCAAGAAGAAAACGCGGCCTGAAGTAGACCGTGAAATTCTTTTGAGAGCTTACCTCCTGATGTGTACAGCGAAACGTATGGCTGACACGTACGATGAAAACCGTGAGATCTGCAGTAAGTATGTACACAGCACTTCGCGTGGGCATGAAGCGATTCAGCTTGCTGCCGGCTTACAGTTGAAATCTATAGACTATGCTTCGCTATATTATCGTGATGAGGCGATGTTGCTCGGTATAGGTTTACAGCCTTATGAACTGATGCTGCAGCTTATGGCGAAACGTGATGACCCTTTCTCCGGTGGGCGAACGTATTATGGACACCCTTCGCTGAAACGTGATGGCTTTCCTGTGATTCCACATCAAAGTTCTGCTACCGGCATGCAAGCTATACCGGCTACAGGCATGGCACATGGTATTTCATATCTCGAATCACAACAGTTGTTAAAAGGCGATGGTGAGCGATCTATAGTCTTGTGTTCGCTCGGAGACGGCTCTGTTACAGAAGGAGAAGTGGCCGAAGCATTTCAGATGGCCGTGTTGAAGAAATTACCAATTATATACTTAGTGCAGGATAATGACTGGGGTATATCAGCTTGTGGAAAAGAAATGCGTGCCATGGATGCGTATGAATATGCTGCAGGCTTTAAAGGTATGGAGCGGATGGCGGTTGATGGTGCCGACTTCGTTGATTCGTATCTCGGTATTAAAAAAGCATTTGAATTTGTACGTCAGCGCAAAGGACCTATACTCGTTCATGCGCGTTGTCCTTTACTGGGCCATCACACGTCAGGTGTGCGCAGAGAATGGTATAGGGGAGAGGATCTGGAGGTTCATCAACAGTACGATCCTTTCGTAAAGCTAAACCAATATTTACTGGAGCAAGGCGAAACAACCGATACGCTGGACGCTATATTACAGGAAGCTACAGATATAGTGGCGAATGATTATCAGCGCGCGATACAAGCGGCCGATCCGGACCCTGCTGATTTTGATTCACATGAATTTGCGCCCAGTGCTATCGTTTCTGAAACCGGTCAACGTTCTCCGAAGGGCGGAGAAAAAGTTATCATGGTAGATGCCGCCTTGCATGCAGTAGATGAGATCCTCAAGAAACATCCTGAGGCATTGTTTTATGGGCAAGATGTAGGGAGAAGGTTGGGAGGCGTTTTTCGTGAAGCCGCTACACTTGCACAGAAGTATGGTGATGCACGCGTATTCAACACTCCGATTCAGGAAGCCTATATCGTTGGTTCTACTGTGGGAATGTCTGCAATAGGAGCGAAGCCTATAGTAGAAATCCAGTTTGCAGACTATATATGGCCTGGTATAAATCAATTGGTAGAAGAACTTTCCAAGAGTTGTTATTTATCACGCGGTAAATTTCCGATACAGGCGTTGATCCGTGTACCGATTGGTGCCTATGGTGGTGGTGGCCCGTATCACTCCGGAAGTATAGAGTCAACGTTGCTCACGATCCGCGGTATAAAAGTAGTATATCCTTCCAACGCTGCTGATATGAAAGGATTATTGAAGTCGGCTTTCTATGATCCGAATCCGGTGGTATTACTGGAGCATAAAGGTTTATACTGGTCCAAAGTACCGGGTACCGGTGATGCTAAAACAATAGAGCCGGATGAAGACTATAGGATTCCGTTAGGAAAGGCTTCTGTTGTTCAGTCGGCTTCACAGGAGCGGGTAGAGAATGGTGAGTCGTGCGTGATTATCACGTATGGCATGGGTATATATTGGTCAAAGGAAGCATCAAAGTCTTTTGTTAATCAGGTTGAAATTATAGACCTGCGCACGCTTAACCCGATCGATTGGGAAGCGATCATTACCGCGACAAAGAAACATGGTCGTGTATTTGTATTGACAGAAGAACCGTTACTAAATTCTTTTGCTGAATCTATAGCCGGAAGAATTTCAAAGGAGTGTTTTCAATGCCTGGATGCACCGGTGTGGACATTGGGTGCTGCAAATCTTCCCGCTATACCATTGAATGTCGAATTGGAAAAGATGATGCTGCCGAATGCCGATAAGGTCAGGAAGGCATTGGGTGAATTACTGACGTATTGAATTTTTTAAATCCATTGCACGAAGGACTCAAAAGGAGGCACAACGTTACACAGAGATTTCTCCATGTAACTTTGTGATTTCTCTGTGTACTTTGTGCAAAGGAATTTATGATCAGAAAGGAAAGCCAATTCCCACGTTGTAAATCACAGGTTCCCGGTAATTGGTATAGGTCGTGCCACTGTCGGTGGTAACCTTGGTGGCATACGGCTTAAAGAAGCGCACTTTATCCAATACGAAGCGATCACCTTCATCCCGTGCAGGGTCATATACTTTCATTCCGACATCAAATCGAAGTATAAGAAAGGTAAAGTCGAAGCGGAGCCCGAAGCCTGTACCGAGGGCGATCTCTTTATAAAATTGGTTAATCCTGAATTGTGAATTACCATTGTCCACTTCAACGTTGTTTACCGTTTTCTTCCGCTGTTGGAATGTCCATGTGTTACCAGCATCCAGAAAGACAGCACCGCTTACAAAACCAAAAAGTTTTTGCCGGACTTCTATACTTGCTTCCAGTAAAATTTCTGCAGGCTGTTCTATATTATAATCAAACAATCCATCCTTCACCGGATCACCCGATGATTCCGGATCTTCTGTTGTTCGCGGTTTAAAAGAGCCGGGCCCTAATCTTCTCGGCCGCCAGGCACGTATACTATTACTACCTCCTGCAAAGAAAAACTTTTCATAGGGAAGACTTTCATTATCGGAATATGAATACGCTACGCCTGAATTGAATCTATAGGCAACCGTTGTATTTCGGGTGAGTACATTGATCCTGCGGATGTCCAGACTAAACCGGAGATATTTAAAGTACTCCAATCCTTGCCGCGTTACGATGGAGGTATCCAGAAAATTCCAGATCGTTCCACCACTCTCTAATTGAGCACGGATGAAACTTGAATTTCTCTCCAGGTTACCATAATTCTTGTAGTTCCAGGTAACACCAAATATGATACTGTTTACAAAAGAAGGACGGAATGAATTCAACAAACTGAAATTGCCAAGCCGCGCTTGTTCAGCAAGAAGTTTCTTAAAGTCACCGGATAGATTTGCTGTATCGATCACACTTAAGTTTACCGGTGTGAGTTGATATAGTCTGTTCTTATTATTTTGCCAGGAGTATGTTCCATTGACAGATATAGCAGTCCGCCTATATTCTGGTCTGTCGGTATATGCATAGCCCACCGTGAATTTTGTTTTGGGATTATACTCTGCGTGACGGAAGCGTACACGATCTTTAAACGGCCAGATAAACTGAGGAAACGTAAGCGAAGCATTTATACCGGCTTCTGTGCTCTTATAGAAGTTCTGATCTTCAGTCGCGGAGGCTACACCTTCAAATCCAAACCGACCGCTGATGTCAAATGTTTCCATACCATTGAAAACATTCCGCTTTTTAAACGTCATGTTATAAAATGGACCGGGGTATCCTTGTGTTACGTTCACACCTGCTTCATTACTCCATTCGTAACGTGGCAACGGACTTGTAAAGATGTTGGATATAAACTTTCCGTTGGTTGTATCGTAGTTGATGTTCACGAATTTGAACGCGTCCACATACGCAAGCTGCCGCTGCGTGTTGAGTGTTCGCGAACGATTATATAGTTCACCTTTCTTGATAAAAACGCGTTGCGATAGAATCTTTAAATTATAGTTGTCGTCATAATAATTATACTGAATGTCGCGATAGGTGCGACCGCTCCGTTCTTTTCCTGGTTTGTTTACCCCTATATCTGTTGTGAAATGTACTTCGTCTACGGTAAACTTTTTATGATAACCGCGCTTTGCAGGATCATTTATAATAATCATGATCGCCACTTTTCGATCCGGTGTTTTATACGATGTGTCCGAAGCATACTCTATATATTGCCTGCTGAAATCATAGTATCCATAATCTTTTAATAGAAGGTCGAGACGCTCGCGTTCTTTGGTCAGGTTATCTTCATCATAGCGTTCACCTTTTTTCAGAAAGGAGGCAGACTCATTTTTGATCACCACACGATTCACTGCCGTATCGGGAATCTGGTAAAAGATGGAATCCAGGAAGTATGCTTGTCCGGGATTAACAGTATAAGTAACCTTTACCCGCTTTGGGTATATCTTGAGCGTATCAATGCGTGCGTGTACTTTATTCAGGAAATATCCTTTCGCAAAGAGATAGCTGTGAAAGCGCTCAAGGGTTATACGAACAAGACTGCTGTCAAATACCGAAATCGGTTCTCCCCATTGCATTACCGTATTACCATTCTCGATTTTGTTGGCGAGCTTTTCACTTTTTTGCTGCTTGCGGAACTGCAGGTTGTTGATGCGCTTTTCTCTTTTGGTTGCCGCTATCTTGGCATCGAATTTCTTTTCGAACCGCTCTTTCTTCTTGATCATTTTTTCCTGATCATAATGGCGATATCCTAAATAATAAATACTTACAAGCGGAGCTAAAGGACGGATAATGAATTTACGGTTAGGGCGTTGGGCGTGGAGGTTGTAAAGCGCAGTCGCATCGATGTTACGAGGCACTTCAATTCTTTGGCGATACAATAGTTTTTCATTTTCTTTCAGGTGCTTTATGCCCAGACATCCGGAGAGAAGGAATGGGAGTAAAGTGGCAAAAAGAAAATATTTACGTTTCAGAGTCCTCAAGCGTTAACAATGCTGTCTAAAGCAAAAATCAAGTTCATCAAATCTTTGCAAGTAAAGAAATACCGCAAACAGGAACAATGTTTTGTGGTACAAGGAGCAAAGAGTGTGCAGGAATTATTGGCTTCTGACTTTGAAGTGAGCCTTGTGCTGGGCACAGCCGATTTTTTTGCTCACACTTCTCAACAGATTCATGCTGAAACCATCGAAGTCTCCGCGAAGGAACTGACGGACCTCAGTGAGTTTCAGACGAATGACTCTGCGCTGGCCGTGGCGCGGCTAAAGCCCAACCACCCCTTAACGATCCGCCCGAATACATTCGGGCTTATACTGGATGATATACGTGACCCTGGAAACCTAGGCACCATTATCCGTACGGCCGACTGGTTCGGTATACATACTATTATAGCTTCTGAGGAGACTGCTGACTTTTATAATCCTAAGGTGATCAGCGCTACGATGGGGTCGTTTGTTCGCGTAGAGATATACTATACCAACCTGGAAGATTATCTGGATAAGACAACGCTCCCTGTTTTCGGTGCATACCTGGACGGTAAAGATGTTCATCACACTTCGTTTGGTAACAGTGGTTTGATCGTGATCGGCAATGAGTCGCGCGGTATTTCTGGTTCACTCGAAAAATTCATTACCGACAAGATTACTATACCACGGTATGGTCAGGCAGAATCACTCAATGCAGCCATCGCCACCGCTGTGATTTGTGATAATATCGTCAGGCAGAAAGCTTAAGTGCAAAGTTAAAACTGAAAGTAAATACAGGATTTGCAGGTATAAACAATGACGGTTGCCTAACAACATCTATATAACAGAAAAAGCCTAAGGCAGATATACCTTAGGCCTTTTCTATTTATACTTTTCGCTTTATACCTTAAGCTAATTCTCTCAAGTCAACCGGCACTACGCGAGATACACCTTTCTCTACCATGGTGATACCGTAGATCACATCGGTTGCACTCATCGTACGCTTGTTGTGCGTAACGATTACGAATTGTGAATCTTTACTGAACGTACGGATGATGTTGTTGAACTTGTCAATGTTGGCGTCATCCAACGGAGCGTCTACCTCATCAAAGATACAAAACGGTGCAGGCTTCAATAGGTACATCGAGAACAACAACGCTGTCGCGGTGAGTGTTTTTTCTCCTCCCGAAAGCTGGTTGATTGTCAACGGACGTTTACCTTTTGGTTTTGCAATGATGTCAATATCTGACTCCAGCGGATTGTTCGGATCAACAAGACGCAAGTCGCACTGATCATCTTCTGTAAACAGCGAGCGGAATACGCGGATGAAGTGTTCTTTAATTTTGTTGAACGAATCCATAAAGGTAGCACTCGCCACACCTTCAATTTCGCTGATGGTACTGAAGAGCGATTCTTTCGCTTTCAGCAGATCGTCTTTTTGTTTTAGGATAAAATCGTTACGCTCCTTGATCTCCGTGTAGGCTTCCATCGCCATCGGGTTGATTGGTCCCATGGTATCCAGACGATCACGAATCTTCTGCACATCATTGCGGATCTTGTCTTCATCCGCAGTAGCGTAGTCGTTGTTTTCTTCTTCAGTGCCCTGGTTGATCACCGAGTCAAGATCAATGTTAAACTCAACTGAAAGACGTTCCTTCACGGAGTTCAACTGCATCTTGCTTTCATTCAACTGACCCTGCATCTCCATCAATAACGTATCGATGTTCTGGCGTTGGTGTTGAATCTCACGCAATGCTTTTTCTATCTGGTCGATGAAGCCACGGCTTTCATAGTAATCTTTCTCCGCTTCGCTTAGGCCTTTTTCCATGGCCTCTTTTTCTTCGTACATGCCGAGCAACTCATCATCATTACTTTGTGTATTCTCGATGATGCGTTTTACTTCCTCTTCATTTTTACGAAGATCTTCATTGTTTACTTCGAGGCGCTGCGCACTTTGCTCCATGGATTCCTGCTTGTAGCGGATCTCCTGATCTATACTCTTCACGCGGTTGTCCTGCTGGTGGAAGAATATATTCTGCTCGTTAAAGGCAGCGGATTTTTGTGTGAGCAACTCGTTGTTGGAAGCGAGATCCTGTGCTATAGCACTTAACCGATCTTCCTGCGCTTCGAAATCGTGCAGTGCCTGCTTGGCTTTTGGTTTCAGATCGTCAAGCTCTTTTAACAGCGTATCGATCTTTTCAAGTATATCTTCTCTGCGCAGATCAGCACTGTCGAGCATCTGCGAGAATTGTTCTCGCTTGGTGCGAACCGATACAAACTCTTCGTTTACCTGACGGATGGAATTTTGTACTTCATCGATCTGCTGACGAAGTTTGTTGTTACGCAACTTCTCGAGGTCAGCCTGTTTTTCCAATAAGCTTCCGCGGATATCGCCCAGCTTGGAGGTGAGTTCTTTGATCTCTTTCTCCAGCTTCTCCATGTTCTTCGCCCGGCCGATCTTCTTTCCTTCAAAGAGACCTACCGAACCACCGGAGATACTAAACTTGCGCTTGGTAAGTTTACCGTTCTTGGTGATAAATGTATTGTCATCACTGCCCGATGGAAGATTTTTGATATCACCTTCGTATATATATACTTTGTCCAGAATATACGACATCAGTTTTCTATACTTCTGATCGTATTCAATAATCTCCGTTGCCGGGAAGGCGTTGTCGTATATACGTCCTGGAGTTGACTCGAACTTCTCGAATGAATCCAGTATAAAGAAGTGCGCTTTACCTTTGGCAGCATCACTCAGAATATTTACTGCATCGTATGCTTCTGACTCGTGTTCAACAATATAGTAGTTGAGATACTGTTCGAGGTAATTCTCGATAGCGACTCTATACTCTTCAGATGTAGTAAGTATATCAGAGAGGAGGGGAGCGTTTTTTCCTACCTTCTTCCTTAAAAACTTGATAGCTTCTGGAAAGCCTTCCAGGTTTTCTACCAGTGATTTGGTAAGGTTGAATTCATTCTGACGTGCATCGAGTTTACGACCCGTTACGTTCATTTCTTCGCGTATCATCTCGATGGTTTTTTCCATCGCTACAATGCGCTCCTGTACTACTTCTTCCTCTTTCTTTAGTCTGTCCTGATCGGCATTGCGTACATTGAGTTCATCCTGCAATACTTTAAGTTTGTTTTCAAACTCTACAAGACTTGCGCTCTGCTGTGATGAATCCGATGCTGTTTTTTCAAGCTCTTGTTTGAATGACGAAACCTGGATCTCACGGATCTCAACACCTTTGTTGATCTGAAAGCTTTCTTCTTGTTTCTCGCGTTGTACTCTGCGCAATGAATCTGCCTGCGTTTGCAGTTCAGTTGTAATTCTTTTCTGCTCTTCGTATTCGCCTTTGAGATGCTCCAGTTTATTGGTCATCTCTGCTAATATACTCTCAGCCGAATCCCTTTCGGTTTCAAGACTCTGTATACTAAAGCGTGCGCGTTCGTTGCTCTTACGATCTTGTTCAATCTGGTCACGAAGACTAGCGGCACGATCGTTCAAATACTTGAGACGTTCGTTCTTGATCTGCTTCTCACTTTCATACTGACGGATCTTCGAAACAAATTCATTGATCGCCTTCTGACGTGAGCTTAAAGTTTTTTCTTTAAGTACAAGTTCAGCTTTGGCTTTTTCAATGGCAGCTTCTTTCTCTGCGATCTCAGCAGCCATTGCTATTTTACGATCGTTCTCTTCCTGTACCTGTTGATTGATGATGTTGAACTTATCTTTCTGTTTGCTCACCACCACCTTTGCCAGGGTGATACTTTTCTGTTTATACTCTTCCTTGATCTTATAGTAATTCTCAGTCTGCTTCGCCTGCTTCTCCAGCGACTTCATGTTCTTCTCAATCTCAAAGAGAAGATCTTCTACACGCTCCAGATCGGCATCCGTATCTTCGAGTTTCTTCAGCGTTTCTTTTTTACGCTTCTTGAATTTAGATATACCAGCAGCTTCTTCAAACAACATTCTGCGCGAGCTGTCTTTATCGTTCAACAGATCATCCACCATGCCCAATGCGATGATGGCATATGTATTCGATGCAACCCCCGTATCGAGAAACAAATTGGTTATATCTTTCAAGCGACACGTTACACCATTCAGCAAATATTCACTTTCACCCGTGCGGTATAGTCTGCGCGTAATGGTGATCTGCGAATATTCTGTAGGAAGTATATTCTTCGTGTTGTTGATGGTAAGCGATACTTCCGCCATCTGCTGCGCACTGCGCCCACTGGTACCGTTGAAGATCACGTTCTCCATTTTCTCGGAACGCAGGGCACTTGTTTTCTGCTCGCCCAAAACCCAACGGATGGAATCCACCACGTTTGATTTTCCGCATCCGTTCGGCCCAACAATACCGGTGATTCCTTCATCGAAGTTGATCACCACCTTGTCGGCAAAACTCTTGAAGCCTTTGATCTCCAGTTTCGCTAATTGCATGCTCTTTAGTTAGAGGTTGTTTGTTTTAAGTCCATAGACAATCGCAATACATCCATGGTTGTGTGGAAGAGTGGGAGTGACGTTCCCTCCTGAATTTCAGTTTGTTACAAGTGAAATAGTTCGTAGAAGTC
>CABHOV010000030.1 GCA_902168185.1 uncultured Bacteroides sp.
ACTCTATATTTTGCGTACCTGTGGCGATACCGTGCATTCCGATGGATACTCTATCGCCCGGATATTCGTGGAACTTGGGGAGGTTTATTGACATCTAATTGGATAGGTCCAAAGGGTTTAGTAGAACCAAAGCCGTTTTTTATAGTAGTCCATCAAAACTTCCTAAATCTGAAATTCACAACTTTTACAGATAATTTCATGGCCGTCTCTTACTCGGAGAATTTAATTTTTGATGACAATAGAAGCCGTCAAAAAATAGTTTACTTATATATGAAAGACACCTCAGATATCGGGATACAAGAAAAAAACGAGGGCGTTACCGAACTAAGAATTATTGGAAGGAATCCGAATAGAATGGAAGGAAGATATTGGACAAATATTAACACAAAAGGCACTATTGAAGTTAAATTACTATCGCGAGAACATGTAGAATCCTTTTCGGAATGCTCTAAATTAATTCGCCAATGATGAAGTTTATCCGGTTAGACGCAGACAATGTCGGTGATAAAATAGAGTTCGCTCTGTTAAGCGGGCGTGTTAACGATGCACAGCAAATTCATAATTTAGTTCAATATGCAATGGATGAGATTCGTGAAACCGTCAACACGTTCCCTTCTTGGAAAATCCTTATGCATGGATGTGATGATATTTTAATTGAGATTCCGAGCGAGGACAAATTTCAAGATGAAATTCAGTCAATAAAATCAAAATTTCAAAATAGGACCGGTTGTTCACTTAGCATTGGAATTGGAGATTCTCTTCAAGAGGCTCTTCTTAATTTACGAATTGCTAAGTTAAAAGGCAAAGACACCATTGTAGGGTTGTGACGAAATCGACTCGCTGACTTTAACAAAATATGCTATCTTCACTCCCACATTACGAATTGAACTAAACGAATCTATTTGTAACGGTGGGAATTCGGGAAAGAGAATAACTATCGGTTACAAAAAAATTGATATCCAACGAGTAGGCGAAGAGTTCAGACTCCCTCCTCTTCAATTCATTGATTAAATACCTTACCCCTTCTCCTGCGCACTTTGCTAAGCTCGGCAATATCCGACTGGTCGGTTTTACGATTAACAGTACGCTTATTTGCTATCAAATCATCGTAAGAAAGTATGCGAAGAGTAACGCCTCCGATGTCAATGATTACAGCCTTCGAATTACAACTTAAAAATGAATCTAAGCCTTCCATTATGGGAAGAAAATCTGTATGAAAATCTTCATGAGGAATTTTTAAGAACGTTCGCTTCTTGTCAAAAATTAACTCCTTTAGATCTGTCGTATCAACTTGCAATTCGTCAAGCGCTTGAACAAGGTTATGGTAATTCTCAGCCGTTGGGTTATACCAAAAATCAAGATCTGCTTTCAGGTTCGAGTTGACCTGACCTATTCCAGAAGGGCGATTAAAGCCGTAGTGACTAACTGCTGCTCCACCGACCACAAGATACTCTACGTGGTGTGAGTCGAGAACGCTGCATACCTTGATAAGATATTGCTTTAACTCCTCACTGATCATTGTTTATTGTGTATTTAGAGATTTCTTCGCTGAACCCTTTTTTCGGGAATGGGAAAAAATGTTCATCAAAGCTTTTGAAGCAGCCTCACGTTTTTTTTTCGGAACAGCGGCCATTAGCTCTCTCTCTAGTGCCTCCTTTTCCTCGATTCTATGGTATACAATTGCTTTAATCATCAGACAATCAAACGAGCCATTTAGCTCGATAGTTTTTCAAATTTCGCGCTTTTGGGCGACAAATACAATCCAGGCTTGCTTACCGAGTTTTACCATGATTGCTGAAAGATGGCTTAGTACAGTTACTCGTTGACCAAATCCAAAATATCCTTAATGCTTGCTATATAGTCTTAAAAGCACTTGAACGATTCAAAAACAACCTATATATTTACCATCATACGGTTTGGATCGATTTGATCTGATTTGAACAGGCGGAAATTCGATACCTATAGATATAGTATAACGAATATCCCTGAGAGCGAGAATGATATATAGTAAGTTTTGTTCTCTGCGGCTCCACTGATACAAAGAAAATATGAAAGCCCGAATCAGGATGGTTCGGGCTTTTTGTTTTTTAGATCAATATCATACTAACATATTATTTGGATACTTCGGAGGAACAACGAATAGGTGAAACCGTTAATCGGTATACAGTAACCAAGACAGCACTATCCACTATCTTTACAAAACCTCAAAAAATAATATTATATATACTAAATGAATGGCTTTCTCCATGCCCATTTGCTGCTCATAAATGATAAAAGAGGACACTCAACGTCCCTACCTGACAAGTGCGGAGCTTGATATACTACATGCAAAAGATTTTTCAAGTGAAAGACTGCGTCAGGTACGAGATTTTGGAAAGGATATTCACTCGAGGCATTTTTTTTCGACATTACGGTTTCTGCTTAACAAAATCGCGAAATATGCAAAATATATACCTGATGTAAATACCATGATTAGCGTATACACTACTCGCTTCAGCGACTAGACTCCCTGTCTTTCTAAACAATCTCTCATCAACTCTAACTTCTTGAAACCTAAACTAAATAGATCACAAAAAATTCGATCGATCGGATAGGGGTCTTTCTATACTTTCTCTCAAATGCCGTTATCAAATGATCTCCTACTTTGCGCAGTGCTGATTGTAATACATCGCGATCGCCTCAATGTCGCCCTTTCGAAACTCCTTGGCTTCGATCTGTTCACGTAAGCCCGGGCAGTCATCAAAATACTCTAGCATGTCTTTTCGCCAACGCAGACTTCGTGGCATCATTAGTTCACCTTTGCCCTTTTGAAAGATGAAATTGTCGGCCGTATATGTCACCCCAGGTGTATACCCCCCCATACCATTACTGTGACCTCCTGTAGTTTGTTTGTAGTAGTAGCGGTACAGTTTAACCGCACCATTTATCTCAAGTTTCAAAAACAGTTTCTCGGCATCGGAAAATATATCCCCAAGCCCGATCGTATTGGCACATGATATCATACGGACCTCCATCCCCTCGTAGTTGAAGCGAATCTCGTCAGCATCTGTTGGACGAAGAGTCTTCTTTTTTCTTTTTTCCATTCTCATCGTAATAGCGAACCTTATACTGGATGCGCTCGAAATTGGGTTCATTTCCGAGCAACGGTACTTTTATTTCAAAGGTAACATCTTGCGATTTTCCGTTAACGACTATAACTCCCTGAACTTTTTTGCCATAGGCACACAGTGATAATACCGCCAGTGCAATAGTAAATAAATGGATTCTCATTGTATATGCTATAAACTGCAAAGGTAATTTATCTTTTGGTGCAAGGCCATGACAGCCACCATTCTTTCTTTACAAAATTTTTCGGCATTCCGTAAGAACACCGAACACATGATGTTCTGTCTTTCATATTCAAATCACATTTGATTGTCATCAGCGGAATTCGGAATGAATCGTTTTGAGTTAAGCTATCATCCTCCTTAACATCATGTTTTGTAAGTGGGATCCATATCATGTCACGTACACGCATAGTATATTCAGAACCTTGTTAGTGGTTAGATTTTTATTGCACACATTATACAACAATCTAATTAGCAAACAAATTACTTATAAGCCACTCGATAACTTAATAGAAACAATCACGCTTGGGATTTGTCGTCTATGACTTGCGCAAATCCGCCAGACAGGATATATTTACCTTAATACGGTTTCTGTTCGCTGCGGCTCACACGATACAAAGAAAATATAAAAGCCAGAATCTGAATGATTCGGGCTTTTTGTTTTTAGCTACTCTATCAGATTAAAGTGTATCATCCAAGTATACTGATACCGATAAATTTCATTGAAATACTATCTCAATACAGAATCGCAATCTTAGAAGTCGGTGATGCTAATTGAAACTATACGCATTAAGATTATCGAACCTTCAAATCCGCTAACAAATTATTATACTTCATCTGCGCTATAAGAAGCGCCTCGTAATAATACTTTACGTTCGCACTAAGAAAGTTTAGCCGATTCCAAAACTCAATTCCTTTATCGGAAGGAACAGCAGCAAAATTAAAACGTTCAACATTATACTGAGAGATGAATGTATTCCTGAATAATTCAATATTAGATTGATACCGCACATGCAAGTCGCGAAGTTTCAGATTTACCTCTTCAACATCCTTGATTGATTTCAGTTTCCTTATATCGATCAATTTCATATCTCCACTAAATAACATCGATTGATATGTGGAAGTCGTTGGCTCGAAGACATTATAGCTGAAGTAAGTACAATAAATGTTACCATTTGCTTTTTTATGGTTCATGACATATAGGTCATTGAGTAATATTGTTAAGCTATCATGCTGAACTCCTACGACCTCGATGGCATCGATAATATTTGCACTATCTTTTTTAACATCATCGCGTAGATGATCTAATATTGTTGCCTGGTATTTTTCTTCCTTTTTTTGCTCAGCCCAACTGCTTATAAAGAATGCTAACAAAACACTAAGAAATACCATGGTAAATTCAGTAATCAGGTGAAGAATACGGCCTTTCATAAAAAACTAAAATTGTTTACATGAATACAAATAAGACTGCAGATTTACTGCAGCCTTATTTTGAATATATATAGTCTATTTATTAAACAACTTAATCACCTTGCGGCCAGATTTTGTTTTTACTTCCAGCAGGTATAACCCACTGGACATGCTTTCTACCGGAAGATCAAGGGGTATAACAGAGGTGTCATCTGCCTGTAACTGTATTTCCTTAACGGTCTTACCTGTGCTTCCTGATACTTTCAATACAATGGAACCACTTTGTGGATTCCTGAAATGAATAAAGGTAGTGCCGGCAATCGGATTCGGATAAGCATATACCGAGCTGTTACTATATAATTCGACTTCAGAAGTTATTTTCTCATTGTGATGACCACCACCTATACGTGCGCCTGCTCCTGATAACCTTACGATCTCTATACCATTTACCTGTGTATTGTTGATGTCGCGCACAAATTCAAGATCAAGTGTACCATCGGTAACTGTAACATCGGCTTCACGCTTCAACGCAGCCATGCCAGCTTCCGAGTATATATCGATATCATTAAAGGCAAGTATACCTTCTGCGTTTACATCGAATATACGTTGTCCTGCTCCGTTTACTGCACCGGTGCCGCCCTTCTCAGCAAAAAATAGTTTTACTTTGAACGATCCGTTGCCCGTAGGAAAATGCCAAATCATTGGTCCTACCGTTGTAGCATACCGGTTTCCACCAAATATATTGCTAGGTGCCCCGGTTGTATTTGTACCTGTCCATGTATTGCTGCCAGTGGTATAGGTAGCGCGAGTTATATCCAGGTAAGGAGAACGTCTGGTTGGATCCGTTCCCTCCTTATCAAGACCCCAGCTTAATTCCGGATCCGTAATTTCCAAACCTCCATTGTTGACACGGAATACTACAACGGGTTGCTGCTGCGCAGTTACGGTTACAACAGCGTCATCGTAAGACAAAGCGCCACGTGTATCCGTCACGGTCAACCGGAAAGTATATATACCTTGCAAAAGCCCGCTAGCGGATAGCGTTGCAGTAGCAATGCCGCTTAAGGTTGCTCCCGTTGGCCCACTTACCTGCGTCCATATATAGGCGCCTATGGCGTCATCCGCATCAGTAGCTGCACCGCTTAATGTTGTCGAGTTTGTTGGAAGTGTGATGAATTGATCTGCGCCTGCATTGACAACCGGAGGTTCGTTAACAAGTACCTGTACATCGTCTGACGCTGTTGCATTCAAATTATCTTTTACCGTGGTGCGGAATATATAGTTGCCGGCCACTAGATTCGATATAGCCAACGATGTTGTGGTTCCTCCCGACATAGTAACAGAAGGCCCACTTACTTTTTCCCAGATATATTCCACTATGGTGCCATCACTGTCGGTAGCGTTCGCTGTTAGCGTTGTTGAGTTAGCCGGTAAATGAATGGTTACATCTGGCCCCGCATTAACGGTGGGCAATGCATTCGTAGCTGTTACGATTACCTGTACCTGATCGGTAGCAATAGCATTATTATTGTCAGTTACCTTCACTTCAAATATATAGGTACCGACTACGAGTTGCGAGAGATTAGCTATAGCCTTTGTTGAATTTAAAATCGTTACAGAAGGCCCGCTAACCTTACTCCAGAGATATGATTTTATAGAACCGCCTGGATTAGGATCAGAAGCAGTAGCCGTTAACGTAGCAGTGTTAGCAGGAAGACTAACAACCTGATCTGCTCCCGCATTGACTACCGGCAGTTGATTCACTACCAATGTAACATCATCATACGCATGTTGTCCTTTATCATTTACGGCCAACAAAATAAACGCGTGCGTACCCGGCTGCAAATTCGATAGTTTTAAATTGGCCGTTGTGAAATCCTTGAAGTCCATAAGGGTAAGTGTACCTCCGTTTTTCTTATACCAGTAATACGATGTAATGACATCTCCTGCATCGGGATCAGACGCAGTGGCGGTTAATGTAGTATAATTTACCGGCCAGGTTATAATCTGATCCGACCCGCTAACAGTAGGCGGATTGTTTACGGTTGGCCTGTTCAGCAACAGAAACCATTCATATAGGTTGGGATTATATACCGAGTGGTCCGTGCGATAAGCGCGCTCATATGTTTTATTGTGGTCAGACCCAGGGTCGATTGTAAATATAGGGGCCGGGTCGGCTTTGAGTTTCACCATAGCATCCACCGGTATCTTACCATCAGACAAAGGAATCGCGGTGTCCTGATCGCCATGTATAGCCCACACGCGAATGTTGTTAGCTTCCGCTGCCGTACCATAGGCTGAGCTTCCATTAGCAGCCACCGGTACCATGGCACTGAACAATGTTTCGCCTGCAGTCATTTCATATCCTGCCGTCCAGCTTCCGCGACCGCCCATGCTTAATCCGGTAACATATAGTCTGTTTGGATCAATCTTATAGTGCGTCTTCGCCCAACGTGCAAAGGGTGCGCCTACACCTACAAAATCCCATTGATTGGTTTGAGGTGAAAGGACAATAAAACATTCGTTTACTCCGCCAACTGTAAAGCACATGTCATGACCGTTCTTGATCATCTTGGGAGGGCCATTTCCTACAAGCTTTTGCAAGTCGGTAGGTGTACCCATTCCTCTTTCACCCGACCCATGCAGAAATATAATGGCAGGGTAAAGTTGTGGAGAGGTAGAGTCATAACCGGCCGGGAGATACTCCAGGTAGCCACCATTTGTCCATTGCTTTGGAACTTGCCGGCTGGCGGGCTGTGCAACCAGGCGAACGGTGATAATACAAGTGAAAAGTAAAATGAGGGTGATCATTTTTTGATTCATACATCGAGGGGTTAAGTGTATATTAGGTTTAAAAGAATGTCTGCTATTCGGTGAGTATAACTAATTAACGCTGCTACGAAGATAAGATGATGACGATATTTTCAAAGATATATACCCTAAAAATTCAATCAATTGCCAGGTGTAGGATAAGTTACCATCAAAATATTTACCTCTGGACAATAATATTCTGATAGATGCTGCCTGGAAGACAAGAACTTGCTCTGCGTTACGCAAAGCTTTCTAACGAGAAGTTGATAGAGATTACTTCCAATAAAAAAGACTACACACCAGATGCTCTACTGGCGGTTGAGGCCGAGATAAACAAACGCCAAATATCTGTTCAGGAAGTAAATCAATTCATTGGCGACAGAAAGGCGAAACAAGATATACTCTATAAGAATGTCGACATCCCTCTTGCGCTGTGGGAAAAGATATTGTTCTTTATGGCGTGGTTCATTCCAGGATTTATAGCCATAGTCCTTAATTTGAACTATAGTGAAGATGCTTACAGCAGGAAGCTGCATCAAAGCAAGTACTATCGTATAACTGGCTCTATTTCATTTTTCACCATGGTCATTTTATTGCTCATCTTTGACTTAGGTAATATCGCCACATTCGCTCTCCTGGCTACATTCTTTTTACTAAGCATCGTCATTGAAAAGGTTGCACTCAGCGAGTAGGCTCACCATCGCACCAATTAGTTGATCCGTTACACGAACTATACTGGCTATAATTCAAAATTAATTCCTGGCAACGATCGGATTCTCGGTGTAAGAACTCCATAGCTGATCTATACTTTTCCCGGTTTGCTGTTGCCAAATAGCATCCGTGTAAGTTGCTGTGCGCATAGCGCGGTCGAGTATCTTTACTATACCGGGCTTCACCTGCTTTTCCATCCATACCAGGAAGCGTGCTGTTACACGATAACCATTACTATAGTGCTGTCCATCCATATAGGGCGGTAATGCCCATCCCCCACCCGCATTATCAACGCCGTTTACATACCGCACGTAATCAGCAATGCCCTCGGTAATCCACCAGGGTCCTGCATCACCAGGATAATTCTGTACAATGTGCATGATCTCGTGCGTCACCACATCTATATCTCCCGGATGGCTGCGGAACCACTGTGGATTATAGCGCACATGCGCACCCGAGGCTTCGGCTACTCCGGTATACGCTGTATCAATCTCAAATGTAATTTCCTTTACAGCGTGTGCATTATACCCCTTCACCAATACCGGATATACATCAAAAAATGTTTTGATCATCCGCTCTTTTACTTTCACATCGAACGCCTTATCGTAATTAACAAAAATTAATGTATAGCCACGTTTCTTTACAATTTCCTTTTGTTGAGACAACGCGCTATGCGGTGCGGCACTAACTACCACCAGCAGAAGATATACTATTGTTCTAACTTTCATTTACACAATCTGTTAAGATTTACAAATACAAATTACTTGCAGGTACCGGCTTGTAAAGGAGCCTGCTATACGTTTCATTTAAATATGATAAGGCTTTACGGTCGCTTCTCGTTGCACACACCGGTCTCAGCAATGGCAGGTGCCTCGCTGAATATATCCATTACCAAACAATTCGGTTGAATCGATTTTACCAATGAGTATATTTCCTCAAACGGAACATCATCGTATGATATACGCGACCATGGAGCGTCCCATCCGTCAATGATAACGGCAGTAATATCACCATAGTGGGTAAGCAACTCCGTAAGCTGCTCCTTGATCATTTCAATGTGTCCGTCACCAATCTGCCCGGGCCGAAGTCTGTGATGTGTATCGAGTATAGAGAAGTATAGCATTACTTTCAATCCACTCGCACGAAAGACATCTGAATACTCTTTTACCACATCACGCTTCAGTGGACTATTCATCACATTATACTCCGTGGTCTTTGTATTCCACAAGGCGAAACCACTATGATGTTTGGTTGTGATATAACCGCACGACATGTCATCCGTCTTCGCCGTTTTAACCCATCGATCGCAATTCAGTTTCTCACGATTAGTTATAGCAGGCGATACTTCCGGGTAGGCCCAGTCCAGATCCATAAACTTATTACGATATATACACTATGGAAATATCTCAGAGAGTTTGGCGTTTAATGCTTCACCACGAAGGTCACGTGCTATAATCTTTCCTTCGGGACTAATCAAAAAATTAGCAGGTATAGCACGCACGCCATACTGTATAGCCGCTGCATTGTGCCAGCCCTTCAGATCAGATACTTGTGTCCATGGTAAATTATCTTTTTCAAGCGCCTTGCTCCAACGGTCTTCCTTATCATCGAGGGACACACCAAGTATATTAAAACCCTTATCCTTGAACTTCGCATACTGCTCTCGCAGGTTTGGATTTTCTGCACGACAGGGACCACACCAGCTTGCCCAGAATTCCAATAGTACATATTTACCTGCGTAGGAGGATAACTTTACCGGATTACCTTTTATGTCATTCATGGTAAAGTCAACATAAGGCTTACCCACCTGTGTTACTTCAAGGTTAGCGATGTGCGCTACAATTTCTTTCGCCTTATCCGTTGCCTTAAGCTCATCGGAAAGTGCTGCATATAGTGTTGATGCTTCGCGATAATTAGATTCGGTGGTCCAGTATAGAAGTTCGCTCAACGCAGCATAGCTCTTACTATACTCAGCGATAAACTGCTTGCGGATTGTACTTTCACTGCGATACAATTTATCAGCCTCGGCTGTGAGCTTCTCGGCTTCCTGCGTTTTGTTTGCTTTCTTTGCTGCCTCAGCCTGCTCATATATAGCCATCGTTTTAACGCGGTGCTCAGCAATACGTTTCTCAAGCACGCTATAATCATTTTGCACAGGTGACCCTGTGATTACAATTTTATCCGGTGCCTCAACATTTCCGATAAACTTCATGTCTGAATTTTCCACGTAGAACACTTTCTGGAAGCGTACTTCTTTGGAGAAGATGATGCACATGGACGGTTCGTCTACTTTTCCATTGAACTGAAATATACCGTCCTTCAAGAGCAATGAGTCGCGATGCTCAACACCTTTATAGGAGTGATACATATATAGATATGAAGGCTTGAGTCCTTCCAGTTTGCCATTGATCACGAAGCCACGCTCCTGTGCATCAACAAGCGGATCGTTGAAGAAAAACAGGGATGTGACAAATACCAGAATAATTGATTTCATCTTTATCAGAATTACGTTGAGTGATTTATTTACTACTGAGCAACGTGCGTATAGCTTTTACGGGTATAGCTTCACGCGATACCATTTGCAAATGCTGCGCAGTGTTATAGAGCGATCGCGTTGCAGATACAATACCGATCACGTTGCCTTTATTATCCAGCACAGGTCCCCCACTGGAGCCCTGCGAAAAATCGGCTGTTACCGAAATCTTGTCGCCACCATCACGTTTATAAAGTCGCGATACACTTCCGGTGGTAAAAGAATAATACATATTATGCGGATGTGCGATTATATTCACATCATCACCAGGTTGTGGCATATCGCCCAGCGGTAATGCATATAGCTTCTTACCCTGCGTGTTGATTCTAAATATAGCTACGTCATCCTGAAGATTTGCTGCTAACACTTCAGTGATCGGATATACATTTCCTTCTGTGTCCATTACAACAACAGTAATGTCGGTATTTTCGTCTGTAGCCTGTCCGCGGAATATATGATAGCTGGTTACAACCAATCCACTTTCATCAATTACGAAACCTGTGGCAGCACGCAAGTGGTCATTGGGACAATGTGAACATTTATACAACGTACCCACTACCAGCACAGCCTTTTTACACTGACTATAGATCGTAGCATCCGCCAACACTTTCGTGGAAGGCTTTACGAGTGTTGCCTGACATTCTGTTCGCGACAACTGTGAACCAAGTTGCTGCATGGAAACAATTTTTTGGCTGTCAATAAGCTTTCGGCCTTCTGTTTCCAGGCGGCTATAGATTGCCTCGTCTTCAATTGTACCTGCGGTAAATGCATAGGTGGTGGTTTGTGCCCACGTAGCCGGGCAATACGCCATCAGGGCCATCCCCACTATACTTACAAATCCTCTTATCTCTTTTCTCACGTGCTTTAATTTCGGTCAACGTTTACTATGTAGCCTAACCGTTGTACATCCCTAAAGGAAATGGGGATTTATTTTTTTCTGACGCTATACTTAAAAACATCCTGCGTGCGCAGTCGGCCGCAACACGCAGGAGTTAACCTAAACATTACCTTCTGATTACAACATCTACCGGATTACCGGGTATACCTTGATAGCGTGTAATAACATTTCCATTTTTCCCTGTACTAACATCCAGGTAATACAAGTTACCTTGTGTACCGGTAACCAATGTATCGCCTGACGTAGTAAGTTTCACCATCGATACATCTTTACCTTCGAAATCGGCTTCCATCGGTAAAAGCTCTTCGTTCACCGGATTATAGCGATATACTTTGTCGCCAGACGAAAAGTATATCAGCTGCAGCAATGAGCCAGCCCATTTAGTATTTTCAGTAACGAGGTCGCTCCCTTTGAACACGCGTCTGTAATTCGCAAAAAATGTATTGGGGGAGTTAAAGAAATTATACTCATATATCTTCCCTGTATTGTCTTTCAAATACGCCATGCTCGAAGCACTGTTGAGGTATAACATATGTACAAGTTCCAGCCCTACATTAGCAGGATCGAATCCCGAACCGATGGGTATAACAACATAATCCGTCCCAAAGTAAGCACCATCATTGCTGAACCGGACAAAACGCTTCTTGGTGGTATCGTATCCGATATAGTATTGGAACTCCACAAAGATAAAACTGGGTGCAAGGGTATAATCCCCGGCCGCTTCATTTCCATATTTACCGTAGGCGCTTCCCGAAGGGTCGCTGTTCGTGGAGCCTCTGTAAAATTTACCATTGATGATACCGGATGTAACTCCGGATATACCAGTGCGAAGACTTCCCATAGAAATGGAAGCGGGCTTGTCATAAAAATTCTCGCTGATATAGGATGACCGAATAAATGTATTTACATCTACAATCACACCGGGTTCCTGGCCTTCACCAAACAACAACCAGAAATTTTTCAGGTTTGCATTGCCTGGCTGCCATCCGCGATTCACGGCTAAAATTTGTAGCGGCTTACCGGGTAGCTTCTCACTGTTGATAGCCTCGTATAAACGCGTAAGCAAAGTGTTATCCGGCTTGATAAAGGATATCTCGGAGACGCCACCTTCTTCACTGAGTATAACGGTACCCTTGGTGAACTCCGTTTTACCTTCCACCTGGAATGAATAATAATACTTCATTCCATTGGTACGATCAACAATCGTAAACAAGCCATTATATATACCGGGACTCAGTGTAAACACTTCGTTTAACACAGGCCCTTGATAGATGATTTCGAAAGGTGGGTACGGAAAGGAAATTTTCCATTGATACGTGAGTTCATCTGTGTTCAACAGACTATGCTTCACAGTGGGCTTAATACGAAGCGTATCACCTACGAATGCGGTATAGACCGTATCCTCAAGCCCCGTAACGACCGGCTCCTCGGGCGGAGTATAATTATAGTTACCCAGATCTTTATAACACGCTGTTGCCAACAACAAACACGCCAGCACACTGCATATAATTGATATCCTTGTTTTCATTTTTCGCGAGAGGTTAATTTATGATGACGCGATCGTCATACTCATCAATAAAATAATACTTGCCATCAGCATCATACTTTTCAAGCGTATAGCGTACATCCGGTATATCAGCTTTATAAAAATCATATATACCTTGACCCTTTTCTTCAAGTACGTAAGCCGGATTCTGGGCTACCCAGACGAATGGGTCGCGTAAAAATCTCCGTAGCTTATCAATGAGGAACAGGTTGTAGGGTATCAGCGCATTGTTACCTTCATAGGAAGAAATGAGATCTATATTCCCTACCGAAATAAGATATAACGCATGTTTTGCTCGCGTATAGTCACGCAATTCACTTGACCACATGGGCCACCATACAGGCATTTCGAGGCGGTTCGAAAAAACAACTTTTGCCGTGATGAGGTGAGGAAAGTCTACACCCAGTTCTTCTGTTGGAGTAAGTACCATGGTCACTGCGACACTGCGATTCTCAAGTTCAGGATCTTCGTTGTATAGAATGAATGGAACCAGTGTTGATCCTGAATCAGCCGCTATTGTATAGGACGGCAGCAAGGGCTCAAAGTGAACGCCTGGTTGTGCAGTAGTACGATCACCAACAATCGCCATCGTAAAGTGACGCTCCTGGTTGATACGTCTTCCCGAGATACGTACCGGCAGATATACTGTATCTACCTTGACACCCGGTGTAAAGGCGAACGTATAGATTACGCTATCGCGCTCTTTTGTTTCAGGATCAAAATCAAAGTATACATTATCGAAAGATGTATATACATTGGCATGGTCTTCGGCACAGCCTGCGCACATGGCGGCTGCTATCCATGCAAAGAGTATTGTTCGTTTCATGATTGTAAGCAGTTTACAGGCTATAATTATTCACGCTGACCAAATGCGATTTCATCGTTCGGCATAGGCAACATAAAGATCTGGTTGCTGGCCGGTATCGATATACCACCTTGCCCCACAATGTTCCGGTTAAGCCGTTTATACATGTAGAAGATCTGTCCTTCAGCAAAGAATTCCTTCCGGCATTCCTTCAGCAATTCATTCAGGAAGATGTCGCGTGAAGTTTCGCCGTGTATCTCCTGACCTATACCTCGATTGTAACGCACCTTGTTAAAATAATTCCAGGCTGCTTCCGGATCCGTATCAAAGGCTGCTTCAGCCGCGATATAGTACATTTCACTGAGGCGCAATGCAGGGGCTACGAGTGGATGGCGGTTGTTATCCGCACGTCTATACTTGTATATGTAGAAAACAGACGATCCGCCTGAGGACGTCTCACGCAACCATTGCTTATACCGGTAATCAACACTGCCTACACTTCCGGTTTCGAAGATCGCTCCGCCTTCCGATACTGTGCAGTTCAGCCGGGTTCTATCCTCACGGAAGCGATCCTTCAGATCGTCTTTACGTTTAGCTATATCCCACGCGAACAACAGCTCTTTGTACATTATGCGATCTTTATCTTCTTCCCGGTCTGCATTAAAATCTTCCTTCTTCGTCCAGGGAAATTTATTGGAGTTAATAACTTCCAAAGCCTGTTCGAGTGCTTTGGGTTTATCATTCTTCGCAAGATATACCCGTGCAAGCGTTCCGCACACGGCATAATAATTCATACGATGCCTGCGATTATGCAGAAAAATTCGTCCTTCTTCTTCAGTATCTGTATTATCACCCGGATAACCAACGATATAGCTTTCAGTATAGATAGGATCCACATCACGCATTAGTTCTTTTGCAGCCAGCAGATCGGCAATAGCTTTGTTCAACACTTCGGTACCTGAGGATTGAACCGTTACCGCATTGCTATAGGTTGTTACATACGGAATAACTTTTGCTTCCGGATCCACGCTATATGCAGGAGCAAACATGCGGTATATATCAAAGTGTAAATAAGCCCGCAATGCCAGTGCTTCACCCTTTATCAACTTGTAATCACTTTCATAATGAAACAGGCTCTTCTTTTCATCTATATTCTCCAGCAACAGGTTGCAATTGGCAATGGCATTGTATAGCGCCAGCCACGTTCCATCCTTGCGGTTTATAAAGTACTGGTCACCATAGTTAAAATTCATAGTCTGTTCATATTGATACTTCGCTGGATCATACGTGTCATTGTAATCGACAGCATCATAATTCTGCGCAAGTACATCCAGGAAACCGAATGTCACTTCATTTCCATAGCTATCGTTTTGTGTACCGCGCACATATATACCAATGAGCGCTTCCATAAAACCTTCCTGTGTACTGAAAAGTACATCTCTATCCACCTGTGACTGGGGCTGCACATCGAGGTAATCCGCGCAAGATGTTATCATTACAGCCACTACTATCCATAGTATAATTTTCTTCATCATGGTAAATCAGAATCGTGATTGAATGGCAAAAGTTACGGTCCGTGCAAACGGGTAATCTATACCGCGTTCCATCTTTATACTTGACTTACGCCACACATCATTTGCAGTGAGTGAAAAGCGTAATGTCCGCATGTGCCATTTGTTTGTTATAGCACCCGGCACTTCATACGAGAGGTTGACCGATCGCAGTTCTACTGTATTTTCCTGTTGTACAAAACGTGATGATGCGCGCGTCTTCTCCCAGTCCGTAATATCTTTATACATCGCGTGGTCACCGGGTTGTCTCCAGCGATCATTGAGCACTCGTATATCAACATTGTAATGCGGGTCTGCGTTCTCTACGCGGTCAATCAACGTTTGATTGAACAAATCGCCACCGAATTTAGTATAGAAGTAAAAGCTGATGATAAAATTACCATAGCCTATATCTGCTCCGAAATTTCCCTCGAGGTCAGGCGCGGTGCTTCCTACTGGCACAATGTCGCGAACGTTATAGCCATAGGTAAGTGTCCCATCTTTTCGCTGGAAGATCTCTTTACCATTTTCAGGATCGATGCCCAACGATTGTACAGCATAAATGGTACTCAACGATTCACCTTCACGGTAACGAAGTAACGGCACAGATTTATTGTCGCCTTCCTCCTGCTGTTTATCAATCTCATCATTATACTTCTTCAGCGACTCGGATATTTTTTTAATCGTATTAATGTTACGGGATCCGTTCGCAAAAATATCTACGAACCATTTTTTACCACGAAGTATATTGGCGCGCATGTTAAATTCAAAACCGCGATTCTCCATTTGTCCGAGGTTCGATTTATAGGACACAAAGCCGAGTGAAGGTGGCACAACGATATCGGCCACCAGGTCGTCTGTTAACCGGTAGTAGTACCTTGGTGAGAAGTATACACGGTTCTGAAATAAGTTTGTCTCTATACCTATATCATAGTTTTGTGTGCGCTGCCAGCGCAGATCTTCGTTACCATACGCTTTCACAACAGCCCCTACACCACTGGAATACCAGTCCTGGTAATATTCATACGTTGTACTGGCGAGGTATGAATCAAATGATACTTCACCGGTAAGTCCTGTACTGGCGCGGATCTTTAGCTGGTTAATTACTTTTGATCCAGCCAGAAATTTTTCCTTATGTAAATTCCATCCTATACCTACTGACCAGAACGGTGCGTATTTATTATCGGATCCGAACTTTGACGAACCATCAAGTCGTACCGATATATCTGCAAGATATTTATCTGCCATAGAGTAATTACCGCTAAAGAAGAAGCCGAGTAATTTTTCCTGTGAATACCAACCTGCAGGATGATCATCATCTTTATAGGCATTGGCAAATCCTACATTATCAAAGCGATCATTTGCAAAACCGATCGCGCGAAAGCCCTTGAAATCAGAAGAGTAATCGCGAATGTTTGTACCGAGTGAAGCATTCACAAAATGTTTACGCAATGTTTTATGAAGCGACAGCACCATGTTACCATCGTAGGTCAACTCGTTGTTGGTTTTATACTGATACTCTCCACGCTTCTTCAAGTCGTCACCACTGGTCCAGGTATAGTATTGATTGCTGAACGGCGAGCTGAACATATCTTCACTATTCAGCGTTTTGTTAAGACTGAGCTGTCCGCGCAGGTCAAGTCCGTTCAGTATATTCCATGAAACTGAAAATGAGTTGATGATCTGTGTATAAGCGCTCTTGTTAAAGCTGTTGAGTGTAGCATTGTATGACGGGTTGAGCACAATCTCCGAAACGACCTTGCTGTTCCCTTCTTCGCCCGGTTCTGTCTCACGCTTCTGCCATTGATCAATCTCCTGACTGATGTTACCATTCGCATCGCGTTTCGCATAGTATGGATTCATGCGCACGAAGTCTGAAAAACTTCCATAGCGTGACTCCTGTGCATTTACCTGCGCGATAGAAAGTGTATTGTTAAAATGAAACTTACGAAGGTGATAGCCCAGTGTTACATCAAGACCAGCACGTTCTCTTTCTGATCCTATCATAACACCTTTCATAGTTTGATAACGTGCCGTAACATTATAGAGCAATACATCCGATCCTCCTTCTACACCCACCGAAGCATTGTGTCCTATAGAAGTCTCAACAGGTTCTGACAACCAATATGAATTTACACCACTGACTACACTTTTTTTACGGTCGTAATAGCGTTGGTCGTGTTGATCCTGAGTATAGGTATTGTTATAGTCTCGGGTTGCATCGTATACACCAGCCAACAATTCATAATCCAGTTTCTGTTCAGCGTTGAGTACATCATATACCGAGAGATCCGGATTGTTGGTGGTTAACTCGTAGTTAAATGAGAATTGCAGTTTACCTTCTTCCGGTTTCTTCAGTGTAATAATTACCACACCGTTTGCTGCACGCGATCCATATATAGCGGTGGCTGCGGCATCTTTTAAAATGGTAATGGAGGCGACACGATTAATATCGAGGTCATATATATTCTGAATACCTACTTCAAAACCATTGAGTATAAAGGTAGGGTTGTTCGGATTATTCAGATTTCTGCGGCTTACCAGGTTGTCATTCGTTGCAGCTCCTGTAGAAGGCAAACCTGTTTCACCTCGCACCGTTATATCGGGTAACTTATTCGGGTCCGAACCAAATTGATTGTCTACCTCTACGCGGAAAGAAGGATCGTATGCCTGTATACTTTTGAAGAGGTTCATGGGATTTACTTTCTTCAAGTCTTCACCGCTTACCGTGATGGCTGTACCGGTAAAACTCTCCTTACGTATTTCCTGATAACCGTTAACCACAACTTCTCCAAGTGCGGTAACATCTTCGAGTAGCTTCACTTGTATATCGGTCTTGCTACTGATCGGAACTTCCTGCGGCTGATATCCTACAAATGAAAATATAAGAGATCCCTCTTTGTGTTCATCCGGTAACGACAGCACAAAAGCACCATCCCGATCAGAGGTTGTACCAATGGTTGTACCCTTGAGCAAGATATTTACACCGGGCATACCTTCACCACGCTGATCAGTAACTTTACCTTGCAACGTGAAGGCTACCCAACGCTCGGCATTGCCACCCGAAGGAGCCGGCTTCTCTTTTGCTTTTTCTTCCTTGCTGTTATCGTATAGTAAGATTTGTCCGCTAATCTCTTTGAATTTGATTTCAGCCTGACGAAATAAATCTTCCAGTATGTTTTCAACGGTTTCATTTTCTACATGCAGAGATGCTTTCTGCTCGACTGGCACGGCGGTAGAACTATATACGAATTTAATACCAGCCTTTTCATGAATGATATCAAGAATCTCCCGGATCTCTGTCTCATCTGTTGAAACCGAAATTCGCTGATCGAGTATCTGGGCTGCCACCGGGTTTACACATGATATATATAGTATCAAGACGGTTGTTACCGGCTGCACAATAAGGGTCCGCATTGCTGTTTTCAGTGAAACAACAAGTCGCTGTTTTTTCATACCTTTAAAAGTTTTGTATTGAGAACTCCTATTTCTGGAAACAAAACACTACCGTATGGTAGGCGAAGCTGGCAACGCTCTTACATCATCAGCTTTCACTTTTAAATCAAGTATCGTGGTAAAAATTCTTCTGCATAGTATATGGGGTTTAGGATCTAGGTGGTCACAGTCAGGGTATACAATCTCCGCCAGAGATTGCAATAGTGGTATCTTGTATAGTATAATTTGCTCCAACCGAGCGACAGACTAACTCCAGCATTCCGTAAAGGTCTTGGCCTTTCAAGTCTCCCGTAAATTTGCAGGTCGCTGCAGTTGCCGCATTTTCCATTTGTATTTTAATGGCATAGGTATATTCTATAGTCTGAAGTACATCTGCCATAGATGCTTCCTTAAAATTGAGGGTATAGCGCTCGGCTGTTGCTTCTTCAAATTTTACTACCACTGGATTTTGTACAAGCGCTACCCGAAGGTTACCCGTCTCAAGCTGATATATAGCGCGGTGGTTGGGTGTTAATGTCACAGATTGTGATCCGGAAAACATACCGGAGATTAATGGCTTGCGATCTTTGTTCTGCGTTACAATTACTTTTCCGGTTAGCACTGATACTTCACTTTCATTACCAGCACCTGATTTTATTATAAAGCTTGTTCCCACTACACGTGTTACAAGGTTATTGCTGAAAACCAGAAAAGGTCGTGTCTTATCTTTTGTTACCTCAAAAAAGGCTTCTCCTATTAACACAACTTCACGTGTACCGATGGCAAACTGAGCAGGATATGTAAGGGTTGCCTGAGGTTGCAATACAACGGTACTGCTATCCGGCAATACCATTGTAAGCGGCGTTGTGCCGGTATTTTCCTTTCGGACAATGGATGGAGTTTGTTCGGTTAAGAAAGATGGAGCTTCAGACGGCAGTGTAATGATATACCCCGCTATCACCGCTATACCTATAAATGATGCAGCACATGCCAATGCTGTCCACAGCCTGCGCGATTTTCTTTGTTGTACTTCTTTACGTTGACGTACCTGCTCTTCGATAGCAGCCCATTGCCGCGCATCGATCGCTGATAATTCGCCTTCCGTGATGGCAGGCAATTCATGATCATCCAGAATGCCATACCATTGTTCTACTATACGCTTTTCTTCTTCGGTACAGGTACCCTGCTGGTAGCGCTCCAGCAAACGATAAAACGCTTCTTTACTCATGCAACGGTTTAAGTTGGTGTACCCTATATGTAAAGAAGCGGACATCAACCCCTAATGAGGCAATCAAAAAAATTAACATTTTTTTAACAAGTGGAAGAAATGTGCCCGAATAGAAAGTGTGAACACTGTTAAGAGAAGTCTCTATAGGGAAAGAAACTGTGTAGTGAGGATCATTGTGATCAGGTAATCTTTCAGATAAACCTTCATCCACTTCAAGGATTGTGTAATGTGATATTCAACCGCTTTCTCGGATATATTCAGATCACGTGAAATCTCTTTTACAGAGCGATTTTCAAAGCGACTGAGCTTGAATACCTGTTGTGTTTTTTGAGGAAGCAGGGAGACGCCTTTGTCAATGGCATCCGACAGATCAGCCTGCATCGTCATCTGCTCGGTAGACGAAACAGATACCTGCGCAGTAACGTGCAGGTGCTTTATATACTTCTCGTGTACGATCTGCGATTTATAGTAATTGATAATGCTATATTTTATGGCGCCAAAGAGCCACGGCTGCAGATTGAGAATCGCGCTCTCTTTTCTTTTCTCCCAAAGGTTTAGAAACAGATTTTGTGTAAGCTCTTCTGCGACTTCACGGCTCTTTATTTTTCGATAGGCAACCATGAACACTTCACGCCAGTATCGTCTATATACTTCGCGAAAAGCAAGCTCGTCTTCCTCTTGTTTCATGAGGATGATGAGTTGCTCATCGGTTGTTAACGTGTAGTTCATTTATATAACACTGACTTTAAATTTATACAAAAAAGAATCAGATGAAAAAATATTTATTCAGACGGCACAAAAATCTACAGCACCGTAAACGTTTCCCGGGGTATCATTTTTGGTGAGCAAAACGATTGTAACGTTTACGGAAAAAATAAAAGCCCTAAATTTTATTGGACACCTTCTTCCGTCAACACCCCGAAAGGGCTGGATACTTCCCCACTTTTGGAAACATTCCCAATGATATATATGTAGGCGATATACGAGCTCGTGAATTCCCTGCATCAATTTAGTACTGATTAACCCTACAAATATGAAACATATCTATTACTTTCACGTTTGTAGAATTTATAATATGAAAGGAAGTCATATCGGAGAACTGGAAGAACTCGTGCTATTAATGGTAGGCATTCTGTATCCTGAAGCTTATGGTGTAGCCGTGATGGATGAACTCGAAAAGCAGGCTGGGCGTAGTGCCAACATCAGTGCTATACATGCAGTGCTCACACGTCTGGAGGAAAAAGGATTATTGAAATCTAAAATGAGCTCTCCTACTGAAGAACGTGGTGGACGAAGAAAAAGAATTTTCGTTCTTACGGCTGCCGGCAAGCGCTCGCTAGAGGAAACAAATGAACTTCGTAATCAGCTTTTCAATCGCATACCGCCACTGGCACTTCAATTCAGACTGGTATAAATGAAAGAGCATCCACCTAAATGGGCTGACCGATTTCTCAAGTGGTATTGCCATCCGGAATTACTGGAGGAGATACAAGGGGATGCTTATGAACTTTTCTATAGAATCGCTAAACAGAACAAGCTGAAAGCTAAACTATATTTCATCTGGAATGTACTTCGCTTCTTCCGTTTGAAGAATATACGGAGGCGCAGTAAAAACTATTATTCAAACATCATCACCATTTCTATGTTGAAAAATTACTTCAAAACCGGATGGCGCAATCTCATGCATAAAAAAGCATTCTCGCTGATCAATATATTCGGACTTGCCATTGGATTGACTTCATTTCTTCTCATTGCGTCATTTGTATATGATGAGTTGAGTTACGATAAATATGCTGCCCAGTATAAGAATATCTATCGTGTAGGCTTACGGTTTCAGCAGAATGGTGGCGTTGATGATTATCCACATGTAGATGTCGCTGTTGCTGCGGGTATGAAAAGCACATTTCCGGAAATTATAGAAAGCGCTCGCATGACCGGGCTCCTTACAGACTATATCAAGTATGAAGGCACCAGCATTAAAGAAGAGGCTCTTGTACTTGCTGATTCGAATATTCTGAAAATGTTTTCTATTCCACTTCTGGAAGGTAATGTAGACAATGCTCTAACAGAACCTAATAGCATTGTGATCTCTAAGGCTTTCGCGAGAAAGTATTTTGGTGACAAGTCTCCAATGGGAGAAATGTTAACGTTCAACAGAAATGGCCTGCTAAAGGTTACGGGTATATTTGACAAAATCCCAGAGCACTCGCATTTTCATTCAAACGCATTTATCAGTCTTACTACCGGTCCATCTACTACGAGAAGACAAACCTGGAGCAACGTTGGTTATTATAGTTACCTTCTATTGAATGAGCACGCTGATGCAGCGCGGCTGGAAGCTAAATTTCCGTCACTGGTTGAAAAGTATGTAGTTCCCGAAGTACAGGAAGATATGGGAATAAGTTTTGCTGAAGCGCAAAAGTCTGTAAACTCCTGGAAGTTTTACTTGATGCCCATCTCTCAAATTCATTTATACTCGCACACAAAATATGAAATGGAACCCAACGGAGATATCAACAATGTATATATATTCGGGGGTCTTGCTATATTTATATTATTACTCGCCTGTGTCAACTTCATGAATCTTTCTACCGCGAGTTCTGCAAAACGATCGAAAGAAATTGGTATGCGTAAAGTATTGGGCTCATACCAGAATCAATTAGTGGTGCAGTTTCTTGTCGAGTCCATGATCCTTGCTATGATCGCGCTGACATTCGCGCTGCTCTTTGTATTCGCCTTGCTTCCTATATTTAATCAGCTTACCGGAAAGCATATAGACCTTACGTTCTTCCTGTCGCCACAGATCTTTACAATCATACTTGCATTAGGGGTTATCGTTGGAATTATGGCCGGTATATACCCTGCCGTTTTTCTTTCATCATTCCCGACACTGCGCGTATTGAAGAGTAGCTCGACCGGAGGACCCAGACGTGGCGGCCTTCGAAGCACGCTGGTAGTTTTTCAATTCACTATATCTACAGCGTTGATCATTGCTACCATTATCGCCTATCAACAATTGCACTTTATGCAAAACATTAAGATAGGATACGATAAAGAGCAGATACTGGTTATTGAAAATGCCGGTGCTCTACAAAAAAATCAGATCGTGTTTAAGGAAAAACTGAAACAAGATCACCGTGTAGTAAACACCAGTAACGCGACTATTCCCATTGGGAACCCATCCTCTTTTGGCGGGACTGAAATTGCTGCTAAAGAAAGTATAGCGTCCAATATTCATACACATATCTTTACAATGGACTATGACTATATACCAACGCTGGGCCTTGAGATTTTGGTCGGGAGAAATTTCTCCACTGAATTTCCAAGCGATTCTCTTGGGACTAATGTTGTCATAAATGAGACTGCTATGCGTGATCTCGGCTGGAATAAAGACAATGTCATTGGCAGTACGATTGTACGATCTGCGCAGGTTCAATACCAGGTGATTGGTGTAGTGAAAGACTTTCATTATACATCTGCAAAAGACAAGATCGCTCCGCTGGTGATTGTATATCGTGGTTTCTCGCAGGCTACATTGGTAAAGGTTAAGACTGCCGAATTAACAAGTTTCATTCGTGACCTTAGCCAACAATGGAAAGCCTTTAACGTGGACGTTCCATTCAATTATTACTTTTTGGATGAACGCTTCAACAGTCTCTATAAAGCAGAGCAAACTACGGAGCAAATCTTCATGGTGTTTATGGTCATCGCTGTATTGATTGCAAGTCTTGGGTTATATGGGCTGAGTACGTATTCAGCAGAACAAAGGACAAAAGAGATTGGTATCCGAAAAGTTTTAGGTTCGAGTGTAAAGCAAATCGTATTTCTGCAGTCGAAAGAATTTTTAATCCTGGTGCTGATTGCTATTGTTGTGGCCGCTCCGCTTTCGTGGTATACTATGAATCAATGGCTGCAAAACTTTGGATATCGTATTGAAATAAATATTTGGGTTATATTGCTTGCAGGTGTAGCTGCGTTGGTCATCGCGTTATTAACCGTAAGTTTTCAGGCATTGAAAGCGGCTGTAAATAATCCCGTGAAGAGTTTGAGGGGAGAGTAAGAAGTATATATAGAAGATTAGATCACGATACAACCTAAAAATATTGGACCGAAGGCTATACTCACATCTTCCGATGACTGACCATGAGCGTATTCAGACGATCTGCATTCAGAGGCTTTGAAAGAAAATCAATCACGGGCTTGTACGTTCGTGATTTAGCTATATCGCTGATATCAATAGACGAGGTCAACATTATCACCTGAACCTTTTCCTGCACCGCAGCAGGTAATTTCATGAATTCGTCCAGAAACTCCCAACCATCCAACTCCGGCATATTTATATCCAGGAATATAAAATCAGGAAGCTGCGATGGTTCAGACTCTGCCCACTGCTTTAATCGATCCAACGCTACCCCTGCATGCATGTAGGAGCTCACCTTCAGAGACGGAAAAGTCAAAGCAATGATTTTCTTGTTGATCATATTAATAATAGCGTCATCATCTATTAAGAAGATGTGATTAATCAATGGCACTCCTTTCATTGTCGACAGGTAAATATACTGTGAATGTACTTCCTTCATTTAGCCGACTTGCGACCTCTACCCTTCCTCCAAGCGATTCTACCTGATTCTTCACCATGCACAATCCAATACCTTTTCCGGGAATAGCACTTGACGTGAAACGTTTATACAGCCCGAAAATTTTCTCTCCGTTCTTTACCAAATCTATACCTATACCATTATCGGCCACAGCCAAATAAATACCATTTTCATATTTACGGGTATATATATGAAGCTTAAATGGAATATCATGCCTCCTGTATTTGAACGCGTTAGAGACCAGATTATACAGCACACTGTGAATATAGCTCCTTACACTGATCATTCCTTGTGCTTCGTTAAAATCCACAATCAGTTCAACATTACTTTGTTTTACATCATCTTCCAATGCCTGCAGTATCAATTGCAATTCATGATCGAAAGAAATATACTCCTGTTTTTTATCAACATTACGGGCAGATACTATATCACTGATGTCTCTTACAACCTCGTCAAGATTTCTGGCGGCATCTGCGATTCTATCTACGATCATTTGGTTCTCACTGGGGTCAGCATTAAAGATACTGGCTAACCCCATAATTTTTGCAATTGGATCGCGCAAGTTATGCGACACAACATACGAAAATTGCTGGAGGTCATTGTTGCGCATCTGCAGCCGATCTATAGTAGACTGTAATCGGGTATTTAAATTTCTGATATCCCGTTCTGCATTTACACGCTTCGTAATGTCAATTCCCATCCCGATCAGGTAAATATCGTTTTCAAAATACGCGACATTACCATTGAAGTAATATGTGATCTTCTCTTTTCTCTTGGTGTAGAATTGCGCCTCTACATCTGCTTTTCCTTTTTCAAAAACAGAATCAATGCGTTCTTTAAGAAGTTTTTTATCGTCACCCTGAAAAAAATCAAGTGGATGCATTTTGCTGATCTCGGCAGCGGAATAGCCCGATACAATTTCAAAACTCTTGTTCCAACGTAAGAATCTCCGATCCTTGTCGTATAGATAAAAGATACCGGGAAGACTATTGATGATTGCATCGGAAAGGTTTTTCTCCATGGTCAGCTGCCGGGTTCGTTCATCCACAAGTCTGCTTAGTCTTTCCGGCTGTGCTGCTATATACCACGCGAACAGTCCTACTATACATGCGAGCGTAAAACCAAATACAGATAAGATCGTGGCGTGAAATATGGCTTCACTTCTATTTGCTAACCCCACATACAATCGCCACTCGGTATTGGGAATTTCTACTGCCACAAAATCTTCTTTATTAAACGTGTCCTCAAAAGGTATAAAAAATTCTTCGCTGCCATCCGTTGAATGTACTCGTGCGAGTTGGTATATAAAATCGCGATCGCGACTTGGACTAATATCCGTAGTATTCAAAAAATTAGACAACCGAATAAGCACTGCGGAAAAACCCCAGAACTTACCGTCTACAAATATAGGCTGTCGGCCAATCACAGCGATGCCTCCTTGCTTTAGCCTTACCGGGCCTGCGAAGAAAAAACTATGCGTGCGAATTGCTTTTACTGCACCGCTATGCCGAATGGTATCGCTTAATATATCATAACCAATAGCAGCCTCATTCCCGTCTATCGGAAATACATTTGTAATTACTCCACCGCGAAGCAACTCAATAGCGTCTACGAGTGGATTGATCTTTATTAATTTTTCGGCCAGACTATCGAAGTCATTGGGAACTCCATATTCTTCGATTATAAAAGCCAGCGTCTGCGTACAGGAAAGACTATTGCTTAATGTTACGTGAAGCCTCTCCTTTTTTCCGTTAGCTCGGCTCAGGAGCCGGCTCATCTCTTCATGGCGGGCTGATTGATACCAGAAATATGATAGTAACTGCGTCAGGATCGCCAAAACGAGAAACATGCCTATACCAATAAAGACCGGTTTCCTTAATTCCTGGGTTCGCATGTAGCATCCTTTGACGTACTATAAATCTATGATTCTATCTCTGAAATCTGAAATCAATGTTCATTAAGACAGCAGTACATTACGATAAGTCCGCGTACTAAAAGAAAGCAGTTGAGATAAATTTCTTCAGCAGTTAAACAAGATAGCCAAAACAACACGCAAAAACAATCCTGGATTTACGATGCTTTTATCACAGGTTGTGCTACACACGTATTATACATCTTACCCGAAAGAGTATCTGATCAACTATTTATCCAAATATTACACATCCACGTTTATCAATACATGAGTACATTTAGCGCATGCTTTTGTGTGCAGCGATCATAGAAGTTGAGAAACTGATTACCGGTAACCCGAACGTTGACATGGACAATACCAAAGTCATTTATCCTTTTGAAACTGCTTTAGGCACCTGACGAATTCTACAGCAGAAGAAGTGATCTTCTTAAAAAATATTCAGTGCTTGAAAAAATGCTTGACGGAATAACCGCTAACGATCTTATACTCCTTAAAAAATTAAGCGCTATAGCAACGTACCGATACATCACCCCTTTTCTTCGAGTCGCTATAGCGCCATGTCTTATATTGAAATAAAGAATTTCAATACTATATATATTTAATGTGCAGAGCCGACCTCCAGTGCTTCGCCCTTTTTAATCCGTGCCATAAATACCAATGGCAAGATCACGGCACAGATTACTCCGATCATCATGAAACCTTCACCGTACGCTATAATAGAAGATTGTGTGGATAAAGAGCGCTCCATAATACTCATAGCCATTTGCTGCGCTTGTTGACTTGAGTTGCCTTGCTCTATTAACTGTGTAGTGAGCATTTGCAATCGCTCATTCGATTCCGGATTATATATAGATAGGTTACCCATCAGGTCAACCCGGTGTGCTACAATTCTTCGGGCAACGTACGTGTTGATCAACGCCAGGCCTACTGATCCACCTAATAATTGAAGCATGTTGGAAAGACCCGAAGCCTGCCCTATATCTTTTCCTTTCAGACCTGCCAGCGTAAGGCTAGCTGCCGGAACGAAGATGAATCCAAATCCCAAACCTCGTACAAGCTGCGGCCAAAAGAAATCCCACTCTCCGGCTGCCGGAGTTGCCAACATATAGGTGATGTATTCGTAGGCAATCACCATGGCAAAACCAAAAATGAGCAGGGCTTTAGGGCTTATACCTTTTTTAATAAGAGCACCGTTAACGCCCATGAGCATGCCGGTTAAAAAAGCTGATGGCAGAATGAGCAATCCCGTTCGGGTCGCGTTCCATCCGAGAAATCCCTGAACAAAAACAGGGTATAGAAATATAGAGCAATATATACTCAAGCCAAAAGCAAACCGCAACGCAGAGCCTACTGCCACATTTCTAAACCGCAACACGCGCAGATCCACCACCGGGTTTCTAGCTTTCAGTTCACGCAATATGAATAAGCAAATTCCTCCTATAGCCAGAATAGAAAAGGTGATAATGAACAAGCTCGAGAACCAATCTTTTCTTTCACCTTCTTCCAATACCATTTGCAAACTGCCAATACCTACTACCAGTGCGAGAATGCCCCAGTAATCGATCTTGCCTTTCATTTCAGTTTTTGTTCCCTTAATATATTTCCAGGAAAGTATAGCGGCAGCAATGCCGATCGGTATATTAACATAGAAGATCCAGTGCCATGAATAATTATCGGTGAGGTATCCACCCAAGACTGGCCCTAATGTAGGTCCCATTACAATGCCCGCTCCAAATATACCATTGGCCTTGTTTAGTTCCTCGGGAGGAAATGTTTCTACCAACACCGTTTGTGCAGTTGCCAGTAAAGCTCCACCTCCTATACCCTGAACAAAACGCCATGCGATCAACATCCATATAGATCCTGAGAACCCGCACATGAACGAGGCAATCGTAAATAATAAGACAGAGGCCGTGAAGTAATTCTTGCGGCCAAATATATCACCGAGAAATCCCGTTAAGGGTATAATAATAATATTCGAGATCGCATAGGCTGTAATTACCCAGGCAGTTTCCTCTACGGTAGCGCCCAGGTTTCCGGCAATCTGACGCGTGGCTACATTTACTATAGAGGTATCAATCAATTCCATGATGGCACAAGTGATCACGGTAATAGTGATCAGCCATTTTCGCGCGCCCACTTCATAAGTAGGCTGGTCGATCGCTATAGCACTCATTCTTTGGTAGACACATTTACATATACACTCATCCCTGCGCGCAGTGGATATCGTGTGCTTTTATTTTCAGACATGGTGATCTTTATAGGCACACGTTGTGTAACCTTCACAAAATTACCGGTAGCATTGTCGGCTGGTAAAAAAGAAAACCTTGCACCCGTAGCCTGCGAAAGTGATTCTACTTTTCCCGTAAAAGTCGTATCCGGATAGGCATCCACTTCCACTTCAACATCTTGTCCCGGTCTAATATTTTCCAATTGCGTTTCTTTAAAATTAGCGACAACCCAAATCTTTTTATTGTTGGCAATAGCCATAAGCGCTTGTCCAATCGAAACAACTTGCCCTACCTGTACATTCTTCTTTGATACGATTCCATCTGCTGGCGATACAACGGTACAATAGGACAGTTGCAGGTTCGCGGCATCCAAGGTTGCCTGTGCTTGCTTGACAGCGAGCTCCGCGAAGGATATATTTTCATTATTACTCGATAGCTGATTGCGTGTATTTGCAATCTGATATTTACTTGCATCAATTTGTTTTAGTAGAGCATCACGCTGTCCTATAGCAGCCTGCACCCTGGCTTCTGCTTCAACCTTGTCTGCATTTACCTGGTCGAACTGTTGTTGTGTCGCAGAATTATTTTTGAGAAGTCGTTCGTAACGTTCATAATTTTTCACTGCTACTGCGAGTCGTGTTTGTGCAGACTCAATGGCTGCATTCGCAGAAGCCAGATTGGCTGACACGGCTTTGGAATTTGCTGTCGCGTTGGATATATCTACATGACTGGACGTCTTATTTATACCGGCTACTTTTAAATTCTGTGTTGCCTGTAGCAAACCTATCTCCGCTTGTTCAACGGCAATTTTATACGTGGCGTCATCCAGTATAACAAGCGTATCGCCTTTCTTTACGAGTTGATTATCGGCAACACGAATATCGACTACGGAAGCATTAACCTTCGGAATCACCGGGCTTATATCTGTTTCAAGCTGTGCATTATCAGTGCCCTCACTGGAACAGTTTACCATCAGAAATGAAGAGAGAGAAACGAGGACGAGTGTATATATAGTTTTCATGAATTTGTTACGTATAGTTAATTATTGTGCGGTTTCACCGGTTGATTTAATTAGCTTCCTATAGGCAAGCTCTGCGTTTGCTTTTGCTGTAGTAAGGTTCAATTGCGCTTCGAGAAGTTTGAAATTTGCATCCAGGAAATCGGTTGGCGTGGTAGTTTGTGCATCGAGTTTATTTTGTTCAACGTTAAAATTCTCAGTTGCCTGTTGTATCTCCGTTTGCACAAGAGACATTTTATCAAGTGTCTTTTTATACTCCAGGTAATTTGCATTTACTTCTATCTTGATATTCTCAAGCTGTTGATCAAATCTATGATCGACTTGTAAAGCACTCATACGGGTTTCTTTCATCCGAACGGGATTCGTATAAAAGGAAGAGATTTTCCAGGTTAAACTTGCACCTACATATGCCGAGTATATAAACTTATCTTCGCTTGGAATAACCCGTTGATTGGGATTATCATAACTATATGATCCGTTTAAATTTATGGTTGGGAAATAATCTGCACGCATCGCCTTGATTCTATAGCTGGCAGCGTCACTATGAAACTTCAGACTGCGCACTTCTTGTCTTTTTGACAGCGCTGCTTCTATATAGGTTTGCAACGGACCTATAGCAACGAGCGATTGAAGATAGTCGTCCGGAATTTCAATAGAGGTAGCAGGATCAATACCCGTCTTTAAGCACAAATTGTAATTCAGGTTTCCCACCAGGCTTGCTATATCTGCCAGGCTTGAGCGCAGGTTGGTAATTGACAAATCGATTTTTAAAACATCATTTGCTAACGCAATGCCCTCCTGGCGAAATATATCCTGGTCTGCACGCTTCTTTGTAAGCACCTCTATATTTGCCATTATAATCTTGGCAGATGCCGTTGCATTATATAGATTAAACCAGATGTCGGTGACGAGCTGATCCAATGCTAATACATTCGCTTCATAATCTGTCTTGGCAGCTTCTGCTTCATATTTTAAAGCATGCCTGGTATAGGTTGTTTTCCCTCCGTTAAATAATAATTGTGTTAACACAACGGAGTTATAGGACTGGTTTAATATTTGGGGATTAAGTGTAAAGGAAACATCCGGAGACAGGTTTATAGAAAACGGAGTTATGTTATCACTTAAACGCCTATAGCTGGCATTCAATACAATCTGCGGCAATACATCTGTACGGTTTTGAGAGATGTGATTTTCTGCAAGCTTATATTGTATACTGTCTGCATGGAGTTGACTGCTATGCTTTCGCGCAAGCGAAAGCGCCTCCTGCAGCGTCATGCGTTTTGTCTCCTGCGCAAAGCCCAGCACGGGCAGCAGCAGGAAGAGAAATAGTCTCAATACTGATCTTTCAAACATTTTCTGATTGTTAATAAGAGAATAGGTGTTCCTGTATAAAAAACACGGCTTTTATATTGGAGGCTCAAAAGTAAACATTGTTTACCATTTTAGTCAACAATGTTTACTAAAATATTTTTTCTAAATTGCGATATGAAAATTGATGATCAGCTAAAGGAATTTGAAAACAACAAAGACCGGAATTGGCAACGGTTGATATATGTATTAAGAAGACATCTGGATCTGTGGTCACCTAAACATGTTAAGCCGCAATGGGGTCAAATGAAGGTGTCCTATTGGCCCGTGATCTGTAATATTTCTGCGAAAGGCAGTACCGCCATGGACATTGCCCGCGAATCTATGGTTGTGAAACAATCCGTGAGTCGCACGATCAAGGAGCTGGAGGAAAAAGGTATGATCATGAGCAAGACCAGTAAAGATGATAAGAGGATTGAATATTTATACCTGACGCCGAGTGGCAAACAATTAATCGCGGATGCTAACAATCAGGTATTTAGTTTAATGGAAACTTATAGGGAGCTTGTTGGTGAGAAGAATCTTGAAACTACAATTGATGTATTAAACAAGATCATTAAATACCACGAAGGCTTAACGACTCAGGACGATACGATGGAAGAGTAAAATCATTTGAGGCGATACGTGCTGGTTTCGTTGGACTCCTTAGTATATTCGTTGTGTTCGCGAGGCGTTATAATTAGCAAAGATCTGCCCATGAAAATCCAGCACTCCAATCGTCTTTTTATTTTCTTCGCACTCTTTATACTCGGTTGCGCATCCCGTAATCCTACATTACCTGCTGGCGATTACCTTGGCTTGCTACGCTTCCCCAATATCACCTATCGCCTATATATCAACTCAACCAACAAAGAATTCGTGTTGATGAATGCCACTTTCAAGGCTGGGCGTTTTTCTCTCGATACTATATATTTTAAAAATGATTCGTTGTATTTCAAGATAGGTGATTACTACTCGGAATATAAAGGTCATTACGATCGTACGAGCCACCGTATTACCGGGCAATGGACCGCAGAAGATACTTCAGCATATATACTCGAATTTGTCCCTATAAACGCTGACACATTATCCGGACTGCATCCACGAACAAGTGTATATAGTTATAAGGCACCAGCGCAGGTAGCGGATGGCATTTTAACGAACTCGTTAGCAAGCCAGCACATTACAAAAGCTCCGCTTGATAAACTGATGCAACGTATTATCCGCGGCCGCTATGCAGACATCCACAGCATACTTATTGCCCGTCATGACAGCCTGGTGCTGGAAGAATACTTTTATCGATTCGATCAAAACTATATATACAACATTCAGTCTGCTACAAAAAGTATTGTGTCAGCGCTTACCGGGATCGCTATTGCGCGAAATGAAATAAAAAGTGTACAAGAAACGCTGTGTGCCTCCTTACCACCGTATAAAGAACTAGCATGCAACGATCAGAATAAAGAGATTACGCTACAACAATTGCTTACGATGAGTACGGGTATACCCTGGGATGAACAAAAGTATGATTACATGGATGCACGCAATAGTGCGGCGATTGCTGCAAATGAGAAAGATCAGTTTATATACTTGTTATCATTACCGCGCGTAAAATCTGCCTCACCTGTATTTGCTTACAACTCGCTTAATCATACGCTCATGAATGCTGTGCTTCGCAATGCTACAAAACTGGAAAACAAGCAAGAACTCACAGATCGTTTATTAAAACCGCTGGGTATAGAAAACAGTTATATAGGAGAACCAACACCTATGGGTGCTATCGGTGACATCGACTTGCGCCCACGTGATATGCTGAAGTTCGGCTTGCTATATATACATGAAGGTCGATGGAATCAGCAACAGCTCGTCCCTGCACAGTGGGTGAGGGAATCTACGACTCCTAAAATTCACCCGACATCAACATTGGGCTATGGGTATTTCTGGTGGACACGCAACTTTCGTTGGAAAGAAAAAACGGTAGCATCTTTTTTCGCCTGGGGATATGGCGGACAATATATCATCGTGATTCCAGAAGTTGACCTGGTGATTGTAATGTCCGGCAGCCATTGGGGTACCAATCCGGAAAGCCAGATGGTGGACATCGTAGAGGAAATCCTATCTGCAGTAGAGCCTTAAGACTACACGCATAGAATAGCGAACCCGCTATACCGCAACGGAATAAAGGCGCAATATACCCTCCAGGATGTCGCAACTACACCGCCTTGTCACGGGGTTATCAAAGTATATTTGTCTTCATCAAAAAGAACATGTTATGCAAAAAATAACACCATGCCTATGGTTCTACAGCAATGCGGAAGAGGCCATGAATTTTTATTTATCAATATTTAAAGATTCAAAATTTCTTTCCATAACGCGCTATGGAGATTTAGGACCCGGTCCCAAAGGATCTGTCCTCACAGCCAGATTTACTATTCAAGGTCAAGAATTTTTAGTTCTAAATGGTGGACCGAAATTTACTTTCTCAGAGGCCATATCGTTTATCATTGCTTGCGAAACACAGCAGGAAATAGATGAGTATTGGGAAAAGCTTTCAGCAGGAGGAGAAGAGCAGCGGTGTGGTTGGCTAAAAGACAGATATGGTTTATCCTGGCAGATCGTTCCCAGCATACTATACGACTTGATACAAGACAGCGAATCCGAAAAATCAAAACGAGTAAGTAAGGCTATTTATCAAATGGTAAAGCTTGACATAAATACGTTGAAAGAAGCCTATGCACACGGCTAAGGCATAGGGAGTTAAAAATTTACGAGTACGAAATCTATACGTATATGAAAACGGAAACATCATCGCCCGCAAAAAACGTAGAGGAGTATATATATTCGCAGCCGGAAGCTATCCAGATTTTGTTGGAAAAATTGCGCAGTGCCATCAAAGCGGCAGCACCGAAAGCAGAGGAAGTTATCAGCTATCAGATTCCAAGCTATAAATATAATGGAGCGCTCGTTCACTTTGCCGCATTCGAAAAGCATTGCTCCTTCATCGTGGTTAATAAAAATATTTTAAAAATCTTTGAAAAAGAATTACGATCTTATAAGACTTCTGGAACGACCATTCACTTTACCCCGGAGAATCCAATACCAGCAGCACTTGTCCAAAAAATTGTAAAAATCAGGATCAAAGAGAATGAGGAAAGAGTCGCAACCAAAAGCTCCCCGAAAGGGAAACAGCAAACTAAATCTTCCATTAAAAACAAGTAAGAAAAAACCAGCTGCCACTCGCCTTGCTGCAGCAGATATACCTGTTCGCCTTGAAGCGAAACACTTTATTGAAAAGTTAAAACAACATCGTTCGGAAGAGGAGCTTGAAAAGATTCAACGCTATTTTAAATCCGGTCAGGGTGAGTATGCTGAAGGCGATATATTTATAGGTGTACGCATGGGACAGGTCTTTACGCTCGCCAAAGAATTTATGGAAATGCCGCTTGATGAAGTTGAGAAGTTACTTGAAAGTCCGATTCATGAAGTACGTACTGGTGCAGTGAGCATCATGGATTTTCAGGCGCGCAAAAAGAATATACCTGAGAGCAGGATGAAGGAGTTGTTTAACCTATATATTAACCGACACGACAGAATTAATAACTGGGACCTCGTGGACAGGTCTGCGCCCTATGTTGTTGGTGGTTACTTATTCAATAAACCACGTGCTATCTTATACAAGCTCGCTCGCTCTAAAAATGTCTGGGAGCGCAGAACCGCGATCGTCAGTACTTATTATTTCATTCGGAAAGGTGATGTGGCGGATACATTTAAAATTGCAGAGATGCTGTTAAAAGATAAACACGATCTGATCCACAAAGCCACAGGAGGCTGGTTGCGCGAGGCGGGCAAAAAGGATCGAGAGAAACTGATAAGTTTTTTGGATAAATATGCAGGCACGATGCCGCGTACTGCATTGCGATATGCTATTGAGCATTTTGACAAAAAACAACGCGATCATTACCTGGCACGATAGATAGCCAAGTATATAGACTATAGTATAACTGTAAATGTAGTTCCCTGTCCAAGAACCGATGACAGTGTAATGGTACCTCCAAGTTTTTCTACCGTTTCCTTTACAAGGTAAAGACCAAGTCCAGAACCTGTCGAGCGGGTTGTTCCCCTATAGAACATTGAAAATACTTTGGACTGCTGCGTTTCATCGATCCCTTCCCCGTTGTCTGCTATAACCAGCTTCAGACGCGATGATTCAATCCATGCCTGTATGAGAACATACGGATCATCTTTGGTTTGATCGCTATATTTAAATGCATTCGAGATCAGGTTATTTAAAACAATAGAAAGTCGCATAGGGTCAGTCTCAATTTTCAAGTCAGGCTCTATATCAATCTTTACGCGCACACGTCCGGCAGCTTCCATGTACCGCACATCGAAGAGCGCCTTCTCTACATATTCACGCAGATTAATTTCCTTTCGTTCAATTTCCAGTTTGGCATTTTTTGAATATTGGCTGATGTTGCCTAATACATTTTCAAGCTTCTCAACCCGGTCGCGCATCATGGTGTGATAGGTATGCAACTCGTTTGGACTGGATGAACGTTCGCAAAGATTGATAAGTCCTTGAATAGAGTTAAGGGGCGCACGCAGATCGTGTGAAGTACTATATATAAACCGATCGAGTTCTTCGTTGGTTTTGGTGAGAATAAGATTCTTTTCAAGAATTTGCTTTTCACGATTCTCCAGCGATGCTTCTACTGAATGATTGATCCGTACCAGAAAATATACCGCCAGCACAGAGAAGAAATAAGCTATAACCAGGTTGTTATCATAGGCACGCTGAAGGTATGCCGGATCTATAGGGCGGTTTGAAACGATACTGAATTCAGTGAAGCGTGCGACCAAATAAAGACTTCCGGACAATGCCAGAAATATAGCTGTACTCCTTTTTTCCTTTGCATCAAAGAAAACAAGGGTTGTTAAACTGCTGATAATAAAAAACAGGAATGCCGAAGGTACCGGTGGCTCACGCGAAGAAAACGCAAACACTATAAAATTCATGATGAGCAGTAGTATACACTTTGCCAGCCAGTGTCTGCCTGTTTTATTTACCCACAAAGCAATAAGCAACACTACAATAAAAATATAGTATAGGAATACAGAAGGATTGTAGCTACGAACGTAATTGATTACGATATAATATATCGAAGTAGCCAGCGAAATAAGAGCACTGTATCCGGCAAGAACAGCACGCCTATAATCCGATAATGATTTCTCACCCCGATCACCGACAAGCCAGAATTCAAGTTTTTTGAACATAGACATATTAGCAGCCTGTTCTGATTGTATACTTGGTTGCCGGCATGTCCATAAAATGGCAGACTGTCGCTGGTATTATCTTCAGACAGGCCGGGCTTCCGCTGGCACAACTAATAAGGCTGCGTACCTTTTGTAATATACAAAAAACTCATGCCTGTTTACGGTCTTCGAAAAATCTACTTTGGCGCCAATCCAGGTTTTGTATTGCTATATTATTTTAAAGCCCATAGACCCATATTACTTTATGGAAAGATTTTTAATCAAAACATAAACCCTTTGAAGTTGTGATTACCTACTTTTGCCTCCTCAATTTCCTGAGATTAAGCTTGTATAGTATGAAGAAAATAATCATCAGCGTGTTTACGCTTTTTATAGCGTTCACAGTATCGGCTCAGCATGATCATAGCGCAGCTTCTGCGTCTGCGGATACGCTCAAGAAAAGCATTCCGAGAGAAGTACATGCACAAGTTGGCGCGGCACACCTGATGCTGCATTATCATGCACCTGCTGTGAGAGGCCGCATGATCTGGGGTGGCCTGGTGCCATATGGTGAAGTATGGGTAACGGGAGCACACTCGGCTACGTCCTGGGAATTCAATAAAGATATAGTGATTGGCAATACTACTATAGCGGCCGGTAAATATGCGGTATTCACTATACCCGGAAAAGAAAAATGGACGGTCATCATAAACCGAAACTGGAATCAACACCTGGCCGATGATTACAACGCTAAAGATGATATAGCAAGAATCGATATCATTCCACAAACTACAGCAGCACTGCAGGAACGGCTTCAATATTCCATTACATCGCTATCAAATTCCAATGGTGTACTTTCAATCCGTTGGGAAAAACTAAAATTGGATATCCCGTTTCTGGTACGATAAATATATATCGTTATACTCTATTGAAATAAAATCTATACAAGTACATTAGTATAGTGCTAGGATTACTGCGTAACGCTATAGTTATAGCTTCCGGTTATTCATCGTCTTCAACAAACAATCCCCAGCCATCGCCTTCTTTGGGAGATTTATGGAAAGTCTTAATCCACTCACGGAACAGTAATCTAAAGGCCTCAATTTCTTTTCGCAGTAAGCGAAGGTATTCTTCGGGAAGTACTTCTTCAAAAATAAGTGAGGCTGTTTGTGTCTGCAGGCTGCGTGCATGGATCTTTACAACGGTGGCGTTCTCCATCTTCATGATGAAATCATTCATCGCTTCTGCACCGGCAATCTTTTCAGGAATGACAATGGAATCTTCAAGCATAACGTTACTGTGAATCATTCGTATTTCCTCATCATCTATAGAGTCGATAATACGTCTTGTCAATTCACAAATTTCTTCCGCCTTCTGAAAAATTGGTAACGCTTCCACACGTCTCCTTTCTTTTTCCGGATCGTAGTCAGCATCATCCATTTCCTCATCATCGTCATTCCACATGATTCGCGCTTGTTAGTATAGTATTAAAGTTATGAATTATTTGATGCATCCACTGATTTTGTAGTGCTCTCTACTCTTTAAAATATACCGCCACGCTTTCGCGAACTTCTTCGCGGAGTGCTCCCGAAGAGCATTCCAAAAACACCTCGTACAAGTTCTTTTCCTACCTGCTTCGCGATGGGTGACGTCATAACTTCCTCTAGTGTAGATTTCTCCTGTTTGCGCGATGTTGTGCCACGCTGTGGTTTTGACACCTCCTCCTTTTCACTCTCCTCTTCGGCTTGCTTTATGCGCTCTCCTAGTATCTCAAATGCACTTTGTGGATCGACTGCATCTTTATACTTTTTATATACTTCAGAGTTATCAAGTACATCTTTATACTCTTGCTCACTTAACGGTTCCATGGAAGAAGCCGGTGGCAGCAAGTGTGTTACCACTGTTTCTGTAGGAATTCCTTTTTCATTCAATACTGTAATAAAGGCTTGCCCGGTTCCGAGCTGTGTAAACTGCTGTTCCATTTCATAAAACTCAGACTTGGGAAATGTTTTTATAGTTTCCTTCAGAGCCTTTACATCATTGGGGGTGAACGCGCGAATAACATGATGAATTCTATTTCCCAACTGTGCCAATACGGATGCCGGTATATCTTGTGTTAATTGCGTACAGAAGAAAACCCCAACACCTTTCGAACGAATCAACCGGATTACCTGGTCGATCTGATCCATGAAAGCTTTGGGAGCATCTTTAAATAACAAGTGTGCCTCATCCAAAAAGAAAATCAATTTCGGTTTATCCAGATCACCGGCCTCTGGCATTTGCTGATAAATCTCAGCGAGCAACGCAAGCATAAACGTAGAGAATATAGCAGGCTGCGATTGTACATCTGATACATTCAATATACTAATAACACCGCGTCCATCTACTTTCTCAAAGAGGTCATCAATATCAAAGGAAGTCTCGCCAAAGATCTGATCAACACCTTGCTGCTCGAGCGAAACTATCTTTCTCAGAATTGTACTCGCTGTTGCCGATGAGATCTTCCCGTAATCACTTTTTATTTCCGCTGCTCCTGCCCCTTCTGTCAGGTAGTTCAAAACTTTTTTCAGGTCATTGAAATCAACAATCGGAAGATTTTTATCATCGGCATACTTGAAGAGTATATTTAGTACGCCTGCCTGTGTATCATTCAACTCTAAAATTTTCGTTAGCAACGCAGGGCCAAATTCTGTAACGGTAGCACGCATCTGTGCACCCAGCTTTCCACTCAGAGAGTATATTTCAACAGGAGAACTATTCGGTATATAGTTTACCCCCAACGCTTGAGCACGCTCCGTTATTTTACTATTCACCACACCTTCTTTTGCTATACCTGATAGATCGCCTTTCATGTCGGGCATAAATACAGGTACACCTGCCGCAGAGAGTTGTTCAGCCAACACCTGAAGTGTTCGCGTTTTACCGGAACCTGTTGCTCCGGTTACCAAGCCATGACGATTCATCATACGCATCGGCAGACTAACTTTTGCTTCTGCTATAATTTCATTTTGATATACACCTGCTCCCAGATAAATGGATGGAAGATTAGTGGTATATGATTTCTGAATGGCTTCTCTGAATTTTTCTACGGACATAGCTTTGTAATTAAAGACGTTCTCCTATACGCTTAAGTCAGCTTTATAGTTATGCAATTTATAATTATAGCCGAACGGAAATAAAAAAGGCTCGATTTTTTCGAGCCTCTCTTTTTCATTTGACTGATTTACTTTTTCTCCTCATAATTCTGGAAACTATACGAGAATCCAAAATTAAATAACTGACTCACCTGTGCGCCACTATCCTGATCGTAATCATATAGTAAAATACCGCCCAGGCTTACGGTGATGAACCTGTTTACTTTTGAGCTGAGCATAAGATCAAGACGATGATCTATAGTCTTTAACTCAAGCGTTTCGTAGTTAGCATACATCAGGTAACGCCACTTCAGGTTTACATTGGTGAAGATGTCTTTATCGAATTCAGCGAGCATCTGAAATGCAAGCCATTCAAAACGTGTAGTCTTTGTAGAATCAACACCGTACGGTTCAGGGCCAACAGTTTGTGTAAAGCGTCTTGGATCCTGTACAATAGTTAATCTTGGAGCGAATGGAGACAGACGTACTTTGAAGTAATCGGTAGGATGAAATTCAGCACCCCACGCAGAAGTAATGAATGCTGGTGCTAAGATGTCGGAGATGAGTAACTCTTGCTCTGTACCGGAAGCATCATCTTCATATTTATACCCTTTCGTAAACTGCGAGAGAAAGTTGAGTGATGTAAAGAGGTCCCAGTTCTTATTTAGCTTATAGCCATACTTTGTATCGAGGTATATACGATCATTCGTCTTACGAAAGCCTTGTCCGGAGTTCTTAACAAATCCATACAGGAGATCAATTTCAGAGTCCCAACTGGAGTTGTTTTTTTCGTATGCAAACTTGTAGTTGAGTTGTGAATTAAAACCAATAGAATTAATACCACCGGCCTTCCAGTTAGAAGAGAAAGAGGCTTGATTAAAATTCAAACCAAACGTAAACTTCTTTTGCCAATTAGTAAGAGTATCAGGCTTTATAATCTGAGCCTGCGCAAGGAATCCTGACAATAAAATTAAAGCAACAACAACAATGGAGGTGATCTTTTCCTTCATACACATGGGTTAAGTTCGAAAGTAAATACTTAGAACTTAAAAACCCAAACAACGAAAACTAGATGTTGTTAAGCTTTATTTCATCCAACGCTACTTCTGTAAGAGGTTTGGTGATGAATTTGATAACGTGATTATTGTTAACGATTTTATCAATGTCGCGTTTATTATCCGAGCTTGAAAGAATAATAACCTTGCATTTGTTACGAACGAGTTCATTGAATTTTTCGAACTCATATAAGAATACGAAGCCATCTACAATCGGCATATTGATGTCGAGGAAGATCAGGCTTGGGAGATTTTCAGGAACATTTTGATTCTCGCGCAGATAGTCTAATGCTGCCTTTCCGGAACCTTTAACTTCAACGCGTTTGGCGAACCTCGTAATTTCAATGATACGCTTACTGATAAAGTTATCAGTATCATTATCATCTACAAGCATTACTAGGTCGATAGCTTTAATGTCTGTTTGCATTCAATAGTCAATAATTCAGTCCACACATCCGATTTCACGAACTACAAAAATATCCTTTTTTAGAATATTTGGGAACGTGGTTGATAAATTCCGAATGAGAAGTAATAAATAGAAAGAAAAAAAGTAAAAAAGCTTACTTGCTCTGCTTCACCTTCAGTTTCTCACCCACCGATAAAGTGAAATCTTTCTTGTTATTCCACTCCATCAATTCCTTAATAGTTACACCATATTGGCGTGCTATGCTATAAAGTGTATCCGTAGCCTTAACCTGATGTTCAATTTCTAAAGTTTTATCTGCTGTTACAACATTATTTTCAACGGGCTGACTTTCAGAAAGCTTCAACACCTGCCCAGGCTTAATACTTTCCTGAAGATTAAGATTATTAGCGCTCACTAAATCCATTACTCCTAAATTATACTGCCGCGCTATAGCATAAAGCGTTTCTCCAGGCAACACTTTGTGAGTCTCGGGCCGTGTTGTTACTGCAACTTCGGGCACTTGTTGCACAACCGTGTCCATTACGGGGATTACCACTTCTTTTACTTGTAAGGTTTTAGATGAATCCAGCGGTTCCTGAGTTTTTACGATGTTAACAGGCTCTGGAGTAACAGTTACAGGCTTGGCAATAACCGGTGTTGCAACAGCGGTTGCTTCTGTTTCCGATGGATTAACACTCCAAGCAAATGTTTGAGAGTTGTCTATTTGTACTACTTGTGTTGGCGCTATTGTCTTATCTGAGTTCTTCGGTTTACGTGCCGATAACCACATTGTCATTCCGGGCTTAATATCATTATCAGAATCGATGCGATTATAGTGCTTGAGCTTTTTCATTTGTATACCATACTGCTGACTTATACTCCACAAGCTTTCACCATTCGCCACGGTGTGATACGCTGTCGCTGCGCGTGCACGTTTTTTACCCAACAGATAAAATTGTCCTTCATGTAAATTCTCGCTGATCGAAAGATCATTCCATTTCAAGAATGATGACAATTCAACTCCTGAACGAGCAGCAAGTTGTGATACACTCTCTCCTGCTTTCGCTTCGATAGCCGTTATACCATTGATTTTTTTACGTGCATCTTTTTTATTTGAAGCCACCGTTGACTCACCAGCTTTCTTGGCACTTGCTTCGCCCGCTTTCGCGATTACTGTCTCCGGTAATTTTATATCCGAAGCGTTTCCTTTTACAGGAATCATCACTGCATATACTCTGTCATCTGGTATAGTACCAGAGCGCGCCCATTTGTTATAGGCTATCAACTCCGTTTCATCAACTGATACTTCCTTAGCAAGATCTGACAATGTTTTTTTACTTTGATTCTGATAGGACAATACCTGTATTTGTCCTTGTCCTTTTATTAATTCCTCGAAGGCTACTTTATGTGCAAGAAACTTCTTAACGTACCAATATGTTTTGCTGGTGATCTCTGTATTCTTCTCACCACTCTTGCTCTCTTTCTCACTACGCAATACGGCTCCTGCTCCCATCTGGTATGCTTGCAATGCAAATAACCAATTGTTAAAGTAGCCATTGTTTTTCTTGATATAGCGGGCAGCAGCTCGTGATGAAGATACGATGTTCATGCGTTCATCGATCTCTCTATCTACACGAAGTCCCATCTCCAATGCTGTAAAATCTTTGAACTGCCAGAAGCCAACAGCTTTGGACACTGAGACAGCATCTGCAATCAAAGCGCTCTCCTGAAGTACGAGATACTTGAAATCATCCGGTACATTTTCTTCTTCAAAGATTTTCTCGATGATCGGAAAGTATGTTTTTGCACGCTCAACTTTTATGTTGTGATGACGTGGTGATGCTGTTAATGCATCTACATCTTTCTGGATTTCCCTGCGGGCATCATCGCGGATCGTAAGCGTCATGTCCGCAAATTGCATCTTGTGCGGAACCTGAGGTGTCTGCGCTGCTACGGTAAACTGTACCGCAAAAAATAGCGCGAAGATTGATCTCATCATTTTAAAAATTTATTAAGAGGGGTTGTAAAAGTTTACAAAGATACCTTTCTCATCAACATAATACCATCTCTTATCGGCAGAAGTACATTTTCTATCCGCGGATCATCCTGTATTTTTTTATTGAACTCCAGAATGGCACGCGTGTCCTTATCTGGTTTCTTATCCAGCACCTTGCCACTCCACAAAACATTATCAGCAAGAATGAAACCACCAGCGCTCACTTTGCTGATCACCAAATCGAAGTAAAGACTATAGCGCTCTTTATCTGCATCAATAAATACCAGGTCGAATGTCTCATTCAAGGTCGGTATAATCGTAGCAGCATCTCCTATTTTATACTCTATTTTCTTTCCCAGATCTGTCGAATCAAAGTATCCGCGGACGCGTTCTTCCAGTTCTTCATTTATATCCAGCGTAATCAATTTACCATCTTGCTGTAAACCTTCTGCCAGGCACAACGCAGAGTAACCGGTATAGGTGCCGATCTCCAATATGGTCTTCGGCTTGATCATATAGCTCAGCATGGACAACACCTTACCCTGCAAATGTCCTGACAACATGCGTGGCATCATTACCTTCGCATGTGTATCACGATCTATCTTTTTTAAAAGCTCGCTTTCGCGGGATGTGTGTAGCTCCGCATACTGCTGGATGGATTCGTTTAGTATATCCATAATGTTTTCGTTTGGGAAAAGTCGGGAAGACTGAAGTCTTAAAAGTCCGGAAGACCGAAAGTCGGGAAGTCCGAAAGTTCGGAAGGTAAAGAGCCTTCTCTGTCCTCCGTCTTCCAGACTTTCGGTCTTAATTATTTTACTATATTTTATTCTTTAAGTCTTTCTGACTTTACCGTCTTCCCGACTTTCGGTCTTATTACTTACTATATTTTATTCTATACTGTCTTCCTGACTTTACCGTCTTTCCGACTTTTCTGACTTCCCCACTTTCTGACTCTCTAACTTTTTATACTTTCTTCTTCACATTTGCCTTCGCTTTCTCACTCTCAGGAATCATAGTGAGGAAACTTAGTTTCTTTTCATCAAATATATCCTGCGCTACATCTTGAAGTTTCAAGGCGTCTGTGGCATCGATCATGTTGAAGATCTCTTCGAGCTTCGGTACGCGATTGTAGAGTAACACGCTTCGTGCCATCATCAGCATCAGGCTCAGGTTATTTTCTTCCGACATTGCAAGCTGTCCTTTGATCTGCTCCTTCGCGGCTGCAAGCTGCGCTTTCGATAGAGGTTTGTCGCAGAACCTGTTCATCTCTTTCTTCACCAAATTTATACACTTGTCCAATTGCTTGGGTTCTGTTCCGAAGAAAACAGCAAACATACCAGTGTCTGAGTACGGAATATAGTGAGCATCTACCGAGTATACTAATCCATACCGCTCGCGAAGTGAGAGATTCAATCTTGAGTTCATGCCCGGACCACCTAATATATTTACCAGCAAATATAGGGGCACGCGATTACCGTTGTGAACCGGATAGGCTTCACTCCCTATAGCACATTTCGCTTGTTTTACGGTTCGCTCTAATACTTGATAGGCAGGTTTATAAGATGAGAACTTTCTGCGTCTACCATTAAGCTGATGCGTCTTGAAGTTTTCCAAATACTTTTTCGCAAGACGTTCTACATCATCCAGCGCTATATCTCCAACACATGAAAAGACAATCCGCTTTGTATTAATGTGTTCTTTAAAGAATGAAACGAAGTCTTTCTTTTGAAACGTATTGATCGTCTCTGCACGTCCGAGTATATTCATTCCCATCGGATGATTCTTAAACACCACCGATTCAAATTCATCCTGAAGTGATTCATCAGGACTATCCAGATACATGGCCATCTCCTCCAGAATCACACCGCGCTCTTTTTCAAGTTCCTTCTCGGGAAATATAGAATGGAATGTTATATCGCTTAGCAGATCTATAGCGCGTTCAAAATACTCTTTGCGAACAGAAGCATAGAAAGCTATTTTTTCTTTATCTGTATAGGCGTTCAACTCACCTCCTACAGAATCGAGGCTGCTTATTATATCGAGCGTTTTTCTCTTGCGCGTCCCCTTAAATGCCATGTGCTCCCAGAAGTGAGCAATGCCCTGGTTGGTGATTGATTCATCCCTGCTTCCAATATCTAACACCAATCCGCAGTGCACAATGGCCGAAGTTGTTACCCGCTGATGTACCACCCGCAGGCCGTTTGATAAGGTAAAAATTGTACAATCTCTCATAGTTTGTGCGAAGTTAAATCTTTTAGGATCAGGCTAATGTTGCCGGTCCTTCCAGTTCGAGATAATAACACAAATTTCACCGCGAAATTTCCCGGTATGTCAACATGACGTAACTTCCTGAAAATAAGGATAATTAAACTCCCACCGCTGTCCTTGTCTGCTCGGCGATTTCAGTTTCATGCCACTTTTACCTTTCCTGTCTGATTTTTCGTCCCACCTGCGGACGAATTCGATCGTCTTCGGTCGTGTGTTTTTGAGGTGCCCGTGTTTTTGATAAAATTCATCATAAATTAACTGGCATATTGATTGTAAACTTTCAGACATTATGGAAACACATAGAGTAAAAACCTGCTTCACCATCACCTTCACGGATGAACAATATACCCGTGCCAAGTACTATGTAGAAGATATGAAGCGCCACCCGAACCGGATTTTCTGGAAGGGTAAGGAGGGTAAAACGGATGATGAATTAATCATTGAACAGATCGCACACCGTATTCTATCCGGCTTCTATAACGATGATCCGCTTACAGCAGGAAGACACATTATGCGCATGGACAGCACTGCCACGCGATAGCTATAGCATTAGCCGTTATCTGTTAATCGTAATCTGAATCGGCCATGGGTTAGTGACCTTTTCTGTTTTTGCGATTAACAATAACGATTGGTTTCAGCATGTGCTGCAGGATACGCTTTGAGGAAGATTTACCACAAACCCATACCTTCCCAAAGTATATACTTGTCGGGATATATACTCGGTAAGAAAACTAAATTCTGTCGAGTATTTTTTTGATCAAGGCATCTATAACCTTGTTGGGGTCTTTGGAGAATTTATTCTTAACGCGGTTTGCTATAATGGCGTTTACACTTAAAACTTCATGTCCCAGTAAACGAGCCATTCCATAATAGCCGGCCGTTTCCATTTCAAAATTGGTAAGCCAGAAATCGCTGCTCTTGTTGTGATAGTAATTTAGTTCTTCGAGTAAAGCAGGATATTTAATAGAGGTACGCAGGGCACGTCCTTGTGGTGCATAAAACCCGGGAGTAGTAACCGTATTGCCGACAATCATGCCTTCACCAAACTGTTCACGCAACATCTCTGAGCCTTTAATAACGTAGGGCACAATCGGCAACTTTGCTTTTTTATAAAGATCGTTTGCTATCTCTTCCTCAAACTCATTCATCTCCAAATTATAGAACGACATCAGGTTATCGAGGCCGACAGCATAGTCGGTTACGAGATGAGAATCTAACGGTACATCATCCTGCAACGCCCCCGAAGTGCCAATGCGAATGATTTTTAATTTTTTCTTTTTGCTTTTAAGCTCGCGGGTTTTGAGGTCTATATTTACCAGCGCATCTAATTCTGTAAGCAAGATCTCGATGTTATCAGTACCCATCCCTGTGCTTATCACTGTGATGCGCTTACCCTTATAGGTTCCCACTTGCGTGATATACTCACGCTTGTTCATTTCAAACTCTATATCATCAAAATGTTCGCTTACGCGATAAACGCGACCAGGATCACCGACCGTGATGATAGTATCCGATAAATGTTTAGGTAATAAATTAAGATGGTATACACTACCATCCTTGTTCAGGATCAGATCTGTTTCTGAAATTTTAGGCATAGTGCCAGAAGTGTCGCCACCCGTTAACAAAAGTTATTCAACAAACTAACTATTCACTTTCTGAGCCGGATTGCCAAACACCGTTTCACCAGCCTTTACTGGAGCAATCACTACTGAACCTGCTCCCACCCGCGCGCCTTTGCTAATGGTTATTCCCGATACAACGGTTACACCTGAACCTATAAAAACTTCATCTTCAATTTCCGAGCCTGCACTGATAACACTTCCGGCACCGATCTGCACAAAATCTCCAAGCTTGCCTTCCGTGCCGATGATGGCTCCTGCATGAACAAGACAATGATTGCCAATACTTACTCCCGCACCGATTTTCACGCCCTGGTCTATAAAATTTCCATGGCCCATATCGGAAGAAGAAGCAACGATCGAGGATGGATGTATCGCATTCACCGGTTGAATATGTCTTTCCTCCTGAAGCATCTTAACAAGGTTCTTACGAAGCTTGTTATCATCTTCAGCAACAAACGCCTCACATTTCTTTCCTATGAGTTTTAAAAATCCATCGTCATCCGTACTGCCGAGTACAGTTACATTGTCAATCTCTGTATTGTGAAGCTTTTTATCGTCATCCAAAAAACAATACACCACATTTCCGTTGGCATCAAAAATTTCCTTCGCTGCGCGACCTAGATGATTCGCTCCAAAAATGATTACAGGATTTTCCATAGACAGTTTAAAACAAGATGAGCAAAGGTAAATTTCAAGTAACTACTGTACAACTATCAGTGTAATCTTTGTATAAACAGTTTTAGTCTGTCGATAATAGGATTGTTGCACGCAATCAACAAAAAGAAGAATGACTGAAACCCCACCTTGTAGCGCGAGAGTGTTCCGAAGTTTGGTGTAGACAATGACAGGAATATACAAAGCAGTGCAATGTATACGATGGCTGTAAAAACAAGCAATCGATTTTGCGAGTGGATCACTCTTTTAAATCGCGTAAGCGCAGCTATAGTAAGAACCAGTAAAGCTAAATTCTCCAACGCCACAAGCCATTGAGAAGCGGTTTGAGCTTCCCATACAAATGGCCTGAATAAACCCGATGATAGTGCGTTGGGTGCATGGTATAAAATGCTCGAAGCCTCTGGCTGCAAATCGGTATACTCGATTTGATCTTCCGGAGATGAAAGCCTCGAGAGCATCTGATAATTCTCTACAATGACATGCAAGAAACGTTCGGGATAAAAATTAGGATGCACTTGGCTCGCTATATATAAAGGTGCTATAAAAACGACACTCCAGGTTAATACCGTTATATACCAACGCTTCATCGTTATGCGTGGAAGTATTACGAGCTTCATTAACAATGTGGTTGCAGATACAGGGAGTAATACCGCGAGGTAGTAATATTTCAGGTTCCACAAAATCCATAACGCCAACGGCATAGCGAGCCACTGCACGATAAATACTCTTTCTTTTTTCCAGATACGTAGAAATATAGCAGCCAGAAAATATAGCGCTGCCATCGCGAGACTCTCCTTAATTAACCCTGAACACCAAAAGACAGCCGATGGCAAAAACAGGAACGCTAAAATTGCGGGCACTACAATAGAAGTATGAAGCTTAATGATTTGCTTTACAAGACACCACGCTGATAAAAAAGCCAGGAACGACAAGTGAAGCGATACTATCCAATAGTTGTCACCGCCAAGAAGGCAAAATATACTCGTGACCTTGCTCATATATAGGGCACGTGGCCGTTGAAAATTCAACTCATGCCATATCGAATATTCACGATTCCCTTTCCATAAAAACTCAACATACGACCCTACGTTATCACGCGCCATGGCCGAGAGTTTTACTCCATCTTCGTAATAGCTGAACGTATCACCCACGGTATAATAGTATTGATACAACAACCCGAGTGCTATACCACACAACAGTTTAAAAACAAAAGCAGGCCAAAAGGCTTTCCTGATGGAAGAATTTTCAGATCGCCATAGCATAAAAGCGATTGAGAATAAGACTAAAACATTGGCGACTGCTATAATCGTCATTTACGAATCGGTTTAAGTAATGATGCTCCGATATTGCAATCTAAACATCTGCGCTTAGAACAAAAATTAGTATACAATTCAATTAAACCTTGTGAGTCAAAAGCCATTTTTGATTTTATCCCAACGGTTGCCCACCGCCTGGTTATGAAATTGAATTCTGATGGAACCTGCTGGAGCATCATGATGGCCCGTTCGAGATACAACGAGTCGTCTTTTAATTTTCCATAAGCAACTAACAACGGTGCTACTGTATTTACAATAATATTGTCGATGCTCATCTCACCGAGCACCGCTATCTCTTCACGTGAAATTTTCCCGAGCAGATAATGATGAAGCCAGTAATCGGATTGCTTTACGGAGAAAAGTAATTTCAATTCTTCATAGGTAACAGCCTCAAATATTTTACTGACTATATTCTTTTGTTGTAGCAAAAGTCCTGCAAACTGCGCTAACCGAATGGTGGGGAAATTAGCAGGACGAAGACGAAGAAATTTCCATTGTGCCATGTTCAATTTCGAGGCGCCTAGTGAATATTTATGACTCAACAACGCATACTCTCTTTTTAATAAGCGGATATACTCATCATCAACTTTTTTATCGTCCAGAAAACCGGCTTGTCCGAATATCAACGCCTCCACACATTCACTTTTATCAGCATGCTTCAACACGGTTTTATAGGCAAGCCTTGTGCGAGTTGCAAAAAGGGATCAGCATTTATTTTGAAGCCAAAGTTCTTTGCCAACAATTGATAGCAGGTCTCTTCCCAATTATTATGATTACGTTTCAACAATGCAAAAACATCTTTTGATTTTCGCTCAAGCCGCTCCGTTAACATTCTATCGAGCGTAGAAAGTATAGTCAACTCAGAGACTTTACTAAAAGATGTAGCGCATGGAATTTCTTCCGGACTATTAGCGAGTGTTTTATAGCCCAGCAAGAGATCATCTTCCACTCTGTTTTTTAATTCCAGTGTAGGTAAAACAGAACCGTCCTTTCATGTTACAGGTTTATCGTTGTTCCACACCACATGCAGCGCCACGGTGTCATACGCAGCATCGTGATCGTGCCGATGATCGATCCAGCCGGAAGCATTGATGTGTATCTCTGCACTGCCACTCCATTCCACAGCACCAATCTTAATTCGTATATCCTGAAAATCAGGACCCGCATGTGTATTCCGGTAGCCGGCATGAAATATACTCACCGGTTCGCCATCGCTCGTTCGTAAATCTTGCTTATTGAAATATTGAAACTGCCACAGGTAGTGAAGAAAAGATTCAGACATCGGTATAACATTTAGCTAACGAGATGTCGAGTTACAATTTTGCACTATAGCAGTCAATCACCCAATTGGAAGAATCTGCTTAGTATAAATGTGTCGCTTTCGTGTAACTATGCGAATCGTGTATCCAAATAGATTTCCATACTCTGTTGTACTTTCTCTGCTTCTTCGCTGGCACGTTTACTGAAATCTTTCTCAGCAGATGCATAGATAATGGCGCGGGCAGAATTTACCAGCAAGCCACAGTGATCGTTCATACCGAATTTCGAAACCATTTCAAGATCACCACCTTGCGCTCCTATACCGGGAACAAGAAAAAAATGATCAGGCGCTAATGCGCGAATGCTTTGCATCTTCTCCGCTTGCGTTGCTCCTACCACATACATCAGTTGATCCGGTGTCGACCACTGCTGTGATTTGCGGATCACCTCTTCGTATAGTTTTCTACCGTTCGATTCGAACAATTGAAAATCGCTGCTTCCGGGATTGGAAGTATGGGCCAGCAGTATTACCCATTTGTTTTTAAACTCAAGAAATGGCTTTACGGAATCTTCTCCCATATAGGGGGCAACGGTAATGGAATCGAAATTCATCTGCTCGAAAAATGCCCTTGCATAGAGCGATGATGTGTTGCCTATATCACCGCGCTTGGCATCCGCTATCGTAAAAATATCTTTCGGTATATATTCTAATGTTTTCTGCAGGCTCTCCCATCCTTTCGGGCCAAGCGCTTCATAGAATGCTATATTGGGTTTATAGGCAACGGTATATTTATGAGTAGCATCGATGATCTGTTTGTTGAATTCAAAAACAGGATCGACTGCCGACAACAAATGCTTGGGAATTTTCTGCAGATCGGTGTCGAGACCAACGCAGAGATACGACTTCTTTTTTTTGATTTGCTCAAAGAGTTGTGATCGATTCATGGAATTCCGTTAAGCGTGTTGTGAATGGTGACGCAAATGTAGCGAGCCTAAAACAAAAGAAGCAACCTATCGGCTGCTTCTCTGCTATATATCTTGTTAAATCGTGTTAGCGTAAATCTACTACCTCAACGCCCGGGTATTTTTTCAAGTCGAACGCGAAGAAGCTATCGTCTATTTTCACATTCGGGTTGAACTTGCTGATGGTATACTTGTATTTGTTTCCACCCTTATCAAACATCGTCCAGCTTTGGATGCTTTTATCCTTTTTGTTGATGAACATTTTGATCTTGAAATACTGAGCATCTTTTTTTTCAGGCACCAGGTCGATCTCTTCGCAGAGCACGCCACCTTCGGTTTTATCCTGAAGGTATAGATACTTGAATCCCTTTTTATAAATGTCGTAGATCTTGGAAGGATTAACATCCTCAGAACCCGGATCGTAATTATCAATGTTCACTTCTTTAGCTTCGGGTAGATAGGTCCACACCGTTGAACCATTGTTTATGACTTCCTGCTCTGGAAGAGCCAAGCGAAATTTATCACCCTTTACTGTGATCTTGCCTTTAAATTCCTCGTTCACTTTTTCAACATCGTTGGTCAGTACATACGAGATGCTTGCTTCAAAAGCAGGTATCGCCTTATATTTTTTGCTCATGGCGTCCAGCGACTGAAGAGCTTTTGGATCGTATTGCGCTGATACAGAGATCGCTAAAATCATCGCGCAGAGGGCTAAAATCGAGTTTTTCATTCCTTAATAACTTAAAAATGTCCGCAAAGTTAAAATTGATTGTGTTTTTCTTTCAATGCGGTCAATAATTGTTCCAAACTATACTCGTCTTTAATCAAAACTTCACGAGCCTTACTACCTTCAAAAGAACCTACAATACCGGCAGCTTCCAATTGATCGATCAATCGTCCTGCCCGGTTATACCCAAGTTTCAGCTTTCGCTGGATCAGGGATGTACTTCCTTGCTGGTGCATCACAATTAATCGTGCAGCATCTTCGAAAAGCGCATCGCGGTCTGAAAGATCTACATCGCCAGGACCACCTTCATCATCGCCTTCATATTCCGGAAGCATATAGGCTGAATCATATCCACGTTGTGAGCCTATAAATTCTACAACTCTTTCGATCTCGGGAGTATCAACAAAAGGACATTGGATCCGGATAACATCGGAGCCGGTAGACAACAACATGTCACCCTGGCCAACAAGCTGGTCAGCACCTCCTGAATCAAGGATGGTACGCGAGTCAACTTTCGATGTAACTCTGAAAGACAAACGTGCCGGGAAGTTCGCCTTGATCACACCGGTAATAACGTTAACCGAAGGACGCTGCGTGGCTACCACCAAATGTATACCGATGGCACGGGCAAGCTGCGCGAGACGGGCAATCGGAGTTTCTACTTCTTTGCCGGCTGTCATCATCAAATCGGCCAACTCGTCAATCACCAATACTATATAGGGCAGAAAGCGATGGCCTTCTTTCGGATTAAGTTTACGCGCTACAAATTTAGCGTTGTACTCTTTCAGATTTCGTGCACCGGCATCTTTCAGGATCTCGTACCGGTTTTCCATTTCTATACATAGCGAGTTCAGCGTATGCACTACTTTTTTGGTATCGGTAATGATAGCCTCTTCGGCATTGGGAAGCTTTGCCAGATAATGTCTTTCAATTTTACTGAAGAGCGACATCTCCACTTTTTTAGGATCGACCAACACAAACTTGAGTTGTGACGGGTGACGCTTATATAATAGAGAAGCGAGAATAACATTTAACCCTACAGATTTACCTTGACCAGTAGCACCTGCAACCAGCAAGTGAGGCATCTTGGCAAGATCGATCACCAATACTTCGTTGGAAATAGTTTTACCCATCGCCACCGGAAGTTCCTTATCAGTTTTAGAAAATGCCGCTGAGGCAAACACCGAACGGATGCTTACCATCTCGCGATTCTTGTTCGGCACTTCTATACCGATAGTACCTTTACCAGGAATTGGAGCGATGATACGTATACCCAGTGCTGATAAACTCAACGCGATATCGTCTTCCAGATTTTTAATACGCGAGATCTTGATACCGGCATCCGGTACAATTTCGTACAGGGTAACCGTGGGACCGATTGTAGCTTTGATGCTTTGTATACCAATCTTAAAGTTGACAAGCGTAGCAACGATCTTGTCTTTATTTTGATTGAGTTCTTCCTGGCTCACACCAGCTTTACCGGTATCATACTCGTTCAGTAGCTCAAGCGTTGGAAATTTAAAACTTCCCAGATCAAGTGTAGGATCATATACACCTTGTTCTGCTACCAGCTTCTCCGCGAGTTCATCCGTCTCAAGTGTTTCTTCAATAATAAATTCAGGCTCCGGCTTTACTTCTTTTACGGGCTCTGTTATTTCTACTTCGAGCTTTAATTCTTTTACAGGCTTCACGGGCTCAACAGGAGGTTTCACCAACACAACAGGTTCGGCTACTTTCTCTTTCTTCTTATCCGGCCAATGATCTTTTTCATCTGTATATTCTGAAACCACTGGTTCTTCAGCGAGCTTCTCGTCATCCTCCTCCAAAATTGCATCGTTGCCCATAGGCTTCGGATCCTTCGGCATAAAAAGAGGGATAGCCGTTACGTTGAAATAGAAAATGATGAAGACAAAAAGTGATAAGATTAAAATGAGGAATGTTCCCCAGCCAAACATACTTTCACTTAACTCCGCCAGCTGTAAACCAAAGCCTCCTCCTAGGAAACTCCACTCACTCACACCTTCGTTGATGAAGATCATATAGCCGAGCAACAGACAAAGCCACGCTCCGGCAAAAATGGAGAAGATCGAATATGAAAAAATCCGAAGCAGCTCTTTATTGAATACAATTTTAAAACCTACTATAAAAAGGAATGGAGGAATAAAGAAAGCGGATATACCAAACCAGCGATTGATAAAATAATCGGAGATGACCGCGCCATAATATCCAAGCCAGTTTCGAATCTCTTTGCCAGACTCAATGATCGATGTACTCTCCTGCGGATGTACTACATCAAAATCTGATTTCCATGTAAAGAGGAATGAGAACAGCGCAAGAAATAAATACACCCCTGCAATCATTAAAAAGAATCCGATGGCAAGTTTAAAGCGCGGATCTTTTAAAAACGAAAGATCAAGTTTTGGTTTAGAGGCAGCCTTACCCTTCTTCTCCTTCTCGGGCTTCTTAAATGTATTTGACTTATATGTGTTCTGTGCCATGCTTGATTCCCGCAAAACTAAAGAAAAACCCTGAAAGTGAGGTATGAATAACGTGTTCAAAAAAACGAAATTGCCTTTGTATTAAAACCTGACTCGTTCTGCCACGTACTTGATCCTGCTAAATTTTATTAACTTTCTAAGTTGTGAGACCCCACGCGACTTTTATTGTCCTATTTTGTTTACTGACTTCGCTAGCGAAAGGTCAGTACTATCATTTTGAAACGATCACCGAGCAACATGGATTGTCTGACAATCGTGTTACTTGTTTTCTGAAAGACCGAACGGGCTTTATGTGGATCGGCACTGCCAACGGGCTAAACCGTTACGATGGTTTTCAATTTAGAATTTACAGGCCTGGCAATAAACAGTTCAACATTTCGCATGAACACATCAATGATATTGAACAGGACAAGTCCGGACGACTTTGGATCGCTACCTGGAATGGACTGAATGTATTGGATGTTGAAAAAGATAGCCTCTATATTTTTTCTTCCGATGATAAAGCCAGTCGGCAGAATAAAGACAAACTCAGCAGCGCGCTGATCTGGGATATATATGCGGATGTACAAAACAGAATCTGGATAGCACCTGACTCCCGCGATCTCTGCTACTATGATCTCATGACGCGCGCGTTCATTTATTTTCCATGGAGAACGTTTGTACAAAAAACACTGCCAACACGGCCGACAAGTGCTTACACGGCTATTCAAAAAATTATTCCGAAGTCTGCCGATGAATTATGGCTCGGCACAACGGCCGGGCTCTTCAGCTTTAACACGCGGAAATATACTTTTGAATATCATGGTGGTGATGATCCCGCAGACTTTGTCTCCATACGCACCAGCGCTGACCAGGAAAAGGTTTTCTTTGGACAGGAAAAGCTATACGTCTTTCATACCGACAGCAGCGCTTTACATGAAGTTGCTCCTCGCAGTATAACTCCGTTTACCTTAAGTCATCATGAGATTTTTATTATACCTACATTAAAAGGACTGTGGATACTTGATCCGGAAACAGAACAAGCCGCTCCACTTCTTGTAGATGACGTAAACCCGTTCAGTATACATCATGAAAATGTTACCGATGTATATCAGCACGGAGGCATCACCTGGATTGGCACATCGCGAGGTATACGAATTCATGATCAACACACCAATCTGTTTCCATTTACACCCGTGTTTACAGATGCCAGCACATCACTCTCCGGAAACTGTTATCATATTCTTGACAGTGAAAAAGATGGCAAATACTATATCAGCTCCTATACTCTTAACAAGCTTATTGTCATCGATAAAAAAAATGGAAGTATACAGGAGATCACTTCGCTCGATGGAAAACCGTTGCTGAAATGTGCCTATACCTTTGAAGACTCTCAGCAACGATTGTGGGTATTAACCAGCAGGAATATATTTATCTCCGACACAACGCATCAGAACTTCAAGGCTTTTCCATATCCGGAACGGGAAGACAATTATCTGTTTAACGAGATGATCGAAGATGAGCTTGGGAATTTCTGGTTTGCTTCCATGCGCTATGGCGTTTTTCATTTCGACTCGGAAACAGAAGTATGGAAACTTTTCACCGAAAAGGAAGATGGATTCTTTGCTTCACGTCCTACGTCACTGCTCTCCGACCCGAAACATCACATGGTGTGGATTGGCGACTACGGCTTCGGTATATTTCAGTATGACCTGACGAAAAATAAATTCAAATATACCGGAACGGATATGAGTGATCCACATAGTCTACACTCCTCGCTGGTGAATGATCTTACGCTTGATAAAAATGGAGATGTCTGGATCGCCACTACTTCCGGAGGTGTGAGTAAATATTCCTATAGTGCACCTGCAGGAAAAAACTTCGCCACCTATTCCATCGAAAATGGATTACCTGAAAGTACTATTCAATCCATCGAAGTAGACGATCATGGGAATCTCTGGCTTGTGTCGTTCAAAGGACTTACGTGCATTAACCCCAATGGAAAAGTTATACATCACTACGACAAGACTTCAGGATTACCCTTTTCGAATTTAAGCACAGCCATTACACGCAACGGTAAAGGCGAGTTAATGACGGGTGCTGGAAATGGTTTTATAAAATTTCATCCGGATAGTCTCGTACATCATTCCGATAAATTTCCGGTGGTAATTACCCTTGCGCAAATAAGCGATAGTGTTATCACGTCTTTGAAGGAATCCGTATTCCCGTATCAGCAAAACGAGTTGATGATTGAATTCGCTGCGCTGACCTTTACGCTGCCCAACCAGGTAAAGTATTTTTACAAGCTCGATGGTTTTGACAACGACTGGATTGATGCTGGCAATAAACATACTGCACACTATATAAATCTGAGCGATGGTCACTATACATTTCAGGTAAGAGCGGTCGATCAAACAGGGAAACCATCTTCGAATATTGCCTCCATTGAATTTACAATCACACCTCCGTTTTGGAAACAGTGGTGGTTCTTAACGATCGTGATTGGCATTGCAGCCTATGCGATGTATTCCGGAACTATTTCACTTCAACGCACTTTTACAGCTCAAAAAATACTGAATCAATTCGCTACGTCACTCTATAACAAAAACACGGTGAAAGATGTATTCTGGACCGTGGCTTTGAATTGTGTAGACCTGCTCAAGTTTGAAGATTGCGTGGTATATCTTATGATTCCCGAAGCACAAATCCTTGTACAAAAAGCGGCAGCGGGTCCAAAGAGTCACGAGCCATTTCGCATCATGAACCCGATTGAAATCCCGGTAGGAAAAGGTATAGTAGGCACAGTGGCAAAAACGGGCAAGTCAGAAATTATTACCGATACTTCGAGAGACAGAAGGTATATAATTGACGATCAGTCACGCTTGTCGGAACTTACCGTGCCCATTGTAGTAGAGGGAAAAGTGTTTGGTATAATTGACTCCGAACACAGTCAAAAGAATTTTTACAACCGCTGGCATTTGCAAATGGTGGAAGAGATTGCCGCTATATGCAGCGCCAAGATCAGCCGGTATTTTGTGGAGGAACAAATTCGCAGTAAAGTAGCGCGCGACTTGCACGATGATATGGGCTCAACGTTGTCGAGTATTAAAATCATGAGCAATATTGCTTTGGAGAAACGCGAAACGGAAGCATCACAAGGATACTTGAAATCAATACGTCAGAATGCTGCTCTCATGCAGGAAAGTATGAGCGACATCGTGTGGGCTATCAATCCTGAAAATGATTCACTCGAAAAAGTAATCATCCGCATGAAAGAGTTTACAGCCGAAATTCTCGAACCGCTGGACATACATTATGAATTTATTGAAGACGGAGATTTTGCAACGGCACGGCTAGACTTGCATGTGCGAAAAGATTTTTACCTGATTTTTAAAGAGGCTATTAACAATACCGCGAAGTATAGCGGTTGCCGGAGATTGATCGTTCACCTGACGCGTTTTACACAGGGAATACGTTTGCGGATCAGTGATGATGGTACGGGCTTCGACATTTCTAAGATTTCAGCCGGCAATGGATTAAAAAATATGCGTTACCGCGCAGAATCTATTCACGCTGTATTACAGATAGAATCGGTACCCAATGAAGGCACCAGCATTATTTTAAGAATCCCGCTCACATAAACAGGGTATCTGACAAAACAACCCACGTCGTATATTGCACACCGGTGTCTACTCGACTTCTACTATATGAGGATAATAAGCAGCTTCGCGAAAGTGTTGGCGCGCTGATATCCTTTTCGGAAGATTTTATACTCACCGGAAGTTTTGGCGAAGTACTATTGGTGGAGGAACAAGTAAAAACACTTCAGCCTGAAGTCATTCTAATGGACATTGACTTACCGGGAATGAATGGCATTGAAGCTGTAAAAAAGATCCGCGCGTTCAACTCATCTATATACATATTGATGCTAACCGTGTTTGACGACAACAAGCACGTACTCGATGCCATCTGTGCGGGAGCCTCCGGATATTTACTAAAAAAATATCTTCCTGAAAAGTTAATTGAATCTATTCATGAAGTAATGAATGGTGGTGCACCCATGAGCCCCGGCATTGCACGATTGGTTGTGGCACAATTGCAACAACTCCCGGCCGACCAGGCTAATAAATATCAACTCACTGCACGTGAGAAGGAAATTCTTGCAAGCCTGTCCAAAGGCAACAGCTACAAACTCATTGCAGCTCATTTTTCAATCAGCATTGATACTGTGCGCACGCACATTAAGCACATCTACGAAAAACTTCAGGTAAGAAGTCAGACAGAAGCTGTCTCAAAAGCGATCAACGAAAAATTAGTGTAGAGGCCGTGTTAAAGCACGCTTACTAAAATCACATTCCAACACAATTACTGTAACCCCAAGACTCACATTTTCGTGTGATGCACTCGATAGGTTCCATACATTACCTTCGTGCATTGGTTTATAAAAGTTATGCGTACTGAAAAGACCCTCTCTATATCTTAATTAGTGCAACGCTGAAATATACTTTGCCTAATTAAGACTTCAGTACGTATGCTAAAAGATATATAGTTGTTGCGTTGGCTTTAGCAACAGTTGGTTGGCGCCCTGTCCGGGGAAAGTATTCCGGGACGGTATCTTTAGGATGTGCATCGTGGCCGGTGGTTGGAACCTTGTAAAGGTATATATTTTGATGGCGTTGAAAATTACACCATCGATCAGCGTTAAAAATAGTTTGACCTGATAAGAAACCTCTCCAACCACCGACACCACATCGACACTCCTATCGCAACTGCAGTAGTTCTATAAAGACAAAAAGAAAAAGTAGGCTTTAATCAATTTCTGTTTATAGTTTTCAAGGTGAATAAAAGCGACAGTAGTGTGTCGCTTTTTTACTATGCGGCATTTCGGACTTTAGAGTACCTTCCGGTAAACTGCCCGCTCGCATGAAAAATAACGTTGACCTGTTAAAGAATAGAAGTTCCAACAACCGGCAGCATTGTATTGAATTTCTGGAGGCATTTGAAGCCCATGATATAGATGCGATGCTTCATCGTTGCACACCGGATGCAACCGTTCAATTTATTCCTTTAGGAAAATCATTTGCTGGCAATGTCCACTCCCTCGGGCGTATATTCTGGAATGCATTCCTTGAAAGCTTCTCCGACCTGAAGATCATCTTTCATCACACCAATTGGGTAGAAGAAGATGCAGACCGAATCACTATGCTCATTACACTTCAGGCTTTACATACCTATACCTTTGCAGGAATTAAAAGTGAAGGGCGTGAGTTAAACTGCAAACACCTGGTGATCTTTCAACTGAATGAAAACAGTAAGATTACAAATATAGAGGTGAGCTGGAATCACCGTGAAATGAAAGCACAGCTTACCGATCGTCATTAAAGACCGTTCATAAGATTTATTTTAAAAGCATCTGTTCAATACGTGATTCTCCGGATATTGCAGATTGAATCAACTCACCTCATGAAAAATCTATCCTATTGGATGGCATTCTTCTGTGCACTCAGCATAGCAGGCTGCAACCAAGAAAAAGAAACCAGTCACTATCCAAACGTTCAACCTCAAAAAGCAGAAAAAAAACCTTTTGAAATAGTATCCCGTCACGGTCACAAACGTGTTGACGATTACTATTGGCTGAAGAACCGTGAAGACTCTGCAGTAATACAATATCTAAAGGCTGAGAATGCATATGTCGACACCATGCTTAGCCATACAAAACCATTGCAGGAAAAACTTTTCAATGAGATGAAAGGACGCATCAAAGAAAAAGATGAGTCAGTTCCCTATAAACTTGATGACTACTATTACTATACCCGCTATGAAGAAGGATACGAGTATCCCGTATTTTGCCGTAAGAAAAGTTCGCTCGATACAGCCGAAGAAATCATCGCCAATGGTAATGACCTAAGCAAAGGCCATAATTTTTTTGATATTGATATAGAAGTTAGTCCCGATCACAATCTTACCAGCATCATTGTAGATACAGTGGGCCGCAGATTTTATACCATTACCATCAAAGATCTTAAAACAGGTAAAGTATATGCTGACAAGATCGGAGGAACGGAAGGACAAGCCGTGTGGTATAACGACAATAAAACCATTCTATATGTGAAGGCTGACCCTAAAACGCTTATCGGCAACAAAGTATATAGGCATACCCTGGGGACAAATCCTTCCAGCGATGAACTGATTTACACGGAAAAGGATTCTACATTGGAATGCTTTATCTCTAAATCGAAATCCGAGAAGTATATATTTATTACCAGTGGGAGAACGGATGCCCAGGCCGTTCAGTTTATACATGCTGATCAACCAAAGTCCAAACCCGGCATTATAGAACCGCTGCAAGCCAATATAAAATATTCTGTGGATCATGCCGGTGACAAATTCTATATACTCACGAACCTGGATGCACCGAATTATCGGATTATTGAAACACCGGTAACAAAACCTGGTAAAGCGAATTGGAGAGATCTCATCCCTCACAATGAAAAAGTATTCATCGAGAATATAGAATTGTTCAAAGACTATCTTTTGCTTGAAGAAACTGTAGAGGGCCTGAATAAAATCCGGATCATTCGCTGGAGCGACAAATCAGAAAAGAATATTGAATTTGAAGAAGCTGCATACTATGCGGCACTCTCGGCTAATCCTGAATTCAATACGAACATCATTCGCTATAATTACGAGTCGCTTACAACCCCCAGCTCAGTGTATGACTATGATGTAAGTACGCAGGAGAAAAAACTTTTAAAACAACAGGAAGTATTGGGAGGTTTCGACCGGGATAACTACCAGGCAGAACGGGTTATGGCAAAGGCCAGCGATGGTGCGTTGATCCCTATATCTATAGTATATAGAAAAGATTTATTCAAGAAAGACGGAACGAATCCAGGACTCCAATATGCCTATGGATCGTATGGATATTCCATGGCGCCATTTTTCAGCTCCTCACGCCTAAGCCTTCTTGACCGCGGATTTGTATATGCCATCGCACACATTCGAGGCGGCCAGGAAATGGGAGGCAAATGGTATGAAGAGGGCAAGATGTTGAACAAGAAAAATACATTTACCGATTTTATAAATTGCTCAGAATATCTGGTACAGAATAAATATATAGCAAAAGATAAACTCTTTGCGAACGGAGGAAGTGCAGGAGGATTACTGATGGGTGCTATTACAAACATGCGCCCTGATCTATACAAAGGTGTAATCGCAGAAGTGCCATTTGTAGATGTTATCACCACCATGATGGATGAGACTATACCATTAACAACCTTCGAGTGGAAAGAGTGGGGCAACCCGAATGTAAAAGAGGAATACGAGTATATGCTCTCCTACTCTCCGTACGATAATGTTGAGAAAAAGAACTATCCGAATCTTTTAGTCACCACAGGACTACATGATAGCCAGGTGCAATATTGGGAGCCAGCGAAGTGGGTAGCTAAACTTCGCGAATTTAAAACCGACAAGAACCTGCTCCTTTTCAAAACGAATATGAGTGCGGGTCATGGCGGTTCGTACGGAAGATTTCAGGCGTTGAAAGATGAAGCACTGGTAGATGCTTTCATGCTTGACCTCGCAGGTATTCAGGAGTAGAATAATCCTGCTATAGTTTACCTTCAGCCAAAATAAAGGCGCAAAGATTCACGTTGTAAATAGTGATTGTCTTTGCGCCTTACTTTTTAAGTATAAATCATTCGGCCGAGGCCGTCACAAGTAAATGATTTAATTGTTCATGGTGTTAATGCGATCCATACTATATACTATTCAATACCGCGAAGCATTCACCACTATATCTGCATTCTTCCATGCTTTGGAGAATCGCTTGGCGGTAGCGATCACTTCAGCTTTCTTACCTAGCTTTTGCTGACTCAACTGTAAGCCTATAAGGGACCAGCCATTCTCGCGATTGCTCTTCAGATCAATCAGATATACTTGTTCTGCTTCTGCAAATTGACCGGCATCAAACAATGCCGCCCCTAAAAAATGACGTGCAGGAATTTTCCAATCAGGTGGTTCCATATACCGGAGATCATCTTCTGCTTTCACAGCTTCGCGTAATGCACTTAACCCTGCCTCCAATTTATTTTGTTTAAGTAAAATTTCACCACGTAAAATATGTAGCGGCACTTTCACGATGGAGGATACCGGATTAAAAGAAAAGTATACAGATTGTAACGTATCCATTTTCGTCAAAGAATCAAGCTTCGATAATTCAAATGTTGCCTGATTTGTATTTCCTGCACGAACAAAGGCTATACCTCTGGAAAATCGCCAGATGAGCTGCGTATAGATTTGATTTTTATCCGGAGCAGGTAACGAAAGTATATCTGTCCATTTTCCGAATCGCACATAGGCAAGCATCGGCTCAACGCCAAAGTACTGACCAAACACCGGGTTTGTGGCCACGACTATATTTCCTTTATAGGCAAGCTTCAGTGCATTTTGAATAGCCAGGTTACTACGGCCTTCCATATAGGAGCTAAACGATATAAAATCTATATTATGAGGATAGTAGCCCATACGATACATCCCTTGATTAGCGGAAGCGGAAAGATATTCCTCATCAACTTTAACAGCCTTTACGTTCATCTCGATTGAGCGCGCGTACTGCCCGGTGCGGATATAAATATGCGAAGGCATGTGTAACAAATGACCGGCTCCCGGCATCGCTGTCTCCAAAAACTGCGCACTCGGCAAAGCAATCTCCGGAGTGGGAGATGCTTCTACAAGATGTATATATAGGTGATGAGCTCCCGGGTGTTTAGGAAACTTACGCATTGCGCTTTCTAATATACCTTTCGCTTCTGCAATGGAAGGCTTCGGTGAACCATCTTTATTCCAGTAGTCCCACGGCATTGTATTCATAATAGCATCTGCACAAAGCGTTTGTGCCTCCGCATCATCCGGATACTTTTGAGACAAGCGAAGCATGGCATCTGCATAGGCTCTGTTCAGGGAGTCGCGATTATCATAAGCTTTACCGTTATAGCGTGCTGCTATAGCATCAATAAAATCTTTTTCAACCTGAGATATAGGTGTTGTACGAGCCTTTGCTTTTTGCACTGCTTCAAACGCGATCCGCTCACGGTCTTTCGGATTTACATCGTTCAGGTTAGGACCATATGCCAGTGCAAGGCCCCAATATGCCATCGCGAAATTAGGATCAAGTCGTATTGCTTCGCGAAATGAGTGAATCGCTTCCCAGTGATTGAAACCATAGATCAACCTCAGGCCTTGTTCAAAAAACTCTTGCGCCTGAAGTGATTTTGTAGTGACCGGGTAATGAAGATCTCCAAGTCCCGGCAGCAATGTCGCCTTGGTATATATAGTATCAAGACCGTCAAGTGAAAACGAACCGCACATGGTTATTCTTGTCTCAGCGGGCCGGGTATACATTATCTTATCAGGTCCTTCTGATTCTTTCCATGACCACAAAATGGTTACGACAAGAAGCAACAGTATAACAATTACTTTTCGGGAAAGGGTATTTTTCATGATGGGGGTTTTACAGGATTTTGAATTACTTATCACGCTTACGATAAAAGTTACGAAATGTTGAGACATGAACCTTAATGGAGACAACTTATTCTAAAGAGAATTAAAGCAGCAGGTTACAGAATTCATTTATACTGTCGAAATTCATATCTCCGGGCATAATAATTTAACGTATTTGCTTCCAGGATTTCTCCATCAACATAAAAACAAAAAGTATGAAACGAAAATTTAGTACCTACCTGTTTCTTGGCATATTGCTTTGCGCTGTATGTGCCTGTGATGACGATGATGAGGAAACACGCTCCGTACAAGGTCGCTGGCAGGGAACGCTGCTGGAAATAAAACTGGAAGCGTTTGGCATTACGGTAAGAAGTGAAGAGGATGATACATTTGATGCTGTTATTGAGTTTAAGAGCGGAGGTGAAGTGACTATTGAGGATGAAGGACAATCTGCTACAGGCACCTGGAAACAGAGCGGCAAAACCATAACGATTACCGCAGACTTTTCCATTGAGGGTGTTGACCTTTCAGGTGACTATACTATAAAAGAAATATCCGAAACTAAACTCGAACTATATACCGAGCGTAACGGAACGTATGAAGATCCTGACAGTGGCACTGAAATAGAAGGCACTATAAAAGCTACACTATATTTCAACGCTTTGCCCTGATCTTCGCCTGCTCATATTGCAGCACTGCCTTATTGATTTGCTTGGCCAGCGAAGGCCCTTCATATATAAAGCCGGTATATACCTGAACAAGGTCTGCACCGGCTTTTAATTTATCTATAGCATCTTCTGCAGACATTATTCCGCCAACTCCTATAATCGGGAAACTCCTTCCGAGCTTATCGCGCAGATATGCAATTACCTGGGTAGATCGTTGTGTAAGAGGCTTACCGCTCAAGCCACCATTTCCTATAGCTGCAATGTCTTCCTGGCTTGTAATCAAGTCGCTTCGGTCGATCGTTGTATTGGTAGCAATCACGCCATCCGTTTTTGTTTCCTTTAGTATAGCAACAATATCATCCAGCTGTGAAGGCGAAAGATCAGGAGCTATCTTTAGTAAAACCGGTTTATACTTTTCTTTTTGTTTGCTGAGTTGAATAACATGGCTCAACAACTTTTGTAACGGTTCTTTCTCCTGCAGTTCGCGCAGACCTGGTGTATTGGGAGAACTTACGTTGATCACGAAATAATCTACATACGGATATAGCGCTTCAAAGCAAGCAGCGTAATCTTCTAAAGCTTGTTCGTTGGGCGTTACTTTGTTTTTACCGATGTTACCACCTACCAGTATAGATGATTTTCTGGATTGTAAACGGTTCACTGCGTTGAGTGCTCCATGGTTATTAAAACCCATTCTGTTAATAAGCGCCTGGTCTTGTGGAAGGCGAAATAGCCTGGGCTTATCATTTCCCGGCTGAGGCTTAGGAGTTAACGTACCGATCTCGGTAAATCCAAAACCCAGGCAACTCATTTCATCAATAAGTCTGGCGTCTTTATCAAAACCGGCAGCAAGGCCTACAGGATTTTTAAATCTTAATCCAAAAATTACACGTTCCAGTTGCGGATCTTCAAAACCAAACAAAGCATGGAGCAAAGCCTTACCCCCTGGTATTCTTCCTATTATGCGGAGAGCTGTAAAAACGAGGTGGTGAATTTTTTCCGGATCAATGAGAAAAAGTAGCGGGCGGACAAACAATTTGTACATAAAGACAAAGATATACAGTTAGGCAAGGATAATAACTACTGGCGGAATTCACCTATTGTTAACGCTAAAAAATAGTATGTTCGCGGCCTAAATAAACTTTTAGCTTATCTATGAAAAAACTTTTAGTTATTGCGTCAATCACATTTTTTGCCCTAACGTTCGCAAACAATGTGCAGGCACAGGAAGCCGTTAAGAACCGTTTAGGTTTCTTTTTGGCAGCAGCATCAGGCGACATTGATGAAGTAGGAATTGGCGGAATCGGTGAATTTAAAGTAGCAAAGAAAGTAACGATCTCTCCTCAATTCATTCTTTATTTCCCCGAAGATCGCGGACCATACGATGTTAACTTCCTTGAAGTAAACGTGAATGCTAACTATTATTTTTACAACAAAGACATCTTTGAGTTTTATGGCTTTGGTGGATTAAACTTCACGCGTTGGCATACTGATTGGGATGACAACAGAGTCAATGACAACAGCGATGTTGAAATCGGCTTAAACGTTGGTGGTGGTATCAACTTTGAAGTAAACAAAAGCTTCGTACCCTTCTCTGAAATTCGTGCAACCATTGGTGACTTTGACCAAATCGTAATCTCTGCTGGTTTAAAATTCAACCTGCGCTAATACGCGCTATATACTTATACTAAAAATGCCTGGCTTCACAGTCAGGCATTTTTTTATGTTCGTGATTAACTTTTCTTCTTACGCTTCGGAAATTTTTTAAGCGCTTTATATACCGAGCTATCAATCAGCTTGGTGTCACTGGAATCAATTAAAATGGTGCCACTGGTTTTCCAAAGTTCTTTGCTTGAACGCAGATCACTAACTTCAATTTCAAGCAAGCTCTCTCTAAAATCACGTGACCACGAACGCGACTGATCCACATCCGCTGCGGTAGATGCAGGGGTCTCGCCTAACGGACCCAGGTTTTCAGAATTGGTAAGTTTGAATGATCCTGTTACATAACTTACAATAAGCTGTGCTGATGAGTCATCCACAAAGCGATATCCCTTTGCTTCAAACTCTGTAACAATAGCATTCTTCATTTTTTTAAAGAGTTCGTCTTCGCTTATCTTCCGGTCATCTTTCGGTGTTATTAACTCACCTCTTGCGACCGTAAAAGTTTCGAATACAGTAACATCAACATTCGGTGCCTTCACAATCTTGAAAGATTGCGCCATGATGGAAAGGCCACAGAATAATAAAACAGCGGATATAGTATATTTTTTCATTTGTATATAATTAGAAGCATTCAACAGCACATTGCCAGGCTAACATTATGAATACTCTGGCGTGAAGGTAACACCAAACCGTGTTACGTACTAACGCCCAACTGTAATTTACAAAATTCAGGAACGGGGATGAAACTCCTGGATCACCTGACGTAAATAATCTCTATCAAGGTGAGTATATATTTCAGTGGTGGTAATCGATTCATGGCCCAACATTTCCTGAACGGCACGCAGGTCTGCACCACCTTCTATCAGGTGTGTTGCAAATGAATGTCGGAACGTATGCGGGCTGATCGTTTTGTTTAGCGCAATGCTGGATGCCAGACGTTTGATGATGGTAAAGATCATCACGCGGGTGAGCTTTTTACCATTACGATTCAGAAATACAAAAATCTCCGAATCTTTCTGCGGTGGCTTATGCGGATGTTTACCGCGAATTTCATCAATATAAATTTTAAGAAACTTCATGGCATCACGTCCAATGGGTACAAGGCGTTCCTTATTTCCTTTACCTACTATACGGAGAAAACCTATATCAAAATAAACATTGTTCATTTTAAGATCCGTGAGTTCGCTCACGCGCAAACCGGAACTGTATAACACTTCCAGCATAGCACGGTTGCGTCCTCCTTCTGCAGAAGACATATCAATGGCATTGAAAAGTTTTTCAATCTCCGGATAACTCAACGTGTCCGGTAACTTACGCCCAAGTTTAGGCCCTTCAATTAATGCAGTCGGATCTTTATCGATCAACTCTTCAAACAACATATACTTATAGAATGCTTTAATACCGGAAAGTATTCGCGCCTGGCTATGAGCACTCATTCCTAATTCGTTGATATACTCGAGAAATCCCTGCAACACTTTGGTAGTAACCTGAAGTGGTGAGCGCTGCGGATCTTTCATGGCAATGAATTGCTGCAGCATCTGTACATCATGAATGTAAGCTTCCACCGAGTTAGCAGCCAGCGAGCGTTCTATCTTCAGGTAATTACTAAAATGACGAACCTGCATTTCCCAATTCATACTCAATATTAAGAGAAAGAAGTTTTTTATTTTTCAATCATGCCTTTAACTTTCGCTAATATCACAACTGAAATGAAATTACAGATCATCAATGGCCCCAATTTAAATCTGCTCGGCAAGCGTGAACCTACTGTCTACGGCAATATCTCTTTCGATGATTTTTTTGAGACATTGAAAAAGCGCTTTCCCGATTATGAACTTCATTACTATCAATCGAACGTAGAAGGCGAGATCATTAACAAGCTGCACGAGACTGGTTTTAATTTCGATGGAATCATCATCAATGCAGGAGCGTATACACATACTTCTATAGCGATTCACGATGCTATCGGTGCTATTAAAACTCCTACTGTAGAAGTCCATATTTCGAATGTATATGCGCGCGAAGAATTCCGCCACAAAAGTCTCATCACCTCTAAATGTGTAGGCATGATGACAGGCTTTGGTATGGAAGGATATGCACTCGCAATAGAGTATTTCAAATCAGTGCATGCGGAAAGCTAATTTGCATTAGAGCAATATATACTTGTAAAGTCACGCATGTACAACGAATTAATTTCAGAACCAGAAAAGCACAAGCTGATCTGAACCAGCAATAGGTTAGGAAATATACCTTTACTTAACCGCGTACTTGCATGGCACAATTTATTAGCTTTGATCTATTAAGCATAAACAAAAAACACCATGATCTCTTTTTATCCAGGCCCCTCCCGTGTGTATGATGAGATACCAAAATATGTAAAAGATGCTTTTGCATTGGGCATCATGAGCATTAATCATCGCAGTGATGATTTCGTAAAGATGTCTGAGCAGACTATAAAACTGCTGAAGCAAAAGCTGAACATCCCCAAGAATTATACTGTGTTCTTTACTTCGTCAGCCACGGAGTGCTGGGAGATCATTGCCCAATCTATAGTAACCGATAAGAGCTATCATTTATATAATGGTTCGTTTGGGCAAAAATGGTTTGACTATACTAAGCGAATCAGGCCGCTTGCAGAACCTTTACCTTTTAATGTGAATGAACCGCTGGATGCAAAGAAACTGATCTTTGATCTGAAGGAAGGTATTATCTGCATCACACAAAATGAAACATCAAACGGCACGCAGGTAAACAACGCCATTATAAGGGCGATCAAAAAAAACAATCCCTCCTACCTGGTAGCGATTGATGCTACATCTTCCATGGCAGGAGTTGATCTTGACTTCAAGGCTGCGGACATATGGCTGGCATCGGTGCAAAAATGTTTTGGACTTCCTGCCGGTTTAGGAATCATGGTTTGTTCGCCACAAACTATAGAACGCGTAAAAACTGTGAATGAAAAAAATCACTACAACAGTCTTCCGTTCATGATCGAGATGATGGACAAATGGCAGACTCCTTTTACGCCTAACGTGCTCGGTATTTACTTACTGATGCGCGTGCTCGAGAATATGGAGTCCATAAAAACCACACACGACATAACCTTAAATAGGTATACTAACTGGGTCAATTTTTTAAAACAACGAAAAACCATACAACACTTTGTTACCGAAGAAGCGGTTCAATCGCATACTGTTATCCCGGTAACGGCCGATGAAAATACAGTGAGTGCTATTAAGAAGAGCGCGAAGAAAGAAGGTATTTTATTAGGAGAAGGATATGGCACCTTTAAGCCCGTAACCTTCCGAATCGCCAATTTTCCGGCATTAAAAGACAAAGAGATCAAGACGCTAATGAAGTTCCTGGAGAAGTATTAAGATGTATCGCAAACGTTAGCTGGAAACATAACAAAACAGATATATGTCTTACATTAAAAAAAATAATATATTCACTGCATAATATTTGTTGAAAAACTATTGACCTTTGCAATCACGATACGTTAACATGGCTGGACTCTCACGACAACTTATGCGAATAGTGCTTATAGCGTTGCTATTCCAATTTCTGTCACCGGCTTTTTTTACAGTGGTGACGCAAAATGGAAGTATGAATGAAGACAACCACGGTGTTGTAGTTCATGCGCATCACAGCTCAATCGTAATTCCACAGTTATTAAAAGAAAAGGACGAAACAGAAGAGTATAAAGCTGATGTCCTTGACCTCGTAGATTTTTTCCCGCTCATTGATTTTACAGATCACTCTTCCGTTCTTGCTCAGCTGCACGAAAGCAAACTCACACCATTCTCGTTTAGTGATCGAATAGACCACCAACCTCCGCTGTTTACGCTCTACAGCGTTTTCCTGATTTGATTTTTTTCCACTACAGGCCGACATTCTTGTCCCTGCAACGCTCATGCTATACCAGCATCGCTGCGTAATTCCATTTAGTTTATTTTCTGATACAGTCGACTTGATCAATTCTCCCCAAATATAGTTTGGTCGGGTCGGTTTCATCAGAGATCTCAACGCTCTCAATTAGTATTTCTTTTTATGAACAGAACAATAGGCTCGCCCCATTATCTGACCGTGAAGAATCCTGAAACAGTTTCATCAATTGAAATTCCGGTTCTATTCTATAGCCACTTTTACATGATTGTATCAGAACTTCTCGAAGAGAAGAGCAATCAATGCTCGAAGTATATAGCGTATCCGGATGGGGATGGATTAAAATTCATCTGCTATATAAACGATATCAATACTGGTGAAGTAAAAATCCTGAGTCATGAACTCTTGGATGGAGATAAAAAGCAACTGCTTTCGCTCTCTAAAGATTTTCACGCTATGTATTCATTCGAACATGAGATCGCTAAAGACTTTGGAATTGACTTTCTATATCTGACATCCCATCCTACCCAACGCTTATAATTTAAAACATGAAAACCTTAAATATTCCAAAAGATGGCCTTGCTGGCTTAAAAGAAAACTGGAAAGCTGATACGCTCTCCGGGTTTCTGGTATTTTTATTAGCACTTCCTTTAAGTCTTGGTATAGCCAAGGCCAGCGGCTTCGATGCTGCCATGGGTGTGCTCACCGCGATGATTGGCGGTTTAGTAGTAAGTATATTTCAAGGAGGCCGGCTCACCATTAAAGGCCCTGCTGCCGGTTTGATCACCGTATGTGCAGGAGCTGTTGCCGATTTAGGCGGACTCGGTATACCTGGTGTATCTGCAACACAACTGGCGTGTGGTGCTGTCGTTGTAATGTCCCTGATACAGGTACTATTCGGATTTTTGAAATTCGGATCCCTCAGCGATTTCTTCCCACACTCTGCTGTACACGGTATGCTTGCCGCTATTGGCGTTCTTATTTTTGCGAAACAGTTTCCGGTGTTACTGGGTGTTGATTCTGCACTTACAAAAGGCTTGAGCCCTATACAATTATATACTCATATACCGGTATTCATTGCGAATGCGAATTGGCATATAGCACTGGTAGGTCTGTTAAGTTTAGTGATTATCTTCGGGTTGCCTGCGCTTGGTGGTGTGTTCAAAAAAGTACCTGCTCCGATGCTGGTGTTATTGATCATGATTCCTACAGCTTTAGTTCTGAACTTCAAAGGACTGTATAAAGGTTCACTCGTTTCAATTGGTGACTTCTGGAAGAACGTAACATTCAGCGCAAGTTTTGCAGCCATCAACACATTCATTTTTTGGAAATATGTATTCATGTTCTTGTTTGTAAACAGCCTTGAGTCTTTGTTAACGGTTAAAGCTATAGATGGTCTTGATCCATGGAAACGTAAATCAGACTATAATAAAGATCTGAAAGCTTTAGCACTTGGAAATGGAATCGCTGGTTTATTAGGAGGACTTCCAATGATCTCTGAAGTTGCGCGTAGCTCAGCGAACGTTAACAACGGTGGCCGTACACGCTGGTCGAACTTCTTCCACGGATTGTTCTTGTTCGTATCGATGCTGCTACTTATACCAGTCATTGAAATGATTCCGAATGCGGCACTGGCGGCTATGCTGATTGCCGTTGCTTATCGTCTTGCATCACCGAAAGAATTTATAGGTACCTATAAAATCGGTCCTGAGCAGTTTGTGATCTTCGTGGTTACCATTATCGTAACGGTATCAGAAGATTTGTTACTTGGTGTTGCTGCCGGTATACTTACTAAATTTATCTTCCACATCATCAACGGTGCACCGATTTCAAGTTTGTTCAAAGCCGATTACGTGCTTCATGAAACAAACGATGAATATACTATAAACGTAAAGGGCGCTGCTACATTTTCAAATTTCCTTGGATATAAAAAACTCTTCGGACATTTTAAACCAGGAAAGCTGATCACGTTTAATTTTTCAAATGCAAAACTGGTGGATCACTCTTTCATGGAGCAGCTGCATCATTTCGAAGAAGACTATCATCAGAGTGGTGGTAAAGTTGTGTGGACCGGTCTTGAGCAATTCAGTCCGTTCTCCAATCACCCGCTGGCGGGCCGCAAAATGTCAAAAGATTCTGCTACTAAAATTGAGATCAGACTTACACCGCGGCAAATTTCTCTTCGTGAGCTGGCCGATAAAAATGATCTGAACTTCTATCCTCAGAAAGTTCGCAATGCTGCGAAGTATAAAGATTTTCCAATTCAAAAAGGCAACCGTATTGTATACGAAGAAAACGTATTGGTGAAATATAGCGACCACGGTAAAATCGAAATCGCTGATATTATACTCAGCGAAGGTGCACGTCAGGAACAAAGCGACATACACATCAGCGTACTGCATGTATCGGACCTGGAGTTTACTATTCCTGATTTTGCATTAGAACCAGAAGGGCTGTGGACTAAATTCTCTGAACTTACATTCGGGAAAGATATAGACTTCAAAGATCATCCGCTTTTCTCAAAGAAGTATTACCTGCGTGGCAATAACGAATCTGCAGTGCGTGAATTCTTTAGTGAAAGTACACTCGCTTATTTAGAGAGTCAGGATGAAATTCATATTGAATCGCACCGTAACAAATTGCTGGTGTATAAAAAGCGTGAAGAGCTCACTCCGGAAGAAGTGAAAGAAGCCATCGAATTTGTAGAAGGCTTCGTAGATATACTCAACAAACATCAGGTGCAACACGCATCTATTTGAAGAACCTAATGCCTTTCAGATCGTTACTTTGGGAAGAGAAGACACTAATCATTGCATGCCATGAGAATGTTGAGGGTGCAAAGAGGAAATGGAATGATAATGTTTTTTTGATCAGCTCTCCCGGTAACGTTCTGCAAGGGCATAGCGACTTGCAGCTTCGAAGCTTAAAGCACTACCTGGAAGAGAAAGGCTGTAAACAAATTGTGATCGTTGGAAGCAGTCATCCGGATGCTATCAAAAAGATAAAGCAAGAAACTTCAGCCCCACCGTTGGCTGAAGATCTTTCCTTCAATTTGCGCCGCTTCTCTATAAATAATTTTGAAGTGAATAAAGCATTCTTTGAAAAAGCATTGCTTGAACTCAACGTAATTCAACAGTGTAATTTATTGCTGGCATACGATTTTATTCGTGAGCGTATATACCGAAAACAACTCCGGGTTGTCGGTATATTAAAGGCAGCAAAAGGAACAGAAGCTTTGCAGGTATTTTACAATGGCGTTTCGTATAACCACATTGTTTCATTTAATTAATCCACGAGCGGGACATATACCTGCTAAAATAAAAATAATTTTGAGCGTGACTTCAGTATCTGCCTGCATCTAATGCAGCGGCAGTACATGGATAAAAAAAGCTCATGATAAACCCTAAAATCCCAGCATGAAAAAAATAGTATTTGCTATCCTGATGGGGATGGCCTTACCGGTTTTTGTTGTCTCGGCACAAACGCAGACGCAGCCAGAGATTCAGGCTACGACAGAAGCGCAGCCTAAACCAAAGTCCAATACAATTGAGGAATTGAAATTAAAGTTGAACGAAGATGGAAGTCATTATTTAAAGTGGACTTTTCTAAACCAGATATGGCTTCGTTACAACGACAGCAATCCAGGTACGACTGTATTAGGTGATGCTGCCAAGCAGACCTTTGATATTGGATTGAGAAGAACGCGTATACAATTTTATGGTCAGCTAACCGATCACGTTTTCTTCTATACTCAATTCGGGCAAAACAATTTCAACTTCCTTTCCGGACAAAATTCTACCAACAGTGGCAACCGGAAATTCCAGGTATTTTTTCACGATGCTTTAGGAGAATATAAAGTATGGAAAGATAATGACAAGCTTAAGTTGGGTGGAGGTTTAACAATCGCCAACGGGCTTTCCAGATTCAGTCAGCCAAGTATAGGAAGTATCATGACGTTGGACGTTCCTGTATTTGCTCAGGCCACTGTAGACCAAACGGATGAATTTTCACGCAAGCTAAGTGTATATGCGCGTGGTCAGGTTGGAAAATTTGACTACCGTGTTGTGTTGAGTGATCCATTTCCTGTAACCAGCAATGGTGCTGCGGCACCGGCTATAGGTCCTAATGCAACCTTTGCTCAAACCGGACATCACAAGCAGTATCAAGGTTTCTTCATGTGGAATTTCTTTGATAAAGAAACCAACACTACACCCTATATGACAGGTACATATTTAGGCAAGAAAAAAATCTTCAACCTGGAAGCGGGCTTCATAACACAGAAGAATGCAATGTGGACTTCGAATGATGGTGGTGTCACTACCGATTATCAGAATATGAAATTGTGGTCTGCAGCATTGTTCTATGATGCTCCGCTCAATACAGAAAAAGGAACTGCGCTTTCTGCTTACGCAGGATATTATAACCTTGATTATGGAACCAATTATCTTCGCTTCAATGGTATAATGAACCCTGCCAACGGCATCACCGGCTCTCAGTATATATCTGGAAATCAAGGTAACGCATTTCCGATGTTTGGTACTGGCCAGGTGCTATATACACAAATTGGATACTTGCTGAAGAAAGATCTTCTAGGAGAAGGCAACGGAACGTTGATGCCGTACGCTTCTTTGATGAGTGCTGACTTTGATCGCCTTGATGATAACATGAATGTATGGGACGTTGGTGTTAACTGGTTTATCAAAGGTCACTCGAGCAAAATCACGCTTGACTATCAGAACAGACCAACGTATGAAAACCAGGCCGGTGACTATGTGAAAACAGGCAACAAAGGACAGGTGTTACTTCAATACCAGATATTTTTCTAATAGATTTTTAATTAAAAACACTTGGGTAATACTACCGTTACCCGGTTCTTCCAATAGGTTTAGATTAGGTTAGGTAGGTAAATGCCGGGCAAACGTCCGGCATTTTGTTTTTATACCGCTACATAATGATGTGGTTCTGCAACCAGCCCTACCGTTGTATCCGTATGCATGCAGAAATCAAAACTCTAACCATGTCTAAAAAAGCTTTAATCTTATTTTTCTTATGTACCTGTATAACGCTGGCGCACGCCCAGACATTTATACCCAAGGCAGGACTTACCATTACTACATTGAATGCCGAAGACTTTGTGAAGGAAATGGATAACAACATCAAATCACAAACCGGATTCGTCATTGGTGTAGCATATACTATACCGGTGGGAACAGTGGGTAAAGGAATTTTCTCTGTGCAACCAGAACTGTCGTTTATTCAAAAGGGATTTAAGGTGGATGCTACCGGAGATTTTTCAGGTAGCGAATCAGCGTACTATATCTCCACGCAGCAGGAGTATAAAATCAACTACCTGGAAATACCCGTATTGGCTAAATATGAATTCGGATCAGACCTGCTACGGTTTGCTATACATGCCGGACCTTCATTGGCATTCGGACTTAATGGCAGCTATAAAAGCAAGATGCATATAATGGATGATTTTGAATACGATGAAACTACCGACACAAAAGGCGACATCCGTTTTTATGATAGCGATGAAACCAACACAACTAACTTCGATCATAATATAGACTTCGGATTACAAGGCGGTGCCGGTGTAACAATTGCCAAGCGTATAGTATTCGATGTGCGTTATGGTATGAGCCTCACCAACCTTAATCACCAGGAAAAAAGCAAGAACCGGGTATTACAATTTACAGTGGGCGTGCCCATCCATTTCAACTAGTGTGCTATAGCAAAGTCCCTCTCAAAAGCCAGATTCTCATCTGGCTTTTTTCGTTAATTTTGTGGCATGTTTAATTTCAAGGAAATATTTTCGGTGACGCTTATTCTGTTTTCGGTCATTGATATTCTGGGATCAATCCCTTTCATTATAACAATACGGAAACGTGAAGGAAGAATTCAGGCAGAGAAAGCCACTATAATATCGGCTGCGTTGATGGTTGGCTTTTTATTCTTAGGACAATCCATATTAAAATTATTCGGATTAGATGTTGCGTCTTTTGCATTGGCGGGTGCCATTGTAATTTTTATCGTTGCCATGGAAATGATATTGGGTATTACATTGATCAAAGACGATCCGGATGCGAAAGGTTCAGGCTCAATTGTACCACTTGCTTTTCCATTGATTGCAGGAGCCGGAACATTAACCACTATACTTTCTTTACGTGCCGTTTACCAGGAAGCTAATATTCTTGTCGGCATTTTATTTAACCTGATCTTTGTATACCTCGTGCTTCGCTCTTCGGTATGGTTGGAGCGCGTGATTGGTAAATCAGGATTTGCTGTATTGCGCAGAGTATTCGGAGTGATACTGCTTGCCATTGCCGTAAAGATCTTTAAAACACATGCACTCGCTTTATGATAAGAATATATACTGATGGTGCAGCACAAGGCAACCCTGGTCCGGGAGGATACGGTGCAATCTTAAAATTCAAAGATGCTGCGAAAGAATTATCAGAAGGTTTCAGGCTTACAACCAATAACCGGATGGAGTTGCTTGCAGTGATCAAAGCATTGCAGGCTATAAAAAAGGAAGGTATTCCGGTAATGGTGTATTCCGATTCCGAGTATGTAATCAATGCCATTGAGAAGGGCTGGCTTTGGAATTGGCAGAAAAAGAATTTCAAAGACAAGGCCAATGCCGATCTATGGCAACAATATATACCACTTCATCAAAAATTTCAGCCACGTTTTACCTGGGTGAAAGGCCATGCAGGCCACCCGGAAAATGAACGATGCGATCAATTGGCTGTGCAAGCTGCACGCGGGGCCAGACTTCTTATTGATGAAGCTTACGAACGAAAATAATATCGTAGCCTCCTCAACAACTGTTCACCATTCAATCCTGCTAAATCGTTTTAAAATCGCCTGCATACACTACATGCATTTGTTTTGTTGTTTATCTGTTACCAAGTATTGGGCACAACGTATATAAACATGGTGTAAATTTTTTACATTTGTTAAGAATGAAAACTATCAAAAATATCAGGCCATCACGCACGCTGGTAGTTTTCTTTTTGTTAGCCTCAATCGTTTGCAGCTCTGTAACAGCATTTGCTGCTATTCCCAAAGCAAAAGAACTTGTCTTCACGAAAAAGACAAAAGGTCATTCCAAATCAGTTGCCCAGTTTCCATACGAGGAGAAAGAGAAAGAAGAAGAAAAAGGACTTGACAGAACACAAGATCATTTCTCCTTTTTATCACTGATTGATGAAGCCACGCTCTTCTCTTTTGTTGAATCACACAATCACAGTTTTCTACACGCACCACATCCTTGTGAACATATAGCACGGGTGCCTTTGTATCTCGTCAAGAGATCACTTCTTATTTAATATATACTCCGTTCGCGCCAGTCTCCTGGCATTTGATGATACATTCTGTTCAAATACATTTTGAATGAAGTTGCTATACTAAAGCATTCATTCAACACGAAGCATCATCAGGTACGCATTGCCTTATCCTCTTTCTGTTATACTATATTTTTTAAATCATTTTAATGAAAACGCAAAATTCCACTTTCGTTGAACTGGATACACCGCATGAGGTGAAGTCCAAAAGCTCTGCTTTCAACGAACATGAAGTAATACATGAGCTGAAGCACTATTTACCTGCGCAGGCTCCGCTTAAAGATTTCGTACATCACAATACACTCCATGCATTTCAAAAGTTAAAGTTCCTGGATGCACTTGGAGAAGCATCGGAATTATTCGGGTATAAAGTCCTGTTGTCATTGGACGAATACAGGACGCTATATAAATCACAACGCATTCGCGAAGAAGTAATCACAAAGGTTATCACCGAACAAAAGGGAGCGGCAGCAAAAAACGAATGGACTGAAAAGCTTCTTACAAAAGTATACGAGAACGCTGCAACACCACGCATCGGATCATTGCGGTCCAACTGGAAGAGACATTACCAGGTAGATCTTGATTCCCTTGTACATCCTATTCTGTTCAGAATACTTTGCAGCTATCTTGATCAAGGAATCTCGATGTGGAATTTCCCTGTGTGGCACAAAGGGTTTCTTCCTTCTGTAAAAGAAATGGAACGTAACAGCTTCACCAGTTTCTTCAGAACCAAGCGCGCCAAGAATTTATTGCTGAATGGTAATTATGCTATTAACGATCTTCTGAAAATTCTCATCGGAGACGAGTCGCTATATGAACAATATCTTTTTGATCAGCAGTTTGCACATCCAGGTTGGTCTGGTATGGTATCTACTATAGAGAATCAACCGGAGACATTGTTGGATCAAAAGAAAATCTCTCTTCATGATTTGATCACTTTTGAACTCCTGTTGGAAATCGATGCGCTCGATTCTCAATTCGGGCAGAACTGGTCTCCATTAAATCATAAATTAAAGGATAAACCTGTAGAGCTTTTTTCAAAAGTTCATAAGTCAGAATTACATGAAGTACTTTCTCTCTGGCAGCAGGCTTTTGAGTGGAGTTACTATGATGAAGTATTGGCAGGTATTCAAGCTCCAACGAAAAAAGAAAAAGAGCTTGATGAAAAAAGTTTTCAGGCAATGTTTTGCATCGATGATCGTGAATGCTCTTTGAGACGGTACCTCGAAAAGTTCGATCCTACTTGTGAAACATTCGGTACACCCGGGTTCTTTGGTGTTGAATTTTTCTTCCGTCCTGAACACGGAAAATTTCATACTAAACTTTGTCCTGCACCGGTTACACCTAAATTCCTGATCAAAGAAGTAGGCACGCGTAATAAAAGAAAGAAAGATATACACTTTACCAAACCAACGCATTCGCTGTTCCGCGGTTGGTTGATTACACATACACTAGGCTTTTGGTCTGCTCTAAGACTTTTCATAAATATATTCAAACCGTCAATGAGCCCTGCGGCTGCTTCTTCGTTCCGTCACATGGACAAGTATGCACAGCTTACCATTGAAAATAAAAATCCAGGTCATCGTGAACATGACTTACAGGTAGGATTCACAATCGATGAAATGGCTATACGCGTAGAAGGACTTCTGAAAAGCATTGGCCTTGTAAAAGATTTCGCTCCTATAGTATATGTTGTAGGTCATGGTTCAAGCAGTGTAAACAATCCACATTATGCCGCGTATGATTGTGGTGCTTGTTCCGGTAGAGCTGGGTCTGTAAATGCACGTGTTATCTGCTTTATGGCTAACCATCCAAAGGTTCGGGAAATACTGGCAGGTAAAGGAATTGTGATTCCGGAACAGACACAATTTGTTGGTGGCCTTCACGACACTACTCGCGATGAGATAGTTTTCTTTGACGAAGATTCTCTTTCAGACAAGAATAAGAACAGCCATGTGAAGCATGAAGAATTGTTCGCAAAAGTATTAGACTATAATTCTAAAGAGAGATCAAGAAGATTTGAGTCTATCGACACAAAATTGAGTCCTGCAAAAATTCATGATAAGATCAGAAGACGCTCAGTTTCTTTATTCGAACCACGCCCTGAACTTAACCACGCCACCAATGCACTTTGCGTTGTAGGGAGAAGAGAACTTTCAAAGGGTTTATTCCTGGACAGACGTTCTTTCATGAACTCGTTTAACTATAAAGTTGACCCGGAAGGACAATACTTGTTTAATATACTCAAGGCTGCTGCCCCTGTATGCGGGGGTATAAATCTTGAATACTTCTTTTCGAGAGTTGATAATCAAAAGCTTGGTGCCGGCACAAAACTTCCGCACAATGTAATGGGACTTTTTGGAGTTGCCAATGGTATAGATGGTGATCTGCGTCCTGGACTTCCAAGTCAGATGATTGAAGTGCATGATCCGGTGCGCCTACTCATAATTGTTGAGCACTTCCCGGATATAGTATTACGAACGATACAAAAAGCACCGGAAACATACGAGTGGTTCATTAATGAATGGGTAAATCTTGTAACGGTTAATCCTGAAACAAGGGAGCTTTCCGTCTTCAAAGAAGGTGCATTCCATCCCTATGAGACTTTACAAAAAACAGTGAAGGCTATAGCGGATGTAGCACCGCTGATCGAATCCCATCAGCAAAATATTCCGGTTCACGTACTCTCTTAAGTTTTAACGAACATGACATCAATTCTTAATTTCTTTATACTACTTCCTTTTATAGGATATATAGTAAGCTTGCTGATTCCTGCGAAGCAGGAGACATTTATTTCAAGAGTAGCCTTTTTCACAACAGGCTTACACCTCGCAGTAGCGATAGGCTTCCTGGGCTGGTGGTTGTTTAACGGCCATGCCACACTTAACATCAAAGACATTGCCCTCTTCCAAAGTCCGGGATATGAATTCTTCGTAGATTTCTATTTCGACAAGATCACGGCCATGTATCTTTTTGTTGGTTCGTTCCTTACATTCCTCGTCACGATATATAGCCGCGCTTACCTTCATCGCGAAGCTGGCTACAAGCGGTTCTTTAACACGGTGCTGTTCTTTTACCTCGGGTATAACATTGTAATCTTCTCCGGAAATCTTGAAACACTATTTATAGGCTGGGAGATCCTCGGCATTGCATCCTTTCTGTTGATTGCGTTTTACAGAGATCGTTATCTGCCTGTAAAAAATGCAGTGAAGATATTTTCAATTTACCGTATAGCAGATATAGGTATAATTCTGGCTATGTGGCTAAGCCATCATTTGTGGCACGAGAACATTACATATCTGAAGTTGAATAATTATACCTTGGTAGATGCACAACTTCAGACGCATAGTCTTGTTGGTGTATTTATATCCTTAATGATCCTGATCTCGGCTGCGGCCAAGTCTGCACAGTTTCCTTTTTCATCGTGGCTGCCACGCGCCATGGAAGGGCCAACACCCTCAAGCGCTATATTTTACGGTTCACTCTCCGTTCACCTGGGTGTATTTCTTTTACTAAGAACATTTCCTTTCTGGGAGCATCAGCTTTCGGTAAGAATTCTGATTGGTGTGGTTGGTTTGATTACGAGTATTATTGCTACCGGTATAGCCCGCGTTCAATCGTCAGTGAAAAGTCAGATCGCCTATGCATCTATAGCACAGATCGGTTTGATCTTTATTGAGGTTGCAGCCGGCCTGGAGACACTCGCGTTATTTCACTTTGCAGGAAACGCTTTCCTGAGAACGTATCAACTCCTCGTTTCTCCATCTGTAGTAAGCTACCTGATCCGCGAACAGTTTTATAATTTCGTTCCGCGTGAGCATACATTTGAAGATTCTCTTCCTAAAAAGATAGAGTATACATTCTACATGCTTTGCCTGAAAGAATGGAACCTCGATTCGTTCATGTATCGTTACTTGTGGAATCCATTAAAATGGGCTGGTAAAAAATTAGGATTCCTGACACTGCAACGTGCTCTGTTCTTTTTTATACCAGCATATCTCCTGGGTGTATTTTTCTTATACAATGAAGAAGTGCTGCCAGCCAGCATCCACGAACAGTTACCTATAGTATTTGCGCTTATCGGTTTGATTATGGTGCTTAAATCCTTCACAGAAAGAAAGAGAGCACGTTTAAGCTGGTCGTTGGTGATCATGAATCACTTCTGGGTAGCACTGGCCGTTTCGTTCAACGAGCATTTCAGTTATAATCATACGGTGTTATACCTGAGTGGTATCACGATAGCCGGTGTGGTAGGATTTATATGTCTTCGTACACTAAAGACACTTGAAGGAAGTATAGGGCTCGATCAGTTTCATGGTCACTCGTATAAACACCGTGGTATAGCATTGATATTTTTGCTTGCATGTTTAGGACTATCCGGCTTTCCGATCACGCCTACTTTCATTGGTGAAGATTTGATCTTTAGCCACATACACGAAGATCAGGCGTTGCTCGCACTGTTCATTTCATTGAGTTTCATCATCGATGGATTGGCGATCATCCGGATTTATGCGCGTGTCTTCCTGGGCCCGCATGTAAAATCGATCTACGAGATGGCATACCGCTCCTCGTAAGTATACTTTCTATTGAAAATTAATCAGGACACAAGTACATCGACCACCGTTGGTGTACTTGTTCTTTTTAGTTCATTTCTGATTCAGTTAACTCGACACCTAATGTTTTCAATTCCTGCAAAATCGGTGTATAGAATTCGGAAGAAACCGGTATCACTACTCCCCTGCTTTGAATCTTGCCTTGCAATAAAAGTTTAGCGGCTATGCCCAACGGCAAGCCTACTGTTTTTGCCATCGCGGTATTGATAACATCTTCACCTCTTGCAATAAGGGATGCTTGTATTTCATGCTGATGGTTTTCTTTGTCATACAAAAAGCGATGCCACATTACAATAAAATCGTTGTCGCCAACTTTCAGCCTCCACTTCTTATTTAATATATACTCCAGGATCTGAGCCGGTGTACCGCTGTCCAATCCAACAAGCTCGTCATCAAACAAACCGGACCAACGCAACCGTTCCATTTCCGGTCCATCGGGCTTCAATGAAAAGCTTTTCATCAACTTCTCTTCGAAAGATATACGTTTATCACCGTCTACAAATGAGTTTATAAAACCCCGGTGCGTCATGGTATTGACACCTTCCATTAAATACGTATCATCACAACAACCTAACTGTACTAATATATCCCAGGCTGCACAAAACCCTTTATTACGAAGTGTGCCGCGCAGCATCGTTTTTATGCCTGTTAATTTATAGGTATCTATATATTTCAGTGAATCCCGGTTGGCGTAACCTTCATACTCACCATAGCCAGGCACATTTACGGGTGTGACGCGTTTAAAAAGCTGCTGATAGGGTATATATTTATATTCACCTTCATGAGTATACTTTGCAGTACTTTGTCCTGCCATTACAACATTGCGTGAGTTCCAGGTAAATTTATACCTCCACGGATTGCCGGGGTCAGTCTCCGGAGCGATCAGTCCACCAGTGAACGATTCAAATGAAGTAAGCTTTCCGCCATCCTGCTTGATCTTATCTATAACCTGCATGGCGCTCATATGATCTATGCCTGGATCGAGTCCACACTCATTCAAAAAAAGTAAACCCTTCGCCTGGGCATCTTCATGAAAAGCATTCATCTCTTCCGAAACATAACTGGCTGTCAATAAATGTTTGCTCAGTGCAAGACAATACTTTGCAACCATGGGATGAAAGTGTGCAGGTAATAATGAGATCACCACATCTGCCTGCGCTATAGATTTTCTACTCTCGTCTTCATGGTTCACATCAAACCGAATGGCTTCTCCTGCTGGTGAATTTCCAACACGCTCACGTGCTGCATCGACAGAAAGATCACCCACTAAAATCTTCCAGCCATTCTCTTTCGCCTGCTGAAGTAAATATGAAATTAAAACGGCTGATGATCGCCCGGCACCCAATGCTAGAATTGTCTTCATGAAATCAAATCTAAAAATTTAAATGTAGCCATAATGCAACGTGGTAAAACTACAGGAGAAAACATAAAGCCGAAAGTAGAAACGATATGCTTTGTGCGCGATGCATTTTGCTATCGCTTTTTCACTAACTTTTGATTTTTTTAAAGACGCCCGCTATGAAAGAATTTATAATTGTTAATCAACTCAGTGACCTGGACGATCATTCAAAAGAACTTGTCTTAAAGGCGAAGGAAGCACTCGCACATGCCTATGCACCGTACTCTAACTTTATGGTTGGTGCTGCTGCTTTACTGGACGATGGCTCAATCATCACAGGCATGAATCAGGAGAACGCTGCTTATCCTTCCGGGTTGTGTGCAGAGCGAGTAGCATTATTTTCAGCGTACTCACTTTACCCAAATGTTACAATTCTTAAAGTTGCCGTGACAGCGCAAAGGCGTGGCGAGAGTGAGTTAACTCCCGCTACTTGCTGTGGAGAATGCCGCCAGGTGTTATTGGAGTTTGAAAACCGCCAGAAAACACCCATTGAGATCATTATGCAGAGCCAGCAGCATCAATGGATCAAAGCACCTTCTGCTTTATCATTGCTTCCCTTTGGCTTCACAAGTGCCAGTTTATGATCTGAGTTGAGATACTGTCCGATCAGGAAACCACTTCTTCAATTTTTCACTTTCACCCTTTTTCATACAGCCGTTTTGGCGTTTAGGGTATTTTAGTTTACTTGGGGATTATGAAATTTCTGCGCAATACTTCTCTGCGACTGATCGGTATCTATCTCCTCGTTGTAATGTTTTTGATATACTTCGCAGAATACTATATCATTCAGCATCGCATTGACGTGCTTGATGAGGTAGAGCAGAAGCTGGACTTTACCCGCAGCGCAGAGCTTTCCAGCCAGCAAATTTCTTTGCTGGTGCAACGCCACCTGGCCCATAATGAAGATCTTACCGTAGACATAGAAGCTAAAATTGTTCATCAGGAACACCTGCTGGAGATTTTAGGAAAGGGTGGCCGCATAGATAGAACCGATGTGATTCTTAAACCACTTTCACGACTTCCTAAAATTTCATACGACAACTTAAAAGAATATTGGGAAGAGTATAAAACTTCAGTGCGCGATATTCTTGCCCTTCAGCATAAGGTTCCGTCAGCAACAACGGACCAAGCTCAGGTTCCAGTACAAAGTACAACAGACTCCACCACAAGTACACCGGCTGTTGCAACTCCTACAGAAGTCAAACCGGTTGTGTCAGTTAAAATGTTGGCGGCAGCAGCCTTGAAGGAAGAAAGTTTATCGCTTACGCTTTCTGAATGGTACGACAATCTCTTTGACGACCTGGAGACAGAAGTATGGAGAGAAAAATCTTCTGTACACGGCTGGGTAATTGCAATCATTATTTTTGATGTTGCCTTGCTTACGCTGATCTTCTTTGCATTCAACAAGTATGTTCTTGAACCTATCAACAAACTTGGCTTAAACACAGCGAATCACCAGCAGGTTACGAACACTGCTCCCAATGAAATTGGTAAACTCTCCGAGCAAATCAATGAGACACTTGAAAATTTAAAGGACGCCACAGACTTTGTAACTGCCATTGGACAGGGCAATCTGGATATGGATTACAAGGCATCATTGGACAGTCGCTATAATCATGGTAAGAATAAACTTGCTGATTCTTTAATAGACATGCAAGGCAAACTAAAATCATTGAACGAAGAAGAACGCAAGCGTCAGTGGGCCAATGAAGGTCTGGCTAAGTTTGTTGACATTCTTCGCTCTTCGAATGATAACATTGTTGCCTTGAGTGATAAGGTTATTGCTGCACTCGCGCAGTATACCAAATCAAATCAGGGTGCGCTCTATATTTACAATGATGATGACGAGTATAATAAGCACCTTGAACTGGTGTCGTTGTTTGCATTTGACATCAAGAAATTTGAAACGCGCAAGATCAAATTAGGTGAAGGGCTTCTTGGACAGACTTTTCTTGAAGGGGAAACAAATTATTACACGAATTTTCCGGATGAGTATATCCGCATCACTTCAGGTTTAGGAGATGCCAACCCTAGGTCTATCCTCATTGTCCCACTTAAAGTGGACACTCAGATTTATGGTATTGTTGAGCTTGCTTCGTTTAACGAATATGCTCCACACGAAATAGCATTCGTAGAAAAACTGGGAGAGACCATTGCCTCCACAATCGGATCGGTTAAAGCAGCTGAGAAGAATAAAGATTTGATTGAACAGTTTCAGACGCAGACCGAACAAATGCGCGCGCAGGAAGAAGAGATGCGTCAGAACATGGAGGAATTACAAGCCACACAAGAAGAAGTTGCTCGTAAAGAACGTGGCTATATTGAACGTATACAGGAGTTAGAACAACAATCTGTTAACTCATCTGTTACTACAGATAAATTAGAAGAGGTAACATCAGACTTTATTCGCAAAGAACGCGATCATCTGGAGAAGATTAACGCTCTTGAAAAACAACTTTCTCAAAAGCCTGAGAAAGCCGATGACTGGCAAATTGCAGAAGAGGTTGTCCAAACGCTGAAAGTAAATTTGAAAGCACTGGAAATTACACAAGAAGAACTTAATCGTAAATTAAAGTAATAAATGGCCCGAAAGGCGGGAAGTAAAGGTGTCCTGAAGTAGATGGATATACATTACTCACCAGCCTTTACATTGCGTAACTTCGAATTCCAGTGTTTGACCTGCCATTCGTTTTTTCAAAGTTTTTAGTCCCCTTTTATCAACTAATTAGGACGATTTAGTTAATTTGATTTACTTAGAAAATTGTGTGCTACAGATGCTTTTGAACATATGTAAGATTTAATGATCAAATCCATCCGGTAGTTTACCAGAGAAATTAATTTTGGGTTCCTTTTTATAAAGACCTGTTCATGCTCGATATCGACATTGCTGACCTTAAAAGAATCTCGGAGCTAATCTACCAGAAGTATAATTACGACTTCAGGAATTATGCGATGTCTTCTTTTAAAAGGCGCGTACTCCGCATCATGGAATTGAAGAAACTTTCCGTTGATGCACTTTTAAAAAAATTGGTGGATCAACCTTCGTTCATCAATGAGTTTCTGGATGAGCTTACGGTAAACGTAACAGAGATGTTCCGTGACCCGAGCTTCTGGCGCATTATGCGCGAGGAGATCATCCCGGCCATCATGCTTAACCATAAGCAATTTAAAATATGGCATGCAGGCTGCTCCTCCGGAGAAGAGGTTGTATCGATGTGTATCATGTTGAAGGAGATGGGTATACTTCATGACGTTACCCTTATTGCTACCGACCTTGATGTAAACATCCTTGATAAAGCGAAGCTGGCTACATATCCGATAAAGAATATGGAGCTCAACGAAAAGAACTATATCCGCTTTCAGGGTACACGAAGTTTCAAAGACTACTACCGCGAAGAAAACGGCAACGCTGTTTTCAATAAAGATCTTCTGATGAATGTTTCGTTCCGCAGGCATGACCTGGTAACGGGAGACATCTTCAACAAATTCGACCTTGTGCTTTGCCGTAACGTGATGATCTATTTCAATCAGGCCTTGCAGAACGAGGTATTAAAAAAATTCCATGAGAGCTTATTCAAGTACGGGTACCTGGCTATTGGTTCAAAAGAATCACTGATCTGGTGCGATTATGCGAACCGCTTCATCGTGGTGAACAACGAAGAGAAGATTTATAAGAAAATAAAAGATTAAGTGAAGTTTGCCTTTTACGAATGAGTAAGTACAACCTAAATAACAGCTATAAAGCCGTTGTTATCGGTGGGTCAGCAGGCAGCTTCCAGGGTGTAGTAAAAATCCTGTCACAGTTGCCCAAAGGTTTCCCGTTACCTATAATCATGTGCTTGCACAGGCTGAAGCATGTGCGCAATGGTTTTGTGGAAGCCCTTTCAATTAAAAGCGTTGTGCAGGTTACAGAACCCCATGATAAAGAGAATATAAAGAAAGGCAGTGTATACCTGGCTCCGGCCAATTATCATATGTCAGTGGAACTTGGACTTTACTTCGCCCTTTCAACAGAAGAGATGATCAATAATTCCAGACCAGCAATTGATATAACATTAGGCACAAGTGCCTTTGTGTATAAAGAGAAACTGATCGGAATTCTTCTCTCAGGAGCAAATAAAGACGGTGCGCTGGGAATGAAAAATATACACGACCGAGGTGGATTAACTATAGTACAGGAACCTTCCGAGTGTATGATCGATACCATGCCGCGTGCGGCTCTGGCAGCAACTAAAATTGATCATGTGCTAAAGGTTGACCAAATTGTAGAGTTTTTAAAAGAACTAGATAAACAATATCGATGACAGGTCTATTTAACGATCGCTATTACCTGAACCTGATCTTGGCAGTGCTCTTCACTGCAGGCATCGGTGTTTCCCTATATCTGATCTATTCGCTTCCGGCTAATTTACGCCTGACGGATGGCTATCAATCTGATTTCATCAGCATATATAGTATACTCATTCTCACATTTATATTGGGAGCAGTTACATTACTCTCTGCGTTGCGCTATAAAAAAGAAATTATAGTAATGCGCGACAGAATTGTGGATACTGCTTCTGCAGAACGTGAAGCGGCAGAGCAAGCAGGAAAAACTTCCATTAGTCTTGATACTGTTAAAAACAATCTGAGTCAGGCAAGCACTGAAAAGGAAATCTTGCAGGCGGGTTTACAAGCAGTATGCAAACAACTTGAAGCCGGACAGGGCGCCATCTATATAGTGAAGGAAGAAGATGGCAAACGCAAAGTAGAATTGAAAAATGGATATGCACTTACCATTGGCGAGAGCACTGTAATCAGTTACGAATTTGGAGAAGGGCTTATCGGACAAGCAGCAGCCAGTGCACGCACACTATATGTTGATGATGTACCACAAGGATATGTAAAGATCATCTCAGGATTAGGAAGCGCCTCTCCTAAATATCTTTTGATTGTACCCATAAAGAAAGACCGCGTGCTGGGCATCGTGGAGATTGCATCGTTCACTGGATTAACAGAAGACCAGCGGAAGTTTGTAGAGGAATCAGCAGAGTTAATAGCGGATAAAATTTCAACAAGAGCCTAAACAGAAGCGTCCAACGCGTATTATGAAAAGCATAAACGTCAGCACCAAGATTACAATTTTAATACTCGCGGTGTCGCTCGTGGCCGTGGCCGCGATCAGTTTTTTTAGTTACGATTACAACCTGAAGACTAATCGGGAGAAATTTTCTGCTACACTCAACGCTCTGGCCGATAATCGTGCAGCCTATCTCAATACTTACTTTGACAAGGCAGCAAATACTATAGAAGTATTAAAAAACTCAGAGACCTTAAAGAAAGGTGAAAGCGCACCTGCTTCCGGTGGCATGGACATGATGTCGATGATGGGAGGCCCTCCTGCAGAGGAAGACACTACCACAGCTTCAGTAGGAGAATCTTCCGCGACTGATGGCAGCCTCGCTGGTTTTCTGGAAGAACAGAAATTTATCTTTGACGTGGATGCAATTATAATCACGTCCCCTACCGGTGCCGTTGTAGCTTCTACCGATCCTGAAGTAAAAGGAAACTTTATCGATCCCGATGGTATCACATTTGACCGCGCCAAGAACGGAGTGCACTTTACATCCATCTTTCGTGACAAGGCTAAAAAGAATTATATATCCTATGCAGCGGGTTCTTTTAACACAAGCAGTGGAAGCCAGCAACTGATTATTGTAAAACTGAATCTGAATCCTGCATATAAAATTCTTAAGAATTACCATGGACTAGGACAAACCGGAGAATCATTATTGGGACGTGTTGATCCTGCTTCTAAAAAAGTAGCCATTGTTAGTCCATTACGTGGTGATACCTCATCTGCTATTATACTATATAATCCGAATGAACAATTCATAAGCTCCTTTGTCGATGCAGTAGACGGAAAGAAAGTCGCCGCTACAGGCAAAGACCTTGATGGTAAACCGATCCTGCAAACAGCACGCAAGGTTGGCAACAACATGGCCCTTATTGCCAAGATGGATCTTGACGAAGCCAATGGAGATGCCAAGGGATTAATGGGTACATTTCTATATGCAGGACTTTGCATTGTAGCACTAGCCGTATTTCTTTCAATGCTTTTTTCACGCTCGCTTACACGGCCTCTATACGCCATGCGAAATACCGTGAGTCTTGTTGCACAAGGTGTGTTGCCTGAAAGCACGGATCAAACAAGCAACGATGAATTCGGGCAGATGGGTGCTAAAGTAAATGAGCTTGTACAAACCCTTCGTGGCAATGCAGAGTTTGCAAAACGTATTGGAGAAGGTAAATATGATACCGAATTCAAACCTGCAAGTGAAAATGATATACTCGGTCTTTCGCTTATCGACATGCGTAACAACCTGATCGAAAATGAAAGAAGAGATAAAGAACGCAACTGGATTGTACGCGGTGTTGCTGAGATCAGTGAGATTCTGCGTATGCATGATTCGATCGATGCACTCGGTGAAGATGTCATCAAATTTATACTTGAAAAGATCGGTGCTATACAAGGAGCTTTCTACGTGGTGAACGATGAAGATTCTCCTCCTGTAATAGAGATGCGTGCAAGCTATGCATACAACCGTAAGAAATATTTAAAAGCAAAGTTCAAGTTCGCAGAAGGTCTTATCGGACAAGCAGCAGCAGAAAAAGATGCTGTAATGCGAACTGAAATTCCAGAGGATTATGTAACGATAACTTCGGGTATACTTGGCGATCAACGCCCTACCTGCGTATTGATTGTTCCTCTTATTACCAACGAAGAAGTATACGGTGTACTTGAATTTGCAGGCTTCCGGAAATTTGATCCATCGCAGGTAAAATTCGTACAGGAGCTTTCACTTATATTGGCCCGTACCATCTTTAACATCAAAGTAAACGAACGCACACGTATACTCCTTGCCGAGTCGCAGGAGATGAGTAATGAGTTGAAGGAAAAGCAGGAAGTACTTCGTCAGAATGCAGAAGAGATGCAGGCTACACAAGAAGAACTGCAACGTTCAAATCAAAAACTCGAAGAGCAGATCGAAGAAGTAAACCGCACACAAAAGCGGATGCAGCTTCTCCTTGAAAATGCGTCAGAGGTAATTACGATCTACGAAGAAGATGAAAGTATACGCTATATATCTCCTTCTGTGGAAACCATCCTTGGGTATGGACAGAAAGAGATGATCGGCAAAAGCGATATCGATAAGGTTCATCCTGATTATCGCGAAAACTTCAAAGATCTCTTCCGGAAACTTGCTGAGAGCCCGGATGAAAAAGTTACCACACAGTACGAGTATCGCACAAAAGATGGAAGCTTCATTTGGATAGAGTCCACAGGAACAAACTTTATGTCCAATGCTGCGATCCACGGATATATACTTAACTCTCGCGACATCACAGAGAAAAGAAGAGCTGAGCTTGAACAACGGATGCGCAGTAAGATGCAGGCACTCTCCGAAAACTCGCTTGACCTTATCACACGTCTGGAAGGTGAATCGATCTCCTATATTAACCCGGTGATCGAAGAATATACCGGCAAGCAACCTGCCTTCTTCCTCAACAAGAAAGTGAAGGATGTCGAACTCGATGGATCGGTATTGGAAGGATGGTTGAAAGTAGTGGAGCAGGTAAATGCTACCAACCAGAAAGCAGATACTGAAATGGACTTCCCTTCAGAGATGGGCAAGCGTATCATGCAGGTAAATGCTATTCCTGAATTTGACGAGTCGAACAAACTTGAATCAGTACTGGTAGTTTCTCACGACATCACCGAAAGGAAGATGATCGAACTTGAAATCCAGAATAAGAATAAGAAGATCACAGAAAGTATAAACTATGCGAAACGTATCCAGACAGCGATACTTCCGAATAGCCGCGTGATCAACCGTGCTTTACCTGATTCATTTATACTTTACAAACCACGTGACGTTGTATCCGGAGACTTCCCTTGGTTTGTGCAGATCAAAGAAGAAATCTTTATTGCTGCTGTTGACTGTACTGGTCACGGTGTTCCCGGAGCTTTGTTGTCATTGATCGGATACTTCCTGTTAAATGACATCGTTAGAAGTCGTAAGATTACAGAACCTGGAAAAATTCTCGACTTACTCGATGAAGGTGTTACTACAACATTGCGTCAGGATGAAGATTCCACTACAAAAGATGGTATGGACATCGCGCTTTGTAAAATTAACATGGCTACACGCGAAGTAGAGTATGCCGGTGCTCACCGCCCGCTATATATTATGAAGGGTGGTAACATGGAGGAAGTGAAAGGTAATAAATTCCCGATCGGAGGTGGTATATTTAAGAACCAAACTAACTTTACCAACACCTACGTTAAGCTGGATGAAGGCGACTCAATCTACTTTAGTTCAGATGGTTTCCCTGATCAGTTTGGTGGACCGGAAGGACGCAAGTTCGGGCCGAAGCGTGTACGGGAAATAATCGAACGAGTTCATACATCGTCTATGAACGATGCAGTAACTATCTTTGATGACGAGTGGGAAGGCTGGAGAGGCGATCATAAACAAACCGATGACGTGTTGTTGATCGGGATAAAATTTTAAAACTGTAAAGAATTAAACCTTTCGCTTTTTGGTGTAAAGGGTGAATAATAAAATAAATTATAACTTAGTGAATCTCAATCAATTTTAATCTAATCTTCTGACGCATGAATTTTATTTATGACCTGCACCGCACCATGATGTCGCAGAAACTGATTCTGGTGTTTCAGGGTGATTTTACCCAGGAGAGCACCAAATCTATACTGTCCATGGCCGAGCGAAACCTTGATTCTTCCGGAGAGGAGTCCAGCATCAAGCGCAAGGTATTCAATGTGATGGTTGAGGCGCTCCAGAATATTGTGAAGCATAGCGATGAATTGGTAGACGGACAGATAAGAAGCCATGCTGCGATCTTTCTGATCGGCAAGGAATCCAATCGTTACTGTATCATGACCGGCAACCCGATCCGTAAGGAGAATGTTAGCAAGTTGAAGGACGCATTGGACCGTATCAACAGCCTTGACAAAGATGGTTTGAAAGATCTTTACAAAGAGATCATTAAGAATACAACAATCTCTGACAAAGGTGGTGCGGGATTGGGCTTTGTTGACATGGCCAGAAAATCAGGCGAAAAATTAGAGTTTGAATTCCCTGAGATGAACACTGAGTACTGCTTCTTTTGCTTGAAAGTAAATGTGCCTAGAGATAACGAATAATTGATTTAGAATAATATAAATAGCTTTATACCATGGAAATTTTGAATCTGGAAGGAACAGAAGACACCCCGAAAATAATCCTCGATAAGAAAAACGGAATCTTTGAAATCTCCGGTCGCTCATTGCCTGAAGACTCTGCCGAGTTTTACCGCCCAGTATTAGAATGGATTGAGAAGTATAGTGCCGATGCCAATCCTTCAACCGAGTTTGTTTTCAAACTTGAGTATTTTAACACAGCATCATCCAAGCTTATCCTGGATGTATTGTCTGCGCTCGAAGACATTAAGAGCATGAAAATCCTGTGGTATTTCCACGAGGATGATGAAGATATGGAAGAGGCCGGGCAAGAGTTTTCAGAACTGGTAGAGATACCGTTTGAGTTTAAGACGTACTGATTACATTAAGGGGATAACCTCCTAATAACTAATCGGTTATCAGTCACTAAAAGGACCCGGCAAGTGGTGTTCAGAATGACTGGTAACCGATATTTTTTTATACCTTTATAAAATTGCTATATCTAACCTATGAGTGAAGAAATACTCAAAGCCCTCACACAACTTTTTGCAATTATCACGAAACAGGATGGCGGAGTTACTGAACGCGAACGGCAGTACGTCATTAACTTTTTTCAAACAGAACTTGACCAGGATTCCGTTAAGGAATATCTGGATCTGTATGATCAATTCTCTGGCTACGGAAAAACAGATGACGAGGAGGATGGCAAAAAGAAACTCACTTCTGTAAAAGACTCCGTTAAGACGCTCGGTATCTGTAAGAAGATCAACAAAACGCTTACACAAAAACAAAAAGTTGTTGTATTAATAAAGCTGCTCGAACTGGTAAGTACAGATAAAAACTTCAGTCCGCAGCGTATGGAGATCATCAATACTGTCTCCACCGTTTTTAATATTATCCAGGACGAATATAATCTCATTGAGAGCTTCGTTCGCTCCAACGACACTTTATCATTAGACTTCGCGGACATTCTTCTGCTCAACTCAAATCAAAAAGCGGAAGAAGGCAAACTATATAAACATGTACACGGCCATATACAGGGTAACCTGGCTTTTATGCGTGTACGCAGTGTTGAGATGTACTTCACCAAATACAACGGTGATGAGCTCAATATACTGAACGGCTTTACCATGCAACCCAACAGAGTATATCTCTTCTCGCATGGAAGCACGATCAAAACACAAGCCGGTGATGCGCTATACTATAGCGATCTGGTTGCCAACTACAATGAAGAGTTAAAAACAACTAAACTCTCATTCAATGCTATCATCGATGAACTGAAGTTTCCGAATGGCGCTATAGGTTTACGAAATGTATTAATTGCAGAAGGCCCTGGAAAACTTATCGGTATAATGGGTGCAAGTGGTGCTGGTAAAACTACACTGCTAAATGTTATGGCTGGATTAGTAGAGCCTACCAAAGGGCAGATACTGATTAATGGCTTCGATATCAATACAGAGAAAGACAGGATACACGGTGTTATCGGATATGTATCGCAAGATGATCTTCTGATCGAGGAACTCACCGTGTATGAAAACTTATACTATAACGCGAAGCTTTGTTTTGCACACTTCACCGAAGACCAGCTACACAAGCGCGTGATGGAAGTGCTGGAGAACCTTGGCCTCGATCAACGCAAAGATCTTCGTGTAGGCAATCCGTTGGATAAAACCATCAGTGGTGGTCAGCGCAAGCGTCTGAATATAGCGTTGGAGTTAATTCGTGAACCCGCCATTCTTTTCCTAGATGAACCTACTTCCGGTCTTTCTTCACGTGACTCAGAAAACGTGATTGACTTACTGAAAGAATTGTCCCTAAAGGGTAAGCTGATCTTTGTGGTTATTCACCAGCCATCATCGGATATATACAAGATGTTCGACAAGATGGTGATCATGGATACCGGTGGATATCCTGCCTACTATGGCCCTCCCGTTGAAGCCGTAACATACTTCAAGAAATCCACGCACCAGGTAGATAGTAGTCGTGGCCAGTGCGAAACGTGTGGTAATGTTAATCCCGAACAGATCTTCAACATCATTGAAGCCAAGGTGGTGGATGAATACGGACAGCCAACAAGCAAGCGAAAGATATCACCACCACAATGGTACGATCTATATACTGAGCGTTTCAAAATAACAAAGGTGGAGGATATAAAAGAGGAACCTCCTCACTCCCTCACACTCCCCAGCAGGATCAAACAAACGGTGATCTTCGCTACGCGTGATACATTAGCTAAACTCAGCAATAAACAATACTTGCTGATCAACCTGTTAGAGGCTCCCTTGCTGGCGCTTATCCTGGCATTTATCATTAAGTATAAAAGCGCTCCGGGCGGCAAAGAGTATATTTTCCGCTTCAACGAAAATATACCGGCCTTTATGCTCATGAGCATCATTGTAGCCTTATTCATGGGGTTAACAGTTAGTGCGGAAGAGATCATTCGTGACCGTAAAATACTTCGGAGAGAATCGTTCCTGAATTTGAGTTGGAATAGTTACCTGATGTCTAAACTCACTATTCTTTTCACACTCTCCGCTATACAAACATTTACATTTGTATTGATTGGCAATCTGATCCTGGAGATTGAATGGAGTATGCTTCTCCCCTTCTGGCTCGTGTTATTTACAACATCATGCTTTGCCAGTGTATTGGGACTAAACATTTCATCTGCGTTCAATTCAGCTGTAACGGTATATGTGATGATTCCGCTATTGCTGATTCCTCAGATGATCTTAAGCGGATTACTCTTTAACTTCGACAAGCTTAACGACCTCATCAGCACCAAAGGTAAAGTTCCGGTGGTAGCCGACATGATGGCATCACGTTGGGCGTATGAGGCGATGGCAGTATATCAGTTTAAGAACAATTCATACGAAGAGCCTTTCTATAATTTCGACAGACTTGAAGCGCAGTCTGATTTTCACTCTTCATTCCTCGTAGATGAGATGGAGAAGAAACGCAGATTTATAGCAGATAATATCAATGAGAAAAGTGACTCTATAAAACAGATTCTGCAGAAAGATCTGTATGTTATTCAGTCTACGCTTCAGGACGACTTCTTTAAAAAAGGAATTGAAAAAGAACTTGCAACTCCGTGGATGCTGAAAGATTTCACACCAGCCTTTAATAAAAAGCTCGAAGACTTTTTTGCTGCGTATAAGAAATTCTATCAGGGTACCTATAATAAAGCAGTAGCCTTGCGTGAGGCCTCCTTTGCTAAAATTGAGAAAGAAGGTAACAACCTCAATACGCTAAAGGATAATTACTATAACGAGAGTCTGGCCGACCTCGTGAAGAATGTGAACGAAAAAGAGCGCATCATTGAATATAATGGTGAGTTGATCCAACAAATTAATCCGGTTTTTATTGAACCAAAAGCAGAAGGAATCCTCAATTATCGTACTCCATTTTTTGCTCCCGTAAAGAAGGTATTCGGATTATCAATTGGTACCTATACATTCGATATACTGGTGATCTGGTTTATGACTATAGGCCTGTACATCACTTTATACTTCGAATTATTACGCAAGCTGATCAATTCATTTGACGGGATCCCTGGGAAATCTAAAGGATCTGCCAAGAAAAAGAATTAAAGCAACAACGTAACTTTTTGGCAGGGAATGCTTAATTTTTAACTTTGTAACTGTATAATTTTATATCTATGAGAATACTAATTATCGGGTTGATCCTGGCACTTTTTACCGCCTGCGGATCCGGTAAAAAAACGGACGACCCTATTTTTGCTGATACATTGGATACTGCTGCTACTGATGGACCAACCATCTCTTCTGAGGTTATTGGTGACATCCTCCAGCAAATACCAAGTCCATTGGAAATTTCAGTTTTACTGAAAGAATCTGGCAAAAAATACAATGCGAGCTTTCTTAACTCAGCAGACAATACATCCAAGTATAACAGCAACTATAAAAAGGCGTTGAACCTTGGAATCTATGGCACTGACCTTGGTTACACGAATATATACGAGCAGAATCAAGACGGTGTTAAATACATGGCCTCTATTAAGGAGTTGGCAAATGGATTAAGCATCGGTCAGTTCTTCGATATTGAAACGATCGGACGGTTAGCTACGAACAGTAAAAATCTCGATTCACTTTTATTGATCACTACACAAAATTTCAACACAATCAATCACTACCTGCAAACTCAGGATCGTGCAAATTTAAGTGTGTTGTTCCTGACCGGTGGATGGTTGGAAGCGCTTCACATTACGTGTGGTGTAGCTGCTGCTAATCCTGATAACGCTCAATTAAAAGAAACTATAGGCGAGCAAAAAATCATTCTTGAAAACATCATGCTGCTTCTTTCTTTCTATAAAGAATCAGATCAGAACATGGCATCATTGTTGAAAGACATGGAAGAGTTGAAGAAGATATATGATAAAGTAAAGATTACATATACCTATAAAGAATCTACTTTCGAAGTTGTTGACGGTGTAATGGTAATTAAGGATAACAGTACCAGTACCATTGAAATTACACCTGAAGATATCGCCAATATCAGCGCAGCAACGTCTTCTATCAGAAACAAAATAATAGCATAAGCCAAGTATAATTTATTTTGCCCTATGAAAAAGTTAATATTAATTGTTCTTACCGTTTGCGTTCTAAGCACATTAGAGGTTATCGGTCAGTGCAACTCTGAAGCCATGAGCAACCTCTGCATTCCTAAGTTAGCAACTGGCTTCAATTTCCTGAAGAGCTATAAAATTGAAAAAGGAGGAAAAGACTTTGTTGAATACTCTTATGTGTTCACAAAAGGAACTCAATACATGATCAACATCTGTGCGGCGAAAGAACCTACAGATGGTATCGTGGTAAGTCTCTTTGATTCTAACCGTAATAAGGTTGCTACCAGCAAAGTAAACGGACAGTTCATCTCTGCTATAGCATACCCTTGCAACACAACCGGTATCTATTACATCCAATATACCTTTGATGGTTCTACTGCCTATTGTGGTGGTAGTGCTCTTGGATTCAAGCGCTAATCAGATCTCTGCATAACATACCAAAGCCTTCCTACCCGGAAGGCTTTTTTTATTTTATACCTTTCCTGTATGGAACAACAAGAGCTGTCTTTCAATTGCCGCGCACGCTACCATAAAATCGGGAACATCACTCCTGCCACACGACAAATCTGGATCGTACTTCATGGATATGGACAGCTTGCTCAATACTTTATTCAGAAGTTTAAAATACTGGAAGAGCATCAGATCTGTATCATTGCTCCCGAAGGACTTTCACGTTTTTACCTTGAGGACGTAACATCGCGAATGCAGTCGGGCAATAATCGTGTTGGCGCTACATGGATGACGAAAGAGAACCGGATAATGGACATTGAAAATTACGTGGAGTATCTGAATATACTATACCATCGCGAGGTTGGAAGTACCAATACAATACCGGTTACTATACTCGGGTTCTCGCAAGGATGCGCAACTGCATCACGTTGGGTTACGGATGGAAAAATAAAGTTTCAGCGTTTGATACTTTGGGCCGGAGTTTTCCCTCCGGATATGAACTTTGAGAAGAGTCACACACTAAAAGGCAAAGAGACTTTCCTGGTATACGGTAAATCTGACCCGTTTATAAATGATAGCCGTTTCGCTGAAATGAAATCTATATCTTCTACACTTGGAATTGAACCTGCTCTGGTTGAATTTGAAGGTAAGCATGATATAGATTCAAAAACGCTTTTGAAGTTTACCTAGCTTCTCTTCACAACGGTACTGCTTGCTTGCGCGGAAGGCAACACGGTGATGTCCGCCAGCTGAACGTGAGCTGGTGCTTGCAATACATATAGAATTATATCGGCAATGTCTTTACCCGAGAGCGGAGTCATACCTTTGTAAGTAAGATCAGCCCGTTCCTTGTCACCCTTAAATCGTACAAGTGAAAATTCGGTTTCAACTAATCCAGGATTAATTGACGTTACTTTTATATCGAAGGGATTCAGATCGATCCGCATGCCACGCGTTAGTGCATCAACAGCAAATTTACTGGCACAGTATACATTTCCGTTCGGGTATACTTCTTTACCGGCAATCGATCCCAGGTTTATAATGTGTCCTGATTTTCGCTCTGTCATCACCGGGATTACCGCTTTGGATACATATAAAAGTCCTTTCACATTTATATCGATCATGGCATTCCAATCATCAACACTTCCGTTTTGAATCGGATCTAAACCATGTGCGTTACCAGCATTATTCACTAGTATATCAATTGCTTTCCAAGCTGCAGGTAGTGATGCTACTGCTGTTGCTATAGCTTGCTGATCACGAACGTCAAAGGATAGAGTCGTTACTTCTGTTGATGCTTCAAGTTCATGCTTTAAGCTTTGCAGCCGGTCTTCTCTTCTCCCGCAGAGTATAAGTTTAAAGTTATTACCCGCCAGTAGCCGTGCCGTAGCTTCACCGATCCCAGAGGTTGCACCGGTAATCAAAGCAATTCGTTTCATCATCATTATTGAAAAAGGAAATACAGTGTAATGGTGTTCGTATTAATCCGCTTTAATGGAGCTCCATACTCATCGGTAGTACCATTATTGTTTAAAAGATTTACGAGCCCACGGGAAAAGCGTATTTCCGGAGAGAATTTAAAAAGCGGATAGTAAAGATCGAAACCAAAACCAGCATCGATACTGAGGTTGCTACTGTTGATGCCTATCTGACGCTCTTCAGTTTTCTTTTTACCGGATGCTTCGATTGAAGGCACAACACCACCGATCATATACATCCGGATGTTACCTCTTCGCTGCGATTTATACTTTAACAGGATCGGTAATTCGACCATCGTGCTTTCTACCAAGATATCTTCCCGCGGTGTATCATCTGTATAGACATAGCTTAATCTGTGCTCATAGAAACCTACTTTGGGTGTCAGGCGGATATCAAGTTGATCATCCAGTCTATAATTCACAATGAAACCTAATGAAAATCCTGCTGACCAAGCCGGAACAACGGAATGCACCGTATCGAAATCAGGTGTCACAAAATTATCCGAGTACTTTAATTGATAGGTGGACGAGTGGAGTCCGATCAGAAAGCCATATGTTAACTTCTTATCATCGTAGTTGGGGTTATTCTTTTGAACCCAACGGGTTTTCTGTCCATAGCCAGTTGTAGCACATACCAGTAAACTTAGAACAAAGATTACTTTGTACCGGTGTATATAGAGCTTATTCCAAATGTGAGTGTTCTGCATTTCGCATGTTTAAATCCGACAATATTAAGGATGTGAAGAAATTTTTCACCATCCGGAAAAGCCTCTACAGATTCAGGAAGATACGTATAGGCAGCCTTATCACTTGATATTGCTCTACCGATCTTAGGCAAAACGAATTTAAAATAAAAATTATATACCTGCCGGAAAGGAAATTTTTGGGGCTTGGAAAATTCCAGCACCACCAGTTGTCCATTCGGCTTTAATACGCGGTTAATTTCACGGAGGCCACGTTCCAGATTTTCGAAGTTACGAACGCCGAAAGCAACCGTCACGGCATCAAATCTGCCATCTTCGAACGGAAGATTTTCAGAATCTCCGAGCATCAATTCGATGCGATCGGATACATGCCGGTCTACGATTTTTCGTTTCCCTACCTCGAGCATGCCTGCTGAAATATCAATGCCAATGATCTTTTCAGGATTGAGCGCGAGTGCTTGAATGGCGAAATCGCCTGTTCCTGTAGCAACGTCGAGGAGTTGCTTGGGTTGAAAAGGCTTTAAATACTGAATTGCCTTTTTTCGCCAGCCTTTATCAATACCGAGGCTCAGAAAGTGATTTAAGAAATCGTAACGGTGACTAATGTTATCAAACATTTTAGCCACCTGCTCTTTCTTACCTGATTTTTCTTCTTTGTAGGGAACAACCATTGTACTCGCTATAACAAGGGACGAAGGTAATGGTTTGAGGGATATCCGTTAGTAGTGAATCGTTAATTGTTATCCGAAAGGCATTTTTCGGATAACAATTAACGGCTAATTAATTCGAGAGCACTTTAAATTCAACGCGTCTGTTCAGCTCGCGGCCTTCGTCTTCATCATCGTTGCTGGCGAGTGGCTTGGTTTTGCCATAACCAACGGCTTTGATTCTGCGGGTGTCAATACCTTTCTTGGTAAGATAATCTTTTACCGCTTCAGCACGCTTCTGAGAGAGGAACATGTTATAAGCTTTTGTGCCTATGGCATCTGTATGACCCGCTAATTCGATCGTCATATTGCTATTGGTACGCATCATTGCTTCAAGCTTATTAAGCTCAGCATACGATTCGGTCTGGAAGCTTGCCTTGTCAAAATCAAAGTATATATTCCGAAGAATGGAAGTAACGCCAACAGAAAGTTTACGAAGTTCTATTGTGCGGTTAATCGTTTTCTCTTCTGTGGTCGCACCTTGAATTTTCACATTCATATTCTGGACTGCATAGCCATCACGATCAACCGACAACCGGTAATCTTTTGCTTGCCCATTCTTGATGGTAAACTCATAAACACCATTCCCGTTCGAGGTTGATCCTATAATTACATTATCCTTGGCACCTACGAGTTTAACTTTAGCATCCAGCGGAGTTTTACCTTCCGAATCTACCACCGACACTATATATTTAAGTGGAACGATTGGTTTCTTAGGTTCCTTTTTAGGCTCTGTCTTAGGTTCTGTCTTAACAACATCAGTCTTCGGTTGATTCTTAGGCTCAACTTTCGTTGGTGTCACCTTTACAGGATCAGTCTTCGGTTCGTTCTTTGTAACGGTCGGAGTTGTAGTGGTACTCGCAGTAGTAGTATCTTTTGGAGGCTCCGGATTTTTTGCAACGGCCGGTTGCGGGTTTTTAAGGCCATCCGGAATGGTGATCATATATATATCGGTATACCCCATGCCATCTTCACGAACGGATGAGTAATAGGCACGCTTGCTGTCCTTCGATGAAACGAAGTATATATCATTGTCCGGTGTATTGATAGGATACCCGAGGTTTTCCGGTTCACTCCACTCGTTACCTTTCAGATCGAATGTACTTTTAAATACATCGAATCCACCCATTCCTTTATGTCCTTTACTACTGAAATATAGTGTTACCAGATCGTAGTCTATAAAAGGAGCGTCATCATCCAAATCAGTATTGATCTTCGGGCCAAGATTCTTCACATTCGACCATTCGCCTTTGCTGTCTTTGGTAGCACGGTAGAGATCTAATCCTCCAAATCCACCGGGGCGATTACTGGAGAAGTAAAGCGTTTTCTCATCACTTGATATGGAAACTGATTTTTCTTCAAAGCTTGAGTTAATAATTCCGGGCATAGGCAAGGGTTCACCCCAAACACCATTGACACGTTCGCTATAGTATATATCTCCTCCACCTTCATCCATGTAAATGAACAATGTATTACCATCTGCAGACAAACCGAGGTTTGAGTTGTGGTAAGGAGTATTGACAGGCATACCAATGTTTTTGGCGTACGACCAGGTATTGCCACTCTTTGTAGCAAAGAAAATATCTTCCCATGGCTTGTTATCGTCTGCCACGTTTTGGTTCAAGTTGTCATCTCTTCTTCGGGTCGTAAAAAAGAGTTCGTTTTCCTGTTCGTTCAATACCGGTACATAGTCTTCATATTCCGAATTGATTTCACGGCCAATATTTACAATCGAAAAATTCTTGGGGTTTGAGAAATACTCCTTTGCGTTCTGACATTCGAAGATGGCGCGGTCAACAACAGCAACATCAACCTTATCTTTACCCTGATAGCCTGGTTTCTTGGCAAGCTTATCTTTATAACGATTATAGAAATCTATAGCCTGATCGAATTTCTCACCGTACTGATAACTTCTTCCGATAGAGTATTCAATATCAAATCTATAGTCAGGATCTTGCCGGTAAACACGTAGCAAATATTTTGCAGCCATCTGTTTATCAATGGTGATCAGGTGCAAACGCCCTGCTTCGTAATTGGCTTTTAGAAATGTAGTATCGAGATCAGCAGCTGTAACTACAAGTCCTCGCGCATCGTCAAGGGCTTTTGTAGCTTCCAATGTAAGTTCGGCCTGAGTCATGTAATCCTGGGCAAGAACTTTCGGATCTTGCTGGCTGAACGCTGGTCTGGTAAGTACAAGTAAAGTCAAAAAAATCAGTACACTTCGGATACTGGACATCGCTTAAAAAGTTTGTACACTAAAGTTATGAATAAAAAAGCTTCACAATAATACTACAAGATAGGAAAAACTGTGGATTTCGGAATAGATTTTTGAAATCATAAACTCAAATTCATTACAAACTTAGTATTTTGGCCTTCAATTATTACTTTAAGAGGATGAAGATTACTGCGGCTGAGTTTATTTCGAGTTATGCTGATGTGCGTAAATGCCCTGAACCCAACAAGCCGGAGTTCGCTTTCATCGGACGATCAAATGTAGGCAAGTCATCGGTGATCAACATGTTAACGCAGACTAAAGGTCTCGCGAAGACTTCTGCCAAGCCTGGTAAAACACAAACTATAAATCATTTTCTGATTAACGAAGCCTGGTACCTGGTCGATCTTCCGGGGTATGGCTATGCCAGCGTAAGCAAAACTACGCGGGAAGGATTCGGGCAAATGATTGAAGATTATGTTCTGAAGCGCGAAAATCTTTCTTGCATTTTTATTTTGATAGACTCACGACTGGAGCCACAAAAAAATGATCTGAGCTTTATCAACTGGGTTGGAAGTCAGGGGGTACCCATGGCGTTGCTTTTTACAAAGAGTGACAAACTGAAACCGAACGAGCTGCAACGAAATGTCAGCCTCTTTAAAAAAACTTTGTTAGAAGATTGGGATGAGGTCCCTCCTGTTCTTATAACTTCTTCTGAAAAGAAAATTGGCCGCGATGAAGTATTAACATTCATCGAAGAAGCGTTAAAGGTTTATCAGCAACAAAAGGAAGAAGAATAGCATCCTACTATTTTAACCTCTGTCTTTTGCCTGCTTCGTGTTTTAATTAGCTTTGCGCGATAGAGATAATTTAAATTATGACATTAGCGGAATTAGCAACGATCTCCGGAAAAGGAGGACTCTTTAAAGTAATGGCGCCAACAAAGTCCGGAGTGATCCTGGAATCTTTGGATGAAACCAAAACCAAACTGGTTGCTACAGCCAGTCACAGACTTTCATTGTTGAATGAAATCTCCATCTATACCACAACCAAAGAAGGCACGGTATCGCTGGAAGATGTTTTGAAAAAAATCCATACGGATTTCGGTAACGACCTTGGAGTTGATTCTAACTCGGATGGTAATGAACTGAAATCTTTCTTAAAGGCCATCCTTCCGGAATATGATGAGAACCGTGTTTACGTTTCTGATATCAAGAAACTTGTAAAATGGTATGAGCTCATCCAAAAATTTGCTCCCGATATTTTAACGGAAGCAAAAGAAGAAGAGAAAAAGTAACAGTACCCTTAAAAGGTATATATAATAAAAAGAGAAAGTCTGCATGGCTTTCTCTTTTTACTTTTTTGTGCTTTGGCTTTTATAAATCAAACTATATTATTTGCCAGTCGCGAAATTATCAGCCAAGCGATTCAAGTCCTGTGCTGCAAGACCTTTGCCTGCGTGAATTACAACTCTAAATTGAAATTGAGTTGTTTGATCCTTCGTTAATTTCAAATTCAATTCTTCTTTGCCTTCACTAAAGATCTTTTGTCCTAGTGGATTAGCGGCAAACAGGCCATATCCTCTTGCATGCCAATATGTAGGATAGCCAGGATTTTTAGGATGATCAATGATAGCAATTGATATAGTCTCTCCATCTTTTACACCATTCAGACATGTCCAAACAGAACGTTTAGCCCAGGTTTGATCTCCCGTTATACCTTCCTTGTTCACATATAGTCCGGTAACCCCTGCGTTGTCCAGCTTCGACACAGACGTTACATTACCATGTACATCTACAAATTTATCTTCCTGCTTCGATGGCATCTCCAAAGCCCTCGCCACGCGAATAGCAATGAAGCCATCTTTCACATCTTTAAACAAAACCTCATTTGCTATAGCCTTGAGAACACACGACCGATCGATTATAAAATTTCCATTCTTTGCCGTGAATACAAAATGAGTGGTTTCTTCCAGCAGTACATTTCCATTTATATCCACCCAATGGCTTACGGTTTGTAGTTCAGCCTTGTCTTTTCCGCCTTTTGCAAGAAGTGTTTTCTGATGGCGAATCGATCCATATTTATCTTTCTTTTCCTTCGGAATAGCATCGCTGTTATTCCAGAAGTCCAGACCGTTTACACTTTCATAATTCAACCATAGCCCTACATGGTGCGGATGGTCTGTACGTTCACCAGCACGGGGAGCTATCGGATACCCGCGTGTGATCACATTTCCCGTAAGGGTTTTGATTGGAAATAAAACAGGCTTTTCAGTAGAGTCGAAATAACAATATGCCGTTAGAAATTTTCCATCGTATAGGATTTCAATTTTCTTGTTGTCTTTCTTTTCGATTACTGAGAAACCCTTCTGTGCATAAACAGAATTGATCATCATATATACCAGCCCTGAAAGAATAAGGAAACGAATGCTCTTCATGATTGAAAGGTTAAATGTATAGTATCTTCTCCCTGGACGTTCTTTTAGCTAAACGACCCCGACTTATCGACCATGTTTTTTGAGCCCACATAAAACGCGGTGCGCTGATGCAATGTTCCCGGTGTAATGTCCAGTATACGCATCTGCCCGTTGGTTGCTTTTCCTCCGGCTTGCTCTGCTATAAAAGCAAGTGCGTTGCATTCGTATATCAACCTTAATTTACCATCCGGATCTTTTGCCGTTGCCGGATAAATATAGACACCACCCTTCAGCATGTTACGGTGAAAATCAGCCACCAGCGAACCGATATAGCGCGCAGTATATTTCTGGTCTTTGCAATACTGAATATAGTCTTTCACCGGTTTTGAAAAAGAGTTTGCAGAACCTTCATTCACTGAATATATCCTGCCGTCTTCGGGCATGTGCATATTCGGGTGGGAAAGGAAGTATTCGCCAAGTGTAGGGTCGTACGTAAAACCATTTACACCGTGGCCGGTAGTATATACCAACATGGTGGAAGATCCATATAAAACATAACCGGCAGCAACCTGATCTGCACCGCGCTGAAGTATATCTTCCTGCTGAATGGGTGTACCCGCCGGACTCTTCCTGCGGTATACAGAGAAGATGGTACCGATCGATACATTCACATCTATATTTGAGGAACCGTCAAGCGGATCAATGGCGATCACATATTTACCTTCATTGCTCAAATCCACAAAAGAATCCGATTCTTCTGAAACCAGTGCACATACTTCGCCACCTTTTGCCAGTGCACGCGTGAAGCGGATGTTGGCCAGTACATCCAGTTTTTGTTGATCATCGCCCGCCATGTTTTGAGATCCAACCGCACCCATGATATCAATGAGGCCGGCTTTATTCACTTCGCGGTTCACCACTTTCGAGGCGAGTGCTATATCGCGAAGGATTTGTGACAGCTCTCCACTTGCATACGCAAACTGGTCTTGATTGTTTTTGATGAAACGATCCAGCGGACTGCCTATAGGTTGTGCAATTCTAGAGGTCTCAATACTTGGTGTGTTGGCTTTATTGATTGATCTTTGCATGGTCAAAATTTGCCTAAAGTTAAATTTGCAAACGATTTAGTCAACTGAAATGAAGGTTTTTAAATTCGGAGGAGCTTCGCTGAAAAATGCGGACGGGGTAAAGAATGTTGCTTCCATCATTCGCCAGCATGGTCCAGATAAATTATTGGTCGTTGTTTCTGCCATGGGGAAGAGTACAAACGCGCTTGAGAAAATCCACAGCCTGGCTATCTCCGGTCAAAACAGTTCTTCTCAAATTACCATACTCAACGACTATCATCAAGAAATTCTCAAACAATTATTCCCGGCAGGGCATGAAGTATATATAGCTGTTGAGACACTCTTCCAGGAGCTGCGAACACAGATCAGTGGTTCCGGAGAATTTGACATGGTATATGACCAGGTTGTTTCAATCGGAGAAATGATCTCTTCAGTGATTGTCCATCATTACCTCACAAGCATCGGCCTTCATTCTCATTGGCTTGATGCGCGCACGTGTATAACAACCGATAAAAACTTTCGTGAAGGAAAGGTAGACTGGATAAAAACATCAGCTAAAATTCAGGCGCTTAAACCGGTACTCGAAAAGAATATCATTATAACGCAAGGCTTTATAGGAAGCACAGAAGACGGATATACCACCACGCTTGGCAGAGAAGGCTCCGATTTTTCGGCTGCTATATTTGCTTCATCGTTGCTTGCAAGCTCCGTAACAATCTGGAAAGATGTACCGGGAGTTATGAATGCAGATCCCAAGCGACTATCGGCCGCTACTGTGTTTGAAGAATTACCTTTTCAGGAAGCTGCTGAGATGACGTATTATGGTGCGAACGTGATCCATCCCAAAACCATTAAACCACTCGCCAATAAAGGTATACCATTGCTGGTAAAGAACTTCGAAGATCCATCCTTGCCCGGAACCAAGATCCATGAATGCAAGGTATATGACCTTCCGCCTCTGATCGTATTCAAAGACAATCAATGTCTCATATCCTGTAAGGTTACAGACTATACTTTTGTTACCGAGCAACACCTCAGTATCATTTTCAATGCGCTCTCATCGCTTGACCTTCGTGTAAATGTCATGCAGAATTCTGCTATATCATTTTCGTTTTGCCTTGACTTTCGTGAGCATAAAGTGCTATCGCTGATTCAAAAACTGCAGGAGCATTTTGAAGTATACTACAATACAGGACTCACACTCATCACCGTGAAGAACTATGATGAGAAGACTTTTGAAATGTACCGCAGTCATGCCGGAGTATTGCTTGAGCAATCTTCGCGATCAACACTGCAAGTACTGGTCAGGCTTTAACCTGTGGAAGATACTTTTCTTCAAGGTGTTTGATGAACTGATCCATTGAGCGGTCGAGTATATCAAACACTTCCTGGAAACCTTTTTCACCGCCATAGTATGGATCGGGTACCTCAAGCCCTTTACCCTGCGGATCGAAATCGCGCATCAACATTACCTTTTGTGTATGCTGACCTGCGTTGGTAAGTCTTAATATATTCTTGTGGTTGCTGTGATCCATCGCTAATATATAGTCGAATTGATCCAAATCGTTCGTGCACAGCTGTCTTCCGAAGTGGTCGATGCTTACTCCATTCTTAAGTGCATTGGCAATTGTGCGGCTATCCGGGATGTCGCCAATATGGTAATTGGAAGTACCACAGGAGTCAGCTACCACATATTTTTCCAATGCGCTACCCTTTATTTTATGCTTAAAAACCGCCTCGGCTAGTGGTGATCGACAAATATTACCAAGGCATACAAACAATATCTTGACACGCTCCATAATTTTCGAATGGCGCCGTGCGGTTCTTTTAACTCGGAAGATGTTAAAAATGAGGATTTTAACTAATTTCCGTAGTAAAATCGTCCAGCGCCTTTAAATACTGCTGCAAAAATAATCGAGATAAAGGGTTACAAAAGCATGCAAAATCTTATTTATGTATGCATAGCACACTTTTTTAAGTACTGCCTTTTGGTTTGAAGGCCTCCTTGCAAAAGGGGGCTTTCTCTTTTATACCAGTTTCTATCCTTCATTCCCGTTATTTACATTTATATAAAATAACGCTCATGGAATATATTCTTGTTCGCGAGCAGTACGAGCCTGCTGTTGCGTTGATACAACTAAACCGTCCTAAAGAATTAAATGCACTGAATACACAACTCATGCAGGAGTTGCGCGACACTTTACAACAACTTGATAAAAATGATTCCGTCCGTGTGGTGATCATCACCGGCAATGAACAAGCTTTTGCAGCAGGTGCTGATATTAAACAAATGTCTGACAAGAGTGCTATCGATATGCTGGTGATCGACCAGTTCAGTACATGGGATCAGATCCGCAGGATAAAAAAACCGATCATTGCTGCTGTCTCTGGTTTTGCGTTGGGCGGAGGTTGTGAGCTTGCCATGATGTGTGATATGATCATCGCTTCTGAAACTGCAAAGTTTGGTCAGCCCGAGATCAAGATCGGTGTAATGCCTGGAGCTGGTGGAACGCAGCGATTAACAAAAGCTATTGGTAAAGCAAAAGCGATGGAGCTCATTTTGACCGGAAGATTTATTACCGCTGAAGAAGCGCAAGCATATGGACTTGTTAATAAAGTGGTGCCGGTTGAAATGTACCTATATGAAGCCACACAACTAGCAAAAGAGATCGCACAGATGTCGCCTATAGCAGCGCAGCTTGCAAAAGAAGCCGTGAACCGATCATTCGAAACACACCTTGATGAAGGACTATCTTTCGAGCGAAAGAATTTTTACCTCACCTTCGCCTCGGAAGATCAGAAGGAAGGCATGCGTGCATTTGTAGAGAGACGTAAACCTGATTTCAAAGGGAAGTAAGATATAGGTATATAAACGATACAGTAATCTATTTATATCATCGGATCACTTCTTTCAATACGCGCTTTGTTTTTCCGCGTGGCACGAAACGATGCACGATATTAAAGCGCAGGTTGCCTGTATTAAAATCCACATTTTGATCCTCTCCCGAAGCGATGCTTATATTCTTGTTCACGAAAATAAAACTTAACGCCCACGTCTTCGAGTTATACCCTGTAAAGAAACTAAACGAAGAGTTGGGACTGAACGTAGACGATCGCACATTTTCTCCATTCATTCGAAAGGTATGAATTCCGTAGTCGAGGCTTATTGTAGCCTGGCCCGTTATATAAAAGTGCTTCTTGAATACAAAGGTATAGATGTATCCGATGTTGGGTCCGATATCGAAAAAGTCCACCTGGTTGAGATCGATTTCATTGGCCTGTCCACGGATCACTGCCGGAACGATAGAGCTATCAGCTTTACTTCTTCCCAGAAAAAATTCTATCCCTGCCAGCAACGAGCCTGCTGATTTCTTTTGCCACTCACTTTGCAAAAAAGAAGCTCGATACGAAAATCGTTTATGATTAAAAAGATACTGCCCCGAAGCCCCGAGGTATCGCACTTTAATATCGGGTCGCAAATAATATCCGGAAGCACCTTCCTGGATCTCATCTTTGCGAACATAGAAACCGCTATAGAACTGACCGAAGGCGTCAATGATCAGTTTACGACCATATAGATGTGTTTGAAGATCGAGATATTTTGTTTTGCCTTTAGCTTCATCGCGATTCAAAAACCCGAAGCCATAAGCAAGGTTTAATGTAGCCCAGTTATACGTGGCACCCACCCCCATGTTTAATGTAGTATTCGGCTTATACCGTATGCGAATCGCCTCGGCATCATCTCTGTATTGATATGAAGTATATTTCTGAGAAAAGTAGAAGCGTCCTGTAATGATCTTATCGTACGAAGCGTAATATGTACTATCGCTTTGAGCCATTCCCTGAAAAGTCAAGAACATCAATAAGGCTATCGTTATTTGTCTGGTCACATAGACTGTCTGTTAAAAAAGGGAACCACGATGATTCTCTGACAACGATCATCGAATCTATGAAAAAATAAAAGCAACGGGTTTAAACCGTTGCTTTTATTCTACATGTATAGGTAAACGTCTTATCCGATTACCTCACATTAATACCGAAACCTACTGTTAACGCATTGTATTTCTGTAATGTATAATCTGCATGCAACGTGAACACAGCCAACTTTAACCGGAAGCCTGCGGTTACGCGAGGGCCGGACGCTGCATAGTTCAACTGAACAGGATCAATTTCTTTTGCATCGTACGTTCCGTTCTGATCAACGTCCCATTTTCCCAACACACTCAAGTTGGATTTAGCTATATTATATCCCAAACCTCCATATACGGTGAGCACAGAAACCTTTTTAGAGATAACAGCTTGCATAGTGGTTGCATTCATCACCATCTCGCCTCTTGCATTTTCAGTTTGGATATCTGTACTGGTATATCTATAGTCCAGCGAAAGTCTGGTATACCCTACGAATGCAGAAAGATCGAACGGCAATAATTTAAGGCCTGGTATATATTGCTTCACGTCATGCATAACGCCTATACCAAATAGTTTAAATTGTGAGTCATCATCCAGATCGATGCTGGGCGTAAAGCGAATTTTAAGATCAGTACCTTTTGGTAAACCTATACCTAAATGTACCATAGGCACCGGCATCCAGTTCTTACCGACATTACCTTTCAGATCAAGACCGCTGGGTCCATCAAAAGGCTGATCTAATAAGTCGCCTTTTTCTTTATACTTGGGAGACATGTCAGGTCCAAATATAGTGGGAGCGTTAGGATAATGAGGAGAACCTTCAGGATAGATCGGATCACCTGGCTGCACTAATTCAACCTTTGTTAATCCTAATTTTGTTACATCATAAAACAAATCACTTTTAGGAATAGTCATCGCGCTGGCTGTTACAGTAAGGTCGATGCCAACAATTTTATGCGTCTTTGCTGTGTTATACCATCCTGAGTTTAATCCCAACGTTACACTTTTCATAAAAGGAGAAATGTAACCATCTATCAATTTCTTTCCGTCATCAACACTTTCTCTCAACAACTCGTCAATGTCATCCTGCGCAAAAGTCGGTACCGACATTGCAAAAAATAATCCGAATACAACTGCTGTTTTTTTGAATAATTCCATAGATTTTTAATTAGACGCTAATTCATTCCAAAATCTAACGTTTGGTAATCTTTGTTTTAATGAAAGATCGTCAATAATAATACGTCTTCAACACATGTTTGTATTTTTACCGGATAATGGAGGTTTTATATAGTGTTTTTATAGGACTATTAGGGTTTCTTTTAAGACTCGCAAGTCCTTTTCATCCAAAGGCTAAAGCTTTTGTTGCGGGACGCAAAAAACTATTCAAACAATTATCTGCCAGCATCACGGATACATCTCCGCTGGTATGGATCCATTGCGCCTCGCTGGGCGAATTTGAACAGGGAAGACCTGTGATCGAAGCCTTGAAAAAAGAATTTCCCAACATAAAAATTTTGCTAACCTTCTTTTCACCTTCCGGCTATGAGGTGAGAAAGAATTATGATAAAGCAGACTATATTTATTACTTGCCATTGGACACCCGGAAAAATGCAGCACGATTTATAGCCCTTACAAAACCTGTGCTTGTCATTTTTGTGAAGTATGAATTCTGGCATTATTACGCAAAGGAACTTCATGCACGTAAAATTCCGCTAATTTCCATCTCTGCTATATTTCGGAAAGACCAGATATTCTTTCATCGCTTTGGTGGCTTTTATCGCAAGATCCTCAACAATTTTTCATACTTCTTTGTACAGAACGATGAATCGCGACAATTGCTTCAATCAATCAACATTACCAATAGCAAACGCGTTGGCGATACGCGTTTTGACAGAGTACACCAGATCGTACAACAGGGTGGAGAAATTGATATAGCCAAAGCATTCAAGAGTGATCAAAAGGCAATGGTGATTGGAAGCTGCTGGCCGGAGGATATAGATATACTCGCGCCTTTCATCAATGAGAACAAGATGAAATTTATCATTGCACCTCATGAGATTTCCGAGTCTTCTGTGGTGTGGCTCGAAAAACAGCTTCTCGTAAAATCGATCCGCTATACGGCTGCATCACAGCAACCACACCTGGAGGATTACCAGGTGTTGATCATCGATAATATAGGGATGCTTTCGCGATTATACCGCTACGGTGAATTTGCATATATAGGAGGTGCGTTTGGCAAAGGTCTTCATAATATACTGGAAGCCGCCTGCTATGGTGTACCTATACTTTTTGGAAACAAAAACTTCGAAAAATTCCAGGAAGCCAAAGACCTGATTAACCGTGGTGGCGCTTTTGAGATCGCTGACTATACGGACCTGAAGGCAAAGTATGAAATGCTCAACCTACCTGAAAATTTTCTATTGGCATGTGAAGTGACACGGCAATATACAGAAGAGAATTTGGGAGCAACTGAAAAGATCATGCACTACTGCCGGGAACAATTGAGTGCTAAACCGTATTAGTTGCAACTTCCCTGTTATAAGCGTTGTAGGAAAAAGCTAACTTTGCCTGACTGATAACGGTTAACTGAAAAGAAATGAAGGGAACAGTGATGCGCTCCACCGGATCGTTTTATGACGTGCTCGCAGAAGACGGGAAGAAATATAATTGCCGCGTACGTGGAAAGATCAGGCTGGAAGGTATAAAGGAAACAAACCCGGTAGCAGTAGGTGACTATGTGATTATAGACCTTGAACACGAGATTGGATCGATCACAGAAATTCTTCCACGCCACAATCATATACTGCGGCAGTCTGTAAAGAAGACCGGGCACTCACATGTGCTGGCCGCAAACATTGATCAGGCACTGCTCGTTGTTACACTTGCTCTTCCCAGAACTTCATTAGGATTTATAGACCGGTTCTTGGTGAGTGCTGAAGCGTATCGCATTCCACAAATAATCATTTTCAACAAGCGGGATTTGCTAGTGGAAGAGGAAGCGATCTATGTAAATCAATTGATCAACCTGTATGAAAGTATAGGTGTAACGTGTTTCTCTACTTCAGCTCACCAGGATGATTTGGTGGAAGTCCGAAAAATTTTACAGGACAAAGTCACATTGATCGCGGGACACTCCGGTGTTGGTAAATCTACACTCCTGAATAGAATCGCTCCGACCATTAGCCAGGCCGTTGGTGACATCTCTACGTTCTCTGAAAAAGGTATGCACACTACGACCTTCGCGGAAATGTTTCCTTTAGATAACAAGACGTATGTGATCGATACTCCCGGCGTAAAAGAATGGGGTCTTGTGGAAATGAGTGAGCAGGAACTATCAGACTATTTTCCGGAGATGCGTGACCTGCGACTGGAATGTAAATTTGGTGCGCGTTGTATACATGTAAACGAACCGAAGTGCGCCATTATCGATGCTGTGCAAAATGAAAAAATCGCGATCAGTCGCTACCAAAGTTATTATAGCATGGTATTGGGAGAGGATAACAGGAAATAAATTATGAAATACTCTGTTCAGGGACATGACTATACATACGATGCAAAAGGCGAGCGAATGTGGGGCGATGATACCGTCCTGCTGAACACAGGTGTTGATCTTACAGCAAACATGCCATGGCACCCGGAAGGCTATACCATTGAAAAGCTTTTCGACGATTCGCTATATAAAGATTTTAAAGAGAACACAGATATACTATTGATCGACCGTTGGAGACAAGCCGGATTCCCCATCGACATTGGGTTTCCCCTTGATACCTATCATACGGTCGCGAAAGATTTCGAAACACATCTTCGCGCAGTCGAGAAAACGAAGTTGTTGTCCGTAGAAGATTTTCCAATTCCGATACGGTTATTGGAAGAAAGGATCTCTGCGATCTGCAAGACACCACTTGTTTGTAAAAATCCGTTTGATCAACAATCTGTTTTTCACTTTCGTGTGATCCGCCCAAGCAAAACTGATAACAATCCACTGCATCGCGATGTATGGCTTGAAGATTACGACAATTGCATCAACCTATATATACCCATCGCAGGCAGCAATGAACTAACGTCACTCATGCTGATACCTGGAAGTCATACGTGGGCAGAATCAAAAATTGAACGTACAGTTTCAGGAGCGGAGATCAATGGCGTAAAGTATAATGTTCCTGCCGTCACAGATATTAAAGATAACTTCACGATACTCAGACCCTCACCTGGGGAGAATGAAGTATTGATCTTCTCTCCTTACCTGATCCATGGAGGCGCTATAAATTCATCGGCAAACCAAACGAGAATCTCCATCGAGATTCGCTTGTGGAAGCTATGATTCTTTGAACTTAATTCTATAGTACAACTTCCTGAATATAGTCAACGGCAACTTGATAGTAATTATGAAATTGAAGATGCGGTCACTGAATGTAATGACGGTAAGTTCCTTGAGAAGCGTGAAGAATGATTTTCCTTCGATAAAATTTTCTGAGAAAGCGGATTGTCCTAGTTCATATCGTACACGTTTTATCAGAGCAACCTTCTCCTCCTGCGATCGCACCAGGCCTTGTGCCTTTCTACATACGAGGTAAGTGGAGTGCAATTGTTTATCGCCAACGCGATACCAACCGGTAGACATCGATGACGCTGTCTTTCGCACAATGGTAAGTTTCGCATCCATATAATTATACTTATACTTTCTGGATGATCGAACCCAGAAATCAAAATCCTCGTACGCAAGTGTTTCATCATAACCGTTCAACTCATCCAACACCTTCTTTCTGATCATCATGGTAGGCGATGATATAAAATAGGTGGTGAGTATATCTTTAAACACATCGCCAACGGGTATAGCGGTGACTATTTTTTTTTGAACCAGGTTCTCAAAATGATTGTATAAAAATTTACGGTCGCTGGTAACATATACTGCATCTGAAAATATCACACCAAACGATTGATCCAAAGAAGCGAAAAAATTTACCTGTTGCTGAATTCGCTCCGGCACCATAATATCATCTGTAGCGAAATCAATTATATACTCGCCTTTCGCCAATAAAAATCCTTGATTGAACGCTTTGCAGTTGCCAACATTTTGTGAGAGCGGCAGGAATTGTATATCGGCTCTGCCACTTTGTTCAATTACCCTTCTAATCGCAGTTACACTATCATCTATACTCGCATCGTCTACAATAATGATCTGGATATTGGGATAGCTCTGATCGATTACCGACTGAACGGCCTCCTCGACAAAATGACTATGGTTGTAACACAGACAAATGACAGAGACCAGTGGCGTCTGCATTACCAGTCTTTTTTAAAGGTAAGCTTGGATGTTGGAACTCCACCCAGTCGCATTTTAAAATCCAGTAGTCCAAAATTCGGTTTACCATTCACAGCGGATGTTCCCAGGTCGAGTAATGGAATACGATTGGTCATGCAGTAATTATGCAAGCCTTCCATCAATAGTACAATCGGACTATATACATCGTATTGTTTATCGTGATCGGAATAAAAATTATACAATACATCCTGGTGCACGCGAATGGCGATGGAAGCTGCAATCATTTTCTCTTCCTGGTATACTGCCGAGAGTATATGTTGATCGGGAAAACGACTTGCTGTCTCACGCAGATCCGCCAGGTTCATCGACAGGCTATATCCTTTTTGTTTCCGGCATGCCAGAATAAAGAAGTATACATCGTTGAGCATTTCATTGGGTACTGCTCGAAAAAAGAATCCGGCCTCACGAGCCTGGCGAAGCTTTCGCCTCTCCCAGAGGTCTGCATGCTTTCCAAATTCTTCTTTAATCTCAACGACAGTTCCTAACTCTGCATCTATTACCGAATAGCCCAGATTGAAAAGCAATGTTTCTGTTAACGCTGCCCGCTTGGGATTATAGTACTGTGGTGGGTTTTTAATAATAAGGTTGGCAACACCTTTTTCTTTTAGTTTCTCCTCTATAAATTCCAGAAACCTGAAAAGAATTACCGGAGGAACCTCATCGGAACACTCAATACCTCCGAAAGGTGATCGCAATGGACTCCGCGCATCTCTTTCTGAAACATGAACATGCATGCAGCAGGCAATACTTTTATACTTCTCATTGGCAGCATAAAAGGTATACCAGCCTTCCTCCGACTGAAGGTATAGATGCTGGTACTTATTAAAAAGAGCGACTTCAAAATCTGCTGAATAGGCAGCCGAAGGAATGCCTTCGTAAAAATTATACTCTTCCAATCAATATGGGATTCCTAGTTTCTTATAAATAAAATGCATAAGCCACGCAGGGCCTATGAGCAGGAACTGTACATCTTTAAAAAAAGATGGTTTCTTCCCTTCTACTTTATGACCGTAGAACTGACCGATCCATGCCAGCACAAATATACCAATACATACGGCCCAAAGTGGAGCAATATTCAATTGTACGATCACATTTACCAATACGAGGCACAATACTCCGAACAACATCATGCCAACACTCAAAGGTATAGAAAGTGTAACATAATAAATGGTAACGAGCACCAACACGACCGTTGCCCAGTTAGCATAGGCGTTGCCTTCTCCTAAAAATGATTGAACTGTTTGGGCAGGAATAGAGGCAACCAACCCTACGATGCTGAAGAATATCAGCGGCACACAAACCCAATGAATAGATTTGTTGGTATCGTTCTGATGGCTTTCGCCATACTCACTTAATAGATGATCAATTCTGCGCATAACATTTCTCCGGTTTTGAGAGAAGAAATTTAATGTATTCCGATCAATCTTCAAACGATTTCGATTACGCGGAAAGCTTGGTTTTCACCTTTTGCCAATCTTTGATCTGCCAGTATACTTTTCCAGTTGTTAGGTGGTTTCCCTTCGCGTCATGTATTTTTATTTCACATATAATGACAACGGCTTCCTGCGATTGCAGCGGCTCATAAATATTCTGGTGAAGCCATTCTTCAGAGATCGAAAATGTAGCCGTGGCATCCATCTTGCCCTGGTAATGATAGTCCATCTCAAGGCGTTGCATAATTAGCCGATACTTTTTTGAATCCAGTTTACTCACTAGTAAAAAGCCAGTCGTAAACTCGGAGATCGTAGCCAACGCACAAGCATGTAATCCACGGATGTGATTGAAGTTTTTTCTTTTATAGGGAATTACAGTCTTAAGATGATAATCTCCGATTTCCAGGATCCGGAAATCATGCGGTTTATTGAATGGGATCATCCGGTTAAGCGACCAGTTCAATATAGTCCGGTAGAACGAAGAGGTCTTGGCTTTTTGTAAAATCGTGTTCGGATCAAGCATAGTATAGCGATTCAATAAGAATAAAGAGGAATTTACTGTTTTTTAGGGCAATCGAAAATCCACTCAGCGGTTGGCATGATTTTAGGATATAGTCTGTCAGTATTCTAACACGAGGAAATCCTCACTACCAAAATGAAAGCTAAATTTAATCTGATCGACCTTGTACTTATGCTCCCTACCGTGGCTGTTCTGTTGTACGGTATACTATCCTTCACGCTCTGATCAGAAGTCTAGTCCACAATTCAATCTGTTTTTAAGTATTTCAACTCATTGGTAATTCCTATATAGGTATACCTTGTATCAGTACTTATATACTGCTTGAATAGCGATGGCAGCAATTCGTTCATCTTCGTCTTCTGACAAACCGCTGATGCCGATTCCGCCTATAACTTTATTGTTTTGAACGATGGGTAAACCACCGCCAAAGCCAGTTATACCTTTATCGCCCCAGAAGGCTGGTGGGCGGTCATTGTCCAACATAAACTCGCCCATTTTGCGTGTAGACTTACGATCACGTGCAGAAGTATAGGCTTTGTTCTGTGCAATTACCGATGCTGCTGGGCTGGCTTCATCCATACGCAGAAAAGCAATAGGCTCCGCTTCCGCGATAACTGCGTTGATCAAAGCCTGTGCTTCTTTAGAGCTTACTTTTTGTATAGTATACATCTTCGATTTTTACTATTTATGTAATACTAGTACCGTTTTTGTTGTCACTTTTCCGGAACTATATAGGCGAAGGATATATAACCCCGGGGGCACATCAGTCAGACTTATACCCCTGTCTCCCAAGTCAAATTCTATAACTTGTTCTCCTAACATTGAGATGAGCCTTCCCTTTTCTATAACTGCATTATCATTTACATCAAAATACAAAAAGTCATTTGCAGGATTGGGGTATACATTGAGCATCTCCAATACTTCACCAGGCATTCCGGTGATCTCATCAACTGGCAACTGATATACATACGTATTTACAACTTCATTTGTAACCACCGGCTCGTTAAAATCAAAATAGATTGCCGCCGAATTCCGTACAATACTTTCATTGGGAATGGTATTTATTGCACCTATGCGATACTTCACATATCCATGACTGGCACGCTCGTTTCTAGTACTATCAGGAAGTTTGATATCATTAAAATAAAATATCAGTGTCCTTCCATCCAATATGTAATTCATAGTGTGACTGAAGGATAATACTTCAAGAGATACTATTTCAAATTTTGGATCCAGTTGATCTTTAATTTTTACCGTAAATGCAGTATCCGTTCCTGTATTCTGAAAGCGAATGGTATAAGTCAGGTCAGTGCCTCTCACAACATATCGTTGAGGCTGGATTCCTTCTGCAACAAGTTTATCATTAGGATCAAACGAGCCCGTTACCACCTGGCTCATTAATTCTTCATTGTCATCAATATCTATTTCATTCGCCAGCGCATTAACCCTAATCAAACTTTTTATCGTGTCGCCCAGCGGTGTACTGGTATTGACATTAAATTTCAACGAAATATGCTTTCGTTTTAGCGGATCAATGTTTACAATATTCCATGACAGCCGTTGATTCTGATGTGATGTTGGAGCAATATCACTTTCAAGAAAAGTAAGTGTAGGATCGTAATCAAAGGTTACTGTTGGATTCATTGTCACACTCCCTTCATTCATTACGGACAATGAGTAATAGGTATCAAAACCTGGGCGCACAGCCGTTCCGCTGAGAGTTACAATTGCATCGCTAACAATCTGATGCTTTAATCCGATTTCAAATTTTTCCTGACTTCCTATAGGATAAGTAAAGGTATAAGAAACTGGAGTACTCCCGGGTTCCCAGAATCTTTTCCTTACCCACATCAATGTATTTTGTCCCGTTGCTGGTCTCAGAAAAAATTCACCATTAGGGTTTGTAATTGACAAAATTCCTTGTGGATCCGTTTTCACAAAATGGTTAGCCAACCCGGGTTCATCACTATCTTGCTTGCCATCATTATTTATATCGTGAAAAATTTTACCATGAATAAGCAATGGATCAAAAATCTCTTGAAAGAGTATAACAGAAAGTATAAAGTCCGAAGGGTTATACTCTGGACCATTTTGAGTTAATATCCAGACATTTTTATTTTCATCCATTTCAACATCCAAAACTCTCCCTTCTGGAATACCTTGTTTATGATCAATTGTAGTCCATGCATTTTTACTGATTTCAAAAATTGCAAGTCCTTCATCCGTTGCAAAGTATACTAAATCGTCATCGTTACCTGTAATAGCGTTTATCTTTGCTCCTTCAAAAGAAGGGATCAATAGATCTGCAAAATCAGATTCCCCGTGCTTGTTTATCATCACCTTGCTATTCTCAAACTCACCCGCCAGATAGATCGTATTTGCCTTATCAATATATATTTTCTCTGTTTTACCAAGCGAAGGGGTAACGCTCCATGTTGAACCATTAAATGAAGCAAGTGACGATTCGTTAGCAGAAAGGTATTCTCCTGTGCTTTTCTTACCCACATCTTTACACCAGAAATAATCTCCAAAACCATTATCTTTATTATATATAACTGTATCGCTTGTAGTCATCCTTTTTAGATTGCCACCAAAGGCATAAGGAAAATCATCAAAAAGATAACTCATCCACATTTCGCCCTCAATGTTTTTAATCATCTTGTGATATACTACACCTGAATAATTATCAAAATATTTCCACGAATTTTGCTTTCTAATTGAAACCCCTTTATCGGTTAGAAACCACATATTCTGATTTACATCTTTTGAAATTTGGAGCACAGAATCACCATGCAATCCATCTGATAGTAATTCCCAGCCGCCGCCATTAAATTTATAAGCGCCATGGTTTGTAGCTACCCAAACTTCTCCACCATCAACGTACATAGACCTTCCATTTGAATATTCGGGAAGAGGAAATGACCTGACAGTAAATTCTTGTGCATAACAATTTACCTGTGCTAGTAGTACGGCTATTAACGAATAAAATCTCATAGTCTATATACTTATTAATTTTTAGCCGCCAGCTTACTCTTCCAATACCCGTAGCTAAAGTAGATCACTAACCCTACGCCCATCCAGCAAAAGAAATAGAGCCAGGAAAGTGCAGGAATCTCGATCAGTAGATACGCGCAGAATAAAACACCCAGTATAGGTATAATGGAGTAGTTGCGTATAAACGTTAACACACTAAGTATAGCTCCTAATGTTATAAAGATGAGGAAAAGGATTTCTTGAAGACCCTCATTGCCTATATTTTGCACTGCGGATAAAACTCTATCCCGTGAGAAATAAATAAACAGGATATACAATACCGGCACTATCAATTTACCATTGATATAGGGCAACTTGAATTTACCAGCGGGTGCAGTGCCTTTTATATTGGTAACATGGGGTAATGTTAGTACTCCGGCTGACACCAGCACAAATGCAAACAATGTTCCGATACTTGTAAGATCAGTCATCAGTCCGCTTTCCATGAACAAAGATGGGATCGCTACAATACATCCCGTTATAATGGTAGAGAACCAGGGTGTCTGATACTTCGGATGAATCTTGGCGAATGCTTTTGGCATCAAGCCATCACGGCTCATGCTCATCCAAATACGGGGTTGTCCCAATTGAAATACAAGCAACACACTTGTGGTGGCAATCACAGCACTGACAGAAACTATATATCCAATCCATTTTTGTCCTACGGTATCAAAAACAAATGCCAACGGATCTGCTACTTTCAGTTGTGTGAAAGGAACCATTCCGGTTAACACAAATGCGATGAGTATATATAGAAGGGTACAGATCACCAGTGAATAAATCATACCCCGTGGTAAATCACGCTGCGGATTTTTACATTCTTCGGCTGTCGTCGAGATTGCATCAAAGCCTATATACGCATAAAACACTGCCGATACTCCCCGCAATACACCTTCAAATCCATTCGGTAAGAAAGGGCTCCAATTTCCTGGATCAACAAAAAAGAAACCGACCAGAATTACCAGTACGATCACTAGTAATTTAAACACCACCAGGAAATTCGTCATCTTCTTACTTTCCCGGATACCTATATAGGTAAGTATACTAATGAGAACCACGATGATGAACGCAGGCAGGTTAACAAATATATGTTTACCGAATATGACAGGAGCTGTATTCCAGGCATTTTGTGCGTACAGTAGGCTCTCCGTTAGCGGAGTACCTGCGGCTACTGCTTCCTGCGAAAGCAGAAAGGCATGCTTTGCTGTAGTCGGGTCTGTAGTAAGCCAGGCCGGTAGATGTAAACCAAAACCTTCCAGCAGGTTATTGAAATAACCACTCCAGGATATAGCCACCACTATATTTCCGATCGCATATTCCAGGATCAAAGCCCAGCCGATAATCCATGCAACCAACTCACCGAATGATACATACGCATAGGTATAGGCGCTTCCTGCGATCGGTACCCGGCTTGCAAACTCGGCATAACACAAAGCCGAAAACCCGCAGGTAACAGCCGTGATAATAAACAAGAGAGAGATACCCGGGCCACCATTAAAGGCTGCTGTACCGATGGTAGAGAAAATGCCCGCGCCCACAACTGCGGCAATACCCATAGAAGTGAGGTCTTTGACTCCTAATATTTTTTTAAGGCCGTGGGTGCCATGCCCATCATCAACACCTTGCTCTGCATCCAGAAGAATTTTGGACAGGGGTTTCTTTCGAAATAAAGAGTCAAACATTCGGTTCAGGTTTTAAGGAGGGCTCAAAATAAGTAAAAATTAAACAGGATTTGCAGCGCAATTGGGGGATCGGGGCAACTTGTTTTCAGAATATGAATGAAAATTTATAGCTATTAAAAGATGGGACGATTTTTTAAATTATCTTAATGGCTTAAGTGGAAGGAAATTTTTTAAACGCTGTCAATTTGGATTTTTTAATGACTCCTCCGAAAGAACATCTCAACAACGCTGCCGAGCATAGTGTAGAGCCTAAAACGAACATTACGGCTGACGAGCTCAACTTGCTCCCACTGAAGGCTTTCAGTGGAAAAGTGAGCGTTATTACGGATACAGAAATGCTCTCGAAAGCCATCAAAGAGATGGAAAAGCACGATGCAGTCGGGTTTGATACGGAAACGCGCCCGAGTTTTAAAAAAGGACAATCGTACAACGTGGCGCTCCTGCAGCTCGCGTTACCTCATAAAGTATTCCTGATCAGGTTGCATCATACCGGTGTGACGGATGAGCTGGCTGCTTTTTTTGAAAATGATAATATCATAAAAGCCGGTGTCGCGATTCGTGACGACATCAAGGCATTGCAAAAGAACAAGCGGTTTCAACCCCAAGCATTTGTAGAACTTGCAACACTGTCCAAAGAAAAAGGTCTGCAAGTAGAGAGTGTAAAAAAACTCACCGGACTTTTATTGGGATTCCGGATTTCGAAGAGTGCGCAAACTTCTAACTGGGAAGCACCTACTCTTACTGAAAAGCAACTTGAATATGCAGCCACCGATGCATGGGTGTGCCTGGAGATCTATAAGAGACTGATCACTGCACAACCTGTTGTTGTATAGCGTTGTTTGCTGTTTACTAAAAACAGCATGCAACAAAACAGACGAGGATCAAGTTTAAAGACCTTTAGACGTTAATCACTGATAGCAAAACAAATGACCTCCTCTGTTAAAATCCTTCAGAAAGAAATTCTTTCTGCCAATTGGTATAAGCTTTACAAGTATACCTATACTTTCATCGACAAGCATGGCCACGAAACCACACAAAGCCGCGAAGCTTATGATCGTGGTAATGGCGCTACCATCTTACTATATAATAAGCAACAACGCACTGTAATTCTCACGCGACAATTCAGGTTGCCCACATTCGTTAATGGAAATGAAAGTGGAATGTTGGTTGAGGCTTGTGCCGGCTTATTGGATCTGGACAACCCTGAAGATTGCATCCGCAGAGAGACTGAAGAAGAAACCGGGTATCGCATCTCGCATGTTAAAAAGATCTTTGAAGTCTATATGTCACCGGGGTCTGTTACGGAGATACTCTATTTCTTTATTGGTGAGTATTCACACGAGCAGAAAGTAAATGAAGGCGGTGGTGTAGATGAAGATGAGAACATCGAAGTATTGGAACTTGACTTCGAAAAAGCTTACGACATGATTGCCTCTGGAGAGATTCGCGATGCTAAAACAATCATGTTGCTGCAATACGCTAAACTTCACAATCTTTTATAGCGCACAGTAAAGAGCAGGGTAGTTAATTACACGTAACTTTTTATTTTACCGGCATAACACCAACCTTATGCCACGTATACTACTTGTATTCTTTTTTTGCATCACGGCAGGTTTATCTGCTGTGGCGCAAAAACTTCAGATCGCTGAGCTCACGACTGAATATCAAAATAATCCTATTGGACTGGATATCACGGCTCCACGTTTTAGCTGGACGCTGGTCTCACAACAACGCGATGTCATGCAAACTGCATACGAGTTGCGCGTGAGCAGCGATGAGAGTTTTAAAAACATTCTCTGGCAAACCGGGAAAGTTGCTTCCGATCAATCTGCATTCATCACCTATAGTGGTTCACCACTCAAAGCCAAACAACGGTACCACTGGCAGGCACGCATCTGGGACAACAAAGGCAATGCATCTGCCTGGAGTAAACCTGTTTTTTTTGAGTTGGGATTGCTGCAAGCAACAGATTGGACAGCGCAATGGATCGAACCTGCTATACCGGGTGACAGTGTGAACGGACCAGCCCCACTCCTGCGCAAAAATTTTGATCTGAAGAAAACAGTAAAATCCGGGAGACTATATATTACTTCGCATGGACTATACGAAGCACATATCAATGGTAAGCGTGTAGGCGATCAATACCTTACGCCCGGCTGGACAAGCTACAACAAGAGACTTCAATACCAAACATATGATGTTACCGCTTTACTAAAGCAAGGCAACAATGCTACAGGTGTATTTCTGGGCGATGGCTGGTACCGCGGTAACCTGGCATGGGGAGACAAAAAAAACATCTATGGGAAAACGTTGGGGCTGCTATACCAGCTTGAAGTAACCTATACTGATGGTACATCTGAAGTGATCACTTCAGATGCGCAATGGAAATCGTCAACAGGGCCAATTCGCAAAGCTGGTATATATTACGGCGAAGCATACGATGCGCAACTCGAAAAGAAAGATTGGACACAATCAACCTTTCGGGATACCGATTGGTCTTCCGTAACGCTGGTGAACGGAGGAAAAGAAAATATACTTGCATCGTATGGCCCACCTGTAAAAAAACATGAAACGTTTAGGCCTGTAAAAATCTTTAAAACACCCAAAGGTGAAACCGCTGTTGACTTCGGACAAAACCTGGTGGGATGGGTTACATTGAAAGTTAAAGGCAAAGCAGGTGACAAAATAACAATACACCATGCTGAGGTCCTCGACAAGAACAAAAATATATACCTAGATAACTTACGTGCCGCCAAAGCGGAAATTGTATATACTCTGAAAGGTGGAGAAGAAGAAGTATACGAACCGCGCTTCAGTTTCTTCGGGTTCCGCTATGCACATGTAGAAGGATATCCGGGTACGTTGACACCCGATAAAATTATAGCCACGGCCGTATATTCAGATATGCAGCCTACCGGGAATTTCACGTCATCCAATGCGTTGGTAAATCAACTGCAGCATAATATTCAATGGGGGCAAAAAGGAAATTTTGTAGATATACCTTCCGATTGTCCACAACGTGATGAACGATTGGGTTGGACCGGCGATGCACAAGTTTTCTTTCGCACGGCTGCGTATAACATGAATGTAGCTCCGTTCTTTCACAAATGGTTGAAGGATCTTACAGCCGATCAACGTAAAGACGGTGCCGTTCCATTCGTCATTCCAAATGCATTGAGTGATAATGACGTTTCCTCTACAGGTTGGGCCGATGTCGCGGTTATTATACCCTGGAATCTATACTACGCGTACGGCGATCAGAAAATTCTCGAGCAGCAATATGAAAGCATGAAAGCCTGGGTAGGCTTTATGGAAAGTAAAAGCAAGAATGATCTTTGGAACACAGGCTTCCACTTTGGTGACTGGCTTTTCTATAGACCCTTCGATGATAATGATGGTCGCTCTGCTGTAACGGATAAATATTTGATCGCGCAGTGCTTCTGGGCATATTCAACGCAGTTGATGTTGAACACCGCACAAGTATTGGGAAAGACAGCCGATGTGCAGCACTATACATCTCAACTAAAGAAGATTAAAGACGCTTTTATAAAAGAATATGTAACGCCTTCCGGCAGACTGGTGTCCAGTACACAAACCGCTTATGTACTCGCGTTGCATTTTGATATGCTTCCCGAAGCATTGCGTTCACAGGCTGCTGAGAAGCTCGCGCAAAATGTAAAAGACTATGGCAACCACCTGACTACCGGTTTTCTCGGCACACCTTACCTCTGCCATGTGCTTACCCGATTCGGATATACAGATGTTGCTTACGACCTGCTTCTGCAGGAAGAATATCCATCGTGGCTATATCCGGTTAAAATGGGCGCGACTACTATATGGGAGCGTTGGGATGGTATGAAACCGGATAGTACATTTCAAACACCAGGTATGAATTCATTTAATCATTATGCATATGGCGCTATCGGTGACTGGATGTATAGAACAGTAGCCGGGTTAAAGGAAGCATCTCCCGGATATAAACAAATCATTATTGCCCCTCAACCTGGCGGAAAACTGTCTAGCGCTACAGCGGAGCTAAAGACTATATATGGCCTTGCAAAATCGGCCTGGAAAATTGAGGACGGTAATTTTAAAATTGACATTGTTATACCTGCCAATACAACCGCAGAGATAGTACTGCCAAAAGCTTCCGGCAAAAAGATAACGGAGCAAATGAAAGATATCGATGTCTCAAAATTCAAATCACAAACCATTGGCAATGATACCAGGCTGGCGATCGGATCAGGTACCTATCATTTCGAATATAGTATGCCGTAGTGTACCGATTCAAACTGCATATATAATTCATGAAAATAGCCGCAGTTAGCGGCTATTTTTACTTACACTGTCATCAACAGATATTAGTATACGACTTGCTTTATCACTACATCAAATTCTCCGGTAACCGTGGCATTTTTACTTGTAGTATTTGAGGTTCCTTCTAATACATATTTACCCTTTGTTCTTCCGGAAGAAATATCAAACGAAAAGTCTGATATTGAAAAGTCATTCCCGGATGAACTGGTAGAAAAATCAAAAGCCTTACCATCCAAATTGTTATTTCTATAGATAACGATATAATATACATCTTCTGGTGTTACATCATTCTCATCATCAAGAGTAAAGTAAAAACCAACATATCCACCTGTATTTACATCATGTCGGATGACCCGGGCGTAAATTGATCCATCATCATTAATTTCATAATATGACATACCTTCTTCTCCATATAAACCTGGCAGGTACTGTGAGTAGGTAAACGATTCGTTTATAATGGCACTGCTCGAACCTGTAGTTCCGGCAATAGTACCTTTTACAAATCCCTGTTGTCTATACTCCAATGCTGGTTCATCATCATCGCTGCAACGAGCAAATACTATAATTGCTACGGCCATCAAAAGGACCTTAAAAGCGCTTTTCATATTCGTTCGTTATTGGATTACCTGCTTCACTACCACATCGAAAGATCCTGTTACAGTAGCATCATTGTTTGTACTGTTATCGCTTCCTTCAATTGAAAAATCTCCTTTCACACGACCAGAGGTTGCATCAAAGGAAAAATTTGTCAGGTCAGATTCATTGTCCGAATCCGATTCTGTAGAGAAGTATAGAATTTTATCAGACTCCTTGATATATGTGAGTTCAACCTCATATGCAGGTGAAGTGTCTCCAGGACCATCCAACAGCAAGTTGATATATACTCCGCCACCACCTTGAACATCTTGCCGCACTATTTGGATGTCAATCGTGCCGTTATCATTCACCACATAGTTAGAAGCATACGGTCCGTCAAAATAACCAGGATTATACTTTGAATAGCTAAAACTCTCATTGATGGCAGTGGCATCATCGGAAGCAGTTCCTGTAATCTGTCCTTTTATGGAGCCTTGCTCCTTGTACTCGATAGCCGGTATATCATCATCACTGCAGCTTGCAAAAAACGTTAGGGCGCAAAATGCCCCTGACAATAGTAAATTGTTTTTCATAGGGTTCTTTTTTTATATAACAAAAATAATTTAAAAGTTGGTTGTACGCATACCTTTTACAAAAACATGATGACCGGTGTGATTGTTTGCCGACTGCGTTCTTTCATTCACCTACGCGTCTCTACTGTACACCTAATCGCAATGGCCGATCTATACCACTTGACCGTAAATTGAAATAAAAAACTATACCACTTATGGAAACCATCAATGATACTTTGGAAAGTAAAGAAAATAGAAAAGCTGAGAAGCGAAAAGGACGGGTATTAGGCGGACTCGTTGTTGTAACAGTGGGTACTGTATTGCTTGCCCATAAAGCCGGGGCTGAATTACCCGAGTGGTTATTTACCTGGCCGATGATTGTAGTCGCGGCAGGTATATATCAAGGTGCACGGCATAATTTCAGTAATTTCAGATGGTTGATACCCGTAGCGATAGGTCTTTTATTCCTGACGGAGCGCTTCGTTGAAGGTTTCTCTATCGGGAATTTTATGTGGCCACTGATTATCATCGCCATTGGCTTAAGCATTATGTTGAAACCGAGCCGTAAGCATTACTGCAGGTAAACATCATCCCTTACATTTTCATGGCTTTGCTGAGATTCAGCAAAGCCATTTTTCATTTACAGAGATCGATACTATATCCTTTCATCTAACGGAGCTGCTATTGGCCAATCACTTGTTGTCGTAGCATTAAAATCCCTGGCACAAAGGGCACAAAGAAGACACAGAGGTACATAAAGCAAACGCCATCCGCTAAGCTTGCTTGCTAACCAACAAGGTTACCTTACCAATGGATGTTCATGAAGTATACTTGCCAGAAGGAATACCGCCCCGAAAAATTTTCACCGCCCGCTTTCCTCTTTTCACCTACCGGTCGCCTTTACAGACCTATATGCCATAGTCGTGAAGGTAATCTGCCCGTACATTTGAATATAAAATCAACGAAAATGGATACACAAGAAAATACATCTCCTTCTAATCAATCAGGACGCGCGTGGGGAGGCTTGATCATCGTAGCGGTTGGCGCAGTGTTGCTTGCTAAAAAAGCAGGAGCAGATTTACCACCTTGGCTTTTTACATGGCAAATGGCACTTATCACCTTTGGTGTGTTTGTTGGCGCTAAACATAGGTTCCGTGATTGGGGATGGTTGGTTCCGGTTGCTATCGGATCTGTATTTCTCGCTGACAAGTTCATCGAAGATATATCTATAGAGCAATTCTTCTGGCCCATCATCATCATCTTTATAGGCTTGGTAATGATCTTCAAACCAAAGCGTAGTCGTGACGGTGTCTGGAGACGCTGGAATGAAAAACACCAGGAGCAGTTCTCAGCGATGAATTCACAGAATACTGAAGAAGATTTTATCAACGCGGTAACGATATTCGGCGGTGCTAAAAAAGTTATCATCTCGAAAGACTTTAAAGGCGGCGAGACTACTACATTCTTTGGTGGTGTGGAGATAAACCTGACACAAGCCGACATCAACGGTCGTGCTGAGCTTGAACTTACACAAGTATTTGGCGGTACAAAACTTGTCGTTCCTTCCAACTGGAAAATTCAAACAGAAGAACTCGTAAGCGTATTCGGTGGTCTGGATGATAAACGTAAAAACATTACGACACCTGATCCAGACAAGACATTGGTACTGAAAGGTACTTGCATCTTTGGTGGCATTGATATTAAAAATTATTAGTGATCTATAGCTGACTTTTCACATGCTGAAAGGCAGCTGATCACAAATAAAAATCAAACTATGTATTTCATCTTTATAACGCTTCAAGTATTACTTATGAATTGGTACATCGCAAAAATCGTCTTTGGAATCACAGCTGAAAACAAAGACACAAAACAATTTGACGAGCAACTGCGGCTCATCAAAGCCGAAACTCAGGAGGAAGCATTCCTGAAATCAAGAATGATCGGATTGAGTGAAGAAGATTCGTTCGTGAATGACAAGAACAAGATGGTGAAATGGGAATTCATCAATGTATCAGAGCTTGTACCCATTAAAAGACTTGAAGATGGTGTAGAGGTATATTCACGTATACATGAAATGGAAGAAGCGAAATCATATGTTAATTTTATCCATCAGAAAGCCATGGCACTGCGGTTAAACACCATGCCCTTGTTCTGATCTTAACCACACCACCCCTTGAACTCAAACCGCTTATCCAATAAAAAGATTACCATCGCATATATAGCCTGGTGGCTATTACTGATCCTGTTAGAGACGTATGCGATTAGCAGTACATTTAATTTCAGTTTAAAAGTAGCACTGGCCGATGCACTGAACATGAACCTGCTTATTGCTACAGCCGGATACTTCATGTTCAACTCACTCCGCTTCTATCAGCCTAGTTTGAAGAATGCTTTTTACCTGGTGGTGTGGAGCGTTACGTTAGCCGTGCTGAGTGTTGTATTACACCGGTGGCTCATGGCTACCTATATATTTACGGATGATGTGCAGTACCTTACTTATTTAGCGGGCTCACATTTACTACGGGGTGTAATCGCCTGGCTAATGATTGCATTGATCGCAGTGTTAAGTTGGGTTTGGTTTGTGATTCAGGATCAACAAGCCTATGAGAAACGCGAAGAGGATGCAGCACGTTTGGCACGCGAAGCAGAGCTGGCAAGTTTACGTCAACAGCTACAGCCGCATTTTTTATTTAACAGTTTAAACTCCATCAGTGCCCTTGCAGGTTCCAGACCTGAGCAAGCACGCATGATGATCCAGCAACTTTCTGATTTCCTGCGCGGCACGATTAAACGCGATGATCAGCAACTGGTAACACTTGAAGAAGAATTAAAACATTTACAACTATATCTCGAAATAGAGAAAGTACGGTTTGGTCACCGATTGAAAACGGAAGTAACGAAAGAGGACGCAACGCTCGCGTTGAAGCTTCCTTCCTTACTCCTTCAACCTATAGTAGAGAACGCAATTAAATTTGGATTGTACGATACTACAGGAGAAATCACCATCCGGATCGATTCAGCTTTAAAGGATCACCACCTGGTATTAACCATTGAGAACCCTTTTGATCCTGCTACAGCACAACCCCGACAAGGTACAGGCTTCGGACTGAGTGCCGTACAACGGAGGCTCTACCTGTTGTATGCCCGCAATGATTTGCTCGAGACAAAACAAAATGAAGAGAACGAACACCCTATATTTATTACCATAGTACGAATACCCCAGCCTCATGATTAAAGTTATACTCATAGACGATGAACCCTTGGCACGTAGCATTACACGTGAATATTTACAGCCCCATGCGGAAGTAGAAATTGTGCAGGAATGTAATGATGGCTTTGAAGGCGTTAAAGCGATTACACAATATAAACCTGATCTTATATTCCTGGATATACAGATGCCGAAGATAAATGGTTTCGAAATGCTTGAACTCATTGATCAACCTCCTGCTGTGATCTTCACCACTGCATTTGATGAATACGCGATGAAAGCTTTTGAAGCACACGCTATCGATTACCTGTTGAAACCTTTTAGCAAAGATCGTTTTGATAAAGCTTTATTGAAATGGTTTCAGCAACGCGGCAATGCTCCTGATAAAAATCCGCAAACCCTATTACAGGAAGAGATCCGGCAACCGGAAGAGCGTAATCGTATCGTTGTAAAAGAAGGTGGCAACATCCGTATTATACCGGTACATGAAATTCAGTATATAGAAGCCTATGATGACTACGTAAAAATCTTCACGCAAAAGGAAATGTTTCTCAAGAAGAAGACGATGAGCTTTTACGAACAGTCTTTGGATGCCAATCAGTTTGTGCGGGTGCATCGCTCCTATATCATTCAATTGAGTCAGCTTACACGCATCGAACCGCTGGAGAAAGATACACATATAGCCTTGCTAAAGAGCAACGTGCGTGTCCCGCTCAGCAAAAGTGGCTACGCGAAATTGAAAACGGTACTCGGCCTATAGGGGTACCGTTACGCTGCATTTTTCTTTAAACTCAGGCGCGCCAGGAAAGCACTGATGATTGTGAGAAAAGCCCCAGCTAACATAACTGCACCCGGGAAGTACATACCAGCGTCATGTTGCGAATAGCGATGGAAGATCCACGTCATCATTACAGGTCCTATAATGGACGTGAGGCTCATTAAACTGGTAAGTGCTCCCTGCAATTCTCCTTGCTCATTAGCCGGCACCTGGCTTGACATAATACCCTGTAATGCCGGCCCTGTGATTCCTCCCAAACAATACGGAATCAGGAATGCAAACATCATCCATCCCTGTGTAGCAATACCAAACAGGAAAAAGCCCAATGCATATAAAGCGAGCCCTATATATATACTTCGCTCCTGCCCTAACTTGGGTATAATGAACCGAATGAGCCCGCCCTGTACAATCGCCACCATAAGCCCAACAAAAGCAAGAGAATATCCAACCCACTCTTCTGTCCAATTGAACTTCTCCATGGTATAGTACGACCATGTACTTTGCACGGCATGACCTGCTATATAGATTAGTACAATCGAGGCCACAAGACCGAGAATAACTTTATAGCGAAAGAAAAACTCTATAGACCCTATTGGATTGGCGCGTGCCCAGCTAAACGCTCTTCTGTTTTCTGGTTTCAACGACTCTGGCAAAACAAAGAATCCATACAGCCAGTTGAGCATGGTAAGAACAGCTGCGCCAATAAACGGCACGCGCAGTCCATACTTTGCTAATATACCTCCCAGTGCCGGGCCGATGATAAAACCTAATCCGAAGGCGGCTCCGATCATACCAAAATTCTGTGCACGTTTTTCAGGTTCACTGATGTCGGCTATATATGCTGCTGCTGTAGTAAAGCTTGCTCCCATAACACCGGCAATGATTCTTCCCACAAAAAGCCATCCAATGGTGGGAGCAAAAACCAGAAATATATAATCAATCGTAAAACCGAAAAGTGAAGCCAGCAAAATTGGTCTGCGCCCATAGCGGTCACTCAGGTTACCCATGAGTGGTGAAAATACAAACTGCATGATCGCAAATGCGGCAAGCAACCATCCTCCGTATTCTGCTGCTTCCGGAATGCCTACATGAAGCATCTCGCTGATCAATCGCGGCATAACCGGAATGATGATGCCGAAGCCTATAACATCAATCAATAAGGTAACGAAGATAAATCCGAGCGCAGCATTTTTCTTTTCAGCCATGTGTGAGCATTTATTTCGCAAATAAAGCTAAAATAGAATTAGCAGCAGATGAAGAATTGTATAATCACGACAGAATATCAGGAATATAAATACTTCACAGATCACTATTCTGTTTTAACAAATGCATTATGAAAGATCACACAGCAGAATGTCCAGCCTGTCACCGGTTATGCTACAATCTGTAACATTATTATACAGGCAAGTGTTGACAGTACGCATCAAAATGAGCTTATCCCTCATTATTACAATTACAGGTTGTTTACGAGGCAGGCATGATCTTTAAAGCGTATATCTACAAGTGAAGTGGATTATGATAAACAGGAATCTCAATAATGTAAGCATTGCTATTGGCATGGCCGTCTCCGTAATAATTTGGGGATTATTAGCACTTTTGTGAACAGATCAAAGTTTATCTCGTATATAGCTAAAGTTTCTTGTATATAGCTGTGGTTTCGTAGGATGATAAATCATCTTCAACACTTGTAACAAAGGCTCTATGAAAATTCACTTTCTCCGACACGCTACTTTTTTCCTGGAAATAAATGGTATAAAGATTCTGGTAGATCCGATGTTAAGTCCGAAAGATGCTATGGACCCGGTGGGCAATGCATCTAATATATCGCGAATTCCCATGGTTGATCTGCCATTATCAGAAGATGCCTTACTGGAGCAGCTTACCAGTATCAATGCGGTGATCATTACGCATACGCACCGTGATCATTGGGACACACGGGCACAGGAGATGATCCCTAAAAATACTCCACTCATCATTCAACCTTCAGATGAAAAAGATATCCGCGAACAAGGTTTTACAAATCTTCTACCGGTCACTATAACAACTACGTTTAAAAAATTGAAAATCAACCGAACCGATGGCCAGCATGGCAGCGGCGAGGTCGGCGTAAAGATGGGACATGTCTCCGGGTTTGTGATCGAACAAGATCACAAACGCATCTATATAGCAGGAGATACTATATGGTGTACCGAAGTAGCAGACGCTCTGAAGATATATAAGCCTACACATGTTGTTGTGAATGCAGGTGCTGCGCAGTTCTTAGAAGGAGGTCCGATTACCATGACAGGTGAAGATGTAGTGAAGGTTTGTGAGACTGTACCGAAAGCAAAAGTTATAGCAGTACACATGAACACCGTGAATCATTGTCTGCTGAAACGAAAAGATCTGAAAGAACTTTTGGAGTCCAAAAATCTATCGCATCAATGTCTTATACCAGAAGACGGCGATGTTCTGCAATTTTAGGACATTGACGCGGTAACATCGATTGAGGTTCCGAGTGCTTTCATAAGCTTTACCTTTTCGGTAAATGCATCTTTCATTTTCAATTTTATCTCCGCTTCCAGGGTGCAACCTGTTGTGAAATTTTGCTCCAGAATTTTCAGGTCGAAATCTTTTACCAGCTTCATCACTTCCGGTGTGGATGCATAATCATATTGAATACGGATACCTTCAGTAACTTCTCTCTCAATCATTACAGCATGACTCAAAGCATCTTCGGCTGCTACACGATACGCGTTGATCAATCCGCCCACGCCTAATTTTGTTCCACCAAAATAGCGCACTACTACTACAAGTATATTTGTTAATTCTTTCGAACGAATCTGTCCAAGTATAGGATCACCTGCTGAATGATTCGGCTCTCCATCATCATTCGCACGAAAGTGTTTTCGTTCGGCCCCCAACATCCAGGCATAGCAGTGATGGCGCGCATCGAAATATTCTTTGCGTAAACTTTCAAGTTTCTCCCTGATCTCCGATTCGGAAATTACAGGGTACGCAAAGGCCAGAAATTTACTTCCCTTCTCTTTATAAATACCTTCTGTGGATTGTTGAATGGTTCTATAGGCAAATACCGGCATGTAACACGCTGCTCAAATTATGCGTCAAAGAAAAGAATAAAAATTTACATGCTTTGATGCAACCTTCCTTTGGCTAAACAAGTCTGTAAAAAGTATAACCTTAGAAATTATGAAAAAATATATTCCCCTCCTCCTGATCATTCTGCTGGCAAGTGCGTCCATTTTCGCACAGACCAAAGAAACGCGTAATGTTTCCGGATTTACAAAAGTATCATTCCGGGTTCCGGGTAAATTTTATCTGCGCCAGGGTAGCACTATAAAAGTAGAGATCGAAGGTAAAAAAGATTTGCTGGATGAAATTGAAACAAAATTAGAAGGCAACAAACTGGTGATTGGCAAAGAAGGTAAATGGTCGAACTGGCATTGGGAAGATGATGACAATGTGAATGTATATATTACGATGCCGACTATAGAAGGCTTGAGTGTTGGCGGCTCTGGCGACCTGATCGCAGAGACACGAATCAAATCACAAGACCTTGACCTGAATGTAAGTGGCTCTGGTTCTATGCGCATTGAAGTTGAAGTAGCGGGTGCGTTGGAAGCAGATGTATCCGGCTCGGGCGATGTTGTCGTAAAAGGTAAATGCAAAAGCTTTAACAGCGATGTAAGTGGATCGGGTAAAGTATCATTGGCTCTTGCTATCGAGAACCTGGCTGACTTTGGTATATCCGGATCAGGCAAAATTGAAGCAAGTGGTTCTGCGAATGCGGTTAAAACTTCTATCAGTGGTTCTGGCAAAGTATTGGCTGCTGAACTTGTGACCAATACATGCGATGTGCGGATCTCCGGTTCTGGCGATGTTGAGATCAATGTAACCGAAGCACTTGACGCGAACATCAGCGGCAGTGGTAGTGTATCATACAAAGGCGAGCCTAAAAGATTGAACAGTCACTCTTCAGGAAGCGGCAAAGTAAGAAAGATATAACGGATGAGGAAGGTATAGAATATACTGCGGTATATTCACCGAGGACAACCTGTGCAAACGGGCTGTCCTTTTTTTATACTTTCACATTTTCCGGACGGCATACTTTTTTCATACCTTCTACCATGGAACATACCTTTACAATCAATTACGAAACAGCCCTTCAACTGCTGATCTCATTTATTATAGGAACCGCCATTGGTCTGGAGCGTGAATATAGAAGTAAAGCTGCGGGGCTGCGCACGATGATCATGATCTGTTTGGGCTCCACCATTTTTACAGAGGTATCTATTTCCATCGGCATATCTTCTCCTGATCGTATCGCATCCAACATTATTACAGGTATAGGCTTTTTAGGAGCAGGTGTAATTTTTAAAGATAGCCTTACGATTACCGGCATCACTACAGCTACAACAATATGGATCTCTGCTGCGCTTGGTATGGCTGTTGGCGCAGGTGAATACTTCATAGCGTTTGCCGGATCGATCGCTGTGTTAATCGTACTGACCGTATTGGAGAAAACTAAACTAGTAATCAGTCGCATTCACCAGGCGCGTACATATAAAATTACAGTTGAACAGGACGAGGCCTTTATTAAATCGTTGGAGGCAGAGTTGAAAATTCTAAACGTAAAATGTTCGCAGGAACGCTATATGAAAAGTGAGGATAATTATATCCTGGTATATGAGATGTTTGGCAGTGCCAAGCAATTGGATGCGCTAACTATATTTCTAAAAAACAACATGCAGGTAAAGGCATACGAGTATTGAGATCTTTCTCTGGTATATAAGAGATTTCAATTATTGCTTTGTGTAGTTTCATCATTACTACTCCATCGAAGCAATCGGCCACCCTTGGTTATCCCACTGCATCTGTATAATTTTTAATTTAGGTTTACCATTATCAGAGGCATCGTACGCATGGAATACCAGGTAATCCTTTCCATCTATACTATACACGGCATTATGACCGAGACCCGGCCAGGAAGCATTTCCTTTCAGTAGTATAGTACCGCCTCCTTCATCCATTCGTATGCCCGCCTTGTCAAAATAGGGTCCTTGTATTTTATCAGAGCGCCCTACGGCAATCTTATAGGTACTGTTCACACCTTTGCAACAAAAATCAAATGACACAAAGAGATAATAGTAATTGTTCTTCTTAAAGATGAACGGTGCTTCAACGGCAGCATCTCCACCTTGTGCATCAGGTGTCTTAAAGCTTCGATCACGCTTTGATATAGTATACCATTCTTCAGGATGCGCCATTGCTATGAGATCTTTATTCAACTTCACCAGTTTTATACCACTCCAGAAAGATCCAAAAGCGAGCCACGGATTTTGTTGATCGTCCACGATTAGATTCGGATCGATCGCATTCCAGAGGTCTCTGCCCGGCACCGACTCAATCACTTTACCATGATCTGTCCAATGGAAATCTTTATCCTGCGGGTCTAATGTTTTGTTGGTAGCAACGCCTATACACGATGTATTTTTTCCAAAGGAAGAAACGGAATAGTATAGATAATATAGTCCGTTATGAAAAGATATATCGGGTGCCCAGATATGTCCTTTAAAACCTGGCACTGCCTGCACCGCCCAAGACGGTGGTAAATCGAATACTGCTTTTTCAGGTTTCCAGTGCTGAAGATCTGTAGAAGAAAAAACGGAAATACCCATTCCTGTACAAAACAGGTAATACGTATTTCCGTGTTTGATCATCACAGGATCGTGAACCCGAACATCCTGCGCATATACCCATGAAGCTGCTATGCTTATCAACAGCAATGTATAGCATAGCTGCTTCATTGTATACCTATATTTATAGTGCCTTAACTTTGATAATAGAAACAGAACCTGCAGGAAGAACCGTCTTTATACTTTTACCTTTGAGGCTGATCGCTTGCTCAACAGGTTTTACATTAAAAGGATTATCAAGTGTATTAACGTCTTCAGCATTTGCACTTCTGATCACGGTTAATGTTCCGGCAGCAGAAGCCTTCTTTACTCCCGGCACTTCGATCACAACACTCTGTTCCTTATCACCGGTATTCACCACTTTAATGATAACGTCTTTTGTATTGTTATCTGCAACAGCAGAAGCATATAGTCCATTCTTACCCGCCATAGTCTCATTGCCTGTTGTAATGGACAGAACATTCGTTCCTTTATTCAGCGAGAATAACTTCTGCACATAATAATTCGGTGTGCCGAAAGAACGAAGGTTGTCAAACCAAATGAGATCAGGAGCCCATTGCCAGCCTTCTACATGCGCAAACAGCGGAGCATATGAAGCCATTTGTACAACGTCTGCATTACGCTCGAGGCCGGTCATAAAAGCAGCTTCTGCCAATGCACTCTCCCAGTTATTTTTGTTTTCCGGTTGTACTTTCTTCTCAGTATGCGCAGCATACTCGCCTGCAAAAATCTTCGGACCTTTCCTGTCGTATGTATCATAGCGGCTTGCATTCTTCAGAAACCATTCAGGCGAGCGGTAATAATGCTCGTCAATGAAATCAACGTTAAGACTACGCAATATAGGATTCAGGTATTCGAACAACGGACCGTCCGGTGAAGGACCGGCACTCGTTATGATCTTTATATTCGGATACTTTGCTTTGATAGCATTCGCGAATATTTTATACCGCTCTACATATTGCTCGCCCCACTGTTCATTACCAACACCCATCATTTTCAAGTTGAATGGTGCGGGATGTCCCATGTCTGCGCGAAGCTTGCCCCACTTGGTATCGGTAGGTCCATTGGCAAATTCAATCAGGTCAAGAGCATCCTGCAGGTAGGGGTCGAGTTGGTTTAGCGGCACTACTTCCGATGTATTGAACTGACATGCCATGCCGCAGTTGATAATCGGAAGAGGATCTGCACCTATATCTTCTGCCAGTTGAAAATATTCAAAGAAGCCCAGGCCAAAAGTCTGGTAATAATCCGGAGCAGACCGATGTTTAAATTCCGTGTTCCAACGGTTCACGATCAACTCACGATTCTCAACTTGTCCAACCGTTTTTTTCCATTGGTAACGTGTGTCCAATTCATGTCCTTCTACTATACATCCACCGGGAAAACGAATGAAGCCAGGCTTGAGGTCTGCTAACAACTGAACAAGATCAGCGCGCAATCCTCCGGGACGATTCTTCCAGGTATCATTTGGAAACAACGAGATCATGTCGGCATCCAGTGAACCTTTACCTTCAAATGAAATACGCAGTTTACCTTTTGGTTCAGTTGCCGAAGCTGTAAAAGAAGCCGTATGCTTTTTCCATTCATTACCGGAAATTGAAATCGTGGTGTTGCCTATACTTGCACCGCTCGCATTCAGCAATTCTATTTTCAGTTTTACATTGCCTTCTGTCTTTGCCCAGAGCGAAAAATTATACTGGAGATCTTTTTTGATACCCATTCCTCTGAAGCCTTCATTCGTAAGGCTATATAGTCCCGTTGCAGCATTCCATGATATACTCGCATGCCGTGGGTTCGATGGACGTATTGTGTTGAGATTCTGAATCAGTATCCCTCCCGTTGCGCCACCTTCGCGGGCTTCTTTCCAACCCATCAACGGCTCATGAAATTCAAATGAACGGTTCTTCACCATCTCAGCATATATGCCACCATCTGCAGCGAAGTTTATATCTTCGAAGAAGATTCCCCACATGTTTTGCTGAATGGCAACACCGGGCTTATCAGCTTTCACGGTAAGTACTGTAGACTGGGCAGTTGCAAGCTGGCCTAACACTATAGTTGCTGCCAACAGCATCATTACACATCTATATACCTTATATAGTCTCATGATTGCTGATTATTTTAGTTCGAGCACAACCACAGAGCAAGCCGGTAATTTTACCGTCAGGTTATTGCCTTTTAACTGAGCGCCTTTGAAAGGAACTGGCTTGATCTTCTCCGGACTTTCAAATGTATTGTGGTCTTGCATAGAAGCAGACGCGAGAATTTTTCCGGCCACTGCAGTAGCTTTTCCATCCAATGTAATCGTGATGTCCTGTGCTTTCTTGGGATCGATGTTTACCAGCGACACATGGATTACACCATTTTTATCTTTCGATGCAGATGCAGATATAGCCGGTAACTTATCAGCACCCAAAGTATAGTCTGTGCTTTTCAATTCGAGTGGAAGCAACGTAGCGTCCTGGTGTACATTATACATTTCGAGTACATGGTACGTTGGCGTCAGGATCATTTTTTCTTCATTCGTAAGAATAACCGCTTGCAGTACATTTATAGTCTGCGCCAGGTTTGCCATGCGTACACGTTCGCAATGTTTATGGAATATATTCAGTGTTGTTCCAGCGATCATAGCATCACGCATGGTGTTTTGCTGATACAGAAAACCAGGGTTTGTTCCTGGCTCAACATCATACCAGCCACCCCACTCGTCCACTACAAGGGCTACTTGTTTTTTCGGATCATACTTATCCATAATGGCTGTGTGCTTGGTGATAAGCTCATCCATAGAAAGCGCAGACTTCAGTGTAGCAAAGTAAAGATCTTCTGAAAAATTAGTAGCAGGTCCTTTCTTGTCCCATTGGATTACAGAGTAATGATGAAGTGCAACACCCGACATCATGTGGTGTGGTATATCACGCATCAATACTTCTGTCCAGTTAAAGTCTGAAGAGTTTGCACCGGAAGCAATTTTGAAAAGTTTGTCACCAGCCATAAACGTAGAGTACTGTCTGTATATATTTGCGTAGTGCTCAGGCTTCATGTTTCCACCGCAGCCCCAGGCTTCATTGCCTACACCCCAATATTTTACTTTCCATGGATTTGCTCTTCCGTTTTCAGCACGCAATTTCGACATCGGACTTGTGCCTTCGAAGTTTACATACTGTACCCAGTCCGTTAATTCTTCCACGGTTCCACTTCCTACATTTGCTGCAAGGTATGGTTCGGTGCCAATCAGTTCGCACATGTTTAGAAAATCATGTGTACCAAAACTGTTATCTTCTGTAACGCCACCCCACCATTGGTTTATCATAGTAGGACGTTTATCTTTTGGTCCTATACCTTGCTTCCAATGATACGTGTCAGCGAAGCAACCGCCTGGCCAACGCAGGTTTGGAATTTTTAATTTCTTCAATGCTGCCACAACATCGTTACGGACACCATTTGTATTTGGGATTTTAGTATTGTTCTCTCCGACATAGAAACCACCGTATACACATTTGCCAAGATGCTCGGCAAAATTTCCGTAGATGTGTTTACTGATAGTGAGTTGTGGAGTACCAGGCTGCAGGCTAAGCTTTGCTTGTGACTGCCCGAAGCTTTGTGTAAGAGTGAAGAGTAGCGACAAACTACACAGTAAGAAATACTTTTTCATTATTGGTTAAAGTTTAATTAAGACGTCTTCAGGTTGTTCATTGATCACGCTATTGCAAAAATCAATGAAGGGTATATTTCAGTTATTGCAAATTCATTGCTCATCGACACTATAATATGTCTCCTACAGACATTAAATCGATGCATAAACCTGCACATCTTCATTGACGCGTTTTGTCAATTAGACTTTATACTTTTACAAGTATGCCATTCAGAGCAGTTAAATCGTTTACAATAACAGTACAATTTACACTTATTAAATTAAAATGTATCGACAACATTTATTTTTTTAAACCATTTTTTTAAGAATAAAAAACAGGAATAGAAATCCCGTTCAAAAGAAATTCATTTGAAAAATAAAAAAATCAGCAAAGAGTATATCAGATAAACTTTACACCTTCCTGGTGAAGCTTGCTATATTTATTCTTATCAAAAATATAGTAGAAGGCACCCTTACGGGACGACTCTTTTTCCTTCTCATCAAGTTTGTTCAGTATACCGAGTGATAAGATTTTACGTGTGAAGTTCCGTTTGTCGAGCGGCTCTTCATAGATGGCTTCATATAGGTTCTGAAGAGAGGGCAACGTAAATTTTTCAGGGAGCAATTCAAATCCGATTGGATGATTGGTTACTTTCTGTCGAAGTCTTTCTTTCGCCAGCGTCACCATTTCTTTGTGGTCGAAGATCAACTCCGGTATCTTGTTGAGATGAAACCAACGGGCTTCGTGTTCAAGTTGTAGTTGTTCACTATAATCTGCAATGTTGATCAATGCAAAATATGCTACAGATATAACGCGGCCTGCAGCATCACGCTTAACATCGCTGAAGCAATGTAACTGCTCCATATATATATTGTGCATACCCGTGAGCTGATGCAACACGCGTGCTGCAGCTTCATCAGTGCTTTCATCCTGGCTAACAAAACCTCCCATCAACGACCACTTTCCTATTTCCGGTTCGAAGCCTCGTTTGATCAGCAGTGCTTTCAACTGCTGACCATCGAAGCCGAAAATGATACAGTCTACAGCGACCAGTATGCGATCATGACTCTTGTATTTATTAATATCCATAGATGAGGCGCTAAGTAGCCCGTAATATCCTAAATATTACCAGAACTTAACATATAAAGCTGCCAAAATCATAAGTGTCAGAATGATCAATACCAATGTAGCGGGCTTCACCGCGAACATCTTCCGATCAATATCGAAAGCTTTCGGGTTTACTTTCGGTCCTGCAAAACTCATCACGATCATCACGATCATGGTGAACATGAACGATAATCCCATACAGATCAGGAACGGTATTTCATATCCGCCTTTACCATTTGGAAATGCTGTGTAGAAAAATGTCTCATTACCAAAAACAGATGTAGCAAACTGGTTGAAGAAAACAGACAAAGCAAAACCGGTTATGACACCTGCAATTGCAGCAGCACCAGTAGTTCGTTTCCAGAACATACCCAGAATGAACATGGCAAATACTCCGGGGCTAATATACCCAGTATATTTTTGAATGAAAGTAAAACCACCTTCACCACCTATACCCAACAGATCTTCCCACGTGAAGATCAACGCAAGGATCATGGAACCAAATACAGTAAGACGTCCGATCCAAACCATGTTCTTTTCATCGGCCGAGGTCTTGAAATACTTCTTATATATATCGAGTGTGAAAATCGTAGATATACTGTTAAGCTTTCCGGCAAGCGATGCAACAATAGCCGCAGTCAACGCTGCGATAGAAAGACCTTTCAGACCACTTGGAAGAAAACCAAGGATAGCAGAGTATGCGCCATCTTTACTTCCTCCTTCGAGTTGTGGCAAGTGTCCATTTTTATAGAGTACATATGCTGCTATACCGGGTAACATCACAATGATTGGCATCATCAGCTTGATCAAGCCTGCAAACAAAATACCGGTGCGGGCTGTTTGAAGATCCGCTCCCAATGCACGTTGTGTTATATACTGATTGCAGCCCCAATAATTCAGGTTTACAATCCACTGACCTGCAAAGTACATGGCAATGCCTGGCAGCACTAAATATTTATCAATATATGCCTGTGGTGCGTCAGCGTCAGGCTTGGCAAGAATCATGTGAAAATGATCCGGGGCATCTTTCATCAATATTTTAAAACCTTCTACCGCACTGGAGCCCATACCGAATTTCTCGCTGACGATCGTCAACGCTAAATATATAGTTGCCAGCCCGCCAATGATTAGCACGCCCACCTGGATTACATCCGTATAGCCGATCACTTTCATACCACCGAGTGTAATCACCAACGCAAAAAGCGCCAGCCCTATCATGAGTATATGCAAGGACTCTCCGCCTACTAGCCCATTGATGGCAACGGCACCTAAATATAAAATTGAAGTAAGATTAACGAAGATGTACAGGAACAACCAGAACACCGCCATGATCAGCGCCACCGTTTCATTGTAGCGCGTTTTCAAAAACTGCGGCATGGTATAGATCTTATTCTTCAGGTAAATCGGAATGAACCAAACGGCTATAATGATCAGCGCTATAGCAGCAATCCATTCGTAAGCGGCTACAGCAATCCCCACAAAATAACCTTCACCGCTCATACCGATAAACTGTTCGGCCGAAATATTTGAAGCGATCAGTGAAGCACCAATAGCCCACCATGTGAGTGAGCCTTCTGCGAGAAAGAAATCTTTTGTATCGGTAACCTCTTTCTTCTTCCGTTGATATACCCAATATCCATAGCCTGATACAATAACGAAGTAAATTATAAATACCAGGTAATCAGCAAAAACAAGATTTTGATTCATAAGATATAGATATAGGTTTGGGAGATTTATAGGTTACAGTGTACCGTTGCTCGCTACTGATTTTTTGTAATCAGTAGCGAGCGATCAGCAATTATTTATAGTATACTTCGTTCCAGCGCAGTTCATTCTTGAACTGGTATAGATTGGTTTCTTTACCAATGAGTACATATTCTATTCCGGCCATCTCAGCGAAATCCTGTAAATGTTCAGAAGTCAAATTCTGACTATAGCATGTATGGTGAGCGCCTCCGGCAAGAATCCATGCGGCGCAACCAGTGAGCATATCCGGATACGGCTTCCAGAGTACACGAGCTACCGGAAGCTTCGGCAGATCGTGCAACGGTGCCACAGCCTCCACTTCATTTACCAGTAACCTGAAACGATTACCCATATCAATAACGGAAGCGTTTAAGGCTGCACCCGGTGCGCTATTAAATACCAATCGTACAGGATCAGCTTTTCCTCCTATACCCAATGGATGAATCTCGCACGATGCTTTGCCATCTGCAATCGACTCACAGATTTCCAGCATGTGTGCTCCCAATACCATTTGATTCGATGGATCGAAATGATACGTATAGTCTTCCATAAATGAATTACCACCTTTCAATCCGCTTCCCATCACTTTCATTGCGCGAACCAAAGCCGCTGTCTTCCAATCACCTTCGGCACCGAAGCCGTAGCCATCTGCCATTAGACGTTGTACTGCTATACCGGGAAGTTGCACGAGTCCATGAAGATCTTCGAATGTATCGGTAAAGCCCTTAAAATTTCCTTCTTCCAAAAATGTACGCAGACCAAGTTCAATCTTTGCTGCTTCACGCAATGCCTGATGCTTGTCGCCACCTTTACGCAAAGATGTTCCTATAGTATATCTCTGCTCGTATTCACTGGTGAGTTTATCGATGGCACTATCAGATATAGCGTTGATAACTTTTACAAGGTCGCCCATACCAAAACCGTTGACGGAGTAACCGAACTTGATTTCGGCTTCAACTTTATCGCCTTCTGTAACGGCCACCTGGCGCATGTTATCTCCGAAGCGACAAAACTTAGCGCCTTGCCAATCGTGCCATCCGCTGGCTGCACGAAGCCATGCATTTAACTTTGCCTGTACACCTTTATCCTGCCAGTGTCCTACAACAACTTTACGCTCCAACCGCATACGCGACATAATGAAACCGAATTCACGGTCACCGTGCGCACTTTGATTGAGGTTCATGAAATCCATGTCTATATCTTTCCAAGGTATATCACGGTTGAATTGCGTGTGCAAATGAAGCAGTGGTTTCTGCAATACTTTGAGTCCGCCAATCCACATTTTAGCAGGCGAGAATGTATGCATCCACGCAATGATACCGATGCAATTTTTTGCAGTGTTTACTTCCTGACAGAGTTGGTATATTTCTTCCGGTGATTTCAATACCGGCTTGAAGATTACTTTCACAGCTATATCTGGTGAAGCATCCAGTTCGCGGGCAATCTGCTGCGAGTGCTCTGCTACTTTCTTCAGGGTCTCCTCACCATACAAATGCTGGCTACCGGTAACAAACCACACTTCCAATTTTTTCAGATCAGTCATCGATGTATTGTTTATTCTTTTAAAGTATATACTATTTTGAAATGATATTTATATCCGTGATGGTGACCGGGAACCAAATCGCCATTTCACCTTTACCGCGATGTGCCCAGGCATAGTATGGAATCGCGGTGAAGTTCTGCTTTGTAGTGGATACTGCGTTATGTTGTGTGTCAACTTTTATGGCAGTCGCCTCACCCTTCAATACGGTAACGCCATTCAGCAAATCAGCTTTATACTCGGTGGTAAAAGATGTACCGGCAGGGATAATGAGGTTGCTGGTCTTGCCATTGTTATCAGGCCACTCTGCGCAGTATACTATAGGACCACGTTGTAAGGCGATCTTTCCGATATCGTCTTTAACATTTTTGTTGGCAACAATCCTCCTGACATCCATCGGCAGATTTACTTCTACTACATCACCTTTCTTCCATTTCTTATTCAATACTGCGTAACCGTTTTGCACTGTATAATTTTCAGGTTTCCCGTTGATGGTGATCACTACTTTTTTATCAGAAGCATCTGCGAAAGTATATAGATTGGATGGCATGGCTTGGTTCTGCGACCATCCCGGAAGGCGCACAAGTAAATTAAAAGCCTGCGCTGTTTTGGGCGCTATCGCGAATGTCAGTTTTCCATCCCATGGGTAATTGTTCTTCTGCTCAATCTGTACAGGTTTATTATTCACCGTAATAGAGGATGTACCACTAATAAACAGATTCACATATACATCGCTACCTTTCTGTGCGTATATATAGCCTGGCACGGAAGGAATTAACCGGGTAACGTTTGTAGGGCAGCAGGAACACGGAAACCAGCCTGAACGTTGTGCTTCCATATCTTTATGTTGGAAGCTATTCTTGATTTCCATTGCATTGGTATAGAAAAACGATTTACCATCCATGCCTACTCCCGAGATCAATCCGTTGTATAGAGATTTTTCAAGTATATCTATATATTTGGAATCACCGTGTAACAGAAACATCCGATGGTTCCAATATACATTGGCAATCGCGGCACAGGTTTCGTTGTATGCTGTCGCATTCGGCAACTCGTAATTCTCACCAAAACGTTCTCCATCGCCAACTGCGCCAACACCTCCTTGTATATAGATCTTCTTGGTAACAACGTTGTTCCAGATAGAATCGATAGCATTCAGAAAAGCCTTATCATCGGTTAAGGCTGCTATATCTGCCATGGCTGCATATAAATATCCAGCGCGCACGGCGTGTCCTGTAGCTTCCATTTGTTCCGTAACAGGTTTATGATCCTGCCAGTACGCTCCGCTTTTCCAGGGATCTTTACTCTTGGGATCATAGCCGCTATAATGACCTCTCTCTTCAATGAAATACTTTGCTGTTTGCAAGTATTCTTTTTTACCCGTGATGCGGTATAGCTTTACCAATCCCATTTCTACAACCTGGTGGCCAGGCGCTACATGCATTTTATCAGGGCCGAATACAGAACATATGAGGTCTGCATTGCGCAATGCTATATCCAGCAGATTGCGTTTACCAGTAGCCTGGTAATGCGCGGCTGCAGCTTCAAAGAGGTGGCCTGAATTATAGAGTTCGTGACTGAGTTCACGTTCTTTCACCCATCGCTCCGGACCAGCCCAATGATGAGGCTCTTGTGGGTTGATGGTACGTGCCGTATATAAATACCCGTCTGGTTCCTGCGCAGCCAGGATCTTCGTGATGAGCGTGTCTATATATAGCTCCAGGTTCTTATCGGGATATAGCGACAATGAAAAAGAAGCACCTTCAATGGTCTTGTATATATCGGTGTCGTCAAATGGAAAAATGGTGCAGAACTTTCCGCTCTTGGCTGCAGCCATTTCAAAATTCTTTACACGGCCCGTACTTTCACAGCGCTCGAACGAAGCTGGTATGGTTACCGTATGGTTTGTTTTGATTCGTGGCAACCAGAAGTTGTCAGTCAATTTCACATTCGTGAAAGGGACAGCCTGGATCGGGTAGTCACGATGCTGTGACCACGCGGTTAGTGCCACTAAAAAAAGTATACCTGAAAGTAGGGACTTCATATATTTTTCTGACAGGGTGTAGTATATATAATTGTTAGCTCTGACCGTAATACGAGTCAGGACCATGTTTGCGTTCAAAATGTTTTTTAATCAGGGCGTCCTTGAGGCGTGGTGCCTTTGGGTTGATCTGCTCGGTAAGCAACGCCATGTGCGCTACGGATTCCAGTACAGCGCTGTTATATACTGCTTTCTCCGGAGTTTTCCCCCAGGTAAAAGGCGCGTGATTGCCGACCAGTATCATTTCTATTTCCTCATAACTTAAAGAACGCTCCTGGAGACAATTCATGATCTGAAAACCAGTTTCATATTCATAGTCTCCCTGGATCATCTTGTCACTCATAGGAGGTGCACACGGTATATCTACGGTGTTATGATCTGCGTGTGTAGTTCCAAATATAGGTATATCGCGCTGAGACTGTGCCCAGGATGTTGCATAGGTGGAATGTGTATGCACTACACCGCCTATCTTTTCCCAATGCTTATAGAGTACAGCATGCGTCTTTGTATCGGAAGACGGACGAAGTTTACCTTCCACGGTTTTTCCATCGAAGTCCACAATCACCATTTTCTCAGGAGACAATTCTTCATAGGGAACACCGCTCGGCTTGATTGCAAAAACACCTTCGGCACGATCCGCAGCACTTACGTTTCCAAACGTAAAAATCACCAACCCGAGTTTGGGCAGTTGCATGTTGGCATTGTAAGCGGATTGTTTGATTGATTCGTATTTACTCATTTGTTATTCAAGATTGGGGAATAGGCGTTTGCATGAAGCGTTGGCAATCAGGCATTGGTATACGTTGGTGCTGCAGACGGTTCTTTTTCAAGTTTGTCGCCTGTCTCCAGATATTGTTTATAGCGCCTGATATATATAGCCGCAGCGGTTGGATTGGGTTTATACTCGGCATCGAAGCCCTGTCCCATAGTATTCATCGCTTCTTCTACTGTTGGATATAGTCCTGCAGCGGTTGCTGCAAACATCGCGGCTCCTGCTGCGCAGGTTTGTTCTGATTTATGAATGCGTATTGGCATGTTCATAACATCTGCCATGACTTGCATGATATAGGGAGATTTTTTTGCAACGCCCCCAAGTCCGATTAATCCTTTTACCGGAACACCTTCATTGTTAAAACGATCTACAATAGCTTTGGCACCAAAGCATGTAGCTTCCACCCAGGCTTTGAAAAGCCGCGGTGCATCGGTTCCTAAACTTAATCCGGTGATAGCACCTTTCAATTCCTGGTTTGCATCGGGAGTTCTTCTTCCATTCAACCAATCTATAGCGAGTTCGCTATTCACATCCAACGGAAGGGCTGCTGCCTGACGTGTCAACTCAGGAACGATCTTATCGAGCAATTCAGCTTTAAGCTTCTCTGCTATTTCGGGAGTAACAACTGAAGATGATTTCAGTAAGGTTTCGAGTGGCCACGCAAGCAGATTTTTAAACCACGCATACGTGTCACCAAAAGCAGATTGTCCGGCTTCAAGACCAATCATACCGGGAATGATAGAACCGTTTACCTGTCCGCATATACCACGCACAAGTTTACCTTCCATATCTTTTATAGGTACTACCATCATATCGCAGGTAGAAGTGCCCATTACTTTGCTAAGATGATAGGGTTCGATCTGGCCGCCAACGGCACCCATGTGACAATCAAAAGCTCCTATACCTATAACTACATCTGTTGAAAGCCCTAGGCGCTCTGCCCATTCTTTACTCAGTGTACCCGCAGGTTTATCGGATGTATATGTATCTGTAAATAATTGTGACGTGAATCCTTTTAACAACGGATCGAGTGAACTGAAAAATTCATCAGGAGGTAAACCATTAAAGTCAGCAGACCATAAAGCTTTATGACCGGCAGAACATACGCCACGCATTAATTTCCGCGCATCATTACCACCGGTGAGTAAATATGGAATCCAGTCGCAATGCTCTACCCAGGAGTAGCAAGCTTTTCGCACAGCTTCATCTTCGCGAAGCACATGCAGAAGTTTTGCCCAAAACCATTCGGATGAATATATACCTCCTACGAATTGTAAATAATTTACATCAAACTTTTCAGCGTGTTCATTGATCTCGGCAGCTTCTTTGGTGGATGTATGATCCTTCCAAAGTACAAACATAGCGTTGGGATTATTTTCAAAACCCGGAGTGAGTGCGAGTGGTGTTCCTGTTTTATCTACGGCTACTGGAGTTGAACCTGTGGTATCCACTGCGATTGCTTTGATGTTACTTCGCACCGAAGACCCGGCTTGCTGCAGGCATTGCTGAATGGTGAGTTCAAGTCCTTCAACATAATCTTTCGGATGTTGACGAAATTGATTTTTAGATGGATTACAAAATAATCCATCGCGCCATCGTGGATAATAAAAAACGGAAGATGCTACCTCCGCTCCCGATGCCGCCTCTACTATAATGGAGCGAACGGAATCCGTTCCATAATCCACTCCAATAACATATCCTTTAGCCATAGTCTTCGATAATCAATCGTTTGAAACGCTGGCTAAGATACAATAAATTTTATAAGTGTATAATCAACATTTACAAATATTTTAAAAAAATTACCCGATGTTTTCCTGGTGCCTTAAAAACGCATTTTCAACGCTCCAGGAAATTATCGGCCGGTTGACTATACATAAAAGTCATATTAAAAAAGACGACTCTTACAGAAATTGACAGAACGCATTTTCGCTTTTAAGCATTACGATATAAGCTCCTTCAACAAAGGATTTTTATAATCCTTGGTATATAGCATGATATTCGAGTAGCGCTTAAATTCTTCGGCGGTATGCATGGTAGTGAGTACTACGCTTTGCATGCCAGCGGTTTCTGCGGCCTCCACTCCTTTGGGTGCATCTTCAAAAACAATACATGAATCTGGTGCTACACCTAATAATTCGGCAGCTTTTAAAAATACTTCGGGATGCGGTTTACTTTGCAACACATCGTGCGCACTGACAATCACTTTAAAGTAATGACGAATGTTAAGATTGTCCAACACGAAGTCTATATTATAAGGTATAGCAGCAGAGCCAATTGCCAACCGTATACCTGCCTGGTGTGCATCTTCTAAAAATTCGAAAAGTCCTGGTAGCAGATCGAGGTGTGGTTTATAGATCTCCTGATATTTTTCTTCTTTCCGTTGTGAGATTGCTGTTACTTCTTCCGCAGTGAAATGGCCTTCTCCGAATACACGCGCCAATAGCTCGTCATTCTTGCCATACATATTACTGCGTGTTTCTTCTATGGTAAGTTTTGCTCCCAGATCGCTTGTTAATACTTCATGCCAGATCTTTAAATGAAAATGCATGTCGTCAATCATGGTGCCGTTGAGGTCGAATATAAACGCTTTAGTACTCATGCTTAGAGATTTTTTGTAAGCACAATATTAAGCACTAATCAGTAGAACCAATACAAGATTATGACATTCGTAATGATACTTCGATTAGTAGTATCCTATAGCAACCTGTATCCGTTTGCAAGCTGCGTATACTCTTCTATCTGTTGGCGCTGCCACGCTTCATCATACCCAAATGACTCTGCTAACAACCGGGCAACTGTGGGCGCCATTTCAATACTTGCAGCGGCATCCAGAAAAAGTGCACGTGTTCTACGCGCCAATACATCTTCAACCGTGCGTGCCATCTCAGCTTTCGCTGCCCACACCACTTCAGCATGTATAGTATTTAAAGCGGGATGAATTTTTTCTGCCAGTGCTGGACGCTCACGAATCAGATCTTCAATATATTTTTTATCACTGCCATAGAAATATAGCGGGTCAATCGGATTGATATAATCCGTTGCGCCATGAATCCGAAGTTGTTTTGTGATCGAGCTTTGTTCAGGCAGGCTACCGACTATAATGGCTCTGTCAATGGTGTCCTCTCCCATCTTACGATAGGTTGTCCACTTGCCTCCTATAACTGTGATTAATCCGGAGAGCGATACGAGGATTTTATGACTACGTGAAATTTCTTTTGTTGCCTTTCCGTTCGCAGATGCTGTAAGCGGACGAAGTCCGGCAAATATACTCTTCACATCGCTGCGCGCAGGTTTACGGGTGAGGTATAGACTTGCTGTATTCAAAATGAAATCAATCTCCTCTTCCAGGGCACGCGGCTCCAGGCTTTCGTTTTCCACCAGCGTATCCGTTGTGCCCACCACCACTTTATCGTGCCACGGCACTGCGAACAACACACGCCCATCGGAGGTTTTAGGAATCATGATGGCAGCATCGCCTTGTAAGAATTCACGTTCCAGCACAATGTGTACACCCTGACTTGGCACAATCGATTTGCTTGCCTGCGGATCATCCATGCGAAGAATGGCATCGGCAAACACTCCTGTACAATTGATCACCGACTTTGCATATATAGTATGTGCCACCCTGCTCTCTACATCTATAGCGGTAGCTCCTATAACAAAATCCTTTGCATCTTTCAACAATGAAGTCACCTTCATGTAGTTGATCACAACGCCCCCTTGATTCACAACGGTCTGCGCCAGGTTAATGGCGAGCCTCGCATCGTCAAACTGTCCGTCATAGTATATAACACCGCCACGCAATCCATCTTCCTTCAGGTTCGCGATGGCTTCCATCGTTTCTTCTTTGGAGATGTGCTCGGAAGTGCCCAAGCCCAGTGAGCCGGACATCATATCATATACCTTCATGCCAATGGTATAGAACGGACCATTCCACCATTCGTAATTTGGAATAATAAATTGTTGATTGCGCACCAGGTGTGGCGCATTCTGTCGAAGGAGTCCACGTTCATGCAGGGCTTCCAGTACAAGACCTATATCACCTTGCTGTAAATAGCGAACACCACCATGAATCAATTTTGTACTACGGCTCGATGTTCCTTTTGCAAAATCATGCTGCTCTACCAGCAACGTTTTTAAACCACGCGAAGCAGCTTCCACGGCAGCTCCTAATCCTGTGGCACCACCACCAATGATCAAAACATCCCAGGGAATACTTCCTTGCTCTTGAAGCGCTTCGATCATCGAGGGTCTGTTCATGCGTTGCTGTTTATATACCTGAAATTATTACTCTTCATTTGCCCAGCCCTTCGAACGCTCTACGGCACGTTGCCAGGTTCGATATTGCTTTTGTTGTTTTTCTTTCCCTATACCAGGAGTAAAACGTTTATCCTCCTGCCAATATTTTTGTATCTCATTTATGTTGTTCCAATATCCCACGGCAAGGCCTGCGAGGTATGCAGCGCCCAACGCTGTAGTCTCGGTTATCTTGGGCCGTACAACAATTCTATCCATAACGTCAGCTTGCAATTGCATGAGCATATTGTTTACGGAAGCGCCTCCATCCACACGAAGTTCTTTAAACTGAATGCCGGTCTCTTCCAATATACAATCCGTTATACTCTTCACATCAAACGTTATAGCATCCAGGGCAGCTCTGCTTATATGCGCTTTGGTTGTACCACGCGTAAGGCCTATCATCATACCACGGGCATACGGATCCCAATGTGGTGCACCTAAACCAGAGAGTGCCGGTACGAGATATACTCCATCTGAATCTTCTACACGTTGCGCGAGCTTTTCAACCTCTGCTGAAGAAGTAAACAACCCAAGCCCATCGCGAAGCCACTGAATGATAGCGCCTCCTATAAATATAGATCCCTCTACTGCATATATAGTTTCGTTGCCAATCTTCCAGCCGATGGTCGTCAGTAAATCTTTCGTCATCACCGGTTTTGTACCGATGTTGGCTACTATAAAACATCCGGTGCCATACGTATTTTTTATCATACCGGGTTCGAAGCAAGCTTGTCCGAATAAAGCCGCCTGCTGATCGCCCGCTATACCTGCAATGGGAACTTTGCTTGCGAAAAGCGTTGTGCCGGTCTCTCCATATACTTCACTACAAGAGCGGACTTCCGGCAACATATTTTCCGGAATGTTAAAGATCTTCAATAATTCTTTGTCCCACGACAGAGTATGTATATTAAAGATCATCGTGCGACTCGCATTGGTTACATCCGTAACATGTACTTTACCATTTGTTAACTTCCAGGTAAGCCAGGTATCTACAGTGCCAAAAGCGAGTTTGCCTTGCTCTGCTTTTGTGCGTGCACCCTCTACGTTGTCCAAGATCCATTTAATCTTTGAAGCAGAAAAGTAAGCATCGATGAACAAACCTGTTTTTTGTTTGATGGTTTCTGCAAGGCCCTGAGCTTTGAGTTCATCGCAGTAAGATGAGGTTCTTCGGTCTTGCCACACGATGGCATTATATACCGGCTGACTTGTTTCCCGATCCCACACCAGTGTTGTTTCACGTTGATTGGTGATACCAATAGCAGCAAGATATTTTCCGTTGATGCCAATCTTGGAAATTGCTTCCGCTGCAACTCCGGCTTGTGACGCCCAGATATCATTCGGATCGTGCTCTACCCACCCGGGCTTCGGAAAGATCTGTTGAAATTCTTTTTGTGCCACAGATTGAATGGTGCCTTCCTGATCGAAGACAATCGCGCGTGAACTGGTAGTACCCTGATCGAGTGCAAGAATATATTTTTTCATTATACGGAACGTATACCACTCGCTGTATACTTTGATAAGCCATCAGCGCGTGGCATGTCTGTTTAAGTGGTTGTAGTAATTAAAGAAATATTAAAGCTTCCCTAATTTAAACACATTTCCGGTTTTTGCATTAAAAGTTTTGATGAGTGAATACGGGGTTCATGAATCCTTATCCACAAAGGACGTTGGGAAAGCATAAAATTACACGAGGAGATTGACCGCTTCAATTGGCACATTCATCTCATTATTTTTGATCTTCCGAATTTTAATATATAGATACAAAATGTACATATAAAAAACTACAGTAAGATTACGGATTCGGATCTCTGCGTTTATTTATCTCATGACAGGGAAAAATACGGATGCCGCTTGTTCATGGTAAGATATACTTTTGAATTCTTTTTTATCAAACAGTATATATCAATGGCTACAAGACTTTTTACGATCGAAGGTGCATCGCTCGATTTTGATGCTTCCGTTCCATGTATTCTTTCAACTTTTACGGGCTTTATACTATCAAAAGATTTTCGTGCGTTGTGCGAAGAAGGGCTTATACAGATTAAAGCGAACGTCGCAGAGCATGGTAATATAGCCTGGATAACCGACCTGACAAAATCAGAAATTTTTAACGATGATGACGTGAAATGGGTCAGCGAGTATTGGAATCCAAACGCACACGCGAACGGTATCCTATACTATGCATTGGTATTGCCACAGAGCACCTTCACTGCTATAAATCTTGAAGAATATATGGAAGCACAGAAACAGAGTAAAGATCCTCTAGTGATTAATTTGTTTCCTGATGTAGAGGCGGCAGTGGAGTGGTGTAAAGCGATGTTGGAACGTTAGTCGTGGTGGTTAATCACAAAAATCCAAACGCACTGAAACAAGAAGGCACATCAAGGTCACTGAGTTCTGGCAGATAAACCAACGGATATTATAAATGACTTCTACTTGATTACATGTACCCACCCTTTGCAAGAGGCTTCGTTTTGGATGGCGGCTTTATAGTAGTAGACGCCTTGGCTTAATCCCGCACCGGTCCATGTATTTTTATAGTTATCATCATGAAAGATGAGGGTACCCCACAGGTTGTATACTTTCAGATCGACCTGATCGGGGGCCTGTATCACCAGTGCATCATTCCGTTCATCGCTGTTGGCGGTAATTACGTTCGGAATCTTAATGGTAACAATATTCATCGTGACGTTCTCATCATAAGAGCAATATGCGTTGGTGCTACGGAACAATATATTGTACGTTCCATCGGCAGGATAATTATGTTTGAAGTCTTTTTCGGTGGACGTTGTCCCATCACCGAGGTCCCAGGTATAAGTATACCCATCTTTAGATGTATACGTGAATCGTACAGTCGGTCTGTTCCAGCAGTCATACTGTTTTTCAAAATGTAATGTATAGTCTGGTGCTGGTAAAACATTTACTTTCACGGAATCAGAAATTTCGCAACCAACTTCATCCTGAATTGTGATATAGTATACCGTTGTATCTGTCGGAGTAACCTTCGGGTTTGAGAGTGAGGATGCAAATTCCCCAGTGTCACTAGTCCATTGATACAACGCTCCACCACTCGCCGACAACTGATAGCTGCTGCCCTTGCAGATTGATCCATCATCTACCACTTGTATTTCAGGATCAAAAACAGAAACCACAACAGAGGCTATATCTTTACCTTCACACGTTTCAGCATTGTAAGCCGTGAGCGTAACCAGATAAACACCCGGGACTTCATAGGTATGTACGACCGAACTTGTGTCTTGTTTGGTGATCTCTGTGCCATCGCCCATATTCCACACAAAATACTTGGCGCCATTGCTCAGGTTTTGGAACACGATCGAAGAAGGATAACACACAGTGTCCATACCAGGGTTATCAAGTGCTACCGAGTTTGTTTGCAATGTAGCCCGCAGTGTGGCAAGGTCGAATTTAAATATAGCGTTATTACAACCGGCATAGGTGCGTGCAGCGTTGGTAGCGTGCCCTGCGGGTGCGTTGACCGATGGAAAATCCGAGTATCCACCACAACCGGCGCATACTGCATGATATACTATACCCCGTTTATCGAATCGACTTGTGCCTCCGTCAACATGCGTTACCGATTGATTGCCTCCGAGGAAAGTACCATACAAAAAAGCAGATGCATCGGTATCGAGTACCATCAGGTAAAAATCATTTCCGGAGGTAGCGCTTTGATACGCATCTGTTGAAACCCGAAGCCCCGTTGTACTGCCTCCGACAAAATTCCGCGTAATGGTAACGATCTGTCCACTTTGTGCGCGATACCGAATGGTTGTAGCGTTTAATGAGCCGCCCCAACCGGATATATAGATTTTGTTACAGTCGTTCACCAGGAATGCGGTGAGGGAAATATTGGGACTATTGTTACCTGAACCAAACACAGTTGAGAAAACGGAAGACTGCAGGTCATGTGAAAGTTTATGTATGAATTGTCCACCACCACTTTGAGCGAAAACACCGGACGTAACCGGATAACCGCCCTGCGTCTGGCCTAGTACATATATATCCTGTGTAGTATTGATGTCTATAAAATATACCTGATCATAAGACGAGGTACCAAGATAGGTAGCGTTCATGATTTGCAAACCATCGTTGGAAAGCTGTGCGATCCATCCATCTATATCCGTACCCTTTGTTTTTTTATAGCCGTTAATACCTGCAAAATTTGTGCTGGTAGTACCACCGGCCACGAAGATAGTATTGTCGCTGTCGAGTTTCAGGGAATAGGCAGCATCTGTACCAGAGCCTCCCAGGTAACGACTCCATGTAATCGCAGAAAGATCGGATGGAAGTTTTACAACAATAGCATCGTGTGTTCCGCCTGCATAGTCCACCACTTTTTGTGTAACGTCCGAGGAAGTTGTGTTAGAGGCTATATATACATTGTCATCGGCATCCGTAATAATATCGCCCCGAAATTGATCACCGTAATTTTTACATATCGGACTCTGCACCATGCTCTGGGAATCAAATGTTCCGGAGACAAAATTTACACCATCATTACCACTTCCCCCTATATAGGTAGAGCCAAGCAATCGTCTTCCGTCACTGCTCAGTTTGGCAACAAATAAGTCCGACCCATTGGTATAGGGTACACCATCCATGGGCGTAAAGTTTGTGCCTCCTGAAAAACGAGAGTTATTCGTAACCGGGAAATTCATAGAGCTGGTTGAGCCAAGAATAAGTAATTCACCTGCGTGATTTACAACTAGACTTTGTGGAGTTTCGGAACCACTCCCTCCGAGGTATGTAGCATATAGCAATTTACTTCCTGCAGAATCGAATTTCATTATACCAATGTCCCATATACCACCGGCATAGGATACCTGGTATGCGCCCGTCTTTGTAGGATATCCTACACCATATACTATACCTCCGGAATATGCATTACCGGCATCATCATAAGTAGCGGTGTTGCCCCAGTTGTCGGTGGTGGATCCTGAATACGCTGAGAATATAATGAGGGGATCGATTACCAATATATTTGCAGGATCAGGTCGATGTTCAAAGTCAAACCGGAGACGGTTATTCTCTAACACGAATTTACAAGGTATATCTTTCTTCTTGCCATCGGTAAGCTGGTAAACATAAGGTTCCATTTCGATCAGCTCACCAAGCCTGGTTTTTAAATGAAGATTTTTATCTTTTAAATGAAGGCTATCCAAACCGCTATATTCCAGTTCAATCTTGTTTATGCTTCCTCCCGGATTAACAATGAGGTCATACTTTATAGACGAACCGTTGGTATACAGTTTCATATCAACGCCATCATAGAGATCGTGGATGATGATCGTTTCATAAGCCTTTGCATCCTGGAACCAGGAAGAAGGATCATCGCCATATATATAGTTATACCGTGTCTGCAAGGCGTTTGTGCCCTGTGCTTGAATTATACTGTTAGCGTGCAGGAATTTGATTTCGAAAGCATGGGCGAGTATGGTACCGGTGTGATATCCGGATACATCTTTACCCGATTCATGTTTAGCAGCATGATCGTGATGGCTTTCAGGAGACTCAAAAAAAGAATACAATAACCGTGTCTGCTCCACGTATAATTTTCCTCCGGGAATATCAGCAGCAAATAATACCTGTGCGGGCCACTGCCCTTTATTCTCAACAAAACCTGAAGTAGCCAAGGCCTGCGATGTTATTGCCAGAATCAGAAAGAGAAGTAAAGACAATATTTTCAGGGAGCGCGCTAACCGGTTGTTCACGTAATTTTTCATGACTTGCCTGTAAAACGCTATAGATAGCCAAAGCATATCCAATAGTGATCAGGAAATAGATGAAAGGATTCTATGTGTAGATTAAACGGTGTATGCGACCGATACCGCTGATATACTTCGTTTATGATTGTTTGAAAATCTGGGTATAAATGGGGTATAACTACAATATATATTCTCCATCGACTGGCTTTACAGGCTCTGGAATATCCTGTTCGCCTAACGCCTGAAGGAGGTTAATTTCAATCGTGCGTGTGATGCTGCTGATGGGCACACCCGCAGTTGTATTTTCAAATGGGTTCATGATGCTCATCCCATTTATATGCGTGGTGTGAAAAACGAATCCTACCATAAAGCCGAGGAATATAGACCAATGTCCAACACTGCCGGCAATAGACATGGTTGTAAGCACTACAAAGATCCAGATGAAAAGTCGCGTAAAGTAAACATAAGTAGTAGGGAATACCGTATTGTTTATCCGTTCGGATTTTCCCATTCCATCACAGAAGCTTCGCAGTAAGTCATTCATGGGAAGAAAACGAAATCCGTCTATTATACCTTCCTTCGATATTCTTTGCAGATCATGGCTCTGTAGATCAAGTATAGCATTGGGTATATTTGAGAATACTTTAACCTTCTCAACTTCTTCGCGTGAAAGAAATTTCTCGTAATCAGAATAATCACATTTACGCAGAGACGCTTTCAGTGCATATAGAAAAGCGATGTGCCTATAGATCATTGTCCGTTGACACTGGCGAAGATCTTCCCCTACAATTTTACTTTCAGAAGCTTCGGAAAAATATGCGAGCAGATTTCTGGCCCATGTACGCGAGTCATTTACCAGTGCCCCCCATATAATCCTTGCTTCCCACCAGCGGTCATATGCCTGATTGTTGTTGAAACCTATAAAGAAAGCGATGGCTGTACCCAGCAGAGTCGGCAATGCAGCTGGGATGGTAACGTGTTTCAATAATATAATGTCTGCATAATGCGCTACTACGCAACTGATGAGCATGATGAGATCAACCTTCCAGGTTATAAGAAGGATTCTATGCAAGCGTAGATTTTGTTTTATCAGCATAACCGAAAGTCTATATCCCGAGCCTTACAAACTCTGAATATCTACTTTTGTTTTACTAAAATCTACTGCCCCGCTATATATTGTTCCAGATGTTCGATGATGGATTTCTGTTCATTGATCACCGTGCGCACAACATCACTAATAGAAATGACACCTACCAGTTCACCATTCTCTTCAACAGGAAGGTGACGGAATTTTCGATTACTCATAATCCACATGCATTCTTCAATGGAAGTATCCGGTGTTACCGTAAATACTTTGGTGGTCATAAGTTCTCTTATAGATGTGTCTTTGGAAGATTTTCCTTTCAGGATAAGCTTTCGGGCATAATCTCGTTCGGTAAAAATTCCGACCATTTTCCCGTCTTCCATGATGATGAGTCCACCAATATTTTTTTCGCACATCACTTCGATGGCGTGGTAGACTGTTACGTCAGGTGATACAGCATAAACTGCATTTCCTTTAGAATCGAGAATATCTTTTACTTTTCCCATAGTATAAGTATTAGCAATCGATTGAAGGTAATCTTTTCGGATAGAAAAAACAATAGCCGGTCTTCCGGACAGGCTATTTAATATCAAGGAAATACAAAATTATTATGCCTGAAACAGCGACATGATCATATCGGGAAATAGTCCCAGAGCAAAAGTCAGAGCAATCAATACAAACAGCAACGTTTTATGAGATGCGCGAAGTTCAATAACCGGTGGCGTTGTTGATTCATTGAAGTACATGGCAATGATCACTTTGAAATAATAGTATACTCCGATCAGTGATGTAATCACGGCTACGATCACCATGCCGGTATATCCATTTCGGATAGCCTGTGCAAACACCATATACTTTCCGAAGAAACCTGCCAGTGGTGGTATACCAGCCAGTGAAAGCATGGCTATCGTAATGGTTACTGCGAGCCATGCGTTTCTTTTAAAGAGTCCGTTAAAATAACTTATCGTTACCTCTTCTGAATTCCCTTCAACCAAATGAAGTACACTGAATGCAGCCAATGATGAAACTGAGTATGTAGTGAGGTAATAGAAGATTGTTCCGGTTTCACTTGGGCTTGCTATAAAGGCAAGAAGTATATATCCTACGTGACCAACACTTGAGTAGGCAAGCATACGCTTTACGTTATTCTGGTATACTGCTGTTACGTTCGGAATCACCAATGTTAACACCGCTATAACTTGCAATACTTTACTCCATGTCGGTTCAACCACCAGGAAGCATGTAGAGAACAAGCGGACAAAGGCTGCTATCGCTGCTACTTTAACAACAGTCGACATAAACGCTGTGATGGTAGTGGGCGAACCGCTATATACATCGGGTGCCCAAAAATGAAATGGCACTGCAGAAATCTTAAAGGCCAGGCCTATCAACATCATTAATACTCCGGCATAAAAGAACGAAGGTAAACCGGATGGATTAGCTGTGAGCGTCGCTGCTATAGTATGCAGGTGAAATGATCCGGTAGCGCCATACACCAGTGCTATACCAAATAATAAAAACCCGGTTGCAAAGGAGCCCATCAGGAAATATTTGAATGCAGCTTCCGTTGATGACAAGCTATCTTTTCTGCTGCCTGCCAATACATATAGGGACATGGACAGGATTTCAATACCCAGGAATAACATGGCCATGTTGTTGAACGATGCCATGATCACTGCGCCTACTACGGCAAATACGATAAGAGAAGTACGGTCTGTGCGATGCGTGCCGGTTGTAAAATAATCGGCTGAAAGCCAGAACCAGATGATGGTTAAAATTGAGATCAGTGCAGTAAACGCAAGTGCCAGGTTATCGAACACCAGCATGTGACTGAAATATGGCACCGCTGTATTCCAATCCAGGGCAGCGAGCACAACGGCTGCTGCAAGGCCTGCAACTACAAAGCCAGTAAGCCACTTTTTCAGATTGCCGAATTCAGCAAGAAGTGAAAATATACCTAAGCCAGTGATAACAAATAATGCGTTCATATATTAGTTAGCGGAAGCAGTAACTTCTGTAATTGAATGTAAAAGAGTATTGACAGCCGATTCGGAAATCTCCAACAACGGCGTTGGATATACACCGATGAGAATGATCAGGATAACGATCGGATAAAGTACCAACTTTTCCTGACCTGTAAGATCAACGAATGACGATGTTCTGTTATTCGTTTCACCTGACATTGACTTCTGAAACGTTCTCAGCATATATACTGCGCCCAGAATTATAGTTACACCTGCGATAGCCCCTAAAGCAGCCTGATATTGAAAAACTGCGTTGATCAACAGGAACTCGCCAACAAAGCCACTTGTGAAAGGCAAGGCAACACTGCCCAGCATGGTAATCACAAATACTGTAGTCAGGATTGGCGCTACATTGCGTATACCTCCAAGTTCTGATAACGTTCTGGTTTTGGTGCGATCGAAAATAATTTCGATGATATAGAATAACGCAAATACAATTATACCGTGACTCAGCATCTGAATCATTGCCCCTTGAATACCAATAGCACTAAGCGTAAATATACCGGCTGAAATAAGGCCTACGTGGGCAATGGAAGAGTATGCAATCAATCGTTTAAAATCCTTTTGAACAATGGCTATACAGGAAGCGTAGATAATTCCAATCACCGAAATGATAACGGCAGTCATGCCCCACTGAGCAACACCACCGGGCACCACCGGAATCAACCAGCGGATCACACCATATATACCCATCTTCAACATGATTCCCGAAAGTAACATTGTGCCCTGTACCGGGGAAACGGTATAGGTATCCGGTTGCCAGGTGTGGAAAGGAAATACAGGCATCTTGATCGCGAAGGCTACAAACAGTGCCCAGAAAAGAAGTGATTGTTCCGTTGCTGATAATGAACGGCCGGCTTCATACAGGGCTTGGATAGCAAAGGTATGTGAACCTGGCGTTTGGAAATATAGGTATACCAATCCAACCAGCATGAATAAACTTCCTGCCAGCGTATATACAAAGAACTTGAATGTAATGCGTCCGCGATCTTCTCCACCCCAGATGAGACATATAAAATATATAGGAATCAAGGCTACTTCCCAGAAGAGGTAGAATAACAAACCATCGCGTGCCACAAATACTCCGACCAACGCCATCTGCATGGTAAGGATGAGTCCATAAAAGGTAGAAGGCTTCTCGTATGTGTGACTGAATGAAGACAGTATAATGAACGGTACTAATACCGTTGTCAATAATACAAGTAATAAGCTGATGCCATCAATCGCCACTGATAAGCTTAATCCTAGAGAAGTGATCCACGGAATGTCTATACTAAACTGAGGTGCACCAGTTTTATCGAACTGAGTCACTATCACCAATGAAATAATTAATTCAATCAGTGCAGCGATCAGTGCAACCACCTTTGCATTCTGTGGTCTGAATACGAAAAGCAATAGCGCTGCGGCCAGTGGAAAAAATATAAGAAGTAGCGTTAGCATCGTTAGTCGTTATCTATTATTAGTTATCCGTTGTCCTGTTAATGGTTATTCATTGTATACTATATTCGTTATGTCAAGCGATTGATATTTGCTCAACACTCACGAAAGTCACTAACGAATAACTGCGTAAGCCAGAATGATCACAATACCAATTACCATTACGAAGATGTAGTATCCGATTCCTCCGTTCTGCAAGAGTCGCGTGATCTTGCTTCCCTCCACTACACTTCCTCCAAAAGCATTGACCAGTTTATCGATTCCTAAACGTTCGATCACTGCATCCAAAACTCCGGAGATCCAATACAATGGCTTTACGATAATGGCATTATATATTTCATCCACATAATACTTATTGGCAAGCGTACGCTGCAGTCCACCTACCGGCTGCCCTTCTGCGGCTGGCACCTGCTCTTTACCTATATACATGGTATAGGCGATGACGATCGTTACAATTGTGAAAGCAACCACGGTGCCCATCAATATATATTCGGTAGTATGACTAAGGTGATGCGTTTGAATAAGATCATGTGAAGAAGCAAATACAGGATGCAGGTAGTGCGATAACCAATGCGATCCTCCCAATACTTCGGGTACTCCCATAAATCCACCGACTACACTTAGTATCGCTAATGCTATCAGTGGTATCGTTATACTTTTAGGAGATTCATGAATATGTTCCATAGCATGTTTGCTGGCCCTTTCTTTTCCAAAGAATGTAAGGAAGAAAAGACGGAACATATAGAAGGCCGTGAGTAACGATGCGATCACAGCAACGGCCCACACAATTTTGTTATGTGCAAATGCGCTTGCCAGAATTTCATCTTTTGAAAAGAAGCCTGCAAACGGAGGTATACCGGATATTGCGAGTACACCCGCAAAGAAAGTAACATAGGTCACAGGAAGATATTTTTTTAATCCGCCCATGTTACGAATATCCTGTTCGCCACTCAACGCGTGAATCACGCTACCTGCACCCAGAAACAACAATGCTTTAAAGAATGCGTGTGTTGCCATGTGAAATATACCACTCGTAAACGCTCCGAGTCCCAAGGCGAGGAACATCAAACCTAACTGACTTACGGTAGAGTATGCGAGTACTTTCTTTATATCATTCTGCGCGATCGCGATGGTGGCAGCAAACAGTGCTGTTGCCAAACCAACAATCACAATCAACTCAAGTGTTGCCGGTGACAATGCATAAAGCAAGTTGTTACGACAAACCATATATACACCTGCCGTTACCATGGTTGCTGCGTGAATCAATGCTGATACAGGTGTAGGACCCGCCATCGCATCCGGCAACCATGTATATAGTGGAAGCTGCGCACTCTTACCCATCGCGCCAACAAACAACAGGATCGTGATCAGTGTTAATGTCGTTGTATCAATTGAAGTTGCCTTCGAAAATACTTCGGTATACTGAATGCTTCCGAAGTGAACGAAGATCAGAATCACACCGAGTAACATTCCCAAATCACCGATACGGTTCATGATGAATGCCTTGTTTGCAGCATTGTTATAGTCCTGATTCTTGAACCAGAATCCGATGAGTAAATATGAGCAGAGACCAACGCCTTCCCATCCTACAAACATCAACAGATAGTTTGCACCCATCACGAGTAAAAGCATGAAGAACACAAACAGATTCAAATATGAAAAGAAGCGGTTGAAGCCTTCATCATGATGCATATACCCGATCGAGTAAACGTGGATCAAAAATCCAACTCCGGTAATGATCAATAGGAATAAAGATGATAGCGGGTCTACGAGGAAGCTTATGGATGCTGAGAAATCTCCGGCTGCGATCCAGTTGAAAAGCGTTACAGAGATTGAACGATCGCCTTCCGGCATTCCCAACAGGGTAACGAAGAGTGCAATTGAAATGATGAATGAAAACAAAACTGAACCGCAGGCTATAAATGCAGTGACACCTTGAGTGAGTCTACGCGTATTCAGTGCTACGAACAAAAAGCCCAGTAACGGGAACAGTGGTACAAGGCTTACCAATAAATCTATACTTACCATTTTAAGCGATTCAAAATGTTAATATCAACCGATTTTGTATTCCGGTACATCATTACCAGTATAGCCAAACCTACGGCTACTTCAGCCGCAGCCACTGCCATAATAAAAAATACAAATACTTGTCCGGAAGCATCGTTCAGATACGTGGAGAATGCCACCAATAAAAGATTTACTGCATTCAACATAAGTTCAATGCACATAAAAATGATAATAGCATTTCTGCGGTATAGCACACCCAGCACTCCAATTGTAAAGAGTGTTGCTGCCAGCCACAGGTAATAATCAAGTGGTATTGTTTTGATCATTTTATCCGTTATCGGTTATTCGTTATCAGTTCGTTCAGTATTGCTTATTGTTATCTGTTACTTGGTAACGGATAACGATTAACGTTTCTCTGGTTTACCCAGCATAACGGCTCCCACCATTGCTGCCAAGAGTAATACAGAAGTTATCTCGAAGGGGAGTAAGAATTTTGTAAACATTACTTTCCCTAATGCTTTTACAAGACCTATATCTGCTGCCGCTGGCTGTTGTTGAATCATACCTTCTGTTCCTTTCAGAGAACCTACGAGTACAATCATTACCAGACCTGCACAGATCGTGGCTGCTATTTTCTGCAACGTACTTTTATGAGGTTCCGATTCCTTGTTCAGGTTGAGGAGCATGATCACATACAGAAACAAAACCATGATGGCGCCTGCATATACTATAATGTGAACGATTGCCAGAAACTGTGCATTCATCAACATATAGTGGCCCGCGATACAGAAAAAAGTAATAATGAGATATAGTACACTATATACCGGGTTCTTTGACAAAACAACCATGATGGCTGACATGATTGCCAGGAACGAAAGGAAGTAGAATAGATTGAGCGTCACTGCTGAAATACTATTTATTATGACTTAATTTTTTCTGCTCTTTGAAAGCTAACACGGCTGGTGTTTGTCTTACCGTTACATCAATGCGCTCATTCACATCTTCTACCAGCTTATCTTTTCCGTAGATAAATCCGTTGCGCTCATAGTCGGTTGAAACTATACGGTCTGTTAGGAAGATTGCTTCCTTGGGACAAGCCTCTTCGCATAATCCGCAGAAAATGCAGCGCAGCATATTGATCTCGTACGTTGCAGCATATTTCTCTTCGCGGTATAAATTCTCTTCGCCTTTCTTGCGCTCCGCTGCTACCATGGTAATTGCTTCGGCAGGACAAGCCACTGCACACAACCCGCAGGCGGTGCAACGTTCGGCTCCTTTATCATCACGCTTCAACACGTGTTGACCGCGCCAGATCTCGCTGATCTCGCGTTGCTTTTCAGGATACTTTACCGTTGCTTTTCTTCTGAATAAGTGCTTGATCGTAATTACAACACCACTTAATATGGCGGGGAGATAAATCTTCTCTGCGAAGGTCATCTCTTTCTTTACAACAAGCTTTGATCGATTCGTTAATTGCATGTGGTTTTATTCACATTTATACTATGTTGAAAATTCGTTCCTGAAATTCAGGAATCGACTCCATTAAAGTTTATCTATTAATAACATCACCAGTCCGGTAATAAAAATATTCGCTACAGAAAGTGGTATTAATACTTTCCATCCCAGGTTCATCAGCTGATCGTAGCGGAAGCGTGGGATTGTCCAACGGATCCACATAAAGAAGAAGATGAAGAATGAAATCTTTGCGAACAACATCAGCGTTCCGATGATCGATATAGTGTTATGATCCAATCCAAGATCATTCATGAATGGAAAATTATATCCTCCGAAATAAAGCGTTGAAATCATCGCCGATGAAACAAACATGTTGATGTATTCAGCGAAGAGGTAGAAGCCTAATTTCATACTGCTATATTCCGTATGGTAGCCACCGACTAACTCTGTCTCACATTCTGGTAAATCGAACGGCGTACGGTTACATTCCGCGAAAGCGCAAACTATAAAAATTAAAAACCCAAGTGGTTGATATACTACATTCCACATGTTCCAGTCGCCACCAACACCACCGGCCTGTTGCGCACTTATCTCACCGAGACTCAATGTTCCTGTCATGATTACAAATGCAATGATGGATAAGCCCATCGCGATCTCATAACTGATCATCTGTGCCGATGCACGAATCGCACCCAACAAAGAGAACTTGTTATTCGATGCCCAACCACCGATCATGATACCGTATACTCCGATGGATACAACTCCAAATACATATAGTACACCTACATTGAGATCAGCGATCTGCAGCGAATATGTTTTCCCGCCAATGATCAATGTATCTCCCCATGGAATTAATACACCTGCCATCATTGCTGTAAGCATCGCCAGGCATGGCCCGAGTATAAACAGAAATTTATTTGACACTACCGGAATGATCTCTTCTTTGTAGATGAATTTCATTCCATCGGCAAGAGGTTGAAAAATTCCGAACGGACCCGCACGATCAGGACCTACACGGTCTTGTAAGAATGCTGCCACTTTACGTTCGGCATACGTTGAGTATGCTGCAACAAAAAGTGTTATACCAAACACAGAGCCTACCAGAATCAGTTTATATATCAGAAATTCGGTCATGCTGGTGATTGGTTAGTTTCCGGTAATTGCTTTCCCTTTTGAAATTGTATCTGACGTTCAATGTCGAGTTTCAATTTCTGCATATCGATTTTTTCGTAGTGATTTTGAGAGATCACTGAATTTTTATCGATGTGACGCGGACCTTCAATTGTCCAATCGCCCATATTCTTATGATCGTAACGGCACTCGTTACAGATATACTCTTTCACTTCACCAAATTCATCTTTGCGTGCTGATACACGAAGTACATCATCACCTTTTGTCCAGAGAACTACTTTGCCACTGCACTTGGTACAGTTACGATGTGCATCCAGAGGTTTTGTAAACCATACTCTGCTTTTAAAGCGGAAGGTTTTATCAGTCAATGCTCCCACCGGGCAAACATCAATCATGTTTCCGGAGAAATCATTCTCTACTGCTTTTTCTATATAGGTGCTGATCTCGGAAGCATCGCCACGATGCAGCACCCCGTGAACGCGTTCGTTTGTAAGTTGATCGGCTACAAATGTACAGCGGTAGCAAAGGATGCAACGCGTCATGTGTAACTTGATCTTATCTCCTATATCTACTTTCTCGAATGTTCTGCGTTCCTCTTCATAGCGTGTTTTACCAGCGCCATGTTCGTATGCTAAATTTTGAAGATCACATTCTCCGGCCTGATCACATATAGGGCAATCGAGCGGGTGATTGATCAACAGGAATTCAACAACGCCTTTGCGTGCTTCCAAAACTTCTGGAGAAGTTATATTCTGTACCACCATGCCATCCATAACAGGCGTGCGGCATGACGCTACAAGCTTCGGCATAGGGCGGGGATCTTTAGCAGATCCTTGTGTTACTTTTACCAAACATACACGGCACTTTCCGCCGGTATCTTTCAAAGAAGAATAGTAACACATTGCCGGAGGTACAACTTCACCACCAATCTGACGGGCTGCGTTCAGAATGGTTGTTCCATCAGCAACTTCTACTTCAATACCATCTATCGTTACTTTAGCCATTTCGCTAAGTTTATTTATAGTTTAACTCTATACCGTTGCCAGCACTTTCTCCGAACGGAATGGTTCCAACTCAAAATGCTTTGGATTCTTTACCTTTTCGGGATAGCGTACGTGATACTCAAACTCTTCGCGGAAGTGACGTATCGCACTGGCTACTGGCCAGGCTGCTGCATCTCCCAACGGACAAATTGTATTTCCTTCTATCTTCTTGGCAACATCTACTAACAAGTCTATATCATCCATGTGGCCATGACCATGCTCGATACGATGAAGAACTTTCTCCATCCAGCCTGTGCCTTCGCGGCAAGGGCTACATTGACCACAAGACTCATGATGATAGAAGCGTGTGAATGTCCACAGGTTACGGACTATACATGCTGTTTCATCCATGACAATGAAACCACCGGAGCCCAGCATTGTACCTGTTGCAAAACCACCATCCGATAATGATTCGTATGACATTAAGCGGGGTTCGCCTTTGGCTGTTTTCAAAATGAGGTCTGCAGGAAGAATCGGCACAGAAGAACCTCCGGCTACAACAGCTTTAAGTTTTCTTCCTTTCCAGATACCTCCACAATATTTATCAGAGTATATAAATTCTTCAACCGGCAATCCTAAATCTATCTCGTATACCCCTGGCTTATTGATGTGCCCACTGGCAGAGATAAGTTTTGTTCCTGTACTTTTACCGATACCTATCTTTGCATACTCATCACCACTCTCATTAACAATGGAGCATACCGCCGAGATTGTCTCTACGTTGTTTACAACGGTAGGGCTGGCGTACAATCCTGCAACGGCAGGGAATGGAGGCTTCAGACGTGGGTTACCGCGCTTGCCTTCGAGTGACTCGAGCAATGCAGTCTCTTCACCACAGATATAGGCACCGCCACCGGGCTGTACATATAGCTCTAATGAATAGTCAGTTCCTAAAATATTTTTACCAAGAAACCCATTTGCATGTGCTTCCTGAATTGCCTTTTCTAAAATGCGGATGATATACATATACTCACCGCGCACATATATATAGGAAGTTTTTGCACCCAGCGCATAGCTTGATGTAATCATTCCTTCAATGAGCACGTGAGGGATCTTCTCCATCAGGTAACGATCCTTGAATGTACCGGGCTCACTTTCATCAGCATTACAAACGAGATAGCGAGGTTTATCAGATTTACGATCAAGGAAACTCCACTTCATACCGGCAGGAAAACCAGCACCACCTCTACCACGTAAACCAGACTTCTTTACTTCTTCTGTTACTTCATCGGGAGTCATCGTCTTCAACGCTTTCTCCACAGATTTATACCCGCCATGCTTCCTATATACATCGAACGTTTCGATGCCGGGTACATTTATATGTTCTAAAAGTCTTGCCATGATTAAATCTCCTGCATGTTAGATTTCATATATGTACTCCGCTGATCAGAGCCTCTTAATTTTTCAATCAAGGTGTCTACTTTTTCAGTCGTCAGGTTTTCATAGTAATCAGAACCACATTGCAGCATAGGCGCTGTTCCGCAAGATCCCAGACATTCTACTGTTTTCAGTGTGAACATCCCATCGGCTGTGGTCTCTCCAACTTTTATATTCAACTTCTTCTCGAGGTGATCCACTATATCATCGGAGCCGCGTAACCAGCATGGTCCTGTCTGGCAAACTTCAATCAGACATTTTCCAACAGGCTCCAGGTTATACATCGAATAGAATGAAGCGACTTCATATACTTCAATCGGTTTGATTGAAAGAATAGAAGCTACATAATCCATCACCGGTGCACTGAGCCAGCCATCAAACTCGGCTTGTGCCAGGTGCAATACCGGTAGTAAAGCAGACTTTTGTTTTCCTTCGGGATACCGTTTTATGATGCGTTGAACGAGTTCCATCGTCTCCGCTGAAAATTGTACCTGGTTTATTTTCTGTTCACTCATCTTTTATCCGTTAATCGTTATCTGTTATCCGTTTAACTTTTAACGGATACGTGACAACGGTTTCTATGCATCAAGTTCTCCTGCAATTACATTCATACTACTCATCGTGATCACGGCATCTGATAACATCGAGCCTTTGATCATTTCAGGGTATGCCTGATAGTATATAAAACAAGGTCTTCTGAATTGAAGTCTATAAGGTGTTCTTCCACCGTCACTGATCAGGTAAAAACCTAATTCTCCATTACCGCCTTCAACACAATGATATACTTCTCCCTTCGGAATTTCTGTTTCGCCCATCACGATCTTAAAGTGATAGATCAATGCTTCCATGTCATTATATACTTCTTCTTTTGGCGGAAGACAGAACTCAGGAGTTCGTGCACTGAAAATTCCGGCAGGCTCTTTCTTTACTTTTTCAATGGCTTGTTTGATGATGCTCAGACTCTGCCACATTTCTTCCTGACGAACCATGAAGCGATCGTAGGTATCGCCATTGCTCCCTACCGGGATAATAAAATCAAATTCTTCGTATGATGAATACGGAGTCATTACGCGCACATCGTAATCTACTCCTGCAGCTCTCAGGTTAGGACCCGAGAAGCTATAGCTAAGAGCACGTTCCGCAGATATAGGGCCACAGCCAATGGTGCGGTCCATAAAAATTCGGTTGCGCTCTAAAAGGCTTGTAAACTCCTTGAATGCAATTGGAAATTCAACCAGGAACTTGTCAATTTTATCCCATGCTTTCTGTGGTATATCCCGCTCAAGTCCACCGATGCGGCCGATGTTTGTAGTAAGGCGTGCACCACAGATTTCTTCAAAGATCTCATAGATCTTCTCACGCATCTGGAAAAGATATAGGAAGCCGGTTGTTGCACCTGTATCCTGTCCTATAATAGTATTGCAAATAATGTGGTCGGAGATACGCGCCAACTCCATGATGATAACACGGAGATATTGTACACGTTTTGGAATTTCAAGGCCAATCAGTTTTTCAACAGTCATGTGCCATCCCATGTTATTAATCGGTGATGAACAATAGTTCATCCGATCGGTCAATGGAGTGATCTGATAGAACGGTCTGCGTTCTGCTAACTTTTCGAATGCCCGGTGTATATAGCCGATCGTAGGTTCAGCCTCTACGATGATCTCGCCATCCATCTTCAGTACATTTTGAAATATACCATGCGTGGCGGGGTGCGTAGGACCGAGATTCAAGTATGAGTACTGCTTCTCTTCTACCTTTTCTTCTTGCTCGATAACCGGTTGATTCACATTCATAAAATTATCGTCCAAACATAGTATCGTTCTTGTCTTCTCGTCTCTGATCTTCCAGCGGGAATTCCTTACGCAGCGGGAAGATGATCATATCTTCTACATTGAGTATACGCTTCAGGTTCGGATGTCCTTCGAAGATTACTCCGAAGAAATCATACGTCTCACGCTCCAGCCAATTTGCTCCTGCAAAAATCGGAGTGATGGTTGGCGTTACGGGGTTCTCTGCCGGAAGATAAATCTTCAGACGGATACGCTGATTCGCTACCAGGTTATGAAGCTGATACATTACTGCAATCTGATTCAACTCCGGATAATGTATACCACACAAGGTTGTGAGGTATTGAAACTTTGTGTCCGGGTGGTTGTAAAGGAATTGAATGATTTCTACGATCTTCTCTTTCTTCAGTGAAACTGTAAGAAAATCGTATGGAGTGTCTATATGAAGGATTTGATCTTCATATCTGTCTTTAAGCGCAGTAATGACTTTGTCCTGAGTAGAACCTTCCATTGGGTTCGGTTTCGGTTTATTTGAGTTATCCGTTTATCACTGTCCTATTTGCAATCTCACTATGCTAGATCGTGAAGCTGTAAAGCGAACTGTGTTTATTCTATTCCGTACTTATTCAACATAGCCTTGTATTCCTCAGAGTCTCTTCTGCGAAGTGATTCCGTTTCCACAAGGTGTTGTATTTTCAATATACCATCAATGATTTGTTCAGGGCGTGGTGGGCAACCGGGTACATATACATCTACCGGTATAATTCTGTCGATGCCTTGTAGTACGCTATAGGTATCAAAGATACCACCGCTGCAAGCACAAGCACCTACGGAAATTACCCAACGCGGCTCAGCCATTTGTTCATATACCTGACGAAGGATCGGTCCCATTTTCTTAGCAATGGTTCCCATTACCATCAGCAAATCAGCCTGGCGTGGTGAGAAGCTCAATCGTTCTGAACCAAAGCGTGCCAGATCATAGTGTGAAGCCATCGTTGCCATGAACTCAATGCCACAACATGAAGTAGCAAATGGTAAAGGCCAGATCGAATTCTTTCGGGCAAGTCCTACTACCTTATCGAGACTGGTAGCAAAGAAGCCTGCGCCTTCATAGCCTTCGGGCTTAGCTCCTACCGTTATACCTTGTTGTATGCTTGTTGATTCCATAGCTTCAAGTTTTTAATTTCCAACCTCTCTTAATCTTCCCACTTCAGTGCGCCTTTTTTAATCAGGTAGAAAAATCCTACCAGGAGCAAAGCGATAAAGGTGACCATCTCAATGAACCCTGTTACTCCGAGCTCTTTGAAGTTAACAGCCCAAGGGTACATAAAGATCACTTCGACATCAAATAAAACAAACAGGATCGCTACCAGAAAGTACTTTATGTTGAATGGAACTCTGGCGTTACCCTTAGCTTCAATACCACATTCAAATGTATCGAGCTTCACTGCGCTTTTGCGTTTTGGACCAAGTGCATGTGTAGCAATCATGGTGACTACTATGAAACCCATCGCGAAAAGAAACATTAATCCGATCGGAAGGTATTGTGCTAAATCTGAATTCTCCATAGCGTTAGAATGCGGTAAATTTCGTTTTTTATCCTTCAAACTCCACAAAAGAAGAATAATAATTTCGACACTATCTTTCTTGAAATATTACACTCTATAGCGTGAGAAAGTTCACACATGCTACACATCAAGAATAATGCTTCTATGCTATTTGTATAGGGCAAAGCTTATGAAAGCTATACTAATGTTAGATGATTGATGTGTTTATTGGACACAATCATTGTTATATAGATTGATTATAAATAGCAAGCTATATTTCTCTTGAGAATTAGAATGAGATTAGAAATGTACTCCGTAGCGTAGGAGGCTCGTTGTGTGGATAGGAAGCGAGACTAAAATTACTTTGGCTTCTCTGTTGCCAGCACCATTCGGATTTTATTCTTGGCGCCAATTTCTACAACGCTCACCAGATCCTGAACGGAAGCTCCATAGGGAATATGCACCACAACGGTAGGGTCTGCCATGCCAGCACATTGTTTGATGAGGGTAGACTCAAGTTGGCTGAAGCCTACTTGTTGTTTATTGATAAAGTAGCGTTTGTCTTCGGTTACAACGAGGGCGATAGGCGACCGGTTAACACTTTGGTTGGCGCCAGATTTTGGCAACGGCACTTTAATAACAGCCGGATTGGTTACGGTAGATATAATCAGAAAGAACAGCAGCAAAAAGAACATGATATCATTGAGCGAGGATGTCGCCACTTCATGAGCAAACTGTTTCCGGTGTCTGATCTTCATGACTCTGGAGTAAGGATGGAACGCATAAACTCAAAAACATCTTTCTGCATTTTGAGAGTAAAGATGTTTACACGCTGTTGCAGAATGTGGTATGCGCAATAGGATATTACACCGACAAAGAGACCTGCACCACTGGTGATCATCTTTTCATACAGACCGCCCGCTATAATACCAATCGTGATGTTATCGGTTTGTGAGATATTATAGAAGATGTGAATGATACCGGAGATTGTACCGATGAATCCAAGCATCGGTGCCACACCAGCAATAATACCGAGATAGCCCATGTTCTTCTCCATCTCTGCTACTTCAATATTAGCGGCCGACTCCATCATGCTTTCGAGTTCCTTCATAGGCTTCCCGATGTGTTCGAGACCAACCTGTAGAATTTTACCTGTAGCAGATCCATCTTGAGCAGCATACATTCGCGCACTCTTTATATCCGCGTTCTTCAGATATTGCTTAATAGAAGCTACGAACTCCTTCTTTTCTTTTGTAACAGTATTGAGGTATAAGAATCGTTCGAAGAAAAAGTATGTGGCAATAAAACCGAGCAAAGCGATCGGAATCATGATCACACCACCTTTCATAACCATATCCAATAGAGATAACGAATCAGCAGAAGTGGTTACAGAAGTAGTATCCACGGATGTGGATATCTGCAAAAGAATAGTCAGGATGCTGAGCATTGTAAGACTTGGGATTTATTTAATGGCAATAGTAGCAAATTACTTGCTACTATCACCATTTGTAAGATTTTATGTCGGGAAGCACTGTAAAAAATTCTCTTAGAGAACGAGTGCTTTCAAAGGATTATTGTATCGGAATTAGTTGGTTGGCTTCGGCTTCTTCTGTTGAGCCTTCGCTTGCTTCAGCGCTTCAAGATAAGCCTTCGACTTTTCATTTGTTGGATCAATTGCCTTCAGCTTCTCAAATGTAGCTTTCGCTGCAGCAAAATCTCCTTTTGTATCATAGTAATAACCAAGATATGAATATGCTTCTATCAAATCAGGTTTACCTTTATCAGGGTTCGCTTCACCAATCTCAACTACTTTATCAAAGTATGGCTTGGCAAGACCTTGCTTTAATTCAGGGTCAAGGTTAGCAACTGATTTTGCTCTCCATGCATATCCCGTTGTGATAGCAGGCTGCGCTTCGATCAACTGTCCAAATGTAGTATCGGCTTCGTTGAACTGCTTGTTGAAATAGTATGCTTTTCCTAAAGCAAACAATTCTGTTGCTGTTAACTTGGTTTTGATACCTCTAAGTTGTTTATAGGCATCAATAGCCTCAGGATATTTTTTCTGCTTATAAAATGCATCTGCTACAGTCGCAGCAATTTCAGGATTCTTTTCAAGCTCTAAACTCTTTTTGAAGTTAATGATCGCTAAAGAATCTTTAGTTTGCTTCTGATACATTTTCGCTACGTATACATAGTCATTCGCCTGGATTTCTGCCTGTGGTGCTTTCGCGAAATACTGTTCAAATAACTTCTCGCTCTTCTCTAAGTCACCTGATTCAACTGCGGCATACGCAGCATATTTATATACTGTAGGCGATACATCAGGACGCTTCAGCAATTCATCAAATATAGCGTTGGCTCTCTTGTAGTCTTTTGCCATAAAGAGGAAGAACGCAAAACGAAGTTTTGCAGGCTCAGGTCTTTCAGTAAGCGCTAAGTATTTCTCGTATGCTTTTACAGCATCCGGTGCTTTCTTCTGAGCATAGTATAGTTCACCCAATTCTTTATATGCCAAAGCATAGTTTGGATCTGCTGCTATAGCTTTGTTGAAATGTTCTTCTGCAGAGCTCAGGTTTTTAGAGCGTTGATATACCACACCAATTTTATACTGTGGTGTTCCTCCTTTAGGATCTAACGAAGCAGCAGTTTCAAATGCACTTACAGCATCACCACCTTTTACAAGTTTAGTATATGCATCACCCAACAGGATGAAAGTTTGATAGTCTGAGCTATTGATAGATTTAGCTTTCAGCAACAGCGTCAATGCATCATTGGTAAATTTATCGTTTGCCAAATACGCATTTGCTACAGCCTTCAATACAGAAGGATTTTTAGATTTTGTTTGGGCCAATGCCTGATCCAACAATGTTTTTGCTTCCGCTACATTGTTTTCAAGCATGCGCAGATGTCCTTTACCGGCCAGGTTCAAAGCTTCTTTTGCATTTACTTCAAGTCCTTTCTGAAAAGATATCTCAGCTTTCTCTTTTTCGCCATTCGCGATTTGAGCTTCACCAAGATAGTATAGTAAAGATGCATCAGCAGGATTTGCTTTTACAGCTTCTGTAAGCGTAGCAACTGCCTTATTGGTTTGTTCAATTTCAATCTGTTGACGGGCTTCTTTAACAACCGGGAGCTCCTGAGCTACAGCAAGCGTGGCAGCAGCGATGAAGAATAAGAGCATTAACCCTCCGCTCCATGCTCGTTTCATTAATTCTTTCATGAGTTTATTTTAAGTTTAGATGTTACGTAAACAAACACGATGCCATATCACATTCTCCGGTGTTGGCACGCTTAGAGAATGAAAATTACGGACAATCTGAATGCTAAAATAATGGTTGACGATTAATTTCTACAATACGTACGGGCATTGTGACCGGAACCAGACCTGCTTTCAAAATAATCCGTTGTCCTTTTTCACCTGCGACAAAGGCCATAAAACCACTTCCAAGGCCTGCGCGGGCTTCACGACTAACAATCGTAATTTCTCGTACCAAAGGATATTGTTTTTGAGCAATATATGCCTGGTACGGTTGGAAATATTCGACACCATCGTTTGAAAGCTCGGCGATGTGTACAGCGTTCGAAAAAACATTCGTGGTCGAATCATCTTTATCGCTGATCCAACTCACGCCAATCAATCCGATTGCATTTTCTTTTTTAGATACATAATCCACTACTGCAGGATTGTTATTAACTGCGAAGCAGTTTGCAGGGAGTGAATCAATGGAAAGAGAATCTTTTAAATATCGAAGTATACCTGATGTAGGCTGATCGAATACAATTTCAATAGGAGTAGCTTTTCCTTTCGGATCAAGCTGATTCCACTTGGTAATTTTACCAGTTAGAATATCCTTCAGTTGTGGGATAGTAATAGTACTATCCGGATTAGCATTGTTGAGGATCAAGGCGATCCCTTCTTTTGCTACTGTTATCAGGCGAGGCTTAATCGTCTGGGCTTTGAACGTTTCAATTTCTTCACTTTCCAACTTCCTCGTGATGACTGCGAGTCGCACACTATCAAGCAGGAGCTGTCGCATGGCTTCTGCTTCCGAAGTATATATTACCTTAACATGAGCACGTTTGTAAAGGCCCATGAAAGTATCAACCTCAGTATCGAGCAAAGGTTTCAGGGACTCGTCTACAGCAATAGTGATGGAGCCTGACGTAGGCGTATCCAAAGGTCTTCCCTTTTTATCACGCTGCGAGCAGGCTCCAACTATTAAGAATACTATAATGAAACTATGAAAAACAATCTTCATATCTACTTCTGAAAATATCGCTGGTAAACTTTAAATGCTCTGAATAAACCATACGCAATAAGAAGAATTCCTAAAGGCAGAGCATAAGCCCCATTAATATTAATGATGTCGGGGCGAGTAATCAGGGCAGCGCCTATACCCATATAGGCGGCTGCCATGATTAGTCCAAAGTATTTGATGACCATATCCATACCCGTCATCTTATACTCGTCTGTTTCCGTTTTCATTAGGTTGCCAACTTAAACTTGATAGGCAACACGAAGCGAGATTTTACAGCTCTGCCGTTTTGCTTACCAGGTTTCCATGGTGGCATCAGGTTTACAACGCGGATCGCTTCTTTATCGCATTCTGCGCTGATACCTTTTACTACCTGAGGATCGCTGATCTTACCTTCTTTATCCACTACGAAGCTTACGAATACTGAGCCTTCAATGCCCATTCTTCGTGCAGCTGCAGGGTACTTCACGTTCTTCTGAAGAAACTTAGCCATGGATTCCAAACCACCTGGATATTCAGCTTGCTGCTCAACAACCATGAAGATCTTGTCTTCATCTTCTGTTTCTGCAACAACTTCCTGAACAGGTTCATCGAATACTACTTCACCAGTACCTTCAATGTTTTCGGAACCAACATCGTTTTGTTTTACTTCTTCGATGGTTGGCATCTCTTCCTCTTCAACAATCTCTTTATCCGTTACCTGTGGAGGTAAATATTTGATGATTGTCTTCACTGGAGGTGGAATGTTCACCTGTGGTGGAGGAGGAGTATTTTGAATTGGTGGAGGTGGTGCCAGATCTGTATACTTTACAGTCTTCAACACAGGTTCCTCCTGCTCTTGCTGGCCTTTGATCCATTCTACGATTTTCGGATAAGCCAATACAAGTGCTGCGGTCAACACCGTAATGAGAGCCGCCAGAAGCACATGCTTCGTATACGACTTACGGTTTTCGTATGCACCGTATTCCTTATTACGATATTCGAAGATGATGTCTTCCCACTGCTGCGGTTTTAATTGTTCTGCTTTCATAAATTAGATTCTTTTATGAGTTCCTTATCCGTAGGTGTAATGGGCACCAGGGCATAACGCTGCATGTTGGTGATATTCATCTCATCGAGTATATCTACCATGTTTTTGTAGCGCGACTCTTCGGATGGTTTAATCAGAAGAATCATACCTGGTATCTGCGAACTCTGTGTCATCAACACTTTACGAATACCATTTGCTGAAAAATCAGTTACCTCGATTTTAGGATCTGTGATACCGTGGTACCAGTAGATTTTATCATTGTCTCCTAAAACAAGCGTAACTACTTTCTTTTCGTTCACTTCCGGAAGCTTGTCTTCCGGCTTTGGTTTCTCAGGCATGGTGATTTCCATGGTCTGAGGCTTATTGAAAGTCGTGGTAAGCATGAAGAAGGTCAATAACAAGAATGCTAAATCCACCATGGGCGTCATATCAATCTTCGTTGACGCTTTTTTGGCTCTGACTTTACCACCTTTATGACCACCACCGCCACCACCTTGACTTACTTCTGCCATTTCTGTAGGGTTTAAATATTATGAAGGATTTCTTTCCATGTTCGTGATCAGGTTGAAGCGATTGACTTTATTATCAATCAGCGTATTGATCACTTTTTCTACTACCGGATAGTTGGTATCAGAGTCACCTTTGATAGCAATCCGAAGCTTCGGATTTGCCATACGAGAGAAGATGATCCAGTCTTTCAATTGATTGTTCAATGAATCTACCGGAACGCCAGGCTGATTAACCCCCTTACGTTCATCTGGTTTAAGATTAATGAACTCTTTCAATTGTCCAATGGGCAATCCGAAAGTTGACATTACTGCAAAGCGCGCTATCTCATCATCTGAAAATTGAATATTGTAGCGCTCTCCCATACTCCTTAACAATTCCTGACGATTGTATTTACCGTCCATGTTAAAGAATACCTTACCATCATCTGCAACAGTGATCAGGAGAATATCCGTTTCCGGCATTTTGATTTCCGAAACAGACGAAGGCATATCCACCGCTACCGGTTCATCGGGCGCTGCTGTTGCCGTGAGCATAAAGAATGTCACCAACAGGAAGCCCAAATCTACCATAGGCGTCATATCCAGTGAAGGAGGCGTCCTATGTACTTTTGCTTTTCCCATACGTCACTTATTCGTTTAGTTATATATTAATGCTTTCCTTGTTGCGTAGCAGTAAAGTTCTGCACGATGCTATAACCAGCTTCATCAATACCGTATGTCAATGCATCGATCTTGCTTGTGAACAGGTTATAGAAAATGATTGCTACTGCAGATGTACCGATACCAAGCGCTGTATTAATAAGAGCTTCAGAGATACCGTTCGCCAAACCTACTGAGTCAGGAGCACCAGCTTGTGCCATAGAAGCGAAGGCCGTGATCATACCCAATACAGTTCCTAAAAGACCGATCAGCGTAGCAACAGAAGCGATCGTTGCAAGAATTACCAAGTTCTTTTCAAGCATTGGCATTTCAAGCTGTGTCGTTTCTTCAATGTCCTTCTGGATCATCGCGATTTTCTTTTCTGCTTCAATCGTATTATTGTTTATCAGCTCGTTGTATTTAACAAGACCAGCTTTTACTACGTTCGCTACAGAACCTTTTTGCTTATCGCACTCCGCAATTGCCTGAGAGATGTTACCACCTGCTACTAATAAGCGAATGCGTTGAACGAAAGCCTTTACATTACCTTTACCTTTCGCGCGGCCAATGGTAAATGCACGTTCAATAGCGAATGTGAAAGCCATCAATAACATACCGATCGCCAACGGTACTAAATATCCTCCTTTATAGAAAATACCTAAGAAGTTTCCTTCAAGCGGGTGAGAGGAAGGATCGCCACCTTCAAAGTTTGCGGGATTACCCAGCACAAATTTCCAGATAAGAAAGCCTATAACGAGTTCTATCAGGATTACAGATGCCGCAAATCCAGACTTCAAGCTCTCAGATAAAGAAGAAGAAGAAGAAGTTTGTGTAGTTTTCATAGTGAATGTTAATTGTTAATGGTTTTTAGTTTAGGAAATTTTGCGTATTATAATAATTTAAAGAGTGTGCAATAGTCACAGAATACAATTAAATATTTCAAAAATTTATTTCAATTCATTTCTAAGCCTCATTTCTGAACGCTCCGATTTCGTCTCCACGAAATGATGAGCGGTATGGCCGTAAGTAAAACCATTCCTGCTACAATAATTTCGAGGTGGTCAGTAATGGTTGGGAAAATATTTCCCAATAAATGTCCTGCCATTACCATGACAATAATCCAGACCGCTGCCCCTACCGTGTTGAAAAAAAAGAATTTCCCGAATTCAATTCGAACCATTCCGGCAAGGATAGGAACGAATGTACGGACTATGGGCAAAAATCTACCCATTACAAACGCCATCATTCCATAGCGATTGTAAAAGTCTTGCGCCAGATCCATGTATTTTTTCTTATAAAAGAAATTCTCCTTCCTATTCTTTAAATATCCTTCAGCCCAGCGGCCAAATCCATACCCTACAGATGTACCGGCAACGGCACACACGGTGAGCAAAAGCACCAACACCCATACGTTAATGGACAGATATTCAGAGTCGCTCAGGATACCTGCTATAAATAACAGAGAGTCACCTGGAAGAAAAAAACCAAAGAACAAACCAGTCTCGGCAAAAATAATAAAGAGAAGAAGCGTCAAACCACCCCACTTAATAATCTCCTCCGGATTGAGCAAGTCCACAAATAAAAAAGCCGTTGAAATCATAGCCACTTAGCTAATACTATTAGCCAAAGAATTTTAAATATATAAGTTTTCGATTTGGATGTTGATTTTTTTTACAAAAGCGCAACAATAGCAGGTCAACCGGACTTACGGGACGTTATCTGACGCAGTAATGTAAAAAGTATTTCGTTCAAATGAATTGACTGAAAGAGCATCACTCATCGCCAGAGTAATGTTAGTCTCATCAGTTGTAACGGGTGGGAATATATTAGTAAGAATAGTAGGCTGCTGAGGAAGTTGTTTGTTTATAGATTCAGATGACCAACCTGAACGCAATACAACTTCATGAAAAGACAATATACCTCGTAAAGGTGAATCGTCTGTGTGATGTGCTGAAGGAGCTATGTTATTCTGAGAGTAAACAAAAATAAAAACAAGCATCAACCCCTCCAGAAAGAGGCTCACGATCGGTTTCATTTTCTCTATTTCACTCTTCATACTGCCGGCAAATCTAAACGAAAATTTTCCAGAAATCGGTCGTTGACACTATTAAATATCACAAAGTGACTCTGAAACGATAATTTTCTCAGATCAATATAGGCTTATCAGACTTTATTTAACAATAGAGTAACTTACGCCTAACGACAGTAAGGTCATTTTTGCCTTATCGGATTCATCGTCTATATTATAAATAGAAGAGAGAAATTTATTCGCGGTAAGATCAATCCCCAACGAAGGAACTATATAATAACTCACATTCAAGGTTAAGCCCGCGAGTATACTGTTAAACCCGTCTTTGTCGGTGTCTTTATAATCATGAAATGATCCGTCGGTTGCATCATAGCGTTGCTTGTATTCAGAGGCATAAACCAATCCGGAGAAAGTAGCACCACCTCTTACTAAGAGCTTGTCTCTTAGTAAACTAACACCTGCCATTACCGGCACCTGAATATATACTATGGAAGTTTTACCAAGATTTTCAGAGGGACTAAAAACAGGATTGTTTAGTATCGGTCTAACCCCGTAAAACGAACCAACGGGTACGCCATTATATACTGTCGAGCCGGTAACACCGTTTTGCGTTGCAAAATCTTCCAGGCTGAGTATAGATCCACTTCTTTTAAAACGACTATACGAAACACCAAGACCCGAGCTCACAAAAAATCTGCGCGACAAAGTATAATCTGCTCGACCTGATAAATCAAAGCCTGGCTTTTCATCGTATTGTTGCTTAAAGCTTCCGATTGAGAGCATGGTACCATACCCGGTGCTCGTAGGAATAGTAGTTTGCATACTATACGTATTGGTTACATCAGGGATAGAAGAATAGTTTGCAGCTGCAGTGATAGCGACTCGTTTTATTTGGGCATCGGTTATAAAAGCCCCGAAAATAAAAATCAACAGAAGGGTATTTCTCATAATCGGATATATTTGCAACCTAATTTAAACAAAATCTCGATGACAACTGAACAGTTGAAAGATTTGAAGGCTCGTGTTAGTGCCTTGAGGAGGTATCTTTGACTACGATCGTAAGAGCCTCGAAGTAAACGATGAAGAACTTATCACTCAGCAAGCCGATTTCTGGACCAATCCCAAACAAGCTGAGGTCATTTTAAAAAACATCCGCGCCAAAAAAATCTGGACTGATGCATTTGAACACGTCTCCAAATTAATGGACGACCTGGATGTACTCAATGAATTTCATGAAGCTGGCGATGTCGGTGAAGACGAGCTTGAGCTTGAACATCAAAAGACATCAAAGGCCATTGAAGAGCTTGAGTTCAAAAAAATGCTGAGTAAAGAAGAAGATCAACTCAGTGCCGTTGTTGAAATCAACCCGGGAGCGGGTGGAACTGAAAGTCAGGATTGGGCCGAGATGCTGAACCGCATGTATATAATGTGGGGCGAGAAGAGCGGCTATAAAGTATCGCAGATCGATTATCAAAGTGGTGATGTTGCCGGTATAAAATCCGCTACACTCGAAATTGACGGACCTTTCGCGTATGGTAAACTCAAAGCTGAGATTGGTGTACATCGACTGGTGCGCATCTCTCCTTTCGATTCAAACCAGCGAAGACATACTTCTTTTGCTTCGATATTTGTATACCCGAAAGTTGACGACTCTATTCAGATCGACATTAACCCTGCCGACATTGAAATTCAAACGTCACGCTCAGGAGGTGCCGGTGGCCAGAACGTTAACAAAGTTGAAACGAAAGTTCAACTCACACACAAGCCAACGGGTATAGTAATCGTCTGCCAGGTGGAACGCTCTCAACATGCCAACCGCGAACGTGCCATGCAAATGCTGAAGTCTAAACTATATCAGCTCGAAATGGAGAAACGACATGCCGAGCGTGATAAGATTGAAGCCGGCAAAATGAAAATTGATTTCGGTTCGCAGATCCGTAACTATGTACTCCATCCTTATAAACTTGTGAAGGATGCACGCACAGCCGTAGAACGTCATGATGCACAAAACGTTCTCGATGGCGACCTCGATGATTTTATAAAAGCGTTTTTGTTAGGCGCACAAGAACAGCCTCAACAAGCGTAAGATAGTTTTATAATTAACAGTGTCTGCAGCGATAGTTGCAGACACTTCCCTACTTCGTTGATTAACACTAAAATCTACACTCCTCAATTCTGGCTCGTATGCGTTAGTTCGCTCTTGTTCTTCGCGAGCTTCAACATGATCGTTCCTGAATTGCCCGCATATCTTTCCAAGCTGGGTGGCGCTAACTATAAAGGACTCATCATCGCGCTCTTCACGGTAACAGCCATGCTCTCGCGTCCTTTCAGTGGTAAGTTGGCGGACAAGATCGGGCGTGTACCGGTCATGATGTTTGGCTCTGCCGTATGTTTTATCTGCAGCCTGGTATATCCTGTGCTTACTTCTATATCCGGATTTCTATTACTGCGATTGGTGCACGGCTTTTCAACCGGCTTTACACCTACGGGGCAGTCAGCATACCTATCCGATATTATACCGGCTCAACGAAGAGGAGAAGCGATGGGTTTATTAGGCACTGCCGGAACATTGGGATCTGCGTGTGGCCCTGCCGTTGGTGGCACCATTGCAAACAACTTCGGGTTGAACGCCATGTTCTATTGTTCTTCTGCCTTTGCCATTCTCTCTATACTTATACTGGCTGGCATCCGCGAGACACTACAAGACAAACATAAATTTCATGTATCGGTATTGAAAGTAAAAGGACACGACTTGTTCGAACCACGCGTGTGGGTGCCTTGTATTGTAATGGGCTTGAGTGCGTATGCCTATGGCGCCATGTATACCATGATGCCAGATATAGGGGAGTTTATGGGAATTAAAAATAAGGGTGGACTCTTCGCGTATCTCACCATAGCATCTTTACTGGTGAGATTGCTCGGAGGAAAAGCTTCCGATCGATGGGGACGCAAACCCGTTCTTCGTGTGTCTACAAGCCTGATCGCTATAGCCATGCTGGTTATCGCATTCGCGGATTCTTTGGGTATGCTTATATGCGGCGTGGTGATATATGGCTTTGCACAAGGTGCCACCTCTCCTACCCTGCTCGCCTGGGCAACAGACCTCAGTCATGAGCATCACAAAGGACGCGGTGTAGCATCACTCTATATATTTATGGAACTGGGTATCGGTGTTGGCGCGTTGACTTCCGGAATTATATATGGAAACAACCCGACAAACTTCTTTGCGATCTTCACGGTTTGCTGCGCTTTTGCAACCATGGCGTTTATCTTTCTCATGCTCCATCGCCCGTCTGTCAAAGCGACTTCCTGAAATCCGATTTATACATTGCCTGTAGTTGAAATAACTTCTATTTTAGAAGATGCATTTCAAAAAATATATACCCCTCGTCTGTCTTGCAATTTTACTCTGCACACAAAGTATAGCACAATCAAAACAGGTATCCATCACACTGGATGACGTACCGTTTACAGCCTGGAGCGAGAAGACATCACTGAAGACCATCGAACAAGCCAACCATAAAATACTTCAGGCTATCGATCGCCATAAAGCACCCGTTACTATATTTATAAATGAAAGCCCCCTGATCCGCGAAGGCGAAACAGATGCACGCATCGCTATATTGAAACAATGGCTCATCAATCCATTAATTACCGCGGGGAATCATTCCTACAGTCATTTGAATTATACCAGCATCACGTCTGCTGAGTTTAAAGACGAGATCATAAAAGGTGAAGTGATTACCAAAAAATTACTGGAAGGCTCTAACAAGACGTTGCTTTACTTTCGTTTCCCTTTTAACGCATTGGGCAAAGACAGTATAACAAAAGCAGAGATGCAATCTTTCTTAACGGCAAGAGGGTATATTAATACTCCATTTACCATAGAGAGTTCAGACTATCTTTTCAATAGACTTTATCAGCAAGCATTGGATGGTAATGACAAAGCCACAGCGCAACGTATAGCACAAGCCTATATCGACTATACACTTTCTTCATTCGACTATTTTGAAAATCTGTCTATACAGCTATATGGCAGAAAGGTTTCTCAAATATTTTTAGGACACGTGAATGCATTACATGCTGATTACCTTGACACCTTACTGGAGCAACTGAAAAAGAAAGGGTATACATTTTCAGATCTCACCACTGCACTGGCAGATAAAGTATATAAACAAACCGATTATTACGCAGGCCCCTACGGATTCTCGTGGTTCTTCCGGTGGGAGAAAGATCCTGAAAAAAGAAAAGGACTTCTGCGACAACAACCCGATGCTCCCAACGAATATTACCAGGAGTATCTGAAAGCAATCCGAAAAGCACCTGCGAACTAATCTATAGCGTTAAATATAGCTTACGTTTATTATTGATCTCTGCTTCATCCTATACTTTATAAACCCTTCGTATGAGAGCCACACTCCTGTTCTTAATTCTGCCTTTTCTGATAAGCTGTACTGCAGACAAATCAAAAAGCAATGAAGATGCTTCAGCGAATTCTTCCTCCGAAGAAAAGCCGGAAGGTATGGTATGGATTCCCGGAGGAGAATTTATAATGGGCTCTGACGAATTGGACACCTATGAACATGAGCGCCCCGCACATCGTGTAAAAATAAAAGGCTTCTGGATGGACGAGACCGAAGTCACCAACGAGCAGTTCAAGATTTTTACCGAAGCAACAAACTATATAACTACAGCCGAGCGCAAACCTGTATGGGAAGAATTACGCAAACAACTTCCACCCGATACACCAAAGCCACCCGACAGTGTATTGATGCCAGGCTCATTGGTATTCCATGCGCCTGCTCAACCCGTTATGTCCAATGACTATACATTGTGGTGGGAATGGAAGAAAGGCGTAGACTGGAAACATCCCGAAGGACCACAAAGTAATTTGGATGGAAAATGGAATCATCCGGTAGTACATGTATCGTACGAAGATGCATTGGCCTATGCAACCTGGGCGGGCAAACGTTTACCTACTGAAGCGGAGTGGGAATTTGCTTCACGCGGAGGAAAAGAGCAGCAACGCTATAGCTGGGGCAACGATGTAAATCCGCAAGGGAAGTTTATGGCGAATACATTTCAAGGTAGCTTCCCGGCTAACAACTTAAAAGAAGACGGCTTCGAAGGATCGGCTCCGGTGAAAACATTTCCTTCCAACGAATATGGACTATATGATATGATCGGCAATGTTTGGGAGTGGACCAGCGATTGGTACGATGCAAATTATTTTCAGACACTGGCCAGGAATGCTGTAACCGAAAATCCAAAAGGTCCGGAAAAGTCTTTCGATCCGAATGAACCCTATGCGCAGAAGCGAGTTACAAAAGGGGGATCATTTCTATGCGCGAATAACTATTGTCTGAACTACAGACCCAGCGCGCGTCAGGGAACTGCGTTTGACAGCGGTTTATCGCACATTGGATTTCGATGCGTTACAGACTGATGCATATATCACGTATCTCATCACACTATATATACTTTGATACAGTATATATAACTAATTAAATATATACCACTAATAAGGTTATCATAGAAAACCAGATTTTATATAGTTACTATATATCTGATTCCGCTGGTTGTGAGTAAAAATGGTTGATCTCTATACGTACGTATGCCCTCCTGGCAGACTATTCGTTTAACCTTGTTTCAATCGATTACGATAATCCTCAACTGTCCCCTAAGAAGTATCGAATCGTCCCCGCTCGCCCGGCCTTGGGAGGCCTACTTTGCATCATCATAAACTTAAAACCAGAACGTATGAAAAAACTAATTCTACCCGTTGTAGCATTCATGCTCTTCACACTACTACATGCCTGTGTAAGTGAAGAGCTCGTAACCCCTGATAACGCCAGCACAACTACTGCCACTACTGTCGATCAAAGTAATGCCAAAGTAGGGGCTGCCGGAATTTCAGGTGTAAACTGGGCCGATGGCCGTGATAATTTTGTAGATGGCTGGGTTATTCCATCAGGGCTTACCGCCAATGATAGTTATAATAGTGCCTCCGCGAAGGCTGACGCTGTTGTTACCGGTATTATAAAAAATCTATCCGGTGTCAATACGATACGTCTTCCTATTAATCCTCCTTCTGTTTCAGAAAGATGGTGGGGAAGTTATACCGGAGCCATCGATAAGACACTCAACAAAGGAATGAAAGTTATACTCGCTTGCTGGGAATCATCCTCATCGAAGGATGGAAGGATTGATAACAATACCGCATTCTGGAAAATGTGGACAACCGTAATTAAGAAATATGGGGGCAATAAGAATGTATACTTCGAAGTATTCAACGAGCCACACGGCTATTCACTGTCGCAACTAACCGGTATATATGCGGAGTTTCTTTCCAAGTTCCCGAATGTACCAAGAGGCAGAATTCTATTATCAGGTACTGGCTATTCTGAAAATGTTACCGGTGTAGGTGCAGATAAACGTTTTAGCAGTTGCCTGTTATCGCTTCACAACTATGCATGGTGGGGAACCCGCTCTGCTGCAGGCTGGGAAAAAGATTGGAGAAGCCGCATGGGAAATTATAAAAACAGAATTGTAGTTACTGAATTTGGTGCGCCTATGAGCACACGCAAAGATTATCGCAACGGTCCACAATCTGAAAACGAGATCGCATATATAGTAGGCGGCAGCAATGTATTCCGCAACGACCAGGTAGCAAGCGTTTATTGGCCAGGCTTACGGGATGATGATTCCTATAGCTTGCTAAGACGTGGTGGCAGCGGTAACAACATCACCATATCAACTGTAAATGCTTCCGGTGTATTCCGCGTAAGATTTGGCTGGGGATTATTATAGAGAACGACCGCAGATGATCTGCATATATACTTTACTTTAATATCGTTGGGTACCAAACCAAGGCGTCTCCCCTTAACCGGAGGCGCCTTTATACTATATCCCGGACATCAACAATTACTTGCACTGAACACGGGACTTCACCATTTTTCAATGCACATAAGTTAAATCAACGTGATTGTTATTAATTTGGTGAATGCAATCACATCAAATCTTAAAAGAGCACATTGCTAAAACTATCGCGCTGACGGATGATCAGTTCGACTATTTCTTTTCACATTTCAAATCCCAATCCTTTAAAAAAGGACAGGCAATTATAGCATCCGGTGATACCGTAGAGCGTGAATACTTCGTACTGGATGGCTGTCTCAAATCTTTTTATATCAACGATGACCAGAAAATGTTCATCCTTCAATTTGCTATGCCCACCTGGTGGACATCCGATTACAACGCCCTGTATAGCGGTGTTAAGGCCACTATAAATGTAGATTGTGTTACCAATGCCGAAGTGCTCTATATATCAAACAGCGACCGCGAAAAGCTCTGCAAGGAGATACACGAGGTTGAGCATTTTTTTCGCTGGCGTACCAATAGAGGGTACGTTGCGAGTCAGAAGAGATTATTGTCGTTTATGAACAATGACGCCAAACATCGCTATGAAGAATTGCTGGCGCAATACCCTGCGCTATATAACATGGTGCCGAAGCATTTAATAGCTGCTTACCTGGGCGTTTCGAGAGAAACACTCAGTCGCCTGTATAATCCCTGAAAATGTGATGTACATCACATACGTTCATGCTGTTCTTAGATTGTGATGTAGGTCACGTAAGTTCCTGATCACAACGCGCCAAGTTTGTGTTGTAATAAAAACAAAACAAACATGGAAATTAAAACATTTGAAATCGTAAACGCACACAGTAACATCGACTGGATCGGGCGTAAAGTAACTGGCGCACACAACGGAACTATAGCGCTTAAAGAAGGTTCACTAACCTTTGTAAACGGTCAGCTTAAAAGTGGTAAGGTAATCATCGATACTACTTCTATTAAGATACTCGATGTAACAGACCCTGCTACCAACGCACAGTTTGCAGGCCACCTGGCATCCGATGATTTCTTCAACTCCGCTATATATACCGAAGCTGAGCTGGCAATCACTTCTTCAAAACGCGTCTCCGACAAAGTTCATCACATCATCGGTGATCTTACCATCAAAGGCATTACACATCCCATCGCCTTTGACGCACAAATTGATTACACGAACGATCGGCTTACGGCCCATGGCAACATCGTGATCGACCGTACCAAGTACGGCATGCGTTTTCGTTCCGGTAACTTCTTTAAAGACCTCGGCGATACACTTATATACAATGAGTTTGAGCTGAATGTAAGCATCACTGCAAAAGCTGCTGTCGCAGTAATTTAAACGAAACTTGTAAAGTCATGCCATACGTAAAAATTGAGTTAACGCGTGAAGGCGTTACGCGTGAACAAAAACAAATTCTGATCAAAGGTATAACAGACCTGATCACAGAAACGCTGAACAAAGATCCGCACCTGACACATGTAGCGATACAGGAAATCGATCTGGACAATTGGGGATATGCCGGTGAACAAGTATCGGTGCTACGCGAGAAAGGTATCACAGCCGATAAAAAATAAGCGTATGAAAAAGCAAACGATCATTGTTACCGGAGCATCCTCCGGTATAGGAAAAGAAATAGCCCGCTACTTTTTAGAGCGGGGCGATAATGTGGTGATCAATTCGGCAACAGCAGATAAACTTGAAAAGGCTTTCGCAGAACTTGGTGCAGGCGATAACCTGGCGATGGTTGCCGGCAATGTAAGCAACAAACATACAGGCGAGCAACTGGTGGCAACAGCAGTAGAAAAGTTTGGCTCTGCAGATGTACTGGTAAACAACGCAGGTATATTTGAGACCCGCCCTTTTCTGGAAGTAGACGAAGCACACCTCGATAAATTTCTGAATACAAATCTGAAGGGCACATACTTCACTACACAAGCCGTTATACCACAAATGCTGAAGCAACACGATGGCGTTGTCATCAATATAGGTACACCCATTGTGAATCATGCTTTTGGTGGCGTACCCACCACAGCACCGCTCTCGAGCAAAGGCGCTATACATTCACTCACCATACAGCTGGCTGCCGAATTTGGAAAGCACAACATCCGCGTCAACACCGTTGCACCCGGCTTTATCCGTACGCCCATGCACAGCGGGGATGCTGATGAAAGTGCCGGGCTGCATTTGGTGAACCGTGTTGGTGAGGTGGAAGATATAGCACAGATGGTATACACGGTGGCCAAGAGCAATTTTATAACCGGAGCGATCATCAACGTAGACGGAGGTATAGCAGCCGGTCATAATTTAAACTGACATGAAAACATTTCTTATAACCGCTTTTATACTCTGCGCAGGGCAGGGTATAAAAGCACAACCAACATTCACAATGAAAAACGAAGAAGACAAAGCAACCATTACCGGACTGCTTGAAAACAATTACTTTAAAGGTATATATGAAGGCGATCTGGATCTTTTGAAGGAGCTATACCACCCCGGCACATTACTGTTTGGCGATGTAAAAGGACAGCCTTACGCGAAAACGCTCAGTCAATATCTCGAGGGTGTTAAAAACCGTCAGAGTCCAAAAGACTCCGGAAAAATATTTACCCATGAAATTATATCAATCAAAGTAGTAAATTCTATCGCCATGGCGGAGCTGAAGGTGAGAATGTATGATTTCCATTATCATGAATTTCTTTCCTTCCATCAGATCGATGGCAAATGGTTTCTGGTAAACAAGATGATGAGCGATATTAACAAGTAAATTGTAAAAGCGATGTGGTATAAAACAAAAGTAACAGAACTGTTAGGGATCGATTACCCGATTATGCAAGGACCCTTCGGTGGTGGCCTTTCATCTCCGGCACTGGTAGCGGCTGTATCGAATGCTGGCGGACTCGGTGGCTATGGCGCATATACTTTGAATCCGCAGGATATATATGCGATCGACAAGCAGATAAAAGCGGCTACAAACAAGCCCTATAATATTAACCTCTGGGTATCCGATACCGATGCACCGGGCGGTACAATTTCAGATGAACATTTTGATGCTGCGAAGCAACTGTTCAAACCGTACTTCGATGAAGCCGGAATTCCGTTACCGGAAAAGCCTGCACCCTTTACATCGCGTTTCGAAAACCAGATGGATGTTATACTGCATACGCGACCAAAAGTATTCAGCTTTGTATTTGGTATACCTTCAGCAGATATACTTGAGCAATGTCGGAAGCTCGGTATAAAAACTGTGGGCGCTGCTACTACACTTGACGAAGCCATTGCACTGGAAGCTGCCGGAGTAGACATGATCGTTGCTTCCGGTTTTGAAGCAGGTGGTCATCGGCCTTCTTTTTTAGCACGTGCCGAGCAATCCATCACTGGTACGTTTGTGCTGCTTCAACTGATCCGCGAGAAAGTAAAGATACCGGTTATCGCTGCCGGTGGTATTGCAGATAGCCGTGGCGTTGCAGCTGCATTTATGCTGGGCGCAGATGCCGTGCAGATCGGTACAGCATTTCTGGCGTGCGATGAATCCGGAGCATTGCCGGTGCACAGGCAAATGTTATTCTCCGATGCAGCAAAATATACTACATTAACACGCGCGTTTACCGGCAGACTCGGCCGCGGCATCGCGAACAGCATCACGACAGAACTACTTGGAAAAGAAAGCGAGTTTCTTCCCTTCCCGTTGCAAACAACGTTTATGTCATCGTTACGAAAAGCGGCCATTGAAAAAGAGAAGCGGAACATGATCTTGTTCTGGGGCGGACAAATTGCACCTATACTCAAGCATACAAAAGCAGAAGTGCTTATGAAGTCATTGATTGAGGAGACATCTAGGATTATGGTGTGATAAGATGTGCCAACGTGAGGTAGATAAATAATGTACCAAGTTCCTAAATGAGCCTTAGGAATATAGCTACCTGATTGAGGTTCAAACAAAGGGAAATTAACTAACGGGAAAGCTTTAGCAACCAAACTACAAACATTTGGTGATAATTAGATGCTACCAACTTTAACCGTCAATCCCATCTGTTCAATCTGCTTAATAACCATATTGAAGCTTATTAAGCTAAAAAATGGTAAAGATTCAGAAAGCCTCAAGCCATCATTTCTTAAGAGAAGTATTAAATATTTTGTCTCATCATTTTTAAGTGAGCCATTCTTTTTCAAATGGAAACAACTGCCAAATTTTTTTTTCGATGTCTTATAAATCCATTTCCTTATCTCTACGTCCTCTTTATAAAGCTTCGCAGAAACAGCAGTCTGCAAAAGCAAGTGGCTATTTAAAGATGATTTATTGCCTCGCTTTATATGTATGATATAATCATCCGATAAGACATCACAGAATTCAATCCCATAATCATAATCCGCATGTGTATATAATATTTTATCCCAGCATTGTCCGTTTATAAATTCAGCTGCTTTCAAATTGTATGCATCTTCCCGCTCATGTCCATCCCATTCAGGAAGCAAATCACTTGCATTATCTATTTCAAAACCGTCAATGAATGATCGCAAAGATTGTAGGTATTGATTTTGTATTTCATACCAAACACCTCTATAAATTATAGCTTTGTTTACACCATAATCAATCTCCATAAATAAGCACTTATAGAGAGGCCATCTTGAAATGATGGTATCATTCGAGTCTGAGACAAGTATATGCTGACTCTTTAAGTACGGAAATTCAATCTCACGTTTTTTCTTAAATTCAGAATAAAAATCATTAATAGTCAAGTCCAAAAAAGAATTACCTTTTAAAGAAAACTTATAATTACTAGATTCGTCCAATGTCTCAAAGTCAACAAGATGAACGTCTTCGTCCAGATTATTGAGACTTTTACATAATTCCTTATTCAGTTCGTCAATTTCCTTTCTGTCTTTAATTTTTCGCGCGGAAGTTAATCTTTTGAATTCGTTGTTGTTAATTGCTAACAAATAATCAACTAGCAATTGAACACATAATTCATGTATCTTCTTTATAGAAGATGGCAAAGGAGATGAGTAGAATTCTTTTCCTTTTATTAAATTCTTACGATTATTTTCAGCCGAAATAAAACCACTTAACTCTGTAATATTTTCTAAAAAAGTATCTAGATTAAAGCCTGCCTTAGTTGTAGGTATAGCTGAACTTCGATTATTCGTGATTGGATTAGAAGTCAAGGTAAATGAACCTATTGTTTTAGTTTGATTTTTTATCATTCTTTGAAAGGCACACGCTAATCCGAAATCACTTACAATACTGCTCCTATTTACATTTGAAACGGAGCTACCAAAGCAACAGCCAAATAGTCTATTTTTTACTTTAATAATTAAAATTGCTCCTGCAGAAGAGGAGTTAATGTACTTTGTATCTAGCTCACAAAAAGTCCCGACAATATTTATCCAATCAGCTTCATGAGGATTTGATTGCCTCTGGTAAACCATAAATTCTAATCCAGGTATTTTCGATGTTTTCACCAAATGTAAATCTTCTCCAGTAATAAGCTCCGCGGATTTTAAGTTCACAAACTCTTCTTGAAATAAACAAACAGCAAATCTTGATTTAGCCATAGGGTTTAGCAGATGTTTTATTAAAATTCATTTTTAATCTCACCGACTTTTAATCAATATGAAGACTCATTTAAAATTTATCTATTAAAGTTTCCCAACGGCCAAATCTTTCTTCCCAAACACGTTAATTACTTTCCGAAGCTAATCCCGCATCTAATTCACAGAGCTATAACAAACTGCAAAAGCCCGTCAGGTGCATCCAAATTAGGGGCTCGTTATAATATATACTATATTTCAATTAGTTCGTATGATACATTCTAGCAATAACACCCTGCTTATTTTGAAAAATACCGTTAAACACTACTACTTAATATTGGGGATTACATTTGCAATCGTATCTCTTTTATGGTTTATACTTGGGTTTATTGTACCACTTATACTGGGGTCGTTAAATAGCAGTGGTCTATTTGGCGACACTTTTGGCAGTGTAAATGCTCTTTTTTCTGGACTAGGGTTTACTGCACTCATTTATACAATATTGCTACAGCTGCAGGCAATCTCAGATTCGAAAAGACAAGAGCGATTTAAATTCCTCTACAGTATTCTTAACGATATAAAGGCTGACTTCGAAAATATTCGCATCGACAATCTAAATGGGGTCGATTGTTATCAATACATTAAAAAGCTAATCCATAAAGGTATATATGGACACCCGAAACTCGACAATAAATACTCATATATAATTACCTGCATAGTTCAACTTGATGATTTTATTTGCCTGCTTAAAGACAACGAAAAGGAGTTAACAACCGATGAATACGCTCTACTTAAAATTAGGGTTAGGTTAATGTATATAAATTACATAGTACTCTTTGCAGAATACAACGAGTCCTCTATTCAATCTAACTCAATGTATACACTCTTCATTAAGGAGTGCAAAAGGTTTGACGAATTCATTGGAAAACAATTCGCATTTGACATGTAAGTCTTTCCTGCACATGTCATTATACACTAACGAGAAACTATGGATGTGTTTATTTTTAGATGGTGGCTTTCGATCCGCCAAAATCTTTAAAGATCATAGGTAAACCATTCAATTTCACTTAGCCCCGATTCTAGTAACGTTGCTTATAAAAATCAGTGGCTATATTATCATAGATTAAATGCCATAGGCAATGGACTCATGAGCTCTGTCTATCATTAGTTTTTTTGGCATGGCATCAAGTATTCTATATTCTTTAATAATAGTAGCCAAATTAGTTGGGGCCTTTTTGGATTTCGCATAATAGTACAAATGAATCAATTCAAACGAAGACAAAATACCAAACAAAATATTGAAGTATTTGCCTTTATTAATGATTTCAGAAGATCCGACTATATACTCAACAATGGTATATAAATTTCTGAAATAGTGTCCTAAATCACCCTCCCTTTTTTCGTATACTTCAACTTACGCTAAAATTATATTCTCGAAAGATAACTTCTCATTTTTATAATCTCCTCTCTCAATTGTCACGTATGGATCTAAGCCTTTACGAGTTATATACAATTCCCTCTTCATCAATAAACAACGTTCACGCAATTGTCTATAGTACGTCCTGAAAACATCGCGTCCCCTTGACACTTCCTTCCCTTTTATTTTAAAGTCCATGAGGTTTAAAATCTCGTTCTGAAATTGAAGCAATGAGAAGAAAGTATTCTCGAACCGCTGCTCAGCAAGTTCTAATCTAGTGATAACTGTCTGTCCCTTAGCGTGTCGTATTTCTATCTGTTGTTGCTCAAGCTGGATCTTTTGACCAAGAAATGCGACATATATAAAAAACACTCCAGCCAATGTCCATGAGGACGCAACCATTCCACCAGCGTAGTCGCCTAATAAATTCAGATTGCCATATCCATAGCCGCAAGCATTCGATATTATTGGGAAGAGTAGTGATGCAGTCCCTCCAGCAACAAAAATCCAAGCAGAGGTGATATAGCCCCGCGCCTTCTGTTCAAGGGTAGCAATGTTTTCTTTCGCTGCAATCTCAAACCTATCAATTGCCTCCAACTCCTGTTCAATGGTCCTTACTCTCATTTTCTTAATACATTGATACTTACGAATTCTTTTATAAAAATTATGCTTTTATCTGAGTCCGTCAGAGCCTTTTCAGCATAATCCATTTACTATATATTCAAATCCTACCAAAGAATATTTTTATACTCTAACTTTGATTATTATACTACTACTCAACGTCATTGCATCAATTTGACTGCATTATTTCAACATTGCTTATCTTATTAACTTCTGTCAGTTTTCTAAATCTATCAATATGACCATATTCCAAGCCGATTATGTTTTGAACCTCCACATTAGACAAGCCCATATTTTTTAAATTGATAATTTTCTTAGCTATAATTTCTTGCTCCTTGATCTGAAGATCTAGTTTCTTATCCTGGTTAGGGAAACAGTGAAAGACAATATCGCGTATTATTTCAAACACTTTCCCTATGCCAACAAAATCAATTGCCCCAGGCGAGGCATATTGAATTTTATTTACCATCAACGGAACAGGGTTGCTGCTAAACCAGTAATTCACATTAATCTGGTGTTCACTATCGAAAGGATATGACAAAGTCTTGATAGCATTTGACTTTAATTCGTCTCTTAAGGATAAAAACAACGGAAAATTATGCTGAACAGAGTCTACACCAAGCGCGTTACTTTGCTCTTCGTAAGCAGCTAATATATATTCCAGCACAGTATAATAATTATAAACGCGTTCGATCGAATCAAATAGAATTGCATAGTCCATTGCAGACCAATGACCATCAATATGAATTGTCATTTTCGCCAGTGTGTTAACACTATTTTTAGCTTGAGTGCTCATTTTTGCATCAAATTTAAATTGCAGTTGGATTACCAAATCACGTATATAAAGTATGATGATGTCACTTACTAGCATCGCTAAGAGAAATCACCAAACATCATATTATGATTCCTAGTGGGCTACGATCGGATTGGATCAGGTGAGGCAAGGAATCATTACTAAAATATATGATACATTCCACATTTCCAAAATATACTATATTTAAATAAAGTAATAAGACAGCGACTAGAGTGTCTTTACTGGCTCAAAATATCTACAGTAGTTTATTTTTACTTTTTCGTAATTCCAATGTTGATTACATACCACGCAATTAAAATTTCGTATTACCTCACAAAAATTGCATATCACTTAATTTCTATTACGTAATACGCTATTCTCGGAAGAAAGAAATAGTGACTACCATTGCACAGTAAAACAAAAAGTAGCCAACATTTATGCAGGAGAATCAAAATGCCAGCCTAATTCTTTCTCTCATCAAAGACGACCTCGTCAGCAACAAACTTATCAACGGGCTAAATACACTTGGGCTTGGTGCTGGCGATTATCACTTGCACCTAAGCGAAACCATTCTCAACCTCATCGGCCTCGACACAGAGAATGATGCCATCCTCAACCTATATTACAACCTCACCCGGCAAAGTGAAACCCTCGACTTAACCAACATCACACAACGTGAAAAACAACTAACTCAACTCGCCACCGAAATATATAGCGAGCTTCTAAAACAAAAACAATAGGCTATAAAATAAAATCGTCACCATTCGTTTATTTATTATGTATAGTTTAGCAGCCCAATGCGCATAGTCCTTTTATTCACACTCCTGTTTTTTGTCCATGTTCTACTGCACGCACAAACCCTCACGGGCAAAGTAGTAAAGATAGCCGATGGCGACACCTTCACGATTCTGTTAAACAACCACCAGAAAAAACGAATTCGTCTGCACGGTGTAGACTGCCCCGAAAAAGGACAAGACTTCGGCAACGTAGCAAAAGAGTATATATCCAACCTCATCGCAGGTAAATCGGTAACGGTAGTACCCACCAAAAAAGATCGCTATGGCCGCACCGTTGCCATCGTAAAAGTAGACACCACCAATGTAAATGAATCGCTATTGCGCGCAGGTCTGGCGTGGCACTATAAACAATACGACAACACGCAACACTGGGCCGAGCTTGAGCATCAGGCAAAAAGTCATCACCGTAAAATATGGTCGTTGCAAAATCCAACACCACCGTGGCAATGGCGCAAGCAGAAGAAGGCAAGCAAGAATAGTTAACCTATATTTCCATTCGATGATTGCGTCTCAGAACATCAGAGTCCCGGAAGCCGGTGACTCTGATGGGAATTAATATATAGTCGTTACAAAATCCTAATACCACATGACAATGGCGTAAGCAGAAGAAGTTGGCAAGAAATAGTTAACCTATATTTCCATTCAGTGATTACTTCTCAGAACATCAGAGTCCCGGAGGCCGGTGACTCTGATGGGGTTATAGGAGAATCTTGTCACGGAGGACTTCGTTTGCGTTCCGCGGAGAGTGACGGCTTGGACCAAAAAGTTTTTGTACTTTGGCATTGCTAGCCATAATCGTAACCCCATAAAAATTGAAACTCTATGCGATACTTTTTTTGTCTATTAATTTCCCTAAGCTTCAACCTAATTCTGCATTCACAAATTTTGTTATATCAGGGAAACAACGAAGCTTTAAATTTATTAGACTTAACTGCTAATCAAACACAAAAACTTTCGGGGGATGCGTTTGGTAAACTCGTAGGATATGATTTAAAAGACGATAGTTTAGTATGCTATTTCCAAATCCGAGGAAAGTTGATAACCCAAAAATTCAAAAGTCATGTATTTAAAAAGATCAGTTCCTATCCTATCTTAATGAAACCTGAGTTTGAAGAAAAACATATAGCGACTCGCCAATTCTTTTTTTCTGAATATGAACTCAATGTAAATGGCAACTGGGTAAGACTTTATAAAAACAATAAAATAGCCTGGAGTACAGATAAAAATCTAAGTGAAAGGAATGCCGATAGCTCCCGAATTGACTATCTATATGGCTTCTGCCACCCACAAATTTCGCCAACCTTAGACAAGATTCTATTAGAAGATATGGATACTAGAATGTTCGTTGGTGGAAATAATAGAATTTACGAATTTGATATGCAAACAGGAGATAAATCTTTAATTGCAAAAGGAAAAAATGCCTCATACTCCTTAAATGGGAAGTACATTCTATATCAAGATAATAAGTTCGACACTTACTATCTTCTTGATAAACTAACAAAGAAAAAGTTAGACAATTTAAATGGAGCAATAGCAGCTTTCTGGTTATATCACTGAGCAAACTGCTTACAACACCCGGAGAATGACGGCCGACTTTAAAACGAATTCTTACGCCCCATCAGAGTCACCGGTCTCCCGGGACTCTGATGTATGCGAGCCTATGCAAATTCCTTACTTCAATTTGCATTAGCAATTTAGACCTTTTTACAAATCTATATATCCGTTATCAAAATGTACCGCCCCTAACAGAGTCACCGGCCTCCGGGACTCTGATGCTTCGTGAAGCACACGTCACCATTTGAAAATCCCTTTTTCGCCTTACCTGTACCGTCATTTCGAGCAGACTGATCCGGTATACTTTTTTACTTATTATGTTAAAAACATCGCTATGCCACAAACAACAAAAAACTCCCGAATCATTCACGCCCCGGTAGAGAAAGTATTCGAAGCATTCTCGAATGCAAAAGCGTTGGAAGCCTGGCTGGCGCCCAGCGATATGGTTGGTAAAGTACACAACTTCAACTTCCGTGCGGGTGGCGGATATACCATGTCGTT